>NZ_JBHUOM010000012.1:0-331637 GCF_042686045.1 Spirosoma flavum
GGAAAGTAGGCGATGGCAAAAACAAAATGTTAGTACTGAACGCGGTTCGCAACAAACTCATTCATCGTGTCTGCTCGGTGGTTCACCGCCAACAGAAATATGATAAAAACTATGCGCCAACGCTTCCATAAGCCATGGAAATCCGTGCGGTCACTAGCCCGAATTTCTATTTGAGTCTTGTGTTTCAGTAAGCCAGTGGGGTCCTGAATCGATCCATGAGTCGCCAACTCAGCCGAAGACGGTAGGGTATCCCCACTGGCACTGGTTTGCTCTCATCTTGAGAGTATTCCAAGATAGGTTATTCTTGGAATCGTACAGTGACTCAAATCTAAAGGCCGATGCGGGTAGCCTTTTTTTTATGAGCACTGATCTAGAAAAAGTTAACGATAAACTCGACAAATTCCGAGACCATTTATTACACCGTCAACCGCTTAAGCCATCTGAGCATGAAACGCTGGAGAAGTATCGCAAATGCTTCGCTTGGCGCAGTAAACTGTTTTCGCCCCAACAGGTGGTCAATATGCTGATGCAGGAGTACAGCATCAAATACTCCCAAGCCTATCAGGTAATGGCCGAATCAACCAAACTCTATGGCCTGGTTGAAGACATTGACAAGGCCGGTACGACAAAAATTCTGATTGAAGGCTTATACGTAGCGATGTCGCTGGCGGTGAAGGACCGAAACGCTGAAGCCATCATTGCCGCTACCCGCGAAATCGCCAAACTCTCCCGGCTTCACGACGAGCAGTCGCCCCTGAGTGCGGATGATCTGATGCCTGCGCGGACGGTCAAATACGTGCAGAATAACGTCACCATCAGTAACAACAACGGTACGGGCCTGGAGGAATTACCCATTGAATAAGGAAGCCATTGTTCGGCTTAACTCCAAGCAGCTTGAATTTCATCAGCGAGCAACCAGTAATCAGGCTGATTTTACTAAAGAAGGCCGGGCGTATCAATCCGGCTTTCGAGCGACGTTTCAGGGTGGGCGTGGTTCCGGAAAGTCCCGAACCCTCATTCACCTACTGGCTGAGAGCGCCTTTCAACTCCCCAGGGCGAAAGCTGGTTTGGCCGGTCTGACCTACCGTCAGGTGCAGGACATTATTCTATCCCAATCCAATTCTGTTTTTGAAGAACTGGGTTGCATGAATACAACGCTAAAACCGGGGTTGGGAACTACATCATTAACCGTCGTCCGCCCGAGCACTGGAAATCGGCCCACAACACGGTACGTACCTACGACAACTATCTGGTGTTTGCCAATGGCTACACTGTACAATTCGTTAGTGCGGATCGGGAAGAAACGACGCGGGCGCCCGTAATTTTCTCCTTTCGTCGGAATAGATCGTTATAGATCGCCCGCAGCTGGTTGCGCATGATATCTAATTGCTCGTTTTTGAAGAAAGCTTCGGGGTCTTCATAACTAATTCGCTCCCCATCCCAATGGTCGGCATACAGGGTCAGGCCAGTACTGCCCATGTCGATGCGTACTTTGGCTACCGTGATTCGACAATAAAGTTGAATTTTGCCCGGTAATTTGCTCTTGTGTCGCCAAAAGCTAATTTGCATTCTGATAAGAAACATTTGTGCTGTAGTAAAGTACAGCGCGGTGGGGACTAGTTTGCGACCAAATGCTATTATGAGGGCATGAATAAGATATCATGTTACTGTTGGGTACATAAATTGCCGGAGGGGGTGCCACCAGCAGTTTGGGGGTGCCACCAGGAATTCCATCAGCAAGAATAATTTGGGATAATGGCCCAATAAGTGAGCCTAAAAGAGTAAAAACGAGATAAAATCGCCCAAACGTGGGCTGTAGAGACAGGAAGAGAGACAAAAAAAGCCCGAAACGGGGAAGTTTCGGGCACCTGGTAAAAACCAATAATCAAATGCAGAGAGCGAGGGATTCGAACCCCCGGTACCGTTACCAGTACTTCTGATTTCGAATCAGACCCGTTCGACCACTCCGGCAGCTCTCTATTAGTCGTATTTCCGCTCTTGAGCGGTGCAGAGAGGAAGAGATTCGAACTCTCGATACAGTCACCCGCATACACACTTTCCAGGCGTGCTCCTTCAACCACTCGGACACCTCTCTGTGTCATTTGGGAGTGCAAAGATGCACGATTGACTCTAAAAACGCAACTCTCTGGCAAAAAACGTTGGCATGTCAGCGTGGTCATTCACTCATTTCGCCACTAATTGATTGAGAAAGAAGCATCCGTACGGTTGCCGGGTCGTGCTCCAGACCAAGCAAAACCATAAGTTTGGTAATGGCGGCTTCCGTTGTAATGTCGGCTCCGCTCACCACACCAATTTGCTGGAGTTGTTTGCTGGTCTGATAATGCCCCTGCTTGACACGTCCACCCTCACACTGCGACACATTGAATATCACCACGCCCCGGTCGATGGCAGCTTTCAGCGTATCTAAAAACCAGCTATCTGTGGGAGCATTGCCCGCTCCAAACGTTTCGAGCACCACACCCCGCAGAGTAGGAATGTTGACGATAGATTCGACTACCGGCTGCGTAATACCCGGAAAGAGTTTTAAAATCGTCACGTTCGGGTCGAGAACGGTTTGCAGACTCAGCGGTTGATTGGGTTGGTAGGAACGAATGTAGGGTCGGTTATAGTCGATGCTGACACCAGCGGTAGCCAGATGCGGGTAGTTTTCCGAAGCAAACGCATTAAATTGAACGCTCTCCTGCTTTGTTGAGCGGTTACCCCGTAGCAGTAGAGAATTGAAATACACACATACTTCCGGCACCATAGGTTTTCCATACGTCATGGTGGAAATGTCCACTGCGGCAGCGTCCACTGCGGCAGCAATTTCCAGGGCTGTAATGAAATTTTCGCGGGCATCACTACGGGCCATGCCAATGGGCAGTTGGGCCCCGGTTAGAATGACGGGTTTATTTAGGCCAACCAGCATAAAACTCAATGCAGAGGCCGTGTAAGCCATCGTATCGGTGCCGTGAAGAATCACGAAGCTGTCGTACTGATCATAATTCTTCTCAATAATTCGCGCCAGTTCGACCCAAATAGCGGGTTTCATGTTCGATGAATCAATGATATCATCTAAGGTGATGAGGGTGATATGAAAATCAAGTCGGTTCAGTTCAGGCAGACGATCAAGCACTCGATCAAAGTCAAACGGAATAAGTTGGCTTGCCTTCGGATCGTAAATCATACCGAACGTGCCTCCGGTATAGATAACTAACACCGACGCACGCAGCTGCCTGGGTGAAACTGGATTAATATGGACGGTTTTATAGGGCATACTTATTCTGGCAGCAGATTAGTGTATAATGCCGGTAATAATGACAATGCATTGGCGGTAGTATGACGCGCAACGTCATCTATGCTGATTTGCTTCAGGTCGGCAATGCGCTGGGCAATAATCTGAAGGTAGGCCGGTTCGTTACGCTTGCCCCGGTGCGGGACGGGCGCGAGATAGGGCGAGTCGGTTTCTAACACCAAATGCTCCAGACTTATATAAGGTAAGACCTTATCCAGACCGCCGTTTTTAAATGTACTAACGCCCCCAATACCCAATTTAAAGCCCATTTCGATGGCTCGCTTGGCTTCATCAAGCGTACCTACGAAGCAATGAAAAATACCCGTTAAATCCGGTAATGCGAGCTTTTCAATCAGGTCAGCGGCTTCCATAAAAGCGTTTCGGTCGTGACCGGAACGGGTATGCATCGAAACGGGCAGTTTCTGTTCAGACGCCCAGCGCAATTGCGTCTCAAAGGCCACGAACTGTTGATTAACGTAGGCCATATCCCAGTAAAAATCCAGTCCAATTTCGCCAACGGCCATAAAAGCATTTCGATTCAACTGATCTTCCACAGCGGCTAATTCGTCCTCAAACGTATCGTTAACGTAGGCTGGATGCAAGCCCATCATGGGCAAACACCGATCGGGATATTGCTCGGCAAGGGCCATCATGCCCGGCATGGTCTCGCTGGCACAATTGGGCATCCAGATCTGGCTAATCTGTTGTGTTTCCGCCTGATGGAGCATCGTATTCCGGTCTTCATCAAACTGCGAATCGTAAATATGGGCGTGGGTATCAATGAGTATCATAATCAAAAAGCAATTAGACAGAATTAATTCACATTGTCTACTGGCCCCATTCGACTACAATGGTATCGAACGGGGTCGCTGCCGCCGAACAAAAATTAAGGGCAATTTTATTTTACAGAGGAACTATATTTCCTGCCTTTCCAGTCAATCGGTATTGGCAAGAGATAAAAAACCACCGCTACCGGACCAATAATAAGTTGGTAGAGTTCAAAAAGCAACGCATACAAGCCTAAGTTGGTTTGCCGCAACCGGCTCAATCCGAATGAAACGACCAGCGTTTGAACAAACAACTTGATTACGTATAGGCCGATAGCCAGGGCCGGTGTAAAGCAACCCAACAACAGCAATAGTGGCCCCGCGAGGTATTGACCATACAGCGAGATAACCATCCAGGCAGGTAACGCGGTAGCACCCCGCATCCAGCGTTTTCGTTGCTGCAAAAACGCCTGCAACGTATCAACGGGTTTTGTGTGGGCCAGTACCTGTTCGTTCAGCACATTACGAAAATCGTATCCTTTTGCCAAGATTGCCTGAAAGAGTGTATAATCTTCGACCACCGAAAATGGTAACGATTCATAGCCGCCAACGGCTTCGTAGGCCGTCCGACTTACGGCCATATTGTTGCCCATCGCGGTGATGGGAACGCCCAGACTGCTAAGTAGATGTGTCAGCGTGAGGTTATAAAGCCAGTCAACGGTTTGTAGTTTGTGGAAGAGTTTTGGGCCTTCAGGGAGCGTAACGCCCGTAGCGATACCAACCGATTTCGTAAACTGACGACTCATTTCGGTAAGCCAGTCGGGCGGCACCTGGGTATCGGCATCCGTAAAAAAGAGAAAATGACCACGGGCAACAGAGGCCAATTGAGCCAGTACGTTGGCTTTCCCAACTAAACCCGCTCGACTTTCGGTTATCGTAACGAGTTGAAAATTGGGTTTGTCAGCGATAAAGTCGATTACAATTTGGGCAGTTCGGTCGGTAGACTGGTCATTGCCAATAAGTACGTCGAGCGCATTGGCCGGGTACTGGAGTTGCGTTATAGCTTGCAGGCAATCCCGAATACTATCTTCTTCGTTACGGGCGGCAATCAGGAGGCTAATCAGCGGGAAACCCTGAACAGGCTGTTCAATAACCGGCATAAATCGGTTGCGGAACGGCGCGAAACGAGTAGCCCCGTGCGGCAAAATAAGCCAGCATTCTGGGCAGCACATACCGCATCGTCGGCCAGGCTTTCAAGCTATCGTGAAACACCACGATGGAGCCGGGTTTTGTATACTGAATCGTTTTGCGAAGACACACATCAGCGGCTAGCTTCCGATCAAAATCACCGGTTAGAACGTCCCACATAACAATGGAATAATTTTCCAGAACTTCGGCTACCTGCGTCTTCTTGATTCGGCCATAAGGCGGTCTAAACAGCGATGTTTCAACGCCTAACTGTTCCTGACATTTTTGGACATTTTCCAGATACGTCTTATCGTCAGTTTTCCATCCATTAAGGTGGTTAAACGTATGATTACCGACCATATGCCCGGCTTCAAGTACTTTATAGAGCACATCCTGGTGCTTGACTATGTTGTCGCCAATGCAAAAAAACGTAGCCTGGGCGGCAAATTTATCCAATTGCTCCAGCACAAACTCCGTCACATCAGGAATCGGCCCATCATCGAACGTCAGATATATCGTCGGTTCAACCTCAACGTCGATCTTCCACCAGAACTCGGGGTATACCGTTCTGAGTAAAAAGTTAGATTTGTGCAGAAAAAATGACAAAATAATATGCGTTTTTGATGTATAATACAATCTACAGAATACAGACTCTATATCTGCGGTATTCTACATCAGTTGAGGTGACGCCCTTTCCAGGTATAACCTTTCCCCTGAGCGGCTAGCCCGAAGAAAAGTACGTAGAGTGGGTATACTAGTTGGGTGAGCGGAATAACCCTCACCGACGATTTTTTTTGTAAAAAAACAAGAATCTGTCGTAAAAACAAAAACTCAGGCACAAGCTTCAGCATAATAACCCATAGTGTTACCGTTCCGTTTAAAAATCCGAGTAACCAGCCCCCAACAGCTACCACTGGAGCGGCATTACTCATAAAAACAAACACCGCCAGTAATGAGGGCAAATAACTCTCGTAGGCCTGCCATTTACTTGCCCACCGCTTGCGTTGATTATAGAAACCTCGCCATGACTGGTGCGCCTTCGTTCGGACAATGGCTGCCGGACTTTTCAGGAAATGAACCTCGCCGGGATACCGTACCGAAATCTTGTGCATTAGAAACTCATCGTCGCCCGATGCCAGGTGGTCAACGCCCGCAAATCCCTCAACGTCGAAGAAGACCCGTTTTTCGTAGCAAAGGTTGGCACCGTTGCACATAGTTGGTATTCCGAGGGCCATGGTACAGGCTCCCGTGCCAATTAAACTGGAAAATTCGACAGTTTGCAAAGCATCAAAAATGGTCTCTTCAGTGGTAAAGGTTACCGGACCCGAAATCAGTTTGGCTCCGGTTTGTCCGTAGAAAGCCGCCAGCGTAGCCAGCCAGTCGGGGCCAACCCGACAGTCGCCGTCAGTAGTAACGATTAAGTCGCCCGTTGCCAGGGCTATGCTTTGAGTAATCGCCCGTTTCTTGGGAGAAGCCGTCCGCTCATTGGTCAACGGCAGCGGACGCAGGGTAAAGGGAGCTTTTTGAGCGTATTGCTGAATAATTGACAATGTACTGTCCGTTGACGAATCGTCGGCAATAATCACCTCGAAACGGGTGTAGGTTTGCTGGTTAAGGTCATTCAGCAGATTTAGTATAGTATCGGCTTCGTTGCGAACGGGAACAATTACGGTAATACTTGGACTGTTGGCCACATTATCACCCGACCGAAAAGGCGGCACTCGCAGCCAGGTGATCCAGAGGATAAGGGTAAAAAGCGCGTAGAGCCCGCTAATCACTACCAGAAAGATTGTCATTCAGCGGTTAGTTTGAGTTTCCAGATCCAGAGCAGGCCAACGAGCACTGGCATCAACACATTGGCAACCCAGAGTGTTAGCGTAGCCGTTAGCAACACGGGTGCCTGCACCGTAACGACGGACCGGCTAAAAGGCGAAAATACCCATAGTGAAGCGGCTTCCCGAACACCCAAATCACTCAGCAGATTAAAAGCGGGTGTGATCGTTTTTGCCAGAAAAACCAGACCAATGCTCGATGCCGCAATACCCATTGGCAAGAGTATGCCAACTAAGCGCAGTGCTAAGTAAAACTGGCCTGAAAAGACAATATATCGTAACGAAGCCACACTCAGCGCCCGCCCAATTTCCCTGTCTGTATAGAGACCGGCTACCTGCCAGTATTCGGCAAAGCGCATCAAAGCCGGATGGGTGGAAAGCCACTGAACAAGCCTGCGACGCGCGACGCCAAACACTACTCCGCCCAGCGACAAAGCACCTAGTACAAGCAGCAGCCACTGCCCGGCTTGGGTATTTCGTTCGGGAACCACGGCCATATGGTAGGCCCAGGCTACTGTTCCAAAGACGATGGCTACGTAGAACTGCATGCCCCCTGACACCAGCGACGCCCCCACCGCTCCTGCTCGATTAGTGCGCAGCGATAATACCCGTCCGGCGGTATCGCCCAGTTGCGCAGGCAAGGCAAAGCCCAGCGAAACACCCGCTAAAACGCCCCGGTACGCGTCCCAAAAGCTGGTCAACTCAACTCGTCGGAGTAGAATCTGCCATTTCAAAGCCTCAAGACCCCAGTTGACAGGTGTGAGTAACAGCAAACCAACGGCCCATCTTTCTGGATGTTGGACCGTTCGCAGTTGTGTTTGCACAGTGGCCCAATTGAATGCCTGTTGCCGCAATACGTGAGCAATGTAGGCTACCAGGACGGTCAGAAGGGCGATTTTAGCCCAAAAAATGATTTTTTTAGTTGGTTTCAGCGACAAAACAGAGGAGAACACGTTACTTTGTAATAGAGCCAACACCCAGCCATGATCATCACGCCTAACTCATCGACCATTATCCCGGTTCCTATCTCAGAGAAAATCATTCTCGGTGTAGACCCCGGTACTCAGATTGCCGGTTATGGCATTATTGCGGTACGAGGAGGTGTCATGAGCATGATTCAGTATGGGGTGGTTCAGTTGACCAAATATAGTACGTATCAACTGAAGCTCCAGAAACTCTACGAAACCATTGTGCGGCTGATTGATGAATATCACCCCGACGAGATGGCTATTGAAGACCCGTTTTTCGGCAAAAACGTACAGGTTATGCTGAAATTAGGACGGGCGCAGGGCGTGGTGATGGCCGCTGCTCTGTCGCGCAATATTCCGATTGTCGAGTATGCACCCCGGCGTATAAAGCAGTCCGTTACGGGCAATGGTAACGCCACTAAAGACCAGGTATCTCAGATGGTTGGTCATTTGCTGAAAGAGAACTTAGACCCCAAATTCTTCGACGCCACTGACGCCCTGGCGATTGCCGTTTGCCACCATTTTCACGAAAATGCCTTGCCGGTTGCTCCGGGCAAAAAGAACAAAAAAGGGGCTTGGGGAGCCTTTGTTAGTGAGAATTCAAATCGGGTAATGTAAGCGAATCGGGCTATTCACCGACACATTCTGTCTGTCAACCACAATTCTATTTACCGACAACCCTATTTAGCTGATTCAGGAGTAATTTTCCTCTATGAATAATCGGCTTTCGCAGATCGCGATTCACCTGCTTAGTTGTCTAACTTTTTTGGCACTGCCCTACGTCTTTGCGGAAAATGGTTTTGCAAAACTGGCGGAGATACCAGATAATCGGCACGAACAGCGCAATGTGGTGTCGTATCTGCTGACGATTGCCTTTTTCTACATCAACTATTACATTCTGATTCCGAAGCTGTTCTTCAACAGAAAGTATGTTCTCTATGCTCTCGGTTCAGTAGGCTGTTTTGTGCTCATCCAAAGTATACTCGTTGGGATTAATCGGCAAGGGTCTGGTCCACCAACAAGGCATCAGGCCCCACCGCCACGAGAAGAAATGGAACGCAGGCCCCCGCCCCCATTTCCAGAAGGCAATCGTTCACCGTTACCACCAGACCGCTTTTCAGAAGATGAGCGTCCGCCATTGGCACCCGACCGGTTTCCGGCATCCAGCCGCCAACAACCGGGTTTACCATCCGAACTCAGCCAAACGTTTTTTCTGACGCTAGTGGGGTTTCTGCTGGCTCTCGCCTTACGTGTTAATAACCGCTGGCGTGAGACCGAACGCGAAAAAATCCAGACCGAACTCTCGTATCTAAAAGCCCAAATTAATCCGCATTTCCTGTTCAATACACTCAACAGCATCTATTCGCTGGCTATTATCGAATCGCCCCCGACAGCCGACGCGATTGTTAACCTGTCTTCGTTTCTGCGTTACGTGATTCAGGAGTCTAAGAAAAATCAAGTTCCCTTACGAAACGAATTAGACTACATAGGCCAATATATTGCGCTGCAAAAGCTGCGGCTGGGCGATACGGTACAGCTTGACTTTACGATCGAAGGCAATGCCAATGGCAAACAAATTGTGCCGTTACTCCTGATTTCATTCATCGAAAATGCGTTCAAGTACGGCGTTAGTCCCGAAGAACCATCGTCGATTCAACTAGCTATCTCCATAAATAATAACGATCTACGCTGTTACGTAGTTAATAAAAAGGTACGGGTGTTTCAGCCAACGGCGGTGGCAAGCGGCATTGGATTGACCAATACGAAAGCTCGTTTGCAACTCCTTTACCCTGATCGGCATCGACTGGTTATCAGCGATAAACCTGATAGTTTCACCGTCGATTTATCCATTACACTGTCATGATTCGCGCCATTGCCTTAGACGACGAGCCCCCTGCCCTGCGGGTTCTTACGCACTTCTGCCAGCAAGTTGATTTTGTCGATCTGCAAAAAACATTCACGCGTACAGACGAGGCCTTGCGGCATCTGGAACAGTTTCCAACCGACCTGCTGTTTTTAGACATCAATATGCCGTCCATGTCGGGCATTGACTTTTATAAAGCTATTGGTTCTGCTACAGACAATCTGGCAGAGCGGCCCCAGCCAGTGATGGTTATTTTCACGACTGCCTACGCCGAGTATGCCGTCGAAGGGTTTAACCTCAATGCTGTTGACTATCTGTTGAAGCCCTTTACGTACGAACGTTTTTTGCAATCAGTTAACAAAGCGGCTGATTTTTACCGGTGGCAGCAACGCACCGATAAAGTTAATGAAGCCTATCTGTACGTCCGGGCCGACTATAGCCTGCATAAGATTGCGCTGGCCAATATTTTATTTATTGAGGGTTTAGACGATTACCTGAAAATTCACCTCCAACCAGAGAAAGGTGATGGAAATCGGACTGGAGGGTTACGGCCAATTGTGGCCCGAATAACGATGAAAGCGATGTTGGAACGGCTCCCCAGCACGGACTTTATCCGGGTACACCGCTCGCATATCGTGCCCTTGCATCGTATTGAGGCCGTGCGCAACAAAACCATTTTTATAGGCGGTCGGGAGATACCGATTGGCGCCAGCTACGAAGCGGATTTCCTGAGTCGTTTCGGTTCCTAACTACCAACATTACAGCCACTGTAGTGACACGACCGGGCATCAGCCATGGGGTGAATTACCCCGAATTACGGGCCGCATCAAAACCGTGAATCATTAGCGTAGTACGGCAAATATCCAGACCCAAAACTCCCACTATAAGTAGGATATGATTACTGGGAAACTCGATTATAAAGCCCATCCGGAAGCGGCTAAATTCACCGACACAATTAGACGGTTCACCTCAAATCAGGGCATTAGGGCAACGTTTCCCCTTTTGCCGGCGTATAAACTAACATAAATCAACCCAGTCTGGCACTAACTATGGAACGTAAAGAATTTTTGAAACGGGGGTTTGGTAGTTTACTTGGTATCGCTGCCGTTGCCCCTCTTATTGGAGCTTGTTCATCATCGACCATTGATCCGGTTACGACCACAGGTACAGGCACCGGCACATCTACAGGCACAACAAATGGTAGTTCATCAAGTGATTGCGCCGTCTCACCAAGCGAAACCGCGGGTCCTTTCCCAACCAAAGTGCCTGCCAACTTCGTGATGAAAGACATTCGTTCCGACAGGACGGGCGTAGCATTCACCATCAATATCACCGTAAAAAATAGTAATAGTAGCTGCGCAGCCTTATCGGGCGCGTTGGTTGATATCTGGCACTGCGACAAAGACGGCTATTATTCTGAGTATGGCGGCTCTGGGATGCAAAGCGTAAATTATACGACGGTTGATTTCCTGAGAGGTCGGCAAACGAGCGATGCCAATGGACTGGTGTCCTTTACATCAATTTTCCCCGGCTGGTATTCGGGGCGGGCACCTCATATTCACGTACACGTTTATAATTCGGCTGGGAAATCATTGCTGGTTACTCAAATTGCATTCCCTTACGACATAAGTAATACCGTTTATACAACAGCACAATCGTATGGGTATACGAAAGGAGCGCAGGATACTAAAAATGAATCTGATAATGTATTTTCCGATTCTATTGCCACTGAATTAGCCACCGTTACGGGCAGTTTATCAGCGGGGTACGTGCTTACCTTTGCCGTTGTAGTAAGTGCATAAGAAAAGGCCTCAGGATACTTATTCTTGTAGCTTTTTTAGTTATTGATGAGTAAGTAATACTAGATGGGTGTCGCGCGTTAACAGAGAAGTTTAAGGGTAGAAAACAATCACACGTTACGAATTTATTCACGGCTCTATAGTAGAAGATGAGTAAAGGAATTATTTGCCTGTGTTACCGAAAAATCATTGACGTATCGTCTCAAAAAGCATGGGACAAATTCGTTTTCGATGACACATACATGGAGTTTTTCATGCAGGCACAATACTATAATCAAGAGGCAAAATATAGTACGTTTCAGGAATTAGTTGATAATGTACCGAATGCCGATAAGCTGCATTACCTGACGAGTACGGCCGCCATTGGGTATATCAGGCAGTTAAATAAAATAATCCCTGACATTGCCAATGTGTCAGGAAAATTATGCCTCCCATTTACGCAATTCAAGTTTGAAATTATACAGTCTCATGTTCAAAATAAAGATGCTCATAAAGTAGCCATCTTATTTTATAGTGAGCCAATAACCTGGATTGATACCATTGATAATCAGCTGTTAATTGCATACGGAGACCAGCGAGAAGCGTTGCAGGATGGCAAAGAAGTTGATACTGACATGGTTGTCCTGCAACCGTATCTTAGTATCTCATCAATTCAGAAAGGAGCTTTAATTCAGTAAGTCGATATGAATACGCAGACCCAAGCTCAACTCTATTTATCCGAACAACGAGGATGCACCCAAATAGACTATTTTCGGAGTTATCATAGCTTTAATTTCGGTCAGTATAGTAATGAAAACAAAAAGCCCTTCGGGTCGCTGCACGTGCTAAATGATGATACGTTGAAAGCAAGTCATAGTATTAAAATGCAGGTAGACGGAAATACGGATGTATTACTACTTCCTATTGTTGGGGGTCTTGAATATAAAAGTAGTTTGGGAATTGGTTTTCTGGATGCTGGACAAGTCCAGATTTTTTCGCTGGCCAACGGTATGACCTACGAAATCATCAATCCATATGAATCAGAATTGATCAATTTTATAGAAATTTGGCTACCGAATAGGTCAAGTATTTTTTTACCAAAAATCCGCCAAATAAGGTTTAATCTAGCTGATAAAAACAAACTTCTTCCCCTTTTTTCATTAAACTCTACCAACCTTAACAACCATCAGCAAAGTAGAGGATTTATTGGAAAATATGATGGACGGAAAAGCGGAATTTATCCAATAGAAAAATCAGAAAATGGTACACAGCTCACTGGGGTTTTCGTATTCGTACTAAGCGGTGTTTTTGAAGTACAAAACAGATTACTTCACGAACGCGATGGGTTGTCGTTGATGAACATACACGATTCAGACATAGAATTTGAAGCTTTGTCGAACGAGGCAATACTCCTGTTATTGGAGATTCCCCTAAAAAGCTAGAGTATATTATTAGTTCTACAATTGATAATTCAGACGATACTGCATCGTCCCATAAATGCGGAATACCGTTAAAAAGCAGGTTGATGGAATAGCAATTCCATCGTTCATGGCAGGTTTCCAATTGAACTTTTCAGGTGTCCATTCGGGCATATTCCGAATAACCTGCTGGGCATAGCTCACAGCATCAGGCATTCGTGTATTGGCCGATGGATCGGCATTAACAACTACCCCAACTCTAGTAACTTGCCCTATCTCGTTGATACTCAAGGTAGCGGTGATTCGTCGAATACGCTCGTCGTCAATTAGCAATCCAAACTTTTGTTTTAAATAAGTGGACAAATCGGTTGGCTTTCCCAAAAATTGAGCCGCTTGATAGAAGGGTATACAGTTTTGCTTTTCTCCATCTGGCGTGTAGCACTGGCTGCGAGTCAGGCGGCCATTGCGGTAGTACTCCCGTCGTTTGACAGCGCCATCTTCGTACAAAACCATAAAGGGGCCGTTTAGCGAATTATCTTTGTATTCGCAGCTTATGCGTGTCTGCCCTGTGGGATACATAATTTTTGTAGGCCCATGTCGCAAAATTCGACTCACACTATCTAGCTGAATTCCGCCAGCCAGCGTTTTTGGCAGAATGGAGTACGAATCTTGCCGGAATAAGGCCCCATTTTTCAGAAAAACCCGAACGGTAAAATACTCGTTATGTTTACCGTAATACATGATTTCCTCGTCATGGTCCACAGCGGAACGGCGAACAATATTTTTATGCTCACGTTGAACAGAGTCACCTTGCGCCCATATGGGTTGACTGACCAGCATACCAAGCAATAGACAAAAAAGAGCATTCATCACGCTATCATTTTCATCGGACAACTCATTCCGGTGTACGTAGAAACAGTTACCGATGACAACTAATTGATAGCTGAGATAGTTACTCGTTAACGGCGTATTTCAAGATTATTTTAAGTTGTATTTTCTGCGCGTTATGTCCACCTTCCAGAAAACCATTCATCTGCCCGTCTATTCGCGTGGCTTCCACCTGATTACCCGAACAATTGAACGTGAGTTCCCGGACCTCCGACGGATTCAGGTTGGACTATTACACGTTTTTATTCAGCATACCTCGGCCAGCCTAACCATCAATGAGAATGCCGACCCAACCGTACGAGGAGATTTTGAGCGTTTTTTTAACAAGGCAGTGCCCGAAAATGAACCCTATTACCAACACGATTATGAAGGCTCTGATGATATGCCAGCTCACTTGAAAGCGGCCATGTTAGGCCACTCGGTCACGATTCCGATCACGCAAGGGCGGTTGAATCTCGGCACATGGCAGGGCGTATATTTAGGTGAACATCGCGACCACGGTGGATCAAGAACGCTGGTCCTTACGGCTTGGGGAGATATGTACTAATGATTTCTCCTTTTATTTAGGGCCACCTACTGAACGATTCTTACTGACCCGACGACTACCTATTTTATCCGTTAGCTTACTTTTCTTGTAAAGGACTGCTTATACATGTACATTTGCATAAGCACTTATATAAACACTGATGAATTACGGTTTTTTTCAGAAAACAGGCTCTATGGCTTTAGGAAGCCGTCTGCGTCAGGTTAGTGAACGACTCACCCACGAAGCCGCTAAGATTTATGGCTTATATGGGGTAGCCATCGAACCGCGATGGTTTCCCGTACTCTATGCTTTAGCCCAGCAGGATAGCCAGTCGGTTGCTCAGTTGGCAGAAGCCATTGGTCATTCGCAGGCTTCAGTTAGTCAGATCATCAAAGAAATGAATCAACGCGAATTTGTTATGATTAGCAAAGCCGCCGACGATGGCCGCAAAACTATCATCACGTTGTCCGACCAGGCTCGCCAGTATCTTCCGGCCCTGCATCAACAAATGGCCGATGTAGGTGAATCCGTTGAAGCTATGTTGGCCCAAGCGCAGCATAACCTTTGGAAAGCACTGGATGAACTGGACTATTTGCTCGATCAGAAAAGCCTCTTCGACCGGGTAAACCAGAAACGAAAACAGCGAGAAAGCCAGCAGGTACAGATTGTGCCCTATGCTGAGCAATACCATGAAGCGTTTCGCCAACTGAATATCGAGTGGATCACCACTCATTTTGCGTTGGAAGAGTTGGATTATCAAGCCCTTGATCATCCTGATGAGAAAATCATTCAGCCGGGGGGATGTATCCTTATAGCCTTGTATCAGGGTGAGCCAGTGGGGACCTGTGCGCTCATAAAAATGAATGATACCACTTACGAGTTGGCTAAAATGGCCGTCGATCCCAATGCTCGTGGTAAACATATCGGCTGGCTTTTGGGGAAAGCTGTTTTGCAAAAAGCCAGCCAACTTGGGGCTAAAAAAGTGTACCTGGAAAGTAATACAAGTCTAAAACCGGCTATTCATCTCTATCACAAGCTTGGCTTTCAGCGGATTATGGGAACCGATTCTCCCTACAAACGCTGCAACATCCAAATGGAATACACGCTATAAGTTTATGTACGATACTAAAATCGCCATTGTTATCCGGGACGATTTACCAACCTGGCAAAAGCTAAATGTAGCCGCCTTTTTGGCTAGTTCAGTCGCTATTCAGTTCCCGCAGACGCACGGGCAGTCTTTTGTCAACGCGTCTGGATCTACGTACTTACCTTTTATTAAACAGCCAATACTCATTTATAAGGCCGAAAACGACCTGCAAATGAAACGGGCTTTCCAGCGGGCAAAGCAACGGGAACTGGCTCTCGGCATTTATACCAGTCCCTTGTTTTCGACTAAAAATGAAGAAGGGAACCATGTAGAAATTGCTAAATCCACGGATGAAGATCAGGATCTGGTCGGCCTTATTGTATATGGCGAAAACCGGAAAGTGGATAAGGCGCTCGATGGTCTCGCCTATCATCCCTAACGAATTGTGACGACTAGTATACGATTTTCTGTACGACTACCTCCGTACCCGATTACTCAATAGGTTTCGTAGTCGTAATGCAAGGTCTCGGTAACGGTTCCGCTGGTTGTTGTAATCCGGCTGGTTGGTAAACTGGCGCCGTTGTACGTATAGGCATAGGTGCTGTTGCCGGCAGAAAGCACATTATTCTGGCTTAAATTGAGCAGGTTGTCAATACCGCCGTAGTAACTATAGTATGGCCCGAACGATCCAGAGACGGGCATTGGGCCAAATACACCCGGAGTTGGAATGATAAACGGCCCATAGAACGGATTCGTTTTATCATCGAAAGTGTAGGTCGTGTTTGTCGATCTGCTATACACTGGAATTGAAGGGCCGCCTGAACGAATTACCGAAAGTGTCTCCGTGGCAAACGTCAGGTTATTCCCTGTGAACGTGAATGTACCACCGCCACTGGATTGAAGACCAGCCACATTAATTCCTTTTGCGTAGCCTGACAATCGATTATCAGAAGCATACTGGAGTCCTACACCGAAAGTGGATGGCGAGTGAAGTAATTGAGCGACCTGACTAGCCATATTATAACTGAAGGTGTAGACTTCAACCGGGTTAGGTGAACTTCCCGACCGTCTGACAACCTCGCGTCGGAGTTGGGTGAGCCGGTTTTGCGCATCATAAGTATAGACGCTATTCTCAACTGGCCCCATTGTACTGTCGGGCGTTTGAAACCCAACAATCAGGCTCAACCGCCCCTGGGAATCGTATTTGAACGCGCTAACCTTAGCTGTGTTTCCTGGCTGGTCTTGTGTTATAGTTTTAACCCGCAGCCGATTAGACCCTGATCCGGGTGTAACAGCCGGAATTCGGTGATCTGTGCATCCTAAAAAACCGACTAGTAACAACAGGCAGATGAGCCATTTACGTAAATGTGTGGTGTTCATGACTGTTAAATGTTAAGGCATGGTGGTTTACTTATACATTTAATCAGTATGTCTTAAATGGCTGTAGATCAACCTTCAAAGTGTCATTCAGTCATGTCAACATGCTGACTAATTCGGTTCGAAGGTATTCGTTCTCTCAACCATTTACTATTTTGTTATGATAAAATCTTTGAATATCACCATCCAATTTACAAAACGGTCATCCTATAACACCTTCATTCGATTACCTTAGTACTTGCCACACTTCAGCCACACTCGTAACGGGCAACTGGCAGGCCCGGTTGTAGCAGACATAGATCGCTGTTTGTTCATTAATTAGGCCACGCTGCTGCAAAAGGGGTAATGTGCTCTTACCAGTTGTACCACAAAGGACTTTATTAGGGTAAAAATCAGCATCTAACTCCGCTCTGAACTGTTCAGCATCAGGACCAATAACAGCGATTTCGGCAGTGGGTCGGGCACGAATAGCAAATAGAGCCGCCCAATTAGTTAAGTAATCAGCATTCTGCTGCACCAGCGGTTGTATACGCCCCAGCATCTGGTCGGCACGGTCGGCATAGTCTGGCCGGTCGATGAGTAAACTTAGCGTATACAAATTTTCGGCCATCATCGAGTTCGACGAGGGAATAACATTGTCGAACAGTTCTTTTTTTCGGGCGATGAGTTCCTCACCATTTTTATCGGTGAAGAAAAAGAACGGTTCAGAACCGGTCAGGTCGTCTACGGTCGAGTCGGCAAAATTGATCAACACGTACTGTGTCAACTGATTGGCTTCCGTCAGCCAGTTTTCGGTGAAGGTGGCCTGATAGAGTGCCAGTAGCCCGTCAATTACGGCAGCGTAATCATCCAGGAAACCAGCCTGCCGGGCGCGACCCAGTTTGTACGTATGCCAAAGTCGCCCGTTCCGACTGTCGCGCATTTTTTGTAGCAGAAAGTACGCCAGTCTCAGCGCCAGTGTCAAAAACTCCGGTTCACTAAAAACGCGATACGCCGTAGCCAACCCTTTCAGCATCAGTCCATTCCAGGAACACAAAATCTTATCATCCAGGCCCGGTCTGATACGCTCATTACGCACCCGCAACAGGCGGGTATGGGTAGCATCTAACCGTACATTGAGGTCATCCAGCGACCAGCCCATGCGTTCGGCAAAGGATTTATCTGATTCGGTGCGATGCAAAATATTACGACCGTGTTCCCAGTTACCGGCATCCGTCAGGTTGTATAATTCAGCGAACCAGTCGTAATCAGTACCCAGGATTTCCTGCAATTCCGGCGTGGTGAAGGTGTAAAACTTCCCTTCTACTCCTTCGCTATCGGCATCGAGGGCCGAGTAGAAGCCACCTTCGGGACTGAGCAGTTCGCGTTGAGCAAAGCCAATCGTCTGATAAACAACATGTTTGTATAGCGGACTCTTCGTTAAGCTATACGCTTCGGCATACAGCGTCAGAAGTTGCCCGTTATCATAAAGCATTTTCTCGAAATGGGGCGCAAACCAGTCCCCATCGGTTGAGTAGCGGGCAAATCCACCGCCGAGCTGATCATAAATACCACCAAGAGCCATGCGATCAAGCGTAATGTTGACTTGATGAAGGGCAGCAGATTCATTGCCTGCCGCTATGGCTGCGGTCACGTCATAATAACGCAAGAGAAACCGCCAAACGCTGGGCATCGGAAACTTGGGTGCCCGACGCATTCCGCCTTTTTCATCATCGGCTTTTACGGCTACTTTCCGGTAGAGTACGTCAAGTGTTTCCGGAGAAAATAACGGGTCGTTTTGGGTCAGGCCGTATCGTTCGGCATCTGTCAGGTTCAGTTCTTTAGCAAACCCCTCCGCCGACTGTATTAGATCGTCGCGGTGTTCGTCAAAAGCGGTCTGAATACTGCCTAACAAATTGACCCAGTTTTTTTTCGGCAAGTACGTAAGGCCGTAAAAGGGTTTGGCATCGGGCATCAAAAATACGTTGAGCGGCCAGCCACCCTGAACGCCCATTGCTTGTACCGCATCCATATAAATAGCGTCCACATCGGGGCGTTCCTCCCGGTCGACTTTAATGCACACGAAACTCTCGTTCATCACCAAGGCGACATCATCTTTCTCAAATGATTCACGTTCCATAACGTGGCACCAGTGACAAGCCGAGTAACCGATACTGACCAAAATCGGTTTGTCTTCGGCAATGGCTTTGGCCAGCGCTTCGTCGCCCCACGGATACCAGTTAACCGGATTTTCGGCGTGCTGGAGCAGATATGGGCTTGTTTCGTATTGGAGTTGATTCGGCATGATATTATAGTCAAGAGTCATCGGGCAGTAGTCAAAAATGCGATTTACTTCGTGAGGACACCGCCACGGGAAAATCCACTCCTGACTATCGGCTAATGACTATTTTTTTTGTCTGACTTCCGGTCTCGTTTTGGATTCGGAGAAAATATAGACCAGCGGGTAAGTGCCCCACATGTAGTAGTTCCTTCGTACTGGCAACCCCTCTCCTAACGACTGGCTGGCCTATTGTGTTCAACAACATAAGCTCAGTAGATACACCGGGCAACCGTCCAAACGAAACCGTGAGGACCGTTTGGGCAGGGTTCGGAAAGGCCGTAATATCCGCCATAATGGGTTCGATGCCGGTAACGGTCCCCATATCGAAGCGGCACAGATAGACTTCGCGTCCTGTTAGTTCGATAGTTTGCTGCCATGATTTATAGCGAACAGTCAAATTAGTTTTCGACCCATCGGCGGCATAGGGATTCTGAGCCGCAATCAGGATTTTGTTCTCCTTTACTACACCCCGCCAAACAGGTAGTTGCTTGTCCATCAGGTCGCGGGCGGGCGTTTCAATAACTAATTCATACGTCCCCTGAAACATATCGGCAAAGCGCGACAGCCGGTAGAGACCGTGCGTAAAGTGTTCGTAGGCCGCGTAGACATCGGTGCGGGTTTGGGTCAGCGTTGGATTTTCCCATAGCCAAAGCCCGGACGCGCCCGAAAAAAACGGGAAGATTGCCGTTGCTTCTGCCATAAACGGCTGAATGAAGTTCGGGAAGCTGGTCGAACTATCGTGGTATCGCAACCAGACCCAGGGCACCACTGGCTTGTTGCTCCAGGCTCGGTTTACCTCTACCTGAAACAGCAGATAGGCCAGATAATCCTGCGCCAATGGGTTCGGGTAGTCGTAGTAATAATAGTCCGAAGGCGACAGGGCGTCCAACTGTTCATAATACGGCCCACCAATTCCGCGCCCGGTTGAATCCTGAACGATGTAATTTGTCCGACTGAGGTTGGTCGTCCAATCGGCCCAGGTAAATGTCGGCACGTTCAGGTAGGTATTCAGTACGGGTGTATCGGCGTAGCTACTCACGCTAATGCCCGTTAGGTCAGCATGTTGACGAATGTAGCGCAACCCTTCGGCGTAAAGATTTCGCATCGCTTTTTTGTAAGCGGCTACAAAGTCAGCATCCGACAGTTTTCGGTATGTTTCCGGCACACTACTGTCCTGCTTGAGTTTCAGAATCCGGGTGTCGGTTTCCAGAAAACGTTCAATATCCAGTGCCAGCCTGTTAATAGGGAGAATATATAAGCCAGCCGCGTTTTTTTGTCCCCCGGCTACTGCCGAGAGAAAACCATCCCACTTGGCACGGTACGCATTAAGGTCGTTTCCCCAGGGGCTTTCGATGGTTTCCCAGGGTTGGTTCAGGCCCGTTGCAAAGCCGTAATACACAACGGCCCGCTGCTTTGGCTGAACCAGCGAACCATATTCATTATCCTTTATATCAACCAGTTGACTGAATCCATGCCGCAATGGGCTGGCCTGCGTATCAGCAAAACGCGGACCGCCATAAATAACGGGAAACGGCAAGGTAAAATCTGGGAACTTGCTCCATTCAATCTGGTTTGGCTGGCTTACCGGTGTGAAGGTAAGCCGGTCAGCGCACTGTTGTTGAGCCGTTGCCAATGGATAAGTAAGTAGCCAAAAGCTAACTGTCCACACAAAGAAAAAGCCAAATGGAACGCGCATTGCTTGAAATTTCACCAAAACTACGGAATTTTAAGGGCGCAAAGCAGTCCGTTCGGTAAACGAATACCAGAACGCTTCTCGTTACTATCCCAAACATGGAACTCATCAAACATCCTCATCCAGTTATGAATGCAATTCGGCTTCTGCTTATAGTCACGGTTCTTTTTAGCACGTTAACCCGCTGCAAAAAAGATAATGGCGCAACACCGGCGACTTCGCAAACTGATTTGCTGGTTGCCAACAACTGGCGGACGGTTCGGGTAACAACCCCCGACGGGCAGGAAATCAACAAAAATCGCCTGAATTTAGCCACTCAGGTGTTGTACGACCTGAATATGCAGTTTCGTAACAACGGAACCGTCCGTGCCCTCGATCCGAAACAATCCAACTCAGTTATTAATGGTGGCACGTGGACACTGGCCGCCGACAATCAATCCATCGACGTGGACGTATCGGGTTTTAAAGGTAACTTCCCAATTGTTCAACTGACAAAGAGTAAACTCATTCTTCGCCAGAATGCACCTGTCGATGGCAATAAAACCGACATTAATCTGGAATTTGAACCGTCCCTATAATGGGTGAACGAGCGCATCCGATTTTTACGCTATCGCCAGTTTATCAATTATGGCCTTTCTCCGCTTTGAAACCGAACCGGGCTTTTTCGTAGCAGCCGATACCTGGGGAGACCCGGCACACCGGCCCGTAGTATTATTGCATGGTGGCGGCCAAACCAGACACTCCTGGGGCGACACAGCCAACCTGCTGGCCGATGCGGGTTGGTATGCCATTGCGCTTGATGCACGCGGTCACGGCGACAGCGACTGGTCGGCAGAAGGGCACTATGGTATTGAGTATCTGGCCAGCGATCTGCGGGCGGTTAGTGCGCAGCTAGACCGAAAACCGGCTTTTGTGGGCGCGTCGATGGGCGGCATGACAGCCCTCATTGCCGAAGGAGAACGTCAGCCAGGCACTGAATCCTGTTGTACGGCTATCGTTTTGGTCGATATTGCTCCACGCAGCGAGCAGAAAGGCATCGAACGAATTTTTGCCTTTATGAGCCGCAACCAGGATGGGTTTGCGTCTTTGGACGAAGCGGCCGAAGCGGTAGCAAGTTATTTGCCCCACCGCCCGCGCCCGTCAGACCATAACCGATTGGAGAAAAATCTGCGTCTTCGCCAGGAAACGAATGGCGAGTCCCGCTACTACTGGCACTGGGACCCGAAGATGCTGGCTATCTGGCGGCAAAATACCGGCCTCGATCGTACTGATGGACAGCAGCAGACCAATAACGAAGAGCGATTATACCGGGCCGCCCATTCCCTCACCGTCCCAACGCTTATTGTGCGCGGGGGTATCAGTGATGTGGTGAGCGAAAAAGTCATGACCGAGTTTTTAGAGGCCGTTCCGCACGTCCACAGCGTGAGTGTTGCCGATGCAGGCCACATGGTTGCTGGCGACTCGAATCATGCGTTTACGAGAGCGGTATTAAATTTTTTAGAGGCTGAATTAGGGAATGAGTAAAAGAGTGAATAAACTCGTGTCATCTATTCACTGAACCCGCAACGGACAACCTCTAAGCCCGTTACAAATTTAGCGACAGTGACATGCCTACCATGCCTCTTTTATGCAAAAAAACTCCCCCCGTATACTCACTGCCTGGACATTTTATGACTGGGCCAACTCGGTACATTCGCTGGTTATTGTGTCCAGCATTTTTCCCGTCTATTTCTCGGCTACAGCACTGAACAGCACCGGCGGCCCCGTCATAAACTTTCTGGGTCTGTCGATCAAAAACTCGGTACTATTTTCCTACACGATCTCGGCAGCTTTTTTATTTACGGCCCTCCTATCGCCAATCTGTTCAGCCATTGCCGACTACAGCGGTCGGAAGAAAACATTTATGAAAGCCTTCTGCTATATGGGGGCTATCAGTTGCAGTCTGCTGTATTTTTTCACGAAGGAAACCACTACCCTTGCTGTTATCTGCTTCTGGCTCAGCCTGATTGGCTGGAGCGGCAGCATCGTGTTCTACAATTCCTATTTGCCCGATATTGCCACCGAAGATCAGTACGACCGGGTTAGCGCGCGGGGTTTCTCGATGGGTTATCTTGGCAGCGTACTGCTAATGGTAGTCAATCTACTGGTGATTTTGAAACGGGAATGGTTCGGCAATATCTCCGAAGCTATGGCCTCTCGAATTGCCTTCCTGACCGTGGGCCTCTGGTGGATTGGTTTTGCTCAGATACCGTTTAGCCGGTTGCCAGATGGAATAAAGAAGGCCACCAAAGCAAGAACGGGCGGCAATTATCTGTTAAATGGCTTTAGAGAGTTGCGCCATGTCTGGGCCGACTTGCAGGAGCAGCCCTTAGCCAAACGATTTCTGGTCGCGTTTTTTGTGTATAACATGGCCGTTCAGACTGTTATGTATGTGGCAACAATTTTTGGAAGTGACGAGTTAAAGCTGCCCGGCCAGAGCTTGATTATCACGATTCTGCTCATTCAATTAGTCGCTATTCCGGGGGCGTACGGGTTCTCGCGGCTGTCCGAACGGGTTGGGAACACCTACGCCCTTATGACGGCTGTTCTGATCTGGATTGGCGTTTGCACAGCCGCGTATTTCGTGCAAACCGAGTCGCAGTTTTTCGGGCTGGCGGCTGTCGTCGGGTTGGTGATGGGCGGCATTCAATCCCTATCGCGTTCCACCTATTCCAAACTTATTCCGGCCACCACCGACACAGCCTCTTATTTTAGCTTCTACGACGTGACCGAAAAAACGTCTATCGTATTCGGTACACTGATATATGGTCTGATCGAACAACTTACCGGCAGTATGCGAAACAGTGTGTTGGCCCTGTTAGTCCTATTTGTGATCGGATTTGCGCTATTATGGCGAATTCCCTCACAAAAAATTTACCGCCCCCGTTTGGCAAACGCAGAAGTTTCGTAAATTTGTGGCGGTTCGGCGTATTGATAAGAAGATACCACCTAACCGGTTGCAAAGGAGGTTAGCTCAGTTGGTTCAGAGCGCTGCTTTGACAGAGCAGAGGTCAGCGGTTCGAGCCCGCTACTTCCTACTAAAAGTTTCAAAAACCCTCAAATCAGACTGATTTGAGGGTTTTTTCGCGCTTTACTGTGTGTAACTGTGTAAAAATGGGATGCTTCAATAACAGGAAAGCATACACCCAATGACGACCTTAGAAAGTAGAACTGTTATAAAGTAAGGTAGCTTAGGATATGAGGGCTAGTACCGGCACTAAATAAGATAATATTGGGCCACAAGGTAGAACGGGCTGATGAATGGGCAGCCGCTTTTAATTACCATATTAAAGATCAACTGATAGACCGAAAAGAAAAGGTAGAAATAGTAATTTCTCATTTACCTTTTAAGTAACGATACCCCTATCTATTCACAAAAACGTCCGAATAAGTGCCAGTGCAGTCAAAATACAAAAGGGCTACCCGTCAAGTTTCGTTTTAAAAGTAACCCCTTCAAGTAATTTATTTTACCTGCTTTTACTACTATAGCTCGAAAAGAGCACATTCATACGCTGACGCAGGGGAATTTGTGAGCATCAGCAACCCCGTCGTTTTAGATACCTGTCCTTTCTCAAAAAGCCCCGCCATTACCGCTACCTAAAGAGTTTGCAGGACGACATATTAGTTTTCGTTTATTCGTAATTAGGTCAAAAACAACGAGGAATCTTCCTTTTTCCTACGGTTACTTTTTAGGATGTGCGTTCCTGTGAGCAATCGTCCTCTTAACAATCATCCAGCCAAACCAATACATCTTGTCAGAAGGACGCGACTTTTTTACTTACCGTTATGTACAACCTTTATACGCATATCGCTACTAATCCCAGCCGTTGCAAACGGCTGACCTGCAAGGATACCCTGTTTACTATCTTCAACTGTGGTCTTAAAAATAAATACGAAGACCTCTGGAGCCATCACAACTATATCGTCTACGTAGTGGAAGGACGGAAGATCTGGCATACCGCCCATGGCTCCTACGATCTGATGGAGGGCAGTTGCGTGTTTGTCAGAAAAGGAGCCTGTATTGTCGAGCAGTTTTTTGATACCGAGTTTTGTTTCTTTCTCTTTTTTATTCCCGATGCTTTTATCTGTGAAACATTGGCCACTAAATCGACGCCCATCCAGTCGACAGGGAGAGCGCATGAGCCGATTATGCCCCTGGCTGATAGTGTTTCTATTCATGCCTTCTTCCAATCCATGTTGCCTTATTTTGATGAGAAATGCCAACCTGATCCGGCTCTACTAGAATTAAAATTCAAAGAATTGATTCTTACCCTGGCTGATAATACCGCTAATCGGGAACTACTCGGTTACTTTTGTTCTTTGCTTGAGGAGCCGCAAAGCGTACCCCTGCAATTGATTATGGAAGCCAACTACTGCTATAACCTTAAATTGGAGGAGTTTGCCAGCTTGTGTGCCCGTAGTTTATCGGCGTTTAAACGAGACTTCGTGCGAATCTATAAGACGGCTCCGGGTAAATGGTTATTGGAAAAACGGTTGAACCATGCCCGGCACTTGCTGGCTAATCGGGGTAGAACAGTTGGAGAAGCAAGCTTTGAATGTGGCTTTGAAAATGCAGCTCATTTCAGTCGCACATTCCGTCAGCGTTTCGGCATGGCCCCTACATCCGTAAAGCAGCGTCTTCTTGTGTGAGCCGGTTAGTCATATCTCTGGACTTGTGAGCAAAGTCTGGATTTTATCGACCGACTACATTTGTGCTCACCAATTAATTGACTAGATCATTACACTGGTCAAAAAATGAAAGATGATGAATCCAAACAAAGCCTTATGGGAAAAAGGGGACTTCACCCAAATTGCCCAAACCATGCGGGAAAGCGGTGCGGCACTGATCGCCAAAGTAGGTGTCACCAACGGCCTTACCATTCTTGACCTCGGTTCTGGTGATGGTACCACGGCTATACCAGCAGCCAAACTTGGCGCTACGGTTTTAGGGGTCGATATAGCCCGAAATCTGGTTGAAGCGGGCAACAGCCGGGCCAAAGCAGAAGGGCTTAACAACTGTACCTTCCGGGAAGGTGATGCCACCGATCTGCATGACTTGACCGATCAGACGTTTGATCTGGTCGTAAGCATATTTGGGGCCATGTTCGCACCAAAGCCATTTGATGTTGCCAGCGAAATGGTTCGTGTTACCCGCTCCGGTGGACGAATAGTTATGGGGAACTGGATACCGGGGGACCCTACGCTGGTAGCCCAAATACTAGCAACCAGCTCGGCCTATACACCGCCACCGCCAGACGGTTTCATTAGTCCAATGTTGTGGGGCGTAGAGAGCCATGTTATCGAACGGTTTGAAAAAGCGGGTGTGGCCAGAGAAAACATAACCTTTAGTAAAGAAACGTTTATGTTCAAGGCTTCCTATCCACCATCCGAATTCGTCAACACGTTCAAAAACTATTACGGTCCGTCCATGAATGCTTTTGAAGCAGCGGAAAAGAATGGCAAGACATTGGAGTTACAGCATAAATTGGAGGATTTGTTTGCCAGTCAAAACCAAAGCCCCGATAAAAATACGACGGCCATACCGGCCACTTTTCTGCTAGTAACGGTTACGCGTTGACCATTGCTACCGGATTGGGTGGGTCATTTAACCTGTCAACTCAGTCGCGGTTCAGAAAAACGTCCAACTACCCATTTGCCTTCGTGATGGCAGAGCAATTGACTGTTACGGGCAACTCGTGGGCTTATGGGGATCAAACGAGACAAAAAAATTAATCCAGGTCAGGCGAGCCAGGCGGAAAACGGGCGGGGTCAATAGAATAATTAGAGTCACTAAAATGACCAGGAAGTAAGTCAAATCCATATCTAGGATTACCTCAAACACGATAAAACAATTCACAATCAGGGCCACATAGTAGGCATAACTCACATAAAGCGCGCCAGTATAATAGCCGGGTTCTTTAAGAAAGCGCTCCCCACAACAGAGGCATTGCTCATTCATTTTATCAAATTGTTTGAGATTATACGGGTTATTGACCGTAAAGAAGTTCCCTTTTTGGCAACGGGGACATTTATTAAAAAAGATGCTGTAGAGTTTATTTCCTTTACCCATGTGCGTGCGACTACGTTAAACTAAATTCACTCGAAGAGAGACTATTAACTGTAATGAGTTCATGGCCTTGTAATACTACTGAACAACTTATTTTTTGTTCAGCCTGTGGTTTATCCCCTAGACCCTGTACCCCTGTACGAAGTACCTGGGGATGACGACTCGGACATAATAGTTTTCCCGTCATACTCATTACACCATGCTCAAGCCCGGATTTCAGTAAGAATGTTGCACGAATAAGTTAGCCAAGATGCTTTTCTTACCGCTGTAGTCCAGGCTTTAACACAAGATCACTACAGCAAAGTCAATGGCGGCAGTAGAGACCATCCAGGCCAATAATCCCAAAGCGTATAGCCTCTCCCGGAGTCTGGTTTCTGGCAAGACATTCGCACGTGCGGTACTCAAACTTACCGGGCAGAAAACGCCGGAGAGCGTGGTAAGGATGAAGAAACTGTTGACACTAGTGGGGGAAGAAATGCGCCGTAGTTACGTTATTTACGGGCTTCCCCTGCGTCGTAGATAACGTAACTCACTACCTGGGATAAAGCAGAATGGACACTCGTCTGCTTATTGTTTTTACGGCCTCCGATTCATGGGCTGATGCTTTTGTATCAGGCCCTTCCCATTTGACTATAATCTGATTCTCAAGCACACCAAGCTGCTTTAGATATGTCTCAACAGTTTTAGCCCGGTATTTCGCTAAAGCCATGTTCAATTCGTGCTTGCCGATATTGTCGGTGTAACCGGTTACGGAAGCCATCAGCGTTGATTGTCTCACCAGGAGTCGGGCCATTGAATCCAACGTCGTTTTGACTCGGGGCCGCAGTTGGTAACTGCTTTGATCAAAGTACAAGATACTAATACTTAAGGGGAGCGTAGCCGCCGGGGTATACTGTTCCTGAGCCATTACCTCCGCATAAGTGCCGGTGAGTAAAATCAACACACAACCGAAAGATTGGCCTGCTTTTAGTTGTTGGAATAAGAACCGTAATAGCCATTTAAAGAGAGCCTCCATTGTTGTACTATACGTGTTTATATACTCACTAAGCACCGTAAATATAAGCTTTTACTTAACCTACTGGCTTCGTCAAGACCGCTTCTTAGTCCGTTGCCTGCACGGTTTGTTAGCGACAAACACGGCCATTCCGGATAGCATACTTATCATGTCTGAGATCTGCTCGTTTGCGCACTGCTTCGCCAAACTTCCTTAGCTTTGCGCCCCATGAAACCACTAGTAATTATTTTGTACACCGACGCAAAGGGAAGCGGCTTTACGTCGTACTTTGAGGATGCAACCAGTACCGAATGGCCCGAAACAAAGGGGGCAGTTGGGGCAGGTGACACGATAGCTGAAGCATTGCGTTCGCTGGCTAACGCGATGGATGCGCTCCAGGAAGAGCGACAACTTGACCAGTTTAACGACGAAGCCAGTACGTAGTGCTATTGGCTAAATCTGCCTATCTTTAAGGCATGAACACACTCCTTAAAATTGGTCGTATCGGCGAGTATCGAATCTACCTGAATGTGCCCAGAGAAGCCGCTGTAACCCGTTACATCGACAGTAAGGCGTTGTATCCGGCTGATTTTGAGAAGATGCTTGCTGATGGCTATGTAGTAGTAGTAGAGCTAAGCGTTGATGATGAGTTCGGAGCGGTTGATGTGTTTAAGTAATGAGACAGAAACCCTTACCGATTATACAGCTACGAAGCCCGACTATAGCCTGCACATAGTGAGCATTGTTACTATTGCTTAATTTGCGTTCTTTCTATCCCTACGACAGGGCTTTTATGCCGGCAGGACTATTATCTAATTATGAGTAAACCCTTGCCTCGCCTGTCCGTCTAAACCGGATCACCTCGATAGCGTTTTTTACAGACCAATAAAGCATTAACTATGCAGTCACGAAAGCAGTTTTTAAAAAATGTATGTACCATCGCTACGGGTGTATCCTGGCTAACCGTAGACAGCCTGGCTGGCTTTGCCATGCCTGCCCCGAAGAAGTCAATCTATTTTGATTTTCATTGCCATCCTGGATGGTCTTTTACCGAGCGTAACTTTGCCAATAATGCTGACACGATGCTGACCCAAACCGTCAGTGACATGAAGGAAGGCCAGTTGACCGGGGGTTTTCTGGCATTGGTAGCCGATGCTCCACTTATAAAACCAGGCCCCAAAGGAATTATTATTACCAGAAAATATTCACCTGGCGATGGATGGGCTGAATATAAGCGACAGCTTAGTAGGCTAAAAGAGGTTTTTACTACCCTGTCTATACCGTTTTCAACAGACCTGAGCGGTCTGAAGGCCGAACACAACGGACCATTTGGTTACATTGCTGTGGAAGGAGGTGATTTTCTGGATGACCAGCTAAACCGTGTAGAAGAGGCTTATCAGGATGGGGTTCGGTCTATTCAATTGGTCCACTACGCACCCAACAGTCTCGGTGATCTTCAGACTTCTGAGAGTACGTTTAATGGGTTATCTTCTTTTGGCAAAGATGTAGTAAAAAAGATGAATGAACTGGGCATGGCTATCGATGTGGCACATGCTTCTTTTCAAACCACTAAAGATGTGGCCAGCCTTACCAAATCCCCTATCATTTTATCGCATAGCATTTTGCAAATGGATTCGGATCGTCCAATTGCCATGAGGGCTATTTCAAAAGAGCATGCAAAATTAGTAGCTGAAACCGGGGGGGTAATTGGCGCATGGCCTTCAGGATTTAATAAAAGCTTCGACGAATATGTCGATAATATTAGGCGTTTAGTGGATGTAGCCGGAATTGACCATGTTGGTATCGGCACCGATATGAGTGCAAACTTCCAACCGGTTATGACCAGCTATACACAATTTCCACAAGTAGCAGAAGCCCTAAAGTCGAAAGGTCTTTCCAGCGTAGAAGTCGAGAAGATTATGGGAGGAAACGCCAAAAGTGTGTTAGAAAAGATAGCAAAATCCCGGACAAAGAAAGGGTAGTTGATGGGCTATTTCAGAGATGCAGTTACGTGGTATCAGAGAATAAATATAATCCCTGAACTACAGCGGGGTGAATCCAAGTTCTTACTGGCCATTTTCAACGATAGCCAAGGTTCGTTGGTCAGGCATGCCGTTAAAGTATTTAACTAAAACTGCTTGAAAAACAGAGTCTGTCTTGTCTAGTAAACTAAACAAGGTCATGCTCGATCGTAGTTTCATATCATCCGGGCTGCCCAAAATTTGATTGATTGTTTTTCCATCCGTGGCCAGTAAAACGCGTGAAATCTCCATCAGCCGACTGCCTAGAAGGGGATGTTCCCAATAAGCTTTGGCTTCCTGCAGGTCTTTTATGGCGTAAAATTTGGCCGTCTCGCTGAAACCCAGTCCCGAAATCTGAGGGAAAATATACCACATCCAGTGACTTTGTTTTCGTCCCATCTTTAATTCAGCTAAGGCTCTGGAATAATCTTTCTCCTGCGCGTCTAAAAATCGGCTTAGGTTCGATTCTGCTTGCATGTCCCTCCGGTTTGATACCCCAAAAGTAAGAATCTTACTCAATCAAGCAGCAACTTAACTGTCCTCACCTAACGCCGGCTTAAATTCATTTAATAGGATTCCTCCAGAGACCTGATAATCAGGGGACGTACCGGATAGTCCAGGTCAGGCACCAACAGTAAAATCTTCTCTTTGGCCAAATCTAATCGCGGCAGCAGCTCATACCACTCCAGCAGAAGCAGACGCTGGCGAGTATCCTCAAGGGAATAACCCAGGAAATAATGAGCAGCCTGGGCATCTTGCTGAGCAAACGAACGGGCTTCCCGTAAACAGGCTCGAAGGGTCTTATGGCGGCCAATCAAATACAGCCGAAGGTAAAACTCAAACAGATCGGTCGCATCAAGCTGAGTCAACGAGGTTTGGTCAATCTGGTGATTGATGCCCCACTGATAATAATGGGGGGGCGTTTGAAGAAACTCCTTCAACGAAGCGGAGTCAAGAGTCGTACCCGCAACGTGGCTAGCAATTAGTTCATTAAGTTTCATGTCCTTATGCTGTGATTATAAAGCGTAGCGAATACCGTGTAAGGTGGCGCTCTAAATCAAACGTTGAAGACCTTACCCGCACAAACCTACGCTAAATAGCTACTGATCTCATTTTAAGTGGTAAGCGCTCAATTTAATTAGCCTCACCAAGTTAATGCTAGTGCTACTTAATCGTGCTTAAATCAAAACAATTCTGAGCCCACTACTCTGCACCCCGATTGGTTTTGGAAAGAAGTGGATTTCTAAACCAGCTTTCAAAACAAACAGCCTAATTCAGCCGGTAGGTGAGCCATGCATTCACCGTCTGCAAATAGCCACTCCGGCACAGTTTACTATCAATCTTGTCGGATATATTGTGGTACAGCCCGCCAATAATTTCAGCATGTAATGTTCAAACGAGGCCGCAATTAGTCCACCCTGCACCTAACCCGACAGACGAGGGCTGAACTAAAATCGATACCCGGCTGCGTAATTGAGCGGGACCTGTAGCCCCCCTTTATACCGTATGGGCAGGTATAGAGGGCGCGCGAAACATTGTTTATAAGGCGGCATGGATTTATTGACTAGCCCGAGCCGATATAGGCTGATGCACAAACGTTTCCGTCCGGAAACGCGTATATCCAGGATCATGAACCTGGTTCGTGTTTTAAACCAATAGGAAGCTACCCCGTCCAAACAAGTGATCGTGCGTTTGGGCGGGGTAACTTTAACTAATCAGCTAGAGTTTGGTAATGACCACGTCGATTCGGCGGTTCTTCTGGCGACCCGCTTCTGTTTGGTTGCTGGCCACAGGCTTAGTGTCCCCCAGTTCCCGGGTGGTTACCCGACTGGCCGCAATGCCGCCCTGGATGAGCACCTGTTTCACCATTTCGGCCCGTTCGGCTGACAAGGGATCGTTGATGGCGTCGTCACCTGTGCTATCGGTATTGCCTTCAATTCGGATGGCTAGACTCGGATAGGCCTGCATGATCTGGATCAGATCAGCCACGTGGGGTCGGGCCTGGGCCGTAATCCGGGCGGAGTCTGTTTCGAAGGTCAAATTATCAAACGTGAATACTTTAGGGGTTTGGCTGTTTTTATTCGCCAAATAGCGCGCTAAGCTGTCGTTGAACGAATGCTCGACCACACTTAGTTTCCGACCACCCGGCAGATCGACGCCCACTCGTACGTCTGGTCCATTGCCGTCCAGATCACTGGCCAGGGTATCAGTAGCGGTAACAGCTGAGGAGTCGACGGTTTGTGTAGTCTTCTCATCTTTACAACCGCGTAACAGAAAAAATAGCAGCGCGAGTAAGGCCAGAGCCAGTAGCAACCACCGCCACCAAGCGGTACCCGCTGGTCGATTCTCGGTCTGAATTGGAAGGATCGATTCGGTTCGCAACGGTGTAGCGGGTATCGGTCGAGGGATGCCAATCAACCAGCCCAGTCCCCCCGCCAAAGCCGCCGGAATAGCCCCCCGAACGGAATCGGTTTCGCCCAGCAGCAGGGCGGTCAGTTGGGCCTTGGTCAGCGGTCGGGTAGTTACCTGCTGGCGTAAAAAACCCATCAACACCGACATTACCAGCCCCGTTAGGGTACTGGCCGATCCTGGCCCAACGCCACTGTACTGGACCGTTGATTCAGCTAATCGATTCGGTTGATCGGTATAGAGCTGCTTTAGAAGAGCATTGCCAGACTCGGCGGCTTTCTGGCGGTGATCGTCTGTCTCGACCAGCTGGCTCATGGTGGAATCGGTTGCAAAGGGCGTATCGTTAAGCAACTGATACAACCGGGTTGCTCCTTCCTGATTCGAGGCCCGGTTGATGACGCCTGCTGTCACGGCGGGTATCAGGCCATCCAGGGCTTTTTGGGTAAGCACGGTGGCTTCGCCCAGGGTGCGCGCTAGTTCGCTGACAGCCGAGGGAGTAAAGACGGACCGAAGGTGGTCGAGTAAGGTACTGGTCATAAAATGGCGTTGAGATATAGATTTAAACGTTGGGGTAAATGAGGGGTACTTTCGTCAATGAACCCTGTTCATATTCAGGAGATAACCGGACTAAAGTGATGGGGTTGCACAAAGCATACGGTGTCATTGGCTAGCCGGACCCATCCAGGTCGGACCACGGCTAAACTGTTCGGTCTGGAGTCAGATGGTTTCCCTTTTGAATAGGACCTGTTTGATCCGCCACCGGATTGACCGCGTCAGCCACTCCAACCGAAGGAATAGTAAATTCGTCTTTAATACCGGAGGTTAAAGGGGTAATCATGCTCAATTTTCTTGATAAAAGGCCGTCCCCACTGGCTGGGGTAGCTACCCCAGCCAGCAGAAACAGCTCGGCTTACTTGGTCGAGTAAGTCACCTCATTGGAGTCCGTTCCGGCGGGACGAATTGTGGGCTCCGTAGTGCCCAGATTCTCCACATCCACTTCCGTTTTACGGACCGTATCCCGAATGACTTCCTCGCGCTCAGTGACGGCTTTGCCAACCGAGATTTCTTCCACCACATTTGCCGTTTTAGATACCACCGGCACTTCGGCGTGTTCGGTCAACTCAATCTGTCCATCCTGAAAGGCATTCAGATCAGCCGCCGTAGCGGGTCGGTTCACAGGTGTGCGGTTGACCGTAACCCGCTCTTCCCGTAACCGAATACTCTCTTCAACAGGCTTGGCCACGATGCGGCTGCGCAGACGCACGCCACCCGTTTCAACCGTACGCTTGCCAACTTCCAGATTTTCTTCGATCACCTTCAGGGTTTGGTCGCTATCAGTTCCTGTTACGGGAGCTGTTGTATCCATCATTGAAGTTGGTGCGGTGCTGCCATACCCATACTCGGCGGCCCGTTCGTCCACATTGACCGCACCGGCTTCATCGAGGATGTCAGCGGCCTGTTCAGCCTGCTCATCAGAGTCGGCATGAACCGTTACAATGGAGCCTCGGTTGCCTACAGTTGAATACTTTTTGGTATCCTCGTCGTCATCGCTGCCAAACAGCGAGCTGAAGAAACTACCGATCCCGCTGCCAACATCTTTAGTGTCATCGACCAACTCTTCGGTCCGGGTGCCCGAGCTGTTGACGTGTCGATCCGGGATTAGCTCATCCGAGCTAGTGGCATTGCTGCTCATGCCCGCCGACAGATCGATGTTGCTGCGGCTAAAGCCCTTACTGATTAACTGGTCAACGGCTTGTTGAGCCTCGGAGGCATTATCGAAAATGCCGATTACTGTTTGTGCCATGGTTTGTTTTGGGTTTTACTGGGATTTGCATTAGGACTGAATTGATTGATCTATAACGAAGACCTATTGACTAGGTCGGACGTTCAGGAGTAGTTGACGTTCGCTCGACCGTGATGTCTTCCCGGCGCAGCCGGACGGTCTGGGTCTCGTCAGTTTGGGTTTGCTGGCGGGTTACCCGAATTTCTTCGATCAGTACCAACCGCTTTTCCACCACCAGCACTTCTTTCACGACGGAATAAATTGTCGTGTCGCCTTCCTGGCGGGTAGCGGGCACTTCGTCCACGTATTGATTGAGCGCCATCCGCTCGACGGTATATTCCTCATGCCATAGGGGAACAGTTACGGTCTGCTCGGTTTCGTGCACCGTTTTGCTGAGAGTTACCCGGCCTGTTTCAACTAGCTGAGTAGTTACCTGTAGCTGCTCTTCAATCAGAGGAATACGCACTATTTCGGGCGATTCAGGGTCGGTTGAGCCAGCGAACGGACCGTGTGTCGATGGACCAAATTCATCTAAGGGATTCATAGGAATAAATGTAACGGTCAGCGCTATACGTTAACCATGATAAGCCGACTATATTGGGTTTGTAATTTTAGGACCCTCTACTCTCCGGACTCAGCCATGTCCGCCTTCGAACTATCAGCCGCCTGTCGGAGTGCCATCGACAGCGCTTCCAGTAAGGAAGGCATTTCTCCTTCCCCACCCATGTCCGTGGCCAATAACGAAAGTTGTTCCGTCAGGGGAACTATAGCCTCCCGTACCGATTCTCCGTTAACGGGTTTGGCTTGCAGTAACGCGTTGAGAGCGGCCAACTGATTGGCGAGTGGCCTGGTGTTTTCAGCTCCCTGAAGTGGCTCAAGCCACGACTCGATCAGGGCAATACCGGCCTGTGGCGTTAGGGGCCCCGACTCGCCCATCAAGTGAGTGGTCGTCTGGTCGAGTAAGTCGGTCGTATCAGCGAGCGATAGCATTTGTCAAATTTATCTACGTATACGTAAGGGTTCCAAGTAAACTATTTGAGGGAGTCTAGCGAGCCGGGCAAAACCGGCTCGCTAGACTGGTTGTTGCTATCGGACAGCCCCAACCGGGCGATCATACGTCGTGTAATCGTCCTTAGAGTCGGTGCCCATCTTGGCCCCGTAGCCTGAAGCGAACACCCCAATAAGTAAGCCCAGGAAGCCAAAGATGGCCGCTTTAGAGGCTGCGGAAGCGGCATCGTCTGCCAATTGACGGGCCTTCACTTCGGCGTCTTTCTTAGCTTGTTCAAATTTGGCGCTAGCCTGCTGGTAGGTCTTAATCCAGCCGTCCACTGTCTGTTCAGCTTCAGCCCGGCTTTTGCCTGTTTGCTTCATCACGACATTGACAGCGTCTTGGCGGTCCACCGCGTTGACCGTAGACTGCCCCTGCTTGAAAAGTCGGCTGAAAAAGCCATTGGCCATTTCATCGGCGGCCTGAGGGTTCGAGGCTGCGCGTTCGGCGGTGTTGCTGGCCTGATTAACGGCGTTGTCCGCTTTGTTCTTCAGCGTATTAGGATTCAATTTTGGATCACCCGTCTGACGCAGAATCTGGTTAACTTGTCCTTTCAGATCGTTCAGATCCAGGTTATCCGTGTCGATCCCATTGGCCTTCAATTGGCCCTGAACCGCATTACCAATTCCTGGAGCCGCCGAAGCCACTGCCGATCCGGCGGTACTAACCAGACCACCGACCAGTTTTCCGGCCCCACCAATCAGGCTACCCAGTGTGGTCGTCAACAGATAGATGGTGAGTAAGGTAACCAAACACCAAGTCAGCACGCCGTGAATAATTCCATCAAATAGCCGGGGCGCACTGGCCAGCCGACCAGCAATCCAGCCACCTACAAACAGGGATAGCAAACTGCTGATAATGTACCAGATGGCACTGCCGATGCCTAAGCCTGCGGTCGGGTTACGCTCCTGAAGCGGGTCAATTGTGCCCAGGCCGATGCCAAGGCCCAACAAGGTAAGCAGCATCTGGGTGACAATGGCGACTAATACACCCGCGAAAACGGCACTCCAGGAGATGCGTTTCATAAAATCCATCCGCGCCGGGCGGTCTTCGTAAACAGTAGTCTTCGTACGTTCCATAACCTTGGTTGAGTTAACTTTTGTCGAATTAGAATAGGCAAGATTTTCCATGCCTTACTTGTATTTATACATTCGTAACGAGCCTATCCATGCGGATAGATTGTCAATCAGGTTGATCAACTTTAGAGCTGATACGACCTGTTGTTGGTTTGTTGATCTTTCCATAAGAAAGGTAAATGGTCTGGCTATTGTCAACGGTGACCACCAGATTCACGACAAAACAGCTTTTTATACCGTTGAGTAAAAACGCACTTGTTAGCGCGTCAAGGCATTTTACGCCTTCGTCACATCTGCTTTGATGGCCTCTGCCGATTCAGCCACTTTATCGTTGTAGCCTTCCTTAAGCTTTCGGCGGGCTATGTCTGCTTCATTCATATACTTGTCCAGTTTGCCGGACTGTATATCAGCAAATAAATTTGGTTGGGACTTGAACAGGCCGGAATTTGTCTTTACATCGTCAACCATCTGCTTGCCCCGCGCGACCGTTTTATTCCACTGCTCTTTCAACCCTTTAGTCTGCTGGGTGGCGGCTTCGGTCAACTGGCTGCGGGTATCTTTGCCCGAGCGGGGAGCGGTCAGGTAGCCAATGGCTAATCCCGTGACGATTCCTGTCAAAAATCCTTTCATGTTTTAACCTAGCTTCGTGATTTCTACAACTGACTTCGTCAAAACCGTGCCATCAAGGAAAAATGCCCAAAGCAGACAATGGTCTATTTAGTGGCGAAAAACGACTCAATTCTTTTCTTGTAGACACGGGGTCATATGACCCCAGTAGTGGGGAGTTGATAGGTCACAAAGAAGAATTAATAAACAAGTGTAATCAACGACCGTTAGATAAACAGGCGAGTTTAGGGGGGTATGGTACCCAAAATGACGGAACTAACCAGCTCATTGCTGACGGAGTTCCTGGGCAGTAAGTACCCTTGTATATGGGTACATCAGCTAGTGTTGACTGATGAGGATACCCCGCCAGGGTACTGGTTTTGGCGAATCTATGTGATCAAGTGGTTGAAATATCCCTCGCGTTATATAGCGTATACATTGATGATTGTTTTAACCACTCGATGATCCCCAGAAAATACTACATCTACTGACAACGTTTAATTTGATTCTAAAACCTGAACGACTGATGAAAAAGCCGATGCTGTGGTTTAATTTTCTAGCTAGTTTACTGATCTCCTTCAGCGTACTGGCCCAGACAGGACCCTCTCCTGAGAAGATGCCGGTTCCTGAGCGGATGGCTAAGGCCCGGGCCGCCAAAGCAGATAAGAAGGTGATAAAAGGGGCAAACCAGGATGCTTCCGGGACCACGGCTACGATAAACGGGAATCAGGCAGAGCCGAACCAGCGTGCGGGCTCGATGAAGGAGGAAAAGGCTACGTCGGCTGACTATTCTGCCCCGGTTGTTAAATCGCTGAAAGGTCCCAACGGGGAAGTCGTCCATACAGGTGAGCATGGGGGCAAGTACTACATTAACAAGAACGGGAACAAAACCTATTTGAGTAGTAATCAATAATGGATGGTAGGCATGCGGCTAATACATCGCCGACTACCCATTTCAAAGCAACTATATCGTCAATGGTCGAAGACAAACCCTGACGATATAGTTGCTTTTACGGTTATTATAGAGGCTATTTCTGACGTTTATGTCAGGGCTTTGCGGGCCTCTCGGTCTGGATCATTGACCAGAACGGAGGTATCATCCAGAATCATGGTTTCCCCGTTTTGGACCGTATACGGTTTCCAGGTGGGTAAACCGCCCCCGTTTGGATTGCCGGTTTTAACAAAATTAAGAAAGGACCCTGCCATCTTTTCCGACAACGCTCGGGGCCGTTTGCCTCCGCCCGTATGGGTCAGCATCAAATCGGTGTTATAAAACCAGAAACAGATATCATCGCAATGGAAGGCCCGCATCCGTCCATCAAACAGCGGGGGCTGCCAGCCAAACCAAGCTACATATACGGGGGCTTTTTGTCCTGATACCTTCGCATCGGCGGTAGCAACGGCATTCTTACGGTTGGAAACAATTAACGCCCAGATCTCGATAGGACGAGCCTTCGGAAAATTTCTGGCATACGCATCCACGATGTCGCTGGTCTTATCACCAAAACGTGGTTTGATTTTTTCTTTTACTTCGGCCAATGAAATGCTTTCTAAGGCAGCATCGGTCCTATCGGGGTTTTGCTCATGAAACGTGGAGCAGATCATCAGAGGGATGTTGGCCGAAAAGTGATTCGGGTCCGTGAAAAACGTGCCCAGGTTCAGGTACGTTCCGTCAGCTACGGGCGAATAGCCTCCCCGTTGGATACCCATCTTTTTAGCTTCGTCGGCCATTTTCTCGACAGCTCTATTGGCGATGTCGATGTACTCCCGCCATGGAATCTGTTGGAGTTTATCAATGTCTCCGGGCTTTAAACCAGCCTCCTCCATGACTTTCAGCCCCAATTTTTCAGCATATTCCTTATTTACCCCAGTAAGGGAGCTGCCGCTCAATGCAACCGCCTTATGAAACAGTCCTTTAGCGGATGGCATGTTCATCAGGGTGGTCACTTTAGCTCCTCCCCCAGACTGACCAATGATGGTTACGTTATTCGGGTCTCCGCCAAAACTGGCAATATTGTTTTTGACCCATTCGAGGGCCGCCACCATATCCAGATTGCCCACATTACCCGATGCCGCATGGCCACCGGCTGCTTTAAGATCACTATAGCCCAGAGAACCGAGTCGGTGATTGATCGAACAGAAAACGACATTACCCAGGCGGGAAACGTTTTCGCCATGATACCCATCCTGTTCTATCGCATTCCCATTGACGAATCCGCCCCCGTGTAGCCAGACGATTACCGGCCTTTTTTGAGTATCCAGGGCAGGTGTCCACACATTTAATTTCAGACAGTCTTCTGACACATCGTCATAGTTCCAATGGTCCACAAATGAGGCATAGGGATTGGCATACCGTTTTTCCATGATCTGGGGAGCGGAGTTTCCCCACCAAAGGGCGGGACGAATCTCGGCCCACGGTGTGGGTTTTTGCGGGGGCATGAACCGATTCTTTCCCGAGGTATCGGCTCCGTAGGGTATGCCTAAAAATTGGTGAATGTCGCGAAGGATAAACCCCCTGACTTTTCCATGTTCCGTATTGGCAACAGCTATTTTGTCTCCTACTAATAAAACCTGCCCGTCTCCTGCTGGCTTTGCCGTTTTTGGCGGTTTCAACCCAACAGCGGTAGATTGGTGAGATACACCCAAACTGGCTACGCCGACGCCCAGTGATTGTAAGAAATTTCGTCTTGACGGTTTCATCTTCGACTATTTGTTAAAGGGTACAGAGAATCTCAACGAATGAGTTTGCTTTAAAAGGGGCATAATGGGGCGTTTTTACTATTCCTAACCAATAGATTTATTGCTGATTATCAACAAGTCGGCTCACGGATAACGTGAGTGCCCCAGTGGGCTACTACGGAGGTTTAGTACCGTTAACTTAAGCAGGAGAGGAAATTTTGTCTACGGAGCAGGAATAAATTCAGTGAAGCGTTGAACCGGATTATATTTTGGTGTGACGGCAACGGCCGACCGTCCCGATGGGGTCACACCAGAATATAAATAAGGCTCAACCATTTATAATTGCTAGACTAGCGATTGGACTTTAGTAGCTTTCAAGGAAGTCCTTAATTAGGCGACCGCATTCTTCAGGGTTTTCCAGCCAGGGCAGATGTCCGGCTCCATCAATTGCATGGAACACGCCGGTAGGAAGTGCTGACACAATGCTCTTGCCTGTTTTAACAGAGGCAAAGGTATCTTTGGTACCCAATAGTAGCATTGCAGGTTGTGAAACCATGTTAAGCTGTTTAGCCTCTATTTTGGGCGCTACGTTTTCCAACAGGGTCATAAATGAGATGCGATAGTGAGGCAATTGACGGAAATAATAATAGCAGTCGCCAAGGGCCTTAGGAAGCCGGGCAAGCATTTCATCGCTGTGTCCCATCGCTTTAAGCGACCGGAGCGCTTTATCTTTATCCGAAGACAGTAACAGTCGAAACAGGAGCTGGTTAAGCGGGGGCTTACTGATGAGCCTTATCAGCAACGGTGGCCGACCCTTCATTACGTTGCCGGGATTACCCAACAGTGTTAGCGTGCGAACCCGCCTAGGGCGGTCCATCGCCAGCCACAGGCTCCAATGGGCACCCATGGAATGAGCGACAACATCAACATGTTCGAGTTTAAGAGCTTCCAGAACGGTATCGAGCGTGTTCACGGCAAATTGCCGGATATCAACCGTGGTATGATCTATCCCTTCGCTCAAACCACCACCAGGGCGATTGATGGCGATAATACGTCTGCCTTTAAACTCTGCCAGTAAGGACGCCAGCGGAAAGACGTCGCCGGTGTTGCCGGGCACAATGACCAAGGGTTCGCCACTGCCTATTTCTGATACCCGTACACGTATACCCTGCTCTGGCAGAAGGACATAGTGGTCTTTCGCCTGTAATCCATAAAAATCGAACAGCTCTTTTTCGGCTTTACGGGCAGCTAATACCCTTGGGTCAGTGTCGATGAGCGTCAGTGGTTTATTCTCCATTATTGATTCGTGAGTAGGCTTGTAAAGACATCTCCTCTTAGTGTGATGGCAACTTACAAACCATCCGAGCTCGAACGGCTACACCGGCGGTGCGCGGAACTGAAAGATAGTGACCGACAACAATACAAAATTGTTCAGGCGCTCGGTTTAACCGACGGGTAAAGGAGGATTTGTTTAAATTTAGCGTGTAAATATATATGCAGACAAACATGAATGAGATAAAGAAAGAAGACATCAAACAGGAAGTGTTTGACCTCTATGATGACTATGCACACAACCGGATCGACAGGCGTGACTTTGTGCAAAAACTATCTGTATATGCTGTGGGAGGTTTCACCGTGGCGTCACTGATGGGTTTTCTCATGCCCGATTACCGGGGTGCCATCCAAGTTAAAGAAGATGATCCTCGCCTAAAATCAGAATACGTTAACTATCAGTCGCCAAAAGGTGGCGGAACCATCAAAGCCTTGGTGTCAATGCCGGTGGATGCAAAAAAGAGACTCGGAGGTATTGTCGTGGTTCATGAAAACCGGGGGTTGAATCCTTACATTGCCGATGTAGCTAGAAGAGCGGCTCTGGCCGGATTTATTTCGATTGCGCCGGATGCGTTAACCCCCTTGGGCGGCTATCCGGGTAATGACGATGAAGGCCGTGCGCTGCAAAGTAAACGGGATAGAAATGAAATGTTAGAAGATTTTATAGCTGGCTATGATTATCTAAAAAGTAACAAAGACTGCACTGGCAAAGTGGGTGTTGTCGGTTTTTGCTTTGGCGGGTGGATTGCCAATATGATGGCTGTGCGAGTTCCCGATTTATCGGCAGCCGTTCCATTTTATGGCGGTCAGCCAGCAAGCGAAGATGTTCCTAAAATAAAGGCTCCCCTCCTATTGCAATATGGCGAACTGGATAAAGGAGTTAATGCGGGTTGGCCAGCGTATGAAGCGGCTTTAAAACAGAATAATAAAGAATACACAGCTTATATATATCCTAATGCTAACCATGGCTTTCATAATGATACAACCCCTCGTTATGACAAAGCAGCAGCCGAACTGGCCTGGAAACGTACCATTGACTTTTTTACTGAGAAATTAACCTAACGACAAGATAGTAGCCCCACCCAACGCCTTGGCTGCTACGTCGGTATGGAAAAAACGTAGCCTTCCGAAGCGCATTGTCACGATTCTGAAAGGATAAAGTCATTAACCGGATTTTAACCTTCCAGAATCGTGACATATAGAAAAGGCATATATGAGTGTTAGCTTACCTGCTTATCACCCGAGGAGGTGTTTACCGTGTTGATCCCAACTATAAAGGTATTCTTGGAGTGCATCGTTCGACTGGGGACCAGCTGTCTGTCATATCAGGAAAACACAGTCTTGAGTAACAAAGAATTTATTGCCGTTTCAACCATCTTATGTTGTGCCTGGGCCTGGAATTAATAGCGGGTCGGATCGATTTAGACAATGTGAATACGAACCAGGAAACAGCATTCTCATCGGTGCATAGTTGACAATTACCGATCAAGGCTGCACAGCAGAGGAAAGGATAAGCCCCACGTTGCGAGCTGGCAAGTGGGGCCGGTGATTAATTAGTCGGTTTCAAGACCTTTCGGTATACTAACCTCAATCTTACATCGCTCAAAATGGGCTTTGGCTCGCTTAAGGCTTAAAAACAGTTCACCTTCCAGCTTACCCAGTCCATTGTAAAGGAGATAAATGTGCTTGTTTTTTCCCCTTTCTTTCGTAGTGCAAATTGCTTTGATCTTATCTTTTGCTAACGTCTGCTCGGGCGTGGCATAATACACCACATCGCCGACAAAAATCTCAAACATTTTGAATAGAAAAATCAGGTAATGCTTCGGCCCAATTCTCTATAACAAAAACAGTACGGCTTAACTATTAATTCGTCTCTTCAAGTAAAATAGAGGTTATTTTTAGTTGGAAACTGCACTATTTCAATAAATGTCTAATAAGTGAACCGAGCTTTTTTATGTTCGTATTGCCCGGTTAAGGACTACCGATTTTCCCCTTCGAAAGAGTCAAAATAGACTACTACAGGCTTCACAATTTTATACATGAAGTCCCGCACGGTTCGACGATTCTGTACCGGGTTGCATCCCGGTTTTGAGACGCACGAAAATCACCGACAAGCTGCCCGAATTCTTACAGTGTCATGGTGTGCTTGTTGATATTATCGCTAGTGCAAGCGGTCATCTGATTGTCAATGTGAAGACGATCTAGGTGTTTACAGCTACCATAGTACACCCAATCACGCTGATTTTTCCCTCCCACTTTTTGGTTCAATGTATGGGCTCCACTTCACTACTATACCTGCCTTTGGTCAGTTCTCAGACGCAATAAGCGTATTTATTTAAGATCAAATTCTGTTGTTTCCTGGTTGCCATGTCCCTAATCAGCGCATTTCGACTAAAGCAACGTATCGAGCCACTTGCAACTCGCCAGTCAGTCTGTTCAAACCTTACCAAATAATTAGGGTTAATAGACAGGAGTCTTTCTCAAGTAAGTAAGCTTTACTCAAGTATGGAAAACGAGCATATTAAACAGCAAATCGTTGCTGAGACTACGGCACTTATGCCACTCAAAGTTGACAATGAAGAAGTAGTTAAACATAAGTTTAGAACGATTAGAGACCGACTCGACGAACTGCATCGTTCAACCTCCGAAGAAAATGAGGTCTACACTAAAGCGTTTATGCTTGTCCAGGCCACCATGTCTGCTGAATACAAGCAATTTAGCGAATCATCTGAGCATGATGAAAAGGCACAAGCCTTAATTCAGTTGAAGCATAAGGCGGCTGAGATCTGCCAACTATTACAAACCAATGGGCCAGCTACCTTGTCCCCTACAACCGCCTAACCTAATTCAAGCACATGGATAACGAAACCGTTAAACAGGATTTATATCAGGCCATCAGCGAATTTTTGACGCTAGAGCCAACTGCCGACAACGAAACTATAGAGACCCTGTTCACAACCATTAAAGTCTTTGCCGATGAACTGCCGGTTTACCCCAATCCGCAGACACAGGCTCAAGTTGAGGCTTATAATCTAGCCCACAGTCAAAGTGAGGCTGATTTAATCTATTTTTCTGCTGGTGAGGGAAGTACGTCGTCGGGGTCAATTGGCGAGAGGAACTCAACTCTGGAGCGACTGCAAGCCAGAGCTACGGAAATTGAACGCTTGCTTCGAGCCGATTCGTAACATCCTCCGGGTCAACTCCTTGACGGCACATTGGCTTTTTTACTGAAAGGCCTGTACGACAACCCTACAAAACGGTAGGTTTATGTACTCTTACAGGCATATAGAATATACTCCGCAATGGCTAAACGTAGAGTACACAGCTATTCTTGCTTGTGTTTCTTTACATGAGTGTAGCAATAGGAGTCCCCATAATCCAGTGGTGACATAGCATGTCACCACTGGATTATTAGTGCTTTGTTAATCATCCCGTAAGGTAGCCTGGCGAATTCGACTCCTGCTGGCCAGTTAGTCCGGGGCCACTCATTTTTTAGTGGTCAAGACGATCTGTCCATCCGGGTATTGACCATCCGCATTATCTTCAGCTGTGATAAAAACCTGGTTAGGTTTTGACGTTGTGGTAGCCTTCAACTCCCCTTTCAAGATCTTGGAATAAGGGGTAATCTGGCCTAATTTGCTGACTGAGTTATCATCAGATTCCATCCAAACCAGGTATTTATTTTTGGCTGGATTGAGTTTTTGTGGTTCAGCCAAGTTGCGGACATTCACCTGCAGAAGATAATTTTTGTTTTTATCTTTTTTCACTTTCACGTCGCCCGTAGCAGCGGGCGCGATAGAGGAGGCAGAGAAGTTCATTTTGGGCGTACATGAACCAAGGGCCAGAAGGGTGAAGAGTAGCAAGGCTACAGAATTGATCGTTTTCATTACGTAGGGAGGTTAGCTACGTGTTAAACCGATGAGATTAGACGGATGTTTAATTAGTTAATCTAGCAGAACAATCTTTATCAACAAAACCTTATTGAGCTACCTATCTCACTGGGTAGGAGAAGCATTCAAGTTAGTTGAGTCATGCCCAAAGCAATCCAGGGGACATTATTTTACACTATTCCAGAAGCAGCCCTGGAATTGCACATCACGGTTGGCCGGTTGAGAAGCTATTTAGATCAAAGCCGATTAACCAGTGAACGAATTGGTAGAACAGAATTAATTCGAGAACAAATCTTACGAGCTTATCAGGCTAAACGAAGCTAGTACTGCTCAATGGTTTATCCAATCGGAAACCTCATTCTCTAGTATTGACGTTATAGACACTAGTCGATTAATAATAGTATGGGCTATTTGCTATGCTTGATTTGAGTTCGTTCGCCTAACCTACTTTTTATAAACGCTTACCGAAAGTAAACCAATGTCTTTGTTGAGGGTTTTGGCAAAAGAACGTTTCTTGTCGTTTTAAACAACGTAATTATCTCTCTGTCAACCATTAATCAAGAATAGTAGTCAACCCCGAGGTGATTAATTTATAATTTTTGAAACCTGTAAATGAAAGGTGTTTTATGACAACAACAATTTTAGTAGCCGGTGGGACAGGCGATCTTGGTGGACGTATTATTACGGCTTTACTCAACCGAGGGGCCGCTGTTCGTGCTTTGGTACGTTCCAGCACCGACACCCATAAGGTGGAACAGCTTGAGCAACGCGGGGTGAAGGTTATCCGAGTCGACATGGCAGATATTTCCCAAATGAGCCAGGCGTGTGAGGGTGCTTCCTGCGTCATCTCGGCGCTACAGGGCTTGCGTGATGTAATCGTCGAGACTCAATCGGCTCTGCTCGACGCGGCTCTGGCGGCAGGCGTGCCCCGTTTTATTCCATCCGATTTTTCGAGCGACTTTACCAAGCTTTCCGTTGGCGACAACCGCAACTTCGATTTGCGCCGTGAATTTAACGCGCATTTGGATAAGAAGACATCAATCACGGCAACGTCAATTCTCAATGGAGCATTTGCCGAACTGTTGACCTACAACATTCCGCTGCTGGATTTCCAGAAGAAGCGTGTTGGCTATTGGGAGAGTGCCGACTGGCGAGTGGATTTTACGACTATGGACAACACCGCAGCGTTTACGGCAGCCGCAGCGCTGGACCCATCCGTTCCAAGGATTCTCCGCATTGCCAGTTTTCAGATCAGTGCTGGGGAGCTGGCAACTCTGGCGGGAGAGATAACAAAAGACACCTTTGAGTTGGTCCGCCTGGGTAGTCGTGCGGAACTGGCCGCCTATAACCAACGCACGCGCGCTGCGCATCCCGAAGGCGAGCAGGAAGTCTACCCTAGCTGGCAACGAAGCCAGTATATCTACAGCATGTTCAGCGTTCAAAACGAACCGCTCGACAACGACCGATATCCGGATGTGAAGTGGACAAGCGCGCGGGATGTGCTGACAGCGCGTTGATTGAGGTTCAGAACAAGCAACTTTATATATGTTGGAATCAGCCATGCTGATTCCAATTGCCCTACACAAAAGACCACATCCGATCGCTAATTGATTAGCGATCGGATGTGGTCTTTTGTGTTATCTACTCCTACCCTTTGAAACGGCGATATTACTGACGGAAAGACGACTCGGAAATCAATTTTTGATGTGTGAATGACCCCAACTAGAGAGGAATACCACTTTTGATGCAGATAAAAGATAGAGTATTTAAGTAATATCAAAAAAATAGACAATCTGGATGTAGACTTTACAAAGATGAAGCGGTATTTATACTCCACATACAGCCAAGTTTTAATACCGATTAATAAGAACCCTATCTGCTAATAGTTTTGCCGTGTATATCTTTTCCATCAATTAAAATAATCTTCTAGTCAGCTAAGGATTGTCTTGGTGTTAAACGACGTCAGCCCAGTTGGCAAGCTTAATCCTTACCCTTATATAGCATTTAGACTGTCATCAATAATTATACATTCATATATTCATCCTTATAATCTTAAAGAACAAGGATCTTAATTGTTTATTGAAACTACCCATGCAATTCATCTACTGGGTATCATTTCGATAATGTCAGTAATTTAATCTCATATAGTATAATAACCAGCCAATATGATGGAAACACTCGCTAATTAAATGGATAAAATTAAAACATTACTGTTTCCACAAAACACTTTTCCTACGACTAAGATGAGTAAAGTCCTCTTAGTCACTTCACAAATAGGTTAACAGTTTTCGGGTTCAATTAGACAAATCACGCCAAAACATTCACATAGTATGGCACAGACCTCGATTGATGACTTTATGGATAACATTAAGGACTACTTTCAGGCAGTGCTAGTGGGTAGTTTTACTTTTGGGTCTGTATTTCCGTTGGTTTTTCGTACGGTAAGCGATTTACTACCTACAGTTGGTTCGTCTATTATCGGACAAATAAGATTATTTTATGCAGTTAATATAGTCTATTTTGTTGGGCCACTTATGTTTGGGTTGTTGGCATGGTGGTTTCTGCAAAAAAACCATCCTGATGATCTACTATTCAAAGAAGATTTTCTTTCCTTTCAGAATGGATACAGACAAGTAAAGTGGCAACCTCGACTGAGGAATATTCCTATCATAACACTTTTATTACTTATTGCATTTGGACTGTGGGTGATGCAGGCGATGAGCAATCCTTTTCATGGACCGATATTCATTGGGGCTCTGTTTATTATTCATGTATTGATTACTATTTCAATGAGTTATTTAAGCTGGTTATTATTTAAGCGATTAATCTGGTGCCCCAACAGAAAATTAATTTATTTTAACCGCTTTGCCTCACAAATTTGTACGCAGTGGTTACTGGGATTATTGCTTTCTTCAAGTCTCTTCGCGGCTGCAACGCTATCTTTTTTCTACGAACACGAAGGGACATATTTATGGAATGCATTTGAAAATACTGACTCACCAAAAGATGCTTTGTTACGTATTGACATGCCCTTTAGGTGGGAGAAAACAGCAAACGAAATCAAGGCTAGCCTGATCGATCCTTTCACTACATGCTTTAATGACGTTTCTACCGAAGCAAACCTATTAGCTGCCAGCCAATTAGACTACAATGACATCGCTATCCGAATCAAACCAGATACGGGCCAGCAACGGCTAATCGATCGAACATTACCGCTAAAATCCGCTGATTCACTCCGAAGTATGCTCTTAATTGCTTACCAAAGAGTAAAAGAATTAACGGGTTCCAACTCACTACTCCGTTACACAGATAGTGGACCACTTGACGCCTATTTGGAAAAGATTAACCAATCGAAACAGGTTGCGTTATTTCAGAATTGTTATTCTTTATCGCTGGATTCTATCCAGCCATCACTCCGGCATTCAAGTATTCTCCTTACGCCTACTATGCAGCTCCTACGGGCTAATCAACTCATGCCACTGGCTGATAATTTCGTAGAATCAGCCGATGTTATCCGGCAGAGTGCTGATAAGCAAAGCCGTTCATTATTAGCACAGTGGGTAAAAATAAGCCGTATTAAGGGCTTATTTTTCCTATCAACATTTTTGAATTTATTACTTTGTACCTGGTTTGTGATCCGCCTGGCCAATGAAGCTTTCGTCCGAACTACCAGCTCGCCCAAGTCAGAAAGTCCTCCCAAACAATACCGTGAACTGATTAACCTACGATATTATATATCCCTGACGGTTTTATTGATTTTACCGCTTTTCCGGACGATCGACGAGACTAGCATAAGCTCAAATCATCCATATTGGTTTTTAGATCTTCCTCAATTAGTAGGTAATGTAGTAGAACCCCTACCCAATACTAATTCGACGGGTAATTTCGGTGGGAACGAAGTTACAAATAGACTCGAACAGCTTAATAAACAAGTTAAAAGTCTAACTGATACCGCAAAAAAACTAGAGAAAGTTTCTGGAACTACCCGTAGTGATCTCAACGATATGAAATACTAAACGGGCATGAAATTTCTGACGCTAATCATTCTAATCATTCTTTTGCTAAGTGCTCTGCTGGCAACGGCACAGCCCCCTGCCTGCCCCTGCAATTTGACTTACTTGAAATCGAATAAGCCCACCAAATCAATTAAACTGCCAACCTTTAAATATGGCAGAAATACGATGTCACTGAAGGCACAGAGGTTAGAGATTACAAAAACAGTTAATTCTACCCGGAAAACTATTGATCATTTAGATACACTCATCAAAAATCACTTCGATAATCAAATAAAGGAACAATTACGTGGGCTTGCCGACAATTATGAAGATCGCAAATACCTTAAGGCAGATATACACGGCAAATTTTTATGTAAGTTAGATTCATTAACCGCCTTACTGGAAGCTAACAAAGTGCACTTCGACAGTACTCATTTAGTGTCGAGCATATCTTCTATTTTTCAGGCTTATCTCAATAGCCTTAATATGTATCACGATCAGAGCCGAAACCTGGTGAATTGGTACACGCTTACGCAGCGATCAGATCAATATCGAAAGCCAGTCCGATATGTGTCCATTCATGAAGGGAGCATCAATATATATAATCAGTCTTACAATTTTGTAGAGCTATGCAAAAATAATCTCCTAAAGGAATTCAGCATTTTAGAACTCGCTTATGTGGCAGATTCCCTTAAACAAGATTCCAAAAACATAATTAAGCAGATGGGAATACTAAAAAGTGATTTAGAACAAAAGAACCAAGCACTTCAGGATCGTTTAACGAAGCTTGGCATTAAATTGGATTCCGTTCAACGAGATCCACTAGTACAGGCTATTCGAAATGCTCGTCAAACGAAAAAGCATCGTCGAATCATCATCAAACTTAATTAACCCATAAAGTAGTTACGGGTTTTTATCATTTAAAAAGACAATAAAAGGGGATTTTCCCCATTGATTTTAGGGTTGGTTCACTACCAAATTTACGTCTGTGATTAAGCAGACGCTTAACAACTAAGTCCACATAACATTCTACAGGTATAGCCATAAAACTATTAGTCATATTCTGTATATACTATTATAATTTATTGTTGACTAAGTAAGCGTATTTATTTTACTATAGTTCAGTATTTTCTCCATCATTTTAGACCACAGTTTTAGGTAAAACACCATCTTTTCAGCATTTCTTAAACCATAAACTCTTCGACAAATGATCACGTTTAATCGAAAAAAGTTCTTCGACTCGTATCGAAGTCGCTTTGGTCCTCTGACGCAGGATCTGGTAGATGCCCTCGAATTTCTGCTCGGACAAATTGAACAGGATAACCGATTTAACGACTCCGATCAGGATCGTCGGCAATTAGCTTACTGTCTGGCCACATTTAAGTGGGAAACTCAACACTCTATGCGACCAATTGATGAATTTGGCTCGACTATTTATTTTAATAAGCGCTATGGTCCACAAACAAAAACAGGCAAAATACTGGGCAATATTCAGGATGGTGACGGGGCAACATTTCATGGGCGGGGGTACGTACAATTAACCGGACGAGCAAACTACACTATGGCCGGAAAACGCTTCAGCCAGGAGCTTGTAGCTGAACCAGCCCAGGCAAAACAGCCTCAATTAGCCTATCAAATTGCCATTCAGGGGATGAAAGAAGGATGGTTTACCGGGAAGAAACTCGATCAGTTTATCGCGACGGGCAAAGCTCCGGAATTTGAGAAGGCAAGAGCTATCATCAACGGTTCTGACAAAGCCCAGACCATTGCCGACCTTGCCCGACGATTTGACGAAGTGCTCATTGCCGCGAAATTGTAACAGTTGGGTTAGTCATTTCTACCATAGTGTATTTATTATTCGATTCCCTCCTATCCACTTCTGATCCTCGCAGGCATGAATTCTCAGGAAATTTTCATCGATTTACATTGCCATCCCTCGGCTCGTCCTTACGCTAAAAGTTTTACTAAAAGCTTTAAACATAGCACCAATCCCAAAGACGCTAATTGTGTTTGGTTCGACGACCGCCCCACCCTAATTGATAAGTTTGTTAACGAACTTACTGGCCTCACCCGTTTCGAACAGGCCGACTATACGGCTCAGATTCGGGGTAACGTGCGAATTATTGTCCATTCATTGTATCCATTTGAACGCGGTTTTCTTAACAATAAACTAGGGCAGGGCGCTGTGGCCGACATGGTTGGGCGCTTCGTTAGTCAGTTAGGACAGGAACGGATTGATGCTATCCAGAATCAGGATGACTATTTCGGTGATTTGACCCAGGAGTACAAGTTTTTGCAGGATGGGCAAAATCGTCCGGTCAAGCTACCGGAGGGGGATTTTACATACACGCTCACCACAGACTGGGATGATATCGATGGGGGATTACGGCAGAATGATCTAGGCAAAACGAAGCAACGTTTACTGGTAATTTTGTCGATTGAAGGCGCTCACGTCTTTAATACGGGTCTCGACTCCACTCGAATTGCTCCCGCTGCTGAACGTCATGATGAGATACTGGCCAATACGCAGGCAGTGAAAGACTGGAGCTTCCGACCTTTTTTCATGACGTTTGCTCACCATTTCAACAATGAGCTTTGTGGCCATGCGCGCAGTCTGGCAGGCATCGTTGCTAAGCTGACTGACCAAAGTGAAAACCTTAATGCTGGTTTCAGTCCTTTGGGTCGGGAAGTAGTACTCAAACTACTGGACAATACGGCGGGTAAACGCATTTTGATTGACATCAAGCACATGAGCCGAAAAGCACGGCTAGAGTATTTCCAATTGCTGGATGAGCAGTTTACCAATGACCCGATTCCGATTATTATTAGTCATGGCTGCGTAACGGGGCGGCCAAATCCGGAAGCGACGCAACCAACCTTCCCCGATCAGGGAGATCGCTTCAATACGGATGATATAAATTTTTTCGACGACGAATTAATCCGACTGGCCCGATCTGGGGGCATCTTTGGTATACAACTCGACGAACGGCGGATAGGGAGTAAAAGCGCCCTTAACGCAGCCAAAGGTAACATTAGCCGACGAACCATTCTCTTTAATTGGGCACGATTAGTCTGGTATCAGATTCAGCACATTGCTGAAGTTCTTGATGCATCCGGTCTTTTTGCCTGGAATATTCAGGCTTTAGGCACTGATTTCGATGGATTAATTGACCCAATTAATGGGTATTGGACCGCTAAAGAGCTTGATGATCTTGATGACTATCTGCTCAAACATGCCTTCAACTACCTGCAAACTGACAATCCGGAAAACCGGTTAACCTTGCCTGCCAATAAGCAAATTCAGGCCGAAGAGGTCGTACGGCTGGTTATGCAGGATAACGCGCTGGAGTTTATTCAACGTCATTACCATTCGGCCCCAAGTTCAATTGCCTGATGATTCTCCTGTTGTCAATCAGCAGAGCTATGGTAAGGGATGAACACGGCTAACTAATAAAACTATTCCTGGAAACTGATTACACTTTCCTAAATCCTTTTCTAATGTCGTTCACGCCACCTTTTTATCCCATTATTTACGTACGCGGTTACGCACCTACTAAAACAGACCGTGAAGATACGTTTCATGATCTTTATTATGGGTATTCCGATACCTCCGTTGAGTCGCGGCCCAAGGCACCCAATCCAGACCCAAAGGCACCTATCGATGATCGAATCTCGCTTGATTTGTTTGAAGGACAGCTCATTCGCTTCATGAAGGAGTTTGCCTATGTCGATACGTCTCATGGTGGGCTGGAATTAGCCATGCAGGATGCGATCAATATAGGTCGTCCATTATTCAACCCGACCCGCTCACTCTGGGTCAGCCGTTTTTACGACACAGATGTCGTGACGGGCAGGGTACGGCCTATTATTGAGCATGCCAAGGATTTAAGAACACTCATCGACCAAACCCTCCCCGAGGCCTTCAAAGCTTGTAATATTGACGCGTCGGGTCCTGATTTCAAAGTGATTCTCGTTGCCCATTCCATGGGTGGTCTGGTGTGCCGCGCGTTGATTCAGAACTTGTACCCAGAATCGGGTGTCGACCCAAAAAGTAAAATTCACCGGCTGGTCACGATGGGTTCGCCCCACGGCGGCATTGAGTTTGGAATTGTACCGGATTTTTTGGAATCGTTTATTGTAAATACCTTCAACCCGGGAGGTGCTAACATGTTTTACGATCAACAAATGCGCCAGTACCTGAAATTGGATCCAGATGAGCCAATGAACAGTTTGGGTAACATAAGTAAAGCGAGCAAAGCCGACAAGTCATTTCCCGTAGCCCGGTGCTTTTGTGTTATTGGCAGTAACCATGCGGCTTATAACGTGCTCGGCGGGCAGCAACAGCGAATTACCGGCAATTTTAGTGATGGTTTGGTTAAACAGGACCGTGCCTTTATAGAAGGGGCTTTTACCGCGAATGTCCATCGGGCACACAGCAGCCGTGATCAGGGAATCGTCAACAGTTATCAGTCGTTCGAGAATATCCAACGGTTCCTTTTTGGTGACACCAAAGTAGCTATTTCACTGGATGAACTTACCATTGCTAATCCAGACAGTGTAGGACATAAAGGCTACTATAATCTGGAATTTCGCTTGGCTATTCGGGGAGCAGGGGCGGTGTTTTTACATGACCGACGTGAAGATCCCTGCGAAAACGCCTACCGGTTTACGGCAGAGCAAGCCGCCAACCCTTTGTCCGTTTTTTTGCATACGGCCTTTCTCAGTTCCAAGAAAGCGCGTCCTGGCGACCCAACGCTGAATTTCCTTCTTTCCCTGCGAGTGGCTGCTAACCAGATAAAAGAAGGCATGTTGTGGGACCATGAATATCCCGTGCGACCTATTTATAGTGAAACGTTAGAGATACGGGTTAATACGGACAAGGCTAAAACGTTCTGGGAGGGTGGGGATTTGGCGGCTGATGTTGTTCAGTACAGCTGGCTTTCGGGTGTGGACGATACGACCAATAATATTGCCGTCAACCAAAATAGTCTGGGGAAAATCTGGCAAAATGCGCCTTTTACAAATGATAGTTTCTCAATACCCTTGCGTAAAGCAGATTCACTTTCTGGTGTGCTAAGGCTGATTCCAACGTCCTGGCCTGACAAAGCGATCACGCAGGAAGATTAGACTGGAACCTGTTTTCTGGCATTCCTGAGTAGCAACCTCTATTTCTGCCCACCCGCTGGTAAAAATACATTTACAGCTGGGTGCATCGTGTAAAGCCGAAATTGGGTGCCGTCGTTCACCACAATACCACTCGATTTATTTCCGCCGACCAGTGGATTGCCCGCGTATTTCGTCCAGTGAATCAGGTCGTTCGACACCGCTACGTTGGTTGTCCACTCGTGCCAATCGGCAAAAGCCGACGCGTGATAGTATGCGTAATAAAATCCTTCGTAGCGAATTACCTGATTCATGGCCACCGCATATCGATCATACTCCGTCGGCCCTTTCGTCAGAACCGGCTCGCCCTGCACATTCGTCCACACCTTCAAGTCTTTGGAGGTTGCCAGCCAAACCGCCTGATCTTTCCGTTCATAAAAGAGATACCACACATCCTTCTCCTTCCAGATGGTTGGTGTCCCATAAGGCCCTTTGCTGAGCGGTTGATTGTTAACATACCGGATGTCGAGCGGACCTTGCTCCTGCCACTTAATCCGGTCTGTGGAAGTAAGTAGGTGAGCCACATCATTTTGTCCCTCGGCAAACATGTAATACGTGCTACCGGATTTGATCATCGTCATGTCTTCTACCCAGGTAGACTGATGAACAGGATTGCCTTTATATCGGGTCCAGGTTAGGCCATCTGCCGACGTAGCATAGCCCAAAGATCGGGTCTCATTCAAGCCTTCCCGATAACCTGTGTACCAAAGATGATACATTCCATTTTCGCGAAGAATGTAACCCCTTTCCCGAATTTTCTGATCCCAGGTGTCCGTACCGGTACCCGCGAAAACCGGATTGGTTGCGTAGGGGGTAAAAGCGGTGAGTTCCTTCGGAAATTCAGGACCAGTAGGTACTGAGAATGGCGTTGTAGCCAAAAACGTCCACCCGCCAGCCAAAATGAAGGCGAACAGAAGGGCAGATAAACTAGCAGTACGGATCACGTTCAGCATCTGATTACAGGCGTATAGTATTCGTCATAGTCATAATGTTATCCTTTTTTACCACACATACGTTCCCACAGCACCACCCGGCAAATTGGTACGAGCCTGTTTACCCTGGCTCTCAATGGCGAATTGTTGGGTTAATGGACTGTCGTTCAAGACAATCAGGACCGTATGACCATCGGGCGTTTTGAAGGCAACGTTAGGCAGTGATTTTGGCAAGTCGGATTCAATACGGACAGAACCGGGCCGGACAAACTTCGATACAACGGCTACGTTATAGTAAGCTGGATTCCGTTTCACGATGTTGCCGTTAATGGTTAGAGCGCCTAAACATTGATCGCATCCGCCAGGTGTATGTGGTTTCTGTTGCGGATCAGCAGCCAAATTCCATTCCAACACAATACGGCTCCAGTTTCGGATAGCCCCAATAATGAGTTCCCGCACGTGCCAGACCAGATCACCTTTCAGATTACCGGGAGCACCAATCCATTGTTCGGTGAAGTACAGATTTTTGTCGGGATAGGCCTTGTGAACGTCAGAAAGCGCACTAATTGGTCCAGCATAAAGGTGAAAGGCTGACCCATCAATGTATTTACGAGCGTCGGGATCGTTCAATACCGTAATTGGGTAATCGGGCCGATCGGCATTATGGTCATAGATAATAATTTTCGTTTTAATACCTGCCGTTTTAAAAGCGGGTCCCAGATTCTTTTTGATAAAGAGTGCCTGTTCGGTGGGCAGCATTAGCAAACTGGGGTTGTTGCCCGGATGCAATGGTTCATTCTGAATCGTGATGGCATCAATCCGAATGCCAGCTTTCTGCATATCCTGAATATATTTAACAAAATAGCGAGCATAAGCCTCATAATATTCGAGTTTCAAACTCCCCCCTTTCGAGCCACCATTGGTCTTCATCCAGGTCGGGGGAGACCAGGGCGAACCCAGAATTTTGATCGTGGGGTTAACAGCCAGAATCTGCTTGAGCACCGGAATTAAATTTTCCTGATCGGGTGCCAGACTGAATTTAGTCAGCGTCGGGTCGCGTTCGCCTACTGGCAAATCGTCGTACGAAAATACGCGTTCGTCGAGGTCCGACGCCCCAATGCTCACGCGCAAATAACTAACGCCAATACCTTTCCCTTCTGTCGAAAACAATTCATTGAGTAAGGCCGTCCGGGCCGGAGCATCCATTCGGTTAAGAAGCATAGCACTGCCGCCGGTCAGCGTGTACCCAAATCCGTCGATAGTCTGGTACGTTTGGGACGCATCGACATGGATAGTTGCGCTGCCCTTTGCTACATCGGTGAAGGAAATAGACGATTGTTTAACAAACAAAACCGGTCGGCCAGGGTCCGTCAGCCAAAACTCGGCCCGAACCTGTTTGGGCATTTCCGGTACAGTCTGGCCATAGCTGCGCACTGCCAGGCAAATGAGTATGCTTACCAGAAAACTACCTTGCCAAAATCGTTGCATGAGACTATTTGTACAAAAGACACTCTATTCGGGATCTATCCGGTTGGCGTCTAAAGACATATACGCTTGCGACTTACTGAAGCGGATTAGAAAGTGCTGCCCCTTTCACTATTTTATCCTCTACTTTTTGCTTCCGCTTACGCCGATTCAATACTACATTTTTGAGTTCGTAGCCAATGCCCTGCACTTTAGCTATCTCACGATAATCGTGCAGCATATTAAAAATATCGTGGTCGATGAAGGGTGCTTTACTACCATCAATCACCACTTCATCGCCGGGTTCAAGGGTACCCAAGACTTCCTTTAACTGCGGTTTACTCAGAAAGTACAGGTCTTTCTCGAACTCAATCGTCACCTTATGCCCATCGCGGGCCAATTTGAATGTAGACTGAAAATTGGTGTACAACACATAAATGATACCAACAACCGAACCTAGCGCAATGCCTATTAATAAGTCGGTGAAGACAATTCCGGCTACGGTTACAATAAACGGCACAAACTGACTCCAGCCGTCACGGTATGTCTTCTTAAAAATAGATGGTTTAGCGAGTTTATAACCGACCATAATTAACACGGCCGCCAGGCACGACAACGGAACAAGGTTTAGTAGCGGACCACCCAGAAATACCGCTATCATTATGAAAACCCCGTGCAGAACAGCCGATATCCGGGTTCGTCCGCCACCATACACATTGGCTGAAGTCCGCACCACTACGGATGTAACAGGCAAACCACCAATCAGACCCGACAACATATTACCCACACCCTGCGCCACCAGCTCCTGACTAGTGGATGATATACGTTTGGCCGAGTCGAGTCGGTCGGATGCTTCCAGGTTCAATAAGGTTTCAAGACTAGCCACGAGTGCAATCGTAGCGGCAATTCCGTATATCTTCAGGTTGCTTAGGATACTAAAATCAGGAAAATCGAAAATCGAAAATAAACCCTTCCCCGGTGTAATAGTTGGAATTTGCACCATGTGTTGGTGGGCCGTATCACCCAGATACCAGGCCGGAACGGCTACTCGAAAGAACTCATTTAAGCCAACACTCAATACCACCACGACCAATGCAGATGGGAAATTTTTAAAGAAAGACCGTGTACTGCGCCCTGCTATCCGCTCCCAGGTGATTAAAAATACCATTGAAGCCAAACTGATCACTACGGCCCCAGTACTGGCTGTTTCAATGGCCCGGTAAATTTCTGAAATTGTATTTTCACCGTCAGCTAATTGCTGAAATTCAAATTCGCCTTCGTAATCATTGTCGCGGCCCAGAGCATGCGGAATCTGTTTCAAAATAATAACAATTCCGATGGCAACCAGCATTCCCTTAATGACACTATCCGGGAAGAAACTGCTAAAACGACCCGCTTTAATTAAGCCCAGCATAAATTGCATCCCCCCCGCCAGTACTACCGCTACCAAAAATGCCTCATAAGAGCCTACTTTTGCAATGGCGTCAGCCACAATCACGGCTAGTCCAGCCGCTGGCCCACTAACGCTAATTTCGGAACCAGACAATAGACCAACCACGATACCGCCAATCATACCCGCTACCAGTCCCGAAAATAACGGAGCGCCAGACGCCAATGCAATACCCAGGCAAAGTGGTAGAGCTACTAAAAAAACGGATAAACTAGCAGGAAGGTCCTGCCGTAAATAGCTCGTTCTATAGTGCGTAAGTGTTTGAAGCGGACTAACTCGTTTCATAAAGGATGGTTTATTGTCGGTATTACCCGTTTGTAACGCCACAGAATAGTCAAGCGTTTCACAATATTAAAAAGAGATTAAAAACCATTAATACTCATCCATTGATTGCTCTTTCTTTGCTTGAACGCGAGTTTATTCGTACTCACATTACCGACGACGTTCGAGCGTTATTGCTGCGAACCAATCCGACAGGGTCAATTCAGGCCAGACTGGATAGTAAAAAACTGGTAGCTCAGATTGCAGCCCGGCAAAAAGCGCGGGAGAAACTACCGATTTGGTATGCCAACGACGCATTACTATTTCCACCCGCACTATCAGTCGAGCAGGCATCGTCAGAGCAAACGGCGCGCTACAAAGCATCTTTAGTAAGTGGCGACCGTTTACATGACCTCACGGGCGGGATGGGCGTCGATACATGGGCGTTTGCTCAACAGGTTGGGCAGGTCGTGTATATAGAGCGCGATGCAGAGTTAGCTCAACTAGCCGCTCATAATCTACCTCTACTAGGCGCTACGAATGTAGCTGTTCGGACTGGCGACGGGCTGGCCATGATTAATTCTATGGAAGAGCCAGGGGAAATAGCAGACTGGATTTATCTTGACCCCCACCGACGTGATTCACAGGGCGGCAAGGTTGTCCGGCTCGAAGATTGTGAACCAGACATATTGCAGCCCGACATCCTTGCGCGTTTATTAAGCAAGGGAAACCGAATTTTATTGAAGGCATCTCCGTTACTTGACATTGATTCGACCGTCAGACAGTTAATGGGTGCAGTCGAATCTGTACATATCGTGGCCGTACAGGGTGAGGTAAAAGAAATATTGTTCACCATTGGTAATCAACTAGTTGCCAAAGATAGCGTAAGATTTAACGCTGTTAACCTGATAGCTAACGAGACAATTAAGTTAAGTTTTCACTGGGCTGAAGAACGAACAGCAGATGTTACCTTCGGCAGTCCACATACGTATATTTATGAACCTAATGCAGCCGTGTTGAAGGCGGGAGCTTTTCGGTTGGTAGCTGCTCGATTCGGTCTGGCGAAATTGGCACCTAACAGCCACCTTTACACCAGCAATGAAGTACGGCGGGACTTTCCCGGCCGCATATTCACGCTTCAACAGGTTATTAAACCAGATGCCAAAACGCTCAAAATGGCGGTTCCTGACCTAAAAGCGAATCTTACGGTTCGAAACTTCCCGCAGACCGTAGCGGAGCTGCGGAAAAAATTATCTTTACGTGAAGGAGGCAGTGTCTATATTCTGGCAACAACCCTACTGAACGGTGACAAACGCTTATTGATTACCAAAAAAGTTGATTCAATTCATTCATAACAAATTTATCTCATTCGTGTTATCTAGCCGGATGAACATAATACAACCATGAAAAAAATACTTTACTTTGTCCTGATTAACTGCTTGTTATCTCTACCAACCTCAAGCTTTGCTCAAACCATATATGCAGGTGAAAATACTGTTGACAAAGCTAAATTAGCTGGTCTTTATTTAACCATTCAGGGTGACGGAAAACAGATTGAAAAAGACTGGGAGACCCAACTGCAAACCTACGGGCGAGCATCCTCTTCACGGAGCACATATCGGGTTCCAAACGCAAGTATTCCCGCGATTTCGTCGGAACCAATTAATCTTGTCAGTACGGTAAAAACGTCGCGCACAGCCGCTACTATTTTTACCTCCTTCGACTTGGGAAACGGAAATTTTGTTACGACCGGAGGCACTGGTTACTCAGCCGCTGAAGACCTTTTAAAAAGCTTTGCCAACAAATCATTGTATGGGCAGGAAGTGCGGATATCTGAAAGCAGTTTTGACGAGGCTCAGAAGAATCACCAGAAAACGGTTCGCAATGGCGAACGGCTTCAGCGTGAAATCGAGCAGAATGCCAAAGAGAAAGATCGACTGCTGAAACGTATTGATGATAACGCCAAAGAACTGGAGCAGCTCACCAAAGATATTGCGACCAACAAGACCGAACAGGAAACAGCTCTTACGGAACTGGAAAGCCGTAAGAATAATGTTGAAGCGGTGAAATCGAAGAAAAGTAATTAAGCAGACAAACTCAACCGTCAGCTACAAAAAAATGTGTACAGTCTAATTAAGCGGTTTCTTATTTAAAATAAGTGAAATGAAAATCATTAGTATAGTCATTGCCCTTTTAGTGGTGTCGGCGCCAAGTATGTTTGGTCAGGGCAAATCGGTGGAAAACGAAAAATTCGTTTTCCTGAATAATGGTGTAACAATTGGCATGATCGTCAAATCAGTCTTAAAGGCGGATAAACAAAGGCTTAAACTGACCGATCAGCAACTACCCAAGGCCAAACAAATAATCACAGACGCTACTGTAAACTATAATGAAGGCGTAAAAAAGTTGAAAGCTTCTGGTCTCAATAACAAAAAATTAAGAGCCTTAGCCATAGTCGTTGAGACCGAGAAAGTACATAATTACAAATCCATACTAACACCCGAACAGTACGCTATATTGGTTACCAATCATAAGAAAATCTATCCGGAGAGTAAAGTATAGGCTTTAGATAACCGTTGTCGAAAGCATAAATGTCAGCAACAGACGGGCCGACATTTATTATACCTTCCGGTAAAAGCCCATTAAGTCAACTAACCCCCGTGTGGGCTGGGCTAGGTATGGGTATAACGTGACACTGTGCTCACTTAAATACGTTACTGACTGTAGAGTCATCCGGCTTAGGGGTGGTTCTCGCTCAAAATCTCTCTTATAATAAACCTCCAACTAATGAAGCCGTACCGTAAGTTATTGGCTTAAACCTACCGACTATTATTTTAGGCTGGTAAACTTATAACAGGTGCATTACTTTCGGGAACCGTTCCTGTTCTGTAAAAGCGCCTAAAATGATTCTCCGATTTATTTTTCAGGTAGCTGGATTCGGTCTCGTCTATACCCTAACTATAGTTACGACAATGCCTTTCCTAATTTACTGGGCACGCCCAAAATCTGGCAAAAATGCGTTGAATTCATGATGTCATTTCCAGGTGATAATGAGAAAATCGGCATTTTTTCCATGCCCGGTATGATTGCGGTAATACCACTCAATGGCTTGCTGTCAGGCACCGCTTTAACTGGTCTGGCCAGTGTAGGTATTTTTCTAAAAATCTATCCTACGCATAAGTGACGAACACCTGTCTATTAGAGTCAAAGCTCATGTAACCAACTTATTTTTCCACTAGCATGCGTCGATCTATCCTTTTACTACTGATGATTACAGCCAGCTTACTGTCTTTCGGTTGGTATTGTGAAACTCTGATTGGTTTAGTAATGGGCCTAAAAACCGGCGTTGATGAGTTAAACCATTTGGCAGCAATTGTGAAAAGCGTAGCCCTCCTGGCTTACACCTATTTTGCTCTTCAGTTTATTAAAAATAAAATTAATTTTCTGTAAGTGGCCGGTACAACGAGTTGTTTTGACAATGTAATCAAACCACCTAGCAATGGTGCCTGATGCTGTCAATCAAATTGATTTCTCAATTGCACAAAGTTATAATTTACATATATTAGAACTGGTAGACTAAAGCATTGATGTTCATCCCTGCTCCCACCGACGCGAATACCACTTTATCGCCTGGGTTTATCTGATGGTTCGCTAAATTTCCCTTCAAAATCAGGTCCAGCAACGTTGGAATTGTAGCTACAGAACTGTTGCCTAACCAGGAAATCGTCATTGGCATAAACTCTGGGCAGGGCATTGGCATATCGTACAGCTTAAAAAGCCGCTCCAGAATAGCCCCGTTCATTTTATCATTGGCTTGATGAATAAGTACTTTGTTGACCGCCGAAAGGGGTATGCCTGCTTTGTCTAAAACCGCTTTAATAGCCAAAGGAACATTGGTCAGAGCAAATTCATAAAGTTTACGACCATTCATTTTCATAAAAATATCTTCACTATTCACCTGCTGCGGAGCATTTGACCGATCCATTAATAGTAGGTGTGCATGTTCATAGGCGTGAGTTTGAGTACAATGGGCAAGCACACCCGTCTGACTTCCCTGAGCAGCTTCCAGAATGATCGCGCCAGCCCCATCGCCAAATAACAGACAATCCCGATCATAAGGATCCGTAACGCGGGATAAGGTTTCAGTACCAATAACCAAACACCGGCGGGCATCACCCGACCGAATATAATAGGTGGCCTGAATGACGCCTTCCAGCCAGCCGGGGCAGCCAAAAGCCAGATCATAGGCTACGCAATTCGGATTCTTGATTTGAAGCAATGCCTTAATGCGGGAAGCCAGCGAAGGGACCATGTTAACTCGATTGCTGCCCACAACCACGTCACCAAAGTTATGAGCAACAATCAGATAATCAAGGCTTTCTGGATCAATACCTGAACTTCCTAAAGCATCTTTAGCCGCATAAAATCCCAGATCGGAGGCTTGTTGGTCGGGTTGGGCATACCGGCGTTCTGCTATGCCGGAGATGGCCTTAAATTTGTCAAGAACAGTAGCCTGGTCCTGGAGCAAGGGTGAACCATGTTTATCGAAAAAGCAGTGATCGATGAAATCTTCATTGCTAATTCTGACGGTTGGAATATAACTGCCGCTGGCGGCAATAATCGATTTAATTGGATGAGTCATACGAATAAGTGCAAGTTCGGTACAATAACCATAGCTGGTACACTTTTAAGCCCTTTCATAGCCTTCTTCGACCAAAAGAGTTTTGGACGGTAATTGCATCTGGACGTTTCTGGCAAATGAATCTTTGTCTGACGTCAAGTACGGCCCTCTTTTTGACATATCTGCTGGTGAAATAAATACCTGATTTACACGCTTACAGGCAGCCCATTCCTGAAAATTGATTTTGTATTGTCGAATGGGTGTATCAGTCCCGAACCATAATCTAGCTGTATCCGGTGATATCACGTTCATTATTAGGCCCATACTACTACTAAATGATTATTTGTTGGACTATCAGTCAATTAATCTTAATGGCAACCAGAAACGGGAGCCTTTCCTCGTTGCGAAACTACATAGCTAAGTTCATACTTAGTTATTACCTACTGATCATCGGGGCCAAAAAGTTGATGTAACTTAGCTCAACGAAATCAAGCTTTAGAAAGTTTTCACCATACGTTATACCATTGGTTAGAGCAGGAGGAGAAGGGGAAGGATTGGTACGAAATTCGTACAGAGGTCTACCTATTTTCGCAGGAAGGCTGGCAGCGCAGGCTACTAAAATAGATTTACAAAGGGTAATAAGACTGTCTATCAGCCTGATAGTGGACATTTCCATACGGTACTCTTGTATATGGATACCATTTCAATTTACGACGACCTCCCTGCCGGTGTGCCTGATTCGGCCCGGGCTGCCGGTGCGGTCTGATACCCCAAAAGCGCATGCGCAGGTACTGAATTATAAGGCGCAATTGCTTGCTCAACGGCGGCCTCCGCATAGACAAAACGGGAAAAACCCAACGGAGGGGGCGTACTTTTTACTTCAGTGTTACTTATAGTTATTAATATACACATTATGTTGTTAAATTTATCCTATAAAGCACAGGTGGCTATTTGCGGCACCGAGCAAAAGTACCATGCCAATCCGTTTCGTTAGCTACCTACTAGCCAGCCTCTGGTTAGCCCAACTCGCCCAAGCCCAGACGCCGGATAACCCATTCACCTACCTGACTACCAATCAGGGACTATCCCAAAACAATGTAACCTGCATCTTGCAGGACAAAAAAGGCTTTATGTGGTTTGGTACCCAGGATGGGCTTAATAAATTCGACGGCTACACCTATACGCTGTATCGAAACGACCCCCGGAATGCCTCCAGCCTGAGCCATAACCATATTCATACCCTCTTCGAGGATAAGCAGGGTCGATTGTGGGTCGGCTCCGATGATGGGGGGCTTAGTTTATTTGAGGTCAATACAGAAACCTTTATCAATTATAAACACACCCCCGGGCTCGACAATAGCCTGGCTCACAACAAGGTCACAGCCATTGTCCAGGATGCAGCAGGCTACCTGTGGGTGGGAACAGCCGGTGGGGGTCTGGATCGGTTTGATACCCAGCAACGAACCTTCACCCATTTCACCCATCAAGCCGCCAAGCCAGGCAGTTTAAGCCACGATTGGGTGAGTGCCCTCTGTATTGATCGAGCCGGTATACTCTGGGTGGGCAGCGCCGTTGGGGGGCTCAATCGACTGGATCCCAAAACCAATTCTTTTACCCATTACCGACACAATTCCGCCGATCCGCATTCGGTAAGTGATGATCAGATAACCACCTGTTTGGAGGATTCCCAGGGCAGGTTCTGGGCCGGTACTAGTGAAGGCGGATTAAATCTGCTTGATCGAGCGACAGGCCTATTTACGCACTTTCTGTACACGCCTGGTCGGTCCACTCAATTAACCGATAACGATGTGCTGGCCCTGGCCGAAGACAGGGACCATAACCTGTGGATAAGTACCCAAAACGGAGGGATCGATCTGTTACATCCTGACGGTCACTTTTCGTACTATACCTACCAAGTGGATAACAACCGGGGCCTTAATAATGGTTCGATCTATTCGATGTACCGGGATCCCGTGGGGACCATGTGGATCGGCACGTATTCGGGGGGTGTCAATAAGCTTGACGCCATACCGCCCAAATTTAAACTCGTCCAGCGCACTCCGTTCAACACCAACAATCTGACCAATAGCAACATATTAAATGTCCTGGAAGATAAAGGGGGTGATTTGTGGCTGGGAACCGATGGAGGGGGTATCAACGTGCTGAAAAAGGGGCAGTCCATTTTTACGGCCTACCGCGACACCAGTCAGCAGGCTTCGACCAGTGGCTCTAACTACGTGTTGACGCTGTATGAAGATAGCGCCAACCGCCTTTGGACAGGTAATTATAAAGGCGGTCTAACGCTGTTTAATCGGACCAAAGGCACCTTTGAACCCAAGGGTAACTTTAAACCGCTCAGTATTAGTGCCATCCTGGAGGCACGAAATGGGATTATGTGGCTGGGTACGTTCGAAGATGGCTTGATTCGTTACGACAAAAACACGGGATCTCGTACGCGCTACCAATCCCACCCTACCCAGACAGGCCAGCTAATCCACCATAGCATTACAAACCTGTGGGAAGACCCCTCAGGCAATATCTGGATGGGCACCGATGGAGGGGGAATTAATGTATTCCATCCGGATAAAAACCGGTTTACCCAGTATGTGCACGACAGCCAAAATCCCAAAAGCCTGAGTAACAACCAGGTTAATGTTCTCTTCAAAAGCCGTACGGGTCAACTCTGGATGGGTACCAATGGGGGGTTAAACCAGTTCGATGACCGTACTCAGACATTTACGGCTTACCGGCAGGCAGACGGTTTGGCTAACGAGGTGATTCTGGGTATTCTGGAGGACGAGCAGGGAACCCTTTGGTTAAGTACAAACAAAGGTCTGAGTGCCTTTAAGCCGAACACCCGGACGATCCGCAATTTTACGTCCAGTGATGGATTACAGGAAAGCGCCTTTAACCGCATGGCCTGCTACAAAAGTCGGACTGGGCAGTTGTTTTTTGGGGGCTTAAAGGGACTCAACAGCTTCTATCCTGACGCTTTGCGGTTTAATTCGTTCATTCCACCGGTCTATATTACCGACTTTCAACTCTTCAACCAGTCGGTCCGCGTGCAGGATGCGCAGTCGGTGCTTAAAAAAGCCATTACGGAAACCCGCGACATTACGCTCGCCTACGACCAATCGGTTCTCTCGTTCGGGTTTGCGGCCTTGAATTATACGATTTCGGGGAACAATCAGTACGCCTACAAACTGGAAGGATTCGATGCCAATTGGATTCAGGCGGGTACCAAGCGAACGGCGACGTATACCAATCTGGATGCCGGAGACTATGTGTTCCGGGTCAGAGCGTCCAATAACGATGGGGTCTGGAATCAACGGGGTACCTTTGTCAATCTGCACATTACACCCCCGGTTTGGCAAACGGGGTGGTTCAAAAGTTTGGTTGCCCTATTGCTTATTGGTAGTCTTTACGGGGCGTATCGCCTGCGGGTTACCCGCATCCAAGCGCAACAGGTAGCCTTACAACATCAGGTGCGGGTGCGCACCCGGGAGGTACTCCATCAGAAACAGGAACTACAGGAGCAGGCGCTTCATATGCAGTTACTACAGGCTAAAGTCGAGCAGCAGGCGGCTCAGCAACAGCTTCAGGAAAGTGAGCAGCGCTTTCGGGAAATTGCCGATAATGTCGATGAGGTCTTCTGGATTCATTCGGCCAATCCCTTCCGGTTAATGTATATTAATCCAGCCGGCCAGCGGGTATGGAACACAACGTTTGAGCAATTACAGGGCGAGCCCTTCTTCCTGATGGAGACTGCCGTGCCCCAAGACCGACCGGCTGTTCTCTCGTTTACGGAGCAGTATCGGGCCGGCCTAGAAGGGGAATTATACTATCGACTACAGCCAAAAGACGAGCCCATACGCTGGCTGATGATTCGCAGCTTTATCATTCGCGATGAAGCGGGGAAGGTGCTGCGTCATATTGGCCTTGCCAGTGATGTGACCAGCCAGAAAGAAAAAGAGTTTGTCCTCCAGCAATCCCTTCAACGGGAACAGGAACTCAATCAACTCAAATCCCAGTTCGTCTCCACCGCGTCGCACGAGTTCCGAACCCCCCTGATGACCATCCAATCCAGTGTCGATTTGATCGGGCGGTATCTGGACTTCCCCCCCGACCGCGCCAGACCATCGATTCAAAAACATCTGGGTGTGATTGAATCACAAATTGATCAGTTTAGTCTTTTACTGACTGATGTGTTGACTATCGGTCAGATCGAGGCCGGAAAAGTACCCTTTATGCCCCGCTGGATCGATGTGCTGGCCTTCTGTAAAACGTTGATCGACACCCATTTTAGTGAGCGCCCTGATGAGCGCGTGGTGCAGGTTGTCATCCAGGGAACACCCCGAAGCGCTTATATCGATGACAAACTAATGAGTCATGTGCTGATCAATCTGTTGTCGAACGCGTTCAAGTTTTCCAGCGGTAATCCGGAGTTGCGGCTGGCCTTTGGGGACGATCAGCTAACGCTGCAAGTCATCGATCAGGGCATTGGCATTCCGGCGGCTGATGTGGCTAATTTGTTTCAGGCTTTTTTTCGAGCCAGTAACACCAATGCCATTCAAGGTACGGGCTTGGGCCTGGTGATTGCGCGGCAGTTTGTGGAGCTTCATGCCGGTACGCTGGAGTTACAAAGTGAGCAGCACAAAGGAACGGTCTTCACAATTGTCCTCCCTATAGGCTTGCCCGATCAGACGCTGCCGCAGGAAGTCACTAACTAGCTATGGGTTTAATCGTTGCTTATCACCTACGCACTTACCGCTGAAGCTATGGCTGGACGAGGGCGGTATTCGGATCGAGGGCAGTGACCATAAAAATTGATTTAAAGCACCCGGTTTCGATGGGGCATGCCTGACTATAAGCAGTGTCGGTTCTCGGCTTGGGACGCTATGGGCCGTCCCCTAGGCTCCGCTGCGGCTTACATTGGCCAGCATGGTCATTTGCCCGGTGTGCCTTCGGCCCAAGAGGTCGTTGAGTCAGGCGTTGATCTTGTGAAAATGAATGCGAAACTGCTGGAGAAGATTGAAGAACTCACCCTATACTGTATTCAGTTAGAAAAAGCTGGCCAGGTCAAGGAAGGCCGCCTTGACGGCCAACAAGCCAGGCTTGACCTGGTAGAGAAGTTGGTCAAGCAACTACTGGCAAAGAAATCAAATAAGGTGTAATCGACTAAAATAGGTTTACGAAGGGAACAAGACTGTCTATCAGCCTGATAGTGGACATTTCCATACTGTACTCTTGTATATGGATACCGTTTTAATTTACGATGACCTCTCTGCTGCTCCGGTCCCTTGACCACTCTACCTTTTATCTTGTTAAGTACTACAACCAATCAACCGTATTTAGTCATGAAGAACGTATTAGTTACAGGCGCTACGTCGGGTATTGGCCTGACCATCGCGAACAAACTTCATCAGAGCGGTGTCAACGTATTTGGCACCAGCCGGTTTCCGGAAAAATATCAGCACCAATTTGCCTTTGAGCTCTTGGAGCTGGATATAACTTCCCAAGAGTCGATTCAGCATTGTGTAGCGACATTGTCGGCTAAATCAGTGGTGCTCGATGCATTAATCAATAACGCGGGTATCACTATTAATGGCAGTGCCGAGGAAACCAGTTCGGCCTTAGCCTATAAACAGATGGATACTAATTTTTGGGGAGCCGTCAACATGACCAAAGCCATCCTGCCCTTAATGAGAGCCCAGCAGAAGGGCCACATCATTACCATTGGTTCGCTGGCAGGCTTGATCGGCACGCCGTTTCAGAGTTATTACTCAGCCTCTAAACATGCGTTGGAAGGTTTTTTCAAGTCGCTACGGTTGGAAGTAAAACCGTTTAACATTCAGGTTTCGGTCATTGAGCCTGGCTTCTTTAAAACCAATCTGAATCAGTCCTTCGAATACGCTCAACCTACGATTGCTGCGTATGACAAAGCCCGTACGAGTGCGGTTTCAGCGTTTTCAAGTTCCATCGAAAAAGCATCCTCTCCCGATCCCGTAGCGGAAGTTGCTGTACGTATTCTTGGTACCCCGCACCCTCGTTTTAGTTATCGGGTCGGCCTTGATGCGAAAATGCTGCCCATTTTGCAGTTTTTCTCGTATCGGTTTTTCGAGTGGGGAGCCGCCAAAACCTTCGGGCTCTGAGCCGTTAATAGCTATATGGCTGATCCTGGTCGCTATGCGGTAGCTAATCAACCAGCCTTGATGCGTAGCGTAGGTCATTCCGACGCAATAGGACTGGCTGATTCGTTTGTTGCTCACCTCAACCCACGATAGGAATGAAACAAGAAATTGACTCTTTTTGGCCGGCAACTCGTCAGCACTGGCGGGAGTGGCTGCAGGAACATCACGATAAAAAACAGGCTGTCTGGCTAATTTATTCTAAGAAGAAGTCCGCAACGCCGGGCATAACCTATAACGAAGCGGTTGAAGAAGCCCTCTGTTTCGGATGGATCGACAGCCGGGCTAAACCAATCGATGAGGAGACTTATATGCAGTTTTTCAGCCGCCGAAAGCCAGCTGGTGGCTGGTCGAAGGTGAACAAAGAACGGATTCAACGGCTGATTCAGGCCGGGCTGATGACCAGTGCGGGTTTGGCTTGTATTGACCGGGCAAAACAAAACGGCTCCTGGTTAATGCTGGACGAAATCGAAGCGCTGATCATTCCGGCAGATTTAGAACAAGCCTGGCAAGAAAGGCCAAAGGCGAAAAGCTATTTTTCGAGTTTGAGCCGTTCCGACAAGCGCACGATTCTACAGTGGCTCGTACTGGCCAAACGAGCCGTGACACGACAGAACCGAATCGATGAACTAATCGAGCTGGCCGATCAACAGCAAAAGCCAAAACTACTTCGTTGGACTAAAAAGCACCCGACGCTATAAAAGTCGAGTGGGAACCGGACATTTCGTTGCTGAAATGTGTCTGGGAACCCTGATCTTGGGCATAACCACCAAGCCCCTATATCACCACTCAACGATATTGTCTCACAAAACGGGCGTGGCTGTTGCACAACTTTTGTCAATTAAATGAAGTTCTAAACTCCATAGGCGACAGTTTCGTTTTTGTTTTGAACAGCTTGCTGAAGGATTGCACATGTTCAAACCCCAATTCGTAAGCAATTTCGCTCACTGTCAGGTTCGTGGTCAATAATTTTTCTTTGGCTTTTGCCAGTAGCTTAGCATGAATATGCTGCTGGGTGTTTTGCCCTGTTAATACGCGCAGTAGATTGCTTAAATACTTTGGGGATAGACATAGTTGTTCCGCAATAGACTGAACGGTTGGTAAGCCTCTTTCTACCAAATCATCGCTGTTGAAATAATCGTGAAGCCGTGTTTCTAACCGTTCGAGTACCTGATGGTTGGCTTTTTCCCGCGTAATGAACTGGCGATGATAGAATCGGTCAGCATAATTCAGCAAACTTTCAACTTGTGAGACGATGATTTGCTTACTAAACCTGTCAATAGTGGAATAATACTCCTGTTGAATAGCGAGAACGATATTCGTGATGGTCGCTTCTTCTTTTGCCGAAAGAAATAAGGTTTCACTGAGCGAATAATCCCAAAAATCGTATTGGTTTATAGTTTTGGCTACCGGTGTATTCCAGATAAAATCAGGATGCATGTAGATCACCCATCCTGACTTTTCTACTTCTTCGTCTTTATTATCAACAGCAATACTAAACACCTGGTTGGGCGACATAAAAGACATGATGCCTTCATTAAAGTCAAACGGATGCTGCCCATATTTTACTTTGACGTTACGCATTCTTTTTACAGAAATAGCATAAAAATCCAGTATCATAGTAATAGGCTCACCGCCATTCCAGTGCGGCACTGTTTCAACATCCACTACACTGAGTAGCGGATGTTGGGGTTTAGGCAAATTCACAAACTCATGAAATTCGCTTATCGTTTTAAAGTGTTTCATACAGGTTCACCTTCTTTTCTTACTTCCAATACCAGTTTGCCCCGCACATGCCAGGTTGCGCTTTCGCGGTGGGCTTCCGCCACCTGCTCCAGCGGAAACACGTTGCTAATGAGAATTTTAACACTTTCTTTATCAATTAGTTGAGCGATTTCTGCTAACCATTCCTGCTTAGGTTGGTTAGCAGCGAGTTCGCCTTTGGCCTGTTTTCCGGCCAGCGCGGCCAGCACTTCCTCATTAAATGGAAAATCTGTATTGACGCTCACGAATATGCCGCCGGTTTTTAATACGGCCACCGATTTCAATCGTTCCTCGTTATCGCGAAGGGGCGAAGCTTCAACCACTACGTCCATGCCGTGTAGCAGTTCTTCAAACTTCTGGCTCCGGTAATCAATTACCTCATCGGCTCCCAGCTCCTTCAGATAATCCAAATTGCTTGCCGAAGCAATTCCAATTACATACGCCCCTTTTGCTTTGGCAAACTGCACCGCGAAACCCCCTACTCCACCCGATGCCCCTTGAATTAAAACGCGTTGACCAGGCTGCAATTTTCCGTGTTCAAAGAGAGCCGTCCAGGCCGTGAGTCCTGCCAGGGGCACACCCGCAGCCTCCGTAAAGCCGATGCTTTTCGGCTTAAAAGCAAATTGACTGGCTTTGGCCGCACAATACTCGGCGTAGCTGCCATTGCCGGGAAAATTCGGCACGCCGTACACGGCATCGCCTTTCTGAAAGGAGGTTACTTCGCTACCTATTTCTTCTACAATGCCAGCCGCATCCCACCCCAAGGTCAACGGCAAAGTCAAAAAGGACCTCATCATTTCGTTTGCCCCTTCCCGAATTGCCCAGTCTACAGGATTAACACCGCTGGCATACACCTTTACCAAAATTTCATCGGCGGCTGGCACGGGGCGTTCAATGTCTTCTACGTTCATCACCTCTGGTCCACCAAAAGCGTGAATTCTTACTGCTTTCATAAGAAGCTATTTTGTTTTTGTTGACGACACAAAGGTCGCCACTGTATGAAAAACAGGTTTAATCAAACTGCCTTTTGTTTTAGCCAAAACAGCCGGTAAGCACTACCCTGAACTCAAACGCATGTTGTCAAACGGCTTAACGTTTACTACAGATATCGGAAGGCAGCTATAAGTCAGCGAACTTTAATGCAGGTTTAGTGCCTGATTTCCCTGTTGTTAATTAGCGAAAAGACGGTTTAAACACCAAGGTTGACATTCCGTCTTTGCCTTGACAAAGGGACTGAATGATTGTGGATACGCCAAGCCTGATTCATAAAAAAATCGCACTAACCGATAGTTGATGGTGGTTATTTTTTTAGCCTTCTCAATTGTTGTAAGGGTCACGACTTTACCTAACACAACTTCTTACTCAACATGAATTTGTAACCCACAGTTATATATTCTTAGTAAATGCTAGTGGTTGTTGGACAACCCAATTTTGCGAACAGGCAGCCGTAAGAAAGGCTTAAGTGCTCGTTATAAAAAAATTGCACACTATCGGGCATTTTGGTAAAAGGGCTAGTTTGTCACTCATATCAACTTTGTACAGGCCCTGATTTATGGTGTACAGCCAATAGTTACATAGCAGTCATTGATTGCCAAATTCGGTTCATCGATAGGGATCCATTGTTGTTTTATGAGAGGTTATTATCTTGTGGGTATCGTTGTCAGTTAATAAGTTGACGAATGAATGTTTACTTAAACCTAAGAAGCCTCTTTGATGTTTTCTGCATCGTGCAAGGCGTTACGACTGTAACCTGGCTGTTGCTTTTACCAAAACAACCGGCAAACCGTTGGTTGGCCTTTCTGCTGACCGGACTCACCTTGCAGGTCGTTGACTACTTCTTAAGTCGGTCGGGTGTTTACTACCATCACCGGTGGCTCTACTTTACGCCCTTGTTTTTCTCCTGGGGATTTGGTCCTCTACTGTACGGGTATGTGCAGGCTCGTTTAGCTAAACCCACATCGCTACGTTGGTGGCACTTTGTGCCGGTAACCATGCAGGTTCTATTTTATACCGTGTTGATGTTTCAACCCCTATCCACTAAAGCCTGGTTCTGGCTGACGGTTCACAAGCCTTACACCCGCTACATCGAGCACTATATAGGCTCTCTGCTGATGCTATATTTTTTGTATCGAAGTTGGCAGACGCTTCAGCAAACCGACAATCGGGAAACTCGGTTGAAGGGATTACTACAGGCAGCGGGGCTGTTCTACGTAGTCGCGGCCATTGACCCCCTGATCAACTCGATCTATCTGTCTCCACAAGATCCTAAGTTTTTTCTAACGACTCAGGTCTTACCCGTTCTTGTATACACAGTAGCCCTGGTTGGACGGGGTTATAACCGATTCCAGTCCGACGCTAAGAAGCAACCGGCGGTCCTGGTTAAGGACGAGCATCAGGAGCAAATCCAACGAGCCATTCAAGACGATAAAATGTATCAGGATCCTGACCTTACCTTAGCTTCGCTGGCCGAGCATCTGAGCCTTTCCCCCAATGTTATTTCCCGAACAATCAACGTGGGGTTTGGCCAGTCCTTTACCGACTATATCAATACCTACCGCATTGCCGAAGTTAAACGACGTTTAGTAGCGGGAGACGCTGATCAGATGACAATTCTGGCCTTGGCTCTCGATGCGGGTTTCTCCTCAAAGACCACCTTTAACCGCGTCTTTAAAGAACAGATGGGTCACACCCCAAAAGAATACATAAAGAGGTTCCAAATCATACTTCGGGACGACACCAATGGTTAAGAGTCGGATGTTTACGGAAAATATAACCGACTATGACTTTTCATTCTCCCCGGCTCACCTTGCTCTTGCTGCCGGGCCTACTCATGCTTACGGGTGCCGACGCTTTAACACAGCCCCCAAAACGACTCGCCGACCGGATAGCCGCCGTCGAAAACAGCCTGCTGCCCTACGTACCGGTTGAAGGCTTGAAAGGCTGGAGTCTGCAAGAACGGATGCGTTACCACGGTGTACCGGGGGTAAGCGTCGCCGTGATTCACAACTACCGAGTGGATTGGGTAAAATCATACGGGCTTGCCGATACAACTAACCATAGGCCGGTAACCAATGGAACCATGTTTTCGGCGGGGTCTATCTCCAAATTAGTGGCAGCCATGGCGGCTCTGAAACTGGTAGAGCAGGGTAAAATGGATCTCGAAACGCCTATAAACAAGTATCTAAGCTCCTGGAAGTTAACCGATAATGACTTCACCCGTAAAACACCCGTCACATTGCGTATGCTGCTGAGTCATCGTGGCGGTACGAGCCAGTCAGCGTATTTTGGTTTTACACCCGATAAAAAACCGCTACCGTCGGTGGTTGATATCTTGTCGGGGAAACCGGGTACTGATAGTCGGGCGGTCGTTGTTAACAGCGAGCCAAGTAAGGAGTTTCGGTATTCTGGCGGGGGCTATCTGGTAGCACAGATGGCGATGATGGACGTTGCGGGTAAGGATTTCGCCACCTTTACTAATGAGACGATTTTCAAGCCGCTGGGTTTACGGCGTACGACGTTTGAGCAGCCGCTGCCACCCGCGCTGGCCCCCTATCTGTCATGGGCGTACTCAACGAACGGTTGGTTTAAAGGTATGCCCTACGTCTATCCACAGCAGGCAGCAGCCGGACTTCATACGACAGCGGGTGACTTAGCTAAAATCATTATCGACCTACAAAACAGTTACCGCGACAAAGGCGGTGTACTTAACCAGGCATCGGTGAAAGACATGATGACCCCGTTAGCCTTAGTGAGTGATGGCTTCATTAAGGAGCAAATTGGACTTGGTGCCTTCCTGCTACAAACTACTAATCAAGCCGACGAAGCCAGTCGGTATTTCAATCACTCTGGCTCCAATGCCGGGTTCATTGCCGACGCTACCGGCAGTTTAGTGAATGGGAACGGACTGGTGGTGATGATGAACGACAATAATGGCGCGAACGAACTGGGCAAAGAAATTCGCCGGGCAGTAGCACAGGTGTACGGCTGGAGGGGCTTTCTACCTAAACCGCTAACGACCTGTATATTACCTGATTCGCTGCTGGAGGCCTACGTCGGTCGTTACCAACGGAGCGCCGATGAGGTCGTTACTTTCCGGCGTAAGGGTAATCTACTAATTGAAAAAATTAACAACGGTAATGATATTATTTGCGTACCAACAGGCCGTGACACCATTGCTTTTACCGATTATACGGCCAAAGCGTATTTCAGTCGGGGAAAAACAGGGCGAGTTGATTCTGTACGAGTCGAATGGCAGAAAACACCCATGCCCCGTTTGGCTGAAGGAGTATATTTACCAAACGAACTGATACGAATGGGCCGCATTGCGGAAGCCATGGACGGCTACCGGGCAATGAGCCTTACCGTCTATCAGCTCACGTATATGGCCTACGATTTTGTGAGCAATCGACCGGCCAATCTACCAGCCGCTGAGGGAGTGCTGGAACTGGCTAAACAGCGTTATCCTAAAGAAGGTATCGTGTACGCTCGCTATGGAGATCTTTACCAAAAACAGGGTAATAAAACCAAGGCGATTGCTGCTTATCAAACGGCCCTCCAGCTAGACCCGGCAGATCAAGACAGTAAGGACAAGTTAACGACTTTATTAGGCCATTAACAGAAGACCCGATCATTTAGGATGTATATACAAAAAGGTACGGCACAGGCTGCGCCACGGTGGTGAGTAGTAAACACTTTACCCGGTTGACACACATTATATTCCGAAAGCTAAGGCGATGGGCACAGCGGAGACATCCTCGAAAAAGGGCTACTGGCTTCGCAAACAATACTGGGGCGCTTGCTCGAAAGGCTGGAGTTTTACGGCGGCAAACTAAGGCGCTTCTCTCTTCTAACATAGAGATACGCATATCGTTAGGTTCATCAAAGTAGTTGGTAATCGAAGTCCGTTTTATAGGGATTGAGTATATTGGACGGGGTTGCCCATGCAGTAGTCGAATGGGTAAGTACCCTGAAGCGGAGATTCGCTTTCTGCTTAAACAACAAAATACCAATGTGCTCACCACAAACTGTTTTTAAAGTTCGGTGATTTGTTAGTGGTCCATCATAAACTACCTCGATCCGCAAGAGGTGAAAGTCTCACGCCCAGTTTTGAAGACCAGCAGGGCTGGTGACGGCCCCGATGAGTTTAGTATACAACAGGTTAGACGACCTATTCGCCCATGTTATCTTGGCAATACGGCTAAGCTCGCTATAAAAATCCTACCATGCTCAACACAGATCTGTACCTCGAAATCGTAGATACCACCACAGCCAGCCAGACTATTCTACTCGCTATAGCTCGACATGATCAGCTCTTACATGCCGAGCGAATACCCGAAGACCCACCCTTAAATCAAGAGGCTCAGCTAACCGCTTTGCGCTATGGGAAAAGTAAGTCTGAAAGACGTTATTTCTTGCTGTGGGACCAAGACCAAGTCGTGGCAAGTGCTACAGTAGAGATACCACTGGAACAGAACACACAGTTGGCTTTTGTTTACCTGAGTGTGCTACCTCTTTATCGTCGTCGGCATCTAGGCACGTGTTTGATGACCCAAATCGCCACTTACGCTCAACAGAAAGAGCGTACTAAACTGCTAACCAATGCCAGTAGCCGTTTACCGGCAGGGGAAATTGTGCTACACTATATAGGCGCGCAACTTACTAAGGAACAGCAGTTTATCCAACTCGATTTGAACGAGATGGAGCCAGGGCTGCTTACACGCTGGATACGTGAATGTGAAACTTTGGACTATAGCTTGTGGCAGCATCAGGGGGCTTATCCGATAGACCGGTTGGGGGAGATCGCCACGCTGCGAGACGTGATCAATACAGTATCCAAAGAAGAAAGCGACGTCCAGGACTGGCAGACGACATCGGAGGCACTACAGGAAGAGGATGAGCTGATGATTAAGAGCGGAAAGCAGCGCTTAACGACTTTCGTTGAGCACAGATCGAGTGGGCAACTTGTAGGATTAAGCGAGCTGTATTGGGATCCCAAGCGAGCGAGCTTACTGTTTCAGCAGGCTACCGCCGTGCACCCTGAGCATCGTCGTCACTCGTTAGGCCGCTGGATGAAGGCCGCTAATCTACATAAGGTCTTGACTGTGAATCGGCAGGCTCGCTACGTACGAGCGGGAAACACGCCTGACAATGTAGGTATGCTACGCATCAATCAAGCCTTGGGGTTTAAGCCTTGGACGACTCATACAGACTGGCAAATTGATATCAGCATTTTGCAAGCTTATTTGAGGATAAACGATGAGTAATGCTTAATACACCTTGTGTAGCCCTTAGTATATAAATAGCTTATAGACGTTGCCTTCAATTTGAAGAAGTATATGAAATTTACAAGCAAGTTCATCGTCAGCCAGGCAGTAGCACTAAAATTGGGATGGTCATACTCCCGAGACACTTTTCCTGGCTGTGAAAAAGCGAAGGAACAGGCGGGGTTGTGCAACAGCCACAAGAGTCTTCGTGAACGTTTTTAACCGTTGACTGGCCAGCCTCAATTTTCCAGGATATGGGTGATTACGAGTTCGACAAATAAAAATTAATTAATTACGCGAATTAACCTTAGCTAGGTTGAGCTAATCTTCTGACCATGTTAGCGTAGTAGTTGAGTCAATTCAATTGGTCGCATACGATAGTAGTGTTTCTGAACTTTTCAGTTTTCACCAGTATAAATATATGATCTCTAAATCTCCTCATATTGTGGTGGTGGGGGCTGGCATTGTGGGTGCCAGCCTCGCTTATCATTTAGTACGCAAAAATGCGCGTGTTACGTTGATTGATAAAGCGCCCAATTCAGCTAGTGGCGCAACAGAAAAATCATTTGCCTGGATTACGGTTACGCATGATGCCCCCGAAACGTATATATCGCTTAGGCAACAGGCAATTGCTGATTGGCACAGAGTAGAGGATGAACTGAAGGGGCAACTCAACGTCGATTGGTCGGGTGCTTTAACCTGGCGTGAGGATCCAGCAGAGACCGTTCGCATGGCGGGTAAACTTATAAATTCTGGTTATCAGGTGCATCTGGTCGATCAACAGCAAATACGTCTGTTAGAACCAAATCTAAAAATTGTACCTGCTCAGGCCATATTAGCCGAAAATGAAGGGGCGATTGATGCCAGGCTGACCACAGAATTATTGATTACAGCCGCTCGCCAAGCCGGTGCCGATTGTCAACTGGGAAACGAGGTATTGTCGTTGATGACCAACGGATCACGCATTACAGGGGTCATTACTGCCAATGGTAAGATAACGGCTGATACTGTCGTGTTAGCAGCAGGAGTCAATACAACCACCTTGTGTCAGCCACTGGATGTAACCCTGCCAATAAATATATCGCCGGCTATTTTAATAGCTTTTCACACTCCTCACCAGTTCGTGAACCGGATTATTTCTAATCCATTCATGGACATACGGGCTGCTTCAGCTACGCTGACACTATCTGCAGCAGAGTATACTGATGAATCAATAGAAAACAATCCGCAGGCGATAGCACAACGCAGCCTGGAACAACTGAAGGCACATTGGCAAGGTGCAGGGCAAATCAACGTTACGAATGTTATGATAGGAAAACGACCTATACCTCAGGACGGTTTACCCATTATCGGTCGAACACCCCATATCGAAGGTTTGTATGTGTCGGTCATGCATGCAGGTGTAACGCTTGCTGCTGTCGCAGGCAGACTGGCTGCTGGCGAGATACTGAGCGATCAGGATGATTTTTTACTATCTTCTTACCGACCCTCAAGATTTAATTAACTTGAAGCAGGGATTGCATGGACGAAATTGTTAAACAACCTGAATTAAAACAAAGGATTGTTTTACAGATGGTTATCCTTTTTCACACTCAAGGAACTGTGTGTGAAAAAGGACTTGAAACTACGACTCTCACGGTCTGCCAGTGCGGTTTACAACTGTCCGGCAGCCCAGGCAGACCAACGATAATTTTTCTCTATTGGAAGAAAAACTACAATTTCACAATTAGTACGTTTGAACAATCCCCTGCTCCATAGCAGCCTCATAGGTTTCTTTCTCAAACTGATACAGGAAAGGAGATCGGTGAGCACCAATCGAACGTTTTTCAGCCAATCTTTTTATAATACCCAAGCTCACCAGCTTTTTGGCAAAATTCCATTGATCGAGTTTTTTGCCTAAAATCGTTTCGTAGAGGGCATGAATTTCGGGTAGCGTGAATTTTTCGGCCAATAAATTATACCCAATCGGCTCGTGAAAAAGCTGACGCCGAAGCGTCGCTAACGCCTTGTCAACGACCTCATTCTGATCGAATAACAGCGAAGGAATCTCCCGCACATCACACCACTGATAATCTTCGGTAAAGAAATCCGTCGTGACGCTAACCTTTGAGTAATCCACCAAGGCAAAGTAGCTAATCGACAGGGTCCGCTCAAATAACCAGCTATCCTGATCTATTTGATGGCCAAGTTTTTCCGTCAACTCACGAGCACTTTGCTCCCGGAGCCGGTAAGGAGAATCGCCGAAAATGTGAAACTGCTGAAGAAATACGTCGTCTAGGCCCGTTCGCTCCTGCAAGATGCGATGGGCGGCTTGGGTCAGAGGTTCTCTTCGCTGGATAAATCCGCCGGGAAGTCCCCAGCCATTATGACCAATCCATTTAAGCAGGAGAATCTTAAGCTGCTGGTCGTGGTAGCCGAAAATAACGGGGTCAATACTGAGGTGAGGTAAGTACTGCTGATGCCCGTTTTTAACAAAATCGTCTATTTCTTCACGTGAGTTCATACATCAAAAGTAAAAAACTATTATGTAAATTTTACAAATTAAAAGAAGCTTCATACCTTTATTCAGTAAAATTTACATATTACGATTATATGCAGATTAACATATTGACAATCAACAAGTTAAAGTGAGTTTCACGGTTTAAACAAATGAAATAATGAAAAAAGTAAGCCTATTCCTATTCATTTTAATATTGGGCCTTTGCGTTAAAGGGTACTCACAAGCTACGCCCCCAACGGACTTTTTCGCCGGTAAATGGGAAATCACGGTCGTAGGGCTGCCCGACGGCGACACCAAGTTTGTTACGGACCTGGTGCGAAAGGACGGTAAGCTAACCGGCGAGTTGAAAGACCCAACGGGTAAAAAAACGGAGGCCACCCCCATCAGCAAGGTTGAAGAAGAGTCTGGCAAAAAACTCACCCTCTACATGGATACGACTCAGGCCGGGGAGGTTCCTATTGAGCTAATCAAGACCGACGATGATCATCTTAAAGGGCAGTTGATGAATATGTTTGATGCCACTGCCGTGCGCATAAAAAACTAATCTGATTTCGGATATGGAATTTATTACTGATGCTGGTCCGCCGATGAGGTCTGCACACTCATGGGCCAACAATAAATTCCCTATCCCCAATCCCTTATTCCTTCATCATGCAAATCACAACGAAAACGTTTGTCGTAACGGGGGCTGGTAGTGGTATCGGCCGGGAATTGACCCTGCAACTGCTTCAGAAAGGCGCTTCAGTAGCTGGTATTGATATCAATGCCGAGACCCTCGGCAGAACGCAGGAACTGGCGGGCGTTGGCCAAGACCGATTCAACGGGTTTGCCCTTGATATCACCAGCAAAGAGCAGGTTGATCGGTTGCCCGCTACCGTGATTAACCATTTCGGGGCGGTCGATGGACTCATCAACAATGCGGGTATCATCCAACCCTTTAAGCCCATCAACGACCTGTCTATGGACGACATTAACCGGGTTTTTGCGGTCAACTTCTTTGGCACACTCAACCTGACCAAAGCCTTCCTGCCCCACTTTTTAGATCGTCCCGAGGCCCATATTGTCAATGTGGCCAGCATGGGCGGGTTTATTCCGTTTCCGGGTCAGACCCTTTATGGAGCAGCTAAGGCGGCTGTCAAACTATTTACCGAAGGCTTGTACGCCGAACTACTGGACACCAACGTCCGGGTGACGGTGGTATTTCCCGGGGCAATTGCCACGAACATTACCGAAAACTCGGGTCTGGGTAAACCCAAAGCGGGCAGTGATTCAGCCGGTAAGACACTCTCAGCCGGGAAAGCTGCGGAACAGATGCTGGCGGGCATGGAACGAAATCAATTCCAGGTGGTCGTGGGCAAGGATGCCAAATTCCTCGACTGGCTCTACCGGCTCAACCCCCGATACGCCACCCACTTCATCCAGAAACAGATGAAATCGCGCCGACCTGCCTGATTGGGCAACCGTTGTTGCGAAGCGACGAACATACCCTTACCCTGAAACCATGAGAAATACCTATTTACATCTAATTGCCTGCCTGCTGCTGTTAACAGCAAGCGGAAGCTGGTCGTTAGGTCAGTCTGGTGCCAAACCCGATACGTTGTTTAACAAGCCATACGTGGACTTGGAGGAGTGGCGGGATAAGCCGGTACGTCACTATTACGTGCATGGTGGTTTCACCGGCACCGACACCCGGTTCTCGTTTTACTTTCCCCCCAAGGAACAGTACCAGGGACGTTTCTTTCAATACATTACGCCGGTACCGGACAACGAAAATTTATCCCAGGGCGCTACCGGTGAAGGTGACAAAGTCGGGTTCTCGATTGCCAGCGGGGCCTACTTTGTCGAAACCAATGGGGGTGGTAAAGCGGCCATGCCCGGTTTTGGGGCTGACGCCAGTATCAGGGCATACCGGGCCAATGCAGCTGCTGCGAACTACTCCAGGGTCATAGCGGCTAAGCAGTACGGAGGGAGCAGGCCGTATGGCTATGCATTTGGCGGAAGTGGCGGAGCTTATCGGACCATCGGCTCCATTGAAAACACCCAGGGCGTTTGGGATGGGGTGGTGCCCTATGTGATTGGCTCTCCGATGGCGCTGCCCAATGTATTTACGGTACGTATGCATGCCATGCGAGTATTGCAAGACAAGTTTCCCCAAATCGTGGACGCCCTGGAACCGGGAGGCAGCGGGGATATGTATGCCGATCTTAATCAGGAGGAAAAAGAAGCGTTGCACGAAGTAACGAAAATGGGGTTTCCATCAAAAGCGTGGTTTAATTACAAGGCCATGGGCATTCATGCGTTTACGGCGATTTACCCAGGGATGCTCATCGTTGATAAAAAATACTTTGATGATTTCTGGACTGTTCCCGGCTATTTAGGCGCGAACCCACCGGCATCACTCCTTAAAGGACGTATCCAGCAAGTAAGCAAAATAAAGCTGCTCATCCCGGAAGATCAAGCCATTAAACTGGGACTCATGCAGGGTCCTTTACCGGGTGAAGCGCATGGTTCAGCCGATGCCGCCTGGAAAGCGCTGGGTGAAAAAGACGGAACGATGCCGGTTGCTTTCCAGTTGGATAACCTGTTGCCCACAGTTCAATTCCTGGGCGGTGATTTGCTGATTAAGAGTGGAGCGGCTGCGGGGAAATCCCTATTGTTGACCCACCTATCGGGCGATAAGGTAATGCTGGCCAGTAATGACCTGACCGTACTGGCCAGCATTAAGCCGGGCGACGAAGTGCAGGTTGATAATTCTAATTTTCTAGCTGCCCAAACGTATCACCGGCATCAGGTGCCAAAGAAAGACTATCCGGTTTGGGACCAATTCCGGGATGCGGAAGGCAAACCGCTTTACCCGCAACGTCCGATGATATTGGGCCCGCTGTTCACTCAGGGAGCCACCGGTTCCTTGCCCAAGGGTAAGTTCAACGGCAAAATGATTGTGCTTGAATCGCTCTGGGACAGCGAAGCCTATCCCTGGCAGGCGGATTGGTACCGCTCGAAGGTGAAAGAGACGCTTGGCGACAGCACGGATAACAATTTCCGACTTTGGTTTACCGACCACGCCAATCATGCCGACTTTGTCAGGCCCGGCGACCCGACGCATCTAGTTAGTTACCTGGGGGTATTGCAGCAGGCCCTGCGCGATTTGAGTGCCTGGGTTGAAAAAGGCGTAGCCCCACCAGCCAATACAACGTACAAACTTGTGGATGGTCAAGTGGTCGTTCCGGCCAGCGCATCGGAACGTAAAGGCATTCAACCCGTTGTAACCCTAAAAGCCAATGGTAGTGAACGGGCAACTGTTCAAGCGGGCAAACCAGTCACATTTGCAGCCGACATTGAGGTGCCGCCTAACACGGGAAAGGTAGTGTCGGCGGCATGGGACTTCGAGGGGGCAGGTACGTTCCCAGTAGCGGCATTGGTTACGCCATCGGATAAGTCCGGTTCAACGGTGAAGGTGAAAACGACTCATGCGTTTGCCAACCCCGGCACGTACTTCGCCACGCTGCGGGCAACCTCGCAACGGCAGGGCGATGCCAAAACCCCCTACGCCCGAATCAATAACCTCGGTCGGGTGCGGGTGGTGGTTAAATAGCCCACGAGTTCAATCGTTCTCTCTCCCTTTTTATGAAAAGCCCTGATAAGAAATCAGTTCGTTTAGTCAGCGTGAGTCTATTGTGTCTAATATTAACCGTAAATACGTTTGCGCAGGATGCCCGCACCGTGTCGTTCGATGCCGACTGGCGTTTTAAAAAAGAGAATCTTTCGGGGGTGGAAAAGCCAGCGTATAACGATACCAACTGGCGAAAACTGGATGTACCCCACGACTTGAGTATTGAAGATTTGCCGGTCCAGATTCCCGATAGTATAGCAGGTCCATTTTCAAAAGGGGCTGTATCGGGGCGGGATGGCGGGTTTCTGGTTGGCGGAACAGCCTGGTATCGCAAACCCTTTACGCTGGACAAACGCTCCGCCGGAAAGCAAACCTACATCACCTTTGATGGGGTGTATATGAATGCCGACGTGTGGATCAACGGGCATCATCTGGGCAATCATCCCAATGGATACACCTCCTTTTCCTATGACGTAACCTCCTTTCTACTGCCAGTAGGTAAGGCCAATGTCATCGCCGTTCAGGTGAAAAATGAAGGCGTCAATAGCCGGTGGTATTCGGGTTCAGGTATTTACCGACATGTCTGGTTAACGACGGTGAACCCTTTGCACATTGACCTGATGGGTACCTATATTACTACGCCATCGATTACGGCTCAACTAGCCACGGTTTCGGTTCAAACAACTGTGCAGAACCCGTCCGGCAAAGCCTCCTTTACCCTACGAACGCAACTTTATACCCCTTCCGGTAAGCTGGCCGGAACTGCCACACAACTCGTGACGGCTTCCAAAGACCACGCTACTCCGATCAGTCAAACGGTCTCGGTGGCAGATCCACTGGTTTGGTCGCTGGAAAAACCCCAGTTGTACCGGGCAACGGTGCAGATTCTACGGAATGATAAGGTCGTTGATAAAACGACTACGCCCTTCGGCATTCGCACGATTCATGTTGATGCTAAAACCGGTTTTAGTTTGAATGGCAAGCCGATGAAACTGAAAGGAGGCTGCATTCACCACGACAATGGCCCGCTGGGAGCCGCTGCGATTGACCGGGCCGAGGAGCGGAAAATCGAACTGATTAAACAGAACGGCTACAATGCCATACGCCTGAGTCATAACCCGCCTTCATCTCAATTGCTGGATGCCTGTGACCGGCTGGGTATGCTGGTAATTGATGAAGCGTTCGATATGTGGGTGAAACCGAAAACGCCCCAGGATTATCACCGGTATTTCAACGAGTGGTGGCAACGCGATCTGGAGTCCATGGTCCTGCGCGACCGCAACCACCCGTCCATCATCATGTGGAGCATTGGCAATGAGATTACCGAGTCGGCTGATTCAACGGGCTATGCCATCGGCAAACAGCTTTCCGATGCGGTACGTAGCCTGGATGCCACCCGACCCGTTACCATGGCGATACCCCTGTTTATCACCTATTTTAACAAGGGCAAAAAATGGGAGGATACCTATCCTTCGTTTGCCAATCTGGACGTAGCGGGCTACAACTATGCCGATTCCAAATACGAAGGGGACCACGAGAAATTCCCCGATCGTGTGATGTATGCCTCGGAATATTTTCCACCTAAAGGTCTGGAGAACTGGCTGAAGGTAGAAGCCTTACCATACGTCATTGGCACCTTTAGCTGGACGGCCATGGATTATCTGGGCGAGGCTGGCCTTGGCGCACCGCGATTAGTCAAACAGGAAACCAGGAAAATCGCAGAGGGCGGTTTATTGGGGGGCTCCGGTTCGGCCTTTTTTCTAAATCCTTCGTGGCCTATTTTTAATGCCTATACGGGTGAGCTGGACCTGATTGGTACCAAGAAAGTAAACAGTTACTATTTAGATGTGGTCTGGAAACGGAGTGCCGTAGAAGTGCTGGTGCATACACCTATTCCGGACGGCTACAAAGAAGCGAACTTCTTTTACAACTTTCCCGACCAGCTAAAGAGCTGGAGCTTTCCGGGCCAGGAAGGCAAGAAAATGTCCGTATTTGTGTATTCCAGAGCTCAGCGAGTAACCCTCGAACTGAACGGAAGGGTAGTGGGGGAGCAAACCTTAGCCCCCAAATCCATCACTGCCAGTTTTGAGGTACCGTATCAACCGGGTACGCTGATTGCCCGAAGTTACACGGATGGCAGGGAAACGGGAACCGATACTCTTCGAACGGTGGGCAAACCGGTGAGTATTCGATTAAAGGCAGACCGGAATTCTATCAACGCCAGCCGGAATGATTTATCCTACGTCAGTGTGGAGGTGGTGGATGCGGCCGGTAACGTCGTGCCTTACGTCGATGACCTGCTCATTAGTTACCAGATCGAGGGAAAAGGCCAGATTGCCGGAGTTGCCAATGGCAATCCAGCGGATGTATCCAGTTTTCAGCGCCCCCAAAAGAAGGTATTCCACGGCCGGGGGATGGTGATTGTACAGCCTAACGGAGGGCCGGGGACGGTTACGCTGACCGCAAGGGCCAATGGCCTGAAAAGCGGGTTAATACAGCTTACTACGAAGTAATTACCAGGCAATCTGACGTCATGTTTCGTATGAACCGTACCGCAAATCAACTTAGTGTGAAGTATCTATTGCTATTGCTTTTCAGTGCATTATGCTCGGGTGCATGGGCACAGAAGCAAACGGGCATTCGCCCTGGCGAAACGTGGCCCGATACGGACGGTAAACACATTCAGGCCCATGGGGGCGGCATCATCAAGGTAGGTAAAACCTATTACTGGTATGGGGAGGAGCGTCGGCAAGGGCTGGATACCAGTAATCGTTACGTAAGCTGTTATTCCTCAAACGATCTGTTCAACTGGAAAAACCAGTGCGATGTGATCGAACTAGCCAAGCCCGACACAATGCTGCTGGGGAGTAAGTGGGTTCTCGAACGGCCCAAGGTTTTCTACAATGCCAAAACCAGAAAGTATGTCCTGTACCCTTAACGGGAAACCCGCTGGCAAACGGATTTATGCGCCCTACCAGTTGGATATTACCCCTTTTGTTCGGGCCGGAGCCAACCAACTCGAGGTGCGGGTCAGCCCGACTCAGTTGAATGGCTTTATTGGCAAGGCGAAACAGGGCGATAAACAATATAGCCAGTTCAGGAACAAGATCGATCAGCTTATGTCAGCCGGACTCGCCGGACCCGTTCGGATTCTAGAAAAATAACCACCATGCGATAGAGAGCATAGAAAGTCTGGGTGAGACGACTAATTCGTACTTTAGAGTAAGCCTGTCGTTACCCCTGAAAAAGACAAAACAGCTCAACCTGAACCCGCTCCGGCCAAACCGTATGCTACTGAAAATTACAGTCAAAATCCAGTGTGAATACGTAACTTGATAACTTATTACGTAACAAGAAAATGGGGCATCCTGATACGCGTTCAGCCTTCCGAACTGGAAGAAAAGCTGGGCATCTGCTAAAGCTGCCAAGTGTAAACGTGACCTGATCTTTTTGTGAGCCATATGACTGACTCTGGGCTTTCCTCGGCCTTTACCAGAGCTTTGCCGCACGGACGGGGCCGTCAAAAGCCACGACCCCAGCATAATTTTAGTTAAAGGTATCAACCAGTTTTTAACACAATTCATTACGCCACGGGCGCTCCTCTTACTAATGGGTCATTGACCCTGCTTTCTATGGCTCAGGCCACCACACCGCTGAATATGGTGCTCAGAAAACCCACAGAGGCTTGCATCTACGGGTAGCCGGTCTGCCTGCCGAAGCAGTGCGGTCGCTCACGTTTGTGAGTTATCTAAGATAGAAATTGACTAGCTATATCTTATAATAATAGCACCGATCAAATCTGAAGGCATATGACCAGTCAGTTCCAGTCGAGCCTACTAAGTCAATGACTCTGAGATTATTACTGACGGGTTACCATCGATCTTAGGGCAGATTTATAGATATTATCTATGACTAGATAAAAAAAGTAGATAATAACTATAGCGTCAGTTCATGTAAATTTGATTCGTCAACTAATAACACCTATCAAAAATGGAAAATATTGAAAGGCAGGATACACAGGATCCATCAGTATGGGACGTCAATGATGACAGTAAAGTCAACACGGTGGGCAAGTGCCCATTTATTAATGGTGAGTTAAACAAAAGCGCGGGCGGTGGCACGAGAAACCGCGACTGGTGGCCAAATCAGTTAAGACTAAATATTCTTCGTCAACATTCTTCGCTGTCCGATCCGATGGGCGAGAAGTTTAACTACGCCGAGGAGTTTAAGACACTTGATCTGGCGGAAGTGAAGAATGATATCGTAGCGTTGATGACCGAGTCCCAGGATTGGTGGCCAGCCGATTATGGTCACTATGGACCTTTCTTCATTCGCATGGCCTGGCACAGTGCAGGTACCTACCGCATTGGCGATGGTCGCGGTGGCAGTAGCTCCGGCGATCAGCGCTTTGCCCCACTCAACAGCTGGCCCGACAATACGAATCTCGACAAGGCTCGCTTGCTGCTATGGCCAGTTAAACAGAAATATGGTCGAAAACTTTCGTGGGCCGACCTGATGGTCTTAACCGGCAACTGCGCTCTTGAGTCTATGGGCCTCAAGACGTTTGGCTTCGGTGGCGGACGTGAAGATATCTGGGAGCCGGAAGAAGATGTCTATTGGGGTTCTGAAATAAAGTGGTTGGGAGACGATGTTCGATATGCCAACCCACACGATCGGACACTTGAATCCCCCCTTGGTGCGGCCAATATGGGTCTCATCTATGTGAACCCGGAAGGTCCGGCAGGAAATCCCGATCCGCTTGGCTCTGCTGTCGACATTCGTGAAACCTTCGGTCGCATGGCCATGAACGACGAAGAAACCGTCGCACTTATTGCGGGCGGACACACATTCGGCAAAACTCACGGCGCTGCCGATCCAGGCCAGTACGTTGGTTCTGAGCCCGCCGGTGCGAGCATTGAAGAGCAAGGTCTTGGCTGGAAAAACTCATTTGGTAGTGGTCATGGTGCAGACACTATCACCAGTGGTATTGAGGTAACATGGACTACGACTCCAACCCAGTGGAGCAACGACTATTTTGAGCACCTGTTCGGCTACGAATGGGAGCTGACGAAGAGCCCAGGAGGAGCGCATCAGTGGCGGCCGAAAGATGGTGCAGGTGCCGGTACTGTGCCGGATGCGCACGATCCGTTAAAGCGTCATGCACCAACGATGCTAACGACCGACTTGGCGCTAAGAGCCGACCCTGCTTACGAAAAAATTTCAAGACGCTACTACGAGAACCCGGATGAGTTTGCCGATGCATTCGCCCGGGCGTGGTTCAAGCTAACGCACCGCGATATGGGGCCAGTCGAGCGTTACCTCGGTCCGGAAGTGCCGACAGAAGAACTGCTCTGGCAAGATCCAATCCCCGCCGTTACGCATCAACTGGTTACTGATCAAGATATTGCTGCCCTGAAGACTACCATTCTGGCTTCTGGCCTGTCGGTGTCTCAATTGGTATCAACCGCCTGGGCCTCGGCCTCTACATACCGTAATTCGGATAAACGCGGTGGTACTAATGGTGGTCGTGTTCGTTTGGCACCGCAGAAGGATTGGAAAGCCAATAATCCAGCCCAACTGGCCACTGTGCTCGAAAAGCTGACCACTATTCAAAATGAATTCAACAGTGCGGCTGGCGATACGAAGATTTCAATTGCCGATCTGATCGTACTGGGCGGATGCGCAGGCGTTGAGCAGGCGGCCAAGAATGCCGGTCACGAAGTGACGGTTCCCTTTACACCGGGACGTGCCGATGCATCGCAGGAGCAAACCGATGTGCAGTCATTTAATGCGCTGGAACCAAGTGCAGATGGATTCCGTAACTACCTGAATTCTAGACATAAGTCAGCGGCTGAAGACATGTTGATCGACAAAGCTCAACTGTTAACGCTAACTATACCTCAGATGACGGTGCTTGTAGGCGGCATGCGTGCGCTAAACACGAACTTCGATAACTCGAAACACGGTGTCTTCACACAGCGTCCGGAAGCACTTACCAACGACTATTTCGTCAACCTGCTCGATTTGGGTACCACCTGGCGGGCAACTTCAGATGCTCAGAACGTATTTGTAGGTAGTGATCGTAAGACGGGCGAACCAAAGTGGACCGGCACCCGTGTCGATCTGATCTTCGGTTCAAACTCAGAGCTTCGGGCTATTGCCGAAGTGTATGGGTGCGGGGACTCGCCAGAGAAATTCGTTCGGGACTTTGTAGCAGTCTGGACCAAGGTGATGAATCTTGGCCGTTTCGACCTGGCTTGATGGCAGGGCTGTCTGGTAGGCTCCCATGGTGAGCTTTTTCCGTAGTCAGGTTCGTTACTATTCGACCACAACTTCCTCCACGGATGAATAAGTGCGACTTACGTAAGAACCTGCTATCAAAAGCGGGTCTGAAATGACTGAGACAGGGGTTACCTGATTAGTTAATGATAAAAGGTAGTCTGGCAACGGACTACCTTTTTTATGTTTATTCCCCTTTCACCATTAATCAGGAGTTTCCTTTGGCCCCGTGTGTAGTCCATAGAAATCTGGGGATTCAGTCAGCCACCGTTCAACCCAGCTATCTATAACAGGTATTTTTGGTGGGTGGTCGTCAAACCGAGAATATGCAGGCGGGGCGGCTCGTGCCAGCGCAAAACGGACCTTATTGACAGCCTGTGGATTTAGATTCGGACTGCCGATGCGGCTCCACTCATAGGGCCTATTATCCGTGAGCTGCCATAAGTAGATTTGTCCCTCAATGGAATGATTGCCGGAAGGCCAAGGGAGACTGATGAGTCTTTTCTTTGAACAACCGGCTGAACGATTGGGGATGTTCAAAGCCTAACTGATAGGCAATCTCGCTCACCGATAAGTGGGTAGTCGATAGCTTCTCTTTTGCTTTCTCCAGTAGTCGCTGGTGAATGTGTTGTTGGGTATTAAGGCCCGTCAACTGGCGCAGTAAGCCGCTTAAATAATCGGGCGACACCTGTAACTGCTCGGCTACAGCCTGTACCGTAGGGAGGCCGCTGGATAAGCGTTCTTCATCCGCTAACCAAGCCGTTAGTAACTGGTCTACCTGGTCCAGAAGTTGATGACTACTAATACGACGGGTAATAAATTGGCGTTCATAAAACCGTTCCGAATAGCTCAGTAGAGCATCTATCTGGGCCAGGATGATTTGCTGACTAAACTTATCCAGGTTCGCTTGATATTCCTGGTTGATATGATCAATCAGCCGGGTTAGGATAGCTTCCTCTTTAGCCGACAGAAATAAGGCCTCGTTGACCTCGTAGCCAAAAAATTCGTACTGCCGGATTTGCCGGGCCAAGGCTGTATTCCAGAAAAAATCGGGGTGTATAAACAGCATCCAGCCCGATTGGGTAGGACTGCTGAATTTCTCTAGATCCAGTCCGAACACCTGGCCGGGGGCCATAAAGGAAAGAACTCCCTCATCGAAATCGTAGACCTGCTGACCGTATTTAATCTTGACGGGTCCCCGAAAACCCTTCTTGAGCGAAATAATATACACATCGGTGACGACCCGTTTAGCGGGGCCTACCGGCGGTTCCGCAAAGGGCTCAATGGGCACCACGCTCAGTAAGGGATGCTCCGGTTTGGGCAGACCAAACAGTTGATGAAGCTCACTAATGGTTTGGATTCGTTGCAGGAAGTCTTTTTCCATTATCTGGATGGCTAATTTATTGCCCAACCCGTCAGGTCAGGGAATTTTTTGGGGGCATCCCAATTGATGAAAAGTATAGTCATCAATTGGGATGCAAGGCCCGCTCGACGGCTTGCCGGTTGGTGAGCAGAACGCGCGGCAAGATTGCCCGGATCGGTTCAGGCTGGCCAATCATGTCACTTTTCATACCGTCCAGTGCCCCTTGAATGCCCCCTTTCGAGGCTTTACTGATCCACTCAATCAGTGGAGCGGCCACACTCAATAGAACAGTCGGGATGTGTAGTTTAGCCGGATGAGGCCGTCCCAGCACATCAGCCGCCACATCAATCAGTTGGTTCATGGTCAGCACATCATTACTGCCTACGTCATAGGCTTGTCCGTAGGTACGAGAGTCAGCCAGTACGCCCACTAGATAGTAGATTAAATCATCAATAGCAATGCACCGGAAGCGTTGCTGGCCACGGCCGATAACGATTGCCAGCCGCCTACCGCCATTACTGGCCAGCATATCAAATCCCTGACCACCTACCCCCACAATCATACCCGGCCGGATAACGGTAACAGCTAAGCTACTATTGAGTAGCAACTGCTCGGCTTGCCAGCGTTCGCGCGCCCAGGCACTAGCGGCCTGGGGATGAGTCCCTAAAAAGGTCACGTAAATTAACCGATGTACCTGGTTAAACTGGCAGGCATCGACGATGTTTTGAAGGCCGTTGAGTTCGATGGCCATAAAGTCTTGTCCTTGCGTACGGGAATGTTGCGGCACTAGGGTTTGGATCGAGATATAAACGGCATCAACGCCTGCCAGGGCTGCTTGTAGGGAAGCCGGATCGGTAATGTCACCTGGTACGAGTTGGGCACCCGCTTGGGCTAAGGGGTTCATTTTAGCCGGTTTACGAGCCAAACAGCGCACGACATACCCCTCCGCCAGTAGTTGCCTGGTCAGGTGTCCACCAATAAATCCAGAAGCGCCAATCACTAGAATAGTTTTCATAGCCGTGAGTTGATTAAAAGGGTTTATGAAATTGTGTTGTAGGCTACAAAAGCGTAGTAGCCCAGACGTAAGCGATTGCTAACTGATCCGCTGTTTTAGCGACGAAGCCTAACCGTCTCTTTCTTAAGCACAAAGCTCGTGGTAATAACTCGAAGCCTATTAACCAAATCCAACTTTGTTGTAACCAAAAGCAACTCATGTCCAGCCGTAAGAAGTTTATCTAGCCGAAACAGCTCTCCAACACAAAGAAGAGGTAGGCGGGTAGATCAGATTGGAGGAGAAGAATGAAAAAGGGCAGATCGACCAACTGATTCCTGCCATATGCTCTGGGTATAAAAGTACATTTGACCGATCAGAAGAAAGAAAAATGTCTAAGGCAAAATCCCTACTGACACAGGGTTGTCAGTGGGCCTACTGTACTTTGTGTCAGTAAAAATAAACTCACATACACTATGAATTTTGCCTCCGTTCGAATTATTACCGCAGACATCAAGCGCCTTGTTGGGTTCTACGAGCAAGTCACGGGTATGCCCGTGATACAGTATACCGATGATTTCGCCGAGTTGCAAACGCCTTCGGCCACATTGGCAATCGGTAGCACACGTACCTTGCCGCTGTTCGGCGGAGACCACGTAGCCAAGGCCGCCGACAATCACTCGGCCATTATCGAATTCCGCGTTGATGACGTTGACGCGGACTACGGAAAGCTGGCCAACTTCCTGGGCGACATGGTTGTTCAGAAGCCAACGACCATGCCTTGGGGTAATCGTTCGATGCTGTTCCGGGACCCGGATGGCAATCTAGTTAACTTCTTCACCCCTATCACGCCCGAAGCCCTTAAGAAGTTTGATGGATAGTACATTAATTTACCCGGCGCAGACTTAAACATGGAAAAATACAATGACGGACTATTGATCAGAGAAGCCCGGCATTGTATTTTTTGGAGACAGATTGAATAAATGCTATCATGTTATGGAAATAAAGCAAGAGCCGGTAAATAGTAACAGGATCTATCACTTCTTACTTTGTATGCCCTTGTCAATTAAGTCGATGTTGATGATCCAACGGCTCGTTATTTGGCTTACATAAACTAACTTAAAGGGGAATCGACTAGACGTTCAGCTGAACGTTTTTCGAGTATGGGAAATAGTGTGGCGATCAATCAATGGTAGCAACTGGCAAAGGCTACTCGCTCCCGGTTGTCCTCAAGGCTTTAGGCGAATAAAGGGTATATTCGTTAAATCGGCTATTCACTTTAAAGGGATAACTCCGTTCGTTTCTAGGTTTATTCAGCCTAGGCAAGGGATATAGCCTGTACTAGAAGACCCCATTAAGATCATGGACCATGACCCCGCCAGAGCAATTAGATCGAATTAAACTGAATAGAGTGGTTACCTGGTCTAACCAGCTGGTCAACCTATTCTGGTCAAGCGTATGTTTAGGGCCTTTGGGGTACTACTGCTACAACAGCATGGACCCTACCTGGCTCTACGCTTTTTTGAGCATTAGCTTCCTCCCCTTCCTGGTGCCAAATGGCTTGTTTGATCGAATTCAACCCAGTTCTTCTGCTGGGTTTTATACCAGGCTTGGTATTCGAACCATCCGAAAGTATACTCAGGACGGTGATCTGATTAATCAATGGCTAAAACGGAAGTTTCCTGGCTACAGTCCTACCAAGCGTGGATCCCTTCAACAGCACGTCGGCAAATCGTACATCAATGAGAAGTTTCATGTTGGCTGTTTCTTATTTTTCCTCCTGAGCAGTCTATACGCTTTTCACCAAGGCTGTTGGGGCTGGGTAGCTATTATCCTGATTAGCAACTTGATGTATAACGTTTATCCAATCCTCCTCCAGCAGTATAATCGGATTCGATTGACCCAACTCATCCAAAGACGGTTATCGACCAAACGGGAGTAAAGGTGATTGTATAGGACAAATTGAGCTGAACAGGTACTGATTTTACACTACTGATTCCCATAGGAATCGGGCGTTTAACGGAACGGTAACCGTATAGATGGGATCTCTGCGCCTACTACATTCAAACTGGCAGATGGTAAGCAAGCACATGATTTTTTAGAAAGCAGGAAAAGCACGGAAAAATAGTCCTGTTGCCCTAACCCGTATGGCTGAGAAGACTCGTGTATAATTTTCAAGCTTTTGACCTTCCACATTGGACTATAACCACGTCCTACTAAGGACGCGACACAAATCATAAACCATTGATTATCAATGAAAAATTAGTCACTATTTATCCCTCCGGCATCGCCCCTGAGAATTTGCTATTAGATGTGAGTTATAATAGTGTTTGATCATATAACAGTCATTTGCAGAAAAAATTAAGAAAAGTGATACCACATGGCTGGAGTAGTTTATTTTTGGTAGCTGGTTTGTTTGTATAATGTGACCTATAGTCAAAATTGCAGACAAGACCCACGTGCTCAGCTTTGCCGGGGCCGATCCAGACAAGTCATCACAAAGTTCATAAGTATTCCATCATACCTTAAAACTGATAGAACCTGATGCATCCAATTGCGATTACTTCGACAGCTATTCCTCATCCAGTCATGGCCTATTCCCAGGCTGTGAGAGTGGGCAATCTACTATTCATTGCCGGACAGCCGGGTATTGATTTTAAGTCTGGCCTTATTTCGAATGATTTTGAGACTCAGGCCCGGCAGGCGTTTACTAATCTGTCAATAGTACTGCAAGCCGCCGGTTCGAGCTTAGAAAAGGTAGCCAAGACAACGATCTGGTTAGTTGATGGCTCTAATTTCGACTGTCTCAATAAGCTGTATGCTGAATATTTTCCAACCAACCCGCCGGTTCGTTCAACACCGGTTGTGGCCTTACCCAAGAAGGAGTTTCAACTATCCATTGAAGCGATTGCCACCCTTGACGAATAGGAATCCGGGTGATGGTGAATTGAGATTAACATTCGACTACCCATTGCTTCTTTTTCGCCCACCCAACATTGTGCAACTCATACAACAGCTTGCACAATGTGAATGCTGAGTGCAGTAGCTAAAGGCAGTAATCTTCTCAAGAAAATCCGTTAAAATCTCAATGGCTACCGACGCTCGACTGTAGTGAACCTGGTTTAGTTTTGATTCACTCACTAATGGGATCAAAACCCTTTATCAAACCATGGACTATCAACCAATTCTGCGTCAACTTTATCAAGATTTTAATGCGCGCCATATTGATCTCGTCTTGGCTCATATGCACATCGACGTGGCTTGGCCAAACGGTTGGGAGGGTGGCTATGTGGCGGGCCACAAAGAGGTACGAGCCTATTGGCTACGCCAATGGCAACAAATCAATCCTATAGTAGAGCCTCTCTCATTCGAGACAAGATCTGACGGTCAAATTGCCGTCAAGGTTCACCAGGTTATTAAAGACCTAAACGGCCAGCTATTGAGCGATGAACAACTAAACCATGTTTACAGCTTCGAAAATGGCAAAGTGCGGACAATGATTATTGAACATTAACAAGTTGTCCTGACACCATCGTCAATGTGGTTTTTATAACAAGCCACATTGACGATGGTGTATTTATACAATTGTTCTCAATAAACTACTTTTAAATACACCTACCAAGTTCTTGGTTGGGCTTCGATGACGAATCAACTTTGTTGAGACTTTTCTCTGACAGGCCATTCCACTATGAATGTCAACCTCTATAGCTAATTCATTTAAGGCTTTGTTATACCACATAGAATTTCTGCTATAATCGCCCGGATTTGCATCCCGAAAGGAATATATCACGTTATACTATTCATTCTGCACAACAAAACTCACTCTGAACAGACGGCTAATTCATTACCTGTGGGATCGGTAAAATGAAAACGCCGGCCACTGGGGTAAGAAAAAATAGGTTTGGTAATTACACCCCCTGCTTGCTCAACTGTTCTCAAGCTGTTTTCTAAATCATCGGCCCAAATTACTACCAATGGTTGCGAAGCGGATAATCCATCGGCTCTGAAGAAACCACCCGCAATGCGTCCATCAACGAAGCTAGTATAGTCAGGTCCATAGTCTTCAAAAGACCAGCCGAACGCTTTTTGGTAGAAGTTCTTAGTCGCTACCAGGTCACGAGCCGGAAACTCAACGTAGCAAATGGCATGATTCAAGGGTGGATTCATCAACAGAGAATTTAGTGTTTCGAACTGTTATATAAGTGCTGTGGCTGTTGCAAAAGTAAATAGGTCGCTCCGTCTGTCAAGTATTAGCCCGTTTTTTTGTGTAGTTCGAGTCAAAAAATGAATCAAGATGGGTAGGCTCGGACTTTTGCAACAGCCACTGCTTCCATGTTAAGCCATTAGCTTAGATTAAACTTCTCTCTTTCAAGACAAATAATGCCGGAAGCGCATTGTTAAGTATATGCAGATAGATGCTCCAGCGTAATCCATTCCATTGTGAGGTCCAACTCAGCAGCAAGCCCGCCACCAAATGAGGAAACAAAATGGCTATTACCGTTTGAGGACGTACGCCCTCTAGCGGGTAGTTAGAGAAGTGTAGTAAGGCAAAACCAATGGCGCTTACCCAAATTAATGACTGATAACGGTCAACCGAACTTGTCCACTGAATAAAACGGCCAATAATTGGTCTAAGTAGCCAACCACTCAAGACACTGAAACTGATTAAAGCCAGGGTTTTCGGGCTGATTTAATAGTAATCAATTCGTAACCCATTACTGATCATTATATATAACAAGCTGCTGAATCCAATCCAAACTACCTGTAGATCCTTCTGCAGAATTCCTCGAAAGGCGAACTCTTCCAGCAGAGGTCCAATCAGAATAACCTCGATCAGAAAGTCCAGCGTTGATGTTTGAGCAAGCCAGTTTCGTAAGGAATCATTATTGACTATATAGTCAATGATATGAGCTTTTACCAAGATTAGGCTAAGCAAACCGATGCCTAGCTTAATGGCTAGTAAAACAAGCAGTGCCCGAATGGTGAAGATCGATTTGCTCCAAGGAGTCAGATTGGTTTTCTGGCAAGAGAACGAAGTTCCTCGAAGAAAGGCGATAAACCCCTTAAATACATCTTTCATCGAATCTCCTACTGTTGTATAATCATCGTTAGTTAAAGCACTACACAATGTAAGACAAAAACGAAACCTGTCATACTGCCTGTAAGATAAGCTGCAGAGATATCACGGCCTGATTACGAGTAAGCCGTAGTTAGGTTTTCTAATCGTCGGCCTCCGTGGCAGGGTTCCAAAGCGGATTAAAGTACTAATTCAGCGGTCGGTACGAAATTCAGAAACGCATTGGTAAACTGCTGGTATTTAAGATGATCAACCTGATAATAGTAAGCCCCTCGTTTGGAAAACCCTTTTTGTTTCTCGTTTAGCTTGATCAATAAATGCATCGACAGAATTTTGCGGCTAAAATTACGCTTGTCAAATTCGGTATTATAAATGGCCTCATAGAGCTTCTGCAACTGCGGAATAGTAAACTTTTCCGGCAGCAGTTCAAAGCCAATAGGGTGCTGGGCTGCTTTATAACGAAGCCGTTTGATGGCTAAATCAACCATGTCCCCATGATCGAACAGTAGCGGGGGCAGATCGTAAATAGAAAACCAGCGGACCTGAAAAGATTCCGTAATTTTTGTTGCATAATCCGCTATTTTAACCAACGAGAAATAAGCTACTGAAATGGTTCGAACAATAGGGTCCCGTCCGGGGTCGCCAAATGCATACAGTTGCTCCAGATACACGCTGGAGAGTCCCGTCAGTTCAAACAGAATTCGGGCTGCGGCTGCTTCCAGCCCTTCGTGAGGCTGGAGCCATCCTCCCATTAAGGACCAGGTTTTCTCTTCTAAACCCCGTTTAACGAGCAATACTTTTAAGACCTCTCCGTCAAAGCCAAAGATGATCGAATCTAAGGCCAGTAAAAAAGGCTGTTGCTGTTTATATTGATCTAGCATTATTTCATTTAAACTGGTTGTCAATCTCAAAAAAGTACTTTTTTTGAAAATATACCGAAGGTAAAAGAATTAACCTATTTCAATGATTTTTAGAGTTAGTTTTTACAGGTAGCCTTTGTAATTTATTTGTGTTTAAACTGGCTTAGCCCCCTACCAGGCCCCCTTTTTAAACAAAGATTCTCTGGAAGCGTGCAATCTATGGCCACTTTTTCTCGACACGCTATTCTCGCTTGTAGAAAAGCAATTCAATGTTAACACCTGTGAAAACCATTAATTATACTATTGACAATTAACCATCAAATGTCCTTTTACAACAAAAAATTGCTTTCGTGAATTTTTGATTTATTCAGGAGAATTTTTCCTTAGATCAGCATCCCTCCGATTGATTACCCTTTTATATCGCACTGGTAATCATCCTTCAGAACTTTACTACGCTTTCATAAGCCTTCTTTGGCTGACTGTTCTGATCAAACAGGAGAGGATAATCCTTGCGGCCCGGAACGGGAAAATTATCCAGCCAGGAATACTTGTCGCTTAAGTTCCAGAACGTAACGCCGGTAATCTTGTCGCGGTGCTTGCGGAATAGATCGAACACCATTTTGTACTGAGCAGCCTGCATGTCATTCATTTCTGGTGTGAACTCGCTTTTATCAGTATCGCGCCGAGCCCGACGCTCGTGCTCTTTGGGATATACTGACATGTAAACTGCACTTTCAGTCCCAGGCTGGCGAATTTGGTAATTGATTCTTCAAGTTCCTGAGCGGTAGGCTCGTAAATGGACCAGTGAGCCTGTAGGCCCACACCGTTAATCGGTACGTTCTTTTCTTTTAACTTCTTCAATAACTGATAGATACGTTCCCGCTTAGAGGCACTTTCTGTATTGTAATCGTTATAAATCAGTTGTGCAGACGGGTCGGCTTCGTGAGCGTACTGAAACGCTTTCTCGATATAGTCTTCCCCAATGATTTCGTAAAATTTAGATTTACGGTACATCGCTGTTCCTGTATCGGGAACGGCTTCATTCACCACGTCCCAGGCGTAAATCTTCCCCTTATACCGGCCCATTACGTCGGTGATGTGCCGTTTCAGGCGGGCCAGCAACACGTCCCGACTCACGGTCTTACCAGTTGAGTCTGTGAACAACCAGCGGGGCGTCTGATTATGCCAGCAAAGCGTATGCCCCCGCAGTTTGATGTTGTTCTGTTGAGCAAAGTCGGCAATGGCGTCGGCATCCTTCCAGTTGTAGCGATTCTCTTCGGGATGAATGGGACCCATTTTCATGGCATTCTCGGGTGTTATGCTGTTGAATTGGGCTTTAATCAGCTCGGCATCGGGGCCGGGTTGCACCATCCGTGGGTTGACGGCCACGCCAATAGGAAAGTAGTTTTTATAATAATCTTTCAGGCCCTTTTCCGGAGCAATAAAGGCGACCGATAGAGCAACCAGGGTATAAGCGCTTAGTTTATGCATGGTCAAAATGGGGTCTAGGCTAATAAAGCCTGTAAGGTCTTCGAGACCGATCCGGCGGCCCGGCTTACAGGTTTGGATTGCAGGAAGTTGGTCTTAAACTATTCAACTCTACTTGTAGGCGTCGATTGTTTTGATTGTGCCATCCGAGTTGTACGTCAGCTCGGCAACCTTTACATTCCGAAGATGAGTCTTGCCAGAGAGTTGTATATCATGATAGAACAGATACCATCGGGCCGCGTTCGGCTTTTGGCCCACCTGTACGATGGAATGGTGATTGGTCCAGCCAAGCACTGGTTTCAGCACCAGCCCCTTGTACGTAAAGGGACCGTAGGGATTATCGCCGATGGCGTAGCAGAGATTGTGGGTATCGCCGGTCGAATACGAAAAGTAGTATTTCCCGTTATACTTGTGGAGCCAAGCCGCTTCGAAAAACCGTTTGTCATTGTCTTTCTCCAGAAACGGTTTGCCGTTTTTATCCAGAATCTGCACTTCCCGAACCGGCTCGGCAAAGCTTTTCATATCGGCACTAAGCCGGGCAATACGGGGTAGGTAAGCCACCTCATCTTTTTTCTTCAGAGCCCCTTTCGGGTTATACCGATTACCGCTCCAGCGCTGTAACTGCCCGCCCCAGATGCCCCCAAAGTAGAGATACGCTTTGCCGTCGGTGTCCTGAAACACGGTGGGGTCGATGCTGTAGCTGCCCTTAATCGGTTCCGGTTCGGCTTTAAACGGTCCGGTCGGACTTTTGCTGGTCGCCACGCCGATGCGAAAAATATCCTTTTTGTCTTTGACCGGAAAATAGAGGTAATAGGTACTGTTTTTGACCGTAGCATCGGGGGCCCATAGCTGACGGCCCGCCCAGGGGATATCTTTTAGGTCGAGGGCTACACCGTTGTCTTTAACGCGGCCGCCAATTTTATCCATCGACAGCACATGGTAATCACGCATGGCAAAATGGCCGCCTTCATCATCTTCTTTAACATTCTTCGCATCAATATCATGCGAGGGATAGATGTAGATTTTACCGTTAAAGACATGGGCTGACGGGTCAGCCGTGTATATGTGCGATACGAGCGGCTTCGAAATAGGTTTTTTACCTCCGTCGGTCTGCGCGAAGGCGGTCAGGGAACCCCCAATCAGAGACGCCAGCGTAAGCGTTGCATAGGCTCGTGGCATCAGGTTTTGATACGTCATCTTGGTTTTGAATTAATAGTACGTTGAATAGACAGGCAATAGAAAACCAGCTTTTGCAAATTGCTCTCTCCGAATTCTCATTTCTTTAGGGCAATCACCCGCTCGAAAGCTGGTTTGGGCTGGTTATTCCGGTCGAATAGCAGCGGGTAGCTGGTTCGGCCCCGGATGGGCCAGTTGTTTAGCCAGCTATCGCCATCATTGACACCCCAAAAGGTTACACGGGTGATTTTGTCCTTATGCTTGAGAAACAGCTTGAACAGAGCCTCGTAATCTGCGGCCAGTTGTTGCTGAACACTATCGGGCAGTGCCGCCGTATAGGGATTCGACTGTTCGTTGGCCGTCATACGTTGACCGACATCCGCCCCCTGAAAATTGCGGGGTAATACTTCAATGTCCAATTCCGTGAACATGACCTTCAGACCAAGGGCTGCGTATTGATTGATGCTTTCCTCGATGTCTTTCAGAGGCACTTTCCCGAGGTGCCAGTGTCCCTGAATACCTACACCGTCAATCCGCACCCCGGCGTCTTTTACCTTTTTCAGAAGGGCAATGCAGCCAGCCCGTTTGGCGGGTTGTTCATTGTTATAATCGTTGTAGTATAGCTCTGTTTTAGGGGCAGCCTGCTGGGCCAGCCGGAAAGCCTCCGTGACGAAATCTTCGCCGAGGTATTGAAGGAAGACCGATTTTCGCATCGTACCATCTTCGTTCAACGCTTCGTTGACAACATCCCACGACAAAACCTTTCCGTCGTAGCGCCCAGCGACCGTTTTGATGTGATCAGTAAAAAACGCTCGGATGGAATCAGCACTGTGAATGCCCCGGATAAACGGTGGCAACTGGCTGTGCCAGATCAGGGTATGCCCATTTATTTTGATGTTGTGTTTCTTCCCAAATTCAACCAGTTTATCTGCCATCTCAAAATTATAGGTGTCCCACTTCGGATGAATCAGCGCTGACTTCATGATGTTCTCGGGCGTTGCCATGTTGAATTGCCGGGCAATAAACGCCGTCGTTTGGGGGTCCCGTTCCTCAATCTGGGCGTTGTTGAGTGCGGTTCCGATGCCAAAATCTTTTTTGAACGCGTCTTTTAACGACGGGATGGATTGCGCCAAGGCAGCACCCTGCTCGGTGGCAGCGTTAGCCAGCAAAAGGACCGCCGTACTTAGTATGAGGATGTGTCTGTTCGAGAGCATAAAGAATTACGTTGCAGGCTGAGCTTATGGTTTGTCAGTATCTTTTACTTAAACAGCAACTGCGAAAAACCGAACAGATCGTGCCGCCAAACAGGCCACGAATGTCCACCAGGGTACTCGCTGTACTGGTATTTGATGCCCATCTCGTCAAACTTCTTCATCATGATCTGGCAGTTCTGATGCGCGATGTCTTCCTTGCCACCCTGCGAAATCCAGAACTGCTTGAGGTTGCTGTTGATAGTGCTGGCGTTCTCTTTCATGAAGGCATATTGCGGGTCAGTCAGTTTGGGATTATTAGCGAACCAGCCTGAACTGAACACCCCCAGATACGAGAACAGGTTGGTATTCTTCACCCCTGCGTGCAGCGTCTGTAAACCGCCCAATGATAGGCCAGCGAGCGCCCGGTTTTTGGCGTCGGTTTCGACCCGATAGTTGCTTTCGATGAAGGGAATAAGCCCTGTTTTCAGTTCGTTTTCAAACGACCGCAATGCGTTTTCGTTGAAACCAGCCATTCCTCCGGCGTTAGGCATGTTGCCATCCAACATCACAATCAGCATGGGTTTGGCCTTCTTTTCCGCAATCAGGTTATCCAGAATCTGGTCGGTGCGGCCCTGCGTAGCCCAGCCGCGCTGGTCTTCGCCACCGCCGTGGATCAAGTACAGCACGGGATACTTCTGGGTCGTGTTCTGGTCGTATCCCGGTGGCGTATAGATGTACAATTCACGCCAGGTGTTCGATGGTTTCGATACGTAGTGTTTAATCCGGATATCGCCGTGGGGTACGTCTTTCATGGCATAATATCCTTCGTCACGATCCGGAATTTCAATGCCACTGGCCATGCGGCTCATGCCGTAGAAGCTTTCGCTGGCTGGGTCGGCAACCGCCACACCATCAATCAAAAGGGAATAATAGTGAAAGCCCCGGCTGATGGAATCGGTCGTTACATTCCAGAATCCGGCTGTATCTTTCACCATGTCGTATTTTTTACCCAAATCCATCTGCACTTTCTGAGCGTCAGGTGCTTTCACGCGAAACACGACGCGGTTGTCCGGTAAAATCTGCGGGTATTTGGCATTCCGGATATTCGTAGACGCTGGAGTGCCTAACAGGGTATATTTGGATAAGGATGATACATCGACCGGCTTGAACAGAAACTGGGAGAACATGTACAGGCCATTCTTCCAGACTTTAAAATCATGTACACCCGGCTCGATGTAATAAATGTGGGGTACGTCGTTCTGGTAGAGATAATCGTGGGTACGTTTGCTGAAGCTGATCAGCCCGTCGTTGTCCCCGCACGAGATCCAGAGCAGTTTCAGCTTCTTTTTGGTGTCTTCTGGGTTTGGCACCAACTCTTCGGGTTTTTTGGTATTGGGAGCCGACGAAAACCCACCGACCCAGGCGAACTTATCCAGATTGCCCAGCCCGAAGTTCAGTGACTGACCGCCCCCCATCGACAGACCGGCAATGGCCCGATGTTCCCGGTCGGTGAGGGTCGAATATTTTTTCTCGATGAATGGAATCAGGTCCGTCAGCAAATCCTTCTCGAACGTAGCAAAAGCCTGAACCTTGTCAGGTGCCATGATATTTCCGGTTGCCCGGTCGTCTTTCATAGCCCTCCCATTGGGCATGACCACGATCATGGGTTCCAGTTTTTTTTCGGCGTACAGATTATCCAGAATGACCTGCGGCTGACCACCTTTCAGCCATTCCTTTTCATCACCACCGATGCCGTGCAAGAGATACAGAACGGGGTATTTTTTCTTTTTGTTATATCCCGGCGGAGTGTACACCAACGCCTTGCGGGTCGTACCGACGGTTTTGGATTCGTATTGAATGGAATCCAGTTTACCCGTGGCAATGCCCGTTTGTACTTGATCGAACCCTTTTGGTGCTTCTTTTTCAATTTTTTGCGCGTAGGTACTGGCGCAAAATAGGCCGGTAGCCGCTATCAATACTAGTAGTCGTTTCATTCCCGTATGTCGTTGATTACCTGTTTTCAGGATTAGTTTTTAAAAATCAAGCTTGCGTATTGATTCAGTGACCGGCGCCAAGTCTGCCATTCGTGCGACGTACCCGGCGACTCGTAATACACATGCCGAATGCCTGCTTTCTCCAGGGCTTCATGAAATCCTTTTACGCCGGTGTACATTCGTTCGGGCTCCTTCGTACCTATACTCACATAAACTACCTTCACTTTTTTGTTAAAAGCAGCCGCATCCGCTAAAACGCCATCGTATAGTTGCTTAACATCACCGCCAGCCTGCAAACGACCTGCTCCACTGAACCCTCCGATGTAGGCAAATTTGTCGAGGTTGGTCATCGTGGTCTGAAAAGTCTGGAAGCCGCCCATCGACAGCCCTGCCATCGCCCGGTTACCCCGATCTGCCAGCGTGCGGAACGTTTTGTCGATCATCGGAATGACTTCTTTTACCAACACGTCGGGAAACACATTGCTGGTCATAGTGCCAGGCGTGTTGGCGCTGGTACTAATGGGTTTGGCCGGGTCGGTCGCATACCCTCGTTCCATCACGACAATCATTGGCGTTGCCTTTCCTTCAGCAATCAGGTTATCCAGGATAAAGTCCATTTTACCCTGATTCGGCCAGCCGGTTTCGTCTTCGCCCGAGCCATGCTGTAGATACAGAACGGGGTAGCGTTTTTTCGGGGTTTCATCGTAACCCGGTGGGGTATAGACGTTCGCCCTACGCCAGGCTTTGGTGATGTCGGAGTAGTAATTGACCGACCGCACCTGACCATGTGGAACATTCCTGGCCTGATAATACGCCATATCCTTATCGGGAATGTCAATGCCACTCGCCATGCGGCCCATGCCGTAAAATGTCTGACTGGATGGGTCACAAAGCGAAACGCCATCGACGACCAGCGAGTAGTAATGAAACCCTTCAGGAATTGGGTCGGTCGTTGTGATCCAGAACCCGCTGGTGTCTTTCACCATATCGTATTTTTTACCCAAATCGATCTGTACTTTCTGTGCTTCCGGTGCTTTCACGCGAAACAGCACCCGATTATCGGGTAACAGTTGCGGGTATTTCTGCCCCGGAATATTGGTTGACGCAGGAACTCCGGTGGTCTGGGACTGGGCATTCAGGCTCAGCGAGACCACACAGGCGGCAAAGGCGATTAATTTTTTCATGGTAAGGTTTAGGGTTATCGGGGTTCGTCAATGGGTCTGCGGCTGAATGATCTGGTATTTGCCACTCAAGTGCATGAGACCGAACAGATACATTATCCCATCGTAGTACGGATCGAAATAGCCATCGTCGAAAGGCTCCAGTTTCGCCTTCCACAAGGCATGCACAAAATCGAGACTGTTCTTCTCTTTGCTAATCAGTGACAGCGTCGCCGATGTTGACACAAGGCCAATGGAGTGCCGGAGCTTTTTCACTGGTCCCGCCTGAAGAATGAACTCAGGGCGAGAGCCATCAAGGTTAAATTGATCGTCATAGGTGTCCATCCCTTTCGAGCGGAGAAAACCCTGAAAACGCTTGGCGTAATCTTCCTGCCAGGCTTTGTCTTTGCCGGACCAAGTATAATCCATCGCAATATTCATCGGCACACGCCACGAATCGTACCGAAACGCTGAGGGCGACCAGCGGGTATCGTGGGGTTTCCCGCTAAACTCCGTGTAATCGGCATTCAGGCCAGTGACGGGGTGACAGGCCCGGTGCAGAAACACCCGCGACGTATCAGCGCATGCTTTGTAGAACTGTTCATGACCGTCTTTGGCATAGGCTGTCCAAACCTCGTAAAAGGCCGGCAGGTGGTAGGACGGATCGGTCCAGTTATAGTTGCTGCCTTCGGGCACAAACGAAATCTGCTTGTGCTCCGTATTGATGAGGTTGTAGATGTTGCCCGTTCCATCTTTCTTCCACATCGCATCCAGAATCCGCCGGGCTTCTCCGTAGTAATTGATGCCGGTATTGTTTCCCCATTTGTTGGCGGCAAACAGCAGGCTGGTAATGTAATACAACTCGCCATCCGAAGCCGACCCTTCGGAGTTCTTCTTCATTGTCTGGGCGTTGATGCTCCAGGCAAAATACGCTTCTCGGGGGCCGCTCTGGTGTTGAAGGTATTTTTTCGACCAGCGCCAGATCCGATCAAACACGTCTTTTTTATCAAGCTGTACGGCAATCATCATCCCGTAGGAAAGACCTTCTGTGCGGGCATCGTGATTTTTCACATCCGATACGTAAGCCATGGTATCACCGACCTCGAAATAGACCTTATTGGGTCCTTCAAACACATCGTAATACGCTTGTTTAACTTTCTTATCAATGGCTGCCTGACCATAGCCCGCTTCCCGAAACAGATTCCGGCATTTAGCTGACTGAAACGCCGTTGTATTTTTTTGAGCTGTAGCCAGATCCACCGTCATTAAACAAATCAGGGTAAGCATTGGCAACAACCAATGCTTACCAGAAAGTGGGTAGCCTGTCAACGTCTTTTTCAATTTATGTGCGCTTAAACTGCTTTAGTTCAACCTTTAACCCCGTCCCCTGCAGGGGTGAGCACGCTGAGTCCCTGTAGGGGACGGGGTTTAGAAATGCCTATTCCTTTTCCTGCTTTTATTTGAACAGCAACGGAGCCATCTCGTGCAGGCTACGACGCCAGGTCTGGAACTCGTGACCTGTTTTCTCGGAAACATACGAAACCGCATTGTAACCGGCAGCTTTTAGATCTGTAGCCGACTTATTGACGCCATCGGGCCTCTCTTTACTGCCGCAGCTAATGAAAACAAGCTTTGGCTTCGCCTTGCCGCTGAGGTCGTCCGGCGCATAAACACCACCGCTGAGCAGGCCGTAATAACCAAATACGTCCGGCTTATTGAGGGTAATCGTTTTGGTTTCCATGCCACCCATCGACAGGCCCGCCATAGCCCGATTGTCCCGGTTGGCCAGCGTGCGGAAGTTGGCATCAACATACGGAATCAGTTCGTCGACCAGAACCGTCTGAAAGGGGTCGATCTTAAATTCTTTCATTTTGCCCCATTTCACCTCGTTGGTCATCCCGTAGGTCATCACGATGATGAAAGGCTTAATTTTGCCTTCCGCGATCATGTTGTCCATAATCAGGTTCGCATGCCCCTGGTTACTCCAGGCCGTTTCGTCCTCGCCCCAGCCATGTTGCAGGTAAAGCACCGGATATTTTTTCGACTTATCGGTCGAGTAGCCCGGTGGTGTATACACGAAAGCCCGGCGCGATGTATTGGTGCTCTTAGAGGGGAAAAGTACCTGCTGTACGTTACCGTGGGACACCTCCTTCAGGGCGTAAAAGTCCTGATCATGAGCGGGAATTTCGATACCACTCTCCCACCGGACGGAGCCGTAGTAATTCAGGGCACCAGGATCGTTGAACTTGCCACCATCAATCGTTACGTTATAATAATGAAAGCCTTCATCCATCGGTCCTGCCGTCGTACCGGTCCAGAAGCCCTCCTCCCCTTTTGTGAGGAGGGTTCCTCCTTTTCCGCCCAGCCCCAGACTCACTCGAACACTATCGGCTTTGGGCGCCTTTACACGGAATCGCGCGTAACCCTGTGAGTTTACCTGCGGGTACTCCTGCCCCGGCTGGTTCAACGTGGATGGTTTAAAATCCTCCACTACCGCCGGTGGACTTGTCTGCGAGAAACTGGTTACGCTGGTTATTGTGGCTAACACGAATACAGCTATTGTTTTGAAAATCATTCGCTTAATGGTTTAGATGGTAAAAATTAACGGTTTGGAATTTATTGTACTTAAGGGCATGCACTAGTTAAATAGCTCCTGCAAGGTGGTTGCCAGATAGTGCTTGCAGTTCATCCAGGTATGACCACCGGGAACGATGTAGCTCTTCAGTTTAATCTTTTTGTCCTCGAACATCGCCATGTTCTTTTTCACCGATTCGAACAGAAAATCGTCGGTGCCTACGCTGATGGTGAATAATTTCAATTGACTGTTGATTTTATTCGCGTCGGGCGACCAGTTGGCAAAGTTTTTTTGAAATTCTTCGGTAGTTGTGAACGGCGCATACGAACAGATATAAGCAAACTTGTCAGTATTGGTCAGACCAATGTTCAGGGTTTGTCCGCCCCCCACCGAAAAGCCTGCTACAGCCCGGCCTTTGCTTTCCATAATCACCGGGTAATTGGCGTCAATGAACGGTACAATGTCGGCGACCATGTCTTTAGTGAAGTCGGGCATCGGGCTAGGGCGCACATTGCCGTAGGGCATAACAATGATCATGGGTTTGGCTTTGCCCTGCGCAATCAAATTGTCGGCAATCAGGTTGGCACGCCCAACTTTAGTCCATGTTTCTTCCGTATCGGAGCCGCCGTGAATCAGATACAGCACCGGGTATTTGGTTTTGCCGTTAGCCTTAAAACCGGGCGGGGTATAAACCAGTAACTGCCGGGTGGTACCTAGCGTACCTGACTTGTAGTAACGATAGCTGACTTTTCCATGCGGTACGTTCTGGAGCGAATGAATTAGCGGCTGATCGCCCGGCACATCGACGATGCTCCGTTTAAAGCGTTCATTGGCAAAAATGTGTGTGTTGTTCGGATCGGCAATCTGAACGCTATCGACGGTGAAACTATACGGATAAATATCGGGTTTAACGGGCGGCACTGTCACGCTCCAGATGCCCGATGTATCTTTGGTCAGGGCAACGGTGGCCTTCAGGAACTCTCCATTCAGCGTCACCTTCTGAGCTTTGCGCGAAAAGTAGGTGAACGTAATGCTATGGTCGGGGTGTACCTCGGGCGAACTAATGGACGGTGGCCGCTGAGCAATTACCGCTATCGAAAAAAACAGGAGAGCGGGAAGCAGGCTTAATTTATGTTTCATGAGGATAGGCGCGTTAGCGGAAAAGTAGTGGAGTGGTTTCGGCAACGTACCTCTTAACGTTCATCCAGGTATGACCGCCATCGGTAATCAGACTTTTGTAGTTTACCTTCTTCGCTTTCAGGTAATCCATAAATTCGACCGTCCCTTTGTACAGAAAATCGTCGCTTCCCACGCTCACCCACAGCAATTTTAACTGCCTATTCGTATTGTCTGGACTACTACCTATCTGCGGAAAGCCCTTGTCCATTTCGGCGGGCGATAGATACGAACTGTAGCTGCATACCCACGCAAACTTGTCCATGTTACCAAAAGCCGCCCGGAGTGTTTGCCCACCCCCGCGTGAGAACCCGCCGATAGCCCGGCTGTTTTTGTTCGCAATGGCGCGGTAGTTCTTCTCCACATATGGGATTACCTTACTTATCAGGTCATTCCCGAAGTCATTAGCTCGTTTGACCGCATCATCTCCATCGCGGACGGTCGGGTCGGCAGGTTTGGCACCACCTTTTTGTTCGGCAAGTCGGGCTGCGATATTACCATACGGCATGATAATAATCATGGGTTTGGCTTTGCCTTCGGCAATCAGATTGTCCAGAATCAGATTCGTTCGGCCTACTTTGAAGAAGGTTTCTTCAGTATCCGTCGTCCCGCTGATGAGGTAGTAAACCGGGTAGGTCTGGGACGGATTTTTATCGTACCCCGGTGGCGTATAGACCACCAACGAACCTGTGGTTCCCTCGAGCGATGGGTAGTACTCGTAGTTGACCGAACCATGCGGTACGTCTTTCATGGCATGAACCAACGGCGTTTCGCCGGGCACATCGACCAAGCTAGCTTTGAAACGTTCGTTCGGAAAAAACGCTACGTTGGCCGGGTCCATGACGGTAATGCCATCGACTTGAAAGCTATAGGGGTAGATGTCAGGTTTGACGGGCGGCACCGTCACGCTCCATATACCCTGTGCATCTTTGGACATAGGCATGGGTGCTTTTTCAAACTGAGCACTCAGCTTTACGTCGCTGGCAGCCGGAGCCAGATAACGAAACGTAACGGATTTGTCGGCGTTCACCTGGGGCGACACCACCAGCGGGCCACGGGGCGGTTGGGCTATTGCCATGTTGAACAGACAGATCATGGCGCAGAAGATCCATAATCGATTTGTTAGTTGTTGGTTCATAAATGATTAAGGTTTAGGGGTAATGTGTTTACGGATTTTTTATGACAGGATGAACAGTATTTTTCAGGCAATAGAAATCCTGTTCATCCTGTCAATCCTGTCAGAAAAATTTTCTACACTCACTGGGTAATAATGTCAACTTCTGCATAGCCCGATGCCGAATCTTCCTGCGTATTTTTCAAAGCACGCAATTTGATGTATCGGGCTTTGGTGGGTTCAAACGTTTTGGTTTGCCAGAAAGGATTGTTCTTAATGTTTGAAAATTCGCCTTCGCTTACCCGTTTCCAGCTTGCGTTATCGGCTGAAACCTCAAATTGGTATTGCGTGATGATGCTTGCCTCTTCCCACCAGTTCTGGGCAGGCAAATACTTGAAACCCGCCAGGTTTTCTTCCTTTCCCAAATCAATGATCAAGTCCGCAGGCATCGGTTGGCTTTTATTTTGATGCCAGGACGTAGCCGAATTTCCATCTACAACCTGGTACGCCGACTTCGCGTCAGTGCTCACGATTTTCCAGGCGGTGCGGGCTATATCAAACTTTTCTTCGCTGACGATGCTGCTTTGTTTCGTGAACGGATTATAGGCTATCGCCTTAATGGCTACTTTGCCGTTACCAGTTTTTACAGGAGTCGTGTACCGGTTAGCCGTTGCTGTTGGCGTACGTCCATCGAGTGTATAATACAACTCAGATTCGGTATCGCCTGGCTTGATATGAATAGTACCAGTCTGGTCACGGGTGATCATGGGGGGCGTTAAAATCAGTGGAGCTTTATAGACTTCGACATTTGAAATTAACGGGCAACTTTTTGCGTCGAGGATAGTCAGCCGCAGTTGGGTGGCTTCCACGGTCGGAAACCGGAGAATACGTTTATACCCAATTGTCGTTTCTTTGGCAATTTCTTTCCAGCTACCATCGACAAAAGCCTCCACGGTAAAGGCTTTGACCCGTTGCCCCAACCGGATGGGTTCCTGCACCAGAAAACGATTAAAAGCGGTAGGTTTAGCGAATTGTAGCGTCAACGATGCGTTACGAACGACATCATCCGTAGCCCAATAGCTTTCTTTATCGGCGTCAATGGCTTTACTGGCATCGTAAGTCGAGTTTTTTCCTCGTGTGTGTGAGGCCACAGCCTGGGCATTTTTGGTCAGATTTAGCGCAAAGGCTTCTTTGGTGGCTTTGGCAAAGGCCTGTACGGCTTTTTCGTCCTTCTCGTTAATCAGCCCATTGGGCATGATCGGAAAATTGAGCAATAGCGTAGCATTTCGACCAATGGAGTTGTAATAAAGATCCATTAGTTGGGGCAACGTTTTTACTTTTTTGTCTTCCCGCTCGTGGTAAAACCATTCAGGACGAATGGAGGTATTTACTTCGCCGGGTACCCAGGCATTTCCATTTTCTACGCCGTAGCGCAGCATTTGCTCAGGCACATCGCCGGTTGAGTTTAATAAACTCCAGTTGGTCTCACCTACATACCCGGCTTCGGTACCAACCCAACGCAGGTCGGCCCGATCACCACCGTCATTCCAGATAACAAGTTTGGGTTGGAGTTTGCGAACAAGTTTGTAGGTGTTGGGCCAGTCGTAATACGTTTTAGAGTTGATTTTACGAGTTTCGTTGGCTCCGCCATAATAGCCGGACCCGCCGTTGGCTCCGTCAAACCAGACTTCAAAAATGTCACCGTAGTTGGTCAACAATTCCTGCAACTGGTTGCGGAAGTATGTGATGTATTCGGGTTTCCCATAGTCGGCATGGTTTCTGTCCCAGGGCGACAGGTACACACCGAATTTCAATCCATATTCTTTGCAGGCATCGGCCATATCCCGCACGATGTCGGCCTTCCCGTTTCGCCAGGGAATATTTTTTACAGAGTACTCGGTGTATTTCGAGGGCCAAAGGCAGAATCCACTATGGTGTTTAGCCGTAAAAATGATACCTTTCATACCGGCCTCTTTACAAATACGGGCCCATTGTCTACAATCCAGTTTTGTAGGATTAAATAGCTTGGGGTCTTCATTACCCAAGCCCCAGGCCATATCGGTATAGGTATTTATCGAAAAATGGATGAAGGCATAGTATTCCATTTTTTGCCAACGCAGTTGGTTTTCGCTGGGTAGGGGGCCAACGGGTTGGGGGGGTGTTGACTGTGCAAATCCAGCAAGACCAGTCAGCAGATAAATCGCCAGTCGAATGAGTAAAGATTTAGGCATTATAAGCAGGAGTTAGGCATTATCAGCTTAAAGAAAGTTCGAATATACCCGGACGGAGCGGGTCAAAAAGTAGCGGTAGATACGTTTGCCAAAGGCTTGCACATTACTCCGTCGCGGTTGGTTTATAGCCCAGCAGCGCGAGCATCTGTGCCGCGTAGCGTTTCCCCAATTCTCTATATCCGGCGGCATTGAAGTGCAGGTTATCGGCCGAATCGGTACAACCCGCCGAAGAAATGACGTGTGCATTTTTGATGGTTTGCGGGAGTGTGGCAATGATCTTGTTCATACTCGCGCAAATGCCTTCCTGATCGGCATTCACCGTTTCTCCGGCCAGCAGCGGCACTTTTTTCGGTTTTAGATCCAGGTCGTGCATCAGGTTATCGTACACCACCCTGACCTTTTCGGTCCACAGCGTATCGTTGGTATTCGACTCACCCTGATGCAACAGAATGCCTTTTATCACCCCGTCTTTTTGGGCCAGTTTTGCCATCTCGACCAATCGGGCGTATGGGTTTCCGTCATAATCCTTGAGCATGTTCTTCATCCAGCCCGGTACATTGGCGGTGTATGACTCGTAATGGTCTTTATCGAATAGCTCAATTTTACAGCCACCCACAGCCACATTGATGACGCCAACCCGGACTTTCTCAGGAAGATTAGCGACCAATTCACGACCAAAATAATCGGCGGGAGTCAGGCCGGTCCGGCACCGGCACAATGGCGGAATAGCGGTATACCATTGTCCCATTGTCCGGCCTAAATCGGGGCAGTTTACGGCCTCCATTACCTGAAACCGGCTGTTCACATTAACTGTATCCTGCGGTTCAATTTTGGCGTTTCCTTCCATGTTGGATTGCCCGAAACAGAGGAAAATGTAAAAGTTTTTGTCCTGTGCAGAAGCGTTCAGACCCCAAAGCAGTAAGCTAAGAAGAAGCGTAGCGGCTGAATAATTCTTTTTCATAAAGGGTAAGAGATAGGTTGTCGAAGAGATTGAGCTGAGAGTTAATTTCTGGCTGATTGCGAAATGGTGTCGGTAATTCGGAAATAATCGAAGTCTGCGTACCCGCCCGTCTGTTGAGTGGCATAGTTGAACAGACCAAATCGGTAACCCATAAAATGCGGGATGGTGTAAGGCATTTTCAGCGACTCGCCAATGGGTTGCCACGCTTTACCGTCGAGGCTGTAGAAGAAATGAGCCGTGTCCTTCCGGTCCCTGAAATCGCATTCCGCCTTGACATAAACCATATTTTGCGTAAGCGGAAAGCCTTGTACCTCAATTGGTTTACCCGATGCCGCGCTAACCATGACTACAGAACGCTTACCATTCATAACCTTGACGCCAACCAGACCGTAGTTTTTCTGTAAGAGACTCAATCCGGCGAAATCGCCCTCTTTCATATTGGATACATCGAAGGCGGTAGACCCCGACGATTCCGGGCCAATGGTTCGCTGCGTCAGGGTGTTTCTGGCCAGCACAAACGACGTATCGGTACGTCCGGTTTTCAGCCGTAGATAGCCTTTCCGTTCCGTAACGGACCAGAGCTGGTTATCAGGATTATGGTTCCATTGCCATACCAGCGGCAGTGCCGACTCCCCTTTCTTCCGTGTAAATTCGTCGGAGGCCACAATACCGGGTATCAACCCTTTGTTGGCCGGCAGGTCGAGCGTTTCGGGTGCTTTTCCATTGACGCCCAGTACGGGCCAGCCATCTTCCCAGTTGACGGGAACCAGATACGGAATGCGCCCGACTCCACCAAAATCACGAAAAAGGTAGGCGTACCATTTCCCATCCGGCGTATCAATCAGGCCACCCTGTGCTACGCCCAAATCCTGAAAGCCGATTCGGCCTTCCCAGGGACCTGTAATCTTATTCGCCCGGTGAATCACGACTGTACGCATCCCTCCTCTGGGCCAGGTTATGTTGAACAGGTAATAGTTACCCTTCACCTTAAATAATTGAGACCCTTCGGCGGGCAGGCCCCCTCCGGTGCCAGACGTCGTACTGGCGTTGTCAATAATGACCTGTTCGGTCGTACCGGGTTTTATACCGGAAACATCAGCATTCAGTTCAATCAGCCGGAGTTTGCCCGCGCCGTAAATCATATATACCCGACCGTCATCGTCGAAAAATAGGCTATGGTCATGATAGGACGGTTTAAACGACGTCTCTTTCCAGGGCTCTTTCTCGATGTCATTGGTCGTATAGACATAGGTTTTGCCAGTAGTCTGGGCGAAGGTGGTCACGTAGTACATACCGTTGTGATGCCGCAGACTACTGGCCCATGACCCTCGTCCGTAGGTGCTTTTGCCATTGGTCAGATTCAGTGCATCCACATTGGCCAGCGTATCATAAGCATAACCAACCAATTGCCAGTTTACTAAATCTTTCGACTTCATAATGGGTAGGCCCGGACTCATGTGCATGGTCGTACTGCTCATGTAGTACGTATTACCCACCCGGATCATGGACAGGTCGGGTACATCAGCAAACAGGATAGGATTATGTGCCTTTTGCGCCCTTGCCGTGAATTGCATCAGCAGCAGCGTAACCGCCATCAAACCCAATTGGAAAAACGATTTTTTCATGGCAGATAATTTGTGACAGATTTTCTGAGGTTACTGCAGTGGTCCTATTAGTTCAATAAAATTCCCATCGGGGTCTTGCACGAATACAAAGTGTGCTTTCGCATTCAAGGGCGTAGGCGTGCTACCTAAAAAGGGTATTTTCATTTGGGTCAATCGGTCAATGACGGGTTGCAAAGCTTTTACCTGAATGGTGATGTACTGCATGCCCGTATCGTCCTGAATGACTTTCGGCTTCGGGTGTGCGGCTTTTTTGCCAAAGCTCATCAGCTTCCAGTCGGTGGCTTCGGGGCTGTTTTCGAGTTTCAGAATAGTTACGTCCGTCGCAACGCCATTGGTCAGACCCGAGCGTTTGCCAAAATCTTCGTTGATGGTAAAGCTGCTCGTTCTGACCATACCGATGCCGTTGACATAAAATTCCAGCGACCGTTCGAGGTCGGCGACAACAACCCCCACGCCAATGACTTTACTGCTGAAATTGGATTGAGCATACGAACTCAGCATGCATCCAAACACTAATAGTGTTATTTTGACACATTTATAGGCAGTCATCACAATTTCATTCATGTTGAAAAGAATTATTCGTTAGTGCGTTACTAGTCTGATTTGATTAAAGCGAGGTGTGCTCTTCCCACTTTGGGATACGATTTTCAACGTTATCACCTCGTTACCGTCTGCTTTCAACCGGAGCATTTTCCCCTGATTGGCCAGGATTTCGGCAGGCTTTTCATTCACTAGAAAGCTCCCAAACTCTGGCGTTATATCATCTAGAGCAGTAATATCAATATATTTACCCGCCAGTTCCTCGTTCTGTAATTGGTAGGATATATACCCCCGGGTACGTCGCCAGAACAGATCGTCGTCATACCCCGCATCGCTCTTCTCACCCTTGTAGGCGTGATCGACTTCGGGCTGCTGTTCACCACAATTCACGTTGTCGACTGTGTTGGCTTCCAGAGCGATAGCCTCCGCTTCCTGCAGTTTCAACCGGACTTGCTGCTCGTCGAAGGAGGCTTTGGAAAAGGTCTGGAAATACATCTGATAGCGGGCATCATGAACTTCGTAGAACGGTTGCAACGTCAGCGTGTCCAGGCTAAATCGCAGCTTATCTATTGGTTTTATCTGCGACAGATACGTTGCCGGGTCACCCACCAGCGCGTAGGCATTGGTGAGCGGGTATAGTTTGCCTTTTGTTTCATGGCCCATCCGACTGTCATCGGCAAATAGCCCTTTTAGGTCTGCTGTTGAGGTTTTAGCGGCCAGCACGATGGGACCATGCACAAAAGCGGCCCAATTTGAGCCATCGGGCAACTGTTCCAGGTAGGTGGTGGTTGCAAAGCGCACCGTCACTTTGTCGCCCGATTTCCATTTTCGCGAAATGGCTACATAACTTGAGGGTTTGCCATCAACGGGATGCGTTTTCCCATTGACCAGCACCTCCAGGTCCTTAGCCCATTTAGGATAGCGGATGTGTAAAGAAAATTCCTGTGGTTTTGTGAGTTCGACGATCAGTTCTGACTCATTTTGATAGGGAAATTCGGTGCGTTGGGTAAGCCGAATTTTATTGGTAGTCCAGTTTACCGTCGACGGAACAAACAGGTTGACAAAGAGATCTTTTTCCGAATGACTGTAGATCAGCTCGCCGTATTTGGTGTGATTTTCCAGACCCGACCCCACGCAGCACCACATGCTGGTTTCGGGCTGAGAATACACCCGATAGTGGTTAGGCCGAATGGGCGTAAAATAGACAAACCCGCCCTTTTCGGGATGTTGACTCGACAGAATGTGGTTGTATAGTGTTCGCTCGTAATAATCGAGGTAGCTCACATCGTTCTTATCCAGAAACAGGGCTTTGCTCAACCGGAGCATGTTAAACGAGTTACACGTTTCGGGGCCCTGATTCGATCTTAACAGTTGACTGAAATCGGTTGTCGGGTTGAAATGCTCACGCACGCTATTGCCACCAAAGGCCACACTACGGGTTTGCGCCACATTCTGCCAGAAGAACATAGCGGCCTCCGACCAGTCGGCTTTGCCCGTCAAGGTGGCGATTTTCTCGAACCCGATCACTTTTGGAATCTGGGTGTTGGCGTGAAGGCCGGTCAACTTATCCTGTTTGTCGATCAACGGATTCAGCAACGCACGATGTGAAATTTGCTGCGCCGTTTCAAGGTATTTTTTGTCGTTGGTGAGGATGTACAGATCGGCAAATGTTTCGTTAAGGCCACCATGTTCAGTGCGTAGTACCTGTTGAATCTGCTCATCTGACAGAGGTTTGATTAGCTCAATGAACCAATCGCCCAGACCAATCAGTACCTGCTTCGCCTGTTTATTGCCGGCATACTCGTAAGCGTCACGCAACCCGGCAAACAGCTTGTGAATATTGTACAGCGGCACCCATGTATTGTTCAGCCCGAAGCTGCTGCCATCAATATCGCCTTTATGAATACGCTCCCAGAATACCTTGCCCTGCGGAATACCGCCAACGTACCCATTGCCATTTTTTGCCTGACAGCGGGCCAGTTCGGCCACCATATAATCCAGCCGCTTTTTCAGTTCGGCATTGCCGGTCGAGGCATGCATCATCGCCAGCGCCGACAGGTAATGCCCGCCGATATGACCATCCAGCCCTGAGCTTTCCCAGTTGCCGTAGCGTGGGGCTTTTACCGGCAATCCGGCATCGATCAGGTACGGAGCCAGCAGTTTATCCGGGTTCAGTGCCAGTATATACTTCAGGTCAACATCCTGCGCATTCTTGAAGGGACCGCCTGCTAATCTCACCTCCTGTAAGGCAAACGGCTGCATCTGAGCCAGGGCCGTGGAGCTGAGCAGAACGAAGCAAGCGATATGGAATACGTTCGTTTTCAAGGGTAATGCTATGTTTTACAATCCAGTGGTAACCAAATCTGCTACGTTTATTTTTTAAACATCGGATCATCCCCTGCATATTTCAGGTACTGGAATGAGGCCGAATTCTTGCTGGCTTCCCCCGACGACGTAGCGTACAGACCATATACGCATCCGATAAAGCCACCCGATACTTTTGTGCTCAGGAATTTACCATCTACCTTGTCTTTCAGCAAGTTCCAGTTTTTCGAATCGGTGGAATAATGGAACGAATAGCTATCCCCCTGCGAAGCGATACGTAGGCCTACTTTGCCCGCTTTGGCATCCAGCGGCACTTCGGTCAGCAATTCCATCTCTTGTGATCGTGGCTTGCTTTTATAGAGTTGCAGCATGTCCTTGTCCTGGACCTTCGATTTACACAGGAAGTAGAAATGGCCCTCGTCCTGTAAAATCACAAAACCGGCTCTTTCTTTGTCCGATTTGGGCGTAAACATTAACTCCGTTTCCGCCGTACTATAGAGGTGTTGCTGGCGTTTGCCGATGAACGAAGGATTGCCAGTCTCCATGATAGTTTCGGGCTTCAGTTTCAGTGTAAGCCCATCTTTCTTCGACAGTGAGTACGAATTTTTATCGTGGGTCCGCATAAACAAGAGCGCAGGATCAAGCGTCTTATCAAAAGTCAGCGTATAGGCGAAATTACCCGATTGCGGCAATGCGCCCTTTTGTTTAATTTCCTTATAATTAACTGGATAGCTGTACGAAATAGCCTTCTCGCCATGCTCGATCATTGGCCAGTCGTCTTTCCAGGTGACGGGCGCAATAAACGTTTCACGGCCTGTGTTGTAATAATCGCCTTCGTAGGGTCTTACCGCCAGAAAAATGCAATACATTTTCCCATCTGGTCCATCGACAAACTGAGCATGCCCCGCTGAGGTAATGGCGTCCTTCCGGTCGGCAGGTAATTCGCGTTGTGTCAGAATCGGATTACCCGCAAAAGGCACATAGGGGCCCCAAACATCTTTGCTCCGGAGCACCACCTCCGAATGGTTAACCGACGTACCGCCCTCGGCTGCGTAGAGGTAGTACCAGCCGTTCCGTTTCAAAATGTGCGGTCCTTCAACCCAGACGGGTTTTTTAGAAAGATCCACGCCACCGTTGACCAGTTGTTTTTCTTCCCCCACTACGGTCAATTTGCTATAGTCAAATTCATACATCCGAATGGTTCGGTGGCCCGAATACAGCGGCTTCCGGTCGGGGGCGTCGCTGTTATAGATAATGTAGGCTTTGTCGGTACTATCATCAAAATAGATGGATGGGTCGATGCCTTTGACCTGCGAGATTTTAACGGGATTGCTCCAAGGCCCTGCGGGATTTTTGGCCGTAACAACAAAGTTGCCGTCGTGATCGATATCGGTGCAGGTAACGTAGAATATTCCCTTGTAGTAGCTGATGCTGGGGGCAAAAAGGCCACGGGTTAGCCGCTCGCCCATGAAATCCATTTGTTCGGGGCGGCTAATCACATTACCGATTTGCTTCCAGTTTTTCAGGTCCTTGCTGTGCATCACCGGAATGCCGGGAAAGTAGGAAAACGTCGAATTGATCAGGTAGTAATCCGCCCCTACCTTCACGATGCTTGGATCGGGATAGAAGCCGGTCAGAATCGGATTAACTAAAGTGGTTTGAGCCGAAACCAGATGGCTCAATACCAGGCTAAATGCGGTGAAGAGAGACGTAAGAAGGCGATTTCTCATAAGGGTTTTCACGAACCCACCTTCGAAAAGCGTCGTTTTCTAGTAGATCGTCAACAGTTGAAAGATTGTTTGATAGGAAATTTATTGGTACTTTTTTGCTATTTTTATTGATAGTATGAAGTTTATCTGCACTGATACCCTTCTCAAAGGAAATTTTTTTAGAAAAAAGTACAAATTAATAGAAGCAGATGAACAAGCCATTTAGTGCGGAGCTTATTGAGGGCTTTCTGTATAAAATTGGAAACGGATTGCCGGGTTACATTCATTACTTCAGCAATCTCAGGTATGGATAGATTTTCGTAATAACGCAGATATAAGGCTTCCCGCTCACGGGCTGGTAACAAGGCTAGTTGGTCCTGAATCGTTTTCGTCAAACTGACCAATGTTTCCTGGCGTATTAGTAATGTTTCTGAATCTACGTCCTCCCCTACTGATGTATCCCAGCCCAGTTCGTCATAGTGCACCCGTTTTTGAGACCGCAAATAGAGGAGTATATGGTGTCGAATTGATTTAAGTAAATAATGTCTTACCGAGTCCGTTTCATTAATCTGTAAGCGATTTTGCCAGAGCTGTAAAAATAACTCCTGTATACAATCTTCGACCACTGCTCCATCGACCATGAATTTTTGGCCATAATGTTTCAGCATGCGATAATAGCGTTCAGCCAGCACTCCTAATGCCTGCTTATCCCCTGCGCGGAATAATTGCCATAACACATAATCGTCAGAAGTCATGAAGTTTAGGACTATATACGTAGATAAAAATAAGAAAAGATATAAATATACGCCAAATTGTGCAAAAGGAGTTTGCGTATGTCAAAATAGTAAGCCCGCTTCCCTTCGCTTTATCCATTGCTCTTTTAACTTGGGCACATCCGCATTATACTCATCAGAGAATAAAGCTGGAGCACCATTTTTAAGAATAACTCCACTGGATTCCAGTGGAGTTTTACTAGCTACTAAACCTATGATATAGCCTTTGTCGATCAGTATTAATGGTTTAAAGTTGGTTGTCTCAACTATCAAACTTGTGTACGGATCAATGTCAGTTACTTTTTTCGCCGGATAACGGCCAGTGCTTTAGCCACAATGGAAGCTGCTGTTAACCCATATTTCCCCATGATTTGGTCCGGCGGATGGCCAACTTGTTTCCATCCATGTGCAGTACGTTCCAACCAAAGACATCGTATTTTTTACCCAGATCCCGGTTGTTCAGCACTACGTCAGTCGGCCCATCGATCTGCTGGCCGTTGACATCAACAATCGCAATCAGGTTGTCTAGTCTCCGATGCGGAATAAACGCAGCCGCTTCTCAGATTTGCCCTTCCTGCTACTCGCCATTCCTATCAGGCGGTAGACCAGATGCGGGGGGAGGCTACGCCATGCACCATGCGCACGATATCCCGACGCACCTGCGAGGCTACTTTATCCAAAGAAATCGTTTTCATACGGCAGCGAATTGGCTTGCTTTTTATAATCACATAAGAATTTTATGTGGTGAGGTTGGTAGAATCAAGGCTAGATATACTGGTTGATAATGCTTTCAAGCCATTCCTGTTTGCCACTCCGTAGTTTAGGTTCGCCATTTTCGAAAGTATAGCTCCGCAAGTCTTCCAATGTCAGGCTGTTCTCTTCAAACGCTTTCCCCTGGCCACTGTCGAAGGAAGCATACCGCTCCTGACGAAATTTCAGGTAGTCAGAATCCTGCAAAATAGCGTCGGCTACAATGAACGAACGAGCGAAGGCATCCATGCCACCAATGTGCGCTACGAACAAATCCTCCAGATCGGTCGAATTTCGGCGCACCTTTGCATCGAAATTAATACCGCCGGCTTTGATGCCACCTACCTGATGAATGACTAGGGCCGCTTCCACCAGTTCATAAAGATTGATCGGAAACTGGTCGGTATCCCAGCCATTCTGGTAATCGCCCCGGTTCGCATCGATGCTCCCTAGCATCCCGGCATCGGCAGCTACCTGTAATTCATGGTCAAACGTATGACCCGCCAGTGTCGCGTGGTTCACTTCGATATTCAACTGAAAATCCTTGTCCAGACCATACTGACGCAAAAAACCAATGACCGTAGCGGCATCGTAATCGTACTGGTGTTTAGTCGGCTCCATCGGTTTGGGTTCGATGAAGAACGTACCAGTAAAGCCCTGCTTGCGGGCGTAATCGCGAGCAATAGTCAGGAACTTAGCCAGATGCTCGACTTCCCGCTTCATATTGGTGTTTAGCAGCGACATATAGCCTTCCCGCCCACCCCAGAAAACGTAGTTTTCACCCCCCAGCGCGATGGTCGCGTCGATAGCATTTTTTACCTGCGTACCGGCGTAAGCCAACACCGCGAAATCCGGGTTTGTCGACGCCCCGTTCATATAGCGCGGGTTTGAGAATACGTTGGCTGTACCCCATAGTAGCTTCACTCCACTCGCCTGCTGCTTCTGCTTACCGTACTCGACAATCGTCTGCAAGCGGCTTTCATACTCAGTTGCTGATCCACCTTCATCAACTAAATCGATGTCATGGAAACAATAGTAAGGCGCATCGATTTTGGTAAAGAACTCGAAGGCCGCGTCCATTTTCAGGCGCGCCCGTACATTAGCATCGTTATCCTGATCCCAAGGAAAAACACGCGTACCGGGCCCGAATGGATCGCCACCGGTTCCGCAGAAGGTATGCCAGTAACTGATGGCAAAGCGCAGTTGCTCGCGTAGAGTTTTCCCTCCGAGGACCAGATCGGGATTATACCATTTGAAAGCTAATGGATTTTTAGAATTAAGGCCTTCGTAGGCAATGGCCCCAATTCCTTTGAAATATTCCTGATCGCCCAGCGTAATACGTGACATGTTTTGGTAATTGGTTTTATGTAGTTATGCGTTAATTAATTCAGTTGTCTTCAAATGAGAACGCCCTTGTGCGAAAGCATCCTGATGAGCGGCCTGAATCGTCGGGGAGGGTTCAATCAAGCCAACCCGTTCCAGTGATGTAAAGGCTTCTTCGAACATACTAAACATGATCGCACCAATCCCTGCTCCGCGCGCGGCACATTGGGCTCCATCGGTATTGTACAGATCCAATGTCGCTCCCATTGTATTGACGAAGGCCTCCCGGAACACCGGACTTAGAATCGAATGGTTTTCCTTCAAACGCTGGGCGGCTCGAATAACTTCCTTCCACCAGTCTTCGGGATGCTGTTCACGCCAACCGGGCTGGGGAGAGATAATGGTCATTTCCTGATCAGGACTGGTTGCTGATGCAACTGGCCGGGCCGTTTGCACATAGACAAGAGCCGCTTTCACAGACGAACTAGCAATGTCGTAACCCAGCAAATAAGTAGCCATGCCTTTTTTAGTTGACCTGCCGTATTACAGTGAATTATAAACTAGCTAAATGATCCCAATTTTTTTATCAATCTGGCATCACTGGAAAATTATGTGCCTTAGGATGGATCAAATTTTACCTATAGCATTTATTAGTGTAAAAATGACACTAATTTTTTAAATGTCATATCGACACACAATATTTTTTTGAAAAAATGGTTTGGCGATCACCTCCCGGAAAAGTGAAGTTGGTACCATAAATCGAGCTAACTCTCAGAATGATAACTAATATCCCTTGAAAGCTTATTGTAATCCAATGAGAGCCGCCGGAGCGGTCAATTTCGAGAACTTTTTGTGGGGCCGCTTGTGTGGTTATCGCTTGCCAGGCTGCGGGAGCGGTCGCTACAAAAGTTGCCCGACTCTTAACCATGCTTAATTCCCAAACACGTTCTTAATTTGCTGAAAATTTTACGCTTTGTCTGGATGCCAATCCAGCCGTATAGTCTGATTCAGCATGCGGCTTCTCCGGACGATCCTAGTTTGCGGGCGTACTGGCAGAAACGCACCCAACGAAAGTTGGCCGAGTTAGTACCCAGCAAGCAACGAATCGTCCGAAGGCAGAACTATCCATGTCCCGTCTGCAAAACGAGTTTGTTTACCAACGAAGCCCTGCACGTTCATTAGGTCAAATCGAAGCAGGAAGGGGCCCATGATGCGTATTGCAATCTGCGGTTAGTTCATGTGACGTGTCATCAACAAGTGCACGCGAAAGCATTCGAAGCAACAAAAACGAAGCAAGGAACCCTGAGCCGGTTGTCATCTGCTTGCGCCGGATGTGTCGAGAAGGCACAAGCCCGGTTTTGAGGAGGGAAGGGAGCCGCAAGGCTCCTGACCTATCCGACTATAATGCTCACCTATTGACAGTGCTTTACAAGTTGTAATCGCCTATTTGATTCGCATGAATGAAAATCAACTGGATGCGGGGATGGGTTGGAATCAGTTTTGTACCTCTCTGAACATAACATCTTTCCCTTTCAATCACGCTGGCATGTAGGCCGATGGGGTAACAGACAAGTCATTGCCGAAGCTATTATACACATTCATCACTCAACGCTATCTAATCAGAGCAAACGCATCAAACTTGTTGAATGACGGTCAAAGGGTAATTCTCATCACGGGCCACTTTTTTGCCCTTGCGATTAAGGCTCATTGGCGTTGGCTCCTGGCGTAAGGCTGACAAAGCCATTTTCGTAGTAAAGCCAGATTCTGAACTCCGCGAGGGTGACGTACCGGGGAATTATTTTCGCTGAAGACTACGTTCAGCCGTCCAAATCTAACGACTAAAACGGTTGATTCTTGATACTCCAAGGCTGATCGATGTAGCCTGTTGCTTGCTGGGCCACCAAGTTGGTCAACTTTGTCCAAACTCCATACTAGCCGATACGTATCATGGCTGGGTCACCGTCGCTTATGGAATAATATCATGGCACAAGCCCAAAAGGCATACTTTTCCAGTAGCGCGTTTCAAATTATCCTCAAACGGCCAATAATTAGTTTCGGCCCTATTCCTGCTGATCGTAACAAAGCGGATAATTCGCCCGATTCGGTTACCCTTTCCGCTTATCAATTGCATCCCGCACACGGGCAGCACTTTCGTAGTCTTCTTTCTTTATGATTCTGGCTAGCAATTCCTCCAGTTCGGCCATCGTATACTCAGCATAGGAGCCTTTTTTGTCACGAACTTTATCGTCAATAAAATAGCCAGATGTCTCCACTACGTCAAGCGTCGCCCGAAGCGGGCAATCGAATCGTACAGCCAGAGCAATTGCGTCAGACGGGCGGGCATCCATCACCAGAGTAGCTCCAACTGGCGTCAGGAGAACAATGTGGGCATAAAAAATCTCGTCCTGAACACGCGTAATGACGGCTTCTTTCATGATAATGCCTGTCTGTTTCAATGTTTGATAAAACAGGTCATGGGTGAAGGGCCGGAGTGGTTGCATTTTTTCCATCGCCACGGCAATAGCCTGCGCTTCGCTGGTTCCGATAATTAATGGAATACGTCGCTTGCCAACTACATCTTCCAGAATAAGGGCATAATTACCGGGTTTCGAGATACTTTCCGAGAGGGCAATAATCGACAGATCAATCATCGTTTGCAGGCGATCCATTTCGTTGAATAAACTGACACAACTCCCCCATATCGTTGAAGGGTGAAATCACAAACCCGTCGACAGTTAGTCGATATAAATCACGTTTTTCAACCTCAATCTCATACCCGTTGACCAATTTGATGTAGGTATCGGTATGGTGTTGCACCGGGATTTTCATTTCGGCCAGCGCGTAGAGAACAAATTCAGTTTCGTCGTATGTATTCATCTAACCAGTACGTTTTCGTAAATAACCGCTGTGCCAAGGCCGATACACACCAACGACGACAGTGCCACCAACGTTATTCTAACCGTTGGATTGGCTGCTAAACGAAGAGAAAACGGTATGCTGAATGCCCCAGCCGCCACCATCATCCCCACCATAGAACCAACGCCAAACAGTACCAGATAAAACATTCCCGCACCCGTTCCTTTTATGCGGGTTAGCACCGAGAGAACTAGGGCACCGCTACCCGCCAGTCCATGTAGTAGACCTATGCCATAAGCCAAGCCATGCTCGTGGCCGTCAGATGAATGCATGTGAGGATGTGCCAGAATCTTATTCGGCGCATTCAGCAACTTATACAGCCGTAGGACGCCAAGCGAAACCAGCATGACGCCTACGCTTGCTTCGAGATAGCGAAAATCAGCTTCGCGTAGCGCAAATTTACCAACCATGAAAACGCTTCCTACGAGCAGAATGGTGGACGTATGCCCCAATCCCCAGAATACGCCGTCTTTCAGCGCCAGCCCGATAGTTGTTCGACGGGTAACAATGTTGCTTACGGCGAGTAAGTGATCGGCCTCAAAAGCGTGGGCAAAACCGACGCTCAACGCCAGTAAAAGAGGAAGAAGCGTTTCCATATGGCTTACTTAGTAAGAGTCAGTTGACCAATGATGATCCGGTGGTTGCCCGTGTCGGCAATACATAACTGATCGCCATCGGTGCTAATCGAAAATGGCCAATACAATTGTTTATCCGTGCCAAAGCGTGTGCTGGCGTTCTCGCTTCCGATGCTAAAACTGGCATGACCAATTAAATTGTCAGCCAGTTGGTTGTGTTGAGTCGGCACCGTATCGAACCACAGAATCCGGCTATTACCCGTGTCGGCCACCAGCAATCCGTGTCGGTAGAAATGCGCGTCGTAGGTCCAGTTCAACGTCTGTTGGGCCGGAAATAACCCGTACTGATTCTGGCCATTACTCCCAAAATCAGGTTGCCCGACCAAAACGTCGGCCTGTTGCCGGGGTGCCGTGCGCCAGTCGTGCCAGATCAGGGTGCGGTAATATTGTGTATCGACCACCGCCAGTTGTCCATCGGGGCCGATTCTGACTGAATATGGCCAGATGGCGTGCTCCGAATCGTAGTCACGTTCCGTAAAATCAGGTTGACCAATCACCGCCGTGGCCGGGGCAAGCGATTCGGTCGGCATGTGATCGTAAAACAGCACGCGCCGGTTACCCGTATCGGCAATCCAAAGCCGCTGTCCGTCAGAAGTTACACCATAAGGCCAGTTCAGCGTTCGTTCGCTCGGCGCGGCCCCAATGCCTTGTCCGTTCGGTTGACTACCGGTAAAATCGGCCTGTCCCAGCACGATATCAGCCGGCTGTCCGTTCTGCGTGGGGAAGTGATTCCAGATCAGTACGCGGTGGTTCCAGGCATCAGCCACAATAAGCCGCTCGCCATCCGACCATAGTCCTGATGGGTATTGTAAGGTATCAGCGCCAACGCTCCCACCAGCATTCCGGCCTGTGTTGACCGCGTCGACCTGACCTAGTACAACATCAGGTTCGGCATATTCAGTCGTTGGTATCTGATTCCAGATAAACACGCGATTTTGGCCCGTATCGGACACCATCAACCGTCCGTCCACTGCCCAGACTCCGCGCGGAGCCAGCAGTGAATTGCCCTTACTTCCCCGAAAAACGGTGCTTGACTTTACCAGCGCGGGAAGCGTGGGTAACGACTGTGTTAAGTTGGGCGTAGTTAGTATCATACCGTTAAGAAGCTGTTTAAGTTAATTTCTTCGGACTAAAATGGCGGCTTTTGAGCCATGTCTGCGTTACTTTTTTCAGCCGTAGCTACGGCTACGTCCTCAAAAAGTGCCTTGTCCTAACTCAAAATCCACTCATTGTAGACGCAAATCAATAACTCAAACAGCTTCTAGCAGATTCTTGGCAGTTGCTCACCAACCAGCATATTCACCACCCTCCGACCGCCGATGCGACTAGTCATAACTACCTGACCGGGGTGTTCTGCCACGACTTCGCCGATGATGGCCGCCGAATGTCCGTAGTCGAGTGTTTGTAGTTTTCCAACAAAGGCATCGGCCACCTCCGGCGCAACAATAGCCAGAAAAACGCCTTCATTTGCTACGTAAAGTGGGTCCAAACCCAGCAGTTCGCAGGCACCGGCCACCTCATCAAGCACGGGAATAGCCGCTTGTTTCAAATCAATACCCAATCGAGTCGCGCCGACGTTTCGATCGCGGGCAATTTCGTTCAGTACGGTTGCTACGCCCCCGCGAGTTGGGTCGCGAAGAAGGTGAATAGCAGGACCGAATTCGTCCAGCAAGGCCAGAACGGTATGATTCAGCGGAGCCGTATCGCTGATCAGGGTGGTTTCAAATTCCAGCCCTTCGCGTACGGACATAATGGCCATGCCGTGCGTGGCAATGTGACCACTAACGATCACTTTGTCGCCAGTTCTAACGTTTTTTATACTGATATTAGCCCGTGGGTGTATTTGGCCAATGCCGGATGTATTGATAAAAATTTTGTCACCCTTGCCTCGTTCTACCACTTTTGTGTCGCCCGTCACAATTTGTATACCGGCCCGTTCCGATGCATATTTGATACTGATCAGCACATCCCAGAATTCGGCCATTGTCAACCCTTCTTCCAGAATAAAGCTCAGTGACAGGTACTTGGGGGTGGCTCCGCACATGGCCAGGTCATTAACCGTCCCATTAATAGCCAGTTCACCGATGTTGCCACCGGGGAAAAATACGGGAGAAATTACGTAGCTGTCAGTCGTAAACGCCACGCGGCCCGTCAGGTTCAGCATGGCCCCGTCGTGGTGGGTATCGAGCAAAGGATTGCTGAGCAGATCGAATACGCCCACTTCCAGCAATTTATTGGTTAGAAGTCCTCCGCTGCCGTGCCCCAGCGTAATAATGTCGAAATCGAGTTTCGGCATGGGACAGTGTACCCGCATTTTAGGTTGTTGAATCGTCATCATTTAGGCTTCGGCCAGTTCAGTGTTGGCAAAATGATAGTATGCGGCACAAGCCCCCTCCGACGAAACCATCGGCGCACCCAGCGGGCGTTCGGGTGTACAAATACGCCCGAATTGACTGCATTCATGCGGCTTTTTGATACCTTTTAGCACCAGACCAGCAATACAGTCAGGGCATTCGGGCGCTTTGGCGATAGAAACCGAAAACTTACGGTCAGCATCGAAGTCGGCTAACTCAGGGCGCACCGCCCAGCCGCTATTGGGAATGGTACCGATACCCCGCCACTCCCGGTCAACAACGGCAAACACCTGCTCGATGATGCGCTGGGCTTCGGGATTTCCTTCGGGACGCACTACACGGGCGTATTGATTTTCGAGTCGATAGTCGCCCCGTTCCAATTGCCGCACTACCATCAAAATACCCTGCAACAAATCGACCGGCTCAAAGCCAGTTACGACCATCGGCATTCGATACCGCTCTACCAACGGTCCATACTCGCCGATGCCCATAATTGCACAGACGTGACCAGCCGCCAGAAAACCCTGAATATTCGTATCGTCGTCCTGAATGACGGCTTCCATAGCGGGCGGCACCAGTACGTGTGACGCTAGAATAGAGTAGTTTTTCAGACCCAGTTGCCGGGCCTGCACCACAGACAGCGCATTGGCCGGAGCCGTAGTTTCGAAGCCCACAGCAAAAAACACGACCTCACGATCGGGGTTTTGGCGCGCCAGCCTGACGGCCTCCAAAGGCGAGTACAGAATCCGAACATCGGCCCCACCCGCTTTCGCGTCGAGCAGGCTCTTTGTTGAACCCGGCACCCGAATCATATCCCCGTAGGAGCAGAGCATCACGCCTTTTTTTTCGGCCAGATACACCGCCTTGTCGATCAGGTTGACGGGTGTAACGCAGACTGGGCAACCCGGCCCGTGTACCATCGTGACGAGTTCGGGCAGCAGGTTCAACAGGCCGTTTTTAACTAGGCCGTGGGTTTGCCCCCCGCACACTTCCATGATGGTCCAGGGGCGAGTGGTCGTCCGGTGCAGTTCCTGAAGGTATTGGTCTACCAGTTCGGGGTCGCGGTATTCGGTGAGGTGTTTCATAGGGCGTGGCGGTCAATCTGGCTACTTTCCACTAAGTCATCTAAGTCGCCGATTTCGCGGAGGTAGGCAAACGTTTTTTCGGCCTCTTCCTCATCCACAATACTGATAGCGACGCCCACATGCACAAGCACATAGTCGCCTTCTTTCGCGTGCGGCACCATATCTAAACTGGCTTCTTTGATGATACCCCCGAAGGCCACGCGGGCCATACGAATCAGCCCATTATACTGGTATTCGATGGATTTTATTTTACCGGGAATGGCTAAGCACATAAGTAGTTTCGGTTTTTGACTGTACAGGAAGCGGTGTTGTCAGCGCGTAATGGGCGATTTGTCCGAACGAGATACACTCGTCGTTGGGTGAAAGCTGGTGATGAAAATAGAGTTTATGAGCTGGTTCAAGTTTATGTCGCAGCCAGTCTACGAGTAGCGCATTCTGAAAAACGCCCCCACTAAAGGCCAACTGCCGGATGCCCGTTTGTTGGGCTAAAGCGGCTACAACCTGCACCAGTGTGTAATGAAACGCAGCCGCAATCTGGTCGGTTGATTGTCCGGCCTGTATATCGCGGACAACGCCTTCTACGACGGCTCTCGTTGGAATCTGAGTTGTCACATCGGGCAAATAGCTTTGAACGCCTGTATAGCCCTTCGCTCGAACGTATCGGGCGGCATGGGTCTCAAGCAATAACGCGGCCTCGCCCTCGTAACTAACCTGGTCGGCTAGACCCAGGAGCGCAGTTACCGCATCGAACAACCGCCCAACACTACTGGTTTTTAGTCGGTTCTTACCCGTGGCGTGTGCCCTCATTGGCCAAACTGCCGCATGGGAACCGTTTACTGACGCATGAGTGATCGGTGAGGACATAGGCCACAGACAACCCACAACCTCATTACTTAATTCAGGTAATTTAGAATACAGATGCCACTCTTTATCGGTGAACTTCACCCGTAGTATCGTGTCGGCACCGGGTATATTGTGAGCCAGCGACAGAGCCGAAAGTCGGGGTTCGCGGGGCATTTTGTCCTCTAATAGCGAGTCGAAGTAATCGAAGTGGCATACCCTATTGAACACGCTGTTCTGGTAGGCAATAAATTCTCCGCCCCAGATTTGCCCATCGGTTCCGTAGCCTGTCCCATCCCAGATGACGCCCAGTATAGGCTCATCTCCTGTCAACCCATTTTCAGCCAATACAGCCGCTAAATGCGCTTCGTGGTGTTGAACTAATTGGATGGGAATACCCCAGATTGTAGCTAATTCGTGCGCTAATTGGGTCGAAAAATACCCTTCATGTTGGTCAGCCAGAATTAGATCGGGTGTGGCGTCAAAGAGTTTTAGGAAATGGTCGAGTGTAGCTCGAAAACTGGTTTGCGTATCGTAGCTTTCCAGATCGCCGATGTATTGACTAACATAGATATTGCCACGCAACTGACAGGCAAACGTACTTTTTAGCGATGCACCAAAGGCCAGTACAGTAGTCGTATTTACCTCATCCCCCGCCCCGCTCTCCTTTTTTTTAGGAGAATACACGACGGTTGGCGCTAAACCACGCGAGCGACGCAGCACAATCGGTTGACGGTATGCTGGCGACAAGCGCACCACCGAATCATCCTGCGGCACAACAATAGCCCGATTATGCGTCAGGATGAGATCGGCAATGGCGGGCAGTTGCTCAAGAGCCTGTTCGTTGGTGTAGCAAATTGGTGACCCACTCACGTTACCGCTTGTCGCGACGAGTGGTTTATTGAATTTATTGGCAAGTAAAGCCAGCAGGGGCGCGTAGGGCAACATAACCCCTAGTTGACTAAGACCGGGTGCGAGTTTGTCAACGGCTACTTTAGACGCCGGGTTAGGTCGTTGATCGAGCAGCACAATGGGCGATACAGATCCCGTTAGCAGAGCCCGTTCGTCGTCGGCAAGGTAACAATCCTGTTGTAAGGTCGCTACGTTCGGATATAATACAGCCAGCGGTTTGGTCGGGCGATGTTTACGCTTACGGAGTTGTGTGATGGCGTTTGCGTTCGTCGCATCACATAGCAATAAATAGCCGCCAATACCTTTAATTGCCACCGTCTGACCGGCACCTAATGCATCCGCTACGTAGTCTATAATTTCATCCTGGTGATTAGCCAGCTGTTGTCCTGAAGCCGAGAATAATCTCAGTTCGACCGGGCAGTTCGGGCAGGAATTAGTTTGCGCATAAAACCGTCGATTTGCCGGATCGTGGTATTCGCGCTCACAATCGGTGCACATCCCAAACGCGCTCATAGTTGTTGTCTGGCGGTCGTAAGGCAACTGATGCAGAATGGAATAGCGCGGCCCGCAATGTGTACACGTTGTAAATGCATAACCAAACCGCCGATCGACCGAGTCAGCCATTTCTGCCCGGCAGGCTTCGCACAAAGCTAGATCGGGCGTGAGCAGCAACGATGCCTGACCGGTAATCTGGCTAGTAACAATCGCAAAATCAGTATAATAAACCGGGGCAACTTCGCTTAACGCTACCGACTGAATACGCGCCAGCCTTGGTGCTTCCGCCTGAACGCGGCTTAAAAATAGCTGCGCTGTGGCAGAATCGGTATTGATATAAATATGCACTCCATCAGCACCGTTACTCACCGCGCCTTGCAGTTTCATTAATCGGGCCAATTGCCATACGAAAGGCCGGAAGCCCACGCCCTGCACTTGTCCGGTAAAGTGAAGATGAAACGTCATGGAGTGGAGTTGAAAAATAAGTGAAAGTGGTCACTCCTCTTGTTTGTGTTCGCACAAATCATTTATCCAGATGGCCTGTGGTGGCTGATGCGAGATGAGACGTCACCAAATATTAACTCGCTTCAACGAGTAGCTTTGCTTTCTTCTGTTCTACCCGTGCCAGTAACCAGTCGCACCAGTCGTCAATGCCCTCACCGGTGGTGCTGGAGAGGGTCAGCACCTCAATATCGGGGTTCACATCGCGAGCGTCCTGCACTACATTTTCGACTTTGAACGGCACATAGGGCAGCAAATCAGACTTCGAGACGACCATTAGTTCGCTGGTCAGGAACATACGCGGGTACTTTTTGGGCTTGTCGTCGCCTTCGGTAGAGGCCAACAGCGTCACCCGGAAGTCTTCGCCCAGATCAAATGCGGCTGGACAAACCAGATTACCCACGTTTTCGATAAACAGCAAGTCAACGCCCGTCAGGTCGATGTGATCAAGGGCTTGGTAAATCATCTGCGCTTCGATATGGCACATCCCACCCGTCACGATTTGCAGGGCGTTGATACCTACGTCCCGCATCCGGATGGCATCACGTTCCGTTTCGGGATCGCCGACCAGCACCGCCATCGTCAGGCGGTTATGAAGCCGCTTACCGGTTTCCTGCAGGAGCGTTGTTTTACCACTTCCCGGCGACGAGCAGACGTTTATTACCAGCACATCGGGCAAGCGATCTCGAATAGCTTTCGCAACGAAGTCGTTGACTTTCAGTAGGTTCAATGTTGTATTTTCGCACTGTACGGCTCCCGCAGAAGCCTGATTTGATTTGGGTCTGGCCGTTGTCATATCTATTCTTTTAATCCTCAAATTCCACTTTACTAATCAGCAACTCTTCGCCCTGAACGACGTTTCGGCTGGGTTTGCCACAGCAGCACACAAACTTATATTGCTGCACTTCGGTCGTCTTATCGCACGTATCGCAATGGACCAGAATCGGCAGTACTTCAACATACAGGCTTATTTGCTGATAGCGGGGTTCATCTTCCAGTACGGCCGCAAACGCATTTTGCATCAAAATTGGCTGCACGTTCGAGAGTAACCCGGCTTTCAAATAAATCTTCCGAATCCGATTCATATCGGTAGGAAACTCTTCCTCAAGCGTTCGAAAAATGTTGCGAACTAATGAAATTTCGTGCATAAGGGGTATTCGTTCAATTGACTGTCAGTCAACTACTTGCTTCTTTCGTGGTGTCGGGTTTGAAATGGCACCGGCCACCCGGCCCGACACTACGAACACTAAATAATCAGCTCGCCCAGTCGTTGCAAATGCTGATCGGCTTCCCGGAGCAGGGCTTCATCAGCCACTAACAACCGTACTTCACTCGCTTTTCGGACCATGTCGTTATAAAGTGCCCGTTGATTCTGCGGATCATCTTCGCCTACGTACCAGCCAGATTCAAGGTAGTTTAGAATCGTTAAAGCCCGTTCGTAAGGATATGTATCGGCAGTGCGCACCCGCAGGGCATCGCGGTAGTAGCCAATGGCCTTGGCATAGTTGTCTGATTTGGCCGCTGGCGGATATTTTGTCAGCGCGTTGGCGTAGTGGTTACAGATCGTAGCATATTCATACGGGAATTCCTCCCGGTTAAAATAAGCCATAGCCTGCTGAAATGAACTCGACGACACAGCCGCCCAGATGCTTTTCTTTTTGACTTCGTCAGGAATCTCGGCAAAAATAACACCGAGGTGGTGTTGAATTTCGGCAAAAATAGCGGGTGCATTTTGTTGTGTAAACACCTTGAGTGCCGCCTGATACGCTTCCATAGCGGGGCGATAAAACTGCGGATTGCCATTCTGCGCCCAGGTGTAGAGCAACACGCCTTTACGGTACTGCGCATTGGCAAGCAGTTCGGGAACGTCTTCGTCGCGAAAGATCGTAAGCGCACGACTGATATAGCCTAATGCTTCGGCAAAACTATTGGTGAAGTTGGCCACCTGAGCCGAATCGACCAATAATAAACCCACCTGAATTGGGCGTTGCCGAGCTTCGTAATACTCTAATACATGCCAAAGTGCAGTTTTCGTTTGTTCGAGCAGGCTAGCATCGTAGGGAATTACCAACTGTTGAAGCCAAACAGCGTACTGAACAGCCAGCAATTCGTACCGGTAGTCCAGCAATCCGGAAGCAGAACTCAGTTCGGGTACATTGACCATCGCCAACACATTATTAGCTTCTGTCAATTGTCCGGTGTCGAGCAGTAACGTAGCGTACTGTTTGGTTGTGTAGGCCCGGCATTCGGCATCCGGTGCATAGCGCAAGGCCAATTGATACGCTTCTGCTACGTCGTCTTTCGCTGCGTCGGTTTCGAGGTTACCGTAGTGAAGCGCCACGGCCCGGTTGTGCCAGCGCTGGTAGGTGTCAAACGTGCTTGTTCCATCTATAGGACGCGCCGGTGCTACCTGTAATACGCCCGCTTGCAGCCGGTTGGTGAGGTCGATGGCATCGGTTAGTAAGGGATTATCACCTCCATGCCGGGCACCTCCATGCGGGGCACCTCCATGCCGGGCATATTCGTAGGCTTTCTCCCAGTTATCTAACCGCATAAACACCACCGACAGCAGATTTTCGGGCGAAAAGGGCAGCGGGCGGGGCAACAGAACGGGTGGTAAATTATCACTCCAGTCGAAGGGCAGTTGAATGGTTCCCCCAGAAACGAGTAACGTAGCTACGTCGGGGCTGGTATCGGTCAGCGGGGCGATCTGGACCAACTCACCAAGCCGAAATTCGGTTTGAATAGCTTGATGAACAGCAGGTATATCGTCGGTGAGTATTGTCAGGTAGTGCATAATGAGTCAGAGTATAACGCTCAGAATACCAGTGATTTTTAAGTCATAAATTAAGTCACGGTCGGTATCATTGAGGTCGTTGTCAATCAACAGTTCGCGGATATTCACCGACTTGTCACCCAGTAGATTCCGGTCTTTCAATAGCACCCGACTGGTTTTGTGCATCGTCTCGAAAAACGATTTCGATTTACCCGCTACCAGTAACGTTTTCCGGTCGAGGTAATACACGACATTCACCTGCGGATCGTCGCCAAAAGCCACCTGAGCAACAGAGGCTTCAATAAGTAAATAGCTGTTTTTCAAATAAACGGCACTCATGCCGTTTCCAGCAGGTTTTCGCGCAGTAAGGTCACAACGCGATCACCAGCAGCTTTTACGACTTCAGATAGCTTGACTTCCAGTTTCGTATCATCGACTGCAATGAGGTAGACCTGTATATCGTCGGGGTACTCATCGAGCAGAATCTTACGGGCATACGATAATGCCTGGTCCCATTTCAAGCTGTGCAGAAACACCATCGGATCGTCCTGAATAGCGGCTTCAACCTCGTGAGCGGGCAGTTTGTAGAGCGTACCGGGTATTTCTCCCGTATTGATCACCGCATCGACAATCAAAATCCGTTCGTGACCGCGCAGTTGAAACAGCACTTCAAAAGCCGACGTACCCATATCAAACAAACTAATTTCGGGCTCTTCACCAAGTGATTCCCGAAGCTGCTCAATAACGTAACAACCCACGCCGTCGTCACTACGAACGGGATTGCCGAAACCCATAATGGCGGTTTTTTTCATCCGATTTGGTGAGTGGGTGATTGAATGATTGGATAAGATTTGCGTCAGCTATTCAATCACTCATTCACTCCTTCACAATTTAAATTTGGCCATTTCCTTACCCGATTTGCCATCGTAGGCGTGAACGGTGCAAACCAGACACGAGTCGAACGAGCGGGCCACCATACCTACCTCGACGGGATCATTTGCATCTTCGATTTCGGTTCCTTCAAGAGCCGCTTCAATCGGGCCGGGATTGCCCCGGTCATCGTTCGGACCAACGTTCCAGGTGGTGGGTGCCATAACCTGGTAGTTTTTAATAACTCCGTTTTCAATCTCAATCCAGTGGGCCAACGCACCCCGTGCGGCTTCGGTAGCCCCGAAACCTTTACCGTCGCGTTCTTCCGGTTTTATATAAAATTCGCTGTTGAGGTCTACCTGGCGGAGCCACTCATCAATTTGTGTATAAATCCGGGCGGCTTCGTGAACGCGAGCTAACGCTCGAGTAAATACGTTTGTGCCCATTTTATCCAACACATCGCCAAACAGCGGATCATAAACCTGATGCGGCAATAGATTGTCCGGGTTAGCATTCATGATTACACGCGCTAACGGTCCGGCTTCTGCGGCCATATCCATGTAGCGTGGTGCCTTTGACCAGGTGTATTTTTTATTAAAATCCGAGTCTTGCAAACTGTGCGACTGAACTGGCGTCGGCAGCGGTTCATCCCAAGGGTGAGCCGCCGGCACATCTTCGTACCAGGCGTGGCCTACGTGTTCTTTAATGCTCAGGTGATCGAAGACATGGTACTTGCTGCCATCGTAAAATCCGCTCCGGCTAATTAGGGCGTCATTACGTCCCTCAATGGTTGGTTTCTGGTAATGGTCTTTGTGCAGATAGGTGCCATAAGCGATAAACCTGCCGACACCCTGCCCGAACTTGTGCAGTCCAAACTGTAGACTGGCCCGGATAAATAAGCCCAGATCCGAATTACGCTGCGAATCGTTTTCCTCCACCCAGGCCATCAGGTCGTCCCAGGTTTTAATCTGCATATACCGCTCGATGGAACAGCCTAGCCAGAGCGTTTCGAGCCAGTCTTTACGGAACTGGTTCATGATGGCGTGTGCACGGGTAATGTCTTTGAGTGTTGGCGCACACATAACGCCCCCCGGCACCATGTAACTCGAATGGGGCCACTGCCCGCCAAAGAGTGCGTACACTTCTACCGGACGCCCACTGGCGGTAACGCCCCGCTGAAACGACGTGCCCACATAGGCCGCAAAGCGTTTTACAACTTCATCGTAGAGGGGCTTGTTGGCGAATTTTTTGTTCGCCATATCGGTCGCAAAAATGGCGTAGAACCAGCGCGGTATACTCTGAATGGTTTCGGTTGCCTGCCCGATAGCCCTCAGTAAGAGCGCGTTGGGAGGGAGTGTCGTTTTCCAGGCCGTATCCAGTGCCGACGAAGCGCAATAGAGATGAGACCCCCCGCAAATGCCACAGATACGGGGTGTCACGATTAAACCCGCCTGCGGATCTTTGCCCTCCATTATTTTTTCGAAGCCCCGGAACATGGCCGCCTGCGTATGGGCCCGCGTTACGACACCGTTTTCCATGTATACCTTCACATCGAGATCGCCCTCGACCCGCCCAACTGGCGAAATATTCAATTCTTTATATGTTGCCATGTTTCGTGAATGGGAGTAGGATTATTTGGATGAGGCAAATTGCGGTTGGTCGACCCCAGCAAGGCGTTCGGTGCCGGTAATGACTTTTTCAAACCCCGCCCGGAGGTAGTAGCCTAACTTCGACGTACCAACAGGCGTTTCTTTGGGAAGGAAACCCAGGTAATGCATTGTTTTAAAAATGCTGCCCTTCTCCAGATCGTGATGGGGAAAACCCGGCTCCGTACAGCCCAGACAGGGGTGATTGGCCCGGGTCTTACTTGACTGCCGGTTCCATAGAATCCGGTTGCAGCTGGCGCGCGTCATGGGTCCGCGACAGCCCACTTCGTAAAATAAACACCCGCCCCGCTTACCAAAACCACCATCAACTTTCTGGGCGAAACTAATGACGTTAGGGCAACCCGTTTGCACGAAGTCGGTGAAAAACGTTTTAGGTCGGTGGAAATCGTCCAGTAGTACATCACTGATACGACCTGTCGAAATAGCCACCAGAATTTGCGTAATCCAGTCGGGGTGAGCCGGGCAACCGGGAATATTTATAACGGGCAAACCGCCCTTCGATACGTAATCAGACCCCAGGAATCCTCCTTTAGCTTTTTTCAAAAATTGCATCCCTGTCGATTCGCTGGGATTGGGCGCAACGGCTGGAATGCCGCCCCAGGTGGCACAATCGCCGATGGCAACTACATAGCCTACTACTTTGGCCAAATCCCGAACCCAATCCTGCATGGGTCGGTCGGCAAAGAAATTCATGGTACCGCTACCGTGTGGGCCCTGAATGATACTGCCTTCGTAAACGAGGATGTCGCACTGGATTCGCCCGCCCACAATATCATTAAGTAAGTGTATTACCTGATTGCCAATCTCAAGGCCAATGGATGGATGCCAGAGGATGTTGACACCAAAATCGGTTACTAAATCGACAACCGTGGGTTCCTCAGCGTTGAGGAACGACATCGTGTTGCCACTGCACGCTCCTCCCTGAAGCCATAATACATTAGCCATGCGAAACGGGGGTATAAGGGTTCGGATTTTTGAATTATAAGAAGTACAAATGTAATTATAATTTTGAATTAGAAAATTTTTTCTAATTTTTTTCTAACCGTATTGTAAGGTTGCCTTATTTATCGCAACCAAACATGACAAACAACAGGTGGATAACTGATTGTTAGCAGTGAACAGACAAGATGTTTGATTTATGGAGAAGTTGCTCCACTAAGCCAGGATAGGCATGATTAGTAGGTCGAATTCAGAAACACCTTCTTCGGTAAGGTATGGTTTCAGGTGTTCCCAAACCGCTTGTTTATAAGCTCGTTCATCGGTCAGCTGACCGCGCATGGCATAGAAGACAGGTAAAAATACCAAGCTCATCCAGAGTGACTGTGCCACCTGGTCGTACTGTCCTCGGGTAGTTTCCGGGCGAAATATATTTCGCTGGACGTGAAAATCAAGCCAGCTACGGAGTTGCACCAGCATTTTATTGACCGCCCGCTGCCATTGTATTTGTTGCTCCGTTTGTTGGAGGTTGGTTTTAAAGAACTCAGCTAGATAGAACTGATAGTTCTGAAAGAATTGATAATATAAACTGATCTGTTGATCAAAAGCGGATAATTCGGGGGCTTGGAGATACTGGCGGAAAATATGGGTAAACTCGTCGAGAACCTGTTCATATACCGACTCGATAATAGCATCCTTCGTTTTGAAATGATAAGCTAAGTTACCTACGCTGATACCGATTTCTTCGGCTATCTGCTGAAGCCGCACCGCATCAATTCCATACTTGTTGAAGAGCCGGACCGATGCATTTAAAATGCGTTGCTTCGTTAAGACAGGCATAGGTAATTAATTCAGACAGGTATTAAGCTGATCAGCCGAAACGGTGAGCGTACCACGTTGGTCTTTGGCCGCTAACCGGCGCATATAATACGCTTGCTGGGCAGCTCGCTTCGGACAGGAATGGGACGTGATTCGACGTTTTATAAACTTCAGTGGATTGACTGTATAAGCAAAAATCAACTCCACTTCCCACTCACCACGATACAGATGCAGGTTTTCGATGACAGCCGTGTCAGATAACCATAAATCATCATAATACAATCGAAAGTCCGTCAAGTTTCCCTTCCGCTCTGTAAAGTGGAGGCTATTCAGGCCAGCCAGCATGTTGGCATAGGCTGCCTTATCCATCGTAAAGGCTGGGCTCATAATCGTCTTGAGCGAATTAAATCTGTATTATTTAAAACGAATATAGGTGATCCAAACTCAAAGCTATTCTTTATGAATAACAATCAATTTTCAAGTTGCATAACTAACATAGCATGCCGCTTGTTTCACCTTGTGCAGAAACGAAAGATAACCTGAGATAAATCAGCCGTTAAGATAAGTTTACACATGATTTTGGAGTGGCTGGAATATCACCTTTGGGTGACTAGATACGTCACTTATGAAAACAATCCTGATTCCCATTGATTTCAGCGCCCTTTCCTACAGCTCGGCTTACTTTGCCCTTGAACTGGCTCAACAAATGGACGCCCAGGTCGTGTTGCTCCATGTTATTCCAGCAGCGGCCCCTGTTCCTGCATTTAACATTCCAGTCATAGAGTTAACTGCCTGGAAGAACCCGCTCTATGATCAGATGGCCGAGGCACTTCGCCATTTTCAGGGTGAAATCCGCGACTATCAGCGCCAACATGCGCTTACCAGCGTACCGCTCAGAACCCGACTAGTTATAGGCCAACCTGCAGATGGCATCCTGGAAGCAGCCGACCAGGAGAATGCTATTTTTATTGTAATGAGTACTGTGGGAGCCTCTAATGCCTGGGACAAGTTAGTCGGTTCCGTTACGTCAGACGTAGCCCAACGAGCTACCCGACCCGTGTGGATACTACCGGGCGTGGTGAAACTAGATGCCCTTCGGCTGTTTAGTTATTTTGCCGATCTGAAGGGCAAAGAGCTTCAGTGTATTAGTCAGGTTCTGCACCTGGGTAAACAGCTAAGAGCCAGTATGGAGCTTGTTCACGTATCACTCTCATACAATGAGGAGTTTAGCGTATCAGAAGCCATCATCGACGTATTCGAGAATGCCTACGCCCCTGAACGTATTACGTTTCAGCACCTGATCGATGATACCCTGTCTGAAGGCATTGAAGACTATGTGCGAAACTATCGGCCCGATGCGCTTATCCTGGCCCATCGCAACCGGAATTTTTTCAACCAACTCGTTCATCAAAGTCAGATTCGCCATCTTTCCCTCATCACGAAACGCCCGCTGCTGCTTATTCAAAAAACAGATTAACTAACTCAGCCACTACCATCACTTCTGTCAAAAGTCGTCGTTACGTTCAAACCGACCTTTGCTTTATTCATTACCTGCCCGTATCACTTTGGGTATACCACCTAGGCGCTCGCTTACTTCTGACCTTATGGATATTGTTTCTGCTGATTTACCGGCCCAGCCAACCCGCCGGGTTGCTTATTTTCCATGGTATTCGCCTTCGATCAAGCCCTTAAGATTTACTCAGGAGAACTGGGGTTTTTGGCCGGTTCACCTAGGCGAAGTGCTTACCGTCTGCAACATCCCCTGATCGCGATCGGCATTCTATGGAAGTATGGCTATTATGATCAGGTCCGGAAAGGCGATCAGGCGATGGACATACTGTTTATGGAGAAGCAGTATAGTTTCCTCGTGCCTACTCATGTCACCTTTCAAATTACGCTCCTGTATGGGTAACGGCCTATTAGCTGCCGTCGATAACTTTTGGCACGGCACCAACCTATCTCCTCTCGACAGACCTACCCGAGAACGACTATCTGGCCCAAACGATCTGCCATAATCTCTACGACGCCAATCCTCAAACCCGCATCGCGTCGAGTATTTTGCTGGGCATTGGGGGGCTACATTACTGGAACAACTCCAGCTGATTCCGGACCTATACCACATGAATGAGAGTCACCCATTGCCAGTGGAGTTTTATTTGTATAGCCAGTGGGGAAGCCTTGAGGCCGTTCGGGAGCGGTTGGTGTTTACCACCCATACGCCTGAAGAAGCCGGTAACCCACGTACCGATAGTGGATTGCTGGATCGGATGGGCTTTTTTAACTACCTGCCTTTGACCGACGTTCAACGCATTACCGGAATCAAGGAGGATGAGTTTAAGTGGGCGTTGGCCGCCTTGCGACTGGCCGGACGCGCCAATGCGGTTTCCAAACGACACCGGCAGGTTTGTGCGCCAATGTGGCAGAACTATACTGACCTATGGCCACTTGTTTGCATTACCCATGCCCAGCACCCGCTATTCTGGGGCGACCCGTTGCTGGACGATGCCGCAGCCAAAAACGATGCTGCTGCGCTGGCGGCCCGCAAGAAAACGGCCAAGCAAGGGCTGTTCGATGAAGTCGTTAATCAGCCGGGCGACCTCAACGACCCGAACGTGTTTAGGCTGGTCTGGGCGCGTCGGTTTGCGGGATACAAACGCGCCGACTTACTGCTTTCAGACCCGGCCCGGTTCGAGCGGCTGCTCACTAACCCGCACTACCCCGTGCAACTCCTTTGGGCTGGCAAACCCTATCCGTTTGATTATGCCAGTATCGGCACGTTCGACCGGCTGATTCATGTGGCCAGGCAGTACATCAATTGCTCGGTGCTGGTCGGCTACGAAATCCAGCTCTCGAAATGGCTAAAGCAAGGGGCTGATTTGTGGCTCAATACCCCTCGGCTGACGCGGGAGGCATCGGGTACCAGTGGCATGAACGGGGCCATCAATTGCTCCACAAATGATGGCTGGGTACCCGAGTTTGCCCGGACTGGCATCAATAGTTTTGTTCTGCCCGAAGCCGATCTGTCATGGCCCACTCACCAGCAGGACGCCTTCGACGCGGACAACCTGTTCACCCTTTTGGAGACGGTTATTTTGCCCATGTATTATAACCAGCCAAGCCAATGGCTGGGTATGGCAAAAGCCAGCTTACAGGATATCATTCCTTACTTTGACTCCGACCGGATGGCGGCAGAGTACTACGAAAAATTCTATTCACTTGCCCAACCCGTTACTCCGCTCAGCGCATCGCTAACCGACTAATTTACGATACGTTGCCCAACTGATGGTGTCGGGTTAGTTGGGCAGAATAAACGGTTCGCGCTTTCCGTCAATTCCCTTACTAACCTGGTTCTAGTACGAAGCCGTACCAGAACCAGGTTAGTAAGGGAATTATGAATTAGTTATAAAGTTTCACTTGCTAACACACGACCATAAAAAACAATGTTTACTTCCGCCAGACGAATGGCGAGAGGAAGTAAAGTTGTTGTCAATGCCTTGAAAAATAGTCTTTGACGAAGGCGTGCTGTTGGTTTTCAGTTAACTTATCGGTTTGCTGGAGGTCAATTTTTACGGCGGCAAAGTTATGATCGTCTTTTAAGGTATTGAATAATTCAGTTTTTGTCTCCGTAGGGCCAAATAGAACGACCTCATCATAGCCTCTAATAAGCGCCCCCAGTTTTTTATAATAGGCTGATTCTTGGTGCTGCTCTTTATGCTGCATCAGGCTTTCACTTTTTCGTAAACTAGCCTCTTTTTCTTCATGAGTAAAGGCTGATTCAATGGTTTTTGTTTCGATGGGATCGCGTGTAAATTCCATTAAGTTAGCCGTTGAGTGATCCAGCCAAATGCCTATTCTTCTTTCTGTTTTCATGTTAGTTAGTTTATGGTTACTGTACTAAGAAGACCAGAAAGCCCTACAGGGCATATTCTTCGTTCGTTAGGTCATTAATTGGCTGGGGACGGTCGTTGCCGCCATCATCGTAGAGAGTCAGCAGCGGTACGGCTGGCGCGAAAGCCCGCAAGCGGGTAACCCGGCTACTAGTTAGCGTTTCGCTTCGGTCGTTGTATTTGGGGATCGTTACCAGCAGATCGACCGGATGCGCGGTCAGGTAAGCATCAATGCCTCGTTTGGCACTGGGCGACTGCATACGGACAATGCTCGGCACGATCGGGTGTAAAAACTGCCGGATGCGGGCTTCCCGCTCGATTCGGATGATATCCTTGTTTGGGGTGTCGATAGTTAGCAGGGTGAGGGTTGCACCTTTGAGGATAACTAATTCCTTCAGTGGTCCCAGTAGTTTACTGTTTTTTAAATTGGCAAAATCAGCCGCCAGTACTATCTGGTGAACCGGTTGAGGGCGAGCATCGCCGGGCACCACCAGTACGTTAGCCCTGAGCCGACGGACCAGCGTAATAGCACTATTGCCAAACAACTCGTCGGTTTCGTCCGATTGCGGACCAATCACCACAAAGTCATAGCCCTCCGCTTTGACCGCCTGTTCAACGGCATCGAGTGCCTCCCCTGGCCAGGAAGACGAACGGAAGGTATGCCAGTCGTTGGTAGCCTCCCGGCGTAGGGCGGTCACCACATTGTGTAGCTGACCGGCATTGCTTGTGGGGGTCGGCCGGGCAGTCGTATCAGGCGTGCCGGGTTCATCAATTTCCGCTACGTTCGCACATAGCAAATGAAAATCGACAACCGTATCGCTGAAGAAAGAGCGGGCAAATGAAAGTGCATTTCGAGAGGCCTCCGAAAAGTCGGTCAGCAGCAGAATTTTTTTCATGTAGGTCAGGACAGTTAGGCAGTAAAGTAGATGTAGCCGAGTCGTTAAACAGCGGCCAGCACAGGTACAGTAGCTAAGCGGGCGACTTCCTGGGTGTCGGATTCGAGTAGAAACGTGCCCAATCGACTGTGGGGCCCGGGCAGCAGCATAATCAGGTCGGCTTCATGGTTGAGCAGATAATTCTTCAGCACCCTGGCTACGTCATAACCCGGAAGATAACGAAACGTAAGGGGCTGGTTTGACAAACGGCGGGATCGACCGTGCTTAGTACTGGTGTGCCGGAACGGTACATACAGCGCCGGAAAAGGGGTATTAGCCGGGCCTGGGTTAGTTTTCCATGCAGGCGCTGGGTTCCCATAAATAGTGTTGGTGTACTGACGACGCCAGCCGAACGGCCCTGCTCCATGTTTGCCCAGACGCTATATCTTAGCGTTTCATCGTGAATATCATTCAGAAATAATTTCAGGTCAAGGCCACTCTTACTACGGAATTGAGGGAGAGTGGGACCGCATGAGCGAATAACGCCTGATGCATAGCCCAGTACTGATCCTGCCGCCGGGCTGCTTCTGCCGTTAAAGCCAGCAGGAATGCCTGCGGATGATCTGGGTTCGGAAAATGCCGAAAGGTATATCGAATCCGTCCCTCGAATAGAGGTAAAACCGTAGTCAATACCTTCTGGAGTTCCTGGCAACGTCGGCAACTGAAGTCCCCATATTCGATCAGGTCAAGAGGATTTGGGTCCAGTGTACGGGTGAAATTACGCTCATGTACATGCATGACAGATGGGGCTATAAAGTTCTCATTGTAAACCGACGATACGACTGCGTCAAAACCAGTGGCGCACTAAATTACGTAGACGTTGATCTAAGCGACAGATTGCTAAAAAACGGAAGGATAGTCCACCCGTTTTTTAGGTCCGCTATTTTTCCTAATCAATCACCAACTCATTATCGACAGCCCAGACACCGGGTGCATTCCAAGCTATTCGTCCGGCCTGATCTTTCTGATACAGCGAATCAACCGTCCCATGCAGCGTTACGCGATTCCCTAAAACACCAACCTGAATGTTCTGATCATCGATGGACCAATTCCGCACAAGGGCCCGTTCAATGTCTTTTTTTTCAACCTCGTCAGCCGATTCCGTTTTGATCCTGATATTGTTGGTTACCCCTTTTACTCCCACCAGATTATTGACGGCTTTTTTGGCTGCTTCGCGTTGATAATTCCAATGCAGTTCCCCATCCAGGGTTACCCAGCCCGCTTCAACTTTTACCTTTACTTTATCGTCAGGAACTTCCCAACTCCACTTAAACGCACTCAGGAGTTCGCTGGCAATTTCGTTGTCACCCGTTTTGTCCGTATTCCCAAAGTGAATAGCAATTTTTTCAACGACGGCTTTAACACCCGCTACGTTCTTAGCGGCATCTTCAGCTTCTAATTTTTTAGCATAACTATTTACGATTCCGGTTAAGGTAATAACGCCGTCTTTCGCCGTGACACCAATCTCGGCTGCGTTTAGAAGGGGTTCCCACTTAATAGCGTCCTGAACATCTTTCTGTAAGTCTTCGTTAGTTTTCATGCTCGTTTTTGGTTTTGTTTAACAACGGGACAAACTTACCGGATGTCGACTGGCGGCCCTATGACCTAACGCAGAACACTGTATGACTTGACCCCCTACTGAATTGATCGGCATACGTAGCTAGCTGCAGACCAATACTCATCGTTGATGAAAAACGCCCCCGCCAAGACCTACCGTCAGATAAAAGCCTTGTGGAGTATACCGAGTTGGCAATAACATGGTTGCTCCGTTGCGATCACCGTGCCACTCCGCGGAGGCCGTAGTCAGTCGATACCCGGCCCGAACGCTTAGCATCGGAGCAAACAAGGTTGGAACAGCATCCGACTTCATTATCAACCAGTCGAAGCTCAGGCTAATGTCGGTGGCAAAACCATCGAGCACGTGGGTCGTCATCGTGCCGCTAGCCGTCGTTGAATTGACGTTGAATGAGTTGAGCCCCGGCCCTAGACTGGGGTACAGTTTAGCCCGGTTCGTCTGCCAGGCAATCCACCCCACCCAGAGGTGCACATTGGATGCTGACGATTCGATGACGGACTGGGTGGCGACATCCTGTAGTCGCTGGTTGGCCAGCGTCGATACATTGATCCCGGCTACCCAGCGATTTAGGCGGAAGTACCCTTCGGCACCCAGCATGACATACCGATCATTACCCATCGGGCTCATCGGGCTCGGTGCATGGTTTACCTGCTGAATCACCTGAGCCAAGCCGGGCCACACACTCTGACCGCCCTGCAGGAAAATAGCTCCGCCCCTGATGGATTGTCCTATGCCTACGCATGGGATCAGAAACAGCAGCAGACTACTGGCAAACCTGATAAAGGGTAATGTCTTATCAATAGCTTGTGCCCCGCTTTTTAGCGCCCTAAAGCGAATGGCCCGGTGGGTCAAATTCGCTAAATCATTGGCTGGTAGTATTGGTTTCATTTGAGAAAGATTTAGTAGACCTGAAGTGGCCTTTGGTTCACCGGACTATTTGGCCAGTTGATAAGAGACAGACGGACTGAATGCTAATAGATTCCAGGCACTAGTACTTCCTTGATTTAAGTATATGAGTAGGGCTTACCAGATCAGACGGGTGGTTGAGGTAGTTGTGCCAGTCTACGCTTACCGGACGCTGTAAAAGTGACGACGAATCGTCGGAGTGATTATGACGAAAAACCGGTAGCTGCCTGATTTTTTGCAGTTAACTAGCTAAAAACCAGCTCAATAAAATAGTCGATAGCCCACAACTATTAAACCTGCGATGTATATCGAGGGAAACAGTAGTTTGTTATAACGAGCTAGCCAGTTCGGTAAAAATATATCGAAATTATCCTTATCTGAATTGGAGTACTTCCTGGCAATAAGCGTCAATGGACAACGACCTATGAACAGGAGCAGGATTAGCCCTTCCAAAATAACCAACCCAATAGCAATCCCGGTGTACCTGGTTAGTTGATCTGCCAATCCAGAATAAAGAATGTAAATGATAACTATCACATAGAATATCCATATGATTGTATGGACTAGTTTTATCAACAGCAGTTTGGTCTTGTTATCCATCTCAGGTTCTTACGCCATACAGTTGCCGCCCAATTTTTGAAAAAATAGATTCAGAACGCTATGGCCAGGATCATAGGAATGGCTGATTCCGGTCAGGTCGCCACGAACCGGTCCGAACTAGGTTTGCCCTAAGGTATGACCCTAAATGTGGGGGTGTAAAATACGCCGTCAACGTTCAGAAGCTATGAAAAAATACGCGATCCTTATTGCCATACTAGTAACAGGGGCAACAAATCTGCTGGCCCAGACGGATCAGCCAGTACGTTCTTACGTCCTGAACCTCGTAATTATGCCGTGAAGAAAGCGCTGGAAGTCGAGAGTTTAGTGCCGATGTTTTTCACGGGTGGTTATCACGTTGGCGTTGGCTACCGCTACCACAAATTCAGGGTGCGGGTAAGTGTTATCAACGGAGGAACCTACAATGCCGAAACGGTGGGCATCAATAATTCGTCCCCTGCTTTCAAACGATTTTACAACACATCACCCGGCATCTTCTATGGCTACAACGTCTGGAAAAACCTGGAACTTTACACCTACCTCGAAAGTCATACGTTCCGAATCGAACAGGAAAGCACAGGCGTCAGAAAAGACATTCATAGTATTGATTCCGGCTTAGGGGTTAGCTACCAGTTTTTTGTGGGCCGCTATTTTTATGTCCAGCCGGGCCTGCATTTGTACCTACGGCGCAATAACAGCGCGAATTTCGGGGATATTCACTACACCATTTCCAATGCCGACGTATCCCCATGATACGGATCGGAGCCAGGCTTTGGCGAAAATATCGATACCGCAATAAAAGCCTGACCTATGGCAATGATCATCACTATTGGCTGAATGTAGAGGTGGAAAGGACCAAGAATAAAGCGGCTGTACAGGAAATGGCATAACCCGCGTAACTCTGATAAAAACCGGGCGTCTCAAGTGCCGTTTGCGTGTTAACAATAGCGGCCAGAGCGAAAATCAAAAAACACACAATGCGGGTAATGGTAGGCCAGCGGTAGCTACCAAAGAGTAGTGCCAGCGCTATTCCATTGCTTGCTGCGTAGGCAAACCAAATGAAGTGATCGTCGGGCGTTTCCGTAAGCCTGCGGGGGCCAGCTATCGATTTATGTGTAGTATCAGCACGGGTATAGACGCATGGTTCAGTACATCTTCGGCTACGCTCCCCTGTAACAGGTGACGAAGACCCGTGTGTCCGTGCGTGAACAGCACTAGCAGATCGGCCTGGCGTTCATGGGCGTAACGCAGGATACCTTCCTCGGCGCTGCGGGCGTGTTGAATATGCAATGTATACTCACCGATTTTTTTCTCCTGAGCCAGCTCATGCATCCAGGCGTGGACACCTTCGGGAACGCAGTTATCACTGGGCGTACTCACGTAGACAAATTGGCTCAACCTATTGCCGCCCGCAGTGAATGGATAAGCTGGCCAGTGTTGCTTCAGGGTGGTGTCCACGTCAATAGAGGCAATAACAGTTGTCGGCGCAAAGGGCACAACGGCCTTTTTTAGTACCAATACTGGGCAATGAGCGAATCGGGTAATGTGTTCAGCGTTGGAACCAAACAGCCACTCATTCCAGCCCGATGCTCCATGTGTTGTCAGTACAATCAGATCGCACTGCCGTTCGGTCATGGCTTCATAGAGGCCACCCGCGTCCCGGCAGGAAATGGGGGTAATGGAGACATCTTGATAGGCAGGATTGGTAATGATTTGTTGCAAATCAGACACAGCGTTGGCGTCCTGCTCCTCGAGGTAGCTGCCCAACATCAGTGAACCTTCTGCGGTACTGGCGACCGCGATTGAAAAAGGTATGTAATGCACCAACAGTATCTCGGCTCCGTAAGTACGGGCCAGGTCTGCGGCCACCTTAAGAGCACTGTCGGCCAGGGGACTTAAATCAGTTGGAACCAGTATAGTTTTCATGTTGAATGGCGTTATCTCTCTGTAAAGATGGGGGTATGGACCGCTATCAAACCATGATGTTGATCACCCACCAGCCTGTTTAACATTAGTCCGATGAACGTAACGGCTCGACATCCCACATTGCTTTTTCAACAAAGTTGACGCATCAGGTAACTTTATGAGGCTGGTAGACTAAATGCGACGAGCTGTCGTATTCAATGAGTTTGTTCTCCTTCCCGTTTTTGATAAGCCAGTAGTTCTTCTTTTGTCTCAAATAAACTTTTTTGTAGGGGTATAAGCTGTACGTTTATATTAATTCTTGGTGATCCCGCATGTTCACCAGATGGTTTTATACCATATATCGCCCCACTTATAATGACTTCATGCGTTTCTACCCGCTGGCGGATAACGATGGTGCTGGATAGGCTGCCATCTAAAATGATTTGCATAATCATACCCTGGAAGTACGGACATTGATTCGTAGCGCCAAACGGTTGATTAACCCATACCGTATCACCAATTTTAAAAGGAATTTCGAGGGGCGTTAGTGCGAGCTTCATCGTGTTATGGTTGGGGAGTGGTGATTGGCGAGTGGACGGCTATTAAGTGTCAGGCTTTGGGTTAAAAACCTTAGTTAGTGACGACGGTGATGGGATGGCTAGGAGACGTTTCCTAGGCTATTCAGTCTTGGCCTTGCTGTCTACCAGTGCCATTATTTCGTGGCAAGACGTAGGAATAATGGCGGTGTATTCTGCTGTATTTGAGTAAATGCCTAACATCGATTCTCTGTTTAACAAAGAAGAAGCAAACAGGATTTTACAAATGGGGTTACGAAGATCGTGAACCCATTCGTTCAATAAAGGGCGCACTGTAGGCAACAAAGTGGTCGTTTTTTTATGTGAGAGGAGAGAATTCGTTTAGCCTGCTGATCATGGGTCAGTTGATTCACAACGGGTGCCGCCCGATTAACGTTGGGCAAAAAATCAGTAGCAAGAAAAGTCGTTTTCATACCTGACGCAGTGAAAGTAATAGGCAAACGTGGGCAAGCAGCTTGCCTAGTTGTGGGTTGACGTATCGGGTGAAGTAACGTGGAGTCCCTTCTCTTGTCAATGATATAGATCATCGAACCTCATGATTCTCCGTATGTAGCAGCCGCTGAATCAGTAGAATGAGTGCAGGTTCATTGGGCAGACTTTCCTGGCGCCATAGCTCAACACCCATGCGAACCAACACAAATGAAGGGGTGTGCGTGATCGCAAAACTCCGCACTACGTCGGCGTGGTTAAGTTCATCAATCTTGAGCACCCGTATCTGAAGGCCAAAATGCGCCTGAACGGAAGTAGCCAGCGCCGTCAACAACGCTTTCAGTTGATGATCAGCCCGTTCGGGAGGCATGAAAATCAACAGGACAGCCGACTGGCCGGAAATTAGTATAGGATGTCGTTCATCGGGTTTCATACATAGTTAACCTCCCGAATTTGGAAGGCCAAAAGGCGATAAGTATAGGTAGACGTAGATTACAGGCTATAATCGTCGGCACACAATGGAAAATACGCAATAGAATACACCTGTAATTGGCGTAAAAGTGATTATTTCGTTAGTCAAACCGACTGATAGTGATCAGGCTTCTTCCTGATTATTAGTCAGTATCGAAAATTTCAGGGTACCTTGTCGTATGAACTCTATCGGCAGGTGCTGAAGTCAGGTTCACTTTTGTATGCGAGCCGAACTGAATTCAAGTGTCATAATGGATCTGCTTTTCGAGAAAAGTACTGATTGCATTGGCATCTACGATTTAAACGAAGGGCGATTTATCCGCGTCAATCAAGCCGGTGTGCGACTATTGGGGTTCTCCTCGGAGCAGGCCCTGCTCGCTGATCCGGTCCGTTCCCGGTCACTGCGGTCGCAGCCGCTGAAAAACGAACAGCAAGCCAACCTAATTGAGCGAATCGTTCAGGCCGGGGTTTATGAAGAAACGGTACAAATTGGACGGTTGAATAGTCAATCGTTTTTGGGGAAACTTACGATCAATGTCTTTACCGACTACGATCACCCTTATGCGCTGGTTAAGCTCATTGATCAGGAGCCGTTAGTGCGATCGGAGAGTGAGCTGGATTATAGCGTTCAACGATACGAAGCCATTTTTACCAATGCGACCATTGGTATCATTGTGGCCGACGAGGGAGGGCAAATTGTTTCAGCCAACCAATTGGCCGATCAGTTATTTGGCTACGTGACCGGCGAACTGGTTGGCCTGGCCATTGACAAGCTGGTTCCTCGAAACGTAAGTCACCAGCACGAGAAATTGCGCCAGTCCTTCACGGCGAATCCTCAGATTCGAGCCATGGGGCATAACCGGGATCTGTTTGCTCAGCGTAAAGACAACTCCCGGTTTCCGGTCGAGGTTAGCCTGAGTTACTTTCGGCTCCACAATACGTTGTATGCCGTCGCCTATATCATTGATATCACGCTCAAGAAAGAAGCTGAACATCAACTGTTCGACCAGAAAATACAGGTCGAACAACTCAATGCTGAACTGGAACAAAAAGTAGCCGACCGTACCCATGCACTAATGAATACGCTGGCGCAGTTAGAGCAGTCAAAAGATGAGTTGGCTCAGGCTCTGAAAACCGAACGGGAACTAGGCGAACTAAAGTCCCGCTTCGTGTCCATGGCTTCCCATGAGTTTCGCACCCCTCTAACGGTCTTGCAGACCTCGGCCACTCTAATCGAGAAATATGCCGGTGCCGACCAGCAGGACAAACGCAAAAAACACCTGGACCGCATTCGGGCGTCGATCAAACAGCTTAACGATACCCTCGAAGAATTTTTATCTCTTGGCAAGGTTGAAGAGGGTAAGGTCGAAGCGCACCCCATTGAGGTGAACGTAACGCAATTAATAAACGAAACAGTAGCCGACATGGAAGGGATATTGAAGCCCGACCAGCAGATACAAACCGATCTGTCCTGTATCGACCCGTTCTGGCTCGACCCATCGCTGCTGCGTAAAATTCTGGTCAATCTACTGGCGAATGCCATCAAGTACTCCGGACCAGGATCAACAGTTACCGTGCGGGGAACGTGTACCGAAAGTCAGTTGACACTAGCCGTGGAGGATCAGGGCGTGGGCATTCCAAAAGAAGATCAGCAACATTTGTTCGAGCGGTTTTTTCGGGCTAAAAATGTGGCCAACATCGCCGGTACCGGACTGGGCCTGCACATCGTGGGGCGTTACATGGAACTGATGGGGGGCCAGGTGTTACTGCAAAGTGCCTTAAACAAAGGCACAGTCGTTACTTTACTCCTTCCCTATGAAAACCATTCTGCTGATTGAAGACAACGAGTTAATCCGCGAAAATACCGCCGAGATTCTGGAATTGGCTGGTTATGCGGTTCAAACGGCAGAAAACGGGAAAATTGGCGTCGAAAAGGCCCTCACCGACAAGCCCGATCTGGTTATTTGCGACATCATGATGCCGGTGTTGGATGGGTACGGCGTATTGCACATTTTTAATAAAAATCCCCAGTTGGCGGGCGTTCCGTTCATCTTTTTAAGCGCCAAAATCGAGCGGATTGACTTTCGTAAAGGGATGGATCTGGGGGCTGATGACTACCTGACAAAACCCTTCGAAGAATCAGATCTGCTGAGTGCCATTGAGCGACGCCTGACCCGCTTTGCTCAACTGAAGCCAGCCGATGATCTACAGCAGGATGGACTTACTCAATTTTTGGACAAAGCCCGGCAGGTAGGTAACCTGCAAAGTTTATCGGCCGACCGCAAGTCCCACACGGTGCGAAAAAAGCAGTACGTCTATTCAGAGGGCGACGAACCAACGCGGCTGTATTTTATTAAGTCCGGCAACGTTAAATCTGTGCGAACCAATGCGGATGGGAAAGAATTCATTACGGGTCTGTATAACCCCGGCGACTTTTTTGGCTATTTCGCGCTGCTCGAAGATAGGGATTATACCGATTCGGCCGTAACGCTGGATGACGCAGAACTGGTTTATATCCCCAAGGCTGATTTTCAGCAGTTACTCCTGGCTAATCCAGCCGTGAGCGCTCAGTTCATTAAACTACTGGCCGGTCGGGTAGGCGAACGCGAAGAGCAGTTGCTGGGTATGGCCTATAATTCGCTCCGACGGCGGGTAGCCGATACACTATTACGGCTGCATAGACAGCAACCCGACGGATTTATTCAACTTTCCAGAGACGATCTGGCAGCCATGATCGGCACAGCTACGGAGTCTCTAATACGCACACTAAGTGAGTTCAGGCAGGATGGCTGGCTGGAGATGACAGCCTCGGGTGGCATCCAGGTCGTGCAGCCCGAAAAGCTTCGTCGGGCAAACTGGTGAGGTGTTTACGGATATTACGCCCCCTTAGCAATTGGTAGAGAAGAACCGGTCTTAGTGGAGGTTAAGATGGCTCCATCCAGCATTTCGATGGTACGATCCGACTTCCGGGCAAAATCATCATCGTGCGTCACAGCAATAATGGTCTGGTTGAACTCGTGGGCCAATTGCTTGAATGTATCAAACACGATGTCGGTGTTTTTGGAGTCCAGATTGCCCGTTGGTTCATCCCCCATGATGATCAAAGGGGAATTGATAAGGGCACGGGCGATGGCTACCCGCTGCTGCTGGCCACCCGATAATTTAGAGGAGAGTTTCAGTGCCTGATCTTTCAGGCCGAGTAAGGTAAGTTTCTCATACGCCTTAGCCTCGATTTCATCTCTCGAATAATGTCCCAAGCGCAGGGCCGGGATCATTACATTTTTTAGACACGTAAACTCGGGCAGCAGGTAATGGAACTGGAAAACAAATCCTATTTTTTCGTTTCGGAGCGCGGCCAGCTTATTGGGGGTTTGCCCTGTAATCGTTTCATCCTGTATCCGTAAGGACCCTTCATAGTCGGTATCCATAGTAGAGAGGATATACAGCAGGGTTGATTTGCCGCAGCCGGATTTGCCGATCAGCGTGACAAACTCACCCCGATTGACCGTAAAGGATATGTCGTTCAGCACCTTGAATTTCTCCGGGTCGTAAAAGTATTTCCCAATTTTGTCGGCCTGTAACATGATTTCTGTAGCCATAGCTATCATTTTCTAAAAATGGAAACAGGGTCAACATTCGCAGCTTTCCGGGCGGGCAAATAACTGGCCAGTAACGTAATGACCATCCCAAACAGACTGCCCTTGATAACCGTAGCCAGCTCGAAGCCGATGGGGAAATAGCCGATGTCACCCCCTACGTAAACCCTCGACATCAGGTAAATAAGTAACGCAGCGAGCATCAGACCCATAATGATACCCATAAATCCGATGATGGCCCCTTGTAACACGAAGATTTTTATCACGTCACGGCCCTGAAAACCCATGGCTTTCAGAATAGCAATGTCATTAATTTTCTGGCTGATGGTCATGTTGAGGATGTTGTAAATGCCAAAGCCTGCCACTAGCAAAATGGACATCGAAATGGCCGATACCATGATATCCCGCATGTTAGCACCCGAAACCAGAGTGGCGTTGGCGGCTTTCCAGTCTTCAGCTTTATAGCCCGTCAGGGCCGAAAGTTTGGCGGAATAGTCGGGGGCTTTGTCATAATCAAGTACGTTCACGTCAATGTCACTAACGTAGCTGGGGCTTTGGCCCAGCAATTGCTGGGCAGAGCTGATATTGATATACGATTTTATTTTATCGACAGTCGAATTGTTGGTTTTGAACAAGCCTACCACTTTCATCACTCTGGTTATATTCCGGGAGGAGGTAATGCTAACGTTATCGCCTGTTTTTACACCCATTTTCGTAGCAACGCCCACGCCTAGCAACATACCGTTGGGCGTCGTTTTTAGATGCTCCATATTTCCTTCCACCATCGTCGAGCCAATATCGAACATACGGTCGGCCTCATCAATACGCACGCCTGATGCAGCACCCGGTAGCTGCGATTTCCCACTGTTGTAAAAAAGGCTGACGGCCACCTGGGGCATAACCAGCGTAACATTCTGTTGCTTTTTCAGTAAGTCGATGACCCGGTTTGGATCAATAATCCGGTCGCTTTGGGGCACAATCTTTGGGTTGCTGATGACAGCGATCCGGCGATTATCGGTGTACTGAATCAGGGGTTCGCTCATCTGGTCGTCTTTGTAGACGCGAATGTGTGGAGTATTCTTAAAGATCAAGGCGCTTGATTTTCTGGTAAACCCTGCTGTCATCGAGTTCATAAAGATAAAAATGGCAATGCCAATGGTTACCCCCAAAGCGGCTACCAGCGTTAGTTTCTTACTCGCAACAATGTAAGTTACCGAAATCTCAGCGTTGATATTATGTTGGTGCTTTGCCACAGCTGCTGTTCGGGTTTAGTTAGACAGTAAGACATCTTGCTGGGTAATGCCCCCGAGAATTTCTACCCAGTCGCTGGAAATAATCCCCGTTTTAACGACTACCTGTTGGTTGCCTTTTTTCAGGGTTACCTGATCGCCGTAGTTCAAGTAAGGGCGCGGTATAACCAACGCATTTTTAACTTCACCCGTAATGATATTCGCTTCCAATTGTGTACCCGTTATTCGAAAATCGAGCTTGTCGGCAAAGTAGACCTTTACAATGAAGGATTGGGAGCCGGTATCGAAGGCGGGCAAGATCTCCCGAACGATAGCTTTATACGTTTTCGATTTGTTGGTGTTGAGTTGTACGATCACTGCCAGACCAGGTTTGAGTTTCGTCATACTGGTTTCGTCAACATTCAGCTTGGCGTAGACTAGGTCAGGATTGCCAATCACGGCAATGACGTCACCCTTTCGTACGTAATCACCCAACTGTTTTTCCTTTTGATAGACCTTGCCCGACCGTATGACTTTGATCCGGTTTTGCTCCTTAATAACTTGGTTCACGTCCCTGACTACGCGCTGGGAAATTTCTTGCTGACGGGCACTGCTCTGTTGGCTGCTGTACTGTTCCTGTAAAGCGTGGAGGCTGGCCAACGAACTGGTAGCGGAAAGCCGGGCATTTTCGTACTCCAGATTCGATACGCTGTTGTTGTCAAAAAGTCGCTTATATCGCTCCGACTGACCCTGATCAAGTTTTAATTTGGCTTTTGCCGCTTCTATGTTGGCAGTGATCTGTAATAATGTCGGTGAGGAGGCCTCGGCATTACGCTGAGCAATGCGATGAAGCTCAGCCGCACTTTGGGCATTGATCTTATTTTGGCGGTTGTCAATAACGGCCAGTACCTGTCCTTCCCGTACGGCATCCCCTTCCACAAAATCGAGCTTTACCAGGTACCCATCCGTCTGCGCTGTCAGGTTGTACTGGTCATCTGCTTCCAGACTGCCGGACGCAAATACCAGTTCGATCATGTCTTTCCGCTGCGGTTTTGTCTCAGCGGTCTTTTTGCCGCAGGCGACCAGCAGCCAAACGCATGAAGTGAAACCTAGTAGATAGAACGTTTTCATTTTAAAGTATTGCTAATAGCTATTCTTGATTTGGCATATTCGCTGGTAGCTACTTGTGCCGCGGTAGTCAGGCTGCTGTTAAGCCAGGCGTTAAACGAGACGAGCAGATCCGTGAGGGACAAAATACCCTCTTTATAAATAGCCAGATTCTTGGCATATGAATCCTTTTGTAGGCGTTCGATCTGGGCCATAAGCTGGTAACTAGTGTAGGCGGTCTGATAATCCTGTTCCAATTGACGGTTATTGACAGTATCCTGCCAGACACTGTGTTGCCAGTTGTTTTGGGCAATCTGAATATTGATCCGGTCATATTGTACGGCTGCGATTTTACCCACATCGGGCAACAGCGGCAAGCTGAACCGAAGGGCCACGTAGTTGTTAGCCAGCCATTTATTAGCGTCAAAAAAATGATTGTTCGTGTTTTGTTGCCAGCCCAGGTTACCCAGTAGCGAAACGGTGGGATAATACCATTTACGGTTCGCATTCAGCGAGGCTTCCTGCCGCTTTTTTTGCCATTCGGTCTGCCTTTGCAACAAGTCACTGGTAGCCGTTAGAGACGCATCAAAGACCGCCGGTTGTTGTGGACCAGTAATGACCAGAGAGCGGTCCGGATCAATATCACATAATATTTTCAGGCTGCTGATCTGTTGTCCCTGTTGACTGATCAACTGCTGTACTTTATTCACCAGGGTGAGCCGGTTGGCCAGGGCCGTATTTACATCCTGCGGGCGAACGATACCTTCTTTTTGTTTATCCTGTAAGATGCTGACCAGCGTATCGGCATTGGCCAGGCTATTTCTGGTCACCCCAATCTGCCACTGGTAGGAGAGAAGATTATAGTAAGTCCCTGCTAGGCTTTCGTACAGATTTTTTTTGGTCAGCAGGTTAGTTGTGGCCGTCAGTTGCTCGTTAGTTCGAGCCAGTTTTACTTGGGCTGCCGAGTAGGGATTGATAATGTCAATCTGGGGAGAAACAATCAAATTACTCACATACTGTTGTCCAAACGTTACTTTTTGAAAGGTACCCGCAGGACCACCGAATATTTCAGCTGGTATGAAATTGGTTGTTAGTCTGGTATTATCTGTGAGTGTGAGCGTAGCCCTGCCTTGTACATTCCACTTTCCCAATTGTGCCGCCAGCGTTTGGTATTTAGCCAGAATATCCTGCTGGGTAGCGTTTTTGACTGTACTGCTGTGGCTGTCGGCATAGGCTAAAACGTCATCGAGCGATCTGAACGAAAGAACATCCTGTGCCCGAATTACTCCCTCTCCAGAAAATAAAACGACGAGAAGGAGGACTAGTTTCTGCATTGATAAATCCCATTTTTTGAGAAACCTAAGTAGCGCGGGCGAAAAAAAGCCAGATAGATTGAGACAAGTGGTGTATCGTCCCGATTGAGTCAGCATTTATACAATCGTATAGATTTTCAGTAGCGCAGATTGACGGCTTAAAGGTCAGTACGTAGCCCGGGTATGTTCATGAGTGAAATCAGCTATTCGGATGATTCTCATGGGCGAGGTTTATTACGAACAAAGATAGAAGGCAAATTGCCTGATAATCTATGACATAGTGAAAGGAAGCGAATGGTAACGGCAAAACTTAATGATGACAATGGTCAATTTTTATTCTATGCAAAAATAGAAGCTACGGCGTAGCAGCAGCCCAAAAACTAAATCTGGCTATACGATTGGCAACCGTGTTGATCGGTGTCCCGCTTCCTGCTTACCTTTGGCTAATGCCGCGTCAAATGAAAGGCCAATTTCTTTCATCAACTGGTTTGCCCGTTCCAGCACCAGAAAGGCAGCATGGCCTGACACACTTCGGGATCAATGCCAAGGGCTGTGAGAAGTATCCAGCCGCCGATTCCCAGAATTATTTCCTGCTGAATAGAAGCTTTGACTCACACCCTTGCGCCCACATTTGGACAGGAACGTTCGGGACAAGCGGCCCCGGCGCGATCTGCCGGGGCTGTTCTGGACATTAGAATTCGGCTTCAGAAATCAATTAATCTGTATGCCGAAAATGGTATTACGGTGCAGTACACCCATCCAAAACTAGCTTCTAACAACCGGCTATACATCGGGACAAGCTACGTTAGCTCCCGACTGGGAATTGCCTTTCACTCGAACGCCATCAAGCAGGATAATTACCTGCTCTCAGCATCGTATTACTTTCGGCCGAAATGGTTGATTCAGCCGGTATATCGAAGGCAATACCAAGCCCAACGCCTAAACAGGCGAAGAAGCCCGTTATTATTGCCTGTCACGGCTATTCGGCCACCACCTTTAGTGGGATGAATTCCGTAGCTAGTCCAACAGCCGGACTGATTTTTACCTGTCGCAGGTGCTGCTGGGCGGACATGGGCGAAGTTACGATGAGTTCAAGGCATCGACCTGGCACGACTGGCAGGCGGCTAGTATGGATGAGTACAGACAGTTGAAAAAGTCTGGTTATTAAAATAGTAGCTTGCTAAGTTCCTCGACGAGTGGCGCCTTACTGCTGGAGCTGGTAGCCTCGGGTTATTTCGCCAACCATATCAAACCAAGGAACCTGCTGCTGGTCGATCCCATCGTGATTTCCTCCGATAAATCCCTGTCGCTGATTGGGGCGCTGGGACCGATGCTGGACTATATTGAAACGAAACTGTCGGCGGCTGAGGATAAAGTCTATTACCACTTTCGGCCCCAGGAAACCCTGCAACAACTCCAGACCTTGCTGACGGTGGTTCGTCAGGATTTGGAGAAAGGCATAGTGTTACCTTCGGCCTGTGCGCTGAAAGTCTACAAATCAAAAATGACCCAACGGACGATCCGGTCAGCGCGGTGTTGATCTATCAGGGCACCAAAACCGTCGACGGAAAGCCGGTGAACATCGAGTTGATCGACTCTGACCTACACGTGTATACGCGACTGAAACTCCGGGACTCGGTTACGGCTAAAGACCAGCAAAACCAGACGGTCACGTTTACCAATATTGTTAGCCAGGCAGTTTGCTGATAAGGTTAATGTGGAAATAGCGGACACACTGGAGCGGGGCCATGTCGCTATAAAGAACGAGGAAGAGCCTTTTTTTACGGTATGTAAATTTTTAGAAACCATGCGGAAATACCTCGTTCCGACTCAAAATGCTGAACTACTAAACTGAACAGTTTTATTGAACGAGAAAAGACTGTTTTCGTCCCCTTTCTTCTTACTTACCTATCGTCCATTTAAAGGTCCCATTCTAATTAGAGTAGTTTGCTCCAATTTTTACTATTTGTCAAATTCTATCAATCGCATACGGTCTTATCATATACTGATTTTTGCAACAGCTACTGCGTTTATATAAAGGGAAGCCCCTGAATCACGGTGCAGACGGCCCTTTTAAGCTAATCATTATATGTTACCTTTAATTGTTAAGGGTAACATTTTCTAGTTTTACGTAGTTTAGCTTCTACTACCATCTCTACCAATCTATTCAAATGGAATACTGTATTGTTTACCTTAGTTCGTCGAAAGGTTTATTCTCTGAAGAGCAATTAGCTCGTATCCTGCAACAAAGCCGACAAAACAATCGGGCTGTGGGCATTACGGGCATTTTACTGTACTTCAATGGCTGCATCATTCAGGTGTTAGAAGGAGCGGAAGAGCGCGTCAAAGCCTTGTATAAGGTTATTAGTCAAGACTCCCAACATACCCAAGTAATTTCCTTGTACAGTTATCCGATTGAAAAACGCACCTTTTCGGACTGGTCAATGGGCTATACAACCATAACATCCAGTGAGTTCAACCATTTGAAGGATCAGCTCCCATTCATTTATGATCCAGCTTCGTCGATATTGCAGAAGGACAATGTTATTCTGTCTCTAGTAGAGCAGTTTTACCTGAATAATCGTGGGAACTAAAGCTTATTGATCGTTAAGTGAATTGGTAGTAATGTAAACAGTAGGAACGTATTAAGAGCTCGTCGCACTTGTATAAATGCAATTATGTCAGGTGGTGATGAGAGAATCAAGACTTTAATCCCATAATTGGTTCGCAGCTGTCAGGATGATCGGTTGCTTATCGGTAACGATGATAGTTTGTTCATGCTGTACAGCAAAACTGCCCTTTGCGATTAGTGTCCAACCATCCCCCTTCTCTTGAGCATAAGTGGCTCTGGTCGATAAAAACGTCTCAATAGCCACAACCGAGTTCGTTCGGAAACGCGTTTTATTGGACCGATCATAATAACACAGAATCTCAAGCGGTTCTTCATGTAAGCTCCGGCCTATTCCGTGCCCAGCCAGATTCTTGATGACTTGATAGCCGCTTCGCTTGGCTTCGGTTTCAATTAAGCGCCCAATCTGGGCTATTTGTACCCCCCCTCGGATATGACTAATGGCTTTGGCCAGGATTCGCTTCGAGGTTTCTACCAAGCCACTATGCTGATGAATATCTTGCCCTAAGACGAAAGATCCACCATTGTCTGACCAATAGCCGTTCAGTTCGGCTGATACATCAATATTAACTAAATCCCCTTCTTGGAGAAGCCGTTTGGCAGAAGGAATGCCGTGACAGACTTCTTCATTTAAACTAATACAGGTCCAACCCGGAAATCCATAGGTGAGCTTAGGGGCCGATCGGGCCCCGTGCTGTTCCAGCAGTTGTCGCCCATATTGATCTAATTCAAAAGTCGACATCCCTGGTCGGGCATATTGTTGCATGCGCTTAAGGGTTGAGCCAACAATTTGGCTAATCTGCTGCATACCTATCAAGTCCTCCTCAGATTTCAATGACATAGCTTTGTCGTTCTAGTTGTATAGTCACCATCATGTAAAGTACTACACAATGTATGACAAAGATAGGCTCTGGCATACATAATGTACGCCAGAGCCTTCGATCACAAAATGAGATGGAAAAGGCAAACATCCCGTTCGAAAAGTCTCGACCCAGCTCAACAGAGTGAACGATTAAACTGAACAGGTTTAATGGAGAAAAAAGGGCTTATTTTAGGCTACCTCCCTCCTACTGGGTTATTATTCATTTAGACGTCCAAATTATTTCCGGACAAAACACGTAACTTTTACCATTTATCAAACCCATATTGACTCGACTACCTAACACTATTTCTGATAAATCATCTCCTGTTTTAAGGCGACACAAAACTCCATAATCCAGGTGCCTGCTACGTCTACGTAAAGAATATTTGGTTTATTTTCTTTGGTGATTGTCGTCTCAGCGATCCATTCCATCATTTTGCCGGGTAGGTATCGGCTACCCATAAGCGCAAGCTCACGGATGGACTTATTCTTCTTTATCGTATTGGCCAGCAAAATAAACCCGTCTACCAGCGGATTGGCATTTTCAGTTCGGAAATCATTGCAGATAAATACGGCTTCCTGACCAGCTTCCGTTAGTTGCCAGTTAAGACGAACCAAATCATTGGGGTGTACAATTCCATTTGGTCGGGTAAAGAAATCTTCTTGGGTCGCTTGCTCTAATCCAGTTGGGGACGTACTTTTCATGTACTGAATATGACCCTTTGGGTCTACCCAAAATAGATAAAGTTGATTGTTTCCAGCCTGCAATACCGGCGCAAACGCCGATAAAGTCCCCTTGATGGTGTAGGGTCTCTGCCAAAGAACTGTATCCTGATTTTGGGTCAAGTAACTGACATGAATCAACCCGACAGTCCCCGTATCTTTTTAGGCGCTAACGGATTGATGATCAAACGAGAAAAGACCAGGCGCATCATCGGACAAAGCTGCGGGTAAAATCCGTTGCGGCCTGGTAAATGCCAGATGCTGCGCCATTAATTGTCCAAAATAGCACATGGTACTCAGCATTAACACCACTAATTTTAGCCTATCAGCTAGTATATTTTCTTTTATGGATCTAACCTCAACCTACTAAAATAGCCTGTTCAAAATTGAAACAATGCCAATTATTTTTTATAATCACTTAAAAGTTAATCACATGGTTTTTTTGATAAACTAGCGTCAATGAAAACTAGACTTGTAGCCAGTATTTTCCTTTGTTTGGTCACCGTGTGTCAAGCACAGGCACAGGACGCCAATTACTGGCAAGCCAATTACGGTCCCGGCGGTTACCTGACGCCCGGTGCAGTGGTCGCCTATGATAACAATCAAGGATTTTTCTATGTCAATCCGGCCCTGATGGCCATCAATCCCAAAACGTCAGTTTCTCTTTCGGCGAATGTGTATCAAGCCGATTTATTGACCATAAAAGATGGGGTAGGCAGCGGCAAAAACCTGCAGGGAATCAGTTTTAAAATTAATCCCCAGATGATCAGTGGGACAATTGCCTTTAAAGAAAACAGAACCATTGCCCTAGGGTATGCACTGCTCCACAATCCGGTGCTAAACTACCAGACAACACAGCGGCAGGATAAGCAGATGCCCGTGTTAGCCGATAGTTATAGCCCAGGTGATGAGTATTACGTAGGTCAATACGCGGCCCACAATCGCATAAGCCAGACGACGGCAGCGGGTGCCATCGGTGTAAAACTAAGTAGTCGATGGTCAATAGGCCTCACGGCGGAGGGGCAAATTCGCACCCAGGATTTCTACGAACAATATAGTTCAAGGGCGCTGGTGAATACTCCCGATGCCAGTGTGCTGTTTCCGCCATTAATAAATGTAGAATCCTCCTATCAGGCTGTATACTGGCATGTTGGCCTACGAATTAAAGGGGGCATTTCCTACGATGCAGGCGCTCATCATATTGGCTTGGTCCTATCTTCGCCCATGCTATCGCTAAAAGGACGCGCTGTTGTGACCAGCGACCTGGTCGTGTCCAATCTGCATGTTCCTGACACCAGTATCGAAACGAATCTGCTGGCCAATGGTCGCCAGACAAACCTACCCGTCACGTACAAAATGCCCCTGAGCATAGCCGCCGGCTACGCGGTTGATTTTGAAAAATTACAGCTTTATCTAGCCGGTGAGTACTTCCTTACCGTACCGGCTTACAATCTAATTACACCCGGCAGTGGCTCCTTCATCAGGCCCGATACGGGTTCTAACCGGCTGGAAACTACAGAGCTCCTCCAGCTAAAGGAAAGCCGTAAAGGCGTGCTGAATGTAGCCGTCGGCAGTCGTTATTTTATTAATCCCGCCGTTTCCCTGATTGGCTCGTTGCGTACCGATTTCAGCTATAATACGGAGGATAAAACGGGGGAGTATAAGGGCCAAGTACCTAATATCAACCGCTGGAATAATTATCACGCTCAACTGGGGGGTACTTTTAAACGACGAAAATTTAACCTACGCGCCGGGCTGCTGTTAACCTATGGCCAAACGGCTACTTACCAGCAACCCGTCAATTTTGATAATCCGACGGAATCAAGCCTGATGCTGGGTGAGGTGAAACCAGTGAAAGCTTCTTTTTTCTCCACGGGTTTATTACTGGCTTATATTCACAACCTGTAAAGGCAACATTCGGACTGCAACTCCTCACTGTGGTTCGTTGGTATTCAGCGGGTTGATAGATTCGTTCACCCGTAGCTCGGGCCGTTGCATCGGGCTTTGGGTGGGTCGCTCATCACCCAGCAGCACCCCCCACTGAGCAAACATGGTTGTCCGTTCGAAGATCAGTTTGAGAATCGCAATAACGGGCAGGGATAAAAACATACCGGCAATGCCCGCCAGGTGGCCCCCAATGACAACCCCGACGATGCTACTAAACGCGTTGATCTTTACTTTGGATCCCACCACGCGAGGTCGCAGAATATTCTGATCCAGAAAATGAACGACCACCACCACACCAATGAGTTCGACAATTGGCAGTAAATCCGGTGACGAAGCCAAAATAATCAGCACGCAGATGAGCGTACCGGCAAAAATGCCGACGTACGGAATCAGGTTTAGAAAAGCCAGTATGATGCCCAGAAGCAGTGCATGAGGCACGCCCAAAATCTCTAAGGCACCCCCCAGAATGACAACGATAAACGCAATCTGAATTAACAAACCGATTAGGTAGCTTTTGATGATTGTTTCGGTTTCCCGAAGGGCTTCCTCGACCTGATCATGATGAGCCACGGGAAACCACAAAAAGACAAACCGAAGAAGTAGGTTTTTGTAAAACAGCAGTAAAAACACGTAAATGGGCAGCAAGCCCAACAAAACAAAAACGGAGGAAATGGACACTAATGCGCCACTGAGCATTGCTCCGGCGGAGTTGAGTAGCTTGGCGCTCTGCTGGTGAAAAAACTGACCCTGCTGTTGGGTGGAATACTGAGTGCGCTCACTCAGCCAGTTACTGACCTGCTTTGAATGAAGCAGGATGGTTTGCTTGATGTGCGGGAAATCGGATAGGAGCTTACTGATCTGGGCCGAGAAAAACCAGACTACACCAACGCCGGTTACAATCATCAACCCGATTGACAACAGGATAGCCACGGATTCAGGCAGTTTTCGCTTTAACAAAAACCGGTAAACGGGCAGCAGAATAATAGTCATGAAAAAGGCTATCAACAAGGGCATAATTACCGCTTTACCCACCAAAATGAGCGTGGCCAACAAAAACAGACCCAGTAACTCAATCGACCGTTTGACCGTAAGGGGCATTGGATACATAGTGGTTTATTAGTTTAGATAGATGTAAACGGACGGTTTTATTGGCTAGAAAAGGGTGATGTCGTCAGTACTGTAAACCTAAATTCAACCCGTAGCCTGATCTATTTATTCAACAAAATAGTGTCGGGCAATCCAGGAAATATTGTAGCCTAACAAGACAAAGACTAAACCTGCATGGTACCGTTCGTTTCGCCACTTTACGGCTAATAGACACAGGACAATATGAATACCGATGCGGATGGGGTACTCGGGTCCCAAATTCTTAAAATAGATTGACCCTTTAATCATCGTATCCACCACATCCATCAGAAATGTGGTTGCCAGAATACTGAAAAACCATGGTCGCCGGGCGTAGTAGTAGTCCTTAAACCCCTCATAGTCGGATAGGTCTTCCGGGAAGAGTAACGAACAGAGCAGGTAGTAGAGAACAATGTAAAAAATCACGCCCACGTAGGACAAAAACGTCCATTGCGTCAGTTCATGCAGGCGGTACTCCCACCACCAGAAATAAATGATGGCTAAGAATATATACACCACCCACATCAGATGCACCCAATAGGGTCTGCTTCGGGTCGGATGCACGATTAACTTGGCTACTCCCCGTAGCAGCTGGGCAACACTCAGGCTTAGAATAAAGCCCATGATCATCCGTATGTGCGTAAATTCGTTCATGGGGAAATCGTTGTTTGCGGCCTACAAGTTCTGATTAGAAGCCATTACTCTTCGATGGGAAGTGAATGCTGCTGGCTTAGTTTTAGGTAATTGGCATGGTACTTCTTGTTTCCTTTTACGCCCACACTGACCAGCACACCACTCATAATGGATTTGATCCAGTAGCCGAAAATGAATTTCTTCTGATCACGGTCGTAGAAAATGCGAGCCATTTGCTGATTCTTTTTGCGTAGCACTTTGCCAACGATGAAATTTTCGAAGCGGATCAGTATTGACTTCCGGGTCGTGTCAGCATGACCCAGCAGGCGAAGTTTTAAACCGCTATAGAAGAACCGCATGTTGCCCACGGATGCGTATTTATTGCCCGCCATCCGGGCGGTCATCGGCTCCAGATACCCATCGTCCAGATCGGCAGTCGCCATTGGATTCGTGATTGGGGTTAGCTCGGTCATGTGGAAATCCGACGTGTTCAGCCCCATCCGAAAGCCTGACAGTGAATCGCCGTAGGACTCCCGGTAGTGCAGTTGTTTGATATGTAAACCTAACAGTTTGGTGCTGGCCAACAGCGTTAAACTATCAGCGGCATGATTGGGTCGGTTAGTAATAATTTTTAGGGTGCCATTGATTTCTTTGAGGGGAATCGTACCAACCCGATTGGTCAGTTTTGACGTTTCGTGGTAGTTCACCTGGCTGTTGATGACGCTAATTGAATCCACCCGAAATGGTACCTTGATACCGGCTAGCAACCGGGTCGGCATGGGTTTGTTGGGTAGCTGGGCGGGATCAGGCAACCGCTTATCCCGCGACACATCCGTGTTAATATGATCCAGAAGAATGTGCGTAATGGCAATGGTTGAATCATGATACCAGCGGTAGGTTTTAATGCCGCTTAGTTGGGCTTTTCTGCCGTGCACCATGATATAATCGCCCTGTAGCTGAGAAGGACCCATAGCATCCTCTTTACTTTTTGTTGGATAGATACTAAAGTTGTCCAGTTCCAACTGAGACGATTTGTGCGTCCACACTACCTTTTCAGCCTCCAGATGGGTAGTGGTGCTTTTAAAATTCAAGCCCTGAATCGCTACGTTGGCGTGGTCTACCCAAGTCGTCCAGGGTATTTTCGTGCCCGCTGTCCAGCGAAAATCCGGTAGATCGACGTTACCGGTAATACCGTTCACCCGAAGATCAACGGGTGTTTTATGTTTCTTAGCCGACAGCTTGGGGTGTAGCCCGGCAACTTCCCAATCAGCCATCACGTGCGCGGCTAGCGTCGGCTTGCCGGATGGGGTCACCGACAGTTTTCCGTTGAGTAGTTGTATATTGACCGACGGCACTGTTGTTTGTAGAGTAGGCATTCCCACCGTCAGGCCCGCCGGACTCACGCGCACCGAAGCCACCGTAACGGCCTCGTTTTTTTTAGCCACTAGCGAAGCTACTTCCATATCAACCCGGGTTTGGATGCGCGTTGAATCCTGTCCTTTTTGGGCAGTATAATTCACCAGCGCTTGATTGACATGTAGCTTCGTCAGGATAAGGTTAAGCGGAATAGAAAACACGTTTGCCCGTCCAGCGGGCCTTTGTTGCGGCTCCGAAACCATCGTTAGTTCGGGTCGTTCCACCTGTACTGAACTCAGGGCTACAGCCGAAAAATCGGTAGACGAAAACGGGCCGTTGAGCACGAGTTGTGGCAATCGAATCTGAAGGGTTTGGTCCGGTTGATTATCGACGTAAGTCAGGTTGGTAAGCGTGTTATTTTGCTGGGTGTTCAGCACCAGTGTTTCGGCCGTGATCTGCTTCCCGCCGGGCTGATTGAAATAAAGTGTATTCAGTTTTCCGCTGACTTGCGCCCACCGGAAGAAGTGGGCGTCCGTAGTCAGTTTATCGACCTGGATACCTTCGCCCCCAAAACCCGCCAGCGTCTGGTTTGGTAAAGTAGCCTTCATGGCTATCCGCCCGACGTGAAGCTGACCGATTCGCAGGCGGGGTAACGGTTTTTTGGGATTTGCGCTGGCTGTTGACTTTACCGACAGGCTATCGAATTTGGTAGCCTTGGGTCTCCCTGCTACGTTTGCATCAACAGTCAGTGTGCTCATTCGGAGTTGATCAATCTGAATCGCTTTCGTTTTTTGAAACACGTCCCAGTCGAATACTTCCCAATAGAGTTTCTCGCCGGTTAGGGTAGTGCCGTTTGCTAAATCCAGACGGAGTTTACCGAGCCAGTTGTGCCGTTTTTTACCGTCGAAGGTATATTGATTCAGTCCCAGCTTCATCCCATTGGCCACTGCGTTTACCTGACCGATAGTCAGCCTGGGCATAGCGTGTTTGATATCGACCAGCGAATCGCTCAGTAGCAGCTTGTTCAGCAAAATGGTCGCATTCATATTTTTCAGGTCTACGGTTACGGGCTTGTAACCCGCCAGCGTATACTGAGCACTGGCGTCGATGATGCGAAACGTTTTCACCTGTAGCAGTTCGGCCAGTCCGTGCAGGGTTTGGTACATATCGATTTTAGTGTGCCGGGTTACGGTAGCCGTGTCGGGGCGGGTGGTGGCTGGCGTTTTTTTGGTGGCTACTATCCGGATGAATGGTCTCACCAGTTGGGCATCCGTCGCCACTAACCGTTTTCGTAGCAAGTCTTCGAGGCTGATGTTTCTGAGTCGCAGGGCCGGAGCGGTAAACGTTAGCTGGTTACCCGACGCCTGACGCGCTACCGGACCGTAGGCTACCTGGTTAAAGAGGACATCGTGGTTAAGCAGCGTGAAGGATTCAACCGCTATTTTAAACAGACTGTCTTTCGAGAAAAAGGTGATGTTTTTTAGATTCAACCGAAGGCTGTCTGTGCTCAGGGATGGCTGTTTACGGGGGTTAAAGACCAGGTTGTAAATAGTCAGGTTGGCTTTCTTAGTGCCTGCCCGGGAGGCCTTACGGGTGTGCCCAGCCAACAAAATTTCACCATCTTTTATTTGGGTGTAGCGAATCGTTACGTCATTAAACAGACTCTTTAGGTTCGAATGAATCGTTGTATCCTGGGACTGGTTTTTATTAGCCCCCAGCGGAAGCGTTAGTATGGGTCTGACGCAAATGAGCGTATCGAGAATCAGTTCGCCTTTCTGATAAACCGCCGGGAGGTGACTCGACGTAAAGAAAAATCTATCCGCTCGTAAGCTTGTTTCTCCCTGCCCCGCCGTCGCCGGTTTCTGAAACAGAATAGAGTCGATCTCGAATAACTGGGTGGCACTTGAAAAGCGAAGTCCGGTAAAACTCAGGTTATTTTTACCGTCTGATAACTGCCAGCGCTGTCGACCCAGGGCCAATTCTACGTTGTCGGAGCCAAATACGTGTTTATCGTTATTGTCTATTTTTTGAAAGTTGCGGACCGTAAACGTGACGTCGTTGATGCGGAAAGGAACCGGATTAATTCGTTTGTAAATCGTCAGCGAACCGTGTTGAATCGTAAAGGCTTTGGCATGCAGATGAGCCAGGGCTTTCTGAAGGTTTTCCAGAATCATGGCCGTTTGAAAACTCGTTTGCCGGCGGCTCGTTTCGGGTGCTTTATAGTCGTGAATAACGACCTCGGGTTTCTCCACCGAAAAGCTATCGATAGATACGCGTTTATCGACCAGTAGTTCCTGCCAGGACTCAATGGATAAATAGGCTTTGGGAATAGTAAGATTATAGTATAGGAGTACGTTCGTGGTGTCTTTGCGAGTCAGGACTAGCTCATCAATCCGAATAGTTTTGTCGAGCAGCGAAAGCCGAATGTCTTTACTGTTAACCGTATAACCGCCCTTCGTTTGTTTCTCAACGGCATATTTCAGGATGTCCTTTAAATTATGGACTAAAACGTAATAGAGTAGGCCAGCGATAACCAGCGGTATAGCGGCAACAATTAGCCCTATTTTTACCCCCTTTTTCAACGATCCGTTCATCGCTTATTCGCTTGTTAATTACTAAAAGTTTCGATCCGTCCACAAAGGACAAACGCCAAGGCTTAGTCTTCAATAAGTTAAATAAACGAATTAAAATGGTACGAACCAGTCGCCTATAAATTTTGAATGCAAGAGCGATTATGGCAGGCTATAAGTTGATTCAGATTGACCTCTGCAATTCCCCATCTGACTTGAACAAATAACGAATTGTATGCTACCAATTGAGTTGGACAGATAGTAAAAATCAGCATTACAATCATTTACTTTATGTAAATAAAATATACTTAAACTTATATAAAATAATTATTGGTAACTTTAGTAATTATCCATAAACACATGTTTCATTCAAACACGCCTGGTACAAAACAGCTTACGTTACATCAGAATAGCAGAATGTTTGTCAGGGGTAAACCACATCTACCAGCCACCAGCCCGTCTCTTGTTCCTTCTTGTAAAGAAGCCCATCCTTAGTGGGGTGCTTGTATCAACCTGATCAGGCAGTCGTGCCCGACTTAAGCCCCTTTTACATGGCCATTCGCCTGCTGGTTATCGACGATGAAGACCAAATTCGCCACCATCTGGTCGATCTTCTGACCCGGCTGGGCTTTGCCGTTACGTCTACCTTGAGTGTCCGAAGTGATGCGGCCTTGGCGAGCCAGGTAAAAAGAGCCGCCGGTTTTGCTTATCCGCGTGGGTTATCCCTTACGCCTGATTATACCCCATAGCCCGCCTACCCTAAAGCCCCGCTAACCCCGCCCAATTTGGAAAAGCTGTCACAATTCTGGTTTACTTATGCTCCCCAGGGAGTGGCCTTTCTGGAACCCATTCGCAATGGCCAACGGCAGATTACCCACTTCCGCTACCAAGCGGTTAATCCGGCCTTCGCCCAACTCTTGGGCCGAACGCCCCAGGAACTAACCGGTCAACGGGCCGGTGGATTATTGCCGACTGTTCAGGAAAGGGGTTTGTTCAAGCAATTGGTGAGGGTACTCCGGTTGGGCCAGTGCCAACAGGTGCTTGAATACGATCCTGGCCCAAACATCTGGTTACAGCTTACCCTGAGGCCCATGGTAGACCCCGAGTTGATTATGGTCATGGCCCAACCCCCTACTCAACCGCAACGGGTAACGCCGGCCCAACCGCGGGTAGTACTGGAAGGACTGGAAGGGCTCCCCCATCAACGCCCTAACGAGCTTCCCCAACAGACTAAACAACGGCAACAGCGGGTAGCTGATCATATCCGACATATCCGTCAGTTATCAACGCTACAGGAGGCAATTCTCCAACATGCCGGCCAAGCTATTCTCTCCACCGACATCAACGGGGTTATCCAAACCGCCAACCAAGCCTGTGAATCCTTACTGGACTACCCGGTCCGGGAACTCCTTGGCCGGGTGGCTCACCTAAAGCCGCAAACCGCTACTGGGTCTATCCCCGTCATTGTCTGGCTACCGGCCAAAGCGGCTCACGCACACGAGTCTTTTTTTCAACGAGTGCTGGCCGACCAGGCGTATTTGTACCAAGAGTGCATCGTCATCGGCAAACGGGGCCGGGCCGTCCCGATTCTGCTGGCGGCCAGCCGTTTGCAGGATGAGACGGGAACGCTGATCGGGTATGTGGGTATCGCCACCGATATCACCGCCCTAAAAACAGCTCAGGAGCAGGCTCATCAGCAGAACAGAGCGTTGAATACCTTCTTTGAGGGAGCTCTGGACATGCACTGTATCTCCGACGCGCTGGGAAATCTAGCAAAAATCAACGAGGCTTTTCAGGCCGGACTGGGCTATTCGGAAACCGAATTGCTGACCATCCCATTTTTACAGTTGATTCATCCCGACGAGCAGAAGTTTGTCTATCAGCAGTTACTGGTGAATATCCTTCATCAACCGGTTCGCAACCAGATCAACCAGTTCCGCAAAAAAGATGGCACCTATTGCATCGTTGAGTGGAATGCCATTGCCATTGATGGGGTGGTGTACGGATCGGCCCACGACATCACCGATCGCCAACAGAATGAAAACCAGCTACGGAACCTCAATCAACGGCTACAATTAGCCACTCAGGGCGCTGGCCAGGGTATCTTTGACGATGACCTGGAGACGGGTCGCCTGATCTGGGACGAGCGCATGTGGGCGCTGCATGGCCTGGAGCCCGACCAGACCGACTGGACCTTCAAGTCGTATCTAAACCTGGTCCATCCTGATGATCTGGCCGCTTTTCTGGATCATTCCCACGTAGGTAATCAAGGCGAACAGATTACTAATACAACCCGGATTGTTCGGCCTGACGGCTTGGTCCGCTACATCGAAACCAACGGTCTGGTGATGCGCAATCAACAGGGTCGCCCCATTCGGGCTATGGGTGTGGCCTGGGATGTGACCGAACGGAAGCTGGCCGAAGAAGCCCTGCGGGAAAGCGAACAGCGGTTTCGCGAATTTGCCGACCATGTCGATGAAGTCTTCTGGATTCACTCGGCTGATCCTTTCCGCTTACTCTACATCAACCCGGCCTACGAACGGGTCTGGAACCGCTCGGTTCAGAATCTCTACGAGGATCCCACCAGCTTTATGGCGGGCATCGTGGCAGAAGACCGTCCGGCGATGAGGGCTTTTTTTGGGGACTATATGGCGGGCAAGGAGGGACAACTAGACTACCGGCTCGAGCAAGCCGACGGGTCAAGGCGCTGGCTGTCAGTGCGCACCTTTGTCATCCGCGACGGGGCGGGCCAGGTTAGCCGGCTCTTGGGCATTGTTAATGACGTTACGGGGCAGAAAGAAAAAGAGCTCGTCTTACTGGAGTCACTACAGCGGGAGCAGGAACTCAATCAGCTCAAGTCGCAGTTCGTCTCAACAGCCTCCCATGAATTCAGAACCCCCCTGGCTACCATTCAGTCCAGTGCTGACCTCATTACGATGTATCTGGATCGACCTTCTGCCACGGCCCGCGCATCAATTGAGCATCACGTGACGGTGATTCAGAAAGAAATTGCAAAGTTTAGTACGCTGCTGTCCGACTTGCTGACCATTGGAAAAATTGAAGCGGGCAAAATAGCCTTTACGCCCCGGTGGGTAGACCTCATCGCGCTGATCGAGGAACTGATTTCCCTCCATTTTAAGGGACATCTCTTCGATGATCGTAGCGTTGCGTTGCTCATTGAGGGTACACCCCGACGGGTCTATCTGGATGACAAACTAATGAGTCATGTACTGGTCAACCTGCTCTCGAATGCCTTTAAGTTTTCCACCGGTGCTTCACCCTGCCTACGGATTGTGTTCAACGAGGCTAGCCTGGTGCTGGAAGTGATAGATACAGGTATCGGCATACCGGAGGGCGAATTATCAACCCTGTTTCAGGCATTCTTTCGGGCCAGTAATACGGCGGGCATTGCGGGTACGGGCTTAGGGTTGGTGATTGCCCGGCAGTTTGTCGAACTGCACCGGGGCCATCTGACGGTAGAGAGCGAGGAAAACAAAGGCACTACGTTCACCATTCGCTTGCCGCTGGAAGGTGACGATTCAGTCTTGGATGGGTAGCCGTATACAGTTCTTCGCGGTTCCGGCTCAGCAGACACGTAAGATGATTGGGTAGCGGACCAAGAAAGCTCTGGATGAGAAACGGCTCCAGTGGATCAATGGCGAAAATCCACACCAGCGGCAATACGTAAAGCCCGTTGCACATCTTCCCAATAATAGACACTGTCATATCCCGCCGGGCGGCCCAACGACGGACTGTGCCGTCGCGGGCCCAATCAGACAAATTGCTCTAGCTATTTTTAACGAAAAAATTAGCCTTTCTTTAAAATGTAGATAATCACTTCTGACCGGGTTACAAAGCCCATACGCTGATAAATACGGTGAGCCCGGGTGTTGTCCGCCCGGACATGGAGGTAGGGAACTTTACCTTCCGCCCGTATCTGTTGAATTTGGCTATCAATCAACCACCGGGCGTACCCTTTTCCGGTATGATCGGGATGCGTACAGACTGCACTAATCTCCACGTGAGCACCACTATCGAACCGGCGACCAGCCATGGCGATCAGATTATCTCCGGCAAAAACACCCTCATAACCACCCAAGTCAATAGTCCGGGGCAGAAAAGGACCGGGCGGGCTGAGCTGGGTTAAAGCAAGCATCTGGGGAATATCCTGTTCGGTTAAGTGGACCAGTTCGGCTCTAGGTTCCTGTTTTGGTGTTGGTCCTTCGAACAGCATCTGAAAGCCATCGATCCGGTTCACGATCACCCAAGGCGAAGGGTCAAGTTGCTGATCATTAGTAAAAATGGCAACCGGCTGATCATAGGGAATCGTATGCCATAAGACATCAAAATGCGCTCGCGTATAGTTAGCAAGGGCCACAAACGGAGCGATTTGAGGGTTATAATATTTTGCCTGCTGATTGCCCAGAGCAAATTGTTGGTTACCGGAAGTCAACGCAGACCAAACCGGATTATCGAGTGAATGGATCATATAGGTAGGATTCGATGGTACTTACAGTTGCGGCTTACTTCTCAGCTTTTCCTGTAGGCTGCTGATGGTGGCTTCCTTATTCTGCTCCAGAGCATTGAGCAGTTGAGGATTCAGCCCCGGTGGATTAAATGTCGATCCCCAAAGGCCAATTTCCATAATAACAGGTACCAGTGAAATGCCTTTCTCGGTCAGGCTGTAGACAAACTTAGATTTCTTATCGGTGGCAACTTGCTTGATCACAAAGCCATACGTCTCCAGCATACTTAACCGGTCCGCCAGGATATTGGTCGCAATCTTCTCGTCCGATCTCAGAAATTCGCCATAGGTCGATTTATTCTCCAGCATCATATCCCGTAAAATCAGTAATGACCACTTGTCACCAAAGAAATCAAGTGTAAAGCTCAGTGGGCAATCCGAGCGCGGTTTTATCTCCTAAAAACAAAAAAAATACTTGCCATTCGCAAGCAAAGTGCCCTACCACTGTTCACTTGCAATATGCAAGCAAAGTTAATGGTAAATTTAATCCAAACAAAACTATGTCATTGGAATAGGCCTTTGAGTGGCGATATACCACAAATAAGCACACATGGAGGCCCCTTATACCAAAGCGTTTTTTGCCAGTATCCAAGGCAAGCCGGCCGGTGATCCGGTAAGTACCCTTCTTCAGGCAGTATAAGCCGGGAACGAACTTGGGGTGGCTACCATACCCTGTGATGTCAGTAAAGAATCGGATATTGAACAACTGGTAGTCCGGGTCACGAGGGAGTTGTATAACTATTTTTGTGTAAAGAGATTTTCTTTATAATAGGGGTACGAGTTCGGTTAGAATTATCTTTTTATTTAACGAAATCCTCTCTTTAGCGTTTGCTGCCGAATAAAATAGTAGCCCCAAGTTGAGGCTGGCCAATTCGTTCTCTACTGGGAATAAAAAGGAAGCCGTAACTAGCTTCAATCCGAACTTGAGATAGTAGAGCCAAGTTTACCCCTGGTGTGAACATAACCGCTTGATGTCGGGTAGGATCTAAAGTGGGGTTGCCTAGTTGGTAAGCCAATTGAGCGAAGGGAGACAGGCGACTGGAAGTAAATTGATAGCGTACTAAGGGGCCTGCACTAAATTTATTATCTGTATGCAACTCTCCTATCCATTTCCGCATCATTGAGCCTGCTACTCCAATTAGTAATCGATTGGCCACATAGTATCCAGCTTGGATTTGTATAACACTCCGATTCTCAGCTAAACTACCTCGACCATAGCCATAAGTAACAGTGAGTTGCTCAGAGCCTTTTCCAAATGCTGTCCTGGAACTGCTTAAGGTGAGTTGCTGGGCGATTGTTTGCGGTGGTATTGTTACAAAAAGAAAGATTACTAAGTAGAAATAGGGTGCTGTTTTCATACTGGAAAGGAGCTATTTTTCCCAACAACGCATGTTCTTAAAGTCGAGTATATAATGTGCCATATACTCAATCTGTTTTGCTGTATTAGTGGCATTATGTTAATCCAAGACTATTCTTGAATCCACTCATCACCCTCTTTACGCCAAACTTGACGAAAAAATAGCCGATAAGAAGCCCAAGCCACTATTAAGCAAACTACCCCAAGCCATCCCTTACTTGTTATGCTAAGGGGAATATCAAGTGCTGTACATAACCAGATGAGTAGGTGGGAAACAGTCATAGCCGCTATAAAACAAAGTAAGGCTATAGCTGTCGTACGGATAAAGGCTAAGAATATTATCACAAGTGTAAGAAGTTAGAATGGGTAAGGTCAATATCTGCTTCACGGTCTATTTAATAACCAACTGTAATAATAATTCAGGAGCTGTTTTTAGGGGTACTTTACTCGCGATTGATCCTATCAATCTACGGATATTCCCTTAACATAAGGCAGGCTTTCTTCTTCCCCTTTCCAAGCGACAACTTGCCCAGTTTTCACGGCTTATATGGGGTGGTTGATCTTAGAATATACCCTCAACATACTTTTACTTATTAAACTTGGCTAAGAATAGTACAACGTTAAACTACTTACTTTTCACTCACTAGATAAACCATTCCGGCTACTAATGACAAGCTACGTATCTATTCCCGGATTTTGCACTTTATAAAGTAGGGAAAGCCAATGGTAGTTTAGAAGTAGTAGCTTATTAATTGTATCATTTGAGCTTAGCTGTTATACCTTTACCCAAAGTAAGTTTACCCAAAAACCTCTTTTATAAGTTTGTCCAGCCTTACTCTAGTACGCACACTGATGGGGGATTAGGCCCTTCCTCATGCATCAGTGAACTACTTAACCGCACCGGCGGACCGGTCCTATCAGATGCATCAACGTAAGCGAAAACCAAACTTCGACGGGTCGCCGTTGCATTGGTCTGGCTATTTACCAAAAGGTGGTAGCCAATCACGGGGGAGCGATCACGGCCCTCAGCAAGCCTGGCCATGGAGCCACCTTTCAGAGATATCTACCCGTTTAAGCGGGCTTTCTGGCTGATTCTGACAGACAAAACCAGAGCAACTGTTTACCGCAGGTTATGCTCCTTGCTTTGATAGTGCGCTCAATTTGGTCATGAGCCAAGAGACAATAAAGCCAGAATTCCCATCAACCGTAAAAGCATCCGTTGCCTTGCATCCGGATGGGAAAGGCGGTTTTCAATTGGGGGTTACTTTGGCGGTAAACATACCCGGTATTGAGAACGACAGAGCGCATCAACTGGTCGATAAAGCGCATACGGTATGCCCCTATTCCAATGCAACTCGGGGTAATATTGATTCACCAACAATTTAGGTATTCTACGTTTATTTTATCAAGATTCAGTAAGTATGGAAACTAGCAAAACCAGCACACGTCAAACGGCTTTTAGGATCGTCTTGGGGATTTTTATGACGTTTGCTGCCATTGGCCATTTTACCTTCCAACGAGCCGAGTTTCAGGCACAGGTACCCAATTGGATACCCCTCTCTAAAGACATTGTCGTTCTTTTGTCGGGCATGGTTGAACTCTCATTAGGGCTTAGCATGATTTTTTGGTCAAAACAAAAGGTCAAGGTTGGCCTGGTTCTTGGGTTGTTTTACGTGTTGGTATTTCCGGGTAACATAGCCCAATACGTAAATAGCACCGATGCATTTGGCCTTAATACAGACCAGGCCCGGCTGATTCGATTGTTTTTTCAACCGGTACTCATCGCTTGGGCCTTGTGGTCTACTGGAGCTCTTGGCTACTTAACGAAAAGAAATAATAATGGGCTAGTTCAATAAAAATAGGCTCGGTAAATAATTGACGGCCCAATTTACTGCTTTGGCAACTTTATGGCCATCCATGATTGAGCCAACTTAGCTAATGACCTCAACCGAACTCCTACTCGCGAATCAGCTTTGCTTTCCCGTCTACGCAGCGTCGCGATTAATTGTTCGGGAATACCAGCCTTTTTTGGACCGGTTAGGGATAACCTATCCCCATTATTTAGGCTTACTGGTTCTTTGGGAAACGGATGTCATTCCGATTAATGAAATCACCAAAAAATGGATTCTCAACACCAACACGGTGACCCCCTCTTAAAGCGGATGGAGACTCAAGACTTACTGGAGCGGCAGCGTTCCAAAGAAGATGAACGAAAAGTCATTATCAGACTCACCAATAAGGGAAATCAGTTACGGATGGAGGCCGCTTCCACTCCGAAAGAGCTGGAGACCAGTTTACTCTCGGACGATATGACACTTGACGAGTTGGTTGGCCTAAAAAATAAGTTGCTTATCCTGATCAATAATCTGTCTGCGAAAAGCCACATGGAGTAGCTTGTTCAGTTCACCTTGCTTCAAGAGCCGCTACTGAGCACTGTTTGACCCGTCCTGAAATCACCCGATTGTGCAGGCCCCATTGAATACCAAGAACAAGTCACTATGAACTGTAGGCAGTTGTCTGGCCACTGGCTATCCTTTTGACCACTGCTCCGGCAACCCAATGAAGCCCAAAGTCGGCATCACATTTTCGCCGACTTTGGGCTTCATTGGGTTGTTGCCTGGTCTTGCGGAGGTAAGCAAGTTCACTGTGTCGATAAAGCCGACCATCTCAGTGTTATAATTATTAATAATGGCCTGTGTAGTTGCCCGCCGGATATTCAAATAACAGTGTATTACGCGCGACTGGAACGACCAGACTTGCCTCCACTTTACAGCCTGTATAGTTTTATTGTTTCTTTGAAGAAGATTGTAGCCAATCGAGGAAGAGCCTGTATCGGGCTCTCGGCAAAATAACCTCGCTGGTTCGCTCACCGATTAAGAGAAACAGGCAGTATTTGCCTTCCTGCCAATACGTGTAGCGTTGGATAGTGTTCCGGTGGATGATCTCCTTTCGGTTAACTCGAAAAAACTGCACCGGGTCCAATTGGGTCGCTAAGTCCTCAATAGTTCCACTAAGTTGAAAGGTTCCTAGAGGGTGGAGCACATAATACCTCCTTTTTTGCGTGAAAAAATAAAGACAATCCTCAGTAAGAAGTGTCATACTACCCTTATCATTATATCCCCGAATGTTGGTCCGATAAAGTATTGGTAGCTTTTCTACGGTCATCCATTGCTGTTTATGCCTAAGCCGACTTTCAATGGCCATTATCAAATCGCGGCTCGCAACCGGTTTTGTCAGGTAATCGTCAGCCCCCGAATCCATGCCATGACGCAAGTCTGTTCGATCAGTTTTGGCCGTTAGGAAAATAAACGGTGTCCGGACTAGCGCTGGGGTTGACCGGACGATTTCCAATACCTGATACCCGTCTAATTTGGGCATCATAACGTCGCAAATAATCAAGTCGGGTGGATCAAGTACCGCCTGAGAAATGCCTTGTCGACCGTCCTCCGCCGTAACCACCTGATAACCATTAAGGGTGAGTATCTCAGCTATATTTTCTCGCAAAGAAGCCTGGTCTTCAATCAGCAGCAGTTTGGTAAGCATACGTTGTTGATTTTCACCAAACAGCCCGATCTGGATCTAACACTAATTAGTTAAAATGAATAGTATACGCTAAGGGGTAAGAGGAAGTGTAACCTTGAAGGTTGTGCCCACTCCTTCCTCCGTTTCAACATTAATACGTCCTTTTTGCAGGGTTATGTACTCGTAACAAATGGCTAGACCAAGACCCGTACCCTGAAACGTATTAGCGTTACTAGCTCTGAAAAATTTGTCGAATAAATTAGGAATGTCTTTTTTAGGTATGCCAATCCCTTCATCTATTACAAACAAATAGACAAGTGTTCGTTCAAAACTAATTTTTAACGTTGGGTTTTTAATTGAAAACTTAAAAGCATTAGACAAGAGATTGGTTAAAACATGTTCCATTATCTTTTTGTCTATATTGACCGCTACTGGACTACCCGTAACTATAAATTCTACATAACGATTATCTCCCCTGTCACCAAAATAGAATTTCACTAAATCTTCACATAGATTCACCAAATCAATTAATTGTGGATTCAAAGCGATTTGTCCTTCTTCAATTTTACTAATTGTCAGCGTATCTGATATTAGATCATTTAATAAGAATACTTTTCGATAAATTTTATCAATATGGTTATTAATTAAGGCAGTTGTAGAACCATCTATATTTACATTAATGTAATGTTTCACTAATTCCACACTTGAACTGATGGTAGCCAGTGGCGTTCTAAATTCATGCGATGCTACTGCAATAAATTGAGATTTAAGTGCATTTAGATTTCGTTCTTTTTTTAGTGATTCTTCCAGAATTAATTCTTTTTCGATAGTCGTTGTCATATCGGTGGCCACACCGATTCGACGCAATAACACACCTTCATCGGTTTTTACCCTAAATTGCCGAACACTTAAGTACCGTATGCTACCATCCTGGTGTCTGGCCCGAAAATCGAAGCTCAGATCCAGATCTTCACTAACAAAAAACTCCACTACTTTTTGCCGGTCTTCTTCCAGAATAAAGGTTAAAAATGAATATGGGTTTTCGTATAAATACTGACATTTCTGTCCACTAAATTTTTCGTAAGCCGAGTTCATATAAATAAACTTAGGCTCCTTTAAGTCTCGGATCCAAAAGATTTCGTCCACATTCTCGGCGATATCGCGAAAACGCTGTTCACTTTCTAAAAGAGCTTCTTCGGCCTTTTTACGCTCCGTAATATCCGTTAATGTGCCGGTAATCCCCGTTACAACGTTGTGTTCATCCAGCGTTAACTGAGCGAACACCTCAATCCAGCGGTACCCTCCCTCCTTGTGAATATACCGGGTAACGTGTTTATAGTACGCTTTTTGGCGGGATATCAGAATCTCACAAAGTTTCAGGTTAGACTCCCAATCTGCAGGAAACACGTAATCCAGAAACGGCTTACCCAACGCTTCACCGACACTGAAACCGGTTACCTCCTGCCAGACAGGATTTAAATAAATCAGCAGGCCGGTTGCATCGATTTGAAAGACGATCTCCTTAAGATGATTAACCAGCGATCGATACCGCTGTTCGCTTTCCTTTAGGGCCTGATCTCCTTGTTTTGTAGCCGTCTGGTCACGAATTACCCCAATTATACGATCGGTTCGTCCGAGTTCATTTTGAAGAACCAGACCGTCTGCTTTTATATGATGAACCGACTTATCGCTGGGTAATATAACTCGGTATTCAACATCAACAGGTGTTCTTTCTTTAATGGCTTGTTGTACGTGACGGTAAAGCAAGGGTAAATCGTCGGGATGAACCAGCGGCTCAAAATTCTCCATTCGGTTCCCTACGGTTTTTTGTGCCATGTCAAACAGAGTAACAAAATTCTCATCTAATTCTACTTCATTGGTGAGCAAATTCCACTCCCAAACACCCAGTTTACCCGCCATAGTCGCCAATTGACTACGCTGATTAGCCTGGATCAGCTCCTGTTCAATGGCTTTCAATTTGGATATATCCATCGCCAAATCGACAAAACCAATCAGGTTTTCCTGATCATCATAGAGCCCACTGACCGTTGACAAGACCGGTATTCGTCGTCCCTCCTTCGTTAGAAGTATATTTTCTCGTTGCAGAAAATCATTCTTCGTAACATAAGCCCCAATCATGTCCTCTCCGGTTAGAGAAGGGTCATTCAGGTTGGGTTTTAACTGATGAATTTGCTGTTGGAAAAACTCAGGTTCTCTAAGAGCCCCAGGGGTCACTTTCCCAACCAATTCGTCGGCCTTGTATCCTGTCATGATTTCAAGGGCAGGGTTGACAAGTGTAATAATGCCTTTTGTATCAGTCGCGGAAATGGCTAATCCAGCATATTTTAAGATGGCTCGCTGCATAGCAAAAAGCTCTTGAATTTCGGTAGATCGGTCTGACACCCGCTGTTCCAAATCCGAGTTGTTTTGCCGGAGTTGTTCTTCTATTTGTTTAAGATGAGTAATGTCACTTACGGTAAATAACAGCTTATCGTCCACTAGAGCCAACGAATAGTTACCCCATAATTCACCAGTTGGCAGCTTGTCCAGAAATTCGAAGTGTTGACTTTCCCCTGTTTCAGCTGTTCTTATTAATTTGTCAAATAAACCGGTTTCGAGGATATGTGGGAATAAGGTTACCAGAGATTGCCCCATCATTAATTCCTGGCTTACCCCCGTCATGGTGGCATTCACCGGATTAGTTAGCAAATAGATAAAGTCAATAACACGACTGTCTTTACGGACAGGTTGCCAGAGTGTTAATCCAACCGGAATATTATCAATGATGGCCTGTAAAAGTTCATTGCTTTTACCTAGCTGGTTGGTTTGCGTGATTAATTGCTGATTGACATCTTCCTGGAATAATAGAATCGATAACTGACCGGCAACCTCCCGAGCAATAAATACATGTTCCTCGGTAAAAAAGCTAGGCGATTTATCAAGCAGTATCAAGAGGCCAATGTATTGCTGATGAGCCAGTAATGGAATGGCCAGAAAAGATCGATGCCCCCAATCATATGGGTTAAAGTCAGGTGGAAAGCCGGTACCATCCATTAATAGATCGTGTATCAGTACCTCCCTGCCTTGCGACAGTAAGGCATGATGCAGATATTTAGCCGAAACACGAATTCCCGGCCAGTCCTCCCGTTGACCGCGTCTCATTCGACTTTCCGTGTACGCCAGTTGGCCCGCCTTGTCGATGCGAAAAACAACACCAACTTCGCAGGGAATCAAGTCATAGATGTGTTTTAAGGCCGTTTGATCCGGTTGTTCAGCCAGCAGACTGCTGTTCAGTAAAGCCTTGCTAATACGACTTAACCCTTCTAGCCGCTCGTTAGTCCGTTGTATCAGTTGTTCACGACTTATCCGATTCGTGGCCGTTATTAGTATTGCGGCAAAAGTCTTTAATAAATCAATTTCATTTTTATCCCAATCCTGTTGTTCTCGAACTGCATTAAAACCGATGTAACTAACATTTTTGCTATTGAAAACCATAGGGACTACCAGAAGGGACTGAATGTTCTGGGCCATCAGACGCTCTTTTTCCACGACCGCACTGGCCGGTAGTTCATCAAGCGATTTTAATAGAATGGGTTCCTGATTAACTAATTTCTGGCGCCACCAGGGGAAAAGGCTGGTAGACACGTTTTGAAGAACTTTCTGGAAGGAATCAATACCTTCAGCACACCACTCATGCGTACGAGTCATCAAAAGTCCATCCGTAGAGCAATTAAGAATGTAAACTCGATCAGCTCCAATATGGCTCCCGATTTTGCCCAGCGATTCTACAATATACGCATCCAGTTCAGTCGATGTTATATTAATTAATCGACTGGATATTTCCGAAATAATTGAATCAAACTGTAGCTTGCGTTGCAGGGTATTTTCATAATTTTTTCTCTGCGTGGTATTCTGCAAATAGATAGTGCACGTTTCGTTAGTTTTATTAATCGAACTCTCTATCCAATAGCCTCTTTCCTTCTCATACGATTCTATGGTGAAAGAAATTCCGGTTTCCAATACCGTATAAGCGGGGTTGAGTAGCGTCTTCAGATAAGGAATTTGATCAAAAGAAAGTGATTCCCCTTCGATCAAATTTAGATTGAATAGTGACGATACGAATGAATTATAATATGTAATTTTTAGATTTATAATAGAGCCAGTTTCTCCACTTACGGGTTGACATACAATTATTCCTACCGGTATATCCAAGAAATCGTTAATAGACAAATTGGCCTCTATAATGCCATCGCTGGCTTTTTTGGTTTTCTTTACTGGCAGCTTATAATGGCTCATTCCTGGTATATTGTTTTGCGGAAGGTTTGCCAAATCCGTGTAGTAAGTTCCCATACGCTCTCTACCGGCATCATGATATCACCTATAATCAGGTTGGGCTGAGTCTGTCGGGGCTTATCTGTTCTTATTGGTCCGTTATTGGTAGTATCAACCATATATCCATTTAATATCAATGAAATAGTCAAGTTTTCTACTAAATCAGGCTCGCTATCGATAAGCAGAACACATCTGTTCATTAAATAGAAATCAAGTACATAACATATGTATAAATACACCAAATAATAAATAATTTGTTTACAAATATAAACCTATTATATATTACTGATTTTTTATTTTTCATTAAACGCCATGTTATTATTTATTCTTCTCATAGTTCCTTACTCGATAGTATCAGACTTTCTGGCGAAACTCTTAGGCTAACCATTAGTTAATACAACGCTGCTATACGATGAAAACCTGTGCTTATAATCGCTCTACAAGCCTGATACAAGCGGTAGCCAGCATAAGATTAATCAACAATAAAACCTGTTAACTAAACTATCTGATGGGTATCAAAACCGCTCTTATCACTGGCGCTAATACTGGCTTGGGACTGGCCACGGCTAAGGAACTGGCCATTCGTTCCTTTGATCTGATCCTGCTATGCCGTAACCTACAGAAAGGCCAAGTAGCCCAGGCCGATATACAACGAGCGAATCCTGCCGTTCAGGTTGATTTAGTGATAGCTGACTTAGGCGATATTGATTCACTACATCAGGCGACCGAACGCATTAAAGCTACACATTCCAGACTCGATGTACTCATTAATAATGCCGGTTATACGCCCGCTAGCCTTGAATTTACCAAAGAGGGTATCGAAAAATCGTTTTACGCCAGCCACATTGGTCATTTTCGATTATTATACTACCTGACCGATTTACTAAAAAAGACAGCGGCCCAAACCGGTGATGTGCGGGTTATTAGTCTGTCGTCAGCCGCGCATATTCTGGGTCGTAAAAGCCGCTTTTTCCGACGCATTGACAACTTATCTCTATTTTCGGCCTATGGAGACGACAAATTGGCCAATCTGTTGTTGGCTAAAGGTGCAGCCCGTCAGTTTGCCGGAACGGGTATTAGAGCTTATTCAGTGCACCCCGGCGCTGTTCGAACTAACTTTGGTGCCGACACGCCAGGGTTTGTGGGTCAACTACTTAAGTTGGCAGGACCGTTCATGCGCACGCCCCAAGTAGGGGCGCAAACAACGATTTTTCTGGCGTCGGCACCCCTCAAGCTCATTGGTGAACAAAACACGGGCGGTTATTTTGCTGACAGCCGTCCCAAGTCAACGGCCAACCGTGACATCACGGATATTAACGCCGACTGGCTTTGGCAAAAGAGTCTGCTGTATGTGTAAAGTGAGCGTATTTATAAGGCAATTTTTTCATTTCCGGCTTACACTTCGCTCGTGATCTTCAGCAGGACATTGTCATTAAATGGCCGTTGAAGAGTCCCCGTTGCTATTAGTTGCGACCCCAGCAAGACAATAGTGTAACCCGTCCTGATCTGAAATTTGGATAACCCACAGGCTACTTGTGGCGAGTAATAACTACACTTTAGCCAACATTTATGGCCTTTAAATGCTTTTAGGGGTATGGCTATTCAACCCAAACCTACCACCGACCTGTCTCTGAATGACTCAAGCGGGCGCGAATTCATTCAGGCTTCTTTATCTGATTACGTCGCCTTTCTACACCGGCAGCCCGCCGTCTGCGGTACGCCCGAGCAGCAGGAAGCTTTAATTAAGCATGTCGCCCAGGGTCATGAGTTAATCAAACTCGTTACGGCTGAGCGACTCAAGATAACCCGCCAACTCGACAAACAGAAACATGACTGGATGGAAGTAGAAAAAGAGATGACAGCCCCTATTCTGGCTGCCATGCAACCACTTAAAGACGCTGTAGAGCATTACAATCGAGAACTGCTGCGGGTGAGGGAGCATCAACAGTCCGAAGCCGCCAGGCAAACGGCTATCGCCCACTCGGGTGAAACGACTTGGTTAATGCCCGATGTGGCTCTGACAGCCAAGCCCAAAGGAGTGCAGATGAAGTGGACATTTGACATCGTTGATCGTAATCAGGTACCCAATGGGTACTGGGTGATCGATGAAGCGGCTATTAAAACAGCTATTGCCAGCGGGGTGCGGGATATACCCGGAATACGTATCTATGAGGAGGGTATTACAACATTTCGAAAGTAGGCACTGACTGACTTATCCCGGCCTTACACTGATCGAATAGCAAACAAAAACCGCGTAAGCGTAAAGTAAAGGACATTAGTTCTTCGGTCGTCCACTACCGCGTGGATGACCCTGCATGTAGTATAGCTCAATATAGATAATGAAGCCATATTGAGCTATACTACATGCAGACCCAAGCCCAGAAGCGCTAAAATTGATGCAGTCTGAAGCCTGTCAGCTTACTTAACTTTGACGATCTCTCCGAAGTAGTTCATAAACACCGTATAGTCAGTGGTTTTCCGGCTGCCCGGATTGATCAGCCTCATGCTTAAGGTAATGTATTTCTGACCGTTAAAAGTTGGCTTATACGTAACATTTTGCAGGATAGCCTGCTCAATGGCTTCGTCCTTTTTGCTAAAGTACAGTAGATCATCTTTTAGCAGCGTTCGTTTAAATACTCGACTTCCCGACTTTTTTGTAGCCAGCACAGTAATCATGTTATCGAAGTAACATCCGTTTGCTGCCTGTGTTGTGCTGGTATCCTGATCTAGTATCAGCGTGACGTTTATCGGTTTTGCTGATTCGTGAAACACATTGGATTTGCCCAGTTTGTCTGCCGCCACAATCGACTGACAGTTCTGAGGTTTGGGCGCTGGAGCCGCCACTGAATCGGCAAGTGAGTTAGTAGGTCGGGTGGCGTTTTCCTTAGCGTTTTCGGTATGGCCGCAGGCTGATAGCAGACCGACGACAAGAAGCAGTAAACGTGTATTTTTCATTCTGTAAATTTCGTAATTATCCGTTGCTGAACGGGCTTATTAGTGGAAAGTAGCTATAGATCATTTTACGCTTTTCAATCAGATTGTTATCAGCGAATTAATCTGACTTAATTTCCCTCTTTAAAAAACACCCGCTTTACACGCTCACTAACACCCGTCAGGATTTCGTACGGAATTGTGCCAATCCGTTGGGACAGTTCCGTAATGGGAAGTTCTGCACCGAAAATCATCACCTCATCACCCTCATTAGCCGACGCTGCCGTAATATCAATCATGGTCATATCCATGCAGACGTTACCCACTGTCGGGCAGCGCGTTCCGTTTACCCACACCTCACCGATACCATTGCCAAGCCGACGATCATACCCATCGGCATAACCAATGGCAAGGGTAGCAATCCGGGCCTCATGGTCGAGTACGCCCCGACGACTATAACCCACCGACTCCCCCGCCCCTACGGTTTTAATCTGGCTAATAATGGTACGAAGTGTGCCAACGGTTTGTAGAGCGGCCTGGTCGATCTGGCTTGCTTCAACGCCGTACAGACCGATACCCAACCGAACCATGTCGAGTTTATAATCGGGGAACCGTACAATACCCGCCGAATTGAGTAGATGTCGCGTTGGTTGGTACCCCAACGTTTCCTCAAGCAAAGCGGTACTTCGCAAAAAGGTCTCGTACTGTTCGCGCGAAAACGAATTAAACTGAGCCTCGTCCGCCCCAACTAAATGACTAAACACCGTTGCTATACGCAACATAGGATGACGTTTCAAATAATCAGCAACGGTTGGCAATTCGCTTTCCAGGAAACCCAGCCGGTGCATTCCCGTGTCGATTTTCAAATGCAACGGGCAACTAGCCGTGGGTAATGGTTTGTTCTCGCCTTCGCCCTGCGGCTTACTCTCTGCTGCAAACCTCCCCCATTCCCGCAACAATCGCATACTGTAAATCTCGGGTTCCAGCTTGTACTCAAGAAGTGTAGCAAAGGTTTCGGGGGCTGGATTCATGACCATAATGGGCAAATCGACGCCATTTTGCCGGAGCGATACACCCTCATCGGCGTAGGCAACAGCCAGACAATCAACTCGGTGAAATTGAAGGAGTTGTGCTACCTCGGCGCTGCCGCTACCGTAGGCAAATGCCTTCACCATCACCATAAGTTTCGTGGCTGAACCAACCTTCTCACGGTAATAGTTCAGATTATGAGTCAAGGAATCAAGATTGATTTCGAGCACGGTGCCATGTACTTTCCGTTCCAGTCGATGCACAATCCGCTCAAATGAAAATGGCCTCGCTCCTTTCACCAGAACGGCACTATCGCGCAATTCGCTAAAGGGAAAACGTGTCAGAAACTCGTCGGTAGTGGCGTAGAACAAGCTATTCTTAGGAAAAAACTGGGCGTTCCGGCTCACCACCAATCCGACGCCAACGAATTGTTCGACCTCATTGGCCCGCATCAAGGCGCCCACCTGTCCGTAGAGTTCATCTTCGGGTTGGCCCGACTGTAACACATCAGACAGAACAACCATACGACGGCTACGGGTACGTTGCTGATTCAGGAAACGCAGTGCAAGTTGCAGTCCTACCACATCATTGTTATACGAATCGTCAATCAGCACGCAATTGTTGATGCCCTCTTTCTGCTCTAACCGCATTGAAACTGGCCGCAACCGATTCAGGCGGTTTTGCAATTCGTCACTATTCCAGGGCCGCAACGTCAGCATCGTAACGATGCAATGCATGAGATTCTCGACAGAAGCAGGGTCGGTAAAGGGTAGCCTTAACGTCAGGTTTAATGAACCATTCTTGCTGTCTGTCAGTCGCAACTGGTCACCAGTCAATACGCCCTGATACGTAGCCTTCTGCCCCGTTAGCGACCATGTAACGAACCGCATATCGGGATTAACGGCTTTTAGCAACAGATTTACTTCTTCATCAATATCGGCGTAATCGGTGCAGTAAATCAGGGTGTTGGCATGAATAAACAACCTGAGTTTCTCGGCTACTTTCTGCTTGCGCGTCCTAAACCCTTCGTCGTGGGCTGTGCCAATATTCGTAAAAATGCCAATGGTTGGCCGGATAATGGTTTCCAATGCCTGCATCTCCTGGGTTTTAGAAATCCCGGCCTCAAAGATGCCCAGCGTGTGGCTTTCTGTTAATTCGTGCACCGACAGTGGTACGCCCAACTGCGAATTATAGCTTTTGGGACTTTTAGCAACCACAAAGTCACCGGAGGCCGATGATCCACTCACCAGTTGCGCCAGCCATTCTTTCACAATCGTTTTGCCGTTGCTGCCCGTAATGCCAATGACGGGAATGCGAAACTGCCGACGGTGTTCGGAGGCAAGCATTTGCAGCGTTTGCAGGCTACTATCTACCTCAATAAATTGAGCATCTGTATAGTTCGCCAGTTCTGCCCGTCGCTCCGGCGTTAGCGACGACCGTTCAACAACAAACTGGCGTATGCCTTTCCGGTATAACTCACCAATAAATTCATGTCCATCGTGATGTTCGCCTTGTATCGCAAAAAAAACTGCATCAGCCAACCAGGAACCTGAGGCATGGCTAACAACCTGCCTTGAATCAGTAAACCATTGATGATTAATCAATTGAAAATCTTTCACTACCATAGTTTTGTATCAAACAACCTGATATGAGCTAATTGGCGGCTGTTTTAGTCCAGGATTCCTGTATGTAATTGAGTCCCCCTACTATACCCAGATGGACAACGATCACATCCAGCCGCGTCGTTTAAAGTAAACAATTTCGCCTATGGCAATAAAGGCCATGACAAATAAGACCCAAAAATAGCCGGTTGGCGAACGTAATTCGGGCATATTCGCGAAGTTCATGCCATAAATACCCGCAATAAAAGTCAGCGGAATAAAAATGGCCGATACAATTGTAAGGGTCTTCATCACGGAGTTCATTCGGTTGTTAACAATAGAATAATAGACATCCATTAGTCCACCAATAAGCTCTCGATATGATTCCAGCGTTTCAATTACCTGATTAACGTGGTCGGCAAGGTCGCGCAGATAGGGCAGCGTACTATGCTGAATCAGCTCAGATTCTTCGCGCAACAGCACGCCCAATACGTCACGCAAGGGATAGACCGTCCGGCGGATGAAGGCCAGTTCGCGCTTTAGGGTATAGAGTGTCCCCAACGTTTGCTGGGTAGCCCGCTCCTGCACGATTTGCTCTTCCAACTCATCCATTTTTTCGCCAATACGCTCTGTAATAACGAAATAATGGTCTACCATCACATCCATCAGGGCGTAAAGCAGGTAGTCGGCTCCATTACGTCGGGTTTTGCCCGACGACGCTTTAATCCGCTCGATGACTGGCTCAAAAATATCCTTTGTCCGCTCCTCCTGAAACGAAACCAAGTAGTTTTTACCCAATACCAGGCTAACGTGTTCAATGTCAATTTCCTGCCGGGCGCGGCTGTGGTGCAGCATTTTGAGTGTTACGAAGACAACGGTGTCGTCGTATAGATCAATTTTTGGCTTTTGCTCCGTGTTCATCACATCTTCGAGCAACAACGGATGCAGGTGATACTGCTGACCGAGAGCCGCTACTACTTTCGGCTCATGAATACCGTCCACATCAATCCAACTAACGTAGGGTGTTTCGGAAGCGGGAATCTGGCAGGTACTTAGTTTAATGGGATCGTCAATATGATACTCGGTCGCATTGTAATCGATGCGTTTAATTTTTGTAGCGTGTTCGATTTCCTCCCCCACATAGGTGAGAGTACCGGGCGAGGTGCCGAGCATTTTCTCGGCCGAGCGATGACGTCGGCGTTTCGACATAATTTACCGAATAGGCCATCCTATAGACGGCTTTAGTTTTGGATCAAAGATAAACCAACTACTCGGCACGTTACCGAATGTTCAGAAAATCATATTTACTCTGCGTCCCGTCTGTTTCTACGGGTCGTGGTCAGAGATTGATCGTCGAACCTACGTACCTTTGCTGGCAGGCGGATAGCCTCGCCTTTTTTACTACGTCCCGTTTAATCCGTACTATGAAAACCGCTGTTTCTCTTGCCACTTTTCTAGTTGGTCTTTCTCTTTTCGGACAAAATATACTAGCCCAACCGCAACAACCGCACCCCTATGTTATCATTGGCTACGTGACCGGTGATGGCTGGACTAAAGACCAGATTGACGCGCAGAAATTGACGCACATCAACTACGCCTTTGGCATTCCTGACCAGCATGGAGAAATAGCGCCCCTCAAACCAACTGATTCGGCGAATCTGGATGCGCTGACATCCCTGAAAGCGACCAATAAAAACCTGAAAGTGCTGCTATCAATTGGTGGCTGGGGTGGCTGCAAATACTTTTCTGATGCCGCTTTAACGGAAGCCTCGCGCCAGAAATTCACTAATAGTGCCGTAGCCATTCTGAAAAAACACCGGCTCGATGGTATTGATATTGACTGGGAATACCCAGACCAGGTTGGTGCAGGCAACATTTTCCGACCAGAAGATAAGCCCAATTTTACCCTATTCCTGAAAGCATTGCGGGATGGACTGGATAAACAGGGTCAACAGGACAACCGCACCGGCGCAAATCATTACCTGCTAACAGCCGCCACCGGGGGCGACACGGCGTTTGTAAACCACACTGAATTAGGAAAGGCGCAGCAGTATTTGGACTACGTCAATATTATGACCTACGATCTATATCACGGCAACGACAAAGTGACCGGGCACCACAGCCCCTTAACCCAATCGGCCAAGGGCGATCACTCGCGCAACAGTAGCGCCGATGCCGTTGACGGCCACATTCGGGCGGGAGTGCCCGCCAGCAAGATTGTGCTTGGGATACCTTTTTACGGACGTGGATGGGCGGATACCCGCGATCAGGACAATGGTCTTTATCAACCCGCAACGGGCAAACACTCGTTTATCAGTTACGACGAGTTGGCGGAAAAGTACATAGACAAAAACGGGTTTACCCGCTATTGGGACGCTGAGGCAAAAGCCCCTTACCTATGGAACCCAACATCGCACACGTTTATCTCTTACGCTGACCCTGAATCATTTACATATAAAACCGAGTACATCAAGACGAAGGGTTTGGCGGGTGTAATGTTCTGGGAATACATGTACGACCTAAAGCAAAAGAAACTCCTGAATACGCTGGTAAAGGGATTGGCGAAGTAATGGGACAGTTTTTGTGAGATTCCTTACCGGCCCGAAACTGGCGCGAACGTCCACGTCAGCGGCCCGGTTCGTTCGCGCCAGCAATCGGTTGATGAACCCGACGCCACAACTAGACCTTCTTTTCTTCCCCATTTATGCTACTCACCAACTCTCCTGCCCTTGCCCATCTTGCGCTGGATCCCGTAATGGACCGCATTATTGCCGAAACGCCCGCGCCTAAGGCTCTCAACGACTCTGCCGATACCTATGCGATGGACCGTGTCTATCTGGCTCTGCTCGAAAGCATTGTGTCGCAGCAGATTTCAGTGAAAGCCGCCGATGCAATTTTTGCCCGTTTTCAGGCACTCTTCCCTGATAACTACCCCCAGGCTGACGCCCTATTGCTTAAAACCACCGACGAGTTACGGAGTGCGGGGCTATCGTTTCAGAAAATCAAGTATTTGCAAAGTGTTGCAGAATTTTCGCTCAATAAATCCAGCGAGATTCCAGCCTTTGACCGAGCGCGTTTGGATGCGATGACCGACGAAGAAATTGTGCAGTATTTGTTACCAATTAAAGGCGTTGGTCGCTGGACGGTGGAGATGTTGCTGATGTTCGTGCTTGATCGACCCGATGTTTTTCCGATTGATGATCTGGTTATCCGGCAGCGGATGGTACGCGCTTATCCCGACCAAACCGAAGGGCTAACCGGTAAAGCATTGTATAAAGTCCTGCACGAGATTGCCGAATCCTGGCGTCCTTACCGCACGACTGCCAGCCGGTATCTGTGGCGATGGCAGGCAAAATAGTGCACGGTTAGTTACAGCCGTTTTATGCTTACCGCCACTTTCGATTTTACCTTGATTAATACCTGCACCCCGTCGGGCCGAACAATGATTCGCTGGGGCACTAACCGGAAGGTGTTGATACTAAGTGCCGTTTTCTGGCCGACTTTAGCGTGGGCAAAGGCCGTTTCTATTTTTTCGGGTAATGTGGACATTTGCTGACGTAGCGGAATTACCATTACCGCCTGAATCGTGTCGCGAAGGTGGTCATGCAAGAGCCAGTCAGCCGTAGAAAACAGGCGTTCTTTCGTGTCCACATCAAAATCTACTTCCTGCATACGCAATGAATTGGTGAGCGTGTCATACTGAGGATTCCCGTGAAAATACAATGTTCCTTTTACGGTTCCATCCACATCAGCCTTCAGAATGAGCCGTCGGCCACTTCCATAAACCGACGCGCTTTTAACGTTAATGGTCCCCCCGGCGAGGTCAAATTTCTGTTTAGCCAGTGTACGGGCCAATACGTGATTCACGTCGGTGTACGGAATGAAAGCCAGCACTTCCAACCGGGAAGAATCAGGCAGAACGTTTCGCCGTAATAGTCGGGGTAACCGCTCCAGCGTATCAATCACCGGCTCCGGTCCAATACGTGTCTTTACCCGGAACGCAATCTGAATGGGCACCGTAATGTGTCGCGCATTACCATAGACCGGGGCAACGGCAATGCTGAACGGTTTAGGCAGCAACCATATATTTTCAGGCACTTTGGCGATTCGCAACGGCTTTTGAATGTCTCGCCAGACTTTTCCTACCTCTCCGTCGAGCCGAAGTCCATCGTGTACGGCTATATCGATAGCCGCTTCAATATCGGCCCGTCGTTTGTCCAGAATACCTTCGGCGATCTTCCTGACGCTGATTTTCACCCCCAAAAGCTGCACCTTGGGTTCCTGCGTCCAGTGATAGTCTTCAAAGCGGGATTTTGTTGTTAACCGCCAACGAGAGTCTACCCCAACGGGACTGGTAAAATTAACGCCAAGCGCACATAAGGGACGGCTTTTGCGATTTTTACTCTTGCGAAGACCAATGGGATTGCTGTACCAGACTTGTAGCGGAGCCGAGAAATACACCCGCCGATTGGCATACCGAATACGCACAGGACCCGTGCGTTCTACCCGTAAGTGCCAAGACTCACCTGGTCGGCCTTCAAAGGTTGCTTCGGGAACGAGTGTTGTGGAAAGGCCCTTATTTATTTTAGCCTCTAAGTCACGGATATTAAATGTAAGACTCCCGGCCACATACGAGACTGGGTCAGAGATAGCCGGTTCAAAATCCTGCTGAACGGGGGCATCTGGCCGAACGCGGTGGCACCCATCCAGGCTGATTATGGAAACAAGTAAAACGAAAAGGCCAGTGATTCGCAGAACATTCATTGCAAGAATAAACTGCCGAATTTTTAAAATGTTGGTCGGCGACGTGTATATTCACTTTTCGGTCGGTTTAACCGATACACTTGCATCGGTAGCACAACCGCATCCTTTACCACATCCGGCTTTTTTTTGGGCGAAGCTCTGGTAAATCCGATTTCCTAAATAGCCCAAGGCACCGGCAAAGATCAGAAAAATGATGAGTTCCTGCATGGCGAATAAATATACAGTAATAAATGAACCATGTAGACTAAAGTTTGCCCAGCCTGTTCGTTAATCTACACAGTTCATTCCTTACTCAGTAGTACTCACAATACATTTTTTTCAAGCCAACCGTTCCGCTCGGCCAGTCGGTACGCATGCTGGTAATGATGTTCGCCATGCCAGGCATACATGGCCACGACTTCCCGAAGCACAAATGTCCGCTGACTGCCGGGGTGGAAATAGGTTCGAGCCAAATCCGACTCGGTCAGGGCGGCCAGTACCGTTACCCAGCGCAGGTGCAGGTTTCGAAGAATAATCAGCGACGGCGCGATGTCGAGGGCAGAATCAGGCAATTTGGCCCACTCCCCTTCTTCGTAAGGCGTGATGGTCGGATGGAGTTCTGTCAGTGCCAATTTTATTCGAACGTAGGCATTTATGTGGCTATCGGCTACGTGGTGCACCAACTGCCGAATGGTCCAGCCATCGGGCCGATAGGGTGTATCAAGTTGGTCATCGCTCCATTTTTCAACCAGTTCCGTTAGCTTGACAGGCAGTTCGTCAATGGCCGCAATGTGTTGCCTTGTGTCACCATCTGAAAACGATTGACCATAGGCAAAGTCACCAATGGGATACTGGAGAGTGGCAAGATCCTGCATACGTTTAGGGATTATTATTTAGTCCAATATTCTTGAATTACCCGCATCAGTTCGGGGTGGACACCACAACCGGCAATTACATCGCCCCGAAACAGGAACGTGTCGCCCCCGTAAAAGTCGGTAACGGTGCCTCCGGCTTCGCGAACGAGCAACACCCCGGCGGCCATATCCCATGAGTTGAGGTTGTATTCGTAAAAAGCGTCGAACCGCCCGCAGGCTACGTAGGCCAGGTCAATGGCGGCTGATCCCATCCGGCGCAGCCCGTGCGTTTGCTTCATAAGCGACTCCAAAATTTGCAGGTACGGCTGCATCTGGTCGAAGCTATTATACGGAAAGCCTGTGGCAATCAGGCTCTCGCTTAACTGGGTAGCGGGCGAAACTGAAATCTTCGTTCCGTTGCAATAGGCTCCTCCACCCTGCCAGGCCGAAAAACACTCGTCTCGGTTGGGGTCGTAGATAACACCGGCAATTGGTGTATTGCCCTGCGCCAACCCAATACTGACCGAGAATACCGGCAAATTGTGAATGAAATTAGCCGTGCCATCGAGTGGGTCGATGATCCAGTTCAGCGCCGATTGATCGGCATCCTGCCCCGTCGTACCTTCTTCGGTAATAAAACCGGCTTCGGGCAGCAAGCGGCTCAATTTCTCCACCAACTGCTTTTCGGTTTCTTTATCTACATAGGACACCAGATTATTCAGTCCCTTATATTCAATAGCTTCGGGCTGGAAACGGCTCCGTTCCTGAAGCAAAAACGCTCCGGCATCGGTGGCAATGGTAGAAATCTCGCGGGTAATCGCGGCTAAGTCAGTAGTCATATGAAGTAGGTATCGGGTAAAACGGTCGGTGACTCACCAACAAGTTTATTGTCTGGCGCATCATCGACCGTTTTACTAAATTTATTCTTATTCAATAGTTCTTAGGCCATTATTTCACCCAATGCATTGTCATACAAGGCTTTCGCTTCGGCGAGAGACAGAATTTGCGTGTCGTCAATCACAAACATTGGCGACGCACCAGTTCCAGCCGTTACGATACCTAACAGGTTGAAGGGCAGTATGCTATCATCCATATAGGCTTCGACAATTTTCTGCTGTTCGGGCGAAACCGTTACGACAACCCGGCTCTGGCTCTCGCCAAACAGGAAGGCGTCTAGCCGGTACCGATTGTTGGTAGTGATCTGGAAGCCTTTACTTCCCGCCATTGCCGACTCAGCCAGCGTAATAAACAAGCCCCCGTCCGACACATCGTGCGCCGACTGAATCCAGCCTTTTCGAATTAAGGTTTTGATACCTTCCTGAACATGCCACTCGTCGTCAAAATTAAAGTCCGGAGCGGGTGATGCTTTTATGTCGAGATATGAATACAGGTACTCCGACGAGGCAATGTCATTTGTGGACGGACCAACCAGATAGATCAGATCACCTTCGTTTTTGAAGTCGAGCGTCATGCGGTTGTTCGGGTCTTCCATCAGGCCCAACATACCGATGGTCGGGGTTGGAAATACAGGCCCATCGTCGGAACTTTGGTTATAAAAACTAACATTACCGCCCGTAACGGGTGTGCTGAACCGGCGACAGGCTTCGCCCATTCCCTGCACAGCCTCCACAAACTGCCAGTATACTTCTGGCACGTAGGGATTCCCGAAGTTGAGGTTGTTGGTTACGGCCAGCGGCTCGCCACCGGTACAAACGATGTTTCGGCACGCTTCGGCTACGGCAATCATAGCGCCCTGACGCGGGTTAGCGTTCACGTAGCGGCTGTTGCAATCGACCGTAATCACAATAGATTTGTCCGTAGCAGGTAATCCGGGGCCCTTCACCCGCACAACCGCAGCATCAGACGGCGCATTGGTGCTGCGGTTGCCCGTACCCACCATTGAATCGTATTGTTCATAGACCCACTTGCGCGAACAGATGTTCGGGTGCGCCAGCAAATGTTCGGCTATTTCTTTGATATCGTCGGTCTCGATGGTATCGACATCCGACGCATCGAATTTGGCATACTCCTTAATATACGCCGGTTCTTTATACTCACGTTCGTACTGGGGCGCTCCACCACCCAGCACGAGGTCATAGGCGGGTACGTCGGCAACGAGTTCGCCATACCGGTAGAAATGCAGTCGGCCCAGGTCATTATCGCCCCGCGCCGTTACTTCACCAATTTGAGCACAGTTGAGGTCCCACTTATCAAAAATACCCTGAATAATATGCTCTTTCCCCTTCTCAATCACAACCAGCATCCGTTCCTGCGATTCCGACAGCAGAATCTCGAACGGAGCCATATTTGCCTGACGCGTCGGCACTTTGTCAAGGTCGATAATCATGCCGTGTTCGCCTTTGGCACTCATTTCAGATGTTGAGCAAATGATACCAGCGGCCCCCATATCCTGAATACCGATAACGTAACCCGTCGCAATGATTTCGAGGGTAGCTTCGAGCAGCAGTTTTTCCATGAACGGATCACCAACCTGCACGGCGGGTAATTTATCGGTCGAAGCCGCCGAAATATCTTCCGACGCGAATGTGGCCCCGTGAATACCGTCTTTACCCGTTGCCGACCCGACGATAAACACCGGATTACCAACACCATAGCTGGTTGCTTTCGCGGATTTACCAATCTCGACAATACCCGCCGAGAACGCATTCACAAGGGGATTGGTGTTGTAGCACTCGTCGAAGTGAAGCTCCCCGCCAACAGTTGCAATACCAAAGGCATTGCCATAATCGCCGATACCTTTCACAACGCCCCGCAGCAACCGCTTGGTTTTTGCCAGAGTCAGATCACCAAACCGAAGTGAATTCAACTGCGCAATGGGCCGGGCACCCATCGTAAAAATGTCGCGGTTAATACCGCCGACACCCGTTGCTGCGCCCTGATACGGTTCCAGTGCCGACGGGTGGTTATGCGATTCAATTTTGAACGAGCAGGCCAGCCCATCGCCAATATCCACCAGACCAGCGTTTTCTTCCCCGGCTTTAGCAAGCATCCGGTCCGAATCACGGGGCAGAGTTTTAAGCCAGATTATAGAATTCTTATAAGAACAGTGTTCTGACCACATCACCGAGAAGATACTCAACTCCGTAAAATTTGGCTTACGGCCTAAGATCTCAGCAATACGGTCAAATTCGTCCGGTAATAAGCCCAGTTTACGGGCGATTTCAAGCGAGGGTAGCGATTCGGTTGCGTCCATTTCTAAATAATTGAATGACTGAGTATTGACGTATAAAATGGTTTATTCCATCCTTCAACAGGACAATCTCTCAATCATTATATATTGGCAAAACTACGGTTTTTGGCTGAAATTGGCCCGTTATGGTTGACAAATCTCCGAACGTTTGTATATTTGCATCCAGAAAGAGAGATGGCAGAGTGGTCGATTGCGTCGGTCTTGAAAACCGAAGACTGTTACAGGTCCGGGGGTTCGAATCCCTCTCTCTCTGCAAACTCTTTCTTAAAAGCCTCAAAATCAACGTTTTGAGGCTTTTTTATGATTATTTATATCCTTTAAATAAGACACTAACCGCTCTCATCTCCTTCGGAACAGTTAAGATGGCCCAGCATTGGATAAACAAAGCATCTGTTCAAGCAGCTATTGCAAATGCCTTAGTAGGAATAATTCCTGCAACATTCGTTGCAATAGCTGCAATTCTGGTTCAAATTAATTATGCTAATAAGCAAATTGCTTTAAGTGATTCAGTATCTATAAAGCAGGAAATTAAAGATAGTTTAACATGGGTACGTGTGAAAAAACAATACTCAAGTGATAGCTTATTAGCTATAAAAGACTTAGAACTGAACCGACTTCAAATTGAGTTGGCAACACGCAAAAGAGAAGATGATATTGCTCAAGGAAATACTTTGGCAGAGATTAATAGAAATCAACTTAAAGTATTTGAAGCTCAACTAAAGATAGTTAATGATAACAATAGAATACAAGTTTTAAAGAATCTTAATCTATTTGGAAGTAATCTTAAAAAATATGGTGAAATTATAAATAGTATAGATTTTGTTCGACGTTTTGACAACGACGACATTAAATCTATTCATTATGTATTATCTTTTTTGCAAAATCAATCTACAAATCCCATTCTTTTTGAAAATCCTGACATGCTCAGAAAGTTCCATTTAGAAATTTATCAAATTAATAGTTATATAGGCTTAGCTAATCATATAAAAGACACACTCCAGTACGACAATTTATATCATGACTATGAAACAGAAAAAAGAGTAGAAAATAATGAAATACGTGTATTTTATTTAAAACAAAAACAATTTTATGAAAGTAAGTTATATAAATATTTAAAAATAAAAAGCGGACAAAAAGTTATAAATGATAAAATAGAAACCCAATGGTGAATTCACTGTATTTTTTAGAGAAATTTATTATTTATGTTTTCCATAGAAGGGTGAAAATGAAATTGAGTTATTAGGGAAATTTCATTTACTGGTTGTTGTTTTTTCATAAATCCTCATATTACATGAGGCTTTATTTATAAGTCTTTCTGCTTTTGCGCTCCTATATCAACAGAAAGCAGAATCCATTCTGACACTTTCGTACTTACCGTTGCAATGCAGGCACAGCTTATGGTAGTACACTTTATTGTCAAAGCGTTTAGCCCATTAATACTTGAAACTTCTTATTGGTTTAATTTTGTCTTGTAATTCAATCTATTTGTTGTTTATTTTAAGGCAGTTTATTACAAACGTCAACCAAAATTGATTAGCTATAATACTATTTATTGGGGGTAACTTGTAGTCGATCAGGTGGATTTGGTTTACTTATTTTAAAAACTTAACTAATATGCTAGACGGGCTTAGAAGTAAACAAGGCGGAAAAACCGGACAATCGAGAGGAAATTCTAATCAGTCGGGTAGTAATTCTGATGTAGATCACAGACAAAAATCAAATAAATTAAAGGACTTTTACAAATCAATTAAAAATAGTAGTGTTGTTAGTAAAGGACACCAAATGCAGGAGGCAGCCAATCAAAGAACACCTGTACTAGTTAGTGTGACTAAATCTATACGAGAAATTGCTGCAGAAATACTGGATTTTATACCAGCGGACAAATACGCAGAAATAAATCCCCTAGTGAATAATTTGGTATTTGGCGAGGTGCCAACAACATTAGATCAACTGGAGGCTTTTGCTGCCACTGCAAATGAACTTTATGCATTTGTTGATTATAAGCTTACTGATGAAAGTGTGGCCGGAGATAAGTATAAAACAAGTCTTAGTAATTGGCGTAGTGATTTCAAAAAAGAGTTATATAATCTAAGAGATGAACTACTGCAAAATGAAGAGGGTAGTTTATCGCGCTTTGGTATGGAGAGTCAGTTTCGTAAGTTACATCCGGGTGCCCAAATTCCATCATTATTGACTGAACGGCAAAACCAACTAGGTGTAATTGTATTTGGTGCTAGTGCTGATAATGACTGCGGAGCATTCGCTAGCAGGCTTCTTGGTGAATTGGAAGGAGAAACAATGAGGAGTTTGTGGCAAGAAATAGAACGTGGGAATATAAAAGATGATGAGCTAAAGGATGTATTTCGAGACTTGCTTAAGAATGGGCCTAGAAAGGATACTTTAAGGTATAAGAAGGATGCAGCCTTCGCATTCGGTCACCATGCGAAAACGTCTATTGGCTCTTATGCTGGAAAAACCTATTCACTAGAGGCTCACGTGGGTAAGCCGTTCATATTAGCACCAGAGCTTCGTGAATTTAATTCACTAGATGAATATTTAGAAATGGATGATGAATATATAGAACATCGATCTAATGCGGGTCCTAATAATGATTATGGATCCGTCGATTTATCCTCAACGGATATTTTAACAATAAAGGGATGGATAAAAAGTGCCGCTCTGAGAGAATCCATTAAACCCTTAGGGCGAAAAGGATTTTAGTATTATGAATGTCAGATTAGGTGTTTAGTCCCAGAGGGTGATGGGTATTTTCGAGTTCAGAACTCCAAACTACCCTACGGGATGAATACTTCACAGCAGCGCCCGAACAACGAAGGCAGTTCAATTTTTCTCAAAGAGGAGACTTTGACCCAGGTGGCAAGAATATATACTAATTCAAAATAGTATATATTTGGTTTACTTAACGTAACAAGTACCCATAAACCTACCTATGCTGTCTGAGTTTCTTATATTGTTAGTGGATGACGAGCCTTCTGTTGTAGATATTTTAAATCGAGTTGCCAAATATGATTTTCCCGAAGCGACCTTTTTGTATGCAAGCTGTTTTGAGGAAGCCGAACACTATTTAGAGAATTTAGAGGGTTATGGGCCAAACCTCATTCTCCTTGACATTAATTTACAACTTAGCAGAGATGGGTTGGACTTTCTGGCTTTTGTCCGCAAACATCCTCAAGGGCATTTGATACCCGTTGTTATACTTTCTTCCATCAATGAATCGAGTAAGATTAGGGAGGCTTACCAATTGGGAGTTTCTTCTTATACGAACAAGCCCTACGATTACAAAGCCTGGAAAACCTATGTAAGGATTTTACGGCAGTACTGGTTTGAAACAGTTACTACACCAAGTGTTTGGTTTGAAAAACAATCTATACATGAAACATCTCATCAAAATGCGATATCCAGTAAAATTTTATTAGGCTTACCTATCGATAATGTATCTTAATTAAATAAATTGTATATATAATAAAGTATAGCTTTCCCGGCACTTAAGCTATGGTGATTCTGCACAAATAAGTCATTACTATAAGCTTATCTTGAGGTTACAGGTTTGCTTAGAATCTGTTCCCATTGTTTTTCCAACTGTTTAATTGGCATTATACAGGATTCCCCATCAAATGCCTCAATAGGTAGTAGTGTCCTTTCATCTCTGTCAAGAAGTTCAGCTTCAATAAGTTGGTCTCCCTCCGAAACAATAGCGTTCAGCAGGTCAAAAGCAGTCTCAAGATCGCTAAATTGACAAGAGAAGTTGCGATATTCAGCTTCTGATGTAATGGTAGTTAAAGAAAGGATCATAGAGTGAACTTACTTGCGTTGAGTAGTAGAAGCAATAAACAAGCTTAATTGTTATTTATCAAAGGCATTTATACTTAATGACCTATTATTTTTACTCATGAACAGGCTTTATAATCAAAGCAGATGAGTGATTAAGACAAGCCTTTTTTCTTTATACACTTGACGAAAAATATATAGTTTCACCTCTTATCCACTGCATTCGTTAAGAACAGGGATAATTTGTCTTATCAATGTATATCAGTAGGTTAATTTAGTATTAGGATGTAAACATTTATCCCAGTAAGTGACAATAGCGTTCATTTGCTCTTTGAGAGAGTCGAAACCTGTTGCTTTTTTGAAATACCCCTGGATTGTCATGGTATAAGCCATAGTTACAAGTGTGGGGTTTGCTGCTGTAGTTAAAAAGACAAAAGGGATAGACTTCATTTTCAAGTATTCATCCAGATCAATAATTTGACGAAGCTCAATCCCGTTCATATTGGGCATATTAACATCACAGAGAATCACTAAAGGCGCTTCTTTTGAAGACGATAAGTACTGTATAGCATCTACTCCGTTGCTGAAAAAGAGTAGAGGATTTACAATTTCCAGGCTATTAATAGCCAGTTTAATTAAGTGTTGATCATCTTCATCATCTTCAATAACAACAATTGGCGCTTTACTAGTCATAGTGTACAGGTTAAGTATGATTTACACATAGTCACGAGTGTCTTCATACTAATACAGTATTAATGGGCTCTACTTATTTATAGAGTAGCACAAAAGTAGACAAATAAAAGTAAGCTACGAACTTTGATAAGTAGGCGCACCTTTACTTTGCTTAGTGCAAAACTCTGGTTCTGCCAACGACTTTTGCGGGCTACTAACCGGCAGTGCCGTTGGTTAGTAGCCCGCAATGTAGAAAACTTAGTCTACACATATATAGTAAGGTTCGCAAGAAGTTACTCGATTTTCTCAGTAGCGATAAAACAACAACTTAATTAGTTGAACACTTTATAGTTGGTTTAGAAAAGAAATTCCAACGCTGAATTAAGCATATTTTCCTTAATGACGATAATATCTGCTATGTTGACAGTTACACTTTACGTATACCAGACGATTAAAAATGTACTGACCCGAACCGAAATTATTAAGCTGGCTGACGCGAATTCCCTCATAAGGCAGCCAATCAAAAATGCGATTTATAATGATTCTTTCTTATCGACCGTCGAATAGGTTGAGAGGCTCCGGGCGCCTTGGTTTATTAATTCAAGGCTTCAGAAAGCTACCGATAGTTTTTTAATATTCCCGGCTGGTGAAAGTGCTGGTAGGAAGGCATGAAAGACTCTGTGTGACAACACAAAGCGTCCTTACAAAAAGGTATCAATACAGAGTTTTGGCCACGTTTTACGTCACTTATGCTCAGTACTAATTCGGTAAAGTTTTGCCTGGCCGCAAGTATGATAAAAGTACGGAGGTCTACGGCTTGCCCAACGAGCACCGGGGTAACGGTTAAGCTTGAAAAATGTGCCTCAAAGTACGATAAATAAGGGTGTCTGAACACAGCTAGCGTTATGCACTGGCTTTCGTTTCAGTAACCTGCGGCAGAATGCGCTGGCCATAGCGTCGATTGGTCACAAAAAGGTACTCGTAAAATAATTTCTTGAATTGACTCGAAGCGAGTGAGTCCTTAGAAGGTTTTGAGGAGGCCATACCAAAGGAGATTAGTAGAGCAAAACTAGGGGTATACCACTCAAGCGTAAAGGGGGATATTACCCCTTTTTGGCGGGGGAAATACCTCTTTATGTACAATCCCTTATATGTCAGAGGAGGTACTCATTTACAGGCTTATCTTGCCGATAGAGATACAGACAACTTCAGGAGATCACCTACACGGCCAGCGTCATGTGTTGTTGACACGCTTGTATCAATCCGGTCATTGATATGGGGAAACGATACCTGCTCATTGGCAAACAGAATAGCTCGTTCGATCAGGTGCGCTTTTCTTCGGGAAGATGAGTACTACTCAAGGTGTTAATCCAGAGGTCCAGAATTTATTTGCGCGTTAATTCATGCGTAATGGAATTTTAGTCGCTTACTCGCTTAAGGGGCCACATCTGTGATGTCTCCAGTAAATAATCGTACTGGTAAGGAATAGGCAGTACAGTGGGTGCTTTACCAAAAGCCTTTCGATACAGAACTGCAAAATCCTCAGTCCAGGGTTTAATAAAGAGCACGTAAAATTCTGCGTGATATTCCCGTTCACTAGCAAACAAAGCGTATCGCTCACTCACGATCTTAAGCAGAGAATGTAACTGCAAATATTGTTCCCGGTCTGCCGGATAATCCCGATGGATTATTCTTACCCGGCGGTTTGCAAAATTGGTTGGCTCTGAGTTAAGCATTCGATATCCAAGTTTTTAATTCTTCACATGAAGATGGTTAAAAATGAACTGTATTCCAGGTACTTTTCAGGTGGCCTACTTTTTCTCCCAAGTCGAACTATTATTTAAATTAGAGGCCCTTTTATTGCGCGGAACAACTCTATTAAGTTGAACTGACGATATGAGATAGTCATAAATAACTATAACGCAAAAAGGATAACATCTGTCTAAAAAACTTGATTTAACCTTGTGTAAATATACTTGGTACCGTTGTGTGTAAAGCAAAAGGAATGGGAGTCAAATTTACTTTACACACAGCGATTTACACATATCTCTTATACGCTCACGCAGTTTGTGTTTAATGCTTTCTGGATTTTTAACAGAGTAATAATTCAGGCTTACCGGAATGTGGCGTAAAAGGAACTACCTTACAGCTTATATCCATTCGATTATGCGGCCTAAATTTTTAATTCTAGTGGTAGATGATGATCTGCTACTTATGGAGATACTAATTCGGGCTTCACGAAGTAGCTTTCCAGAAGCTACCTTTGTCCAGGCCTACAGTTCGTCAGGAGCTTTGACATACATCAATAATCTAGATGGATATGGGCCAAAGATAGTCCTATTGGATATTAATTTACAAGACATGATGACCGGATTCGGCCTTTTGGCGTTACTCCATACGCATCCTAAGGCCCGTCTTCTACCAGTTGTGATGTTCACAATCAGCCAGTTGCTACGTGATATTCAGACCGCCTATTCATTTGGGGCTTCTTCCTTTACGGTTAAACCCTTTACCTATGAAGAATGGAAAACGTATCTAAGTCACTTACGGCTTTACTGGTTCCAAACGGTTACCCTGCCAAAAGTCAGTTTCCATAAGTTGAACTAATCGATACCGACCCGTGCCAGTACACTCATCATTTACCGGCAAAATGACACCCTGTTGAATGGCGAATATGGTCAGTTTCAGACTCCACTTAAATCATCGTCAGGTACTCTTGCCATAAGTGTCGGCAGCAATTAGCAACCAGACTACTAATTAGTACGGCAAAGCATCAGGTCCTCTATTTATCCTGGTGAACCCACTCCACCCCTTTCCGAAGCAGACCCAGTGTTTTCTCCTCAAGGCTATTGGCTTCGGGCCGAAAATCGTATATCCAGTTCGCTTGCGGGGGCATACTCATCAGAATAGACTCCGTGCGTCCGTTGGTTTCAAGCCCAAATTTTGTGCCCCGGTCCCAGACCAGGTTGAATTCGACGTACCGACCCCGGCGCAGCAATTGCCAGTTTTTTTCGCGTTCGCCAAATGGGATGTCGCGATTGCGTTGCATAAAGTGCGTATAAATCGGGGCAAAAGCATTCCCTACATCCTGTACGAAAGCGAACAAATTGGCTTTTTGAGAGGTATCCGTCGGCTTGAGGTAATCAAAAAAAATCCCCCCGATACCCCGTGTTTCCTGCCGGTGTGGTATATAAAAGTAGTCGTCGGCCCAGGGTTTGAATGTTGTGTAGTAGGCTGGGTCGTGGCGGTCGCAGACGGTCTTAAGAGACTGGTGAAACCAGCGGGCGTCTTCATCCACAACGTAATGGGGGGTTAAATCAATACCGCCACCAAACCAGTTATGCCCGGTGCTCATTTCGAAATACCGGACATTCATATGGATAATCGGCATCATTGGACTGCGCGGATGCAACACGATGGATACGCCAGTGGCGTAAAACTCGGCTGGTTCCGTAAGATTTAAGGCGCGCAATGTAGCCTCTGTGGCTTCGCCATGCACAGCCGAGAATCCAACGCCCCCTTTTTCAATAATGGCCCCGTCAGTGAGTATGCGTGAACGACCTCCCCCCCCACCTGGTCGCTCCCAGGCATCTTCCCGAAACAGTGCCCTCCCATCGGCATCCTCCAGAGATTGGCAGATGCGATCTTGAAGGTCCATGAAAAAAGCCGTGATTATTTCTTTAGTAACCGTCTCTTCCTGCGTTATCATACCAGCAAAGATACAACAAGGATTACTCTGCCAGTTTTAGGGCATAGCGTACCGGGCGAGGTTTATCAATCAATAGCAGCAACCCCCGCTCGGCCAGTTGCCGAAGCAGTTTGCCTGCCCGGTAGTCTGAAATATTGATAAGTTTACCAAACTTATCAGCCGTAATGTGTTCATTCTTACGCAAGTACTGAATCAGCGTTCGCGCCATTGGCGATTTGAGTAATTCACGATCCACCATTTCGGGTGTGATAATGAGTTTACTTGTCGGCACAGATTTATCTTTCGCCCGAACATAAATCGTACGTTTACCAGCTTCATCTACTACATAATGTGGTTTCTCATCGCTCTCCGGAATGGTAATAATCAGGATCAAGCGGCCATCGGGAGCCATAATTTCATAGCTTATCGAGAGAGCAGGCTCAACCAATCGGTCCGCTGCTTCTTCAATTTTTTCCATCTCCCGAATCTCCGATGGGACACCCACAATTTTACCATTGTCGGAGATACCGATAAGCAGCGTTCCACCTGAAGTATTAGCCAGAGCGGCCAGAGTTCGGGCAATGCGGTAGGCTGAAGAGAGTGAACGTTTAAACTCCAGTCGGGTATGTTCACCCTGTCTAATTAGGTCATCTAGTTGATTACGGGTCATAGGGACAAAACCAGACACACCGTTGTTTGTTGCTTCCTAAAACAAATCACTGTGTTTATATATATTCTTCATTGAGTGTTAGAAATCAAATTAAGGAACTTCGCCTGAAACTCTGCCACAGACATGGTACACCGCAAATAGTATTATAGTCATTAAGGGTAAGGCTATATGGCATCCAACCACTGCACCAGTCGCCCACTTACAAGCGCAAATTTTGACATTATTTTATTTATTTACTACTAAATTATTCATAACGTTATTAGTAACGGGCTTCTTCTGACAACGATCTATATTCTAGTCCTAACTCGCTCTTTATCGCAGGATTTTGAATGCACCAGTCGATTCATTTTATGTAAACAGTGGGAAAATATACTGTTCAATTATTAGGACTACCAGGCTGCATACTGTTCATATGAATATCCTATTACATCTATTGATATTATTATAAATCAAGGTTCCTTTACGCGCTTTATTTATATAATTCTCACACATTGACTGAGATACTATGATCTTGTTCAGTCACCAATAAGAAAACTGTTCACCTAGTTCAATTTGATACTGTCTCAATCAACTAGTTGCATGAGTGCGTTATAAAAATTTAGTACGAGATCCCAGAGGTTGGTAAACTCGCTAATACCATTCGTCCTCTGTAATCCTTCGGCCAGCGATCCAGTGCTATTTTATGAGTAGTAAGTAAGTCGTGTCAAAAAAGCAACCAGCCAGTTTACATTTGACCTTAATCTGCCAATTTCTAACACATTAAATTAACTGAAAAATAAATCCATACAATGTAGTAAGGCATCTATGAAATTACGTGTATGACAATTTTGATACTCATAGGTTATTACATAATGGCCTGTCTATTACCTAACAGTCAATAATATTAATGACCTGAATAGTCTTTTTGATTAGTTACTTCTTTACTGAAAAATATAAAAAAGTTAACAGATTATCATCGAACGTTAAGCGAGAGCATAAAACTAAATACAAAAAAATCTGGTGGTGATGATGCCTATCAGCTCTTGCCTAATAGGCTATTTCAGCTCTAGTGGGAATAATATTGGCTATAAATCAACGACTAATTATGTTATTGACGGGCCCCCAAAATTGATACTTAATTATCGCTCTTACATAAATATATGGCCCTACACCGCACTAATAGCAGAAAGTAGCGTAGCTAATACGACAGTTTTCTTGGTCGTACAGAGTAATAGTCGGGAAAACAGCCTATTAAAAAAGCGGACGAATTGTCCGCTTTTTTAATAGGTCTGAAAAATAAAGGTCACATATTTATTTGATTATCCAATTTATTCAGCACTTAGCTTCTTACGGCCACGAGGTTTGCCAGTATATTCCGGCTTTGGGCTCTCATTTGTTAATTTCAGTTCATATCCGGTTACTCCATCATCATAGTCAAATGGCTTAACAGTAAAGCTGTATTTCGTATCTGCATAATCAATACCACCTTTTTGCAAAATATATGGTAACGAAATACCATAGCTTTTAGCACCTTCTACCAGTTCAAACGTTTGCTCCTGTCCTTCGGCACCTGGAATTAGGTAAAGCGATTTTATTTTCCGCTTGCCTTCCTGTGTCCCTACTTTAAACCGATTATTAATTGGGTCGAATCCCAATTGAGAAATAGCTTTGGCAGGAAACACTAACTTACCCGTTGCCGAAATATAACCGGTTACTGGTACAGGCTTCTCAACGCTTTTTTCAATTTTGTTCTTAGATTCACTATTCTCGTCTGGAGAAAAGAACCGTATCTGTTTGGCTTTCATTCGACAGTATATCTATTGTTATTGGGATACAAACAGCGCAAATATAGTAAGTCTGATAACTAAAAAGAAAATCTATTAATAAGTATTATAAATAAAGTAACCACATACTATTTCATTTCGGAATTTTGATGAATAGCCAACTCAATTTATTGCCAGACAGTACCAATTATTATAATAAGGCAGCACAAGCTAATCGCATAATGATCTAATTTTTCTTTACTCAAAACTAGTTTTCAGGATGTCATTTTGGATAAACAAAAAAAATCCTCAATACAAAATGTATTGAGGATTTTGAATTAGTGGAGACGGAGAGATTCGAACTCTCGTCCAGTCAAGGAACCCGTCGTGCCTTCTACATGCTTAGGTACACTTGGAATTGTCGGGAATCGGCCCGGTGCGTACCAAACCAAGCGTCATCCGTAGGTGCTTGTGTCTTACTCAGCCGTTAACACCATATACTGAGCCAGCGCTGCGAGTCGATGCCTCCTGATCCAGCCAGCAGCACGTAGGCCGGGGAGACAATGGCTAATGCTTAATCCTCCGGATTAGGCAGCCATGGCGTAGTTATATTCGCCAGTTATTGTTTTGACGATTTGTTCGGGCGGGAAATTCCGTCAACTCCCGGCATGCTTACACGCGACCTCAGCAAGCTGTCAATTCCGGTCGTCCCCAAATTGATATGCAAACATAAGTCTGTAGGTGATCAACTTGAATCGGTCTGTTTTAGTTCGACTATACATGATATAGTCGAGCGGCTGATTACTTATCTTCCCTATAATTCGGCGAATAAATGCCGGTGTGGCTACTTAGTCACGAACTGCGCAATGGCTGTAGCGAGACCGGGTGTGAGCGGCAAGGTTGGGTTATTATAGGTTTTAAAATTCTCGGTTTTATCTGTTCCTTCAACGTTTTTAAGTATGTGATTCATTTCATCGAATAAAATCAGCTTGGCATCGTGTCTCGCTGCTTTTAGTAAATTAGCATCAGTTAATGATACTTGTAAGTCCTTTCTACCCTGAATAATAAGCACTGGCCCGTGATATTTTTCAATAACAACGGCCGGGTCGTACTTCATCCAAGAAATAAGACCAGGCTGGGCCTTCGATGAAAGTTGAGCTTTAAGAATTGGATTTCTTGGATGTACCGGATAACCTGCCCGTAAGGAGTCCAACGTATTATCTACTTCGGCCTGAAGGTCTGTCGGATTTCCTGCCGTTCGTCCTTGTTCCTTCATAATATCAACAATGTTACGGCCTGGTCCGGCTATCGACACGAAGCCATTCGCCCTGGTTTGCTCAGCAGCCAGCATGCCAACCAACGAACCTTCTGAGTGACCGGCTACAAAAACTTTAGAAAATCGCTTGTCGGCTTGAAGCTGCCGAATAAAGCCAACGGCATCGGCAACGTAGTGATCAAACAAAAACTCCTCTGGTTTGATAGCCCCCTTAGCCGCTGTCAGGTTTGCACCCGAACCTCGCTTATCATATCGGGCAACGGCAATGCCTTTACTCGACAGGCTATCGGCTAACATTTTGAATGCATTCGTTTTCAGGCCATATGCGCTATTACAATCGCGGTCTGTTGGGCCAGAACCGGCAATGAGCAACATAACAGGTATGGCTTTTTTAACATTGTCAGGCAATGTCAGCGTGCCATCGAGCGTCAGGTCGGCACCAGCCGGGACTGTAATTTTATAGTGCATGGGCTCCTCCGTTTGCGCCCACACATTCAGACAAATAGATAACAGCAAAAAGGTAGACATCAGAAAACGATTCATGGTAGGGAGAGTTAGACTGAACGAATCTATAGGGTGAATACTATCAGTTGAGTTGATGCGCTTTTTCCTGCCGGAAATAGACGTAGGAGTAAATTACCGGAATAATTGCTACGGCTAGGAGTAAGCTTACCACCACCCCAATCGTATACGGCATCGGCACAACCAGCGCCAGTATGGCACTCAACAATCCACCCACAACCATCAGCCGCCCCCCCATCCGATGAGTTTTCCGCCAGACAGATTCGCTTTGTAATGTCCAGCGGGTACGAATGCCCACAAACCAGTTTGGTTTTATTGTCGTCATGTAGTTTCCCATTCCGGCTAATAAAAGACCAACAAGTGCCAGCAGCATGCCCGTCGATAGTTTGCCATCTGCCGGATGTGAAGCCATGTAAAATACCCACCCCATAATGGCTGCAAAAAAGAGCGTAATGACAAAACGTAGCTTCTGGTAATTCAATGTTTGCAATTGTCCCTTTGGGTCAATGGCTGGCATAAAACGTAACACTACGTACAGTAGGGCTGACAAACTACCAATACATATAGCGGCTGTTTGTCTAGGCACCCAGTCATTAGGGTTGCCGTTTAAATCATAGTGCGTAGCTATCTCGGCAGGAAGTTGGTTCCAAACTAGGGCCAGATAAGCTAATGGGGCAAGCATTGAAGCAATAATTAGAATTTCGGTAGACGTAGAATTCGTTTTCATACTCGATAAGGAAGTTTACTTAGTTTGTTCTGGTGTTTTTTCGGGCGTACTGGTTTCAGCGGTTGGCATACCAGTTTTCTGGAAACTTATGAGCCAGGCCAGCAGATCGTCGAGGACGGTAGTGTTGAGAGAATAATTTATAAACTGCCCCTGCTTAGTAGCGTCAACCAGCCCAGCCTGCCGTAATAAATCGAGATGATGTGAAATACTGGGCTTGGTCATGTCGAACCGCTCAGCAATCTCACCAGCGTTCAGGTCGCTTCCGCGCAGCAGGTCCAGTATCTGCCGACGGGTAGGATCGTTTAAAGCTTTAAAAAGATTATTCATTTGCCAGTCATTTAAACTATTAGACAAATATCTAATTAATTATTTAGACAACTATCTAATTGATTACAAACGGTCATATTTATGAATAAAGGGAATCAGTTAATGAAGAGTGGTAAGATTCTATTTTTGAACGACGCTAATGCTGCCGCTTCCTTCAATATAGCAGGTCTTAATGTCGGTCACCTCGTCGACACCCTGTTCACGTAGCATACCCATTAGTTCAGAAGCTGTAATTAACTCCTTCTTCATATTCTGCCGCTGCATAACGCCATTTTTTATGAGCAATACTGGCTCAGGCTCACCTATTTTACTGAATAATATAGACCGAAACCCAAGCCAGTTGATAGCGTAATCCCAGAATACCAATACACCCACCAGCACACAGCCTTCGGTTACTGATGTATATTCACCCGCCATCGCGTTTTGCGACGCATCGGAAATAAGTGTAATCAACAGCAAATCGCTGATGCCCAGTTGTCCGGCTCCGCGCCTGAAAAATCGGATATATAGAAAGCAGAACCAGAACGTGAGCGTTCCCCGGATCATTATTTCCCAGAGTGACATGCTGGGCGTAATCATTTTCTCCCAATCAATATTAGCAAGCAGTAAGGTATGCATAGAGATTTTTGGGTAATGCTACCCGTATAAACTAATTGTAAGGTTAGTAGTTTGGGCAACAGTGGTCCCAATTGGGCTTTGCTGTGTCTATTTATGAAGTTACCTTTGCCAAAACCTAGCGACTTATCCTGCTTACACTCCCGTTTCTGAATTTTTTTGGCGCGGGGTATCGTATAGGAGTCAATACATTAACTGTTGATTTTTACCATGAAGCCACTTCAAATTCGCTTAACCACGCTTACGATCCTTGTTCTTGCTACTGCTTTGTTTCGAGTGATCCCGCATTGGTACAATTTCACTCCTATAGCCGCAATGGCTTTATTTGGGGCAGCTTCGTTCGAACGTAAATGGCTGGGGCTGGCCGTTCCACTGGCGGCTATGCTTATTAGTGATGCCCTGATTGGCTTTCATAGTAACATGGGCGCAGTTTATGGCAGCTTTGGTCTAACATGGCTACTAGGTCTGTGGGCGTTGCAACGACCAACAGCCGGGCGTATTGCTGCCGCTTCAATTACATCCTCGGTGCTATTTTTCCTGATTACCAACTTTGCGGTTTGGTATGGCAGCACGTTCTACCCACAAACGGCCGCTGGTCTGATGACCTGCTATGTGGGTGGGTTGGCGTTCTATAACGGCACGTCCTTCTTCCTGAATGGCCTGTTGGGCGACTTATTTTTTAGTGCCGTATTATTCGGAGGTTATTATCTACTCCAACAACGATATCTGGTGCTGCGTCCTGTACGGGCATAGCGAAGTGCTACCATAAAAAAAGCCTTCTGATTAATCAGAAGGCTTTTTTTATTTCTGTACAAGGGCATGTGCAGTGAGTCAGGCTTAACAGGCCGATACAACTGCCACAGTCTTGACTTATTTCAAATTTCCATACTTCCGGCTAATTAACTCCGCCACTAAGCCCGTCCAGCCGGTTTGGTGGCTGGCGCCTACCCCCCGACCATTATCACCATCGAAGTACTCATAGAACAGTACGTAATCCCGGAAATGAGGGTCCTGGTATTTCGGGTGCTGACCGAAGGCGGGGCGTTTTCCGTTAGCATCAAGTGTAAAGAGACTGATGAGCCGGTTAGTCAGTTCGCGAGCTACATCCTTGAGCGTAATTTGCTGACTGGATCCTACAGGATATTCGACGGTAAAACTATCGCCAAAGTAATGGTAAAATCGCTCCAGACTTTCGACTAACAAGTAGTTTGTAGGCATCCAAACGGGCCCACGCCAGTTGCTGTTGCCGCCAAACATACCACTATCACTTTCGGCGGGCGTATAGGTCAGTCGAAACGTTGTATCATCTAACGTAAACTCATACGGGTTATCCTCGTACACTTTCGATACAGCTCTGATGCCGTGCGGGCTCAGGAACTCGTTCTCGTCAAGCACTTTCAAAAGCAGTGATTTTAGTCGGAAGCCCCGCAACAAACTAAGTAATCGTTTTTCGTCGATACCTTTTTCGGTATAGCGGGACACTTGATTGTATAAATCGGGGCGGTGGCCCTGAAACCAGACCATTCGTTGCACAAAGGCTGGGTTCGCCTGTAGTAGTTCATCATCCAGCACCTCAACGGCAAACATCGGAATCAGGCCAACCAGCGTCCGAACCCGCATCCGCTGAACGGTGCCGTCTTCCATACGAAGCTGATCGTAGAAAAAAGCATCTTCATCGTCCCACAAACCAATACTGGTTTTACCAATGTTGGTAATGGCCCCGGCGATGTACAGAAAATGATCGAAAAACTTCGTCGCCATTTCGTCATACACAGAGTCGTGATGGGCCAGTTCGAGCGCAATACGCATCATATTCAGCGCATACATGGCCATCCAGCTTGTGCCATCAGCCTGCTCCAGATGGCTGCCGTCTGGAAAAACAGTGTTCCTGTCGAAAACGCCGATATTGTCTAATCCCAAGAATCCACCCTCAAAAATATTATTACCGGCTTCGTCTTTCCGATTCACCCACCACGTAAAGTTGAGCATCAACTTATGAAAGATGGCTCGTAAAAACATCAAATCCTCTTCTCCGGGTGGTTTTCGCTCCAGTTCAAGATGGTAAATCCGCCACGCAGCCCATGCCTGCACCGGCGGGTTTACATCCGAGAAATTCCATTCATAGGCAGGCAATTGCCCATTGGGATGCATGAACCACTCATTCGTGAGCATCATCAGTTGCTGCTTAGCCAAGCTAGCATCTATTACCGAGAGGGTTACGCAGTGAAATGCCCAATCCCAGGCCGCATACCAAGGGTATTCCCACTTGTCAGGCATCGAAATAACGCCCGCATTTATAAGTTGTAGCCACGTATGATTGCGGCCCTGTGCACGTTCGGGTGGTAGAGGTGGACTGTTCTTGTCACCGTCCAACCACCGCGACACATCATAGTAGTAGTACTGTTTGCTCCAGAGCATTCCAGCAAAGGCCTGCCGTTGCACAAGCTTCTCGTCGGTGGTAGCTTCGACAGGCTGAATGTTGGCGTAAAATTGGTCAGCTTCCGCTTTTCGCTGATTAACAAGAGAATCAAAATCCGTGAAGGGTTGAGCCCAGCCCGCCCCGACGGGCCCGGTAGCTTCGAGCCGAAGCCGAATAACGACCGAACCTCCAGCGGCAATGTTCAGGGGGTAATGTGCAGCGGCTTTGGTACCTGAATGGGCGGGGTTAACGGTGTTGGTACCGTGCAACAGATAGTCGTTGATACCATCTTTGGGGTAACGAGACCCGTTATGCGTATCGTGGAGCCGGGCTATATTTGTTTCGTTCTCGCAGAACAGCCATTCAGGTTGCCCCTCGGCGTGCAAGATATACCGTCCCAGGGCTGAATCGTCAACAGACACCGTTCGGTCGGGTTGTAATGCCAGCGAAGGTCGATAGTTGGGCACCCCATCGGAGTCATCGCCATACGCCCATGTATTCCGAAACCAGATTGTTGGCAGAACATGTAGAATGGCTGCTTCGGAGCCACGGTTATGTACGGTTATGGTCATCAATATATCCTGCGGGCCGGCTTTGGCATAGTCAACAAAGACATCGAAGTACCGATCATTATCGAATATGCCCGTATCAAGCAATTCAAATTCGGGGTCCTGACGGTCACGGCGACGGTTTTCTTCTACCAGCCATTGGTATGGATATGCTGTCTGCGGATATTTATAGAGCATCCGCTGGTACGAATGCGTTGGGGTATTATCGATGTAATAGTAAAGTTCCTTAACATCTTCACCGTGATTCCCCTCGGCGTTGGTCAGGCCAAAATAGCGCTCTTTCAGAATGGGATCCTGACCGTTCCAGAGAGACAGCGCCAGACAAAGTTGCTGCTTATCGTCGGAGAAACCCGCAATGCCTTCTTCACCCCATCGGTAGGTGTAGCTGCGGGCCATATCGTGGGTGGTATAGTTCCAGGCATCACCGTTTGAGCTGTAATCTTCGCGTACGGTGCCCCACTGTCGGTCGGAGACGTAGGGTCCCCACTGCCGCCAGGCCGGATCTTCTAAACGATGTTGTTCGGTGGTCAATTGATGTAGGATATAAATGATGTAGACGGAATGATATGTAATCGGACCACCCGTGCGGTAGGCTACAAAAACTGCGTTTGCGGCAATTCATAGTGTCTACATCACAGGTGGTCCTTATACAGTCTTTTACCCATTCGTAGAAAAGCCTTCAAACACGGTCATGCCGCCATCGATAAAAATACTGGCCCCCGTAATATAGTCGGATTGGTCAGACGACAGAAAAACCGCCAGATTACCAATGTCGGTGGGTTGACCGATACGATTATACGGAACTAACGACATCAGACTGTTTAGTGCTTCGGGCGTTTCCCAGGCGGCCCGGTTGATGGGTGTTTGAATGGCCCCCGGACAAATGCTGTTAACCCGAATCTTTCGATCACCATATTCCTGCGCCAGCGACTGCATCAACATTTTAATTCCACCCTTCGAAGTGGCGTAGTTAGCGTGTCCACCCCACGGTATGAGTTCATGAACGGAACTCATACAAATAATTTTTCCGGTTGCCGCCGATACTTCCGGGCGCGGCCCCCGACGCAAAAATTCCCGAATAGCTTCGCGGGCGCACAGAAACTGGCCCGTTAAATTAACGCCGATGACTGTGTTCCACTGATCGAGAGTCATCTGATCAAATTTCGCATCCCGCTGTAAACCCGCATTATTGACTAAAATATCGACGGTGCCATATTGAGCCACAATGTCGGCAAAAAGTTTAATCACCTGATCTTCCTTGCTAACGTCGCACTGAGCTACTATACCCGTACCGCCCGCATCGGTGATTTCTTTTAATACAGCATAGGCCGCAGGCTTTGTGGCTTCAACGGGATAGTTCACAACAACAGTAGCTCCGGCAGCAGCCAGCGATTTCGCTACCCCGGCGCCAATGCCACTACTTGCCCCGGTAATTACAGCAATTTGTCCTTTTAATACCTGATCCATGAATTAATTTCTTAGACGTGTTTAGTTATAAGCAACTACAGATTGATTTTGTTAAGGTCAATTAACAAGCCGTTTCTCGTTTATCTATGGGTGCAAAGTACAGACCGACCGGCGTTCATCCAATAAATTAATCAACTGTTAATTCCTTAAAAGCCTTGAAACAGGCACAAATTAAAGAGTCCATGAATTGAGCCGTTTATGCCAAATTGGATTATAAACATGAAAATTAGCTACTTAAATGTGGAGAGTACTATAATTTAACAATATTAGAAAAATACAAACTATACGCCATTTATAGGGACTTGTTGTACTTTTCTAATAAACGCCCTAATTTGCTCAGAATGAATATAATTATAAAATGAATGTTTCGTAAAAGACTGGTTTTCAGCAGGTGGCCTATTGCACTAAAGCACTTTCTACCCACACCTTTGTCCCGGTAAAACAAAATTTCAAACCAATGAAAAAATTCCGTATATCAATCGCTGTACTATTATCAGTATGGGGTCTGGCAGGCATGGGAGATGCCAAAGCTGACACAGGTTCTGGAATGAGTGGTGTGAAAGTTGAGAAGTCCGAGCAGAAGAAAGTACGCATTTATACACAACCGGGGTCATCCGTTGACGTGGCAATTATTGATGCCGACGGCAACGTGCTCTACCGGGGAATTATCTCGAAAAATAACAAACGAGCTACTTCATTCAACCTAAACGGCTTGCCCGATGGTCAGTATTACCTGACTGCCGGTAACAATACCTGGTGGATGTCGCAGGGTCTGACGATTAAAGCCAATGCGCTTAATGTAGACGACCGTAATCTACAGCAACTGACACAGCCGACGTTGACGGCTTACGAAAAGAACAAAATTGAAGTAGTTCTGCCAGCAAAGAATATAGACGAAGCCAATGTGGCCATCTATGATGCTCAGAACGTATTGGTGCAAACTGATACATTCAAAGGTTCGGTTCGCCGGTTCGATTTATCAGGTCTGCCTAATGGTGCCTACACCTTCGTTGTTGGTCCAAATCAGAAGCAGTTTACAACTCGTGTTGAAATTCAACATTAAGTGATCAGTAGCGTGATCGTTAATAGTTTTAGAGTCGTTTAGTACACATTCTCAACTCACAGCGGCTAGTCTTTTCGGACAAGCTTAGTCGCCACCTAATTCCCGCCCGCTGCCTTCGCAAGAATGCAGCGGGCTTTTTTTATCTCCTGCCGATTACGCTCCGCCCCGGAGACGCACTATCGCCAACTCTTTCATCTTACTCTCAAAAACGATATCGACGTCTTTACCATAGGTATTGACCGGCGAATAGAGCCAATCGGCGTGGGCTTCGCGCCGGGCTGTAGGGTCTTCGTGTTCCCGGCGGGAATCAGAAAAGTGAAAAACGGGTCGAACATCCCAGGTGTTATAGGCAGTCATAAAAGCATCTTCTTCAGTCAACTGGCCAGGGTTGAGTGAATGGTGGAAATAATCAAAAACAATGGGGATGCCAATGGTTTCGTGGAGAATTAGTAAGTCAGTAACGGTATAGAGACTCTGTCTATCGTCGTTTTCGACGGTCAGACGAGCGCGTAGGTTTTCGGAAAGTAGACTAAAATTTTTAGCGAACCGAGCCAGTGTCGCGATTTTGTCGCCGTAAGTGCCGCCCACATGAATATTAATCTTGTTCCAGTGCGACGGTTTCAGCCCCATCAGATCAAACAATTCAGATTGGTGTTCGAGGTCAATCAGCGTATTATCCAGCACCCTGCCCTGTCCGGCTAGCTGATTAAACGGGCCGGGATGTAAGGTAAGCCGAATAGGGCGACTGCCAATTTCTTCAAGCGTTTCCCTAATGTCGGCGTAGTCAGGAAGAGTAGCGATTCGGTATTCTGATGCCCAGGGAAATAGATCGGATGAAATGCGGAATAACCTAAAGCCATGTTCGATATTCCAGTCCACTATTTTCAGTAAATCCTGCACATTTTTTAAGGCCAGTTCCGAGGCATACGGAAGACCTTTTTCGGTGAAGGTCTTTTTGATCATTCCCCGATTGGTGGTGATCTTATCGGGCTGAAGACTCAGATTGATGCAAGCGTATCCAGCATTTAGCGATGTTAACTCCATGCGGAGTTAACTAGAATGACAGGCGTCTAGTTTTAGCGTTTTTGACCGTTCGTTCAAAAGTCGGGTGATTACAAAGGAAGTCTTCGGGGAGTGACTTATCTTCCGTTAAAAAGTCACATGTCACGTGACTTTTTAATTTAGGTTGATTCAGACCAGGACGCCATATGGAAGATTTTACGCCAGAACAAATTGACGAGATTGCGGCTGCTTACGCCGACATGGCTCGTTCATTGAATGAGTTTCAGGTTCATCACTGGCCCGAATTCACGCATGAGCAACAGTTAGACCTGAATGCATACCAAAATAGTTTACTCAATCGAGCGCAGGATATTCTGACACGAACAACCCGACCTGCGTTTACTAATGCAGACCAGATGGCTATCCGAATTAGGCAGGCAACCAATAAAGCCAAGATAAGTTTACTACAACTCGACAATCTACCTATTGCTCTGAACGTTGGGGCAATTACGGTAGCACTTGCCTCTTATGCAGCCCACGCCAATTCACGAGGTATCGAAATTGCTCTGCGTGAGTTAGATGAGTTGGTAGGCTATTAAAACGATGAAATGGTGTAAGTGAAGCAGAAATGAACGCAGCACAAATACGGTCTTCTTCTCCTTCACTTACACAAGCTTTATTTTACAGGATCAATCCTGATGGTGACTTCACACCTACCAATTCAATATCAAATGTTAAATCCTGTCCGGCCAATGGATGGTTGGCATCGAGCGTAACGTTTGTATCGGTCAATGTGCGAATAATAACAGGAATGGGCCGGGGATTGCCGTCTTCGTGCATATTAAGGGTCATACCCGCTTCGAGTGGAATATCGGCTGGAAGTTCCGAACGCTCCAACGTAAAAATCATATCTTCGTTGGTTGGTCCATAGGCGTCTTCCACTGGAATACTAATAGTTTTCTTTTCTCCCTGATTCATTCCAGTTACGCCATCATCGAACCCTTTAATAACCTGACCACTGCCAACAGTGAACTCTAGGGGCGTACGGCCTTCTGATGAATCGAATATAGTTCCATCGGTCAGGGTTCCAGTGTAATGCACCTGAACGGTATCGCCAGATTTTGCTTGTGCCATCTTACTATGTGGTTTTTGTAGAAACGTTATCGTAAAAGTACCGGAACTTCCGGAAAAGGTTGGGCTATACGCTAACTTTTGACCAACTCCCAGCTACCGCCAAAAGTTCACTCGGCACCATTGCATAAACAACCATAAGGATTTCAGAAGTAACCCAATCCACAAAATTGCCCGGCAGCATTTAATATTCCAACTATTTCAGGCTAGGTAGCAAATTTCACAATCGCACTTGCCATTTTAACCCGCTTGAGGCTAACTGTACTGACTAATTACTCACACAGAATTAGTTAATACAGTTGGCCTCTCCTATCAACTAACACCTGTTATTATATCAGAACGTTCTAAATTTATATATATCGAAATCTTATATATAAATTTAAAGTAGTAACAGTACACGTTTGTCTTTTACAGATTATGGAATCATCAGGTAATGAGTTCCTTAGGGGAACGCTTAAAACAATTGTATTGAAGTTGTTAGCTGAACCGAGACCAGCGAGTGACGAATTTTCCAGTCTTGGTTCGGCCAGGCAGGGCCGAATGTATGGGTACGAAATTACGCAGGCCGTGAAAGAACGAACGCATGGCGAGATAGTGCTATCGTTCGGTGCCTTATATCCAGTCCTACACAAATTAGAACAGGATGGATTGTTGACAACAGAGTCAGAAGAAGTAGAAGGAAGACTACGAAAATATTACACATTGACCCCGCAGGGCACCCAGGTAGCCGTTCAGAAAATTTCCGATTTTGAGCGCTTTATGGATACTATGCGCGGTTTATTACAACTACCGCTCAACGTAGCGACCAGCCATTGAACAGTAATCCCCTTACTCGTATTAAACACTGAGATAGAGTTATGGAAAAACTCAGCCCGCAACAAGTAGCAACGTTGCACAACCACCTGATTTATAGCGGCTCAAACGATGCCCTACTTGACGAATTACTCGATCACCTCGCCTGCGAAGTGGAACATTACATCTGGATTGGCCTTCCCTTCGAAACCGCGATGAACATTGTTCTGGAACAAGCCAATGTAAAAACCATTCGGCACCTGCGCGACATTTATCAGATAGAACTGGCCATGACTGACGAACAACTTAGGCAAGCCAGTCTAGACGATATTGTATTTGAATTTCGGAATAAAGCGTATGGGGCATATGATCTGCGCAGGGCTTACCGGACCACACTACGTAACGCTTTTATTATGGCTCTTGGGTTGTGCATGATGGGTATGGCGATGATGGATGGTATTAGCCGACATACCTGGTCGTATGCAAGTCTGGGGGGCGTTGTCTGGTTAGTCGGATTAGGTGGCGTTACGTTTGCCGTTGTTAGCTGGTACCTGCAAAACATGCGCCAGCAGCAACTATCCCTGCGATGAGGGTTCAGCCGTGAATTATAATTGGGTTGTACCAAATAGTCTGCCGCTCGGCGGCCCGGTATTTGGTACAACCCAATTATTGACAGTGTATTTATCACCTAGTAAGCTCTGGCAAACACTACGCGTCCTTGCGATGGCTTGCCCGAATAAATGTCCACTCCTTCTTCGGCTTCCTGATCAAATGGAATGCACCGAATGGTAGCTTTGGTAGCTTCCTTAATAGCTTCTTCGGTTTCCGAAGTGCCGTCCCAGTGAGCCAGCAGGAAACCACCTTTTTCAAGTTGCTCCTCGAACTGCTCAAATGTATCTACCTTGAACGTATTCTCCTGGCGGAACGCGCTAGCTTTGTTATAAATCGTTTGCTGGATGTCGTCAAGTAGATTTTTAATATACTCAGTCAGACCATCGAACGGTACTGTTTCTTTAGTTTTGAGGTCGCGCCGGGCAATCTCAACGGTACCATTTTCCAGATCACGACCGCCCATTGCCAGCCGGACGGGTACACCCCGAAGTTCATACTCAGCAAATTTCCAGCCGGGTTTGTTGGCGTCATCATCGTCATATTTAACCGAGATACCCGCCTTTTTCAATTCCTGCAACAAAGGCTTGATTTTGGCCGAAAGTAGCTCCAACTGTTCTTCAGTACGGTAAATCGGCACGATAACGACCTGAATCGGGGCTAATTTAGGCGGCAGCACTAAGCCATCATCGTCGGAGTGAGCCATGATAAGTGCACCCATTAGCCGCGTCGAAACACCCCACGAGGTGCCCCATACATAATCCAACTGGTTCTGTTTGTTCAGAAACTGTACCTCAAAGGCTTTGGCAAAGTTCTGACCTAAAAAATGTGATGTGCCCGCTTGAAGTGCTTTTCCATCCTGCATCATGGCTTCAATACACAGTGTATCATCGGCACCGGCGAATCGTTCGTTGGCCGTTTTGGTACCTTTAATAACTGGCAGGGCCATCCACTCCTCGGCAAACTGCGCGTAAATATCGAGCATCTGGCGAGTTTCAAATTGAGCTTCATCTGCCGTGGCGTGGGCGGTATGACCTTCCTGCCACAGAAACTCGGTTGTCCGCAAGAAAATCCGGGTACGCATTTCCCACCGCACTACGTTGGCCCACTGATTGATGAGCAGCGGCAGATCGCGGTAGGACTGAATCCAGTTTTTGTAGGTACTCCAGATCACCGTTTCCGACGTTGGCCGGACAATGAGTTCTTCTTCAAGTTTAGCATCGGGGTCAACAATTACACCCGACCCATCTTCGGCGTTTTTCAGGCGGTAGTGTGTCACAACGGCACACTCTTTGGCAAAACCTGCAACGTGGGAGGCCTCTTTACTGAGAAAGGACTTTGGGATAAATAGCGGAAAATAAGCATTCTGGTGGCCGGTTTCCTTAAACATATCGTCTAAAGCCCGCTGCATTTTTTCCCAGATTGCAAAGCCATAGGGTTTGATAACCATGCATCCCCGTACGGCGGAATTCTCGGCCAGGTTAGCTTTTTTAATCAACTCATTATACCACTCGGAGTAGTTTTCACTACGGGACGGAATCGCTTTTGCCATGCGTGAATAGGTCAGGGCTAGTCAGGAGCGGCTAGAACTAATCGAGAGTGTCATCTATTGAGCGGTATCGCCGAAAATCTGTCTGACAACACATGGCTCTAGGTGGTTACTCTTGACCACTTCAGGCTATCTTATGACTATTTCCAACTTTTTTTTAAGTAGAGTTAAACCTTTATTAACAAATTAGAATCTAAAGAACGAGGTAACTTGCAAAGATAGGATTTTACTCTATTTTTGTAATCAAACAGGGCGTTCCTGTGTTATATATTGAAGAAGTTCTCAATATGAGCCTTTATTACTTTTATTCCTTGGCCAAATGAAAACGCAACCCTTATATCGCTTCCTGTCTCTGGCTGCGCTGATGGGCATTTGGAGTTGTACTTCCACCCGTCAAACTGCAGAAAATGCTGGACAAACGGACGATTTGTATGGCAACTCCGGCAATGCAGCAGTGTATGCCAATAATTCATCTGATTACTCGGCTGCTCCGCAAAGCTCACGACAGCAGCAACGGTACGACCGGCAACAGCAACAAGCACTCCGTAACGCCAACCCCGATTATACCGATGACCAACAGTATAACGCGAATGGTACTACCAACACGGATGAGTATTATGCCGATTTAAGTACCCGCAAGCTAAACCGGGGCATTTCGGCTGATCCGGGTTGGAATGACACGGGTACGAATGCCTACAACTCGGGCTATTCGAACGGGTATAATTCTGCCACAGCTTCGGCTTATAGCTGGAATCGTTGGGGCTTCAACAACACAGGTATGTACAGCGGTCTAGGCCTTGGATTAGGCATGGGCATGGGCGCATTTGGTGGTTTTGGTGGCTACAACAGTTTTGGCATGGGCTTCGGCAGTCCCTTCTATTCGCCCTTTTATGGTGGTGGCTTTGGCGGCTACTCACCGTTTGGTTACGGTGGATATGATCCATTTTACAGTTCGTATGCTTACGGTGGCCTTGGTGGATTCTACAGTCCATTCTATTCGCCATTTGGGTATGGATATGGTGGTTATTATGGCAACTCTGCATACATTAACAGTGGCTATGTAACAGGGGCAGACCCATATCGTGCCCGGACATACGCACGAACCGCTGACCGTTCGTCAGGTCGTTATAACTCTGCCTTCGATAATTCGGCCCGTACTTATAATCCTAACGGTGGTCGGAGTAGCGCAACCTCGGGTTCAGCCAGTAATGGAAATTACGCCCGTCCAAGCAATGGCAGCAGTCGGGGTTCTTATTATTACGACAATAGTTCGAGTGGAAATGGACGGTCTGGTAGCAGTGCTACAACCACAGCTCCATCGTATAATAGCAATTCTGGTAGCGACTATTATGCCCGTCCACGCGAAAGCAGCCGGGGCAGTTACACGCCTTCTACCGGTACTAGCAGCGGTGGCAGAAGTGGTGGTTATCAACAACCACAGTCCAGCTATCAGCAGCCATCTTATCAAAGCCAGAGCCGGGGTAGCTACAATCAGCCAACTTACAGCGCACCTAGCCGGAGTTTCAGCGCACCTAGCTACAGTGGTGGCGGTGGTGGAGGCTCATCCTCAGGTGGCGGTGGTGGCCATTCTAGTGGTGGTGGTGGTGGACGTGGTCCACGGTAATTTGCTGAAAATATTTAGTAAAAAATCCCCGCTGATTAGACAATTAGCGGGGATTTTCGTTTTGTATTTGTTGTGATGACTACGCACTTATAAATACCTCTTAAACGTTTAGACGTTTACTTGTTCTAATCTATCTAACGTAGTACATTCCCCAATCGCTCTATAAATATGAATAAACAGTTTTTCTTTTCAGTAACCCTGGTGTTACTATCTCCTTTGGCGTTTGGTCAAGGGGCTGCTTTTGACTATGCAGATGATGCTTTCCGGTATTCTGATTTCAGTCAGAGTGGTACTGCTCGATTTCGGGGTCTTGGTGGTAATCATGCCGCCTTGGGGGGCGATGCCAGCAACCTGTCCGGTAATGCAGCTGGCTTAGCCTTTTACAACCGATCTGAGTTAAGTATCAGCCCGACGTTTACGTCTGTAAATAATCAAAACACATTTCTGGGCCAGCAAACAACCAGCAACGGCGGCAAGGTTAGTGTGGGTCAATTCGGCCTTGTTCTGGCGGGCAAATCGAATGGTAGCCGACGCTGGCGCCGGACAGCTTTCGGGATTACCTATTCACAGTCGACAAATTTCTTTGACAACGTTGATGCGCGTGGATTGAACAACAATCCCAATTCATCTATCGCCCAGACGTATGTTAACGGAGCGAATTCAGGGAATTACAGTGAGAAAGAACTGAGTGATTCTTTTTACCCCAATGATCGGCAGGCTGATTTTAAAGAAGCTGCCGCTTATGGCCTGTTTCTCATTAATCCCACAGTTACTAGTACGACCAGTACTACTAGTGCGGGTCCACCTTACACGCGTTATGATGCCACTACACAGAAAGATCAGCGGGCAACGCTTAGCCGTTCAGGGACACACTCACAGTGGACGATTGCCTACGCCGGCAATCTGGATGATAAACTTTATATTGGGGGTTCCATCGCTTTAACCCATCTGCGGTATTCCTCTCAATATAACTTTCTGGAAACCCCGGTAAATGGGTTCACGTTTGCCAATTATGGACAAATAAACGGGTTTAACGTCACGGGAAATGGCATCAATGCCTCATTAGGGCTGATTTACAAACTGAGTTCGCAGTTACAACTTGGTGCTACGGTAGTTACACCTACATTCAGTAGCGCCAATGAGGTATTTTCTCAAACACTTACGGCTGTCGCCAAAGATCCTAACTTACAGCTGAAAACGAACAGTGTGGATGTAGTTGATCCATCTAATAACTTCGAGTATTCGTTGCAGACACCCTTACGGGCATCGGGCGGAGCCACGTATTTTCTTGGCAGTGGCAAGATTGGGTTTATCACCGCAACAGCCGAATATGTGGGCTATCAGGGAATGCGGGTACGGACCTCGGCGTTTACGAACCAGCAGGACAATACTGATTTTAAAAATGACGTAAAGGGGTTTGTTCAACAAACCTATCAGAATGTCGTGAATGTACGGGTTGGAGCAGAAGTCCGGGCGGGTTTACTACGGGTGCGAGCAGGCGTTGGTTACTTGCCAAGTGCCTACAAAATTGACCTGGACCGGGTCGCCAAATCAGACCGGGACAAATTGCTGCTATCTGCAGGGTTAGGATTTCGGAACGACCGTTTTTTTGCTGACTTGTCGGGTTCTTACCTGACCTATAAATCAGGCTTCACGGCTTTTCAACTGCCTAACGACGTTGATACACCAACGGTGGCAACCAGCAATCGAACGACCAATGTGATGTTATCCTTTGGCGTATTCTTCTGAAATACCTTGTTTGATAAATGCAAAAAGGCGACCCATGGGTCGCCTTTTTGCATTTATAGCCACTCGCCTACCAGCCGTAAGACTTCATCCTCGGTCGTCTCCCCCGAAACAATTACTTTCGCCTGATTATAGAATGGCAATCGAGCCGTGTAACGATTCCGTAGGTTAGTGAGGAGATTGGGATCGGTATGGCTGTGTAAAGGTCGATCATCCTGTGCGTGAGCCAACATACGCTGTACTAAAACAGTTACGGGCACATCTAAAAACACCGATATACCCGTCGCATTGATGTACGCCATATTGTCATGAAAACAAGGCATGCCGCCACCTGTCGAAACGACCAGGCTACCACCGGGCCGAATTGTTCGCAACACCCGGCGTTCGGCCTCCCGAAAATAGTCTTCACCCGACCAGGCAAAAATTTCGGCGATGGAGCGACCTTCTTCCCTGGCAATAAGTTTATCGGTATCAACAAAGCGGCACTGCAAGGCGTCGGCGATTCGCTTCCCCAACGTACTCTTGCCGGACGATGGCATGCCAATCAGGAAGATATTTTTCATGATTAAAAACGTGGAAAGTCCGGGATGGCAGCCCTGACTTTCACCAACTAGTAGTTCACCGCTCCGTCGGGCCGGGTGTTACAATTTTCTTCACCTCAGCCGCATCTGGTGTCGAGTTGTAATGCCACTTGCCCCGTACGACACCATTACTCAATAGCCAAGTTCCCGGATTTGAGCGCATAATTGTTTTCAGGACCGTAGCATCGGCTTTATAATAGGGCACCGTTTCCAACTGAAATTCCTTACGGAATGCCTTGATTTCGTCGTCGCTGGTTGATGTCAGAATATAAGGTGATATCGTTGACCCCTGCAATCCTTCGACCAATGAGCGAATGGCAGGTAGGCTTCCGGCATCAATTTCCTTCGTGTTTTTTACGATGATAAAGAGTTTATTCCCTTCGAAAGTTTGCTGGGTGAAATCACCTTCGTCATTCCAGATGCGGTAATCTGTAATCTTGGGCTTAGCATTTTGATTTACCAACACCATTTCCTTAAACTTATAACTTTGGTCAGCCGGGTACTGGTCAAACTCCGTTGTCTTACCTTCTTTTTCCATTACGTACTTATACCGCATCGGCTCAGACGGTTTCATACCCGCCGGGATACTCTTGCCAACAGCATAAGGCAACATATCAATGGGTGGCAAAAACTCAACAGCGTAGATGCCGAGGGCCATCGTCAGCACAATAGTGATACCCACCAACCAGCCCGTATTGCGTGATCGAAGGCGATTTCGGTGACCAATAATGAAGAGAATCAGCACCGTAAGGATAATATCTTTTCCAAATGATGTCCAGGGCTTGAGTTTAATAGCATCACCGAAACAACCGCAGTCTGTTACGCGGTCAAAATAAGCCGAATAAAACGTCAGGAACGTAAAGAAGACAATTAGGAAAAACAAAAGCCAGACCGTCACTTTGGGTTTATAAGAGGCCAGTAACGCCACGCCCAGAATAACTTCGGCGGCACAGAATAGCACCGACATAGACAGCGTAAACGGAATTAAGGCCATGAAAAAACTATGCATGAACGGCAAATCCTGCGCGAATACCTCAAAATACTCCTCAAACTTAATTTGCGTTCCAACGGGGTCGTTGAGTTTAATTAACCCCGAAAAAATAAAAACAAGCCCGACAAGAATTCGGGCGATACGGGCCGCAATCAGCATTGGTGGCGTGCCGGTTTTAACTTTAGGTTGCGATGTAGTTGGATTCATAGAGGATATGGGACCAGGATTCTAGGATTTGGTTATTATCCTTTTGTTTATCCTGTTAATTCTGTCTTGTACGAATTACTGATTCACGTTAGTCAACTTAATCAAACAAAAAACAGCATAATTAATCATATCCATATAATTAGCGTCAACGCCTTCTGAAACTAACGTGTCGCCCTGATTATCTTCAATTTGCTTCGTACGCAATAATTTCATCAAAATAATATCGGTCATGGAGCTAACCCGCATCTCACGCCAGGCTTCGCCATAGTCGTGGTTCTTCGCAAAGAGCAAGTCAGTAACGCGGCCAATTTCTGTGTCATAAAGTTGTTCGAGTTCACTAGTCGGAATGTCGGTGCGTGAGTCCTGAGTCAATTGCAACTGAATCAAGGCCATCACACAGTAGTTTACAATACCAACAAATTCCGGCTCAATGCCCTCTCCTACACGGCTAATGCCCGTTTCCTGCAACGTTCGAATGCGTTGGGCTTTAATAAAAATCTGGTCAGTGATACTGGACAAACGCAAAATTCGCCAGGCCGTACCATAATCTTGGTTTTTTTTCAGAAACAAGTCTTTGCAGCGTTGGATAACCTGCCGATATTCGATCTCAGTATTCACAAGTTGTCAGTCTGCCGGGGCCGCCCGTGCGGTCATTCGTCGTAAGTAACCTTATTCTTACGCAAGCCACTTCTGACTTACTACCGCACGGGCGGCCCCGTACAGACTTACGACAATTTTGATTCCGAAAGCTACGAAAAAAACACTGAACTGCCGGGGGCGGCTGGTCGATTTAGCACAGCCCGCCGTGATGGGAATTTTGAACATCACCCCCGATTCATTCTTCGCTGATAGCCGCGTATCGCTTGACAAGACCGTTTCTACGGCCGAGAAAATGCTGGCTGAAGGGGCAACTTTTTTAGATATTGGCGGCTATTCGACCCGGCCCGGTGCCATTGAGGTCAGCCCAATTCAAGAAGCCGACCGGGTACTGCCCGTTGTCGAAGCCATTTTAGATAGTTTCCCAGATGCATTGATATCGATTGATACATTCCGGGCATCGGTGGCACGACAAGCCATTGAATCGGGAGCGTCAATAATTAACGATGTATCAGGCGGAACCCTCGACTCAGCCATGTTCACTACCGTTGCCGACTTGAGCAAATACATGTCTATTCCATATATATTGATGCACATGCGCGGCACGCCCCAAACGATGCAGTCGCTGACTACCTATAAGAATGTGGTGACCGACGTAATCGATGAATTAGCCATCCGATTAGTTGAATTACGGGCGTTAGGGCTAAAAGATGTCATTCTCGACCCCGGTTTTGGCTTTGCCAAGACACCAAAACAAAATTTTGACTTACTAAGCCATTTAGATGATTTCCATCTATTTAATGAGCCGTTATTAATAGGACTTTCACGAAAGACAACCATCTGGAAAACTCTGACTATCAAGGCCGAAGAAGCACTGAATGGTACTACCGTTTTGAATACAGCGGCTCTCCTAAAAGGTGCTTCTATACTGCGTGTTCATGACGTTCGTGAAGCTGTCGAGGCCGTAAAACTTACTCAACAATTAACTTTTTTTTAAGCTGCGCTTGCGTTTACAAAAGCAAAACCCTACTTTTGCATTCCCAAACGACGAGCACACTGCTTATTGAACAGGGAAACGATCTGGTAGCTCAGCTGGTAGAGCAATACACTTTTAATGTATGGGTCCTGGGTTCGAATCCCAGCCGGATCACATAAAGACCAAAGCCGCTCAATTGAGCGGCTTTTTGTTTACCATCCAGGTAGCTTCTTTTTCTTTCATTCCTCTATTTTTGCTTACTGCTACTCAGTTCTCTTGTTGCCATAGGGCAAAATAGGTTCGTCTCCTTTTAGACATTTTCAGGTATTTAGTCTATATTACTTGTCCGAAACAACTTTCTTATCGGCCTTCAGTATCCAATAAACTATAACGAGTGCTTTTCATCCTAATTCGTTTATGAGATTAAAGAACTACTGGCTATGGTTTATCCTGGTAGGTTTAATAAGCACGGGAGCACTCGCGCAAAAGACCGCCCTTGTTTGTAAACGGTTAATCGATGGTACAGGGAAAGTCTTTCAAAACGCAGCTATCGTTATGGAAGCCGACCGAATTATTGCGGTAGGCGGTAGAGACATTATCCCTAGAGAGGCTACTGTCACAGATCTCGGCGATTACACCGTTCTTCCCGGTTTGATTGATGCCCACGTTCATCCATTTATTGACAAAGACGATTATCAGGTCGATCATTTGCGGAGGTCGTCGGCCCAGAAAGCGCTGGAAGGATTAAAACACATGCAGGATTTGCTGCTGGCTGGCTGGACTGCTCTACGAATTGCCGGAGATGCCGATGTAGGGTATGCCCAATTTGACATTCGCAATGCTATTAATAAAGGGTTATTTGTGGGCCCCCATATTTTCGGGGCAGGACATTATATATCCGTAACGGGCGGAGGGGGCGACATTAATTTTCTATCCTACGAGCAGCCAATCATTGCCGACGGCCTTGTGGCAAACGGCCCTGACGAAATGCAAAAAGCCGTCCGGGAAGAAATAAAACATGGTAGCGACTGGATTAAAATATTAGTGACGGGCGCGTTTATGACTGTCGGCGACAATCCGCAAGATGTGCATTTCAGTTCGGAAGAATTGAAAGCAGTCATGGATGAAGCCAACCGGCGACACAAACCGGTCATGGCCCATGCTCATGCTACAGAAGGCATAAAAATGGCAGTTAAGGCTGGAGTCCGTTCTATTGAGCATGCTTCCTATCTGGATGAGGAAGGCATTGACCTTATGCTTCAACATGGAACGTACCTTGTGCCGACGCTGGCCGTTGGCTTGTTTTTCCAGGAACGCTATCTTAACAGCAAAGCCTTAGCCAAGGCAATTCAATTAGGGAAGCATGACAAAGACGAAAACTCGAAGAGTCAGATGCTCTCATTAGCTATTCGGAAAGGAGTCAAAGTAGCTTTGGGTACTGATAATATTGGCTTCCCTCCTGCCTTCCCCGCTCGGGAATTTGCCGAACTGGTCAAATTAGGTATGACACCTATGCAGGCGATACAGGCAGGTACTAAAGTAAATGCCGAAATGCTGGGCAAAGAAATAGATTTGGGTACGCTGGAAGCGGGCAAACTCGCCGACCTTATCGCCGTAAAAGGCGATCCACTAACCGATATTACAGAGTTACAGCGGGTTAAGTTTGTAATGATTGGTGGCAAAGTGATAAAGCACGAAAAACAATGATTTTACTTAAGTAATTCCTGAATAAAATTACTCAACTAAACCTAAAATCCTTATATAAATTCACGTGCAAAAAGTAGGTCATAACAGGTTTTTTTACTCTCTTAGGACTAACGAATTGGCATTTTTCAAGAACAATTATAATGAAATTGACAATTAAAGCCGTTTACTTTTAAATTTCGACAAAAGCAGTTTTTGCCAAATTTTTTTAGTAGTATATTGCGTGACTTTGTCACAAACGCCCGTCAGCCCGGTAATTATCTTCCGATTTAATTATACACCAGGCTATTTGTTAATTTAGATTTTCCTAAAAACCGCCCCTGTTTTTTGCAATTCTGTTAATTCAGATTATTGAAAATAGCGGCCTTATCCAACACTGTTACGACCATGTCTGATCAGGTTGACCAATTGGCGGGACTCTACCGCCCTGAGTTTGAACACGACAACTGCGGTATCGGCTTTGTGGCCCATATTAAAGGCCGCAAGTCTCACCAGATTGTAGCAGATGCCCTCCAGATGCTTCGGCGGATGGAGCATCGGGGTGCAGTAGGCTCTGAGCCAAACTCCGGCGACGGAGCTGGGTTGCTCATTCAAATTCCGCACGAATTTTTTGTGGATGAAACCCGTAAGTTGGGTGTTCATCTGCCACCTGCGCTCGAATACGGCGTGGGAATGGTCTATTTTCCGAAAGATGTATGGCTACGCGAAGAATGCCGGGCTGTCCTGAATCGGAAAATGAAAAAGATCGGTCTGGAACTTCTCTGTTATCGTGTCGTGCCGGTCAACAACAGCGACCTCGGAAACGGATCGCGTTCGGAGGAGCCGCAGATGGAGCAGGTATTTATTAAACGCCCAACCGACGTCACCAACGCGGAAGATTTTGAGCGGAAACTGTATATTCTTCGTAATTACAGTACCCGCATTATCAACGAAACCATTGCGGGTGTTGATACCTTCTATTTCTCGTCGCTCTCCTGCCGGACCATTACGTATAAAGGACAGCTGACGACGCTGCAACTGGAGCCTTACTTCCCGGATCTTCAAAACGAAGAGGTCGTATCGGCTCTTGGTGTCGTGCATTCGCGCTTTTCGACGAATACATTTCCGTCCTGGAAGTTGGCACAACCGTTCCGGTATATTGCTCACAATGGCGAGATTAATACGGTACGCGGCAACGTAAACTGGATGAAAGCGGCTGAGGGTTTACTCGAATCAGCCAACTTTACGAAAGACGAGATGGACATGCTGTTGCCAATCTGCGATCAGCGTCAATCCGACTCGGCTAACCTCGATAATGCCATTGAGTTGCTGGTTATGAGTGGGCGGTCGTTGCCGCACGTCATGATGATGCTCGTTCCCGAAGCGTGGGATGGCAACGAGCATATGGATCCCATGCGGAAGGCATTTTATGAATTTCATGCCGCTCTGATTGAACCCTGGGATGGTCCGGCCTCAATTTCGTTTACTGACGGCCGTATCGTAGGGGCTACCCTCGACCGTAACGGCTTGCGTCCTTCGCGTTTCTGGGTTACCAATGAAGATGTCGTAATTATGGCCTCTGAAGTTGGCGTTCTGGACATTGATCCTGCTAAGGTGGTGTCGAAAGGGCGCTTGCAACCGGGCAAGATGTTTCTGGTCGATATGGAACAGGGGCGTATTGTATCGGACGAAGAGATCAAAGCTGAAATTTGTTCCCGGAAACCTTATCAGGGATGGCTAGATGAGAACAAAGTTCGGATTCAGGATTTAGAAGCGCCCATTCGGACGTATAATCCGTATGACCCGGCGAAATTGCTGCGGATGCAACAGGCCTTTGGCTTCACGTCTGAAGACCTGCGGATGATTCTGGCTCCCATGGTTGAGACGGGTAAAGAAGCTCTCGGCTCTATGGGTACCGACGTACCATTAGCGGTATTGTCGGAGCAAAGCCAACACCTGAGTCACTACTTTAAGCAGTTATTCGCGCAGGTGACGAACCCGCCAATCGACTCGATTCGGGAACGGTCTATCATGTCGCTTATTTCGTTCGTTGGCGCAACGTATAACCTCCTGAGCGAATCACCTAAACATTGTCGGCAGGTTGAACTTGATCAGCCGGTATTGACGACAAAGGAATTCGACAAACTGCGCTTTATCGACAAGCCAAATTTCCAGGCTAAAACCATTAACTGCCTGTTTACGGCAGATGGTCAGGGTAGGTCGCTTGAACGCGCCCTTGACCGAATTTGCCGCTACGCCGAAGATGCTATTCAGGATGGGTATTCGATTCTGGTACTGTCAGACCGGGCAATAGATTCCAGTCATGCACCAATTCCGTCATTGCTGTCTACATCGGCCATCCACCACTACCTCATCCGGCAAGGTTTACGCGGTAAGGTTGGGATTGTGGTTGAAGCGGGTGACGTTTGGGAAACACACCATGTCGCCACGCTCATTGGCTACGGCGCATCGGGTGTGAACCCCTATATGGCTTTCGAAACGATTGCCAACATGAAGGAAAAAGGGCTGTTGCAGGTAGATTACGACCTTGACAAACTCTTCAAAAACTACATCAAGGCAGTAGATGGCGAGTTGCTTAAAATCTTCTCGAAGATGGGTATCTCCACCCTGCAATCGTATCAGGGAGCCATGATTTTCGAATGCCTCGGTCTGAACGAAGAGGTAGTGAGCCGGTACTTTACAGGTACTATATCGCGCATTAGTGGTATGGGTCTTGACGAGATTGCCCGCGAAATTCTGGTGCGTCATTCAGTGGCATTCCCGGACATGCCAATATCAGCGCCACGTCTGGAAGTAGGTGGTATTTACCAGTGGAAACAGCGGGGAGAGAAACACATTTTCAATCCTGACACCATTCATCTGCTGCAACAGGCTACGAAGAAAAACGATTATTCTATTTTCAAAAAATATTCAAAACTCATTGACGATCAGACGCAGAAAGCAATTACACTGCGCGGTCTGCTGAAGTTTAAGAAAGGGACCTCTGTCCCACTGGACGAAGTTGAATCCATTGAAAGCATCTTCAAACGCTTTGCAACGGGTGCTATGTCGTTCGGCTCTATTTCGTGGGAAGCTCATACGACTTTAGCCATTGCCATGAACCGCATTGGCGGGAAGAGCAACTCCGGCGAGGGTGGCGAAGATGAGTTGCGCTTCACCCCGCTCGCAAACGGTGATAGTATGAACTCGGCCATTAAACAAGTGGCCTCGGGCCGGTTTGGTGTAACGAGTTACTATCTGACCAATGCCCGGGAACTACAAATAAAAATGGCGCAGGGTGCCAAACCCGGCGAAGGAGGCCAATTGCCTGGTTTTAAAGTAGATGACTGGATTGGTCGGACGCGTCACTCTACGCCCGGTGTGGGCCTGATTTCGCCCCCGCCCCACCACGACATTTATTCGATTGAAGATTTGGCGCAACTAATCTCTGACCTTAAAAACGCGAACCGGGCTGCCCGAATTAGCGTCAAGTTAGTGTCGGAGGCTGGTGTTGGTACCATTGCTACGGGCGTTGCCAAAGCTCATGCCGACCACATCCTGATTTCGGGCCATGATGGCGGTACGGGAGCTTCTCCCCTCTCCTCAATTCGGCACGCGGGTTTACCGTGGGAATTGGGCTTGGCGGAGGCACACCAAACCTTAGTCAAAAATAAACTCCGTGGTCGCGTAACCGTGCAGGCCGATGGGCAAATGCGTACGGGTCGTGATTTGGCTATTGCTGCTTTGCTCGGTGCCGAAGAATTTGGCGTCGCCACAGCCGCGCTGGTCGCTACGGGTTGTATTATGATGCGCAAATGTCACCTGAATACCTGTCCGGTGGGGGTGGCAACGCAGAATAAAGAACTGCGCGCGCTCTTTACGGGTAAGCCCGAACATGTGGTAAACATGTTCACCTTCCTGGCAATGGAACTGCGCGAGATCATGGCAGAGTTAGGCTTTCGTACGATCAACGAGATGGTTGGACAGGCACAAATGCTCGAACTTCGCGACAATCTGCCCCACTGGAAATACAAAAAAATCAACCTGAATGCTTTGCTGTATAAAGAGCCAACTAACCTTGACGTGGCACTGTATAAGCAGGAAGAACAGAATCACCACTTAGACGACGTTCTCGACCGGAAACTTATTGAGATCGCTCAACCGGCATTAGCCTCCGGCGAGTCGGTCTATGGTGAATTCACCGTACAAAACATTGATCGAAGCATAGGCACAATGCTGTCCAATGAGATCTCAAAAGTGTACGGTGGACCGGGGTTACCTGATAGTACGATTCACGTTAAACTGCGGGGTACGGCTGGTCAGAGCTTTGGTGCGTTCAGCACAAGTGGTATTAAACTTGAACTCGAAGGTGACGCCAACGACTACTTTGGCAAGGGTCTTTGTGGTGCGCAACTAATTGTCTATCCTGACCGGGTAGCCCAGTTTAAGCCAGAAGAAAATAGCATCGTTGGCAACGTGTCATTCTATGGCGCAACGTCGGGCGAAGCCTTTATCCGGGGTATGGCGGGTGAGCGGTTCTGCGTTCGCAACTCGGGGGCAAAAGTCGTTGTTGAGGGGGTGGGTGACCACGGACTTGAGTATATGACCGGTGGGCTAGTCATCATTCTGGGACAAACGGGTCGCAACTTTGCGGCTGGCATGTCGGGTGGTGTCGCTTATGTCTATGATCAGGACGGTACGTTTGCCTCTAAAGTTAACCCTGAGATGGTGAATCTAGAGAGCCTTACCGACGAAGATCAGGGCATAATTCGGGAATATGTCGAGAAGCATTTCCAGTACACGACCAGCAATGTAGCCCTAAACCTGATTCAGGACTGGGACAAACATATTGGTCAGTTTGTGAAGGTAATGCCCGGTGATTTCAGTAAGGCGTTAGCCGGACGGGGCATCACGCTGGCCGATCAGATTCGCGACAAAAGCATTGTTTATCAGGACATAACAGTGGATGTGACGCAGGGGTAACTGCGAAATACTATGGGAAAACCTACCGGATTTTTAGAATTTACGCGCGAACTACCCAAAAAGCGCGACCCGCAGCAGCGGATTCATGACTATAAGGAAATTGAAGTCCAGTTTTCGGAGCAGGATTCGCAACGGCAGGCCGCGCGGTGTATGGACTGCGGTACGCCCTTTTGCCATAGCGGTTGCCCTCTAGGCAATATCATTCCCGAGTTTAACGACGCGGTTTATGAACAGAACTGGGCCTATGCTTACGAAATTCTGGCTTCGACCAACAATTTTCCGGAGTTTACCGGTCGTATTTGTCCTGCTCCCTGCGAAGCGTCGTGTGTCTTAGGCATCAACAAACCACCCGTTGCGATTGAATTCATCGAGAAATCAATCGCTGAAGTGGCTTTTGAACACGGCTATATTATCCCTAAACCGCCGAAAGAGCGTACGGGCAAACGGATAGCTGTAGTAGGTTCTGGGCCTGCCGGACTAGCGGCTGCGACTCAGCTGAATAAAGCTGGCCATACCGTAACGGTTTTCGAGCGGGCCGACCAAATCGGTGGTTTACTTCGCTACGGTATTCCCGATTTTAAACTTGAAAAATGGACCATCGACCGCCGTTTAGCTGTCATGGAAGCGGAAGGTATTATATTCCGAACCAGCGTTAATGTTGGCGTCGATCTAAAAGCCAATGATTTACTGGAGCAGTTCGATTTGATTATGCTCACGGGCGGCTCAACTGTCCCGCGTGATCTGCCGATTCCTGGACGTGACCTTAAGGGTATATATCCCGCTATGGAGTTCCTGAGTCAGCAGAACAAGCGCAATGCTAACTTGCCGGTAGAGGTTGATCACCGGGGTGAAAAATATGCTGATGGTGATTTGTGGGCAGCCAACAAAAACGTTGTCGTTATTGGTGGTGGCGATACAGGTTCCGACTGTGTTGGAACATCGAATAGGCATGGAGCTACTAGCGTAACACAAATTGAATTGATGCCGATGCCGCCTAAAGATCGGGCGGAAAATACGCCCTGGCCTAACTGGCCGATGATGCTTCGCACCAGCACATCACACGAGGAAGGTTGTGACCGGCATTGGTCTATCAACACAAAAGAATTCGTTAGTGATGGGAACGGCAATCTGAAAGCTATGCGTATTGTTGATCTGACCTGGAAAAACGAAAACGGTCGCATGCAGATGGTCGAGTTACCCGGTTCGGAGCGTGACATTCCCTGTGAACTGGCCTTATTAGCGGCTGGTTTCTTACACCCACAACATAACGGTTTGTTGGACGATCTTGGCTTAGAATACGACGAGCGGGGCAATGTGAAAGCGACGAATTACCAGACGACTACCAACCCGAACGTATTTTCAGCGGGCGATATGCGCCGGGGGCAATCGCTTGTAGTCTGGGCCATATCGGAAGGCCGGGAAGCCGCCCGTGCTGCTGATTGCTACCTCATGGGCGAAAGCACGCTTGAAGCAAAAGCTGTTTCGATGATCGAGGTAGCGTAAATACAAACGAAGTTCGACCTTACAGGTAGGCTCATTATAAGTGAATAAGTTAAAGCTAAACCCGGCTCAGTTAATCGAAAAGTACTCGATTAACTGAGCCGGGTTTGTTTATGTGGTATCCTACAGATACCACTATTTTACCTGTCAACGCAACCTAACTCCTCTACCTCTATAGCTTACCTCCCCGTTGGAGTCACCAGGTGCCCCTTTTGCTAGCTGGCTTTTGGTTCTATTAAGTCCCACAAATTACCGTATAAGTCCTCAAAGACAGCTACCGTGCCGTATTCTTCTTCGGTCGGCATCTTGGTAAAGTTGATATGATTATCCAGCATTCCGGTATAATCCCGCCAAAAATCATCTGTGTAGAGAAAGAGAAAAACGCGTCCTCCTGCCTGGTTACCCACGCGACTGTGCTGCTCTTCGTTAGCTGCTTTTGCCAGCAATAAGCAACAGTCCGTTGAGCCGGGCGGGGCTATTCTAACCCATCTTTTCGTTTCACTTAAACGAGTATCCTCAATCAGCGTGAAATTAAGCTTTTCAGTATAGAATTTAATAGCGTCGTCGTACTCACCAACGACCAAGGCTATTTGGGCAATTCGCTGTTTCACCATTTATGTTGTTTAAGGGGTTTACTATTTACTCGATTCGAAGTGAGTAAACTAAAAAAGTTCGAAGCCAAAACTTCGAACTTTTTATCATTAATATACCAAACGAGATTTTACTCTTCTCCGACCAACTGCTCAGTACCTATCCACCGCTGCGCCACAGTTAGCGTATAGGCTAAAAAGGCCCGTGCTGTTCGATCATAAACTTCGTGACCAATAAAATGACCATTTTCATCTAAATTCTTATCGGTCTCGTGCGACTCGTACAGCTTTGGCGATACAATCGAGTAACTAGTAGTGAAGCTAATAATCTTGTTGACAACCGTCGTCATGTCTAATGCCGGTTGACGACCACCCCGCCCATTGGAAATACCCACCATCGCAAAAACCTTGTTGTCGAACAGGTGTTTGAAGGCTGGACCGCCCAACTGATGAATTGCGTTAGTCGCTTGTGGAGGAGCTGTCCAGTTATATTCGGGCATGGCAAATAGCACTAAATCAGCGGCTTCCCAGGCACCAATCAACTCTTCCTGAAAGGGCGTCAGGGTATCTTTCTTTACAGAACCCTGACCGACTAATGGAATGTCGTAATTCTCAAAGGTTACCAGCGAAACCTCATGCTGACCCTCTTCGGCTAAAAGGTGCCGGAGGAAGCTGACAAAGCGTAGCGAATTGCTGTTTTCGCGCGATGAGGTAGAAATAAGCGTGATTTTCATTGTGTTCAACTCAGTCAATATGGTTAGGAAACCCCCGTATTTGGTCTTTAGTTTCCAAAAAGAGGACAAAAACAGTAGCAACGTTTTCTGAAATACATTAGCCCCATCCCTCGCACTATTATCATTGATCTGGGTCAATAAAGCTTATTCAATGGTCACGCCAAAAAGTATCATTACTCTACTTTAGTATGTCAGTGCCTGTGCTAGATCGGCAATTAAATCTTCGGCGTGCTCCAGACCAATTGATATACGAAGTAGGTTCTTGGGCGTTATCGAGTTCGGTCCTTCAACGCTGGCCCGGTGTTCAATTAGACTTTCTACCCCTCCAAGGCTGGTGGCCCGTGCAAATAATGTTAACTGGCTAATAAATCTCAATGCCTCGGCTTCTCCACCCTTAACCTGCACGGATAACATGGCCCCTGGCCCGTTCATTTGCTGCTGAATAATAGCCCGGTCAGGGTGATTAGACAAGCCAGGATAGTGTACTTTCTCCACCGCAGGATGGCCATCCAGAAATTCGGCAATAGTCTGTGCTGTAAGACTTTGTGCTCGTACCCGTACCCCGAGCGTTTTGATGCCGCGGCTTACTAACCAGCAATCGAAGGGTGAGGGAACAGCGCCCGACAATCCCTGTAACAGCCGAACGCGCTGCGTAAACTCATCGTCTCGTTTGAACACTAAAGCTCCGCCCAGTACGTCAGAATGGCCGCTAAAGTATTTGGTTGTCGAGTGCATGACTACATCGCAGTTGAAGTCGAGTGGCCGTTGAAGTACAGGAGTCGCCCATGTATTGTCGCATACGCAAATTGCGCCAACTTCGTGGGCTAATCGACTCACGGTCAGCAAATCCGTTATTGTTAGCATTGGATTGGATGGCGTCTCGCACCAGACAACACGGGTATTTTCATGAAGAGACGACTCCACCGCGTCGAGATCACTCATATCTACGCGGGTATACGTCAACCCCCAGGGATGAAATACCTGTTCCAGGAGGGCGGGCGTCCCGTGGTAGGCATCAGTTGACAGCAGCACATGGTCACCGGGTCGCAGAGCCTGAAAAAGCGTCATCGCAGCCGCCTGCCCTGACCCAAACGCCATACCAATGGCCCCGCCTTCAAGTAAAGCAATCGCTTTTTCCAGGGCTTCGCGGGTTGGGTTGTTAGGGCGGGTGTACATATAGTTTGCGGGCAGCTCATTGGCTTCGTTTCGGGCAAACGTAGTTGACAAGTGAATGGGTGGTACCACCGCCCCAGTTAGGGGGTCGGACTGATGGGTAGCTCGGAGGGCGAGGGTATCGAAATGCATAGGAGGTTCGTTAAAGACTAATTTGGTCAGACTCTCAATCAAAACAGCAGGAGTCAAAAGAAAGTTGATGAATAAGTGCTTGCTAAAACCTTCTACTCAAAAAGGAATCGATATAATCAGGATGACTCAAATTAATTACTTATTTCGGCAACTATTTTCTCTATAAGTTACAGAAATAGCATCCTGTCCGCTACTTTTAACAATTCGTATGCAAGCATACTATAGGCCATGAACCAAACGTATCAGTCTTTATCATTCGAGCAGGACAATGGAGTAATGACCGTTTCGCTGCTCGGCCCCGGCAAAGGAAACGCAATGGGACCGGAGTTTTGGGAAGAATTACCCAACGCAATGGACGAAATCAACCGGATGCCCGACACTAGGTGCATCGTTTTCCGGGGTAGTGGCGACCATTTCAGCTACGGCCTTAATCTCCCACAGATGATGCCCCGTTTAGGCAGTATGACCACCGGAACCGTACTGGCGCACCAGCGAGTTGATCTCATGGCGCAGATTCGGCAGATGCAATTGGGTTTCCAGAAGATGCACGAGTCGTCTAAACCAGTCATTGCAGCCATACATGGCTGGTGTATTGGCGGGGGGGTTAATATGATTGCCGCTGCTGACATTCGGCTTTGCTCCCGTGAGGCCAAATTTAGTCTGCGCGAAGCCAAACTTGCCATTACGCCCGACATTGGCGGCCTACAGTTTCTACCGACGATTATCGGGCAGGGCTTCACCCGCGAAATGGCCTTCACCGGGGCTGATTATGATGCAGCTTTTGCCGAACGAATTGGCCTTGTCAATCATGTATATGATACACCCGAACAGCTCTTCGAAGCTGCCGCAACACTGGCCCGCCAGATTGCCGATAACCCCGCTACGGCCGTTCAGGGAGCTAAACGTGTCCTGAATTACAGCCTGAATAAATCTATTGAGGATGGCTTGCAATACGTAGCGGTCTGGAACTCAAGCCAATTGCAATCCAACGATTTTAGCGAAGCCGTGCAGGCTACTATGGAAAAACGCAAAGCAGAGTTTAACAAGAAAACAAATCGAGGATATTGACTTTTTGTAGACAGTATAGTTAGGCTCCGGCGGTCACCGGCAACTAGCTACGCGTTACCAAATAGCTACTGATTATCACCTAAACCAACCAACAGAATACTGTTTTGCTATCTGTATGAATGCAACCGGAATGCTGCGCGACGACGCGCTAAAAGGTAAAACTATTATTGTAACAGGTGGCGGTACCGGACTTGGCAAGTCTATTAGCCGGTATCTACTCCAACTTGGGGCTAACGTCACCATTTGCAGTCGCCGACAGGCTGTATTGGATGCAACGGCTACAGAATTGATGGAGGAGACAAACGGTCAGGTTCTGGCCGTAGCCTGCGACGTTCGTAATCCACTGGAAATTGAACATGTAATTGCCCAGACGCTTGAGCGATTTGGTCAACTTAACGGTTTACTAAATAACTCAGCCGGGAACTTCATCAGCCCTACCGAGCGGCTGTCGTATAAAGCGTTCGACACGATTGTGGACATCGTTTTACGAGGCACTTATTACTTCACACTGGCAGCGGGCAAGTACTGGATTGAGAATAAAATTCCCGGTACGGTACTGAATATTTCGACCACCTACGCCACAACTGGTTCGGGCTACGTAGTGCCCTCGGCAGTGGCTAAGGGTGGTGCGCTTATTATGACTAAATCACTGGCAGCTGAGTGGGGGAAATATGGTATCCGGCTTAACGCCATTGCACCCGGTCCGTTCCCAACAAAAGGTGCCTGGGACCGGCTCTTTCCCGAACCGTTGGCGAGTATGATGGATCCAACAAGCCGGATTCCGCTCCACCGTGTGGGCGAACATGGTGAATTAGCCAATCTGGCGGCCTTTTTGCTATCCGACTATTCCAGTTATATCACCGGCGAAAGCATTACTATTGATGGGGGCGAAGTGCTGATGGCGGGTGAATTTAGCCATCTGGAAAACGTAACTACCGACCAATGGGATACGATTGGACAGACTATCAGGCTGGCAAATAGCGCGAGTAAGAAGGAATGAAATCAATGATAAATCATGAATGATGAATGATGTTTCAGTAGCTTTTTATTCATCATTTATCACTCATAATTTATTATTATTTACGCACCTTTGCGCCCTCATTTTTGTTCTATTTTTGTACTAAAACTCGTTAAAATGCCTAACTGGTTTCTTGGGAAAATCCGCTATCAGCAGCCTATCGACGACTCGAATGTCGGCACCCGGAATGAAGAATTTATCAAGCAAAAAACGGTAACGGAAGCCTATTTAGTGGATGCCGTTAGCTACACCGATGCCGAAGCTCGTCTGTATCAGGAAATCGCTGCTAACACACCCGATTTTGAGATTACGAACATTTCGCGTATGCAATTAGCCGATGTATTTTACAACGAAGACAGTCAGGGTGGATTAGCAGGTGAAACGTGGTTCAAAGTAAAGGCGATGTTCATTACTGACGATGAAAAAACGGGTAAGCAGAAGAAAACGCCGAGTATGATGCTCGTTAACGCCGAGACTCCTAAAGAAGCTTATGAGCGTGTAGAGGTTAGCCTGAAAACAGCCCTTGACCCGTTTGAAATCACGGATGTTAATACAACGAAGATTCTGGATATATTCCCCTTCAACGAAGAAGCGCAACGAAACTTGCGCCCCCTCAGCGAGGTGCTGAGCCCCGAACCGGAAACTGTCTAACGATACTCTTGCCCTTTGAATGCCATCCTTTTATAGAATGGCATTCTTATTTTACATAATTCCGGCCTTTAACTCAACAATACTTGCGCCGAATTTTTTTGATTCGGATATTTGTCCCCTATGAAACGCTCTCTGTTCCAATTGTTCAACCTGTTAATGACCTGCGTTGTGCTGCTAAGCAGTACCGGCTTTGGTTTGGTGGAACACTCGTGCCAGATGCGCGGCAAGAAAAAAACAATGGTTGTTGCCTTCAGTGAGGTGAAACCACAGGGTTGTGCGAGTAGTAGACTGCCTATGTCACAGCAACAAACGGTTTTTAAAAAGACCGACTGCTGTCAGGACGACCAGCGCTACGAGAATGTCGATATATCGTCGTCGCTGAGTCAGTTCGTTGCCAAGCTTGTCAAATCTGTAACCGAAGCGTTTGTAACAGGTGTTATGACCGTGATGGTATGGCTTATCGACGTAATTTTTGCCGAACGCGTATCATCTGTTTCGGCCTTTTCATCTCCCCCCTCGCTTTCCGGGCGCGACATCTTAACGCTCGTTCATAGCCTTCTTATTTGATACGTTGATTGATTTTAGCTAGCCGGTGATCGAACACGACACGGGTTTTGTCTACGTTCATTTTTATCAATCAACGAACTCATGCGATTTATTTTTTTATGGAGTAGTCTGCTTGTCAGCGGGCTATGGTCAGGCCAGTTTGCTATGGCAACTCCTACACTGATACAATCCGATTCAACTATTGTCGGAAAACCAATAATAGTTCGGGGCAACGTTGGCGAAACTGTTAGCGGCAAGCGCGTGCCGTTAGCGGGTGCTACGGTATTATGGGCGGGTACGGCCCAGGGTACCGTCACGGATTCGACAGGACGCTTTCAACTACCGGCCCACTCTACCCAAAACCAACTGATAATTAGTTATGTTGGCTATCAACCCGATACACTAACAGTCGCTACACCATCAGCAGAATTAATTGTACTACTTCGGCCCGACCGTACCTTACAAGAGGTGACAGTGTCGGGTGCGCCGGGTCAGATTGACCGGATTAATCCCATCCAGACCGAATTTATTAACCAGCGCACACTGGCAAAAGCGGCTTGCTGTAACCTGTCTGAAAGCTTTGAAACTAATGCCTCAGTGAGTGTGTCGTATAGTGATGCCGTTACCGGCGCGAAGCAGATTCAGTTTCTGGGGTTGGGTGGGCAGTATGTTCAGACGAACGTCGAGAACATCCCAACCGTACGCGGGCTAGCCACGACCTTCGGACTAAATTATATCCCCGGCACCTGGATTACGAGCATTGATGTTGGGAAAGGCGCAGGGTCGGTTGTAAACGGCTACGAATCCATGAGCGGCCAGATGAACATTGAACTTCAGAAACCCGATGATAAGCAAAAACTTTTCCTAAACGCGTATGTCAATAGTTTTGGCCGTTTGGAGGGTAATATTAACTGGTCGAAATCGCTGGATGCAAAAAAGACTGGTCAAGCCCAAACGAGTTTACCTGATCCAAAATGGAGCGTGGGCGTTCTGGGTCATGTAAGTACGCTGCGCACTGAAATTGACCAAAATAATGATGGCTTTCGTGACCTTCCACTCTATACACAAGTCAATGTTATAAATCGTTATAAATATAGTTCGGATCGGTTTATGGCACAGTTTGGGGTAAAAGCTCTTTACGAAGACCGCGATGGAGGGCAGTTAGCAAGATTTGGGGAATCGCGTTATCAGTTCGGGAACACGACAAAACGTCTGGAATTTTTCTCGAAAACGGCAAAACTGTACCCCGATAAGCCCTACAAGGGATTGGGCCTGATTTTGAATGGTCTCCACCATGAGCAAACAGCCAACTTTGGGTATCGGCCTTATTCGGGACAGCAGCGGACCTTCTATGCTAACCTGATTTACCAGTCTATACTTGGTAATACCAACCATGCCTATAAAGCGGGAATCAGCTACCTGCTGGATGATTATCGGGAACAGTTAGGGGCGCTGCAAACAAGCCGTACAGAGTCGGTGCCGGGTGTTTTTGCTGAATACACCTACACGTATCCCGAAAAATTGACACTGGTGCTGGGTGGGCGATTTGACTATCACAATTTGTTTGGCCCGCAATGGACGCCACGGGCGCACCTCAAATATAACCTTAGTCAGACCCTTGCGCTACGGGCTTCAGCCGGACGCGGTTTTCGGGTGCCGAACCCTTTTGCGGAGAACTTCGGTTACCTGGTTAGCTCAAGAGCTGTATTTCTTGACGGCTCGGCGTCTGGTCAGATTTTACGTCCCGAAATATCCTGGAATTATGGGTTAAGCCTGACCAAAGATTTTGACCTATTGGGTAAAAAAGCGTCGCTTGTCATGGATTATCACCGGACTACTTTTCAAAACCAACTCATTGTTGATGTTGAACATCCGGGTGAGTTGCATTTCTACAATCTGGCGGGTGGTCGGTCATTTGCCAACAGCTTTCAGGCTGAATTGAATGTGCAACCTGCCAAACGATTTGAGCTAAAGGCGGCTTATCGACTGTTCGATGTGCAGCAGAGCATGGGCGGGCCATTTGGCGAGGAGCGATTATTGCCTAAAATGATGGTTAGCCGCGACCGGGTTTTGCTCAATGCGGGGTATGCCCTACCCTTCGACAAATGGAAATTTGATGCGACACTGCAATGGAACGGTCCCCGTCGGATTCCGTACCTGCGTGAGGGATACGTTCATTCCAGCTACCAAAATATGCCAACTGAATTTTCGCCGGGATTTTATAATCTCAACGCACAGGTAAGCCGGGCGTTTCGATCAGGTTGGGAAATTTATTTGGGGGGCGAAAACTTAACTGGCTTTCGGCAGCTAAACCCAATCGTGGCGGCCAATGATCCTTTTGGGCCACGTTTCGATGCGGGATCGCAGGTATGGGGCCCAATTACGGGTCGTATGGTATACATGGGATTCCGTTTTAAACCAGTAAACTGATGACACTACTCATCCGAAATATGGTGTGCGATCGCTGCAAGCGCGTTGTACGCGAAGAACTCGAAAAACTGGGTCTGACGGTTAGTCGGGTTGAGTTGGGCGAGGTTGATATTGATTCGCTACCCCCAACGGTTACGCTCGACGATGTCCGGCACATGTTGCAGATCAACGGGTTCGATTTAATTGACGACAAAAAACAGTCATTGGTAGAACATATAAAAGTGTTGCTTATTAATGAAATCCAACATCTGAAAGCGGAACGACTCGCGACTGAGAATTATTCTACGTTTCTGGAGCGGAAATTAGGCTATGAATACTCATATTTGAGTGGGTTATTTTCGGCTAGCGAAGGGCAAACGCTGGAAAAGTACATTATCGCTCTCAAAATCGAAAAAGTAAAAGAGTGGCTGCGTTACGACGAACTGACGCTTAGCGAAATTGCGTGGCGGTTAAGTTACAGTAGCGTGCAGCATCTCTCCAACCAATTTCGTCAGGTAATGGGCCAAACACCGGGGCAGTTCAGGAAATCAACGCAGGTAGAACGGCGGAATCTCGACGCGATTTAATGTAGTCAAAGGCTCCCTGCAGCGTAGCGAAAGCTTCAGTTATCACAGGAAACTGAATTAATTCAACCTTTATTAAATCACGTAGCCAGTGCAGACTTTTTTTACGGTTATTAAGGATGTTCTCAGAAAACTGATTCAGCTACTTCTGAAACAGTTTGGTGTCAATTTATTGACTAAAGAGCAAACGGAAGATTATCTGGAGCCCTACTTAATGAAGAGCAGCCCGAAGACCCATCGTGTGATGCCCAACGTCCAAAATCACGCTAATTCGGCAAGGCTTATTTTCAGACCAACGGGCGCGGTAACTCATCAAAGCAATGTCTGGAATTATGTTCCTAACACAACCAATATTAAGCAGTTGCCATATGGGGGAATCCTGGTCGACACGAAGGTTCTTTGCACAGACTTTGAGAGTCATCATGTAGTAAAAAATTTCCTGACAGCAGGAAAGCGAACCGTTTCCGAACACCATATAGTCATTGCTCCCTGGTCTCATTATTTAGATGGCATTTCCTTCGGTGGATATTATGACTTTGTCATTCTTGTCGCAGCAAAACTATGTCGAATCAGAGAGTCGTTGCCAGAAGATGTTTTTTCCGAGGCTGTTTTGTCTTATCCGCTCTTTAAAACGGCCTACGAGCAAGAGTATCTGGCGTTAATTGGCTTTGAGCAAAACCGTATTTTTGATAGCCGCCTTCATGAGATTCGCTTTAATCGGTGCATACTTGGCAACAGTGGTCACTGGTTTTATCCAAACCCGGCTGATATTATGGCCCTAAAAAAGCTGGTAGAAAAGGTGTTGAAACCTCAACGAACTGAATTTAACCGGATTTACATAAGCCGGGCGGGCCGTCGCCGGGTAGCGAATGAAGCCAATCTGATTACCCTGCTGGAGAAATACAACTTCATAATTATTGAGGATAAACCCAGATCAGTTGCGGAGCAGGTGACAATCTACAAAAATGCGTCATTTATTATGGGGCCGCATGGGGCTTCGTTTACCAATATTATTTGGTGTGAACCGGGGACTCATCTCTTTGAGCTTTTCTCGTCAACTATGGTTATTGACCATTTTCGGTATTTATCTCAGGCAATGGACATGACCTATTCAGCTTACTGTCACGACATTAAGATGGGAAATAGTCGGTACGCCTTAGAAGAAGACATTTTTGTCTCCATCGCTGATCTTGAGAAGAGTCTTAACGAACTGTTTGAGCACGCCTGAGCTTCTGGCACGGGCTTATGTAAACATCACCCGGAATTATATAAAAACTCTATCAGGAATAGGTAGTTATTTTGTCAGACCAACGGTGGTCTTCTAAACGACTTAATCCTGTTATGGAAACGATGCAACGCACCCACACAGATACCTGTTTTGACTGCGCCGAAGCCTGCGAACGTTGTGCAACAGCCTGCCTGGAAATGCATGATAGCGACAGCAAAGGCCACGATATGACGGCCTGCATTAAACTCTGCCGCGACTGTGCAGATATATGTACCCTTTGCGGAATACTCAGCGCCCGTGGATCGCAATTTATGGCATCTTTTATGCAAGTCTGTGCCGAAGCTTGTGAAGCCTGTGCAACCGAGTGCGAAAAACACGCTGGTCACCACGCCCATTGCAAAGCTTGCGCTGAAGCTTGTCGTAAATGCGCCGAAGAATGCCGGTCAATGGCTGCTTAGTCGCTTACAAAAATGGCCGAAAAAGCCGCACGTAGTTTTTTCGGCCATTCTTATTTTCGGGTGACCTCCCAACAAACATGATTCATACCATCCTTAGTTTTTTACTTTTAATCAATTGGCTGGTTGTGCCAGAACCAACTGGAATTAAACAGGTTGGCAAAGGGATGCATCCGTCAGTGAGCACTGACCCAACTGGAATAGCGCACATCGTTTACGGACATAGCGAAGTCCTCTATTATACGACTTCCGGTACGGGTGAACAGTTTGAGCCGTCGGTTCGGGTGGATAGCCTGCCGGGGTTGCATCTTGGAGCCTCACGCGGACCACAAATTGCAGCTACGAATCAGTCTGTAGTTATTACGGCTCTTGATAAGGCGGGCAATGTGTGGGCATATACGCTTATCCGGGCTACAGGCCAGTGGCAAAAACGGGTGCGGGTAAATGACATAGCCGATATCGCAAAAGAAGGCTTTGTGGCATTAGTGGCTACGCCTGATAATAGCTATACGGCTGTTTGGCTTGATCTGCGCGGAGACAAACAAAACAAACTAGTAGGGAGCCATTCGACTGATGGCGGGCGAACATGGTCAGCCAACAAGGTACTGTATCAGTCGCCGGATGGCACAATTTGCGAGTGTTGTCAGGTTTCGGCAGTAAGTCAGGGAAAGCACGTTGCGCTTATGTTTCGCAATTTTCTGAATGGCTCACGTGATATGTACCTGCTAACATCGGTTGATGGAGGATATACATTCGGGAAAGCGGAGAAAATGGGTGAAGGGACCTGGAAACTACGTGCTTGTCCAATGGATGGCGGTGGTTTGTATATGAGTCCCGATGGGGGAATAGGGACCGTTTGGCGACGGGCCGACAAACTGTATACAGCCCGACCCGGACAGCCAGAAATTGAACTGGCAACCGGTAAAAATGCAAAGATTGTCACAACTCGAACGGGTAATTACGTCGTCTTTCAACAAGCCGGAGAGCTTTGGGTTAGTACACCCAATCAGCCGCAACCAACGGCTATTGGTCCGGGAGCCTACGCTAAACTGACGCGGTTAGCCAACGACCGGATACTGTGCCTATGGGATCAGGATGGCATTGTTCAGGCGAAGATTATTTAATTGAACCAGCGCCAACATGATGAAGAAATTTCTTTTCATACTCTCGCTGAGTATGCTGGCGGGTATGGCCTCGGCGCAGCATCACGAAGGCATGAAAATGCCCGGCCAGAACTCACCTAGCAAAGAGAAATCGGCTAGCAAGCCGAAAGCGGATACCACCAAACCGATGGATCATTCGATGCACGGTATGGACATGAGCAAGCCCAAAGGTGAGTCTACCACGCCAGCCAAAGCACACCCTTCTAACCAGTCGGGCATGAAAATGGATGGAGCAAGGGGCGACATGAAAATGCTGAACTACGGAATGACGATGGACACCTCCATGCCGGGTATGACGCATTCTCTATCGCGTAATCTACCCATGAACCGCAATGGCTCCGGTACGTCCTGGCATCCTGATAACACGCCCATGTATGCCTATATGAGCCAGCCAACGCCAAAAGGTTGGAACTACATGGTACACTACGCTATTTATCTGCGCTATACGAGTCAGAACAGCAATAATCCTACTGGTCGCGGTCGTGGGCAGCAATTGGGCGCACCAAACTGGTTTATGGGCATGGCGCAGCGCAAAGTTGGCCAACATGGCCTGTTTCAGGTGCGGGCTATGCTCTCGCTCGATCCGTTAACAGTGGGCAATGGCGGGTATCCGTTATTATTCCAAACGGGCGAAACCTACAAAGGTAAGCCCTTGATTGACAGGCAGCACCCGCACGATCTTGTGTCGGAATTGTCGGTTAGTTATAGTCATGCGTTCAGCAAAGACATTGATTTGTTTGGGTACGTTGGGTACCCCGGCGAACCGGCACTTGGGCCTCCTGCGTTTATGCACCGGATTTCGTCATTCAACAACCCCGATGCACCGCTGAGTCACCACTGGCAGGATGCTACCCATATTTTGTTTGGCGTAGCCACGGCAGGATTTCGGTACAAATGGGCTAAACTGGAAGCCTCAACCTTTAAAGGGCGTGAACCCGATGAAAACCGTTACAACTTTGACAAACCTAAATTTGATAGTTACTCATACCGCCTGTCGGTGAATCCATCACCGTCGCTGGCGCTGCAGTTTTCGCAGGGATTCCTGAATAGTCCCGAAGAAGCCCATCCTGAAGAGAATATCACGCGGACAACGGCATCTATTTTGCATAGTAAAGGGTTAGGACCGAGTCGGTACGTAACATCGGCGTTTGTTTGGGGACGCAACAGCCATCATGGGTCAGGTGAGAGTTCGTATTTAGCGGAAAGCAGTCTCCAGATGGATAAAGTCGCTTTCTACGGACGCTATGAAAACGTCAGAAAATCAGCCGAGGAATTAGGACTCTCTTTCTTTGACGGCGTTCCCGGTGACGGTACGTTTTCGATCAATAATCTAACCCTTGGTATGAATTACCGAATTGTACAGCAACACAATTCCGATCTGGTAGTAGGAACCCAACTAACGGCCAGTAAACCCGATCGTTTTTTACAAGTACTCTACGGGAACATGCCGATTTCCGGTGAGATTTACCTCCGTCTGACACCCAGCCTGATGACCATGCGCAACATGAATCATTCCGGCCATAATCAATAACTTCTGGCCGGACATTACCGGGCACCATTTTAATCAAGTTTTCGTTATTAAATCACTATAAACCAAGCTAAACCATGTTGCGTAACCTATTTCTAACCGCCCTGACCTCGCTGATGCTTATGGGCAACTCCTTTGCCAATTCGCCAACCCGTGATGACAAGGACAAAGAAGTAAAGATTAAGACATCGGCCATCTGCGGCATGTGTAAAGCCCGTATCGAACGGAATCTGGCCTTTGAGAAAGGTGTGAAAGAATCTGATTTAGACGTAAAAACAAAAGTCATCACCATTAAATACAATCCGGCGAAGACCGACTTGGCTAAACTGAAAGCCAATATCAGTAAAACTGGTTATGATGCTGAAGAAGTTGTAGCCGACGAAGCCGGATATAACAAGCTCCCAAGTTGCTGCAAGAAAGGTAGCGGCATGGACCATCAGTAAAAAAATACTCTCAATGCAAAGGGCCTGAACTCATCTGAGTTCAGGCCCTTTGCATTGAGAGTATTTGAGTTTTGTGCTATTCGTTAGCTTGCGTAAACGTGTTTGATAAAAATAAGTCCAAATAGAATCGATTGCTGAACGAAGATGATAACCTTTGCCGGAAAATAATTGACTAATGCGCCCGATTACCGTCTGCTGTTTTGTGTTACTATTCATACAAGCCAGTACGTTTGCTCAAGTCAAGGTCAAAAGCAAAGAGAGATACAATTATCTGCTTTACTTACCCAAAGGCTATGCCGATAAAAAGACCTCGTATCCACTGGTTATTTATTTGCATGGTGGGTCGCAACGAGGCCAAGATTTGACCAAATTAAAAACGTATGGACTGCCTTATCTTGTCGAAAAAGGTCGTGAGTTCAACTTCATCATTGCGTCGCCACAATGCCCCGAGGGTAAATTTTGGTCAACTGATAACTGGTTTGATTCGCTTTATACCAGTCTAATAACGACATACCGAGTCGACCCCAAACGGGTTTATTTGACGGGCATCAGTATGGGTGGATATGGTGCCTGGCAAACGGCTGTAGCGTATCCAGATAAATTTGCGGCTGTTGTTCCTTTGTGTGGCGGTTGTGATGATTCCACTCAAATCTGCCGGATTAAGCATATTCCTGTTTGGACATTTCACGGTACGGCTGACGATGTCGTCTCGATTTCGGAAACCGAGCGGTTAGTGAAACGGTTAGAGGCATGTAAGGGACAGATAAAATTTACCCGATTAGAAAAAGAAGGCCATGCAATTCAGTATCTGTACGAAGACCAAGCCATTTATGATTGGCTACTAAATCAGCACCGGTAATGGCTTAATAGCCAACTACCTCACTCTGTAAGATGGTGATACATCGCTCATTGCCTTAGTCCAAATCGCAGAGATTCGGCTATCTAGCGTGCGGCTATACAAAGGCTGAAAAATTTGGTTTCTTGTATTGGCAACAAGGCGATCCACTACATAGTCAACCCAAGCCCCATTATAGCTAGTTACCAGGTAAAACTCTTTGTCGTAAGACCGCCATATTCTATTGCTGCCATCAGCATATCCCCAAATATCTTTTTTTAAGACGAGTATTTTTTCATGGTTGCTGAAATGAACAACAATATATTTACTGAGCGCCCCCCGCGATTCGATCAATTTAATTGGGGATGTTGTGTCTGGGGCATTTGCTATGTCTTTACTTTGATATAATAAGCGCCATTGGGCCTGTACACCTTGACTGAAAGAGAAGCCAATTACGAAAAGAAATAAACGAAATATGTGCATGATAGACGCTGTAATGAGTTGTTTGTTAACTACTTTTCAAACTCAAGATTCCAGTAATCGAAAGAAAAACTTACTTCTCTTTAGTCGTGCAGAGTGCTAAACAAAATAACATCAATTGGTAGTTTATTTACCGAACGTGTCTATCACAGACCAATGACCTACGAAAACTCTCTAGCTTTTGCTCAACAACTTGATCAGGCTGACCCGCTTCGGCCTTTCCGGGATCGTTTTTACATTCCTCAGCGTAATGACCATGACCTGATTTATCTCTGTGGAAACTCACTTGGCTTGCAACCTAAAACCGCACGGGTAGCTCTGGAGCAGGAACTAAACACGTGGCAAAATCTGGGTGTTGAAGGCTGGTTTGACCAATCAGACAATCCACAGTCTGGTGAGGCTGAACAGCCCTGGTTACGTTACCATGCTACTTGCAAAGATGCATTGGCGCAAATTGTTGGTGCTGAGTTGTCTGAGGTTTGTCCGATGAATGCGCTGACGGTTAACCTCCATTTGCTTCTGTCGTCGTTCTATCGACCAACGGATAAGAAATACAAAATTCTGACCATCAAGGGGGACTTCCCATCGGATCAGTATGCACTCGAAACCCATATAAAGCAGTATGGTTTCAATCCTGCGGATGCACTTATTGAAATTGCCGCGCGGCCTGACGATGGCCTAATTCACACGACTGATATTCAGAAAGCCATTACCGAACATGCCGATTCGCTGGCTGTGATCTGGATGAGCGGGTTAAATTACTATACGGGGCAAGTGTATAACATGGCAGCTATTGCCGAAACCGCCAGAAAACATTGTGTTTCTGTTGGATTCGATTTGGCTCATGCTATTGGAAACATACCACTACGCCTGCACGATTGGGGCGTTGATTTTGCCACTTGGTGCTCTTACAAATATCTCAATGGCGGTCCCGGTGCGGTGTCAGGTATATTTGTTCATGAGAAACATCATAACCAAAATCTGCACAGATTAGCGGGTTGGTGGGGCTATCGCGAAGACAAACGGTTCGAGATGACACCCGGTTTTCTGCCTGCACCCGGTGCCGACGGCTGGCAGGTTAGTACGCCCAATATTCTGGCACTGTCTCTGCACAGAGTGGCAATTTCCATTACAGCCGAAGCGGGCATGGTTGCTCTCCGGCAAAAGAGTGAACACCTAACGGGGTTTCTCGAATATATGTTGGCGCCTTTCGATGACATCCAACTCCTAACACCCGACGATCCGAATCAGCGTGGTTGCCAGTTGTCGCTTTTAGTACGCAAAAACGGCAAGACTTTATTCAACTACTTGACGGAACAGGGAATTATTGGCGACTGGCGTGAACCCGACTGTATTCGACTGGCCCCGAACCCATTATACAATACATTTGAGGACGTTTGGCGGGTTGGAGAAGTAATAAGGCGTTTTAAATAGAAAGGAAAGCCATAGAATCATAGCATTGACTCCTTCTAAATTGTGTTGACCACATAACTTGGCTATATTAAGCAAACATGTTGCTGAAACCCAAGAATTTATAGATTTAGCGAAAGCAACAATAGACAAAGATAGTAATCGCTCTGCGGCTGTTGCTGGCCTGGATAGATCAGAGAAAATATCAAAAATGATGGAAATTTTTGATACAGATGCGGATTATCCCAAGGAGTACCAAACTTTCGTGAACGGTTTCTCTGAACGCTAAATAGGCAGTTTCCGGCCTCTTCCCTCCCACTCTGCCATCGTTCAGAAAAACGTCCGAATGTTTTCGAAACGAGACTTGATTCGTTTACCGAAATAACTCCGCCACTAATATTCCAAGATAGGTTCCTGCCCAGCGAACCGACCAGCACGGCTGGTAGCTGTAAATCAGGTCGGTTGAGGCTTCTGGCTAAAGCCAGGGCAGAGGTAGCCCCACCGACATTTGCCTGCGAAGCAATGCCCAGCTTAGCAGGGCCAGACCACTAATTCGGCGAAGGTACCAGCCAAATCCCAACCGTTCCATACCCATAACCGCCACACCAGCCGCTGAACCAGTAACCAGTAAACTGCCACCCGTTCCGCACAATAGGCTAAGAATTCCCATAGTTTGGCGTCGGGTGGGAATGTGTTCAGATCATACATGCCTACGACAGCTGCCACAATGGGTACATTGTCGACAACGGCAGAAGCTATTCCAATAATCAGGACAATCAAATCGATATTAGCAATGGTTTGATTTAGCGAAACAGCAACGTTCTTCAACATGTCCGTTGCTTCCAGGGCGCTCACCGCCAGTAGAATTCCCAGGAAAAACAAAATACTTGGAATATCAACTTTGCTCAGGACATAAGCTGCCGTGTAATACTTTCGGTCTTGCTCATCTTTATCCGCATGGATAATTTCCGAGATCCCCAAACTACGCCCAAAGCCAACATCATCGCCATATTGGGTGGTAAATGAGTGATTGTCTTTATAATTGGCACCATCAAAATAGCACTTAAGCCATCGGCAAACATAATCCGTCGATCACGCCGATGCTGGGGCGTCACGTAGGGGCGACTAACCCCCGTTTGCCCGTTAGTTCCTCGACCTCTGCTGGAGGTTGAATCGAAAAAGTCAACCAGATCAGGGGAACCAGTAACAAGACCAAGCTTGGGAGAAACAATTGCTCAATTATGTTCGCAGTCGTAATCTGATCGCCAATCCAGAGCATGGTTGTGGTAACATCGCCAATGGGCGACCAGGCGCCCCCGGCGTTAGCCGAAATGATAGTCATCCCCGCCATCAACCAGGGTTGATCTGGGTTACGGATCAGTTTTCGCGTAACAGACACCATCACAATTGCGCAGGCCAGATTGTCTAATAAGGCCGATAAAGTAAACGTCACCATCCCAATAAGCCACAACAGAATTTTGGGATTTCGGGTAGCAATACGGTCGGTGATACTAGTGAATCCATCGTGAATGTCGATTAGCTCCACAATGGTCATCGCCCCCAGTAAGAAAAAAGGTTTTGGGCTATTTCGCTAAGATGATGCCCTAATTGTTCTAAAACGGGCTCCATTTCCTGAACAGAAAGAATGTAAATCGCCCAGCAAATAAAGCCGGTGATTAGAGCCATGGCGGTTTTATTAAAACGAATGGGGTGCTCAAGGGTGATCAATAAAAACCAGGATAATTAATGTCATGTGTGAATGATGAAAGCGAAGAGATCAAAAAAAAAGCCATAACTCTACTGTGTAGCAGTTAATGAGCCAGGTTCAGGGTAGCTAAAGTAAGTACCAGGGATTTATTTGCCGATCGAAAGCTACTATTCTAAGGACTTTCTAATATTTACTTAAGCCCATTCTAAGTAGGCCCGGCGTACTTTGGTTAATGTCAATTGTCAACTGCGCGACTCAGGCAATATGATAACTCGTCTTACAGGATCGTTCATTACGCTCATATTAATAGCCCTGGTGCTATCTGTTTCTCAAGTATGGAAGATTGACAAAATGGTCCGAAAAAGGATTGACATCCGGGAATATCTATTGCATTAGCAACCAGACCAAGGAATGCCAACTACTCCACAAGACCGTTTGCAAGGGCTGTTAAACTAGCCCTTATCTGCTTATCGAAACTACTTATGAACCTTATGAAGAGTCAACTCAATATTAACAGACGAACACTTGGCATTACATTTCCAACTGAATATCAAGCTCATGTGGTTCTATGGGCTCCTCTCGCCAAACAAGTAGTTGTAGTTATCAATGACCAGACCATGAATTTCCCGTTAACGAATGATAATTCGGGGTACTGGCATTTGGAAACCGATCAAATCAAACCCGGCGATACCTATGCCTTTGTACTTGACGGCCAGAAGGAGTGTGCCGATCCGGTATCGTTGGCTCAACCTCAGGGAGTGTATGGCCCATCTCAAGCCGTCGATACAAATACATTTTATTGGGAAGACTCATGCTGGATTAACCATCCCCTTGATGAATATATCATTTACGAACTCGATATTCACACCTTTATGCCCGAAGGCACCCTGAATGCGATTGTCGGCAAACTAGGTTACTTGAAAAAGTTAGGTGTAAATGCCATCGCAATCAGGCCCGTTTCACCGTTTCCTGATTCAAAAAACCAATCGTATAAAGAATCATTTTCTTATGCGGTGCAAGCCTCTTACGGAAGTCCTTACCAGTTGCAGCATCTTATCAATGCCTGTCATTATGAGGGTATCGCAGTCATTCTGGATATAGTTCCCAACCCCATTGTTCAGCCAGCAACTGGTAACCGGGACTTCGGAACGTATTTACCCCGAAAACAAGTCACCAATCAGGATAAACCAACACAATTAAATGAGAGCCAGCGGGAAGCATACCAGCGTTACTTTATTGAAAATGCCCTGATGTGGTTTCGTGATTTTCATGCCGACTCGCTTCGTCTGGACGCGGTTCATTCGCTAAGTGAATTCGGGAGTGTGCTGCAGGAAATCCGGGAACATACGAATAAATTGACAGCCCTAACCGGTCGTCAGTATTATCTGCTTGTTGAACAAGATTTGGCCGAAATTCCCTTGTATAGTCCAACTAGTCAGCAAGTTGACCATGTTCAGTCAGCGACGGCCGACGATGACTGTAGCAGCTACTACCTCACAGATAAGACTGGTGGACACCAGACAAAAACCTACCGAGAGGATTATGCATACGACTCCCAGTTTTCATCAGTTCTTCAGGAATTGTTTGAACGACAGGCGAAAGCCATCCCTGATGCGCCCTTACTTATGGTATCACAAAACTATAAGCAGACGTATAATGACCTATTGCCTGACGAAGCTGAACAGGTCATTAGCCTTGAATTACTGAAGTTGACGGCTGGCTCTATTATGGTTAGCCCCTACATTCCTACCATATTCATGGGCGAAGAGTGGGGTGCAACAAATCCCTTTTCAAATTCAATTCAAACCAGTCAATTTTCGCGTGTTCAGGCAACGAATAAAGTGGCCCTTTTAACCGATAGCAAGCCGCTACCCTGGGAACTGCTGGATCAGGTTCCCAATAAAACCCTCTACCACTATTATCAGGCGCTTACAATACTGCGTCGAGAGCAGCCTGCATTGCACCATCTGAACCCGAGGCAGGTAGAAATCAATCACCGGAAAGACCAGCAAACAATGATACTACACCGATGGTGTAAGGACAATCACGTACTATGCCTGATGAATTTCTCAAAAGAAGATCAACCTATTACGCTGCCTTCTCTGGGTAAAGACTGGCAAAAATTACTCGATTCAGCAGACCCCCTTTGGAGCGGTCCCGGCGTTTCCCTCGACTTTCTGTCGGATGCCGATACACTAATTCTACAACCGGAGTCAATTGTGGTTTACAAAGCACAATCGTAGTTAATAAGACTGATTTCTCCCCTTAATCATTTTATTGATGAGCTTTCTAATCGAATTCTAAGCTAGTATAAAGCAGTTGTTAATTATTGTGTTGGAGCTTGGATTCAGTACCTAAATACGTTCCGTTTCGTACTAAATCCTCATAACTATGCTAACCACCAACCTGAACAATATACTGGTTCCCATTGATTACAGTGATACGTCAATCAATGCCCTCGATACAGCTATTGCTATAGCAAAGCGCCAGCAGGCTCAGCTTCTGCTATTACACGTTGTTACTATAAATGGGATCATAATACCCACAGGATCAGCCATGCTGGATGCAGCCCTTATCGATCACGTAGCATCCGATCAGCATAACCTGGACATCCTTGGTGAAAAAATAATAACTGAACACGCTATTGATTGCCAGACCCTAGTCGTTTTAGGAGCAATATGCCCGGCCATTGTCGAACAAGCCAGCAAATTACAGGCAGATTTAATCATAATGGGTTCACACGGAGCCTCAGGCTTGCGTGAATTTTTTATTGGCTCCAATGCCTACGCTGTCCTAAAACACGCACCTTGCCCTGTATTGACGGTGCCTCCTTATCGAAAATGGGAAAACTTCAAAAAAATTCTTTTCCCAGTCAGGCCTATTGCCGATGCCCTCTCAAAATATGATTTAGCCAGAAAAATTATTCAACATAATAACGCTGAGCTAATTGTAATGGGCTTACTCGAAAATAAGAGTAAGTATAGCTTTGACGAGCTACATGAGGACGTAACAAGACTCGTTAAAGTCCTAGACGAAGATGAGGTGAACGTACAGACACAATTTTATTATTGTGATTCACTGGCCCAAAAAATAATTGAGAAGACTCAGGCACAAAATGTTGATCTGGTTATTATTACGGCTACGCTCGACTATAAAATTCAGGATTTCTTTGTGGGGCCATTTGCTGAACAGGTTGTCAATCATGCCAAAGTGCCTGTCTTATACATTAGACCTTCTCCCCAACTGGCCAATTAAAACCAGCCTGAACGTCAACTACATTTTACCAGATTCAACCCAATTACATTTCGACTCGTAAACCTAAAAACATGGAAAATTTAACAATAAAAAGACTGCTCGTTCCCATTGATTACAGTCAAACAGCCCTCAATGCGTTGGATCTAGCCGTGGCGATGAGCCAGCGTCATAAGGCCGAAATACGCCTGACCCATGTGCTGACTTCGTTTCAGGATGACTATACCTGGGAGGACGGTAATTTACTGGAGGATTCGAGTAAATCAGCTGTTGAAAAAGAAATTCTGAGATTACGCCACCTAGCCGAAACCATCTCCGCCACGCATTCTATTGCTTGTTCATTTGAATGCAGAATTGGTATAGTTTGTGATAAAATTGTGGAGGCAGCGACTGAATTTAATGCAGACCTAATCGTTATTGGTACTCATGGCTCCTCTGGCATTCGTTCGTATTTCATGGGACTGGAAGCGTATCGGGTTGTTAAAGCAGCCGCCTGTCCTGTACTGACGGTTCCCAATCACCAGAAATGGACTGATTTCCACGAAATCATCTTCCCGGTTCGACCGATGGCCGGTACAATGGATAAATACGATCTTGCCCGCACTATTAGTCACAAAAACAACGCTCACCTGACAGTGCTTGGACTACTCGACCGACATGATAAACTGAAAAATGAAATTTTAACCAGTGTCATAGAAACGTTGAAGAATCAGCTGACACAGGACGAAATCAACGGCGATATGCTCTTGCTGGAAACAGACTCAGTGCCCTATTCGGTCTATCAAAAAGCGAGTGAACTACACGCCGACCTGATTATTATCAACTCAGACATCGACACGACTAGCAAATTCTCGTTATTCGGGCCGTTTGTCGAACAGATTGTCAATCATGCCAAAGTGCCTGTCTTGGCTATCAGACCAAAATCTGTTGCTACACCGCAACGGCAGCAAGCAATCAGCTTGTTTTAGCCTATAACGTCAACTCGTATGTCAGCCTGACTGCCAGTATAGCCCAGCTAAATAAGCATTTACTATAAATTAAAGATAGGTAGCTCGTTTGACGGAGTAATTGAAAAATGCTCTTCGTTGAACGAGCTATTGGTTTTTGTAGTCAGGGTAAAAACTGGTTGTTTGCTACCGGTACAGTTCGATTGATCTTAAAGGATTCGAGCCCGGATTCACTAAGCAATTTCTAATTTCTTGTTAAGAAGTCCTTAAGGTGGTGATGGTACATTTATGACATAAAAATTATGTTTCACCTTTAAATTATACCATCATGGACTATAAACAGACAAACACAGCTGCCATCTGGCTGGCTACATTATCCGCGCTTTTACTGGTTTGTAGTGTCTATTACTGGAACAAAATGGGCGACGTAACGAAGGAGAAAAATAAAACTGAGCTCAAAGCCGATTCGCTTCTCTCCGTAAAATATGATCTTGAGCGCAACATCAAACAGATCAGTAACGACCTGAACGCCCAGCTTTCCGAAGCCAATACGCGAAACGAACAATTGGAAACGCGCGTAGAATCCGTACAGAATAAACTTCAGGGCAAAGACAATATCCTCAGTAAGATCCGTCATCAAAACGCAACCAGTATTTCCCAGCTGAATACACTGACTACACAGATTGCCCAGTTGGAAGGGGTTCGTACTGAACTACAATCTGAGCTGGCACAGGTTAAAGAACAAAACCAGCAATCACTGGGCAATAACACCAATCTGAAAAACACGACAACAGTCTTAGAAGGAAAAATCAAATCCCTCGGTACCGAATTGGCCGACATGAAGGCGCTCATTACAGTCGATAATTTCCGGGTAGATGTGATGAAACCAAACGATAAACTGACCGCCAAAGCGAAAAAGACCAAAAAGATTCAGATTTCGTTTACACTACCTTCCCTCTGGAAGACGGATGGAGACGAGACGATTTACGTCAGCATTACCGATTTAAAAAACAACCCGGTCGACGGCGCGTTGCGTACCGAAACAATCCATGTAGGTGGCTCTGCTCTTCAGATTCCAGTGCATGTGGTCAAGACGGTGGATTTTACCAACAATCCGCAACAGATTACCATCGACTACGAGCCCGCCAGCAAAGTAGAATCAGGTATCTACCAAATTAAAATCTACACTAAAGACAGCTACCTGGGTGCAACCGAATTTGGTCTCCGAAATAGCTTCTGGTTCTTCTAATTATAAATCTGTTTTCAGGCTAACCCGATACCCAAAAGCATTCACACCCTAGTACGTATTAAAAACGATTCAGCCAGGACTATAACCACTAGAAATTTATTGTTAGATGATATAGCAGGAATACTCAATGCGGCTCGAATGGAACAATGTGCTTTATGGGTCAATTAAAGAAACCTCATTTCCCCTAAACCAGTATACCTATGAAAACGCAAACAATAAGCCGAATTCTGGTTCCGGTTGATCCGAACAACTTATCTCTGGAAATCATCAACCTGGCTATCGCGATGAGTCAGCGCCACAAAGCCGAAATCAGGCTGTTGCATGTAATCAACCCTGAGCAATACGCATTTATATCGGTTGACAGTCTGGCAGTTTCTGTGCCCCGGGAAGAAGCAATTAATACGGACACCCAGCGGCTACAACAATGGGCCAGTGCTACCCTAAGTGACCAGGTCTTTTCATATACCGTCGAATGCCGAACGGGTGGATTAGCGGCCCGGATTGTCGATGCCGCCACCGATTTTAAGGCTGATCTGATCGTGATGAGTAAGCCCAGCACCTCCGGCCTTCTACAGTTCATGATTGGCACCGAAGCCTATTATGTAATTAAACATGCACCATGCCCGGTAATGACCGTACCTGAACACGCCAGCGTGGGTGACTTCCGTCAGATACTTTTTCCACTCCGACCCGTGCCAGGAGTAGAGACTAAATATGATTTTACCCGAACAATTGTTCGCCACAACAACGCCCACCTGACCGTATTGGGCCTGCACAATCAGCATGACCCAGAGCAGGGTGAAGCGCTCAATGGTAAGCTGGCCGTACTTAAGAAGTGGATTCTGGACGATGCCATCGAAGCTGACCTGTTACGTTCTGAAACAGATTCAGCCGTTAACACCGTTTTACAACAAGCCCAAGGTCAGAAATCAGATCTCATTATCATCACGGCGGATAGTACAGCCAATGTTCGTCAATTGTTTACAGGGCCTTTTTTCAAACAGATTATCAGCCGGGCTACGATTCCGGTCTTGTCGATAAAACCCCAAACAGCTGAGTTTGAACGTAGACTACCTGGTCAAGAAGCCTCGATACCCCTACTTTCAATCACTGCCTAACATATCGTTTCATTTTGTTTAACCAGACTACGCTACCTGATGAAACCTTTACATGATTTCTTAAACTTTGAGCTGATTCACCTTAAATTATTTATCCTGACGGTCGCCGATGTCTGTTCATCGGCGACCGTCGTGTTTCTGGCCTGGTCGTTCATGTACGTAATAAAACACTACGTATTGCGGCTTTTTTTCAAGCGTCGAAACGTTACGGTTGGTCATCAGTATGCGGTCACTCAGTCGATTAAATACCTTGTGTATCCAATCACAATTGTATTATCCCTACAGGCGCTGGGCATTCAGTTGTCGGTGGTTCTGGCGGGAGCAGCTGCGTTGCTAGTTGGTATCGGATTGGGCCTACAGCAAACGTTTAAAGACCTTTTTTCGGGTATTATTCTCCTGATTGAAGGAACGGTTAAGGTAGATGCTATGGTGGTGATAGACGATACGATTTTGATGGTCAAGGAAATTGGCATTCGCACATCGAAAGTGGAAACCCGCGACGAAATCGTCAAGATCGTTCCCAACTCAAAACTTGTCGAGGCTATCGTAATCAACTGGTCGCATAACGACCGGCCTACCCGTTTCCATGTTGATGTGGGGGTAGCGTATGGCAGCGATTTATCCCTGGTGAAAGATCTGTTACTCAAAGTGGCCAAAGAACATCGTAAAATTTTGAAGTGCCCTGAACCAACGGTGCCGTTTCGTGAATTTGGGGCTTCCGCGCTGGATTTAAAACTATTCTTTTACAGCATGGAGTTTCTGCGGATAGAAATGGTAAAAAGCGATCTGCGTTTTCGGAGCGATGATTTGTTTCATCTGAATAACATCACCATTCCATTCCCTCAACAGGAAGTCTGGTTCCGGAATGAATTGACCACCACAAGACCCACAAAGTATGAACGCGCATACCAAACTCGGTGAATTGCCCGCTACTGCCATTTGCGGGAACGACATTAGCTCTTCGTGCCTGTATGTATCAGCACTGAGCATTTTATACGCCGGTCAATACGCTTGGATTTCACTTCTTCTGGTGGGTGGGACGTTGTTTCTGTTTCGTAAAATTTACGGCGAGGTAGTCGGCGCATTGCCGCTTAACGGCGGTGCCTACAACGTACTACTCAACTCGGCCAATAAGTCGGCCGCTTCTCTCGCAGCCTGCCTGACCATCCTCTCCTATGTTGCCACAAGCGTGATTTCGGCAAACGAAGCTATCCATTATGCCTCTTCCTTTACCCCATCAATTCCGATTATGCTGGGTACAGTGGGGCTTTTATTGCTGTTTTTTCTGCTTAATTTACTCGGACTTAAAGAATCGTCGAAGGCGGCTATCGTCATTTTTATTATCCATTTAGCCACGCTGGTGGTGCTATGTGCGGTCTGTGGCTGGTACGTGCTCACGAATGGGCTTAGTCAGTTTTCGATCAATTTCGCCACGAAATCAGAGCATAGCGTTTCGTTTCAGCTTTTCGCAGGTTTCGCAGCCGCCATGCTGGGAATTTCGGGTTTCGAAAGCTCGGCAAATTACGTCGAAGAACAGGAAAAAGGCGTCTTTCCAAAAACACTCCGCAACATGTGGATTATCGTGACGGTGTTTAACCCTCTGATTGCGCTTCTGGCCCTGAGCATCATGCCCATTGGCGAGGTGAATAACCATGAAGCATCCCTGCTGGCGTTTATGGGTGAGCGTTCGGGCGGACAATGGCTTTCGTATTTGGTGTCGTTTGATGCCATTCTGGTGTTGAGCGGAGCTGTGCTGACTTCATTTGTAGGCGTTAGCGGCCTGATGAAACGAATGACGCTGGACCGAATCTTTCCGCAGTTTTTCCTGAAAGAAAATGGCCGAGAGGCTCCGTATTACATTCTGTTGCTGTTTTTTGTCCTATGCGTAGCGATTCTGCTCAGTACAAGCGGAAATCTTCAGGCATTGGCAGGTGTATATACCATTTCGTTCCTGTCGGTTATGGGTTTGTTTGGTATCGGTAATCTGCTGCTCAAACTCCGCCGGAAACGCTTGCCCCGCCCCGAAAAAGCCACCATTGGCGCGGTCTTGCTGGCGCTAGTCGCCGTGAGCCTGGCACTCCTGGGCAACGTGATGCTGAATCCTCAATACGTCTGGGTCTTTTTCGAATACTTCATTCCCACGTTTTTGATCGCCCTGATGATGATGGACCGGTCGCTGATTCTGACTGGCCTGTTATCCGTTATTCTCTACTTTTTCAAACCCCTCAAAAACGTCATTGAACGCTTTACACTGTGGACCAACGAGACCATCGACGAGATAAACGGGCAGGAATTTGTCTTCTTTTCGAAAGGAGATGATATAGCCTCACTCAACCAGGTGATGATCTATATTCAGCAAAATGAAGAAACTAATCGACTACGTATTGTAACGATTGAGAACGAACACTTCAAAGCACCGGAACACCTGCACCGCGACATTGAAACCCTCGACCGGGCCTACCCTGAAATTGATGTTGCCTATGAGCGTATAAATGGCAATTTCGGCCCCGAATTAATCCAGGAACTATCCACCAAATGGCAGATTCCTACTAACTTCATGTTCATCGGATCCCCCGGCCAGCGGTTCCAGTACCGGGTTGAGGAATTGGGTGGAGTAAGGTTGATTATATAAATCCCTAACATACTCACTTCTCACTCAAGAGCCTCAGCAATACGCCGTTTGTCCAGCCGAAACCGTCCTGATTGGGGTATTCGCCCCCTTTGGCGGCTGCCGTACTGATCACGTCGTACTTTTCGACCATCTTGCCGCTGGCTTTGTATACCCGCAGATTCTCATTTACCCACTTTGTTTTAATCTTATTGGCCAGTGGTAACTGCCGGTAATTGCGCAGCCCCCGAATAGCCAGCCACTGCAAAGGAGCCCAGCCGTTGGGCGCATCCCATTGTTCGCCCGTACGGACGAGCGTGGTCGTCAAACCGCCGGGTTTAAGAAAGGATTGCTCCAGTTTTCGGGCCACAGCCATTGACTGAGCAGACGTAGCGATTTTAACGAAAAGCGGATAAACAGCGGCCAGGGAATAAACCGTTGACGGTTTTCGGGCCACAAAATCATAATCAAAATAAAACTGACTTTTTGCATTCCAGCAGTAGCTTTGAATAGCATCACGCCGTTGCTGAGCCAGTTGCAGGTATTTTTTTGACTGGGTTTCATTGCCCTTCATCCGGTAAGCTTCGGCAAGGGTTTGTTCCAGATTAACGAGCAACGAATTCAAATCAACCGGAATAAAATCCGTCGTATGGATCGTCTGGAGACTCTTGCCGACGCGAAACCACCGACTGCTGAAATCCCAACCCGATTCGGCTCCGGCCCGAAGGTGCTGATACAGGACTTTCGGGTCTTTGACACGTTTGGCCAGTTGAACATCTTCCCGGTACGACTCCGGGCGGGGAGTTTGTTTATCGTCGAAATACCGATTCAGATAAACGTCCTCGGCCAGCCGAACAACCCGTCGGTGAACCGGATGCTGTGCGGTTAGTTGGTCTTTACCATCCATCCAGAAATCATATTCCTGCTGCAGCTGGGGCAGGTAATTGATCAGCACCCGACGTCCTTGTACTTCGCTCAGTAGATTCACCATAAACGAAAAAAATGGCGGTTGCGACCGGCCCAGAAAATAGGTTCGGTTGCCATTAGGAATGAAGCCAAACGTCTTGATGAGGTAGGCAAAATTATCGACCATGTTCCGAATCTGGACAGTCTGTCCCGATGCTCTCAAACCCAGCATCGTAAAATAGCTGTCCCAGTAATAAATTTCACCGAAACGTCCGCCCGGCACCACGTAGGGCTTTGGCAACGGAATTAGTGGGCCGACCTGTTCGCCTGGTTTGGGATGGGGCGTTGTCGGCCGGGTTAGTACTTGCCACAAGTCGGTAATATGCTCCTGCGCCGATTGACCTGCTTTACTGGTATAACCCGACGAGGGCTTGATGGGCAATAAAAAGTTCTGTAGAACAAACTCCTTCAGATTGAAGTCCCTACGTTGGCGGATGGTTTCGTAGTTCGCCAGAATCGTTTCCGGTAGAAATTTGGGGATACAATCGGCAAAGGTTTTGGAATCCGGGAAAACGGCTTTTAGCTGAACAGCCTCGAATAAGGCCCCGAACTGTTCGTCGGGACCAGCTAGCGTTTGATTAGCCGAACGCGGTTTTTCGAGGACTTGCTGACCTTGGTTTGACAGTGGGTTAACCAGGAAAAATACAAGAAGGACTATGTATTGAATGGATTGTTTCATGCGGTACTATTAACAGGATTTACGTACAGTTTTTTTCATCACTAAGGACGCAACGGTTATCCCCAACGTTCACTGAGACATGCTCTGCGTTCGTTGCGGACAACCGTTGCGCTCTTTGCGGTTAACCAATACGTTCAAATTAACTATCAGCTCCCAGCACAGCCTCTTCTTCCTGCGGTGCGAGTTCGTCGGTCGGTATTTCGGATTGCTCAACAATCGATTTGATGAGTTGCAACGGAACGCGTACCCAATCGGGACGATGATTGAGTTCGTCATTCAAATCCGAAATGGCCTTTTCGAGCAGGTAGGTTTCCAGCATCATTTGCAGATCGTCGGACTGGGCTGGAATAAATGAACTACCCCGCACCGTTTTCAAATAAGCCCGCATGAAAAAGCCACTCATGGCATTGGCCCAAAACTCCGCGTATGGAAGCAAGCGCATGGTCTCGGGTTGCGACACCTGATTATTTGTCAGAAAACCTTCATAGGCTACATAATAAAACGAGCGAATCATGGCCGCTACGTCGCGTAGGGGTGATCGTTTCAGTCGCCGTTCACTGTAGCTGCGACTGGAATCACCGCCAAAATCCTGAATGGCGATATCCTTGCCGGTCAGCAGAATCTTTTCCAATTGCAAATCGCCGTGAATCCGAATCTTTGTGGTGTCTAATTTTTTTGCGTAAATCCGTTTGAATGTGTTTAGTACATCCTCTTTCCGATCCAGCATTTGCTCCACATTATGCCGCACATCGTCGGGTAGTCGTTGCAGATTCCGCTGCTGGCTCTGGTAGCTTTCGCGAACCAGCGCCTGAAAGCCGGAAAATAACGAGCGCTGATAATGCAGCGAAAAGGCTTCCGGTGCAAAGTCTGTTAGCGTAGTATCAGAGGCCAATGCCCTGTGCATCTGCCCAATCCGAATACCCAGCAATCGGGCTTGTTCAGCAGCCCGTCTGCCTAGTAATTCCTGCGTTTCGAAGGGTAACGCATTGAATGAAACGGGCGCACTCAACGTACCGAACCGGACATTCAGTGCAACCAATAACTGGTTTTGGTCGCGAGCCAGAATCCGTTCAATATAATTATTGATACGCTCCAGTACGTAGCTTCTCCCGTCGCCATGTTTGGCCACCATTTCATGCATCGTTCCCAGCATAATAGGCTCCCCCGACGAGACCATTTCGATGGCACCCGCAAAGGTTGGCACATAGGCAAAGTCAGCCTGTTCCGATAGAAAGCGCGTTAATTCAGCGTCGGGATTAACAGACAGATCAACCTGACGGTACAGTTTTAACAGGAAACAGGCATCATAGCCGATGGAAACGTAATCGGCTCCGCTCGAAAACAGCTTTGATTTTATATGGCTATGCTCCCGAACGTAATCAACTAGCGTTGCCTTGGACTGAATCACTAAATTACCTTCCCTAACTGACCCTCTAGCAGCCATTTTAGATAGCAGAGCTTGCTGAATTTCAGCCAGATAGATACCATCGCAGAGAATACCCGTCTCATGACCAATTTCAAGATTGGCCAGCACAGCCTGAGGACAGTTACGGGCAACTTTTTCGGCGAGAGCACCCTGGGCAAATCCAACGATTAACTGAAACGTTTCAGGCAAGCCACGTTCGTAGGAAACAGTCAGCAGGAAGATATAAGCATTCCCTTCTGGCAACGAAAGGGTTGCCTGATTCAGAATAGCCACACTCCGCATGGTTTCCTTCTTATCGCTGAACCAGTCGGTTCGGAGTAAATAATCCGGCAATACTTTTGTTTCAAGACGCTCACGGGCACCGTTACTCATGAGTTGACTCCACATAGCCACACGTAGCGTTGGTAACCGGATTTCGACAGGCGCTTGGGTCTGAGCTTTTTCCAGCACAAACCATTGGTAATCGTGCGGAGCCAGCGTGAAGAAATACGACTCACTGTCCGAAACAGTCGGGAACGAATTTTTACTGAATACTTCAACCGGAATGTAGCCCCCAAAGCCGCATAACTCCACCTCTGCTGGCTGCGAATATTTGGACAGATTGACCACGATCAATAGCGTCTGTTCTTCATAGGTGCGGGTAAAGGCCAGCACCTTGGGATTTTCAACTTTCATGAAAGTCAAATCCCCCCGACCAAAGGCTTTGTAGTTTTTTCGCAGATTAATCATCCGTTTCGTGAACCAGAACAGAGACGACGTATTGCCCCGCTGGGTTTCTACATTCACCGATTCGTAATGGTATTCGGGGTCAAGAATCGTTGGCAAATAGAGTTTCTGCGGATTGGCACTGGAAAAACCGGCATTACGGTCGGGAGACCATTGCATGGGGGTTCGTACGCCATCGCGGTCACCCAGATACACGTTGTCGCCCATACCGATTTCATCTCCGTAATAGATCACGGGCGTACCGGGCAACGAAAACAACAGACTGTTTAGCAGCTCTATTTTCTTTCGGTTGTTGGCCATCAACGGGGCCAGCCGGTGCCGGATGCCGAGGTTAATCTTTGCTTTCGGGTCTTTGGCGTAGGTTTTATACATGTAATCGCGCTCTTCATCGGTCACCATTTCGAGGGTTAGCTCGTCGTGGTTACGTAGGAAAATAGCCCACTGGCAATTGTCAGGAATAGCGGGGGTCTGATCGAAGATATCGGTAATGGGGTATCGGTCTTCCATTTGCAGCGCCATAAACATACGGGGCATGACCGGAAAGTGGTAGTTCATGTGGCATTCGTCGCCATCACCGAAGTATGATGCCGAATCTTCGGGCCACATATTGGCTTCGGCAAGAAAGACCACACCGGGAAAATGATTGTCAACGTGCTTCCGTAGTTTTTTGAGAAAAGCATGGGTTTCGGGCAGGTTTTCGCCGTTGGTCCCTTCGCGCTCAAACAGGTACGGCACCGCATCCAGCCGAAATCCATCCACGCCCAGTTCACACCAGTAATCAATCATTTTAAATACTTCGCTCTGCACCAGCGGGTTGTCATAATTCAGATCGGGCTGGTGATGAAAAAAGCGGTGCCAGTAATACTGCTGTGCTTCATGATCCCAGGTCCAGTTAGACTTTTCAAAATCCTGGAAAATAATCCGAACATCTTTGTATTGTGTAGGATCGTCGGTCCAGACGTAGTAATCACGTTCCGGCGAATTTTTAGGTGCTTTTCGGGCACGTTGAAACCAGGGATGCTGATCAGATGAATGGTTGATAACCAGTTCGGTTATCACTTTCAGATTTCGTTGATGGGCTTCGGCCAGCAGATTTTTAAACTGTTCAATATCTCCATACGACTTATTGATGGCGTAATAATCGGCAATATCATAGCCATCATCGCGCAGAGGTGATGGGTAGAAAGGCAGTAGCCAGATGGCCGTTACGCCCAGTTCCTGAAGATAATCTAGTTTTTCGAGCAATCCCTGAAAATCACCGATGCCGTCGCCATTACCGTCGCGGAAGGCTTTGATGTGTAATTCATAGATAATTGCGTCCTTATACCAGAGGAGATTATCGGGTAAGTCTACATTATTTTTTGACATAGTAAAATACGAGTAAGATGTGGAAATTGCCTGCCCAGATACCGAATTGGAGTAACACGGGATCAGTGTTTCCAGGTGAACCGTTGAGTCGAAATGACGCGCTGCAAGTTGATGTATCAGCCTAAGAATGCGCTTACAATCTGCTTAGAAATTGCTTAGAGGAGGTAAGGAGAGCTTTAATCTGGAAGAGGACTATCTTTCTAAGGAGTTTCTAAGCTTGACTTAAGCCCCCTCTAAGTCGTTGATGCGTCTTTTGCTAGACTACACTGAGCGTTCAGTAGCGCATCAACACCATGAAGACGTTTAATTCCTCGTTTAACCGATTACTGATTGTTTCCTATCGCTTACCGTTTACAATACAACAAACGGATGAAGGTCCCGAAATTTTACAGAATTCAGGTGGCCTGGTTTCAGCCGTTTTATCAATGGCTGAACAGATGGGCCAGAACCAGGGAAAATCAGCTACCAAAATTCACTGGTTTGGTCATGGCGATTCATCCCTTCAACAACTCGGCCCATCGGCCCTGGAAAATGATACGTTTGTAGCACATCCGGTTTTTATGGATGAGGCTGTTCACAAGGGGTTTTACGAAGGGTTTAGTAATGATCTGATTTGGCCTTTGTTTCATTATTTCCCTTCCTACGCTTCCTTTAAAGAACACGATTTTGACTGTTACAGACAGGCCAATACTCGTTTTCTGGAAGAGTTGACGGCCCTGATCGAGCCCGGTGATTTAGTCTGGATTCACGATTTCCAATTGATGTTACTGCCTGATCTACTCCGGCAAGCGATGCCTGATACATCGCTTGGTTACTTCTTTCATATTCCTTTCCCGACTTACGAGATTATTAAATTGTTGCCCCGAACTTGGCGGCAATCACTCATACAGGGCGTTCTGGGGGCCGATGTCGTAGGATTTCACACGACCGATTATGTTCAGCATTTCATGCAGAGTGTTTCTGAAGTACTGGACCTACCCATTATTGGCCAACGCGTCGTCTTACCTGACCGCTCGATTCATGTCAATGCCTTTCCCGTCAGTATTGATTTCAATAAATTCAATACAAGCGGACAGGACTCTGAGGTTTTCGCTACCCGGCAACATTACATGAATCTGCTCCGGCATAATAAAATCATTTTTTCGGTTGACCGACTCGATTACACCAAAGGAATTACCTCCCGATTACAGGGTTACGAACGATTTCTGATCCAGAATCCGGATTGGCATGATAAGGTAACTTTCGTGATGACGGTGGTGCCCTCGCGCGATAAAATCTCGCAGTATCAGGAGCTTAAACGGGAAATTGAAGAAACCATAGGGCGCATCAACGGCCTGTTCGGTACTATCGGCTGGCGCCCCATCGTGTATTCGTACCGGTCGCTGACGTTTACGGAGCTACTGGCCCTGTACACCGCCTGCGACATTGCCCTGATTACACCCATTCGGGATGGCATGAATCTGGTTTGTAAGGAATTTATTGCCAGTCGTCAGGATCACAAAGGCGTGTTGATTCTGAGCGAATTAGCCGGGGCAGCTCAGGAACTACGCGATGCGATCATTATCAATCCAACCGATACACAGGAAGTAGCAGACGCCATCCAACAGGCATTATTCATGCCGTTGGCCGAACAGGAGAAACGATTACTGCGTATGCGTAATCACCTGCAAAATCACAATGTTTTCCGGTGGAGTCATAATTTTCTTACTGCATTCAACGATATGATAACCAACCCAACTGATTTAGAAACAGACCTGCCCATTCAGCCATTCATTACCGCCTTTGGCGACGCTCGTGAGCGCCTATTATTAGTTGACTTCGACGGAACGCTGGCCCCAATTGTCAACGACCCCGCTGAAGCACGGCCATCTGAAGCCCTGAAAACTATCTTAATAAATCTGGCTGAAAGCAGTGACGTAGTAGTCATTAGTGGTCGTAACCGGTCGTTTCTGGAAAAGACATTTACGGATATTCCCGTTCATCTGGTGGCCGAGCATGGAGCTTTCCATAAAAAACCGGACCAGCCCTGGGAGCGTCTTGATTTATCGACTGACGACTGGGTTGATCCGGTTCGCTTAACCATGAATCACTTTGTTGATCGCTTCCCCGGATCGTTTATTGAAGGAAAAGAAACGGCCATTGCCTGGCATTACCGGATGGCCGAAAGTGACGATGTGGAAGGACAGGCCATTGATCTGGCAGCTCAACTTCGACGGATACCCTCATCTATACCACTGACAGTGATTCAGGGCAGTAAAGTGGTAGAAGTCAAACCCGCTCAACACAGCAAAGGGACGGTGGCTCTCTCTCTTGTTGAGCAAAAGCCCTACGATTTTATCGTCAGTATTGGCGACGATACGACCGACGAAGATATGTTTCGGCAGTTACCCAACTGGGCATATACCATGAAAGTAGGTTCGGGCGTATCGTTTGCGCGGTATCGGCTGGCCCGGCAGCAGGATGTAGAAACACTGTTGTTACGAATGAATGACGTTTTGATTGAAGCCTGATTCCTACCTACCCTGAATCAAAGCAAAAGCCAGCGTTTAAAGACACTGGCTTTTGCTTTGACTGATATGTATGTCCCCTAACTCATTGTGGATTATCAGTAAAACGGTTTATCTATTATTGGAAACTTCATCATTGTTAACAACGTCTTCGGTTCCTTCACCCTGTTTTTCTTTTTCCTTTAGCTGTCGGAGTAAATGAGCATAATAAGGCGGCAATTTATCCGTGTTAGACGATTTAACACCAAACCGGGCACTGGTAAAATAACTCAAGACTCCTATTAGTATGATTATGGTTGCGATAATAAAAAACGTCATCATCCTGGTTCGGGTTTATGGTGGAGCGCGAGGGCTCACTTTTTCATGACCGTTGACCCGGCCCTACCAGTGAGAACGCGGGCCTAGGGGTCAAGGCCATGAAAAGTGCCTATGCAACGCTTAATTCGGGAAATGTACCGGGGATTGATAAGGACGAGCTTAACAAGAAATTAGAATTTACTTAGAGCTGGAAAACAATAAGCTCGTTAGGCACGATAATTATCGGTAAATCCAATACGTTTTTCACATAATACAAGCACTTGTTACCTACTAAAATACCCTTAGCTTTACCAGAGTATGAAACTCTTAGTCGTTGAAGACGAACCCAAAACGTTACAGGCAATCCAGCAGGGACTGGAAGAAAGTCAGTTCGAAGTTGACATCGCCTACGACGGGCTGATTGCCAAACGACTGGCCCTGAAAAATAACTATGCCGCCATTATTACCGACTTGATTTTGCCAGGCTTGAATGGGTATGAACTCTGTCGGCAGTTACGGGCTGAGGGCCTAACCACGCCCATTCTGATGCTGACCGCATTGGGCGAATCAGATGATAAAATTATGGGCTTCGATGCCGGTGCCGATCAATACCTGACCAAGCCGTTTCAGTTTGCCGAACTGCTGGCGAGGGTACGCGCACTGACCAAACGCGGCACACAGGTGTCTATGACTGCCCAAACCCTGCGGTATGGTGGGATCGAAATGAATCTGGATGCCAAAAACGTGACCCGTGACGGGCTACCGATTGAGCTAACGGCCCGCGAGTTTGCCCTACTGGAATTTCTGATGCGCAATCAGGGGCGCGTGCTGTCAAAACCATCTATTGCCGAACATGTCTGGGACCTGAACTTCGATACAGGCACCAACGTCGTGGAGGTTTATATTAACTACCTACGCAAAAAGATTGATCGAGACTTCCCAAAAAAGCTGATTCATACTCACTTCGGCATGGGATATATGCTACGGGAAGAATGACAATTCGCAAACGACTCACTTTACGCTTTACTAGCTTGGTATCCAGCATATTGTTGCTGGCGTTTGTGAGTATTTATGCCTTCTGTTGGTATTTCATTTCCTCCGATTTTTACCGACGACTCGACCGAAAAGCCAATACAACGGGTGATATGCTCATCCGCCACCGACTGGATGCTCAACTGATTCAGCAATTGGGACGAATCCGGAAAGATCAGTTACCCAATCAGAAAATCATGGTATTCGATGGCCGCGATTCAATCATTTTTCTTACCAACGAAAATATACCGATAACGATACCGAAATCCGTGTTGGTGGATATTAGGCGGAATAAACAAAAGGATTTTCAGCAGCATGGGTACTATCTGTCGGGCACCCGATTCATGACGGCTTCGGGTCAGTATGTGGTGATCGCTAGTGCTGAAAATAGCTATGGCGATGAATTTCTACGGCGACTCTTATGGGCACTAACGGGTTTATTTTGTCTGATTGCAGGCATGACCGCTTTCTCGGGCTGGTTTTTTGCGGGAGATGCCCTGCAACCCATGCAGCAGATTGACCAGATTGTCAGTGATATATTTCCGCGGAACCGGGATGAGCGACTCGTTGTGCGTAAAGAGAATGACGAAATCAGTCGGTTGTCGGCCACCATTAACCGATTGCTGGACCGGGTTGCGGAGTCCTTTCGGTTGCAGCGGATGTTTGTGGCCAACGTATCACATGAGTTAAAAAATCCACTTACGCAGATTAGCTCGCAATTGGAAGTCAGCTTATTGAAGCAGCGTGAACCGGAGGCTTACCGGCAAACGATTCGTTCCGTACTGGATGATGTCGGGGATCTGGCGGCCCTCACGCACGAATTACTACAACTATCTCAAGTCAATCAGGAGGATGCCGTTGGCTTGTTAACCGATACCGTGCGGATGGACGAAATCGTCTGGGATATCCGCGATGAAGTGACGGCCATCAATTCCCGTTATCAGGTAAAAATAGAGCTCGGCACGTTGCCTGATGAACCTGATCAACTTGCCGTTCAGGGGAATAAAACCTTACTGGCCACGGCGCTAAAAAACCTAACGGAAAATGCCTGCAAATTTTCTGATGATGGGCAGGCACTGATTCACGTTAATTTCGCCCTTAACAAAGTGACTATTAGCATTCAGAATACGGGACAGTCCATCCCAATGGCCGATCTGCCATACATTTTCGAACCCTTCTATCGCAGCCGCCAGACCGCCGATGTCCGTGGCTATGGTGTCGGCTTATCGCTCGTGGAGCGAATCATTCGCCTACATCAAGGACAGATTAGCGTTACCTCGACACCAGGCAAGCCGACGGTATTTAGCATCGACTTTCCTCGGTAATTCCCTTTTTTTTCTAAGCAGATTCTAAGGAGTTTATCAGCGAATCTTAAGTCGTGAATGGCACCTTTGGCCATCAGGAAACCTGCCATGCTACGTAAATAAAACGATACGATGATCGCTAAAAGCCAAACACAATCCTATACTCCGTTCTTTCCGCCAGGATCGGTTAGTCCGACAACGAAACGAGCTAAACCGAAATACGTCTACGACGAAAAGCCTCGCAAACCCGACTGGCTACTGTTGTTGATTAGTGCCTTAGTGCTGTTGACCGTACTCATTGCCTGGGTAGTCGATATCCCATCTTTATTCCACTAGTAGCTTGATTCGCTTGCTTTTGGTTCGGCTCTGAAGCCACTTTTCAATTCGTTGACGTTCGGAAGCCGTATGCCTTCGGGAAAACTTAGCATACACCAGCATGACCGTATCGGGTCGATTACTGTTTCGACTCATCACCAGCGACTGGGCCGCCGTAAAGGTTTGCACGTCGGGCATAAGCGTCTTAAGCTCATTTCGCAGATCGGCTACCGATAAATGCGTAGATTGAGTTAGATCAATGTACCGACGCAGGGAATCAATGATGTGATCTTTTCGGGAAATGGACGACTGGCTGTATTTAATAACCTGGTCGGTAACCGTGTTTTTGAGTGCATCTACATCGATCTCGGTATCCTTAAAGCTGCCCTGTTTAACAATGAGTTGCGCATCAGCCAGTCCGTAAGGCGGCATTTTGGCGCGCAGCAGGTTAATGGAATCCTTCGAAAAAGGTTCTCCCACAAGCGTAAGCTCCAATGAACTTTGATGCCGATTGTAGCGGGCCGTATAACTAACCAATTGACGATACTCAAAATTACATTCGTTCGTAACAAACCGTTTTGCATTCTGCTCGAAGATGGTTTTGCGAACAATCTGATACCCAAGGTAGCTGCTGGGCACCACCACAATTAGTACTGCGACCCAGATCGTGTTCCGCACCCGACGCTCTACATCAGGAGTCGGGTATTCTTTCTGATGGTAACCCAAAAACCGGACAATTAAAAAGGTAGATAAACTAATGCAAACGCTATTGATAAGAAACAGATAAAAGGCCCCGGCAAAGTAATACAGATTACCCGATGCCAGTCCATAGCCTGCCGTACAAATAGGCGGCATAAGCGCCGTTGCAATGGCCACGCCCGGAACCACATTGGTAATTTTATCCCGACGCGAACCGGCCACAATGCCTGCCAGACCACCAAAAAAAGCAATGAAAGCATCCCAGACCGTGGGCGATGTGCGAGCCAGAAGTTCAGATTGAGCAATATGGAGCGGACTAATTAAAAAGTAAATAGTAGACGTGAGCAAACTAATAAAAACGGCGATACTTAGATTCTTCAGCGCCTGCTGAATCATGGCTAGATCGTTAATCCCGATGCCCAGTCCAATGCCCATAATCGGGCCCATTAGCGGAGAAATCAGCATGGCACCAATGATAACGGCGGTTGAGTTGACATTTAGGCCAATGGACGCAATAAAAATGGCAAAAATAAGGGTCCACAGATTAATTCCCCGGAACTCAATACCCCGGCTAATGGATTGAATAATGGCGGCTTCTTCTTCTTTATCTTCCTCCAGACTGAATCGCTCACGCAGAAATCCACCGAAGCGAGCCACTACATCAGGGCGTTTGGCAGGAGGCAGGTTAGGGTCATTAACGATCATGGCAGGTCAGGAAATTACGGACGTATTGATAACGATACGTTTTTTCAAATGAAATTTAGTGCAATCTTGTGTAATTCTTCTCTTCGATGGATCTATTTACTCTCATAACCCTCCTCATTGTTATTTCGGCTCTTTTCGCCTATCTCAATACACGCTGGCTCAAATTACCCGATGCCATTGGCATTATGGTGCTCTCGCTTGGCTTTTCGGTTTTGCTGCTGGGCTTAAACGCTATTCATCCCGCCTGGTTTACGGTGATTCGACAAACGGTGACAGAGATTGATTTTGGGCGCGTTTTGTTTGATGTAATGCTCAGTTTTCTACTATTTGCCGGAGCCCTTCATACCGATGCGGCCCAATTGCGAATCGAACAGCGGTCTGTAATGCTGTTTGCATTGGTTGGCGTGCTACTAAGCACCGCCCTAGTTGGATCAGGACTTTACTTTATAGCCGGTTGGCTTGGATTTGCCTTGTCGTATCCACTTTGTTTGCTGTTCGGGGCCTTAATTTCACCTACTGATCCCATTGCCGTATTGGGAATTCTGGCCAAATTCAAGTTGCCGGAATCGGTAAAACTGAATATTGTAGGCGAATCACTTTTTAACGACGGCGTAGGTGTCGTTGTGTTTGCCTCTATTTATCGCATCGTTGTCAACGGAAGTGATAGCATCAGTGCGGGTGATATTGGGCTCTTATTTTTGGAAGAAGCGGGCGGTGGAATCCTGTTTGGTTTGGCTATAGGCTACGGTATGTTCTGGCTCCTTCGCTCCATTAATCACTACCAAACCGAAGTAATTATCACCTTAGCAGGCGTTATGGGCGGTTACCTGCTGGCTCAGAAGTTACACATTTCCGGCCCGCTGGCCATGGTGGTGGCAGGCCTTTTTGTGGGCGATCACGCCCGAGAAGAAGCCATGAGCCGCCAGACTGAAGAGTACATTGATAAGTTTTGGGAGTTACTCGACAGTATTCTGAACGCACTGCTGTTTGTGTTGATAGGCCTCGAATTACTGCTCATCGACTTCCAGACGAGCTATTGGCTCATCTGTGGCGTCATGATTATGGTGGTTTTGCTGGCGCGGTTCATCTCCATCTGGCTCCCATTTCGACTGGCCCGTCGCTGGCTCGACCTCGACGACAAAGCACCCCTAATGCTAACCTGGGGCGGTTTACGCGGAGGGCTTTCCATTGCTATGGCACTCTCGATTCCCAATGCATTGCCGCATAAAGATCTGCTGGTAACGATTACCTATGCCGTGGTTTTATTTTCCGTGATCGGTCAGGGCTTAACGATGGAGCGGCTCATTCGGCGGCTATACCCAACAGATAAAGCGAGTTAAGCTTCTACCTGAATTAGTTTGACAATCAGTCGGCTTCTACTATTTTTTCATTCTCATTTAGCTCATTGACAACGGGTTGCGCCATGGTTTCGCGGATAAATCCGGCTTTCAGATGATCATAGAAGGAAACCGGATCAACCAGTGAGGCTGCTCCCTGGGCCATCAGACCGCCCAGCAGTAGTTGAAAAATAGCGGAATGCCGATCTGTCATCTCAAGTACCAGAATGGCCGCGGTAAATGGTGACCGGACGACACCTGTCAGAAAACTAACCATACTCACCAGAATGACTAAGTTCGTATCGCTGGGAGCAACGTGTACCAGTCGGCAAAGACCATCCCCCAGAATAGCCCCAGCACTCAACGACGTAGCGAAAATACCACCGGCCGCCCCCCCGCTATAGCTGAGCGCCATCCCTGCAAACCGTACAGGAAAGAGATACCAGGGCGTTGAATGATCATTTTGAAACAACAGCCGGTTGATGATTGGCTTTCCGGTGCCGACAGCCTCGGTACCTACCCAAAAAGCGAGTCCGGCTAATACCAGGCCGCAGGCAACTACCCAGGCCGCTTTTTCTGGCAAGGTGGTAAATCGCTGACGATAGGCATTAAGCCATAATAATGACTTGGCAAACAGAGCACCCGTTAAACCGCTAATCATGGCGACCAGCACAACAATACCCAGAAACCAACCTGTCGACGGTGTAACTTTGGGGAAACCCAGATATAAATAAGGCCCCTGAATGGCCTGTGCTGTCATCCCCGCAATGATAACCGCGGTAAATACAGCCGTTCGGAAACGGGTGATATGCGTCTGGGTAAGCTCTTCAACGACAAAGACAATGCCCCCCAGCGGTGTATTGAAGGCTGCCGCCAGACCAGCCGCACCGCCTGTAACGAGCGCAATCTGCCGGGATAATTGCGGCCACCCCGCCGGTTGCAGTCGATTAATAGCCCGAAAAATAGCCGCCGAAATCTGGATAGTTGGCCCTTCCCGACCAATAACCCCTCCGCCCAGCAACAAAATTACGCTACTCAACACTTTGACTATAGCTACCCGAATACTTAGCAAATAAGCAATACGTCCGTGCGTAGTTGGATTTGACAGTTCTATACCCGCCATTACCTGCGGGATGCCACTCCCCCGAGCCGCAGGAGCCAATTTGGCAACCAGCAACCAAGCCACCACAAAGGCTATGGGTGTGGTAATAAACGTTAAATAGGGATGCGTTTGAATCCAGGTAAAACTAAGTTTCTCTGCCCACACAAACAACTCTTCGTAGCCCACAGCGACAAGCCCGGTCAGCAGCGATGCCACCCAGAATGGTAAACTCTGGAGAATTACCCGGCGGACGCGCTCGGTATATAGCCGTTTAATAACGTGTTGATCTAGCCAGGCTAATACCTGCGCATATCTGGAAAATCGTTTGGCCATGCAAGAGAATTTAGCGGATTCGTATAGATAACGCAGCGGTTTGGCAGATAATTAAGTTCATACTAAAGTCTAAGCAAATTCTAAGTTTTCTTTAATTCCTTTATAACCATCAGGAATCACCTTTGCATCAATCAAAATGAGCTAACAAACCAATAACTTTATGGAAACAACTGATCGTAAACCCACAACCCTGGTCTGGGTGCTGGCTACCCTGATTGGATTGGGCTTGGCTGGAGGTCTTTACTGGAACAACGATCGACAGTTGACCAACCGGTATGATCAGGCTGAGCAACGGGCCGATTCGTTATTGTCAGTCAAACTTCAGCTTGAAGGTGATATTGTTGATCTGAAAAGTCAACTTAAAACCGCCACCGATGATAAGGGTTATCTGAACAAACGCTTCCGCAATGTTAATGATCTGTTAAATCAACGAGACCGGCTCGTGAGTAATTTACATCAGAATAACACCAGGCAGACGCACACCATCAAGGGTTTAAATCAACAGACAAAGCGGTTATCAATTATCCGTGATAGCTTAGAGAATCAGATGGTGGCTATGCACGACAAAATCAAACGGCAAAGCTTGTCGAACGAGCAATTGAGTAAGCAGCAACATGAACTTCAGCAAAAGCAGGCTGCACTGGAATCCCGGATATTGACAAGGGCACCGCGCTCAGCTTTTACTGGCGACGCGTTTCTGGTTGAGATTAGTAAGCCGAACAAGAAGGTCACGGCTAAAGCCAAGAAGGCAACTACATTGACCGTTTCGCTTAACGTACCGGGTATGCCTAAATTAGAAGGCATGCAGGAGGTGTACCTGAGTCTAACCGATGAGCAGCAGAAACCGATGATGCCCGCTCGCCACACCGTTACCATTACGTTGCCTGACGTAAGCGAGGGGATTCCGGTTCATGCTACCCAGGCCGTGAATTTTACCCGAAACCCTCAGCGCATTTTCTTTAGCCTCAGTCCGGAAACCGACGTTAAGCCGGGTATCTACCGGGCGTCCGTTTTTACGAAAGATGCCTACCTGGGCTCTGTTGGATTTCGTTTGCGGAACAGTTTCTGGTTCTTTTAGCGGGTAAAAAGCTACCTCAAGCAACTTGTTCGGGTACGGTTCGCTTTACACAATCCCGTTTTCAACGACACCCTATTTGTTCTTTCTAAGCAAATTCTAAGCCAACGTTAAGCCCGTTCTTAGGTCTGCAAGGTAGTTTTGGTATGCTTCTACAGACGATTCGATACGTCATGTTGAAACCACTAAACCTAAGCACAGCATGAACACGCAACTAACACTATTCTTTCTCTCGGGGCTGATAAGCACGACTTTAGCGCAAACCCCAACGCCCGATGCAAATACCCTGATGAATCTTGGCCGTTTTGATGAAGCTAAGATGATCTTAGGTCGCAACGTACAGCAGAATCCATCATTACAAACATACTTCGATGCTGGGTATGGGTATTTGCGAGCCGGTCAGCCCGATTCGGCCCGGATCTGGTTTGAGAAAGGAATTCCGCTGGATGAAAAGCGTATTCCCCTTAATCAGACAGGAGCGGCCATTACGTATCTCGTTAAAAATGATATGGCTACTGCCGAACCGAAACTAGCGGAGGTTGTCGATAAGAGTAAAGGCAAAAACGCGGAGATTCTTTTCCGGATCGGAGAAGCTTATACCGGTTATCTTAGCCCTGGCAACGGGTCAATAAAGCCCATTTATCCGAAAGTCGTCAATGCGACTAAAGCCATCGACTATCTGAACCGAGCGACCGAACGGGATAAGAAAAGCGCCACTATTCAACTGGCACTTGGCGATGCATATTACCTCAATAAAGATGCCGGTACCGCTGTAACGCGCTACGAAAGTGCTATCGAGTTGGGCATGAATCCATCGAGGGTCTACCAACGGATCGGTGATATTTACTGGCAGGGTCGTAACCTGAATCTGGCCGTGGAGAATTATAAGAAAGCTATCGACGGCAATCAAAACTACGCCCCGGCCTATAACCAGCTGGCTGAATTATACTTTCTGGTGAACCGCTACAAAGAGGCCGCCAGTTATATCGACCAGTATGTGAATGTATCAAAGGACAAGCGGCAGGAGACTCTGCTTCGTCAGGCTCAGTTTCATTTTCTGGCAAAAGATTATCAGCGGGCCGTTAACCTGATTGACAGCAACCGCACCGTACTAGCGCAAAACCCAATCGTATATCGGATTGAAGGATGGTCTTATTCGTCCCTAAAACAGCCGCAGAAAGCCATCCAGAACCTTACAGCGTTCCTGGAAAAAGCGCCGACAAAGGTCATGTCCGACGATTACAAATACCTCGGCAATGCTTACATGGGTATCGAAAATCCCGGTAACGATTCACTGAAAGCAATCAATGATTCGATTGGGGTAACCTACCTTGCCAAAGCGGCTCCCTTCGATACGACCGAGAATCTGTACAGCGAGATCGCCAAATATTATTACCGGGCAAAGAAACACCCGGAAGCCGTTGCCGCGCTCGACTCAGCCGCTAAACACGGATTCAATGCCGATGTGCAGGACTTGTTCCGATACGGCATGAGCAACTACACACTTGGTTTTCAGCGCGATAGCCTCGGGAAATTAGTGCGTGATACAACTCGCTTTGCCATGGCCGACTCCGCCCTGGCCTTAGCTCAAAAAACATCGCCAGACTATGCACCAACGGTGCTATACCGGGCAAAGTCGAACTATTACGCTTACATGCCCGAAGAGTCCGTCCGTAATGGAAAAGCAAAACCCTACTTTGAGCAGTTCATCAGCATGACAGCGGATAAAGAGGAAGAACGCAAGCGCTATAAAAAAGATCTGGTGCTGGCGTTCAAATACCTGATTTCGTACAATGAACTCGTCACTAAAGATGAAAACGCCCGAAACGAATGGCTGAGAAAGGGTTTATTATTGTTTCCTGAAAATAAGGACTTAGCCAAGATTGCCGCCCCGGAAGCAGACAATCAATAAACCCATTCCTTTTTTATAATTGAACATTCCAATTCGAACCGCTACCTGAGTATTGATCTCAGGTAGCGGTTTTTTATTTCCATCAACTTATACGCGATGGAGATTTTTTTGTGTTTTCACAAGACATATCAGTTCTGGTTCCCTAATTCTAAGCAAATTCTAAGAATTTTCTAAGCTGGTATTTACTTCGTCGAACGTATTTGCGGGGGTTGCTACCGTAGTAGTCTGCTTGCCGGACTGTTGCCTAAAGCTACTTATTCATTGTTCAGACCCCATCTCTTTATGCAATCTTATTCAGGTATAGTAGCCCTGCTCATCAGTGCCTTGTTGACCGCCTGCTCGGCGAGAAGCGAAAAAAAGCCGGAAGTCTCCGCACCGACACTTCCGGTTATTGAATTGACGAAGCAGGATGCAACACTTGACCACGATTACGCCAGTAATCTCGAAGCCGTACAGAACGTGGAGGTGCGTGCCAGAGTCGCTGGTTTTCTAGATAAAATACTGGTTGATGAAGGGAAACCTGTTCATAAAGGGCAACTGCTTTTTCAACTTAACCCGACTGAGTTTCAGGTAGAAGTAGATCGGGCGCAGTCCAATCTGGAGAGCGCGATCGCACAGGAAGTATCTGCGGAGGTTGAAATGGGCCGGGTAAAGTTGCTGGTGGATAAAAACGTTATATCGCCTTCTGAGCTAAAACTTGCCAAATCGAAAATGGAAACTGCTCGGGCAGGTATAAATGGAGCCAAAGCCACCCTAGCCAAGGCCCGATTCCACGTATCATTGACCAGTATTCGAGCACCCTTCGATGGCGTTATCAACCGAATACCATTCAAACGCGGTAGCCTGATTGAAGAAGGAGCGCTGCTCACATCCATCTCTGATCTTCGGCAGATGTATGCCTATTTTAACGTATCCGAGAAAGAATACCTGTCTTTCATCAAAAAACGGCTAGACCCGGATAAAACAACCGTTCGTGAAGTCGATCTGCTACTGGCCGATGATTCGCCTTACCCGTACAAAGGCAAAATTGAAACCACTGAAACCGTATTTGAAGGCAACTCCGGCACGATTGCTTTCCGGGCTACATTTCCCAATCCGAAACGATTACTCCGGCACGGAGCTACCGGTAAAGTTCGACTCTCTACCGATGTAGATGATGCTGTACTGGTGCCGCAGAGAGCCGTCTTCGAGGTACAGGACAAAGACTTCGTGTTCGTCGTTGATGCTCAGAATAAGGTCAGCAGCCGAAATTTTATCCCCAGTAGCCGGGTCGACCAGTTCTACATCGTTCAATCCGGGCTTAAACCGGGGGACCGTATTGTCTACGAGGGCATTCAGAGCCTCAAAGACGGCATGAGTATCGTACCCAAGCCATTGCCAGCCAAAAGATTACAGGCGTTGTATGCGTCGGCCCGGTAATGAATTTAGTCATTTGGAGCTGTCATATCCTCCACTAATCCTGAAACTAACTAATTCATGTTCAATACGTTCGTAAAAAGGCCCTTACTCTCCACGGCCATCTCAGTACTTATTGTGCTGTTGGGAGTGTTGGCCCTGACGGGTCTGCCCGTTACGCAATTCCCCGATATTGTGCCCCCTTCGGTGACCGTAACGACCAAATACACCGGAGCCAGCGCCGATGTGTGCGTCAAAGCCGTAGCAACCCCGCTCGAACGAGCCATCAATGGGGTGCCTAACATGACCTATATGACCTCCATTTCGGGTAATGACGGCTCCACACTCATCACGGTTTTCTTCAAAGTCGGTACTGACCCCGATCTGGCAGCCGTCAATGTACAAAACCGCGTGACGACCGTCATGGACGAATTACCCGAAGAAGTAATTAAGGCCGGGGTCGTGACAGAAAAAGAGGTGAACAGTATGCTGCTTTACCTCAATATTGTGAGCGATGATCCCAAGGTTGACGAGAAGTTCATTTACAATTTTGCCGATATCAACGTACTGGCCGAACTAAAGCGAATTGACGGGGTAGGTTTTGCCGCCATCATGGGTAATCGCGATTATTCCATGCGGGTGTGGCTTAAGCCCGATCGGATGACAGCTTACGACATATCGCCCGACGAAGTGATTGCCGGTATTCGCAAGCAGAATGTAGAAGCCGCACCGGGAAAAGCAGGTGAAAGTGCCGACCGCGCTCCTCAGACCCTGCAATACGTACTCCGTTATACCGGTAAGTTTTTCGAACCGGCCCAGTATGAAAACCTAATTCTCCGCACTAATGCAGATGGCTCACTGCTACGTCTGAAAGACATAGCCGAGGTAGAATTCGGCTCGCTGGATTACGGGGTATTATCCAAAAACGACGGGCGGCCTTCAGCGGCTATCATGCTCAAACAGAGGCCCGGCTCCAACGCCAGCGACGTGATTGCCAACGTCAAAACACGGATGGCCGAGCTGAAAGAAAGCTCGTTTCCCTCGGGCATGACGTACAATTATGCCTACGACGTATCGCGCTTTCTGGACGCGTCCATTCATGAGGTAGTTCGTACGTTGATTGAAGCTTTCGTGCTGGTATTCATCATTGTCTTTCTGTTTTTGCAGGACTGGCGTTCCACGCTGATTTGTGCACTGGCGGTGCCCGTGGCCCTGATTGGGACATTCGCCTTTATGAGCTCGATCGGTTTCTCCATCAATTTGCTGACGCTCTTTGCGCTGGTGCTGGCCATTGGTATCGTCGTCGATAACGCCATTGTGGTGGTCGAAGCGGTACACGCCAAAATGGAAGAGTCCGTAACCGGGGGAAGTCCTTTAACGCCCCGTGCTGCTACGTTCGCAGCGATGGGCGAGATTGCCGGAGCCATTGTGGGCATCACGCTGGTGATGTCAGCCGTGTTTATACCGGTGGCTTTCATGACGGGCCCGGTGGGCATTTTCTACCGACAATTCTCCCTCACGCTGGCCATTGCTATTGTCATTTCCGGCGTAAACGCACTGACGCTCACCCCCGCACTATGTGCCATTTTACTCCGTCCTGTACACGGGAAAAAGCAAGGATTCGTAGGGCGTTTCTTCACCCGTTTTAATGAAAGTTATGAGTCGCTGGCGAGCAAGTATCAGGGCTTACTACGTCGGGTAGCGAACCGTAGCGCCATTACGTGGGGCGTGTTATTGCTGTTCATACTGGCTACATGGGGCATTAGTACGATCTTGCCTGGGGGATTCATCCCAACGGAAGACCAGGGCATGATTTACGTTAACGTAACGACACCTGTTGGCGCCACCGTCGATCGAACGGAGAAAGTGCTGGACGCCATCGAAGCGATTGCCTCCCAGCAGGAATCAGTCGAAAACGTATCGACACTGGCTGGATTCAGCCTGATGACCGACGGCGCCGGAGCCTCCTACGGCATGGGCATGATTAACCTCAAGCACTGGGACGATCGAAACATATCGATGCGGGAGTTAATTGCGACCCTGGAAGAAAAAACCAAAAACATTACCGACGCCACGATTCAATTTTTCCCACCGCCAACGGTACCAGGTTTTGGTAATTCGAGTGGTTTTGAAATCCGAATGCTGGATCGAGGTCGCAGTGATGATCTGACGCAAACGGCCAACGTAGCGCAGAAATTTATCGCAGCTTTAAAGAAACGTCCTGAAATCAGTGATGCGTTTACCAGCTTCGATCCCAGCTTCCCCCAGTATCTGCTGCACGTCGATCAGGAAAAAGCGTCCCAGAAAGGGGTATCCATCGATAACGCCATGAGTACGCTCCAAACGATGATGGGCAGTTATTATGCCTCCAACTTCATTCGGTTCGGGCAAATGTACAAAGTGATGGTGCAGGCCGCTCCCAGTTACCGAACCAAACCCGAAGATGTCCTGAACATGCGTGTCAAGAACGATCAGGGCGAAATGGTCCCCTATGCCAACTTCGTCAGTCTGGAGCGCGTTTATGGACCCGAGCAGATTACCCGCTACAACATGTATACTTCGGCCATGATCAATGGCGATGCCACTTCGGGCTATAGCAGCGGTGACGCGATCCGGGCCGTTCAGGAAGTAGCGGCTAAAGAATTGCCCAAAGGATACGCCTACGAATGGTCGGGTATGTCGCGGGAGGAGGTTGCGTCGGGCAGTCAGGCGCTGTACATTTTTGCGATCTGTTTAGTGTTCGTGTATATCCTCCTGATGGCGCAGTATGAAAGCGTGTTTTTACCCCTGGCGGTTCTATTATCGCTGCCCACCGGTATATTCGGCTCCTTTTTCTTCCTGCAACTGATGGGGTTACAGAACAACATTTATGCGCAGGTGGCCCTGGTCATGCTGATCGGCTTGCTGGCCAAGAATGCGATTCTGATTGTCGAATTTGCCAGCCAGCGGCAGCGTGAAGGGGTGTCTATTCTGGACGCGGCTATCGAGGGGGCTGTCTCAAGGCTACGCCCGATCCTGATGACCTCTTTCGCCTTCATCGCGGGGCTGATACCGCTTTGTATGGCCTCGGGGGCTGGTGCTCTGGGCAACCGGTCCATCGGTACGGCAGCGGCTGGGGGTATGTTCACTGGTACGTTGTTCGGTCTGATCATTGTGCCCGGCCTGTACGTCTTCTTTGCCAAACTCGCCGAACGGTTTGGTTCCAACTCGCCAACCGACGATGATCCGAGCGACCATCCGGTACAGAAGGCCGACATTAGGTCGGTTAATTTATCCACCCAAACGCACGTCAATGGTTCCGTCATTCATAAATAAGTCAATTCGAACCAGCTACTATTTTTTCCTGGGCATTAGCCTGCTTAGTAGTTGTCAGTTGCCAAAACCCCTGCTTCAGCCATTGGCTCGCCCGATGCCCGTTTCCTTTACCGGTCGGGCTGATACACTGGGCATCGCCAGTCAGAACTGGCGAACCTTTTTTGCGGATTCTCATCTGGTGCAGCTGATCGATACCGCCCTGGGGGGCAACCTGGATTTACGGATCGCCACCCAGCGCATTGAGGCCGCGCGGGCCGCTTTCGAGTATAGCCGTGGCTTTCTGGCTCCGCAGGTAAACGTAGTAGCGTCGGCGGGGGTAGATCGATATGGTAAGAACACGCTAAATGGCGTGGGGAATTTCGATACCAATCTGTCGGATAATGTTCGGGGTAATCAGGTGATTCCGAACCCCACACCAGACTACTTCCTGGGGGCACGTAGCACGTGGGAAATTGACCTCTGGGGTAAACTTCGTAACCGCCGAAAATCGGCTTACCTACGATTTCTGGCGTCAGAGAAAGGCCGTCATGCGGTCATTACGGCCTTGGTTGCTGAAGTTGCCCAATATTATTACCGTTTGCTGGCGCTGGATGGCGAAGGAGAAATCATCCAGAAAAACATCACCTATCAACAGAACGCGCTTGAGCTAGTTCGTATCCAGAAAGAAGCGGGCCGGGTAACCGAACTGGCCGTTCAGCAGTTCACGGCCCAACTTCTGAATACCCGAAGTCGACAGGGCCAGGTTCGCCAGCAAATTATTGAGAATGAGAATCAACTGAACCGGCTGCTGGGTCGCTATCCCCAACCGATTGTTCGGGGCAGTTCCCTACAGGATCGCGAACTGCCGGGACAGGTCCTGACGGGTATTCCCACTCAAATGCTGGTTCGCCGACCTGACATTCAGCAGGCTGAACTCGAACTCCAGGCGGCCAATGTGAACATAGACGTAGCGAGAGCCGAATTCCTGCCCAGCCTGAATTTAACTGCCTATGTGGGCTTGAACGCATTCCGCACGGCTGTTCTGTTTAATCCAGCATCGATTGCCGCTGGTTTGCTGGGTGGCTTATCGGCTCCTGTCCTGAACCGTCGGTTTCTGAAAGCTAACTATCAACAATCGGTGGCGCAGAGCCGGGAATCTCTGTATCGGTATCAGCAGACCATTCTAACGGGTTTCAGCGAGGTAACCACTAATTTGAGAGGAGTGGAGAATTACCGGAGTGTAGCTGATTTACAGGCGCAGGAGGTGGATGTGCTGGAAAAGGCCGTCACGACATCGAACGATCTGTTTGCCGGTGGCTATGCGTCCTATCTGGAAGTCATCACCGCCCAACGTAGCGTGCTGGAAGCCGAGTTAGCCCTCATCAATACCAAGCAGGCTCAGTTTTTATCAATTACGGATTTATATCGGGCGTTGGGTGGTGGGTGGCAGTAAGAGATAAATAACTATTCAAGCGTAGGCCAGTTTGACTTAGAACCCTTACGCGTTCTATATGCCCACCCGATTTAGTCAGTACTGGCAACAACTTCAGTAATCGCTCTTGTTTGTGCCGAGCCTGATGGTCCTGGCTTCCTTCGGAATGGCGTACGGACTGGTGGAGTTTGATGTGACCCGTCCGGAAATCATTCAATGGTGCTTGCACTATCGGATGATTTCCGGACGGGTCAATAATGAATTCGCCCAATGAAATCCTAGATTACATATTTAATTGAACCCATAATGATTTGGCAGAAAGCATATTAGTTCATATTTAAAATCAATCAAAATCGTCCGATTCAAATTGAAAATCCAGCTCAATTTTGAACATTCTGTACCACCTGCATAACCAGATTGAGGTAATTTAATATAATCTTTAAGTCGACAAGAACATTTAATCAGTAGGGACCAGCAATGCTTGTTGAACCATACCGGCAAAGACTAGCTTGTCCCTGTTCCGGTATGAGCCAGGTTCTTTAGCACCTGAAGGAGGAATAAATGTTTTGCTTATCTTCTCACAGGTCTCCCACAAAGCTAAATTTATTTTTATTTGATAATCTCTAATTGGTGTATCAGCACCAAACCAAAGCCGGATAATATTTGCTTTGGTTGCTATCATAATTACGCCCATTCGGCCGATTAGCCAGCAATTGCGCCGGTATTCCCGTCAGCAAGGTATCGGCGAGAGGATAGGTGATGAGTCGGCTGCTCCGGGCAATAGCCCCCGCCCAATCGCCCAGCTGCTGCCGGATGCCGTTTTGCTCGATGACCAATGCCTGTTCCAGCTGCGACCGCAACAGATCGGCGGTTTGGCGTTGGGCTTCGGCCTGTTGAACTGCCAGTTCTGTCACATCACCCGACTGTTTCTGGAACCGGATCAGCCGAACGATGGAATCGCCAAGGGCTACGTTCCGCTTCGCTACGTCCAGTTGCGCGTCAAGCAGTAAAACGTTAAAATAGCTCGTCGCTACACTCGCCACCAGATTGGTACGAACCGCTTTGGCCGCTTTGGCCGCTTTGGACTTGCTACATTTGACTAGAGACTTTTTTTTGGCAGATTTGGGGACAAACTTCAATTTGACCATGGTTAAACGACGTGTGTTTGACCGCACCGGCGGACCGGAAGCATTCAAGGAAATGGCCGTCGAGTTATCGTATGCAAAAGGATCAATTCAAGAGGCCGCCCGTGAATTGGACATCGATCCAGGGCGGGCGAATCAGCAAATGGAGGCAACGGCACAAAAAAAACGATCAAACATTGCCTGCCAATACTACACTTACTGACCAACAGTAACAGATCAGAAGGTTGCAACGGGAACTTAGAGAAGTTCAGATGGAACGCGATATATTAAAATCGTTGTACAGCGCATACGCTGTTGAATAGCCCCAACAACTTACGTTCCAGCTAGAAGTTCTATTTTTGGTAGGCTTTCTGAACCAAGCCCCCCGCTTTTACTGGTACTTATTAGAGTCCTGCTTAAAATCTGGGTTGGAGCGTACCATGCCTTTTTAACGAAAGGCATTTGGTGAATTGATTGGTGATCGCTTTGGCGAATCCCGTACAGAAAAATTTTACAGTCCCGATACGCTCCCTGGAAGTCATTAACCATTAATCTCTTATGGATATGAACCAGCTATCGTTCAACGTTATTAATCCCCAGGCTGCCGGGATTGATGTAGGATCCCGCACTCATCTAGTAGCCATTGACCAGAATAAAGACAATGTCCGTGAATTTGGGGTTTACACCAAAGATCATCAGGATCTTATCAGTCATCTGCACCAGCATGGGGTGACTACCATCGCCATGGAGAGAACCGGCAGTTATTGGCAGACTTTATTCAATGCGCTCCAACAGGCTGGCTTTGACGTGCTGCTAGTGGGCGGTAGTCAGACAAAAAATGTAAAAGCGGGGCGGCCCGTGCCGACGTAAAACCGATGTGATCGACTGTATCTGGATTCAGAAGCTACATTCACTGGGTCTACTGTCGGGTAGTTTACTCCTAAGCGATACCTTCCAGCAGCTGCGTACCTACTACTATCATCACTTGCATTTGGTCGAGCAATCAGCGCGTTACAGCAATAAAATGCAGAAGGCGTTGCGGTTGATGAATATCCGACTTGATGTGGTACTCAATGACATCACTGGCCAGTCAGGTATGGCCGTCATTGAGGCCATCCTGGCCGGACGGCGGGCACCCGAACACTTAGTATCACTGGTTAGCCAGCGGGTCAAAAAGTCCCGTCAGGAGATTGCCGATGCCCTGCAAGGCTGGTGGCGGGAAGAACTGTTATTTGAATTACGGGCTTCGCTGGATTTTTACCTTCTGTATGAACGCAAGATCAAAGAATGCGACCAGATTATTGAAACGTTTTTGGTCAAGTATGCGCCTGAGGTCGAGGTCTCAATGGATGAGAAGAAGCAACTAAAAACCAACCGCAAGCGGGCCGGTAAACATGCCCCTGGCTTTAATTTATCCCATCTGGCCTACCAGTATTTCCAAACCGACCTATTTGCCATATCGGGCATTAGTTACAATGCTGTTTTATGTTTGTTGACCAGCTTAGGTCATGATATACACAAATTTCCAACGGCTAAAAGTTTTGCCTGCTGGTTAGGTCTAGTGCCCAATAACAAAATTAGCGGAGGCAAAGTCATTAGCAATCGAACCCCTTCGGGGAAAAATCAAATCGCCAAAGCCCTGCGCCATGCGGCTAACTCGATTGGCAACCAGAAGGATCATGAGTTGACACCATTCTTCAAGCGCATTGCCTTCAAAAAAGGTCGGCTGGCTGCTATTATCGCGACTGCCAGAAAACTGGCCGTTATTATTTGGAACATGATTATCAAAGCAGAACCTTATCAAAAGAGCCAAGTGGAGTTAAGTAATGAGAAGCAGAAAGCTATGAAGTTAAAGCACCTGGACAAGAAATTGCATGCCCTTCAACTAACCAAAGAGGAACTAGAAAAGCTATTTTTAAAGCATTCATTATCAGTGACCTAGTAATGAGTTGTACAGAAAAAGGCGGTCAGCATCTTCTCCAGGGGCGACCGCGAATTCTAAGGTAGAAACAAGTGATCCACATATAATTTTAACAAGTTGCTGTTGGTAAGGCGTATGCTTGGTTTTTGACGTATGGAGTTCCTCTTTGCACAACCGCGAACACACGGCTGATCAATTTATTACGTACCCCATTCAGAGCCACCAGCTTTGGCTTGCCTTCGGCTAGTTTCCGGGTATAATAAGCCGAAAATTCATTAGGCAATTGAATGGCCGATGTTGCTCGGCACCGGCCGCCCGGCACTACTTAATAAAGACTTCAACTTCATATCACCTATTTTGCTCAATCGAGTCCGCCCACGAACGCTACTGCCAGAGGTGTAGTCAAAGGGAGCAGTGCCGGCAAAACAGGCTAGCTGTCTCCAATTTTCAAAGCTCTTGAAACAGTGCGTATACACTAGTAAATAAGCCGCCGTTTGTAAGCCAATACCGGTTACCGAACCGAGCTGCCGGAGCAGTGGCTAGCTGATAAGTCTTTTGTACCACCGGATCTTCAGCAATCACTGCTTGCAGCTGCTTATCCACCAACCGAACGCTAGCCATCAGTTGAGAAACGTGTTTTTGGCTATCTCGGATGATGCTGGTGCTGAACTCTTTATCAACGAAACTGGCTAACTCGTTGACCGCTACTTCTAGAGCTACTTTATTCTTAATTAAACGTTGGCGGTAAGCCAACAGATGCTGAATTTTGAGCAGCGTCTTGGACGGCAGTTGAGAAAGCTTTATCTCGTCGCGATACAGATAGGCAAACCGGGCCAACATCACGGCGTCCGCTTTGTCATTTTTAGCGCGCTGAATGCCCATTGACCGTTTCACGTGCAGCGCCGATTGCAAAGAATAACTGAGCTTATGCTGAGTCAAAAAGCAACACAGGGGAAGGGCATAGATGCCCGTATGTTCAAGACAAAATAGTAAACCGGTAGGGCCGCTACGCTGATGCACCCAGGCTAACAATTTACGAAATCCAGAGGGGCGATTCTCAAACTGCTGATGAAGCGAGGGATCAGTCGCTGAAACGTACAAGGCTGCATCAATCGTCAATTTAGAAACCACACGGGCGGCCCCGATCGATGCCCACGAAAGAAGTAAATGCCATAGCTAAGATTGGAAAGGGAGTTAAAATACCGCGATTGGAGTTAGCTAATACCTTTATGAGGCCCTGACGCCTACCATTCTAATTGGCTCCCATCCAACCAAGCAATGCCGGTTCTAATTCGCGGTTGAGGTCGTTAACCTAGCGGCGGACAAAGTTCACCGGCACTGCTGGTAGTATCTGAAAATATAGGACTTTTACAGACACGCAAACCTAAAGGCGGCGGACCGTGGGAAATATTCCGATTTATAAAGGAACATGCCAGGCTATTTCCCGTTGAGAAGATGTGTAAAGTGCTCAAAGTGAGTAGCAGTGGTTATTACTATTGGCGCAAGCACCCCGTCGGGGCTAGACAACAGAACCAGAATCAGTTTGTAAACCACATCCGACGAGTGCATGGCAAAAGCCAATCTCGTTACGGCAGTCCCCGGATCGCGGATGAGCTCCGCGAGCAGGGGGTGAAAGCCTCCCGTAACCGCATTGCCAGACTCATGCGGAAGGTCGGGATTCGCAGTATCATGTATAAAAAGTATCGGGTGCAGACTACGGAATCAAATCATTATTACCCCGTGGCTAACAACGTGCTGAATAGGGAGTTCACGGCCGATAAACCAGGGCAAAAGTGGGTCTCAGACATTACGGCACGGGCCGCCCCGCTATATCGCCACTGGTCAGGGTTGGCTTTACCTAACCGTGATTTTGGATCTGGCCGACCGAAAAGTGGTTGGCTGGGCTATGAGCGATAGTATGAAAGCGGTGGACACGAGTGTAACAGCTTGGCGTATGGCCCTCACAAACAGAGCTATAGATAATCAACTTGTATTTCATTCGGACCGAGGCATCCAATATGCGTGTACTGAATTTAGGGATGAACTGAAGGACTTACCGGTTGAGCAAAGTATGAGTCGCAAAGGAAACTGCCGCGGTGGCGGACCATTGGGATAATGCGGTTGCCGAAAGTTTTTTCAAGACCCTCAAGTGCGAAATGGCAAACCACATTTATTTTGCCACGCGGGCAGCGGGCCAGCTGGCTACCTTCGAGTATATCGAGGGTTGCGGGGCCGCCCTTTAGGTTTGCATTGTGGTAAGAAACCAAGAATTGGGATAGCTTGCCAACAAGTGAACAGGGTAGGTTACCCTAGGGGGCCGTAGAGTACCAGCTCTAGGCACGGAACGGTCCGCCGTCGCGGTCAGGCCCTACCCTGTTTTACTTGCTTTAGGCTCGAATGGAAATTCGGGGATACAGCCCCATTAGCAAGCGGGGCGCCCCGTGGCGGTTGAGCAGTGAAGCAAGGACTTGTTGACCCCTCTAAACTACTATTTCCTATGACCGTTCGCTACTTTATTGGTGTTGATGTATCAAAAGCTACTCTGGACTGGGCTGTCTTCGATGGTAAAACCATCCTCTTGCAGAGCCAGTCAGAGAACTCCGAAGCCGGTATTAAAGCCACTCTTAAACTCATTAAGCAACTACCAGCCTTCAAAGTGAGCGAATCGGTTTGCTGTGCAGAACACACCGGCATATACAATGCCCATTTATTGAACTACCTGCACAAGCTTTCTTTCCCCCTTTGGTTAGAAAGCAGTTTGCAGATCAAGAAAGCAGGCGGTTTACAACGAGGTAAAACGGACGCTATCGACGCCCAGCGCATCGCTGAATATGCTTTTCGCTTTCGAGATCAGATGCAGCTTTGGCAACCGCCCCGGCCCGTGATGCAAAAACTGGCTGCTTTCAGTGCGCTTCGTCAACGCCTTTTAGGCATACGTCAGCAACTCCTACAACCGCTTACTGAGCAGGCTAACTTTGTTAATTCAACTCTACAAAGGCAACTTATCAAGAACTGTCAGGCATCGCTTAAATCTATCAATGATGACTTGAAAATAACTGATAACCAGATCGATGAGCTCATTCAGGCCGATAGTCGGCTCAAAGAACTCTTTAGCTGGATCACTTCTGTACCTGGTGTGGGCAGCGTAACGGCTACGGAAGTACTGGTCGCCACTGATGAGTTTAAAGCGATCAATGATCCTAAAAAACTGGCCTGTCATGCTGGCGTTGCTCCATTTGACGGGGCCGCCCGCGCGGTACCGGTCCGGAAGTAGTGTGCGTGGCAAAACACGCGTTAGCCAACATGCTCGTTTACGTTTAAAATCCGTTTTCCACTTGGGTGCCATGTCGGTTATTCAGATGAATGGTGAACTACGTGATTATTATCGACGGAAAGTAGGCGAAGGCAAGAACAAAATGTTAGTACTGAACGCAGTTCGTAACAAACTAATCCATCGTGTCTGCTCGGTGGTTCACCGCAGACAGAAATATGATAAAAACTATACGCCAGCGCTTGCATGAACCATGGAAATCCGTGCGGTACAACCGCAGACGGAAACATTCAGTATTGAATTACCGCACGCCTAGTCAACAAGAATCCTATTTTTACACTTCCTCAATGGCGGCCTAAAAAATCTCCACTATACTATTGCAAGTCCAATCAGAAACGGGCGAAAGCAAAGCCAATGGATGTGGTCTATCGTTCCCCAGCTTGCCGGATTAGGCGTTAGTGAAACCGCCCGATTTTACGCCATCAAAGACCTCCAGGAAGTCGATGATTTTCTGAAGCACCCACGGCTGGGAAGTCGACTCATTAAAATTTCGAACGCCATGCTTCAGCTGGCAGGAAAGTCGGCCCATCAAATTCTGGGCAACCCAGACCAGATGAAATTACACGTCAGTATGACCCTGTTTATCCTGTTGAACCAGACTGATCCATTGTTTCAAGCGGTCTTAGCTACGTATTTGAACAGCCTGGTGGATCAACGAACGCTGACGATTGTCAACAACAGTTCTTCAGCAAGCTACTTAAAGTAGCTCATTGGAGGGCGTTAAACGGAGAACCCTTTTGAGTAATCGCTGAACTTGCATGGGATGAAAGGCAAACCCTTGAGTCGTTTTAAAGCCAAATTCGTTTAACTTTTGGGCAATCTCGGCATACGTCTTTTTCTGGTTGCGGAGTTCCTTGGCCAGTCCTTCCGCTTTGCGTGATTCGGGATGATTCATGGCCAACCGTCGGTTCGAAGCCGCCCCTTTGGCCCGAGCCCAGAGGGTTAAATTCTCGGGCTTGCCTAGTTTAGCCCCTTGCGCTAGTTTCGCCTGCAAGGCGGCCTTTGTGCGCGAACTGATCAACTCCCGCTCGTGCTGGGCCAGGGTGGCAAAAATACCGATGGTGAGGGTATTGGCATCTGGCATATCGACGCATTGAAAGTTGACGCCCGAATCGCGCAGGGTAAAAATGAACGACGCATTTCGACTCAAGCGGTCCAGCTTCACAATGACTAGAATAGCCTTTTCCTGCTTCGCCCGGTCAATGGCGGCCGCCAGTTCCACCCGCTGGTTATTCTTGCCGGATTCAATCTCGGTAAATTCAGCCACAATCGCTCCTTTGACGAAAGTAACCACCGCCCCCTTTTGGGCTTCCAGGCCTAAACCCGATTCGCCCTGCCGGTAATAGGCGACGTAAATAGGGCCATCAATAGCCGTCGGTATGGAGGGGACTCGTTTAGCCATGGGTGGAAAATCGGGTTGAGCGGTCTACATATAAATCTAAGGACTCATCATCGACGGTTGCGGCCTGTTCCAGCCGTAGCCGGTCAGCCCGGCTCTCGACAAACTCGGCCAGAGCTTCAAGCCGTAGTTCACGCGCTACCCATTCGGATGATTTTTCTAGCGCCTTGACCTGATCGAGTACCACCATAATAATGCTCCTCGTCCGGTCTGCACTTCCCGTTACGTCATAAAGTCCAGCCATGGCCCGCACCCAATCGGCTTAGTGGGTCTGACCCGCTGGCCGGTTGGCCTGCAGCCAAGGGTACGCTACTTGGCGAATGAGTTGGTTTTCGTCTTCGGACTCCACGACCGTTTATAAAAGGAAGCTTACTACACGTCAAACGTACAAAAAAATTGGTTTATAACAGGTCTTGAACGCGAGCGTTCGTGATTTGTGGCAGATGACCGAAATTGCCTATCTTACCCACGATTTACCCCCGCTTATATCAACTTGTCTCCATTATGCGCTACATCGCTTACTACCGCGTCTCTACCCAAAAACAGGGCCGCTCTGGCCTGGGCCTCGACGATCAACGACAGATGGTCCAACGGTTTCTGCGGGAAGATGATGAGTTAGTGCTGGAATTTACGGAGATCGAATCAGGAAAAAAGAAAGAGCGGCCCCAGCTGCAAGCCGCCATCCAAAGCGCCAAACAACATAGCGCCCGGCTGCTGATTGCCAAGCTCGACCGGCTCAGCCGCAATGCTTCTTTTGTGATGGTGCTCCGGGATTCGGAAGTGGATTTTGTGGCGGGTGATCTGCCCGATGCCAACACGCTCACCATTGGCATCATGGCTAGCTTTGCTCAGCACGAAGCCGAACAGATCTCCAAGCGGACCCGGGCCGCTTTAGTTCAGAAGAAAGCACGGGGCTTTATCTTAGGTAAACCCGAGAACTTCACCAATGATCATCGAACGCTGGGCGTTGTGGTCATCAAAGAAAATGCGCGGGTGCATCCGGCCAATCGGCAGGCCAGCGAATTAATCCGGCTCTATCAGCGGGATGCCTTGACCCTACGAGCGATTGCCGAGCGATTAAATGAACATGGATTTCGCACCCGCTATGGCAAGCTGTTTAAATGCGAAACGGTTCGTCGGATTCTTAAACGGCAAGAGCAGATGCTAGCGTAACTGGTATCAATCAGGCCTCAGGCCATTTCTCCAGGCCTGCCGCAATGCGCAAAGCCCGCTGCACATCTTCCCAATAATAGCCACTGTCATAACCCGTGGAGACTCGATCGCAGATGGTCAAGAAATCGTTAGCGGCATCAAACTGTTGTTTTTGGACCGCCAGCGGGTCGGGTTGCGGGGGGAGCTGATCCGATGGCCTTCCATGAAGTTAACAAGACGCGTTTCATTTTTTATAAAAAAGTTTTTTCAGGGAAATTGTTTACCCCATCGGGTCAATCCACTCCGTCCGCTACGCACCTGCTGCTGGAGCCATCCGCCAGGGGATCAATGGAGCGGGTGGACAAGTAACGGGTTTTCAGCCCGCGTGGATAAACTAATCCCGTCAAACGCCTTAAAAGGGTATGACAAACCAAGGGGTAAGCCGGCCGATCACCGCCCATATGGGTCTTGATGCCAAATTCTTACCGGACCCTACGTATTAAATGGCTGGTGTCAGTCTGAAAAGGAAACGTTATTTCTACCAATCATCTCTTGACTACAGCATCTCCGCCAGACATCTGAATACATGGGAGTTGAGGGGATCAACCAAGTCTTCTTCAACTTGGTATACACCGATGATGCCCCCGAGTGTTCAATTTAACTAGGAGTTTGCTGAATGAGATGACAAAAGCTTTCGATTACATGTAGTCAAGAAGAAATCGACCGTATGCTAGTCAACTTTGATACGACTTCAATCGTATACGTCAAGCTTGTGGTCCGGGTAAAGCCACGGTGATAGCCCTTTGAGCAGCTCGTAGACTCATCAGGCTGGCCGGGTTGTCATGTCCCCTTCGGTTCGCCGTTGGGAAAAAGCGTCCATCCCCGCTGTGGCGGAACCGACCCCATTACCCTTTACGGACGGAGCTTTCTTACGGCTACTTAGCAACGGTTGATCTGTCATACATTCTGTATGACAGATCTTGTTTTTGTCTTACATCATATAGTACTTAACATATAGATGGTGGCTGTTGCAAAAGTAAATCAGTATATAATAAAACTGATCAGGAACTGGCAGGGCTACTACCATTCCACCTTTTTCAATGGGCGTAAAGCGCAGGTACTTCCTCAAGTTATACGCCATAGCCGCTATATACATTACTTTGGCTGCGACTTCTCGACCCCTGGTGTTGATTTGACGTAGCCCAAAGTAATTGATCAGGCTACCTAAAACCGGCTCGACTGTCGCCGAGCGTATCCGCATCATTCGCTTGCCGAACCGACTCGATAATCGCTCAACCATTCGTTCGTATTGAGCTTTGTAATAGGTGTGATGCAACCGCTTTTCCTTGGCTTTTTTTCCCTTACACTGCTCACAGATAGGGCAGACCTTGCAATCGGATGCTTTTGCTAAGTAACGCTTCTTAGGATTACCCTGTTTATCGACTACCAGGCTGTCAAAGGCCAATTGTTTGCCTTGACTACAGCTGTAACTATCAGTACTGACATCATAGCGAAAGCCTGAACGCTCATCTTTGTACTTGCCGTGAGGGGGGATAAAGCCGTTTAGTCCCCTATTTTCTAGGAGTTCATAGTTTTCCCCTGAGCTATAGCCGCACCGGCGGCCCGGCAGCGTCAGCTACTACGTTGCTCATTATTATACCAAAACGCTTCAAGCGGTCCTGAGTCGAGTCGACAATGGGCAGCAGGTTGCGACTATCGCGCCGGTCGGCTGAGCCAGCCTGGATATGCGTGATCACATGCTGAGCGGCATCAACGCTCACGTTGGCCATATACGCTAACTGGCGGGGCTTGCCCGTTTTGAACGCAATGCGGGCATCGGGGTCTGTGGGGCTATAATGAGTCCGATTGCTGAGAAGCTGACCGGATTTGTTCGGAGCTGCTTTTAGAATATTCCTATGGATGCGGTGGACGTGCTGTAGTCGATCTACAGAAGCGCTTAGCCGGGGAGCGCTTAATTTACCTAAGCTAGGGGTAGACTCAGACGACCAGATAGAGGGCTTTGGCTTCAGTCGACTCATGGACGCATTGGCTTTGATATACGCCGAATCGATCACCTGGGTATGGCCACTGACGAGCCCTTTCTGAACGCATAAGCCAACAATGTGGGTGAAGCAGCCGGGCCGCCGGTGCGGTTTCAAAGACCGAAACCGGGATGCGTTGGCGGGTTCGGCAGAGCGTGCTATGCCAAGGCAAGGATTGGTCTAGCTCATAGCCCAAAAATGCACGGATACCCAGATGCAAATTCGCCAGTTCCAGGAGCTTTCGATCGGAGGTAATGTTCTCCAAATGAGCCACCAACAGCAGCTTGACAAATACGATCGGGTCCAACGAAGGCCTTCCGCTGGGGCTATAAAAGGGCTCAAAAAGCGGCCTGACGAAGCGGAAGTCGACCGCTTTCAGTAGTTGCTGGTAAAAGTGGTGAGCTGGCACCCGTTTCACCAGTGAAGTTTGGATCGTATGAAAGCCTAGCATGAACTAACAACTAATCTAGCCCTCAATGAGTTACTTTTGCAACAGCCACGATGATTATACAACAAAAAATACAGGGTTTCCAATCAGCTGCACAGAGATAAGGTCTCCTCTAAAAGAATACAACGATGCGGACACATCTGCTTACTTCAATCGTACTGATTAGCTGTGCTATCCTTCCTTTAGCCAGTGTCGCACAAGCTGATTTACCCACGCCTGTATTGAGAAAATCGCTGTGGCGAGTTGGTCTCTTCAACTTGGTTAGACCTGGATTCAGCCACGAACTACGACTTACTCGAAAAGTATCTCTACTCTCGGTTGCCAACTTACGCACCGATTATATTAGCCACAGCGAACAAAATCAGCCTACCATCTGGTATCGGTCACTCACGGCTCAAGCCAGCCTAAGCGGTCGGTATTACTACAATTTAGACCCTCGTCTAACGGCGGGAAAAAATATTCAGTACAACAGTGGCAATTACTTAAGCGTGGGGGCTTACTATACCTCCCCCGTTGTTGCTCAGTGGGGAGAACAGAGCCTTTATCAGCGTACTTACCCCTTAGGGACAGGTAATACGGTTAATGTCCGGTTCTTGTGGGGCATTCAACGGCAATTACCTCCTAAGCGTTTTTATTATGATCTTTCGGCGGGTCTTCAAGTCAACACCAACAAGTCAAGTAGCCGCTTGCACGGTTCATTTACGGCCCAACTGGCCATTGGCTATTGCTTAACTAAATAAACTTACCAGGTTAACATATCGGCAGTGGTTGTTGCAAAAGTCGTTACCGATTAAAATTCTACTTTTTACCCCCTTTTTTTTAAGGTAAAATTTAGCGGAATGAGGCTTGGGATTGAGTCTAACAGACGCCTGCCAAACTTTTGCAACAGCCACTGAGCATATGTTAACCTCTAAGCCTTTAACTCAATGTAAAAGGGGTATTTTAGAGTCACTATGAATAATAGAACTCCATATTTTCACAGTGCGAAAGTCATATAAGTGAACGTTATGTTAATCTAAGATGTATTCAGAACCTAATCAGTGGGTTTAATCACCTCAACGTTCGTCAAATGTTACCCCCATTCGTTGCCTAATCTTGGGTGGGCACCCCTCGAGCTGGTAAGTACTCATTCGTAAACAGTTTTCCCGCATCCATTTGCTCTATGGGAGCCCCCGTTTTATCCTTTAATAGCTTACGCTCTAAAAGCCAGTTAATAAATTGCTGCCAGATTGCCCCATCCATCCAGCCCCACTGGCCCAGCTCGTTCAGGTAATAGCTGGATACGACCCGCTGGCTTTGCTGCAAAAAGTTCAGATCCCTTAGGCTAGCCTGATTCGCTGTTTGCCAGAGTAATGAGGCCGCTTGGTCAGGTTGCTCGACGGCGAATCGAAAGCCCTGACTCGTGGCCTCCAAGAACTGACGCAACGGGGTCGCGTGTTGGGTAGCCCAATCCGAAGTGGCCGTCAAAATAGGACTGTAACCGTAGGGAATCCCGTAGTCGGCTAGCCCAAACTCGTTCAGGGCAATCCCTGTAGTAAGAGCCTCCACGCCTTCCCAAGGGTGAAAAATCCAGGTTGCGTCTACCTGCTGATCGAGCAGGGCCTGCCACAAACTTAATCGGTCCGGTTTTCGAGTACTAAACTGCCCCTGCGCTCCATCGTTGCGCATCATCTGTCGGATGATTTCATCCTCGTAGCGGGCATTATAAGAGCCATAAATTTTACCTTCTAATTGACTAGGTCGCTCAATACCGCTTCGTTGAAGGGTAGCAATGGTACTCGCATCGCGGGCTAGTAAAGTGGCTACAGCTACTAAGGGCAACCCATTGATTTGATAACTAATCACACTTTCGGAAGGGTCAATAGCCAGATCAGCTAGTCCTTGCGCTACTCGTTTGGCGGGTGTAGTCTGATAGTTATCCTGATCGGGCGTGATCATTTGCACCTCAAGCCCAGCCTTTTGATAAAGGCCCTGGGCTATAGCGACATAGAATCCGGTATGATTGGTATTGGGTGTCCAATCGAGGGCTAAACGAACAAGCATATAGTGAGTGATTGACTAGCTAATTTGAAACGGTTGCGGGTAAACAATGTTTGCTTTTGCTGGATTCTTTCGCCTTTATAAAAAGGCGATTCCGGTTAGCTGACAAATACGATTTTGCTCGCACTTGTTCACCCCTATTTCTTGAAATAGTCTATCAACATAAGATTGTATATGCAAATTAACTAGGAATAGTTCTATTCTATAGGCTAATCTTAAGTAGCACTCTTTCTCCGTTCAACAACCTTGTCTGGACAATAAGTAAACTGCTTTACTCGACTAAGTAATACACAACACCCTCCTGGCAACATTCTAAAAAAATTTATACTATATTAAGTTACATGAACTCCAGAAGAAAGGTGGCGCAATTGTATAAATTCAAGATGTAGCAGTTTAATAAATCTCTATATTTTAACCAGGCTTACTGAACGTAGCCAGTCAATCGGCTAGGGTCAGCTCATACTTCAGCCACTCTATTTTTTGTTTGTCGCCAAAGGCAAACCAAGCTAGGCGATGAGGACCTGCGCGATCAATGGCCTCTTTAAACTGGCGGAAGGGCTTTGATTGGCCCAAGATAGCCAGTAAGCGACTTTGTAAGGGCTCAGTCAGCCATTTCGTGCTTGGCAAACTGCTCCATAAGCCAAACTCCTCGTGGCTGCTCATGGTGGCCACTTCCCAACAGAGCTCAGGAAAGGATTTAACTCGTTCCGTATCGGCTGGCTAATCATCACAATCCAAATTAGAAAATTGCTTCGGATCAGGAAAAGTAATCGGTTGACCCGTTTGCCGATGTACATAGCAGACCATGCCCATTTGTTGCTGCTCAACAATATCTCTTACCTGAGTATCGTCCAACTGAATCATAGGCCTAAGATTATGACATGACTAAGTTGTCAGTTAACTATGATAGTTGCAAGAGTCCATTTAAAGCAGGGTTTTCGTGAACGAAATAGCAAAACAGTATTATTGTACTTTTACTAGACAACACCGTCAACTAACCCGCCTTTATAAGGCGGTAAGACTTGAATAATTTTAGGATATGTCTTTACATAGGCCATTGCTAGTGATCCCCCCCAAGAATGGCCCAATAGAGTGAATGAGGAGTAGCCTAACGCTTTTCTAAGTCGTTCAATGTCCTCAACAAATTGAGGCAGGGTTACCCGAGCGGTATCGAAACGTTGAACCGATGCATCGGTTCCATACTGATTAATTACGATTGCTCAGTAGCCCATCTGACTGATTCGTTTGGCTACCGAGTCCATGTAGAAGCTGGTATGACCAGGACCGCCTGAAAGAATAAATACGGGTTTTCCTTTTCCAAAGGAGCGGAAGGTCAAAAGGGAGTCATTATGCCCATTTTGCACCATAGCTTTAGAGTTTGTACAACTGGAATTGATTATGGTAACCCCAGTAAGCATGGTTAAAAGAAGTAGTAGACGCTTCAGGCTCATTTATGTTTTCAAGAATAACCTGTCGAATGAGTGCAAATATGTCAGCTAAAGTACAAAAGTACAGGCCACGTACCTGTGCATTGTCCGTCTCTTTATATGCTCGTGGCTATTGCACAACTCTGCTTTCTACATCACTTTTTCATTCTCTGAAATGGCGAATCAGATTTTTCTACCATCGTCTGCCCTTATTAGTTGAGAAAAAGCACGCCAAAGCCTAGAAAAGTGTCCTGAGAAGACAATGACCATTCCACCTTTAGGGCTATGGCCTGGCTAAGATTTGACTTGGTGGTGAACTTCATATACTTCTTCAGGTTGAAGGCAATAGCCGCCATCAGCATCACCTTGTGAGCTCCAGCTTTACCCCGTACATTAATCTTTCGCAACCCATTGTACTCCACCAGACTGCCTAAGACGGGTTCCACCGTTCGTTGACGAAGCCGTTTCATGCGTTTGCCCCGCCGACTTTGCTGGCGCTCCAGGGCTCGACGATAGAACGGATCATAGGCCGTTCGGATAATTTGTCGACATTGCCGCGGTGGCGGACCACCTCTTGGGTACACAGGTGGGTTTGAGCGGACACTGTTTGCAGTCCTGGTAATCCGCCCGGTAGACTTTCAACAAACCGGTTTCAGCATGGGTGGCAAAGGTCTTGAAAGGCAATCGCTTGCCAGCTAAACAAGTAAAGTAATCCCCTTCAGGGTCATAGGGAAAGCCTTCGATCTGCGGCTTGTATTGGCCAAAGACGGGTATCCAGCCAGTGATTTTCCACCCTTCCAGCAAGGCGTAGTTACTCCCGTTTGAGTAACCCGTATCAGCTAATACCTCTTCTAAACGTAGCTCATTGGCTGCCAACCGTTGCTGAAGCTTGAGTGCGATATCAGGCAAGTATTGGCTGTCCTGGCCATCGGCAAAATCGGCCTGCACATGACTGATGACGCCTTCTGCGGTATCAACTGCTAGGCTACAATGGTAGTTGAGTTTGCGGGCTTTACCAGGTTTAATCGAAATGCGGGCATCGGGATCGGTGGGACTGTAATGGGTTTTGTTGCTCAGCAACTTTGCCTTTTCGTTACCGGCTCCTAGGGTAGTCGGTGCACTCTTCAGGTTTTGCTGATGCTTTTCAACCGTCTTAACTGGTGATCGGCTGCGGTAATTACCGACGCAGCTTGACGGGGGCTGAGTTTGGCTATGGAAGTCACTGGCTCATCCTGACCCTCAGTCGATCGGATCAGCCTGGGACCAGGTGGATTGGGTTGTTTTTCTAGTAGTCTTTCCATCGAAGCATTGGCTTTGACGGGGGCCGAGTCGATGGCTACTCTACGGCCAGCCACCATGTTGCTGGCTACACACAGGCGGAACACTTTATCGAATACAGCCTCAAAGAGTGCTTCCGGATAAAGCTGTCGGGTACGGCTTAGCGTGGAGTGCTAGGGTAATGGCTCATCAATGTTGTAGCCCAAGAAATACAGCATATCCATCCGTAGCGAGCAATGCTCGATCAACTTTCTGTCGGAGGTAATATTCTCCAGGCAACCGATGAGCATGAGCTTAAAGAATACTACGGGATCAATAGAAGGGTTGCCCGTATGTCCATAGAGCTGTTTAGTGTCCTCATAGATGAAGCCGGGCCGATTTCTATGGTTCAAACAAGGGTTGGCGTATAATTTTTGTTATATTTTTTGCCCCGCTTAACGACTGCATAGACCCGATGGATGAGCCGCGCGGGCGGCCCCGTTATTTCTTAGTGCATTGATAACCAACATCTTATTCTTGCCTTCTTTGACTTTTCGCTGATACTACTCCTGTAATTCACCCGGCACTTGAAGAGCCGACATAGCCGCCATATGAAGCAAGGTTTTTAGTGATTTTCGAGCGTGATGATTCACTCGGGTCTTACCCCGTACACTACTGCCCGAGGAGTGCTCGAAGGGAGCTACGCCCGCATGGCAAGCCAGCTTTTTGGGGTCATCAATTGCGTTGAACTCATCACTGGCCAGGATTAATTCAGTGGCCACGACTTGACCAACACCGGGGATAGAAGTAACCAACTCAAACCGGGCCGCCGGGGCGGAGTGCTTTCAAAGTAGGATCGTCAGTAATAAGCTGTTTGATTGCCTTTTCGACCCCTTTTAAATCACTTATTAGCGCCTTCAGTGAGCTGCTGCAATGCTGACCTAGTTGGGTAGTCAGGGCTTTGTCACCAAATCGTTTTTGCTCGGCTAAAGGCACTGCTCCGGCAGCCCGGTTTCAACTGGCTGACCATACCTTGCAGACGCTGACGAAGTCGAGTAAATTCAGTCAGCTTTTTCATGACTGGTCGAGCTGGCTTCCAGAGCCGAGTTCGGTCTTGAAAGCGATAAGCGTACTCAGCAATGCGCTGAGCATCAACGCTATCTGACCGCCGGGCGGCCCCGTTGCCTCGTTGCAGCCCGCCAGCTTGTTTAATATGTAGGGAAGCTTCGAGCCAGATCGGTAACTGAGCCTGAAAAAACACGTCCAAGGCGTGTGCGTTGTAAAGACCGGTGTGCTCCATACAAACCACACAGTTTGAGCGATCAAAATCAGGGAGTGCCTGGAGTTGTTTGATCACCGCTCGGATAGCAGTTGGTGAGTTTTCAGATTGGGTCTGCCAGACGATACCTTTATGAGCATAAACAGCCCAATCCAGCGTGTTCTTCGAAACCGCACGGGCGGCCCCGATCAATCCCAATGAAGTGGCGAATGTCCATTCGAGTACTTAATTTTAGGCAGGGCCGCCTGAGCGGTTAGACAATCAGACTGCTTACTCATCACTCACTACCTTGCTAAGGGGCCACAACGCCCTAATTTCTATTCGAGGTTGGGTAAGAAAGACCGAGCGGGACCTGAATCGGCCCATAGGTTGCGAGCCTGGCCGGAGACGTTAGGGAAGCCCGCTCGGTTGTCTGTCTGGCAAGCTACTCAAGTCTTGGTTTCTTGCCAGTTCTCAAACCTAAAGGCCGGAGCGGTCAAGTCGAGCGTCTCCTTTAACCGGCGGTAGAAATTGTGGGTTGGGATGCGGCTGGAGAGCTGAAAACAAGTGATGCGCTTTTCGGTGTAATCTTTTCTGCCTTCCATAACTCAAGATACAGAAAAGGCTATTTATATACCAAAGCAGAGTTGTGCAACAGCCACGACCGTTTTAAGAAGCAGATGCATGAATAGTTTTGCGTCTCAGGTAGGAGCGTTTTATAAGACATTGACTTCTAACTATCTGTCAATTACTATCATTCACTTATGACTTAGAGCATCAGATAGCTATTGAAGTTGGCGTGAAATTTGACTAAGGGAAGTCACCAAGAAAGACGGCCAAGCAGTTTCGTTTAAACAATGCCATCCGGCGATGCGTTGATAAAGCTCTGCATTTCGTGCGCAACATGTCAATCCGTATTTATGAAAACGCTTGTCGTATTTTACTCTACCTATGGCCACGTCTGGACCTTAGCCGAAGCCATTGCCGAAGGGGCTCGCCAAATTGAAAACAACGAGGTGGTCGTTAAACGCGTACCGGAAACACTGCCCGCTGAAGTATTGGACAAAACAGGGGCTACCAAGGCTCAGCAGGCGTTCGCTCATGTGCCCATCGTCACACCAGATGAACTGGTTGAGTACGATGCTATCTTGTTTGGCACACCCACCCGTTATGGGAACCTCTGTGGCCAGATGCAGGCCTTTATGGACAGTACGGGCAGTCTGTGGGCCAGGGGGGCTCTTGTAGGAAAGGTAGGAGGAGCGTTTGTCAGTACGGCCACCCAGCACGGGGGCCAGGAGGAGACCATTCGCGCCTTCCATACCGAGCTGCTACACCACGGGTTTGTGATTGTGGGTTTGCCCTACGCCTGGCAGGGCCAGATGGGTCATACGGAGGTAACCGGCGGCACGCCTTATGGCGCAAGCACAGTAGCGGGCGGCCAGGGCGAACGCCAGCCCACCACCAACGAGTTGGAAGGGGCCCGCTTTCAGGGCCGACACACAGCCGAGATAGCCCGTAAACTGGCTTTCAACTAGTAACAAAGTTAGCACTCTTGACAACACACAGCCTATGTGGGTACCCACATAGGCTGTGTGTTGTCAAGAGTGCCTGGTAGTCATAAACGTCCCTGTAGAAGTTAGCGAGTTGGGGCATTAAACTTTTCCTTACCCATCGGCCCATAAAAACCCCCTAACATCAATAGAGGGTTATGAGAGATTAGGTAAACGATTGGTCTAGTACTCTAAAGAATCGTTAATCGACGAGTAATTTTTTGAGCGGTTGCATTGTTTGCGGGTGGTTTAGAATACTGGCATGTGTCGCATTTGGGATCACTAAAAGCTGATCTTTTGGGGTCAAAACGGAATGGAGCTTATAAGCTGTACTATGCGGGTTGTCGGTGCTGATGACGATAACCGGACTAAGCGCATTTTGGACATCTTGGTCGGTGAGGAAGGTGAAGCCATTCACCGAGGGAAGAGGGTAATACAGCAGATCCGTAAAGCGATCACTAAAATCACCACCCGCTGAGGCTGGATCAATCAGGAACGTGAATTTGGGTCGATTCGTTGAGGCTAGATGAGCGGCTATCCGACCGCCTAAGGAGTAGCCGCAAATCACCATCTTGTTTTCCGAATATCGGCCCTTTAATGAGTCGTAAACGGTTTGGGCATCACTGTAGAAATTAGCTAAGCTGATGGCTCCTTTACTTTTGCCGTGTTGCCGATAGTCAATGATCAAAACATCGTAACCAAATGGTAGAAAAGTAGGGGCCATAGCCCCCCAGTTGGCTAAAGTTCCCCCATTGCCTTTCCAGAAACAGACGACCCCTTTCGATTGAGAGGCCTTGAAAAGTAAAGCATTTAACAAGCCCTCTCGCGGAGTTTGAATCATTAGTTCTTCTAGGGGTTGGACAAAGTTGTAGCGAAACGTATCGGGCAATTGAGCGGATCGGTACCGATTAATCTGCTGATCTTTCCCGACGTAGAGGAATAGATAGATGCCTAGATAGAGTAGTAAACAGATGGGCAGTCCAATCCAAGCCCACTTAGTCTTTTTTCTTTTCGTCTCCATTTGGCCCTAAGTTCGATAGGGCCAAATCTAAGTAGTTGAGAGCTAGAGGCTTCATTAATAAATGTTAAACATTGCGATCGAAAGTTGTGCAACAATCAGACCCGCTTTAAGAAATACCTTCACCGACGCTCCTTCGTCTCGCATAGGAGCGTTTAGAGAGACGATTATTTTTTGATGATTGTCAAGTGGTCAGCAGCGGCTGACCGTCGCCACCGCGGTTCAGTTAGTCGTATACGCTTCAGCCGCCATAACGCAAAACCGATGGTACCAACACAGGCTTTTGTCATCCGTTTTTTTGGTCAGTTAAACGTGTGGTCCGAAAAGCAAAAAGCCACGAATGACTGGTGCATATGTGGCTTTTAGGGCTAAGTAGTGGTATTGCTGATTTAGTTTAGTGCGCAGTTGATAGCACCACCGTCAACCAATCATTTCGACCCATTGTCCTTCCTATTTCTGGGTGGATGGATTTAAAACCCATACATACCACCCGAAACTGAAAGTTGCTCGCCCGTAATCCAGGCGGCATCATCCGAAGCCAGAAATACGGCCGCTTTCGCAATATCTTCGGGCTGGCCCCTGCGACCAAGCGGGGTATTGGCAATAAACATTCTTTCATACTCACTACCGGCAGTTACACCCGCACTAGTGGCCCCTTCGGTTTCCGTAGCGCCCGGCAAAATCGAGTTGATACGAACGTTTTTTGCCCCCAGTTCTTTCGACAATGAAATCGTTAGGGCATCTAAGGCCGCTTTCGTAGCAGAATATAACGACACGCCCGCCATCGGCGATTTGCTGGCACCCGAACTGATATTGATGATCGTGCCACCGGTAGAGCCAAACAGGTTTAACGCTGCCTGGATGGTCAGTACAGGCCCCAAAACATTGACGTTGAAATGCTGATGAAAAGCGGCTACGGATGCCTGTTCAATAGGTAAAAATTGCTGAAAGACGGCGTTGTTGACCAAAATATCCACCGTGCCGAATGCCTTCTTTGTTTGGTCAAACAGCCGGGTTACATCGGCTTCATTCGATACATCGGCTTGTACCGCCATGGCGATGCCTCCCTTGTTGGTTATGGCTTTCACCACGTTATCGGCGCCTTCTCTACTGGAGGCATAATTCACAACCACCTTTGCGCCTTCTGCCGCAAAGTGTTTAGCGATCGATGCGCCTATCCCTTTTGACGCACCGGTAACGACCGCTACTTTGTTTTCTAATTTACTCATTACGTTTATTAATTAATGGTTGAGCGACAAACTCAGTTTAGTCGCTTCAATTAACCTGTGGTTCTCTTTGTTCACCAGGCAGGATCGCATTGACATGTGCGATCACGATTCATCCCTCGAACTTAACCAAGTCCTTAAAGATCAGTTGACCCCATTTATTTCCGTGCGCCTGCACCAGCAGTCCGCCTTCCGAAAGACCGCCAAGTTGGACGGGTGAAAAACCGAGATTGTCCGCCAGCGCACTAATCTGCGATGCTGCGTCGTCATCGTCGCTTGCCAGGAACACGACTCGCCTGCCACCCTGTACGGCCGGATCTTGTTCAAGGACAGCAGCGCCCAAATGATTGAAGCCCTTAACTAGTTTTCCACCCGTGAAGGCCTGCGCGACGACCCTACCGGAAGGCTGTCCTCCCAGCTCCTCAGGGGGCACACCGTAGGCATTGGTCACATCGACGATGGTCTTCCCCTGCCAGGTGGGCAGTGCCTTGGCGACATCCGGGTGCGCGTCAAAACGCACCGCTAAAAAGATGATGTCTGCTTTAACGGCTTCCGTGAGTGTGGTGGGAATGATCGTGGGACCGATCGTGGCCGCATCGGATGCAAAGCGTTCCGGGTCGCGCGTTGTTGCCACGGATACCTCGATGACTTTGCGGGCAAACGCTTTGGCCAGGGCCTGGCCGATCTTGCCGAAGCCGATTATTGCGTAGCTTGCTACGTTGTTTTCTGAGTTACTCATTTTTTAATTAGTTAATAGCACGAATTTGACCTCGTGCCAGCGTGGGGTCAATTACTTAGCCAAATAGGTCATACCACCATCAACAAGGAGTTCCGCACCAAGCATAAACGAAGAATCATCGGAGGCCAGGAAAACCGCTGTTTTACCAATGTCAGCGGGTTGCCCAATCCTGCCTATCGGCATGACACCTGCATAGTGTTTCTTTACTGCTTCAATTTGTTCGGCGGGAACAAACTTGTCAAATGCGGGTGTATCGGTTGTACCGGGTGTTATGACATTGGCTCTAATTTTTCGATCTAACAGGTCGCTTGAAAATCCTTTTGCTAAATAGATTACAGCCGCTTTGGCAGCCCCATACAGCGAAAATGAGGAATAGGCCCGATGGGCTGCATTTGAGCCGATAAGAATAATTGAGCCACCATCATTCATATAGGGCAGTGCTTTCTGAACTGTGAAGTAGACACTCTTCAGGTTCAGATCCATTGTCTTGTCATAGTCGGCTTCGCCGGTATCTGCCACCGTTCCAATCGTTCCACCACCCGCATTGGCTACAACCACGTCTATTTTACCGAATTTTTCAGCTGTTTCTTTAAACACTCTTTCCAGGTCGGTCAGGTTGGTTACATCGGCATTGATGGCTATAAACGTATCGCCAAGCTGAGCCACAGCACTCGCTAACGTTTCCTGATTTCTACCGACAATAGCGCCTACAGCGCCTTCCTTTTTAAATTCTTGGGCAATGCCCAATCCAATACCACTATTACCCCCTGTAATCACGGCAACTTTGCTTGTTAGCTTACTCATTTTTTAGCTACTTTTACATTTGTTTCGCAAAGGAACCATCAATAGTTTATATTTGAAACTATAATAGTTTATTCTGGTTACTAGTAGGTAACTACAAATTTTAACGATGAAAGACGAGAGATTTTGCAACTCGAATTGCCCATTTACCAGAGCGATTGGCACGATTGGCAATAAATGGAAGCCGATCATTATCAATGTACTTGGCACCCGTACCCTGCGTTTTGGTCAGTTAGATGCCATCGTACCCCACATTTCAAGGAAAGTACTGACCGAACAGTTAAAAGAGTTGGAAGAAGATGGCTTATTGGAACGATTGGCCTTTAAGGAACTACCGCCAAGGGTAGACTATAAGTTGTCAGAAAAAGGCTTAGCTTTTTTGCCAATTTTAGAAAACATAAAAGAATGGAATTTAAAATATGAAGTAGCTCTAATTCCCAAAGCGACAGATTACAAATGGAGTAAACTCCCCACAGACTGCTTACCCTAAAAAGACTGGAACTGGCCCATTAGTAGTATGCGGGTGTGTTTCGTCCGTTTCTCAAAACGCCCGATTTATGAAGCAATGTCATGTATTGATCGACTGTTAGTTTCCTCCTGCCATGCTAAATACCGATAAACCGTCGCTCGGCTTAGATGAAACAATTGACCAATCTCCAGAATCGTATGCGTCTTAAGGGCGTACATGGACTTAACAGCCGCGCCTTTGTTTGGGCTTCAGCAGTTAAACCCTTCGGACGTCCGCCTATGCGTCGCCTAGCACGAGCTGCGGCCAAGCCCGCTTTGGTACGCTCTCGGATCAGGTCACGTTCGAACTCAGCCAGCGAGGCAAATAGGTTAAATATTAAGCGGCCTTGAGCGGTGGTGGTATCAATGGCCACCGTGGCGCGGCATCATTCAGACTACGGAAGCCAATTTCTCTGGCTTGAAAGTCATTGATCAAAGTGAAAAGCTCTTTTAAAGACCTGCCTAACCGCCGGGTGGCCGGTGCCATCCAGTTTCCAAACCATGCTTGTGTCACCTTCCCGAATCACCTCCAGCATCTTCTGAAGCTGTGGCCGTATCTTAGCCGATGACACCTTTTCCTGAAATATTTTTTGACAACCTGCTTTTTTAAGGTCATCCAGTTGAAGGGCTAAATTTTGATCTTGCCGGTCCGCCGGTGCGGTTGAGACGCGTGCATACCCAAATAGGATAAAAGTATCCGAACGGCAGCGGCCGACCGTCGGTGAACCGGTCATTAAATTACATACTGGTGTAGACTGATATTTGAGGAGATGCAACCAACTGACTACTAATTCCATCTCCTCAAATATCGGTCTGCCATCCCCACATTTAAGAAGCAGATCTATACAAAATCCCTCAGCTCATTATGAGGTATATTTTGTGAGACTGTTCCATTTCATGATGACTATCTGATTTATACCTATTGGCTCGGGGCCGATACCCCACTTAATCCCTAATTTACGGTTATCACCAAAATAGGGAACGTTTACATCGTTATACTTAAGCTGGTCGGTAAGCCAGCACAAGCTACGGTTCTTTTTCAGCTACTTCCTCTACAGGAAGATAATAGCGCGTGTGTCGTAGCTTTCCTTGCTTCGTCAGGGCACCTAATTCAACCATTTCAGCCAGATCCCGGGTAGTAGTTGCTCTTGAGGTTTTGGCGATTCGAATATAGTTTTCTGCACTTAAGCCTCCTTTGAAGCCAGCTAGCCCTTCCTGGAACAAACGTAACGCTACTTTCATCTGTCGATCATTCAACTGGGTACTGTACGTTTCTAAATACCGAGCTTTGTGGACAATAAAGGCGATCATTGTCTGAACATAGACTTGGGCTTCCAGGATCTTTTCAGAAAAATAGATGAGCCATTCCGTAATGTTCAAAGAGGTATTAGCCCGCTCTAAAGCCTGATAATAGGCTTTTTTGTCTTGCTCGATCGCACTGGATAATGACGTAATCAATGACTGCCGGGCCCCGATGGCCAGTGCCTTTTCGGCAATGGTACGTCCGATCCTCCCATTACCATCCTCAAAAGGATGTATCAATTCAAAATATAAATGGGCCATACCCGCATGAACAACTGTTGGTATTTGCGCTTCAGCAGCTCGATTAAACCAATCGATGTATTGATTCATCTCTACTTCCATACGGTCGGATGGAGGAGCTTCATAGTATACTTTGGGCATGTCTAATCGGCCTGATACGATTTGCATTGGGTCAGCATGGGCTCTATAGTCTCCAATCGTTTCCAAATCAATTCTACCATTCATGATCATTTTATGCCACAAAAAAAGATGTTCTTGGGTAAGTGGCTCCTGATAGCTTCTGACTAAGTCGACCATCATTTGAGCAACACCTGTTTCTTTTGGACCTACTCTTCTACCATCCGTTTGTAGGCCTAACTGTTTGCGGATCGATGACTGAACGGAGTCACGGTCTAAGATCTCTCCTTCAATTTTTGAGGTGTCAAGCGCTTCATTACTTAGTAGAGTAATCCGTAATTCATTGACCTCATCGGCAGAAACGGCAGTCAACGACCCAATTATCACCCCTGTATTTCGATGGAATTCTCTCTCAAAGTGGGTAAACTTACTTGTATCAAATGTGAACTGTGGCCAGTTCGGTAGTTGCCAAATCCATTTCATGAGTTATAAATCTACTCTCTATAACTCAATATTAACAAAAAAAAGAGTTATAGCTTTGTTTTCTATAACTCTTTTGAAATTACTGTCTTTCATTTTTTAGTATAATACCATTCATTAAGTACCATAACGGTAGTTTCAAACACCTAGAATTTTGAGTCGGTGTCTACTTATTTCGAAAAATGATTCTTCACTTTAAAATATGGTGTGCCGTCTCAAATAGGAGCGTTTCATTTTGATGTGGCGTCCTGAAATAAGTTTACAGTTTCGAAGTGAATTTATTAGTTCATGCTTAAAGTCCTACCATTGGTTTACAGTATCTCAACTAAAAATCAGCCGGCAACTTCTAGGTCTATTTTCCCTTTCTTATAGTAATTCTTCCAGTGTCTTCGCAAATCGCCCCTTTGTTGATGGGCTTGCTGTGGGGTCAGCATGTCACAACTGCTATGGGGACGTAATGAATTGTAAATCAGGACAGCCTGAGCAATCCCCTTTTTGGCTACGGCCAAGGTAGGATAGTGATCGGCTAATAGCTCTTCTTTCAAGATACCATTCACCCGTTCTGCGATAGCGTTTTCTAATGGATCTCCGCTTTGCGTCATGCTGATTTGGATGTTATTGTCCTTTAAAAGACTAACATACTCTAGGCAACAATACTGCACGCCCCGATCACTATGATGGATCAATCCATTCGTGTCCTGGCAGGCTTTCAAGGCCATCGATAAGGCTTTCAGACTACCCATCGCACTCAGCGTTTCCGATACACAGAATCCGACGATCTTTCGGCTATAGGCATCGGTCACCAAGCTTAAGTAAGCAAACCCATCGCCGACCAGAATATAGGTTATATCGCTAACCCATAACGAGTTGGGTGCTTTGGGCACATACTCCCGTATTAGATTTGGATACTTCTTCTGCCAGTGTTTAGAGAAAGTAGTCTGCACCCTACGGCGACGCTTTTTCACTAATAACTTATGGGATCGTAGCAAATCAAACAGCGCATCCCGGCCCAGCTTTAACTGGTGTTCTTGGACGAAATCCTGCATCAGCACGAGTAGTTTTCGAGTGCCTAAGCGGGGTTGCAGCGAACGGTGAAGTAATACTTGCTGAATAACCAGCTCGGCTTCAAAGCAATTCTGGTTATTATTTTTTTCAAATTGATAAAAGGCCTGCTATAACCAAGCAGTGCACACAACGCCGACAGGCTCTGTCGCTTTTCGTTGTGCCTCACTTTTTCGACCGCTTGGTGCCAAACTTTTTTCGGATCGGGACTTGCAGCTCATCCTCGGCAATATCGAGCATGGCGTTCAGCAGCTTATTGCGTAGTTGTTCCTGCTCCAAAAGCTTCTGGAGTTGCTCAACGCTGGGTGGTTGATTGGGTTTGGGCTTCATGGGATCTGAAGCTAAGCTCACGCCCTTTAGTTTAGCCTGTTGTTGCGCTTGATACTTGAGCACACACCGATTTATCGTGGCTTTACTGATGCCATACTTTTTTTCCAGTTGCAGGTAGGTACACCCACCCAGCAAGTATTCACGTACTGCTTTTTGTCGTTTGTTCATTTTACAGCTCAGTTGAGGGCTGTAAACCTATTTCAGGACATGACAGAGCAGTGAATCCTCTCCTGAAATTATTCTATTTACGTGAATGTTTATTTTATATGATCATAGTGTTCTATCTTCTAGCTTAAATACAATTAGAGATTTCGTTAATTTCGTTCATGAAATCGCTGCCTTAACTGACCACATTGTTGAAGGTCGACAAACCAAAACTTAGTCTCTATTCGGAGCCGATACTTTATCAGTCTCTTTTTGACCAGCCCGTTTTACGATTTCCACAAACTCCTCGGTTGAAACGATTCGTATTTACGGATCGTCAAGTCCCTCCTCCGAATCAGGGGAGTCTTCTACATTCGTACGATCGGATGGCACAGGCCACCCTGCGCCGAAGCGAATGTTCCATAAAAATTAGTTCATAAACTAACTACCCAACGTATGAAAATCGTCGGTTCACACCCGGCTTTTTTAGGCTCTCCAACAGTTGACTGTTCAGCTCTACGAAGTTAAAAAGACATCGGTCAAGAAGATTTGTGAGATGCAGGCTATTAGCAAGCCAACGCTGTACGCCTTAACCAACAATCACCAGGAGCCGTAAAAAAGGCCAAATAAGAAGCTCTATTTTCATTCTGACCCGCACCGCAACGGCAGACCGTGGGCGGCCCCGCTGTTTTGCATGACAGACCTATACCTAAAAAAAGGCTGCGACTGCTGCGGCAGCCCGGTCGTTTGTCCGAAATCACTTCGGTGAGAGATAGGAAAACGACCGGGCTGCCGCAGCAGTCGCAGCTTTACCGCAAAACTACCGTATTTTCGACAGGTACGAAATCCCAAGCAGCAGCAGATACGTCTTGGGTAAATCGTAGAGAAAGAAACTAAACGCACCCAGGAGACTGGCCGGCGGGAGCCTGAAAATTCGAATAAGGATAGACGACAGGAGTAAGAAAATGACTACCCGGTGATGTGTAGGGGCGGCCATCAGGGAGTAAACCAGCTTACTGAGTAACCAAAAAATGACGTAAAATAGAAGTGATATAATCGGAACTCCCAAGAAACCAAACCGCCGGAACGCATCGGCCAGCCACGTAATCGGGACAGAATGAAAATCGCTAAGTTCGTAGCCATAATAGGCTTCCAGGGTCTCGGGGCCGTCGTCGTTGTTGCCCTTCCGTACCAAAAACGCCGGAATGGGAATGGTGATGAGCCGCGAAAAATTGTCAAAATAAAAATACTCGTATCTGCCTGACATGGTATAGTCAATAACGCGCTGCCCCGAAGGCTCAATCACGCGATCCAGCGTTTGCAGAAATTGGTCTGATTGCAGCAATTTGGCGATTACCTCGTCGGGTGGAGAGCGGGTGAACTCCGGTTGCAGCCGACCGGCCGATATATACCCAAATACCATAAAGGACGCTAACGCCGTAAAAATGGCGAAAAAATAGGTTCGAAGCGTAAGCTTGATTACCCACCAGCGCCCTATCAAAAAAGACAGCAAGGTCAGGAATAAATCGCCACGATGTCCCCCAAAAAAATAAGCCAGCATGACCGCAGAAAAGGCGAAAACGCCGATCCAATGCCGTTGCTTGAGCAAGTACCCGGTCATGAATCCCTGCACAAAAAACAGCGGCAGAAAGGCACGAACGTAGTAAAAAGGGTCGGCCTCGGTCACGTAGTTGCCAATCTCTTCGCGGGCTTTCAACCCGCCTGCCAGGACATAGCCTGCCAGGATGACCAGGACGAATATCGTTAAGCGTTGATACAGTCGGCCAAGGTGACGCGCGTCTGCTTTGGAAAATGTGGGTACGCTGGCACGAGTAGGGCGCTTTCCAGACCTGAGCAGAGCATTGATGGGTATAAGGAAAAGATTGAATAACGTACCACGGCAGTAGTCGAACTCGCTGATTGAAAAAAAGTAGAATCGAAACAAAGCGTACGAAGCAATCCAAACCAAAAAATTCCCCATCACCCACGCCAACAGCATATAGCCGAAAAAATGACGCGGCATTTTGAGCCAGAAAATCAGCAGAAAAATAAACGAGTAACTGACTTGTAACGTATAGTCGGGCGTCAGCACGAAGAAGGCAAGGTAACTCACGGAAAGCACCCCGTTAACGATATTAACAGGACTGAAGGCAGCTTTCATACATCTCAGTAATCAAGTGAGTCTGCGTCTCCAGGTGGTAAGTGGTTTGAGCCACTACCCGTATTCGTTCTCGTTTTTCCGCCAACAGGGACGGATCTTGATAATAGGTAAGCAACGTATCCTGTAAGTCATCAATCATGGTTTGTGGATCGGTAATGGCCACCAAGTGGCCGATGTCTTCGCTGATAATGTCTTTCATTCCCGATGTTTTCAAACAAACAACGGGCACTCCATTTGCCATTGCCTCAAACACGACCGTGCTGTTGATTTCCCGAATACTGGTCTGTACGAACACGGAAGAACGGGCTAGTATGGCGAGGGCTTGCGCCCGCTCAACCCAGCCGTGCCACTCAATGAACGGCGCAATACCCAGTTTGATCGCCAGCTTCTGCCAATCATGGAGCAGAGGGCCATCCCCCACGACCTGTAACTGGTAGCGCATGTGGGACGGTAACTGCGCCAAAGCGCGTAAGAGAAAGGGCAGGTTTTTCCGGTGAATGCATTGCCCCACCCACCCAATCTGAAAAACGGCCGGGTCTTTCGGGGGCGTCTCGCTCGATATAATACTGTCTGACACACCCGTTTCGAGTACATAAGCTATTGGTTTGTTCTTAACCCTCTTTTTCAAATACTGATAACTGTCATAGGTAGCCGCTAACAGCCCGGCCGATTTGGAGCAGGCCAGGCGTACGTTGGGCGATAGGGTACGTTCTATCGTATTGATAAAATTGTATCCGTAGTAAGCCAAACGGCCTTTTTGATTCAGAAAAACCAGCAGGCGTCTGTCTACATTGGTAAACCCGTCTATCGGTCCCCACACGAATCGATAGGGCAACCAATAGCAAAACCCCGGAATTCGGTAGCCGGTCGTATTCAGTTTATGAATAATGGCGATGCCGCTGTGTTTGAATTGCCGGCTGATAAAGCGAGCCGACTGCATGTGCCAAACATTGTACAGGGCGTAATTAATGGGAAAACGGTGTAGCCAGCCCACCGCAGCAAGGGGTATGAAATAAAAAGAAACGTTTGGTAACGGATGCTGGAGCAGGCAGGCCGCAATACGAAGGTCGTTTCCGTCGTACGATTGAGTAACGACGTGCAAGGTGAAACGAGCTGATAACGCCACAATGTATTGCCACGCCATGCCTGCCTCCGAGCCTTTGACAGGGTCTACCACAAACGCTTCAATGATTATTTCTCGCTTTGGCACCGGGTATAAAGGGTTAGCAACTCCCTTGCGTTTTGGGGAAGGGAGGCATACTGAATGTGGGCGTTGTAGGTGTTGCTGAGGGGGGCATTTTTGCGGGCGAGCACGGCCGCTGCCCACGTCTCTGCGCTGTCGGATAAAGACAATCGGGTTACATTGTCTGTAAAAATAGCCTCATCAGGGATGGCGTCCGACACGCAGCACGGGCAACCCGCCAGTTGTGCTTCCACGAGGCTCATTCCATAACCTTCGTGCCTGGACGGAAACAGAAACACATCCGCCTTAGCGAACACGTGCAGTTTGTCGGCGGTATACGCCACAAATTGCACGTGTTCGCTAAAGCCCAGCTGCTCAATTCGGTGCCGTATGGCTTTATTGTCTCCTTCGCCCACAAAAAGCATATCGAAATCCACCTGCATCCGCTTCAATACGGCCAAAATAGCCACGATAAATTCCTGATTCTTAGCGTCTTCAAACATGGCGCTTTCATAGAATCGCCCGATGTGTAGCAACGTGATTCGGTTGGTCGGTTTACGCTGTTGCCGTTGGCTGCAATGGGTAAGAAATTCATCCGTTGGGTTATCACACACCCCGCAGGGCATCATGCCGTGCCGAGGTGTTTTGCGACCGAATAAATCTCGATATGACTGCTCAGAAACGGCGATTTTGGTGTCTGCGCCAAGGTTGAGTACCTGCTTTAAGACACCAAAAACCAGGCGATAACGTCGGGTTTTGATATGGGCGGTAGCGGCCGCATGATTGTGCAGAATCACATGCTTTCGCAGCACTTTAAAAAAAGGAAGTGGCCAAACAGACTTGAAGTAAACGTGACAATGCACGCAGTCTATGTCATCGAAAAAGGCGCGGTTTCGGAAAAGCTGACGGTTGTAGTCCAACACGTGCGCCGTAATAGGAAGATGCAGGTAGGCTATCCGATGTTGCTCAAATGTATGGCGCAGTACCGGATGAATGTGTTTGTCACAAATAAGAATTTTAACCTTAACGGCCGTCAAAAGCAGCGGAAGGATGTGGATAAGCCAGCTTTCGACTCCCCCAAAGGCCTCGCCATGGATGACCTGCAAAACGCCTGGAGTCCCTTTACCCATGATAAACGGTCAGTAAGCGGGGATAGTTAACTTCGTAGGCAAAGGCGGCCTTGGTTCGAATCAGCAGTTCGGTTGGAGAAGGCAGAGACGCAGGACTATCTAAATAGTACTGCAATTTGGCACGAATTCCGTTCGGGTTATTCTCGTCGATGAGCAGGCGTGGGTCTATTTTTTGCAGTATTTCGGGAATTCCGCCTACGGATGTCCCCAAACAGGGTGTTCCCCGCTGCAACGATTCGATAATGGCAATGCCGAAGCCTTCTAAATCAACAGAGGGCACAACCGTCAGATGAGACGAGGTCAGGTATTCGTGCAACACCTCGTTGGAGACCTTGCCCAGCAAAAACACGTGACCTTGCAGGTGGTGCTGTTCAATATAGGTTTTGAATAAATTAAACAGTGCCCCATCGCCAATAATGAACAGCTCAAGGGCATACCCCGCTTCGAGCAACGATTTTACGGCTTCGAGGAGATGGATAATGCCCATGCGTTTATAGAGACGCCGTACGCAACTAATTCGAAACGTAGGCGTCAGCAGGGCCGCTTTTTGGTGGCAGATCGCCGGAATGTTGAGCAGATCGCCGTTGAATGAATATGGTACCACAATCACCTGCGCCGGATTTACCTTGAACTGGTCGATCAGGAGGCTTTTTGAATAGTCCGACAAAACAATGATTTGTTGAAACCTGGGGTAAATCAATTGCTCGAACCATTTGAGCAGTTGCACGTAGAGTTTGTTTTTACCTTCTATCTGTGCTTCCAAAAAGGCACAACCGTGAAAATGGAAAACCGAATGGCTTCGAAACAAAAAGGGGAGACTCAAAAAAATAGTGGGTAAGTAATGGGCAACAAAAACGACGTCGCCAAATCGTTTGTCAATGGCTGTCAGCAAGTTTCGCATCATCAGCATCCGCACTACCGCCGAATGTCTGAAACTGCTGAAAAATATTCGCTTCCCGCTTACGCCCACTTTTTCGCCAATTTCAATACTGATAACCGCCTGATTCGTGAGATTCAGGTAGTCAATGATTGATTCGAAATAGCTCGAAATGCCACCGGGGTATAGCTTATGGTTGATAGACCCGATTTGAACGATTACTTTTTTGCCATTCATTGCGTAAGTAAAAAATCATACCCAAAAAGCCCAGCAAATACGCAACGGCCACCCCAAAACCCCCTGAAAAGGGTAAAAATGCGATGCTGCAAAGCGTGATCGCGTTACCGATCATAAAATTGATGACCAGGATATGTGTTTGTTTTCGATAGTAAAATACCTGCTCCAGCAAACTCACCAGGCTACTTAGAAAGTAAATGAGGTTCATCAAGACAAAGAGCATCCAGTGATTCGCCAGTGGTTCGGCGACTAACAGCGCAATCCAGAAGCTGGGCATACTGGTCAATACGATAAAGGCCAACGCTGCTACAACGACATACAGTTTCAGATTGCTGGACAGCGCTTCATTTACGTCGTTCAGCCTGAACAAATCGGCGGTGAAGCGAACCAAAGCCAGTGAGCCGATCAGGGCGTATAGTTTGGTAAGAATAACCTGAAACGCCCCGAAAACCGATAAATCGGCTGCCGTATAGTAATAGTGTAGAACCAGAACGCCTACGCTGGCATTGACCCAAACCAACAGGTTGTATCCCCCCAAGGGCGCAATGTAACGCCAACTTTGCCTGAAAATCCGCCCTAACTCCCCCAAAGAAACCCAATGGATTTTATTTCGGAGCACCACGCACGCAAGCACGTACCCAGCCACCGAGAGTCCACCTATGACAAGGTCATTTTTGCCACCCCACCCTAAGTAGGCGCCTACGAATGCCAGATTGAGTAGCGGTGGGGCTACGCTCAGCGCCAGTAGTCTACGCAACTGGTCGTCCTTGTTGAGGATAAAAATGCCGAAATTGTAGATCGCAAAGCAGAGTTGATACCCACATACATAGACCGTAAAAAAGAAATTGCCGCCGAACGCGCCGAAGCAAGCGTACAGAAACAGGTTACAGACAAGTATCAGCAAGCCAATGAGTCCGAAAACAGACGAGGAGGAGTACCTATCGGCGGACGATGGTGCATATACGCCTACTTTCAGAAAGTTGACGTAAGGTCCGGCAACGAAACCATTGGCAAAACTAATGCTTACTAAAAACAAGGTATAGTCGGCATATTGACTCGTGTTCAGGTGGGTCAGCAAAAGTTTGAGCAGGGCAAAACCCAACAGGGATGGCGTAATCGCTATTGCAGCCGAATACACATGTTTTGGGTGAATGTAAGCAGAAAAGCTCATAAACCGGACAGGCAGTTTAGTATTTCCTGTACCAAATTTGTGTAGGTGTACGGAGCAAATACAGCTTTGTTAAGGGCCGATAGCTGAAAGCGTTGTTCGTCGGAAGTTAGTAATCGCTCTACTTTTTCGACCAGTTCGTTTAGCGTATCAAAACTGATTAACGCAATGGTGTCCTGATCATAAAACTCGGACAACACCGGTTTGTAATCGGTGACTTGAACCCCGCCAATGCCACCAATCTCAAAAAACTTGTTGTTGACCGAGTTGATTTCACCCAAATGAAAATTATTGATCACGATTTTGGAACCGTATATCAAATCCGCTTTTTGGTGGCCTGTTATGTATTGGTTCGTGAAGTATTTCTCCAGGGAAGCGGGGAAATAAGGTCCCCGATAACCAAAACACCGAATGGAGTAAGGCAGTTGTTCCAGGGCGCGTAAGAAATGTACTCGGTAGGGGTTAAACTCACCGATCATCATTATATCGATGTTGGTGTGCCGCTCGGCCTCTTGTTTGGTGTTAAATCGGCTTTGGTGAACCGTCGGGTTAAAACGCTCGCAATAGGAAAACACGGTTTTGCCGATTTTTTTCAACAGCGCTTCCATGATGGGGCACTTGGTAAAATAACAATCATAGGGCGAGGCAATGATTTGCTGTCGTTGTAAAGTCGTAAGCGTGTCGGGATTGAGGTGGATGACCCGAAAATCGCGGGTTTTGAGGTCGACAATTAACTGGGGATGAATGTCACGATAGGTGCAGATGACCAAATCAGGTTGGCTGCGGTGGATGTGTTTCAGCACGCGTTGGGAGAGACTCCGGTCAAACCACTCACTCGCCTGGGTCGCATACCGGATGTAGCGCGTCGGAATCGGTTGCCAGGTGAAGTAGTCAATAATTTCGCAACTGTGCCCAAGTTGCTCACACGCGTGTTGCAGGTGGAATTCTACCCCGTCATATGTCGTTGCCCCTATAATGACAATGTTCATGTATTCCCTGCTGAAGCTGTTGAATGGTTCCCGTTTGTTATTTCCCATTCGATGCACCAGTTACGGTTAGTGTTCTACTACCGTTTCAGATTCCTGATGTCGTTTTTATACCGTGAACCCACTATCACGGTATAGTTTAAGGAAAGCTTACTTAGCTATAGCCACTCCAACCGGCGCATAGACTATTGCGGAGCAATATACGATCAAAGCCGCACTCAATACCATGCAATACGCCCGGAATGATAACAGGGGCGTAGCGTAGCTCAAACACAATTCGATGGCCGCTCGACGAGAAAAATAACCGTTTACCGAACATACGTTTAACGTGTCGGATTTTTCGCAGGGCCGCCGACGGTCAGCCGTTACTGTGCTGTACGATTCGAAACATTGTGTCAAAGCCACTGACAGCTGACGAGGATTTATGTAATTAAACTCAGCCGTCGAGTTACCTCGACGACTGGTCTCCAAAACCGTGCGTGAGGTAAAGTAGGAGAGCATAAAGAGCCTAGGGTAAAAGGGCCATTTTATGCCCTCCGAAGCGGGCTTGTCGGCAGCCCGTGCTTGTGGCCGACAGGGTGGCCGTCCCAAAGGCATGACGAAAGAAGCCAGTGATAAAGCTCAGGCCGTACGAACTTTGTGTGAAAAGCGGGAAAAAAGTGCTCAGGAAATCGCCAAACTGTTAGGCATTAGCCGAGCCAAGGTGTATCCGTATATGGCCTTGCAACCCCTAAGTTACTCCTTGATTGACAGGTAGGCTACCCTGTAGAATCGCTTATTCGCGGATAAATAAGACTGACGAAGGAACGCTACAGCGAAGTCGTGGCGAATTATGCGGTCCGCTGATGCGGTACGATTTGGAAATTTTACCCTAAGTACTACAGAATGTAAGCCAAAAATAAGGCCTGTCATAAATTATATATGACAGGCCTTCATTCCTCAATGGTCGTAAAGTGGACTTGCAACAGTATACTGGAGATTTTTCTTAAGCGGCCATTGGGGAAGTGTAAAAATATGATTCTTGTTGAGCGGGAGTCTGATAATTTAGGCTTGAATGTTTCCGCCGACGATTGTACCAGCCCTCGATATATTCGAAGGTGGCCAACCGCGCTACGGTCCGAGTCGGAAAATCAGTATGGTTCACTAGTTCACTTTTGAACGTCTTGAAAAAGCTTTCCGCCACGGCATTGTCCCAGCAGTTGCCTTTACGACTCATGCTCTGTACGACTGGCAGTCCCTTTAACTGTTCTCTAAATTCAGTACAAGCGTACTGGACGCCACGATCTGAATGAAAGAGAAGTTCGCCTTCTATTTGTCTGTTCTTAAGGGCCATACGCCACGCAGCCACGCTCGTATCTATGGCTTTCAGGTTATCGCTCAAGGCCCAGCCGATCACCTTTCGATCTGCTAAATCCAGTACGGTTGTCAGGTATAGCCAACCTTCGTAAGTGGGAATATAAGTAATATCAGACACCCATTTCTGGCCTGGCTTATCAGCCGTAAAGTCTCTGTTTAACAGGTTTTTAGCTACTGGATAATCATGCGATGAGTCGGTTGTCTGAACACGATACTTTTTATACATGATACTACGGATAGCTGCCTTGTGCATCAAACGGGCAACCCGATTACGCGATGCTTTTACGCCACGCTCTCGTAACTCATCGGCAATCCGAGGGCTGCCGTACCGAGACTGACTTTCGGCGTGTACCTGCCGAATATCGTCCAGCAACTGAGTTTGTTTCAGCTGCCTAGCACCAACTGGGTGCTTGCGCCAATAATAGTAGCCACTGCTACTGACTTTCAGTACTTTGCACATCTTCTCAACAGGAAACTGATCAGCATGTTCCGCTATAAATCGGAAAATTTCCCGTCTCCCCTGGAGAAGATGCCGACTGCCTTTTTTAGTATGTCGCGCTCAAGCTGAGCCTCTTTCAGCTCTTTCTGTAGTCGCCTGATCAGCTTCTGCTCCTCACTAAGCCCAGCGGCCGAGGATGCTAATTGACTGGAGCTTTTGTGGCTTTGTCGCCATTTAGTGATTCGGCTGGAATCGATGCCCAACTCACGAGCAGCTTCTTGCACGGAGCCTTTTGCATGAGATAACTCAACGGCCATTTTTCTAAACGTCTCGTCGAATACACGTCTTTTCTTCATATGTACTTTTGGGTTTGTTCCCAAATGTGCCTAAAATCCGTCTCCAGTCAAATGTAGCAAGTCCAAAGATCGCTCTCTTAATTCGGACTTTATCAGTCGGTACGGGCGGGGACATAGCTACCCAACTGGCGCCATGCTTCTAGTAACAGTCTAGTGAACTCTTAGCTTGGCTTAACTAGCCGTGAGAGTACAATTGTTGTATTGGTAATAGACAATTTATGTGTATGAAATTTGATGATCTTACTATTGGTTTTCTATTAGATAAATACAACTAGCTGTTTCTAAGATAACGTTCACGAAAAGGCTTCAATTAATTAACTCTCCCCTCGACGCATAGACTAAGTTTAACTGTTATCAAGTACACCAGTAAACGCTTATTAAAATGTTACCTTGTTCGGACGATTTCTGGCAAAAGTACAATTACCTGAAGACGTAAGAATAAGGATTTCTTGTCCCAAAATTAACGGTAAAATACTATTTTAAGAAAGTCTAGGAGATGAACGTAGTTACTTTAGGCCAGCTCAATCCTGAGCAGATAGTCCTATATGAAATAGCCTTGCTTGATCGATTCCTTAAAAGCAGCCCAATCCGACATCAGCAACATTTACCGAAATGGCGCTACGGGTATACTCATCTACGGCCTCGTGTGGCTGACAACAGCTGGTATCATCTACCGCTTTTCCACCCACCAGGGCCATCTGGGCTATACTTGTCGGTGGCGCTCTGATCCACCCCATTAGCACGCTGGTGAGCCAGAGTGAGTTATGAGAGCGGCCAACTAATACTCATCTAGTATACCTGTCAGAATAATATACTATTTATATTTGGCATCCCAGCCCAGCAAGCAGGCGTTAACATAGTACAAGTTGAAAGCAGTCAGTCTAGTTTTAGCCTTCTTAGTCGGTTTCTACTCGCTGGCCGGGGCGCAGCACTTTGGGGCTTCCGTCCAGCGGTATGGAATCGAGCAAGGGCTGGCCCACCGCGAAGTGAACGCTATTTTTCAGGACCGCCGAGACTTTATGTGGTTCGGTACCAAGCTGGGTCTTAGTCGCTTCGACGGGGCTACGTTCACGACGTATACCCGGGAAAAAAACGGGCTCGACTTTGATGACATCCATTCCATCGCTCAGGATGCCGATGGGCTGTTGTGGCTCATGGGTCCCGAGGGTAAATCAGCCATCACCCTCTTTAACCCGGTAACCGGCCAAGCCACCTCCTTCGAGAAACGCTTCCACCAGCCCCGACCCAATCACCCCCTGGTATTGCCGCAGATTCAACTACTGAATGGTCCTGACGGAACGATCTTCTTCATAGATTACCAGCCAGCCAAACTGACCGTCTACCATCCCAAAACGGGGTTGCGGACGGTAGCATTACCTCGGTACACGACACTGACGCTGGCGGCCGTTACCAGCCGCAACACCATTTGGGCCATTGCCAACCAGAAACAACTGGTGGAACTAACGTCGGATGGACGTTTGCTACATACCTACGATCACCCAGGAACTATCTATACCTATTTAGGCCAGCGCCATGCCGGTACGGAATTCTTTTACCGGAATGCAACAGACGCGCAACACCCTTATACGGGCCAACTGTATAAAATCGACGGATCGGGTCGTCGTCATGAGCAATCCAATGACTTGATCAAACCACAGAAACTGCAACGACGACTTGCCTATGCCTTCGACCGGAATGGACTGGTTTGGAATGGCTACCAGTTGCGTGATTCGGTTGGCCGGTTCATCCTCGATATCAGCGATCAACTGGCCAGCGGCCTGATTGATAACCGGAGCTTTTTTCGTGACAAAATTGGGGGCTTCTGGTTGGGAACCAGCTTTGGCCTCTACCAGATCCGGATCAGCCAGAACTACTTTCAACGCTTGTTCTACGAATCCGGCAACAGGAAACAACCCGCCGTTCGGGGCATTACCGCCGTGGGCGATACGCTCTACACGAATCTGGAGAATGGGTTGGGGTTGTTCGCCAGCAGGCGCTCGGGAGCATCGGCCATTCGGTTGCTGGGGAGGCCACGGTCATTCAATAGTTTGAGCGGTAATCTGGATGGCAAACTCTACTTAGGCGAGGGCTATACGCTTTTTACCTACGATTACCGAACCACGAAAAGCACCGTGATGCCCCTACCGGGCCCAGGAGCCGTATGGACCATTCATCCCTTTTCGGCTACCCCCCACCGATTGCTGGCCGGTGGCGATCCTGGTTTGTGGCTGGTTGACCCGGCCACCAACCGGGTAACCCCCTTCCGGGGCTATAACCAGTTTCCCGAATTAGCCCAGGCCCACGTATTGCACATTGGCCCCGACCGCCAGGGCACGATCTGGCTCTGCGCCACTACGGGGTTCTACACCGTCGACCCCCAACAAGGCGTTACGGCCCGCTACTGGCGTGGTGGCAGGGGTGCCTTTAAGCTACCCGCCGACAGCTACCAGCATTTTTACCAGGACCCTGACGGACACTACTGGCTGGCCACGGCTAATGCCGGGCTGGTGTGCTGGGATCGAGCCCTAAACCGCTACCGCCAGTTCAAACGGGCCGACGGGTTGAACAACGATAATATTTATGCGGTGTATGCCGACCGGCGGGGCCACCTCTGGCTCAGCAGCGACAACGGCATCATGCAGTTTGATCCGGTCCGGCTCACCACCCGGACCTACACAGTGCAGGAGGGCATCACCCACAACGAGTTTAACCGCATCGCGCATCACCAGGACAAGCAGGGGCGGCTCTATTTTGGTGGCTTGAATGGGGTAACGGCTTTCGACCCGCGTGATTTTGAAGCCGAGCCCCCCCTGCCCTCCCTGCCCCTGCAGGTAGTTTCCTTCCGCCAGTTCGATGCCGACCGCAACACGCTGGTCGATAAAACCGCGGAACTGCTCAAGACAGGTCAGATAACGCTGCTGCCCGACGACCGGAGTAGTATCCTCGACTTCGCGCTGCTCAATTACACCGATGCCCAGAAAAATACGTATGCCTACCAATTCAGGGGAGTGGATAATACCTGGCGCTACCAGACGGAGTCCTCGCTGCGGCTGGGTAACCTACCCTACGGCGACCATGAACTGCTGATTCGGGGGCAGGCCGCCGACGGCCGAATGTCGTCGGCCACGCTATCCATTGGGGTTCGGGTACTACGGCCGTTTTATCTGCGCGGCTGGTTTGCCTTTCCCCTGTCGTTTTTGTTGCTGGGCGGGGTATGGGCCTGGGGTCGGTGGCGGGAATGGCAATACCAGCAGGCACAAATCCGGCTGCAAACCCAGATCAATGAGGCCACCCAGACCATTGCCCGGCAGGCCCAGTATCTGCTACAGCTTGATGAAGCCAAATCACGTTTTTTTGCCAACATTACCCACGACTTCCGAACGCCACTGACCTTGATCCTGTCGCCGGTGGAAACGTTGCTGAGTGAATTGAAACAGACGCCCTACGGCGAACGGTTGATTCTGGTGGAGCGTAATGCCCGGCAGTTGCTGGGACTGGTTAATCAGCTCATGGACCTGGCCCGGCTGGATGCCCGGCAGATGAAGCTAACGCTGGTGTCGGGGCGGCCTGATAGGGTGATAGCCCACGTACTGGAGGGCTTTACTGCTGCGGCCACCACGGCTCACATTGACCTGATGTACCAGCCCGAAGAGACCGGTCTGTACTGGTTCGATGCCGACAAACTTGAGCGCATCGTAACGAATCTGGTGGCTAATGCGCTCAAGTTTACGCCGGGCAGCCTTCAGCAGCCGGGTCGGGTAACCGTAAAGCTGTATGGTCAGGACGGCCTTCACCTAACGGTAGCCGACACCGGCATTGGCTTGGCCGCTGACCATCTGGCGCACCTCTTCGAGCGATTTTACCAGGTCGAGAAAAGCAACGGTCTTCAGCCAATAGGAACGGGCCTTGGGCTGGCGCTGGTGAACGAACTGGTCGATCTGCAACAGGGAACCATCCAGGTCGAGAGTCAGCCGGGCCGGGGAACCACGTTCCGGGTCTGGCTTCCCTATCAGTCCGTTACTGATTCGGTGGCCGCTCCCACAGTGACCGCTACAACCGTGGCCCTTGATCCGACTGGAAGCGCTCCGCTAACAACGGCCCCACAGGAGCCTGCTTCCGAAAGCCAGTCTGCCGACTCGCCCCAAGCCGAACCCGCGGTGTTGTTGCTGGTGGAAGACAACGACGACATGGCCCAGTTCATCACCGCCAGTTTGCCCCCCTACTACACCCTGCATCGGGCCGCTGATGGACTGGATGGGCTGGAACAGGCCCGACAACTACTCCCCGATCTGATCATCAGCGACGTAATGATGCCCCGCCTGAACGGCTATGAACTCTGCCAGGAGCTTAAAACAGATGCCAGTACGGATCATATTCCGGTGATCTTGCTCACGGCCAAAGTAAGTCTGGATAGCCGGATGCAGGGGCTGCGGCTGGGTGCCGACGAGTATCTGACTAAACCCTTCCACGTAACCGAACTGCGCCTGCGGGTACGCAATTTGCTGGCTACCCAGCGCCGACTGGGTGAGAAGATCCGGGCGGAATTACAATCGCCTGAAACCTCGTCCGAACCGGTGCACCCGTTTGTACAAACGCTGTACCGGATCCTAGATACCCATCTGGACGATTCGTCATTTGGGGCGGAAGAACTGGCGATACAGGCCAATTTAAGCCGAATGCAGCTTTACCGCAAACTCAAAACGCTGGTCGGCTTACCGGCCACCGACTTCATTCGGGAGTACCGACTCAAGCAGTCGATCGCGCTGCTGCAACAGGGCTTATCAGTCAGCCAGTCGGCTTACGCAGTGGGCTTTGACAACCCCTCCTACTTTGGGCAGTGTTTCCGCGAACAGTTTGGCCAGCCCCCTTCCCGCTTTATTACCCGGTCCGTCTAAACCTCTGCCTTGCCAGTGTGCCGTTTCAGTGACGGCCTATCTTACATAAGCGAGAGTCAATACGTCTCTCGTAGGCACCCCAATGAGCCCAACGTCCCACACGTACGGCTGCGTTCTCAAGCCCTAAACCGCGCCGACGATGCACTCCATTTTCGACTTCATCTCCAACCAGCGGTTGACCGCCCCGCCCCGGACACAGTCAGCAGTTGGGCTAACTCGGGGATGCCACCCCAGATTTGTTTAATGACCGGATGAGCCACCCAACTGCCGGGTTACGCCCGACTAGATTACCTGCTAGGCGCTGTAACGGGCTTTTTTTGCCATCTGTTACCACAGCAAGAGGATGTGTTACCACCGTAAGAGTTGGACAAACGGGGTTATTCTACTTTTGGGGCAGTCAACCGCATTACCCACTCATCGTTATGAAACCATCTTTTTGCCTATTTAACCGGGAGGCTATCGGCTTACCAATTCTGCTTCAACTACGTGCTGTGATGTTTCCAGGTTGGGGGCCAACCATTCGTTATGTCTAGGACCATACTCATCCTGCACCAATCCAACCAAGGTTTCAGGATCGGTTGTTAGCCCTATTGATTGGGGCACCATGGCTCACCTGGACGAGATAGTCATCACGGGGAATACCCACCAAGACAGCAGTCCTGTACTGGCCAACTGTACACTAAACGCGGCTCGTGTTAGTGAAGTGGTTATCCAATTAATCGTCGAATCGACCAGAGCGGAAAGGTGATTATGGTAGTATGGCCCGACAGCCCGGCTCAATTTTCAAGATTTTTTCAGGTGCAAGCCATATCTATCTGCTTGATAAAAACACATAAATCGTTATGAATCCGCCATTAATTACCTCATCCGTTATGAATTTCTTTAAAAAGCTTCTTAGGCAAGAAGAGCCCCGGCCTATTGAACTGGCCCCCTCGACAGCTAAAGAAATAATGACTCGCTTAAAACAGGCGGCTGAGTTACGCCTGAGTCAACAGTGTGAGCTTGCTCTTGTCGCGTGTAATGACGTTTTGTTGCTCCATCCGACCAGTCATCTTGCCTACCAGATTCGGGCTCTAACCAAATATGATATGGGTGATCAGGATGGGGCTATCCGGGATTGGAATCGCTTTAAATCATTGCAAAAGTTCTTGAAATAAATAGGTCTGCTGGTCGAAAAAGCCTAAACGATACCTGTTGGGGTGTATTTATCAATCCGACGACCTTCCTCTAAACTCAAGTTATTTATGAATTATCCGTTTCTGGTTTCCACCCCTGAACGTGTTGCTGTTTCGTATAGTATCACGATACGCGTCAATGATCATCGCGTTGGCTGGCAAAGTAGACCCATTACTGATTTGATGATGATCAAAGGAGTCCGTGGCTATAGCTGGCTGTACTGGAACGATGGGACCAAACAGCTGATGGCCTACACGCTGAAGCATTACGTCAGCCAATTACCAATGAACGACTTTATCCGTGTTCATCAGAACTGCCTCATCAACCGAGCGTTTGTGCAGAAAACCCAGTTGACCCATCGTGGGCCCCTGTTACGTCTTTCGACCGGGATTGACGTTGCTATTTCCCGACGGCGGTGGTCGCTAGTCAAAAAAGAATTACAGGATTCTACCGGGGGTAGTCAAGGTGGCTAATGGCTTGTTGGTTAATCGAATTGGCCGTAAGTTCATTCAGGCCTAATCTTAATTTCTACGTCTCTTAAATGCTTATATAATATACCTACTGGACTGTCTACCGTTTACTGGACATTACACTAAGATCGTTCATTGGTTAGTCTAGTAAAGGGTAGAAAGTCCGATCTTACTACTGTATTATTTTGTTTTTAAAATTTTTGATAATCCATTCCGTGTCCATTGTTGCTTTAGTACAAATGTAGATTTAACTCTTTTTGTCCACGAAAACGCTTCGATAAGTGAACGGCTATTACAGTTTACCGACCAGTCAGATCTATTAAATTTTAGTCTGACTTGTCCTGAAAAATATTGACCATAAACAGTCAATTTATGGACAGGCTTGTTAGACTA
>NZ_JBHUOM010000013.1:0-10778 GCF_042686045.1 Spirosoma flavum
TGGCATGCACGGTTTTGAAGACCAGCGGGACCGGGGACGGTCTCGCTGAGTTTAACATATAACAAGTCGTATGCTACTGATTTCTGTATACAGTAAATCGGTAAGCTTATGTATATTAGCGTATTACAACGAAATAAGAAAAGTAGAAAGTCGCTGCATTTTAAGCGAAAGGTGGTCGAAGTCTATCGAGCTGAAATTGCTCAGCCTGCCGACATTCAACAGTACCTACACATCTCTCTGACCGAATTGCGTCAGTTGAACCGATGCGGGGCCGCCCGTGCGGTATTTCAAGCACCGATTAGCCCCTTATTTATACCCCTATCGCTGTTATAAATCCATGAAAAAGCACAATCAAGATGCCTACGTCAAAGCGCTTGAACGACGCTTAGCCGCTACCGAAGACGAGAATAAATGGCTTAAACTCAAAGCCGAAGCCTTTGAAACGGCCATTCAAATTGCCGAAAAGCAGTTTCAAATCCCGATCCTAAAAAAGTCTGCGGGGCCGCCCGTGCGGCACCAAACGGTCAACCAACTGACTCGTCGCTATCCCCTGGTGGGCATGGAGCAGTTGTGTGGGTTGTTTGGCTTAACACCACAAGCCTGGTATGCGGCTACCCGGCGTCAGGAAAAACTAGGCTTTCAGGCAACCATTGTCCTGACTGAAGTGAAGCGGTTACGACAACAGGTTGCGGGCTTGGGGACGACTAAATTGTATGAATTGATGCAGGACTTTTTGACATCTCATCAAATCAAATTAGGGCGTGACAGACTACATAACCTACTAAAGGTCAATGGCTTGTTACTGACAAAGAAACGATCAAGAATCAAAACAACCGACTCTGATCATGATTTAGAGAAGTATCCCAACCAAGTTAAAGAGCTCAAACCTGATCGAGTTGGTCAGCTCTGGGTCAGTGATTTGAGTTACATTCGGGTGGGAATTGGCTTTGCCTATTTATCGGTGATTATGGATGCGTATTCGCGTAAAATTGTGGGCTGGTCCTTTCATATAACGTTGGAAGCAAAAGGGCCAGTAGCGGCCCTGGAAATGGCCTTAAAAACGCGTGGTCAATCGGATCAATCGCTGATCCACCACCGCACGGGCGGCCCCGTCCGATCGGGGTGTTCAGTATTGTTCAGGGGCTTATGTGGATCGGCTGCGCCAAGCGACGATCACCATTAGTATGACCGAGTCAGGCGACCCTAACGAGAATGCCTTAGCGGAGCGGGTTTTTCGGACCTTAAAGGAAGACTTTCATCTGAGAGGATTCCCTACTTTTGGCATGGCCGAAACGGCCGTTGAGCAGGCCATCATTGCTTACAATTCGGTCCGGCCGCATGCGTCTTTAGGCTACAAAACGCCTAATCAGGCTCACCAAGGTCAAGGCCATCAACCACTAAAATGGTACCCGTATAAAAAAGTGCGGTTCGGAAATGTACACTATCAGACTGATACTCAGTTTTGTTCCCCTTTGTAAACCTATTCTAGTAGCATACGAGTTAGTCGGTTGTCAAGACTTGATCAATCTATTAGAAGTAAAGTCTCTTAAACAGTTCTTGTCATTCTTGCTGAGAATGCCTACCTTTTAAATTCAGAAAAATACTAACCTGTTATACTCATGAATCGATTTTTCTTCCTTAGCTGGCTGTCCTTTCTTCTTGGTTGCCAACCTAATCAAGTTCAAATTTCTAATTTATATAGCCAACAATCAGCTAGCCAATTATCGGGTAGTTATCAGATACAATATCAGGTAGTGAAGGGCGATACAGTTTGGTCAACTAAATCAGGTAGTAACAAACTTGGATACGTTTCGATGGCATCCCAAGTGATTTACCAAGGAGACAACAAAATTAAAATAGTTATCACCCCAGAGTTCTCACCTAGAAATGGGAATACTGAACAGACGCAGTATACCTATAGCGGAGGTACGTATGCTGCTCTAACCCCGACTTCAATGCCTAATGAATACAGCTATGTAGATAATGATCAAGAACTTAAGATAAACTTGAAAAGCTATTATTTACGACAAGATGGAGGTAGTTATGGCGAAGTAATCACCTTTGCTACGCGTTGATTGAAGTACTTAAAAAGTCCTACGAATGCTATTCTAACAGCAATTCACTCGCCATTATAAAGGCAACCTGGGAATGATCTTTTATAGATATAAGATTTGTATTTTATTTATTCAATAGTCTTAGTCTAATCCACATTACTTCTGGTTTTAGTCGAATAACATAATTTGAGTTCTACAACTCCTCTCGGAAGAGTACTATTTTTCACTTAGCAGTAGAATAGTACTCTTATAAGAATCGCAATATTCATTAAAATCATACTCTACACAATAGTAGCCAGCTTTTTATAAACTAATTCAATGGTGGGTTTTATTCCTACATTTATAAAGTAAACTGTCAATAAATTTATCTGATAATCCAACATCATGTTGAACTCTCAGGCTATCCCAACAATTTACAACCATCATATGAAATTTATAATTATCGTTGTTCTCTGTGCTTCCACTGCCGCTACCTAAATGGAACAAGCCGATCTTACTCCTTGGTGGCTCATTGTTATTTTTCTCTAGGGTATAATCTTCATTAAAGTCTTGCTGTATGAGTTGGGGAATTACTCCAACGTTATTCCAACTCTTATCTACAAAATAGTATCTATGGTCAATAACACCAGTTTCAAATTCATTCTTTAAAATCATAATCCCATTAGCTGGGATTTTATAGGTAAGTCGCCCATCTACTTTAGGAACTACTTGTCCACAAGGCTCATTATAAATTAGTGTGATCTGACCTCTAAAATTTCTTGGGATAAGAAAAGTCTCAGGAGTCATATGTTTGGAAGCTAGAAAGAAAAATGCAGCAATGCCAGGATACCAGAGGATTAATGGCAAAATGGCTGTAATTATTTTAGTCTTTAATCTCTCTTTCGAAAACCAAACTACTAAAAGCCCTCCAACAAAAAATGGACCTGCAAAAATTAGCCAATATGGGTTTAAGCAAAAGAACCAACTTACAATTGTCAGAATAAGGCCAGTTTTATAATTTAATATTTTTGTGGTAAGCATGAATCAGGTTACTTCTATCTTTCAATTTTGATTGAGTGTCATATTACCTAAAAAAGTGTAATTTAGTTGCTAGGTAAAAAATAGTACTCTTCCGAGAGGAGTTGTAGAACTACCATTATGTAAAAGAATTATTGCTAAAGTCATCTTCAAAGGAGTGTATTTAGTAGCTGCCTTTATTCTTACTTCTCTCACTCTATTATCAAAGATAAATTGACTTAATATTAGCTTTATCTTCTACTACAAGTGGCAAAATATGAGATGATTTTATCAACCTGCTGTTGATTAATTACACCAACGGGAACCACACGTGTAAGAGTATTTCTTCTAACAAATGTCTGTGCTTCTAGAGAATCACATATTTTATGGTAACTACTTGAACTAGTAGTTACTGTTCGATTGGTTACTTGAATAGTTTGGACTAGTTGACAATCATAGCAAGGGCCAGGCTGCTTCGGAAAACAAGAAAACGTTGTTATACCAATCAACAAAAAAAGTATATATTTCAAAATGGTATTAGCTGTCGTATAAGTGGCGTGGCTGTTGCAAAAGCCGGAACGGCTTATGCTTTCCCGTTGAAACCCCTAGTTTTTGAGGCAAAATTTAGCGGAACTAGGCTCATCTATCGAGCTTACCAGACGCCTTTTAGACTTTTGCAACAGCCACTAACGTTATGTAAAGAAACTTTTCTGAGATTACGATTTAACCTTCCTGTTAGCTATCCTACGAAATGTGATAGTCCATAACTGTTTAGTTCTTCTTAGGCAGACTTGTATTAGGCAGCACTCGGAACAATGAATCTACTGACCAATGCTTTACGGGCTCGCTTTTAGCTTTCAAACTAACTGAAATTTGTTCACCAGAAGTTAAAGCAACTGGCATAGACCGGTTAGGCATAGGTATTGCATCCCCCTTCCCATTTCGAGTAGGTATGTCTAATGCATTCCCTTGCCCTTTGAGAATGGGCATATTGTCTATATTCTGATTCTGCAATGAATCGCTTTTTTCCTTCACTGAATTTTGTTGGGCAAAACTCGCTGTTACAACTAGCAAGCATACCAAGGTTACTAATATTTTCATGGTCAGTTGTTTATGCGTTTATAAATAGACCCGTCTTTTACCCTTAAGGTTGTTGTATGAGTGCGTTTATGATAACCTGACTTTCACTTAATTGTCAATACCATGTTTTTTCTTTAACTCAGGCAGTTGCGCTTTATATGCATTAACATCCCATTTGAGATGCCAACGACTAATGTAGTCGGCTAAGGGACCTAAACCGACTTCGGCTCTACGCTTATCCACATTATCCGGATCAACTAATGGCATTACATAGGCTCCATTGGGATCTAAGCTAATCTGACTGCCATAGATTTGCATTTTTCGTTCTCCCAGGGCTACTCGATCTTCTAGCATAGCCAACAAACCCGCATCCGCTTTTTTGGCTTTAGCTGCCTGACGCATTATGGGTAAGAACTGGTGTTGAGTCGCTACGTCTGAATGTTGGATCACCAAGAATTGAGTCATGCTCGCCTGAACTCCTACTTTGTCTTCGCCAATCCAACCGTATTGGCGAAAAATCACTTTAATCTTCTCTAAATTAACTTGATCAGCAACGTGAATCGCTTTCCATAAAGAATCAACTTGATTGGACTTAGCACCGTACTTACGGCTGATGGAGTCAAGTAGTTGCCGTCCTTGCTGGTCATCTTGATTAATAGTCAAAAGCTGGCCCTTAACTGCCTGGTAGATTTGAAGACTATCAATGGATTGTTTTTGGGCGTAACAATCGGGGATAGTTAGGAAGAGAAGAAAGAAAATGAAGACTCGCATATCTGTTGTATAATCAGATGGTATGATAATTCAGAAGCCGTTTTTAGCGATCCTTTACTCGCCATAAAGAGGGCCAATCTACGGATATTCCCTTAACATAATAGGGGAGTATTCATACTGGATTCTGACTAAAGTTTCCAGTAGCATACGGGTTTAATCTCCTTCTTCAATCGTAAAAATATCTTCTACTTTTTTGCCGAAGACTTGAGCTATTTTGATCGCTAAAACAGCGGATGGAACGTACTTGCCCCTTTCAACGGTGTTTATCGCTTGGCGAGACACATGGACTTGATTAGCCAGTTCAGCTTGTGTCATTTTTAAAATGGCTCGCTCGACACGAATTGTGTTTTTCATGTCTTTGAATGGGCTAAATAGGTTCATTTGCTTCAGACTTGAAATACACAATATAGCTATACCGAATAATGTGTAATAGCCAGAATCCCACTACACTAATTGTTATAATGGCAGGCATCAGGTTTTCTAGAGGAATATCCCCTTTGAAGAAAAAATAAGCACTCAAGCAGATCGTAACACCCACTTGAGCAACAGCCGCGAATTGAAGAGATTCTAACCGAACCCTATACATAAACTCATCTTGTTCCCTAGAGAAAAAGAAAGCCAGCAGTCCTACAATTGTGAGACTTATTGAAGTAAAGCCAACGAATTGATTAACTGACCAAAAGTCTGCTGGATATGGATATGACCCGTTCGCCAATGCTTTGGCAGGATCGACAATTCGGTATAAATTGATAAGTCCATTTGATGTAGCAAGCCAAACGCCTGCTAGTCCAGCCACCATCATCACTAGTCCAGCTATTCTAAATTTACTCGGCAATAGGAATCTCATGATCATCTATGTTAAGGTTACTCGAAAAGTAATGTAAACCTTACTCTAAGTCAAGTAAACATGACAAAAAATTTAATATATAGTAAATGTTAGACCTATACACCGTCACTGTTATTGAACTTTTCGTATGACAGACTTGGATTTCTTATGGTGCTATATCTTGAAACAGTTTCTTTATATAAGTCTAGTGGCTGTTGCAAAAGTCAACACTTGGTAAAAATATCTCTGCTGAAAGGTGATTTTCAGCCTTTCAATGGTCAGAAATTGGCTGGCGAACCAAGCTTCCCTAACTCATTACAGACTTTTGCAACAGCCACTCTAGTTATAAAACGCCCCTTCAAAAAGTACAATACCTATCTACTCTGCCCAGTAGCGAAAGTGAAGCTTTATTTGCAAATCATCAGGATATAACAAAACTAGTCAGCAGGCAAATAAAAAATCTTTTCACTTTGGATAGTATGGTTTATTCCATAGGCTAAGCCCTCAATGGCAGCATAAGCCCGTTTATCATAGGAAACACTTTGCCCTTTATATTGAATGGGCACCTTCACAAATTTCTCACCCGATAATTCAGTTAATTTTTCAGTAGACGACCATAAACCAGTAACGATGACCAAGCCTTTGTCTACGGTAATAATGGCTTGCACGTAAATAAGCCCAAACTCCTTAAACAGTGAGGTTATAATTTTATTTTTTTTATCCACCTTATCAATTGGAAAATGGTGCTCATTCATAAAACGAGCTATTGTTTCAAGTGATACATTGTCTTCTAAAGTTGTACTAACAACTAACCCTTTGGAATCCTTAGGTGGCCTTGCAATTTGTCCTTGGCACAGAGATGCTGTTAATAACAAGAGTAATATATATTTCATAAACGGGATCGGTTTTGCAAAAATCGAGGAAAAGTACAATACTTAGCTATTCTTTAGAATAGCTAAGTATTGTACTTTTTGAAGGGGTATTACATAAATAAACATTATGTCATGAAAATAAATTGAGAATGAGTGAAATCGAAACCTAGTAGCTCTCTTAGAAATGTACAACTAATTGTTTAATTTTGGTTGGTCAACGAATCTGCTCCTTTGAGCATGTTGGGTAGAAGCATTTATACAGGCTGGTACTTGGTTATACTACACTACCATCGGCTTCAAATACGATTACGATACTGCTACTAATGGGGAGTCGGTGCACATTGACGATAATTGGTTTTCCGCTTGGAGTTTTAAACCCAGAGTCCAGTAAACGTTGGAGTTGGGGTGGCCGGATATATAATCGATCCCCGATAGCCTCATCCAAACAACGCAGTAACTCCGGAGTTGGCTTGTGTTCAGTAACGTCATGCATGGATGATTGAGTGTCGTAAAAAAGCACAATATCACGGTCTAAACTAGCCCATTCAAGGGGTGGATTGTCTTTATAGTGGTCATCAATGGTTGACTTAATTAGCCAGCTTGGACGCCCATACCGGAGAAATCTATTCACGACGACTACGCCTTTATCTCCCACAAAGAATTCCTTTCTGACAGCATTGTCAATAAAGTCGGCGAGTATTTTTTTTTTGATTGACGTCGTCAATCGTAATTTTTTTGCAAGACTGCGCCATAGTAGTGTACACTACACACCAAGCCATTCCGATAAATATAAGCCAGGTTTTCATGGTCAATAATCACAAAATCGTATTGTGTACGTGGCCATTTGTATAAGTGGCTATCGGTTAGCGGTAGTCATTTGCGTTTCCTTAGAAACCACCAAAGAGCTAGTGCCAGAACAATGATCACCAAGACTGGCAAGATAAGACTGCCTTTGTACACCGTTCCGTAATAATCACCTGGAGCCGGTTGAGTTTGTCTACTCACGTCCATGCTAACTGAAGTCAAGTATGTTATATAGTTGTTGTGGCTGTTGCGAAAGTCTGGAATGGGTCTAAAAGGCATAAATTGGGGACCCGTTACGACCCCATTCATGGGTAAAAATGGCCGGTATAACGAGCCTTCTACAGCCCTATCGACTTTTGCAACAGCCACTAGACTTTTGTTATGAACATAAACTCAGATCCAGATAAAGACTAAACTAACCCTGAATCTGAGAAAAATCTAAAGATAGCCTGTTATAACCATCTCCTTTAATAAGGTGTATTGACCAGATTTCTGACGCAAAATGGAAGCATCTGACTCGGCTCGCTTAATTTTATCCTTCGCATCTAGGACAAAGGAAAGGGGCAACACATAATCACCTTGATATTTTTGGCTTTGTGGAGGCAGTTGTTGCCAAACTCGGTTAATCTCCTGTTGAAACGACTTGTCAACATGGGAAGCGTTCAGAATGACCATGTTAGTAATCTTCCCTTGTGCGTCAACTTTGAAGTTGACATAAGCCTCAGATACTTTTTGTTGCTGGTGAGCTAACTCAGGATAGCGAATTGATTTACTAACCACTTCACCAAAAGTATGATCGTCATTTAACGTTTGGGCATGAATTTGCCCCATAGATAGGGCCACAGCTACTAAGGACAGGATTAAGGTTTTCATGAGTGAAATGGATTAAAGTTTACACGTGTAACTCGGTTAAAACGAGAGAGTTAAATTGTTTTATTATTCTACAATCAAGCTCGCTTTTTGTGTTATATAAATGCAAATATGTTAATTTGAGGTTATTGTTTCAACTTGATGTCCTCTATTTTCACTCGAAATAGGCCTTGTCGAAACCGAGCAATTAGAGGCATGCTGTTAATTAACCGGTTGTATACTTTTAGATTCTCATCAAGATCAAATGAAAAAGCCCCTTCGACTGTATTGGATTGCGGGTCATAGCGAGTAATACGTATCCAGCCTGGCTTACGACCTTCATAGTGATAGTTTTTGTTCATCCCTCCTCCATTAATCAACAGCCAGTAATTAATTCGCTCTAGATCAACCGTTCGGGCTTTATCCAATTTACGCAGCTTAAACTTCCCTTTTTTGAGCGGAATGTTGTAGACATGAAGTCGTTGAGTGGGTATACACTCGCCAAGACAACCTGTAATAATGGGTGAGCGGGTCGCCGATCCATTGCCCGGATAGTTGATATCGGTTATCATCTGCAAGTTGAATTGCTTCACCGAGTTTGGCTGTTCCTTGGGTTTAACTAATCGAATGGCTTTGCCAGTAGCAAACCAAGTCGAGTCATTCAATACGCCAATTACGTTGTACTGACTGGAGGTGGGCAGTGAAGGGGGTCTTATACAAGCTGTACATGTCATGAATAGTACTAAAATCCTTTTCATGTCTTATGTTATAAATCGAGCATTATTGGTAAGCTCGTCTACTCAGAAGCCATTCTTGACGGTACTTTACTCGCGGTTGGAAAGCGTTCATTCTAAGCCCATAATGCAGGTCTATACTCTTCCTGCGCGTCGGCCGCCTTGCACAGCTTCGCAGGGAGTTGATCTTGGGATAGTTCATTAACATAACGATGGTGGCTGTTGCAAAAGTCGTTACCGATTAAAATTCCCCTTGTTACCCCCTTATTTTCGAGGTAAAATTTAGCGGAATGAGGCCTGAGATTAAGTCTAACAAACGCCTGCCAGACTTTTGCAACAGCCACGTTCGTTTAATAAATGTTAAATCGAGTTCATCAGGTGATTTATGTTCTACAAACTCATCCAACTTGAATAAATGATACGCTGATTATTGAGATGGCAATTTGAGAATACATTTAATCATTATGTACCGTAACAGATAAGATCATACCAAAGGGTCGGTAAATCGGGGCTTTATTGAGACGCTTCTTCGTGAGTTATGACGCTTCTCACGGTCCGCCGTTGCGCCAGGCCGTGCGTAACTAGACTAGCCGGTAATGGCTGAACTGTGTTGACAATGACTATTACAATGTTAAAGAATAAAAAGCTTGTAATCAATAGTTTGTTAATACATAGCCTATTGCTAAGTTGGCGCATCAACACACTTCAGCCACTACCGTAGGACTGAGAAATGAATAGGCATTCATTCTACTTTACCTTAGTTGCAGTAAGTGTATTATCAAAAGAGCCTTTGTATCTAAATGTTACCACGTCCTTATAAAAGCTACCAAAATACTTTTGGTTGTCAGTAAAGAAAATTGTGTCATTTCTTTGGGTTACCGGAAACGTAAATGATTGAGAGTTATTGGGTGGAAATATTTTCATAGCCTCATTTAATTGTTCATCACTAACTGGGCCACCATTGGAAAATACAAACGAACTGACTCCAATTCTGGTCTTATCTGAGTTAGATCGCTCAATTATTATCCTACCTGCTATGAATGGAAATTCATCAGTAGAGATTGTAGAATTGAAGATAGTTACTGCTTTCTGTACTTTATAAGTACCTATTAAATCTGCAACTAAATCAGGTTGAGGGTCTGGGTCTTTATGACATCCAACAAAGATTAATAAAGCTACTAAGATTGAAAAAACGCGGAAATTCTTGAACTGTGGAAAAGACATATTTCTCAAGTATTGTCTTTGGATTAGATTGAGCAAATATAAATTATTCTGCTTCGCCGTTGCCATCTTCAGGCTTATCGACGATCATTTTTTGGAACGTTTGGATCGCTTCCCGGAACGCCCACACCTGGTGTTCCTCGTGGGGCAAAGTACCGGGCATCAAGTGGCTTGTTATCTGGTAAGCTCAAATAATGCTCAAGCACAAAATTTAGAGGGGCCGTATCGACGCCAGCAGAGTACAAATGTTCTTTTAAGTCAATGAAAAATCATTGTCAACACAGTTCAGCCACCACCCAATATGTAAGAATAGTGTAGGTAGAGTCAGAGCTATCCAAAATACTCCACAAACTTTTACCAAAAGAGGATCATACTCAAAGTAGACCACTACCAGGGCCATTAAACATGTCCCGATTATATGAAATGATAGAGCTTTAAAATGATTTTTGATCGTTATTGAATATGTAGTCATCAGCTGATAATCATTCAAGATTTTCTCTCACTAAAGGTTGTATTACCCTGATTTTACTTGACAGATTTACACTCGTTTTCATGCCGCAGCCATTGACTG
>NZ_JBHUOM010000014.1:0-37672 GCF_042686045.1 Spirosoma flavum
TTAATATATTTGCTTCGCTAGCGGAGTTCGATCGCACCGGCGAACCGGCGTGACTTAATTCACGAGCGGACCAAAGCGGGCTTGGCCGCAGCCCGTGCCAGAGGACGAGTGGGCGGACGTCCCAAAGGGCTCTGGGCTGAAGCCCAAATAAAAGCACGAGCGGTGAAGTCTATGTATACCCTGAAAACCCATACGATTTTAGAGATTGGTCAACTGTTCCATCTGAGCCGGGCGACGGTCTACCGGTATTTAGCTTGGCAGGAATTAAAATAATGGTTGATTCAAAAAATGGGCGTTCAACGAGACTGCACGATAAGGCGATGGGCGAATCAAATGATAGCAGATAACCTGAAGAAAGAGAAAGCAATGGTCGGCCACCGCCGTCAAGCAGAGACAAAGCTCTGCCTTTACAGATGACTAAATCATTTGAAAGCCCCTAAATTAGCTATATAACAAAATTGGAATTATGTCTAACTTTTCTTGTAGGTTAACATAAGTCGGATTGGACAACAGTTTTGGAAATGTAATGAGGATAGAATTTCTTCCTAATCTCTTGAAAATTCATTACCAGCAAGAGAATGTACGGACTATTGAATACGATGTAGACGGATACTTAACCGGTATAGATCCACAAGGTGAAACTGTAGCCAAGTTTAAAACGGTGGCTTCGGTAGCCTACAATGCTCAATATGGTACTCCGATTACCAAAGATGGGCAATTTGTATTCATTGGCACTTGGGAAAGGGGGCTCTTCTGTTATTCAATTAAGGACCAAAGGCTGATTTGGAAACAGGGTCCTGGACGAGTCAGACATATTATCTTAGTTGATAGTAGTTTGATCGTGGAGATGGCTGGAAGGGGTATTTACAAAAGAGATGCTACCAAGGGTGAGCTGCTTCAAGTGCTGAAGATGCCCTCTATTGATCGGTTTACTCAGTTAAATGAGTCGGAGTTACTAGCTGGTCCATTGAGGGGGAAGTATATTCACTATCATTTACCCACTCTCCAACCTAAGTAGGTATAGAATTAGTGAACATAATGCCAGTGGCTGTTGCAAAAGTCTGGAAAGGCCAAAAGAGCGGAGAGTTCAGTCCGATTATAGGTAATAAATTGACTGGGAATTCTATATTAACGGGGCCAGCACAAACAGAGATTGACTTTTGCAACAGCTATGGCACTTATATAACGAAGAATTTGATAATGAGGACTGGGCTATTACTTGTGCTTATTTGTATCTCTTCATGGTCTGTTTATTCTCAACGTCTATTAAGAATGACTGATCTTAGTACTGACAAAAGCATCGATATTAAGCGGCAACAGTTTATTCAATGCCGGTACACTCTATTTCAAGGACATCAATTTTTAGCGGGTGGAGTCGTTCGAGACATCACCGATTCAACCCTTATTTACAGTACGACGAGCTTTAGCGCTAAAAGAGAAATTCCTCTTTCAGCTATCACTAATTTAGACAAAGTCCCTATCAAGCGAAGCATTCTACCAGCTATCGCCCTTGGTTTAATTTTTGGCGTAACAGATCATTACATCAATCCCAAACGATCTCAAGCAACGAGTAGTGTGCTCGCAACCATAGATGTATTAATAGGGGTTAACTATGTGTTGAAATGGAATCGTAGGCATCTAAACAGAAATATAATCGGTGAAACAACGCGTTTAGAGGTTATTCCAATTGAAGTACGATAGTAATAATCTAAGTTTATTGATTGTATCTAATTGTATGAAATCATCTTTTATTCTCGCAAAATAATGCTAGTTATATAACTGCTCTAGAAATCACGCTAATCTTATATCAATAAAGCTTTTGCATTTTTCTTGTATAGCTATCTCACTTCTATATGCGTTAGCTCAATTGGGTTACCAATACCGTTTTCATTTTCCATACCCGGATAAGTCAATGTATAGCCGTTGATTCGAACAGCTAATTTGTCCTTTTTATACGCATCTGGCAAATTACAGGCTACCCAGGGAACGGCAAAACCGGCTACGTCTGGTTGATCTAAATAATAGTCCGTAAAACTGCTACCGTTGATAGTGGTGTACGTTCTGGCAAGAACAATAGTAGCTATGTTTTGAAGTGGCTTTGCTCGCGTATACTTTTTATCAGTGCATCCGGAGAGGTCAATGGGCTTGATGGCTTTGTCAGAGCTACAACCTGTTAAGGTCAGGAGAAGCAGAACTACAAAAGATGTAAATTTCATTGCATGAAAGATTTTTCATGATGACCCTTTTACAAAAGAATAGGTTGGAATCAAGATCATTGATAAGGTGAGTAACGTAGAAAAATACTATTACAGATTCAGTCAAAAAGCTGCCGCATTTTTCATTTTTTCTAGATTAGTTGTATAAATAACGTTATGTAAAGAGAATAAACTTAGAAGTCTCTGAAGTTATTAATAGACTAAAATATCGGTTTAATTATATTTTACTTTCATCCTTTCAACTTAAGCTTCAAGTTGGGTACAGCCATTACTATTTGCTTCAAGCTAGTAAACTGATCAGCGGACAAAGCGCGTTTAGGTAATATATTCGCACTTCCTTCTGTTACCCGTAAGAGGATAAAATCCCTTACTTCTCGCACTTCAAATAATTTATTATATGTCATGCGAGTGGAAAAGCTTTCGCCACTAAGCTGGTAGCTTGTTTCATCAAAAATGTAAATACTTGACTCGGTAATTTGCGCTTTTTTCTTCATAAGGGACCGAGCTTGAATCTTACTGGAAATCTCCGCTAAAAAAATAGAATACAAACCAAATAATAGCAGTAAAACAGAATATAGAGAGGGTGTAGCATTATTCATTATGTCACCATATAGCACTGATATACTTACTAGAGTAATAAATATACCAAATATTCTAGATGTCTTTGTCGTTATACGACTTCGAGAAATAGCAAGTAACCCTTTATAAAGTTCGTGCTCTGTAAGTTTGAAAGTAGTTTCAATCATATTGTATAAGTAGTAATTATGTTAACTAAGGGCTAAAGCCGAGTCTGCGCCGCAATTATTGTACTCGGGGCGATACATCGCTGCATAACTCGCTTCTCATACTTTAGCAAAGATACCCACCGGAGGTTTTCTGGTAAATAGAGCGGTGTCTTTCTTCCCCTCTACTCAATTACACCTATGCGCTTGGCAAAGCCAACCATGTTTATTCGAAACCCTTTCTGATGCCGGGATGCCATCAATTTGGTAAATTCGGCATAGGCTTCATCACGACGACCTAACCAGGCTAACATCTGCATTCGAGAGCTAGAAGGTATTTTGAACTCATTCAGGATATCATCAATCGAATTAATCTTATCAAGGTACGGCAAGATTCGACTTGACAGCAGATTCCGCAGGTAGGTAACCATTAGTTGTTCGGGAAGGGTAGAATCAAGAGCCAACCATTGATCGCCGCGCAGCTTACCATAAAACCTACCTAAGTGGCGATGAAGTATATAGTAAGGGTAGCTATCCTGGAAAGGAAAAGAATGGGAGCTAGGGTAAGACTTGTCAGGATAGGATAAATCCCAAAAATCATCGGACGTAATATGGACATGGATGGTGAAGATCACGATTTGACCATGCTGCATAAGTTCAGGCTCTCGTTGGATAGTTAGCAACTTGCCCACCCGTCCTGTTTTCAAATAGAATTGATTGTCAACTCGTTGGTAACCCCTTGAGGATAAGGGTCTGACAAAGGCGCGCTGAATGACCCGTTCAAATCGTTTATTAACCGCCGCTATATCCATGAGTTCGATCGTATTTTCTAACCCCTCAATCGCCTAGCGTAGGCCTGTTCATTCAGCAAACGTCCTAACGAGAGTGGTGCTTTCCTTTTTACAGCATGTAGTCTATGCACAAGGTGGCGCTTAATTGGCCGATCAATAGTAAGACTTGCGGCCCAATCTCAAACCCGTGTTGACCTTCTCCACTATGTTTGACTACCAGCCAGACACTAATAGATTCAATATTAAAGTCGGCAAGTCGATTTCCCACTTTGTCATATAGTTCACTCAACAACAGGAGTAATCGATTCTCTATGCTTTCGCCTTCGACCTGGGTAAAGGCCGTTGATCGAGCCCAACCATAAGGCGCAAAACCACCCTGATGAGGACCTGTTGTCTGAAGGGTAACCCCCTTCTCAACGACTTCCTCAAAAGACAAACCCGTCTGTTCTGACAGTTGGTAGGGCGAGAAATCGTTCCCATATAAAACTATCCAGGCACTATCGGTTATGACAGCCACTCGCTAGAATCATCAATCTGTTTAGCCCTCATTGCTTGAATAGGCGTTCCCAAGTTCACCGGAACTGCTGGAAGGTCGATAAATATAGGATTTTAATCGAAGGTCAAAGCTAAAGGCGACGGCCGCCCTTTCCAATCTTTTCTTGGTTGGCCAGTTAGCCCGTACCGGGCTGGATTTTCTTAGGCATGGACCACCCCAACTATACACAAAAAAAAGGCTACACTTTTGTCTAGTGTAGCCTAAGAGGAAGATTATAAAGTCGTTGAGTAAATCAGTTTTTAAAAAACTTGTCAACAGTGGTTTTGTTTTCTCGTACAGATAATAGTTACTGATAGTCAGTTAAGTGATGTGAATAGAAACGGAAAGGAGACTAATAAGATTAGTCTCCTTTTTTGTGCACTCTTGATCCTAACAGTGCACAAAAAAAACGAAAACACGCACAAACAGTTGTTCTAAGTAGTACAGTGAATGGTGGGATACTCAAAAATCGGCTGCTTTATGTGGCCGATTTTTTTTACATACTCAAGGTAGTCTATGCCTAAAAAGAATTCGGGTGATTGGGGCAAGGCCCCAATCACCCGAAACAAATCCTATTAAACATGAACAGACCAGTTGGAAAACCTACAAGAAGGCTAGTTATCCTACTCGGATTAATTTTAGTGATTTTGCTTACTATTGGACTTACTCAGTATGAATTGTAGTCCACTTTTATTCTGTCGCTATTTACCAAGCTAAAAGGGGGGAAATAGGCTACCAAGTTTGGTAATTCCTTATAACAGGGGAAAAGTACAATGCCTAGTCACTAATCGAGTTAGCCAGGTGTTGTACTTTTTGAAGAGCTGTTGTATAGCTACCATTATGTTGAGAAACTATTCTAAGATCATATGCCTTATACAAGCCCTGAAAACAGGTCCAATTGACCTTTAAAAAGGGAGGTTAAAAGACCGGTATTATGTTAAGGGAATATTGGTAGAGTGAAGTAAAAACCATCATTTTTGGAGGTGTACATTGGCTCATTGCAACCTGCCATATCAACTGGAGTAAGCTAGTTATGAATAGTTTACGCCATATAGGTAGCTTCTGGACCTGCTACATTTGACCGGAGACAGTTTTTAAGCACATTTGGGGACAAACCAAAAGGTACCCATGAAAAAAAGGCGTGTATTCGACGAGACGTTTAGAAAAATGGCCGTTGAGTTATCCCATGCAAAAGGCTCCGTGCAAGAAGCTGCTCGTGAGTTGGGCATCGATTCAAGTCGAATTACCAAATGGCGACAAAGCCATAAAAGCCCCGGTCAATTACTATCCCCGGCCCCTGGACTTAGCGAGGAGCAGAAGCTGATCAGGCGACTACAGAAAGAGCTTAAAGATGCTCAACTCGAACGCGATATCTTAAAAAAGGTAGTCGGCATCTTCTCCAGGGGAGACGGGAAATCTTCCAATTTATAACGGAAAACACCAACCAGTTTCCTGTTGAGAAGATGTGCAAAGTGCTGAAGGTGAGCAGTAGTGGTTACTATTACTGGCGCAAACATCCGGTGGGTTCCAGACAACTAAAACAAACGCAGTTGTTGAATGATATTCGACTGGTACATGCCCAGAGTCAGTATCGGTACGGCAGTCCCGCGCCACGGTGGCCCGGATCGCTGATGAATTACGGGAACGGGGCGTAAAGGCATCACGGAACCGAGTAGCCCGATTGATGCATAAAGCAGCGATTCGCAGTATCATGTATAAAAAGTATCGTGTTCAGACGACCGACTCATCGCATGATTATCCAGTAGCTAAAAATCTGTTGAACAGAGAGTTCACTGCCGATAAGCCAGGTCAGAAATGGGTGTCCGACATCACCTACATTCCAACTGGTGAAGGCTGGCTATACCTGACAACTGTGCTGGATTTAGCCGATCGAAAGGTGATCGGCTGGGCATTGAGCGATAACTTGAAAGCGGTTGATACGAGCGTAGCCGCCTGGCGTATGGCTCTCAAGAACAGACGGATAGATGGCGAACTTCTCTTTCATCGCTCCGGCGACCCGGTCGGATCGTGGCATCCAGTACGCTTGCACTGAATTTCGGGAGCATTTAAAGGGATTGCCAGTCGTGCAGAGCATGAGCCGAAAAGGTAACTGCTGGGATAATGCCGTGGCGGAGAGCTTTTTCAAGACATTCAAAAGCGAACTGGTGAACCACGCTGATTTTCCGACTCGGAGCGTCGCCCGGTTAGCCACCTTCGAGTATGTCGAGGGCTGGTATAATCGTCGACGGAGACATTCAAGCCTGAAGTATCAGACTCCCGCTCAACAAGAATCTTATTTTTACACTACCCCGATAGCTGCCTGAAAAAAATCTCCAGTATAATGTTGCAAGTCCACGGCATTTTAATCAGGCGATTACACCAGTTCGCTTCTCAGCGAGTTAAAGCCACATCCAGATTCAACGGACAAGCCTATGCTGTAGATGCTTATTATGGTACACCTTACTTCTCTTAAAATACCCATTTAACTCTTCGGACACAAACAGTCGCGCTCCATCGTACGTCCGTGTGACCCGTCCCCTGCTGGGACGGGTCACACGGACGTACGATGGAGCGCGACTGTTTGTTTGGTTATGTCCGGCAGTCTCACAAAAACGCTCCTATTCGAGACGGTAGAAACTTCATGACTCTGCTTCAAGAAATGGGCGTTTGATTGACAACCTCTTTCAATACCTGTCAACTACTTTTACGTAGCATACGGCCCTTCATTTTGCTCACCGCAACGACCGACCAAGGCAGTCCGGTCTTAAGCTCGGCCTTACGTGTGAAACGGATGCTGAACGACGACCCTAGTTGAAGCAAAAATATGGCCAGCCCTATGGTCGGACAATATCTGCTTCGCATTGATACGGATTATTTATCTCCAAAAGGAGACTGCTTTGATAAGAGTGCATAAAACATAACCTGTACGTCACAATAATTCGTCGAATTTGGGAACAAAAGGTGCTTTTACTATATTTGCATAATTAGTTATATAATCAATTATGGATCTTTTTGACAAAACCGGCAAAATGGCTTTAGGAAGCAGACTCCGCCTTTTTACCATGCGAATTACCGATGATGCAGCCAGAATATATGCGTTATATGACGTAGCGTTTTTGCCCAAGTGGTTCCCCGTGTTCTTTGTTCTTTCCAACGATGGAAGAAAAACGGTCACGGAAATCGCGGGTGAGATTGGGCATTCGCAACCCTCCGTGACAAAGATTATCAAAGAGATGGAAGCGGCCGGGATTGTAGAAGGAAATCTGAATTCGAAGGACAAACGCAGAAACGTGGTCGGCTTGACTCGGCAGGGAACCGATTTAGCCGAAAAAGTAAAACGCCAATCGGCCGATGTCGAGGTGGCTATTGATGGCATCATCCAGGAAGCAACGCACAATCTATGGGAAGCCCTAGCCGAATGGGAGTTTCTGCTGGACCAGAAATCATTGCTTAAACGGGTTCAAGAGCAGAAAAAGCGTAGGGAAGGGCAGGACGTTCAAATTATTCCCTATCAGGATCAATAGCAGGCCCCGTTTAAATTCCTCAATGAGGAATGGATTTCTGCCTATTTCACCATGGAAGAGTCGGATTACAAAGCCCTGGACAATCCCAAAGAACATATCCTGGACAAGGGCGGTAAGATTTTCATCGCCTTATACCGCAATGAACCGGTGGGGGTCTGCGCATTAATCAAAATGGACGATCCCGTCTATGATTTTGAGCTGGCGAAAATGGCCGTTTCGCCAAAGGCACAAGGCAAAAGTATCGGTAAACGGCTTGGTGAAGCCGCCATCAAGGCCGCCCGAGAAGTCGGCGCTTCCAGGATTTATCTGGAAAGCAATACCATCCTTACCCCAGCGATCAATCTTTACCAAAAGCTTGGTTTTCAAAAAGTTGTCGGCCGGACTACGCCTTACAAACGGGGCAACATTCAAATGGAATTAAATCTAACCCAATAGCCATGTACGATCAGAAAGTAGCCATCATCCTAAAGAACGATTTGCTCTCTTGGCAGAAAATGAACGTGGTTTCATTCTTGGCCAGTAGTATCGCCATCCAGTTTTCGCAAACACACGGAGGAGACTTTATCACATCGGATCAGGTGAAATTCCTTCCCTTTATGAAGCATCCGATCCTTATTTACAAGGCCGATACATCGGAAAAACTGCAACGGGCATTTCAGAGAGCCAGAGACCGGGATCTGGCCATCGGCATCTACACCAACCCGCTTTTGGGCACCAAGTCCGGCGAAGAGAATGTGCAGGAAATAGCCCGTCACACCGTCGATGACTTAGACCTGGTAGGGGTCATCGTGTATGGCGAGAATAAGAAAGTGGATAAGGCCCTCGACGGGTTAAAATTTCACGACTAAGCCCTCGAAACAAGCTACGAAAGAATTGGAGCAACGGTATTCTTAAGCACCACACGTTCGTAAGACTTACTAAGGAGACGGCTCCTGGTAATTCGCTAAATGGTTTATACCGTAGACCTTGACCGGATGTCCTTTGGTAGGTCATATAAAGTGATACCACCGGCTTAAGAATTGATAGCAGCAGGCTTATAGGTTGGTTAATGAGAATGGCATTGATGCCTACGATACCAGTCGATCGCTTGTTTCGCCGGTAAGCGTACCTGCCAACCGATTTATAACCAGAGGCGAGGCTGATCGAAGCATTTTCATTTTCAACTTTAACGCTGTCGGTCTATATTTCGACCGTGACCTAATGCTACCCGTTAGCCATATACGGCCCTTTCATCATGCTTTTCAGCTTTACAGCGACACCCGATTTTGATTTTATAACCTATTTTGCCCGGCACATACAGGCAACCGTACAAAACGGCCTGCTGGTGATACCCGATCAGCTGGGACAGGGGTACATTCGCAAGTTGGCCTTCGGACCCGACTTCAAGATTACCATCCACCGGTACTTGCTTAAGGAAGATCTCATTGTCAAACGCCATACGTCCGGCCAGGGAAATGATTTGATCACCGTCTTTTTTTACAACAACGAGCAGGCACTCCAGATCGCTTACGATGAGGACACCCAGGTTCTGTTTTCGCAGCGCGATGAGTCAGCGATCCAGGTGACCTCCAACGATCTAAGCTCTACCCTACGATTTCCCGCCCGTCAACAAATTCAGTACGTCGTGGTCGCCATAAAGCCTCCCCGGTTGACCGACTTGTTAGCCATTAGCGAACCCAATTCGGTGCTCCAAACCATTACGGGTAACGGCAATTCCTTTCTTTTCTTTGAACGCATGGGAGCCGAAACCAAGCTGCTGCTTAAAAACATGGCGGCCCTGGACATGACTAATCAACTGAGCCATTTCTACATGCAGATTAAGGTGCAGGAACTGCTTTATCTGGTTTTTCATAAATTATCGTTACGCGAAAGTGCTGCCCACCAACCCATTAACAGCGCTGATGCCGAACGACTCCTGTATATTCGTAGTGAGATCATCAGCGACCTGAGCGTGCCCCCACTCATTCGGGAACTGGCCCAGGTCGCGGCCATGAGTGAAACCAAATTAAAACAGCTGTTCAAGCAAACGTTTGGCATTACGATCTATACCTATTACCAGCAGGCCCGCATGGAAGAAGCCGCCTTTCTCTTAAAACAGGGCAAGCATTCGGTTGGCGAGGTGGGCTATGAACTGGGTTTTTCCAATCTGAGCCACTTCAGCCGGGTCTTTGAAAAGCAGTATGGCCTGAACCCGAAGCGCTATTCGTCCTCGTAACGCGCTATTTACCCCAGGTAATCAGGGGGGAATACCTGCTGACCATGCTTTTGGGCAATAGCCTGTAAGTGGTGAATGGTGGCTTCATCAAAATGGGGCAGCGGCAGGAACTGGCCCGCAGCAACGGGTTGGCCGATCTCCTCAAAGAACGTTTCCAGACCGGCCGGTACTACGGTGCAAAGCAGATGGGCCGTTTGCCCGGTATTATTTTTAAAGCCGTGCACCACGCCCCCTTTCGGAATGCTAATAAACGATCCTTTCGTGGCAGTGTACTGGCCAAATTCGGATTTAACCTCGATTTCGCCGTCGATCACGTAGAAGGATTCCTCAAAACCCGCGTGGGCGTGCGGACCAGGGCCACCGCCGGGTGGGATTAGCATATCAATGGTAGCGAAAGCGCCACCGGTGGCCGCACCGCTGATCAGAATTCGGTAGGTGTCCCCAAATAACCGAAACGCTATTCCCTGCTTCGGGGTCAACGGTGATAGGCTGGTTTTTGTGATTTTCCATCAGGAGTTAATTTAAATACGCCACAAAGCTCGGAAGGGGCTGGGTTGAAAACTATTCCGATGAGACGATAAATCAGTCGCAAACGACAAGTCGACTCATGCCGCCCTCCTTTCTGTAAACGAATCCGATACGAACACGGGCATGGTCGTTATCAGGACTAACCAACCTTGTCGGATTCGACTGTTTTTTCGGCTTTTTGCGCTATTTCTCCTTCTCCAGTAAGCCCACCTTTGCGGTGTCGAAAGTAAAACACACAGCCATGAAAAAATTAGTCCTGCCTTTCACCAAAGGCGCACTCCAATTGAAAAACCATGTTGTGATGGCCCCCATGACGCGCAGCCGGGCTATAAGCAACGTCCCCAATGCCCTGATGGCCACCTATTACAAGCAGCGTTCCGGAGCGGGCCTGATCATTACCGAAGGGACCTCCCCCAGTCCGGAAGGGTTGGGCTATCCCCGCATTCCAGGCCTTTTTTCTGAGGCCCAGATTGACGGCTGGCAGGCGGTCACCCGGGGCGTCCATGAGAGCGGTGCCAAAATATTTGTCCAACTGATGCACACGGGCCGGATCGCCCATATCGCTAATTTACCGGAAGGCTATCAGCCGGTAGGGCTCTCTGACATCCGAGCGACCGGCGAAATCTATACCGACGCAGCCGGTTTGCAGGAATACTCCGTACCGGTAGCCCTGGATGCACAAGGCATAGTCAAGGCGATCAATGACTTTGTCAAAGCCGCCCAGAATGCGGTCAGAGCCGGTTTTGACGGAGTGGAACTGCATGGCGCAAATGGGTACCTGTTGGAGCAATCGTTAAACCCCCATATCAATACCCGTACGGACGACTATGGCGGCAGTATCCAGAATCGCAGCCGCTTAACCCTGGAGATCGCCCAAAAAATCGCCGATGCTATCGGCCCCCAGAAGGTTGGTGTGCGCATATCGCCCTACTCGACGCTCAGCGATATGCCCGCCTACGAGGAGGCTGACGTTCACCAGACCTATGCGTACCTGAGTGGCGAGTTGAACCGCCTAGACATAGCGTACCTCCACCTATCCGACAATCCTTTGATACCCCAGAAAACGCACCAGGCCATCCGCAGCGCCTTTTCCAATACGCTTATTTACTGTAATGGACTAACCCCCCAAACCGCCGAAGCCAAATTACAGGCCGGATCGGCCGATCTGGTAGCCTTTGCCCGAAGCTTCCTGGCTAACCCCGATTTCATGAACCGGATCGAAAAAAAAGTCCCCTTCAATGAGGTAGACTATACAACCCTATACACCCCCGGTGCGCATGGGTATACCGACTACCCGGTATGGGATGAATTGACCCAACTCGTATAGCCCGGCGGTAAGCCCGGCGCCTTTTTCAATAACTGGGCTTTTTAGTCAACTTAACAAACGCAACCAACATGAGAAAAGTAATCTATAACCGATTTGGTGACGAGAGCGTGCTGGAGGTAACCGAGCAAGCGGTGCCCCCGATCCAGAACGATCAACTGCTGATCCGGGTAAAAGCGGTTTCGATTAATCCCCTGGATTGGAAGGTGTACGGGGGCGACATGAAATTGATGTCGGGTTCGACATTCCCTAAATCGGTAGGCATCGATTTTTCGGGTATGGTCGAACAAACCGGCAGCGCCGTTGCCCGCTTTACCGCAGGAGATGCGGTCATTGGCGTACTGGATGTATTTAAGGGCGGAGCCCTAGCCGATTACGTGGTCGTCAAGGAAGCCGATATTGCCCTAAAACCGGCCAATATTTCCTTTGAGCAGGCTGCGGCCTTACCGCTAACCGGCCTTTCTGCCCTGCAGATTATGGATCAGCTGGCCGCTGTTAGCGCTAACCAGGACGTATTGATCAACGGGGCTACCGGTGGGATTGGCTTATTTGCCGTGCAGCTGGCTAAAAAACGAGGTGCTAAGATAACCGCCGTCGTCAGTACCAAAGGCGTTACCCAGGCCACCCAATGGGGGGCGGATTCCGTAGTCGACTACACCAAGCAACCGATCAAACTCCTCAATAAGCGATTCGACGCGGTGATAGACCTAACCACTAAGCTTTCCTTTAGAGAGGCAAAAAATTTGATGAAGCCAAATGCCGTCTTTGTCAGTACGCTTCCCTCCCCGTTGGCAATCATTGCCTCGTTCATCAACAACATCTTTTCCGGCCAAAAACATAAGATTCTGATCGTCAAACCGACCGCTGACGGGCTCACTACGTTAACCAAGCTAGCGGAAGCTGACCTGCAGATCGTGCTGGCTAAAACGTATTTCTTTGCCAATGTCAGGCAAGCCTATAGGGAAGCCCGTCAGGGTAAATTGATCGGCAAGTCGGTGATTATTCTGGATTGACAGTAAAGTTGACTGCCGGACACACGCCGACAACAAGATCCTGAAAATTAGCTGATAGACATGTATATATCGTCAAGGGTGAGTGCATCAGGATTTGAGCCTATAGAATCATTAAAAAAAATTTATCACAATCAGACAAGTTACCCAGTATGGAAACTCGAGAAGAACGTCAACAAAACCAGCTATCAAATCCAACCGCCCGAGTACTGCAAACCGTGAACGTTCCCATCCAGGTTGCCTTCGACTACATTCAGCCAGTCCTGTTATCTACTATCTTTCCCGGGTACCATACCATTCCGGCCATTGTAAAAACGAATGAAGCAGCCTACTGGATCAAGGCAGGCTTATCCCGTACGGTCACCTTTGCCGACGGTAATTCAGCCTACGAGAGCATGGTGCATGTCGATTACCCGAATTATTTCTCGTATAAACTGGAACACTTCACGGACCAAGGCCTGAGCAGCCTGGTGGAACGAGTGGACGGGGCCTGGGTGTTCATCGCCCTTGAGGAAGAAAAGGTACTCATCGACTGGAAATATGTAATCACGCCTAAGAACGAAGAGGCTAAGAAAATTATCCAGGACCATCTTTTGCCAGATTTTCAAGGGATGCTGGAACAAGCCATGAACATCAGTAAAGAAAATCTGGAATCGGGAACGATTTAATCAGCCACTAGACCGGTTACCAGTCCCGGCCGTAGGCAGGTCGGATCGCCTGGATCAAAAAAGCGACTTCTTAACCAGCATCGAATCACCCCCTTTTTCGAGTAGAAAGGCACACTGCCCCTGGTAAAATAGGAATCCTCCAGGTTATAGAATACCGAAATATGAAGTGATTCAACTTTTATTCAGTCCTTTCAAGAAATCCTTCTATCGTGTGTCATTTAGTGGATGTTTGAAAGGACATTTTGTTTTCTGTTTTGTTGACATGCAAACGTTCGTCAACTGGTGAACAGAATGACGAAGTAGGTGCAAATAGTCAATCTAAATCTACCCTGAAAATGGTATTTTACTGCTAAAGCAGGAATAAGAATAGCTCTGCATTGCCCCTTCACGTTTTGTACATTTCATAGTAAGTGTTCAGATAACGCAACCTTTTCATGAACGCTTTCAGGGTTTCTGGACAAAGGTCAAATTACATCCCTAAGCCCTGACAAGCGTTCATATGGCCAAGCATTTTCGTGAACGAAGATAGTTAAACTGGCATTTGCACTAAAGTAATAAATAGAGCTGAATTATTTATCAAAAAAGTAGCCATTAAAATGTCACATTACTAAGACTAGAATTACCCCCTTCTACTGGACACCAAATAAGCGATCTTAAGGTCGTGTCCAGTAAACGGGAGCAAAACCCAGTGAAACCAGAGCCACAAAGTAAGTTTCTCTGGGTGAGTCTTAACCACTTATTCCGCAGCATGAATAGCTACCCTGTTGCCTTCAGTATCCTTCAGGATGCAAATAGAACCAGCAGGAATTTTTGTTTTAGGACTCAGAACGGTTCCACCCGCTGTCGCTATTCGGTCAATAACGGGTTGTAGACTCGGGCTGGCATTCAAATAAATAAGGGGACCATCCGACGAGGGTTTTAACCGGTCACTTTTGACTAATGCCCCCGATACTACGCCCGATAGGGCCATAATCGTATCCGGTAAACGAGGAAAAAAGGCCATCTCTTCCCCATCGGCGGGTGGGGGCGTTTGCAGCTTAATGGCCAGCAGGGTTTCATAAAACTGCTGCGCCCGCTTCAGGTCGGTAACGGGAATCTCAAACCAGTTGATGGCGTTAGTGTCGGCACTTAGTTTTTGTAGCATTTGTTCGAGTTCATTATGTTGGGCAAACTTAGGGTTTGGACAGCGTCGATAATTGTATAAATCGGTCCTTTTTATTGGCTGCCAGTTGTTTAGGGGTAGCCCTGGAATATTTTTTTATTTCTTTACTAAAATGAGCCTGGTCGGCATAGCCTTGTTGGGGGTAGAGTTTCCCGTCCATCAACTGGCCAAACGAGGCTCGGTACCGTAACAGGGTGCAATACGCTTTTAGCGACAGGCCAAATTGCCGGGTAAAATACCGATTGAGCTGCCGAGGGCTCCAATGAATGGTAGCCGAAATGTCAGTAATGGATCGGTCTCCATTCGTCGAATAAAGCAGCACAAATAAGGCCAGTTTTCTAGGGTCAAGAGACGGGCTTGAACGCGTGGTCATTAGTTGATTGGCCCGGCTGACGAAGTGGGTAAAATCGGCAAAATCGGCTGGAGCAAACCCCCAAAAGTCAAGGGGTATGGCGGTGCTTTTATTGACTAAATCAGCCATACTCGTGTTGAACAGATACTCGGCTGCTGGCAGCTTAAAGCTAATGGCAAATGTAGTCGCATTAATGGGCATAAGATAGTCAACGGGCTGGGTGATCAGACCAACCAACGACCCCTGGACCGGTTGGTTGTTAACGACTGAAAAAAGAAGATCAAAATAGCCGTCAGGCAGGATGGTGACGGTTTTGGGCTCGGTGGTCGCATTGGTAAGCTGCCAAAAATAATGGACAAAGTCGGCCATCGACCCCTCAGGCTCAATGGATTGAAAGGATAACGTAGCGGCCGGTGGGTTGGTCTGAGAGTTAAGTATCATGTAGTTAGGCTAGCGTATCACTCAGTGAATAAAGCAATGTTTTCTGGGTTGATGCCTTTATGAGTTGGAATGCTGAATCGATTCGGCCCGTGGCGGGCTTTGTTTATGAGGACTGAGCCATGCAATCTTGTTAAACGGTGGTTAATCAAAACGAACTGGAGTTCTGTTATGTACTGGACTGGTCTTGCTATGGTAAACTGCATAGGAAGATCATGCTTACTGTATTGTCCAGTAAAAGGTAGCAAGTCCAAAATGAACTGGCTACAGTAAACTGGACAGCCAGATTATCCTACCTGAGTGTCCCCTAAAAAGTAGCAGGTCCAGTAACAGGTGTAATCAATAGGGTAAAGAGGTCCCTTCATTATAGCAAAATTCCGTCGGTGGGTTGTAGGGCTTTGGGCAGGTTAGCTTCCCCAAGCCATTCTTTCCCCTCCATTTCGATCGTCTGGCAAAGGGCACTCATAGGCACGTCGTTAATGCCTCCCTCGAAGGGATTCTCCGTATAGTCGCCCACCTGTTCAAGCGTAACAAATATCCAGGACAGTAAGACTGAAGTCGGAATGGTCAACCAGCCTAGTTCACCCACCAAACCAAAGGGAATCAGCCCCACAAAAATCCAGACGAACACCTTGGTAAAAAAGGCATACTGACGCGGTAAAGGTGTGTTTTTGATTCGTTCACACTTGCCCTGTAATTGCGTGAATTCAGCCAGGATCGTTTCCAGCTGAATCTGCCGAAATAGCGAACTCTCCTGGGAATCATTGACTTTGGCATAGGCCATTGACTGAAGATTGAGCAGGCAGTTGGGTTTATTGATGGCCTGCTGGAGGATCGTTAACTCATCCGCCGACAGCAATGGGCCCAGTTGCGTCCAACAAGCCGAATTCGTCAGTTCTTCCCGGCGCAGATGCATCCGCAAGGCGTGCGCAAAGGCGATTTGTCGATACATGAACGATCGATGCAGATCCAACAGGTTTCTTTCTGTCTCCAGAGGGGCTCCTGGCGGTATATAGACCGACAGGAGCTGGCGAGAAAATATCCGGCTTTGATAGACAAGGCCACCCCACAGGGTCCGGGCCTCCCAGAATCGTTCATAAGCGGAGTTATTGCGAAAGCCAAGCGTGATGGCCACGGCCGTACCAATGGTACCTAAGGGCAGAAACGAGATCCCCAGTGGAATCCTCAAGTGCGTATGCATGTAATACACCCCCGTAGACAAAGTAATGAATACCAATAGGTTACGCCAGGCGAACTGGACGATAATCCGAAACGAAATGTGTTTTTGAACGTACATATAGACATGTGTAAAGTACTATCTAAGTGTAATCTGCCTACGGCGACTAATGGTTAAGTAAAATCAGATTTTTTCCAGTCGCCTGGTATCCTGGTATAATGCTTCATTTCCTGAATGTTAGTAAAAAATGGTTTAACCAACCTAAAAAACAGGCCAAACTCCTCACTTTTGCGGAATCCATTGAGATGTTCATCCACCGATGTCCACTGAATAATAACGATGTAATTGGCTGCTTCCTCAACCCCGTGAATTAGTTGGTAGCCTCGGCAATAGGGGGATGCCAGTAAGTGAATGGCGGCCTGGGCATAGGACTGCTCGAAAGCCAGCTGCTGATCAGCTGCAATGGTGTACCGAATAATTTCAACCGAGTTGGAGACTGCGTTTTCCATAGCTGAGAGGCGTTTACGAATTGCTTTTGTTTACTTTGCAACAAGTATAGCTGGCGTTTTCATCGTGAACAAGGACTGTCATCCATGATAGTAGCTGAACTACGTAACCGCTTCGTTAAGAATCAATTAGTTGAAAGACAAACTTTTTTTCGATGAAAATAAAAAATAAAGAGTATCTGTTCCTGCACCGGGAAAAAGAGTTTACCTGTCCCATGGATTTAACGATGGACTATCTGGCGGGCCGGTGGAAAACGGTTGTCTTGTGGTACCTAATTCAGGATAAAAAACGCTTCAGCGAACTAAGCCGACTGATACCCAACATGACCGAGAAGATGCTCTCCCTTCAGTTGCGGCAATTGGAAGCCGATGGGTTGATCTGGCGGCAGGTGCACGCCGAGGTGCCGCCCCGAGTAGAGTATGGGCTAACCGAAGCGGGTCAGACACTGATTCCCATTTTGAAAGCCATGTCAAGCTGGGGCCTTAAAAAGGCGGTTAAACAAGAGATACCCCCTTCATCTGGTCCGTCAGCGTCTTCGGCTATCGACCCGTAAGAAATAACCCAGCATTCTTCCACCAGACTTGACACAATAAAGCGGCCTAGCTACTTCTTGTTAGGCGAGAGCTCATCCACGTTAGGTATAGAAATAGTATTTTACCGCTAAATCAATGGCAAGTTATATTTTTTAATATTTTGTACTTTTCCTAACAGTGTTCAGAAAAGGCAACCTTTTCGTGAACGGTTACTGGCTTTAAAGCTGAAGGCTTTACGATCTCCTTAAGCCATGAGCAGAGTGCATTTGGCCAAGGGTTTTCGTGAACGAATCGGGCTGCACCGCTATTTGCACTAAAGCAATAAATTGAGCTGAAGTAAGTATCAACAGCTCCACCACTAAAATGAAATATTACTAAGAAACAACGTACTGCTTTAAACTAGGCAGGTAAACGATCTTAAGGCCGTGTCCAGTAAAGGGTAGCAAGTCCACGGATCGAGGTGGTCAGTATTTTGGTCATTCTTTTCGGCAACGGCTCGATAAATGGCGGTGTCTGCAAAGTATGGCGGAAGCTGATAATCCCTATCAAAACCGCATCGGCGGACCGGCTCATGCTGAGTCTTTTTAGGGTCGATTAAAGGCAGAGCTGCTGGAGGATGGATGTTTTATCAGTCTACAAGATGCCCGTGATGAGTTGTTTAACTATATTGAAGGGTATTACAACGTTCGTCGGCTACACTCATCGTTAGGCTACCGTTCCCCGATTGATTTTGAAAACCAGTATTATCAAACTGTTTTATTAAACTCTCATAAGTAAAGTGTCCGGCCAAACGGGACCAACCCAATTAATCTGCGCTGCAATGATGATGGTATCTACATGGCTCAAATGAAAGAGAATGGTCCTTAGAGTGATAATTGGGATTCTTACAGAGTCAAACCACAAGTTTAATCTATAACACATCTGGAATGAATAAAATCTTTGAGCTATCAGCAAATATTTCTACCCCTTTAATGCTAGCCGGATTTTTTGCATCAGCTTTTTTCTTTATTGCTAGGCAAATTATTAAAGCAAATATTTTTCCACAGCTCACCAAACAATTTGGTGGAGAAATTCTTAAACTGATTATTCAACGCTTGTTTGTTTTAGCGCTTATCGCTATGATATTAGGCTTTCTGGGTTATATAACCGATAAGATTAACCCATCAAAATTTATAAATAGTGAAGACTTAGAGCATTATGAGAAACCGCATTCAAATTTAATTAAGTTAATATTAGAACATATTGATGCAATAGATGTTGCACCAAGGCCAAATGAAAAAAATTTAACTTTTAAATTTAAAGTTATACCTAAGTCCAAAAATAAGTACGTCCCTATTAAAAACAAAGGAACATTGCTTATAATGGATTCCGTAGGACATGCAAAAGAATATACGTTTGAAGTAAATATTGATGATCAAGGGATTAAACCTCAAATAGTATCGTATCTATATTTAGACGGGTTAATAAATAAAATAGATTATCAAAATTTATTAGACAAAAAAAATTATAAAGTAAAATGTATATTTTATTATGATAGTGATGTATTTCCAACAATTCAACAATATAGTTCAGGCTTCTTTAAATTATCTAAAACTTCTATTTCTGATTTGTCTAATAATGATCAACTTACAACTAAGGCAGCGTCTACTACTGTTACACCAATAAAGTCAAAAATTGGCTTTATTGGTGTAAAGAAAGATCATACATTAACAGATAGCCAAAATGAAGAATACGAAGGAATTAAAACTATAGTTGTAAGTAGTAATAGAAGAGCAATTTATACCAGAATGCATGCACAGATAAGTGTTATAGCTATGAACAAATCTTTAGAAGAATTTAGAAAAGTAGTTGAATCTAATGTAAATTATATCAAAACGGAACGACTACACAATTTGGTAAATAATATTATAGTTGAGTTAGATGAGATAGAAAGAGCAACAAAAATAGAGATATCAGATAGTGATTTTAAATTAATTGAAAAATCAAAGGTAATTATTATAAAAGCCGTTGATGAGCTTTGTAAAAGTGTTCGTCTGAATTGCAAAAGACCTAAAAATCTTATTGAAACTTACTTCTTCGATATTGACGGTGCTAATAATTCTGTTGAAGTATGGTTTCCTTAATTGAATAAACTTATTTAAACGGAACTTGTCGAATTTTTAAACAAATCAGGATAAAATTGGAAATTTTATCCTGATTTGTTGCCACTTAAAGGAGGGTTTTACTGGACGAAAATGTTAAATTCTCTAATTTTACTTAAACAATAATTGGCACTGCATAAATTGGTAAAAGCATTAGTCATATAAATAGAGCATTTCCAAGAATAGACACAAATTCAAAATTGTTACCTTATTGTCCAGTAAAAGGTGGTAAGTATAGCCGGTAGTTAAGCAAGTTAGAGCGCCAAAAATGGCAATAATATCAGTTACAAAGCTGTCAAAAACTCAACCTGAAAAGTAATAGACCGCAACCGAGTTTTATTACGAATACAATTAGTTTGCGTTTCCATTGTTACTGATTAACTCTGTAACTAAATTCCCAATTTTATACACGAATGTTTTCTCTCTCCAATTTTGAGATGAAAGACATTTATGATGACTAAAGCCAATTATGTGCATATATTCGTGAGCGTAATGACCAGCTAGCTCTGAAATACTATTCTCTTTTGCCCAAAGTTCAAGCCTTTGAGGACAGATTGCAGCAATTCCATCCCTATTTCCATCGATACCAATTGTCCCATATCTGGAATTTAGGTCACAGGCCTTCATCCATCCTGACCCATCCGAATCCAGTGATAGTGTCCTTAGCCTTAAATCTATCACCTTGTCTTCGCCACCCTCACCTTGCACCTCATGAGCTTTCATTATTTGTTCATACAAATCCTTGTTAGAAAATCCATTAGTTCGGATGTAATTCCCACTTAATACTGCCTTTCTAAATTCATCTGAATTTAGGACTTCTTCCAATTTAACAACGGCTAGTCTAGCAAATTTCTCATAATTTGAGTATCCCGTCATAGAATGAATATTAATTTTCACCTTCTGATCTTGGCCTAGACATAATGTAGAAAAAGAAAAATTTAAAAATATTAAAGTATAGAAGTAATAATTGAGCCGTGTCATAGCCAGTATTTATAAACAAAAAGTGACTTTGTACTACTATTTTTTGCTGAGTTTACCAATAGAAGCAATGTCACTCGAAGCAACATACCCTATAACACTCCCATCTTCAGTTTTTACTCTTGTGTAGCCTTGTGACAATGAAGGTTCTATTATCGTTATTTGAGTACCTTTTTTTAATTTACCTTCTGGTGGCCAGCCCTGTTGAGGGCTAGTTTCAAAGTAGGGCGTTTTATTAATAACTATATGAGTCGGTTTTGCTAAATTATTTTCCATAAATGAAGCAGGTTATTGATTTGATGGCTTTTTCTATTGCAATGTACTAATTATTTTCAGTTACCTGAAAATCTTCTGGGAAAACATTCTCTGCAGCTAAGAAAGCTTCTTCTCTCTCTTTATCTCTAACTATGTTATTTATTACAACTTTTACTTTTTCATTCTCTTTTGGAACAATAGATATTCCGGCATTATCAAATTCTCCTCCTAAATTTGTAAAACTTTTAAACCATGAAAATAGAGGTTTATCTTGAACATTTCCTAGAAATTTTCCTATAATTGACGTTACCTGTAGAACTAAGTCAGAGATTTGACCGGCAGCTGTAGCATCCTTAGCAATACTTTTAATTGTTGAAACAATTCCAGCGAACTCCTCATCGTTTTTTAGACTCGTCATAACTTTCCCAACGTCTCTCAATGCTTGTTTACTCTTTATAACAGAAATAAATACATGTATTTGAGACGGGGGTTTTGGGCTAGAATCCGTTTTCTGGTAGAAGAAAATAGTACGATCTACAGGTAGTTCTTCATTATCGCCAACTTTTGGAAATCCCTTTAAATCGAGCGTTTGAATAACGTTTCCAAGATCACTTATCACAATGGTTGTGACATATAGTTTTGAAAATCCTGGAAAAGGCGGGAATCGAATAGTACCATTCTCTTTTACGAAAACCTGAGATAATCTAAGCTCTATACCGGAAATGTTATCAGATGTTGGAATATCACCAGCATCATTCACATCTAAAAAGGCTTCGTCAAAATTAAGTGCCATAAATTTACTTGTTTAGAGGTTTATTATTTTAGTTACACTTTTCTGGATAGGGGCATGTGGCGCTTTGAGACGTTGGCCTGGCCCAAAATTTATACCCTTTAGCCCGCCCACATACATAATAGTTAGGACCAATTAGATAACCCCCTGGCCGGGTGTTCAAACCAGTGAGTGTCTGCCAAGTCCCATCCGCTTTTTGTATACAAAATTGCATATCCATATTTACAGTCGCATCGTTGCGGACTGTTGTTAAGGTTTGTCCATCAGCGCAAAAATTTGTATTGTATACAAATGTTACAACCGTTGCGAGCTTATTCCAGGCAGCCCAATCACAATTAGCGGTAGCTGGAAACTCTAATTGTTTTGTGTTACACTGATTAGCCGTGACGGTGATATTTCCTGACCACTTTACTCCCGTATTACTAGTCGCTGTATAGGGGTAGGTTCCGGGCGAACGGGTTACAGTGACTGCTTTGCTTGTACCACAGGCAGGCACGGAGGTTGCGTATCCTGTAACATTCCCAACGGAGGAGCCGCTAACGGTCACATCAATACTGCTCCATCCGCTCGATTTGTCGGTCCAAAACACGACCTGACCGATGGCAGTAGCCGCTGTAAAATCAAGTTTAACCGATGTACAACCATTAGCAACGACAGTATAATCGCCTGAACCACTGGCTAGTCTTATACCATTGACATCATACGCAATGGCCGTATATGTGTATTTTCCGACCGGCCTTCGAGTTGAATAAGCATTGGCTGCATCACAGGCTGGTTGTGAGGTGAATGGTTTTTCAATTCGCCCACCAGCAAAAGAAAGTGTTTTGCCACCACCGACTTCATCAAATATTACTTCTTCGGTACTGATAACCACGTAAGAGAAGGTGCCTGTTGCCCAGAATACTGCCTTGCCAACAGCTGGTGCCGAATTTACCTTACCAACGGTAATATTTTTCGATACTTCGCTGGAACCACTTGTGCCGGTTGCGGTCAATTTGACTGTATACGTACCGTCTTTCGTAAACTGTTTGGTTGGACTTGATACTAATGACGTACTACCATCGCCAAAATCCCACTTGAAGCTGGTTCCGTTAGTTGAGAGGTTCGTAAAAGTTATATTTGCAGGAGCTACTAAATTTGAGCTTGGTGAATACGTAAACTCAGCTATGGGCTTGGTTGTATTGGTTGGCGAGTCGGTAACTGTAATCGTTTTTGCATATGTATCCGTCCCGCCTTTTCCGGTAGCAGCAAGCGTAATGGTATACGTACCTCCTTGGCTGAACGAAAGTGCTATATTCTCGCTAGTGAGTGTCCTGCCAGTGCCATCATAGCTCCACACATAACTATCAACGTTCTTTGAATCGTTTGAAAACTGGAGGGTAACCGGAGCCACTAGATTTGTGCTCGGATAATAACTAAAATGAGCAGCAGGTTTGGGAACCGCTTCTTCCTCCTTTTTACAATCGGTTAATACGGTGATAGAAGTAATCAACAAAAGGGCATTAAGAAATCGAAGTAGCCATGTTTTCATGAGAAAGATGTGGATAGATTAATTGTCTTTAAAAAAGCTTCTATAGCTCCGAAAATCTTAGCAAAGATTGCTCGATCATATTCCCTGTACATCAGTGAAAAAGCGGATATTGCAAAATCAGGGGAAACCCTTAGTTTTATACAATCGGGCCTGGCTTATCACTATGTAGTGATAAGCCAGGCCCGATTGTATAATTTCATTATAATTAAACCAAACCTTTTTCCATTGCAATCCGCACTAGGCCAGCTGTGTTTTTGACGCCCATCTTCTGGAAAAGATTCATCCGGTGCGTTTCAATCGTTTTAGGACTAACGAACAATTTATCCGCTATCTCCTGATTGGTTAATGCCTGCACGATTAACCTTAACACATCGAGTTCGCGCCTGGTAAGTTGGGGCATCGGACTCGGTGACTGGTTGGGTTGCTGGCTCAGGCTTTCTTCTAATAATAGGTCCCTAATGCGTTGAGGTAAGTAGCGTTCTCCTCGGAAAACGGATTGGATAGCGTCAACTATTTCGCTGTCTGCGGCATTTTTTAGCAAGTAACCCATTGCCCCATTACGTAGGGCAGCTTTCACGAGTGTTGTTTCTACATAAGAAGTTAACATTATTATGTACAAGGCTGGATATTGCTTGTGAAGTTTCTTACAAAGCTCCAAACCATTGGCAACCGTTAAGTTTATATCCAGTAATAGGAGATCAATTGGTGCTTCTAATAGCCGTTCTTGGAGATCATCGGGTTGAGAAATAGCCCAGTGTAACTGAATGTCAGAATTATTCTGAAGCATACGTTGGATACCAGAAACTATCAAAGGGTGGTCATCGAGCAGGCCGATAGTTATCATTTGATTTGCTATAGTAAAGATTGAGTTGGCAACTCTATGAAAATGGAAGTCCCAGCACCTGGTTCTGATTCAATAAGTACTGTGCCATTTAAGTAGTAGGCCCTATCAGCCAGTTGCCGTAAACCAAAGCCATCTCGTTGCAAAACTTCAGTTACGACAAAGCCTTGGCCATTGTCTTCGACCGTTAGATGAACAAGTCCATTATTATTACTGAGTTGAATTAACGCTGTAGTAGCCTTCGCATGCTTCAAAATGTTACTGACAAGTTCTTGCACAATACGATATAGCCACAATTCCAGCGAAGACTCCAGCCGTTCGGCTACTCCGTATATCTGTAACGTTAGTTGCAATTCAGTTGACTGCACTATCGATTCGCAATACTGTTCCAGTGCAGCAGCTAAACCAACATGCTGCAGTGTGTGCGGCATGAGGTTATGGGCAATACGCCGGATCTCTTCATAGGCGTTATCGACAAGAATAAGTGGTTCCGATCCGAATTGTATAGGAGTCATCCGGATCTGGCGCTCAAGGCTATACCTTGCTGATATCAACAGTCCACCAACGCCATTATGTAGCTCGTTAGCCAATCGGTTACGCTCTCTTTCTTCGCCTACAATCACAGCCTTAAGCGTGGAGACCTCCCGTTTTTGCTCAAGTTCAGCTAACTCCCTTTGCTGACGTAGTCGATCAAGTCTCCGGCGTTGCTGTGAATTATAATAAATTATGACAAAAATAGCGGCTAACAGCAAGAGGGAAAGGCTCAAGGCCACATTCAATAGTCGATTTTTCTGCAATATAATTAGTTGCATTTTACGTTCTCTATCCAGCAGAAGTAACTGACTCTCTTGTTGGTTAAACTTGTTAAGTAAGGCTAGTCGCTGGGCACTTGCCTTCTTGTTAATTTCTTCAGTTATTTCCAGAACAGTTTGTTGAGCACGAACGGCTTTAGGATAGTCTTTCAGCAGCCGATAAATGGAAACAAGTTCTACGTAGAAATTCTTGCGGGGTAAGGCGGCAATTCGGTCAGGGGTTTGTTCAGCTAGTTGACGACCTATCTCAAGAAAATCTGATGCTTTTTTAGGTTGATTATGTCGGTAATAATGGTAGAACAAGTGAGGAAAAAATAGAATGATAGCGTCCCAGTCATGAATAGAATTAGCATACTTATAGCCCAACTCATACTGTTGACCTGCTAATTCGAAATGCCTTTGGCTATCATAGCACTGCCCCAACAACCAGTGGGCAATTGACATAATCCGGTAATCCTGCTGAGTGGTCGCTTCCTGTAATGATTGGTTTAGCCAATGTATCGCTGTGTTATGCTGCTTAAGCTTTAAATAACACTGGCCTAAATTAAGAAGTGCGTGATGTCGTTGCGAAACAGGGTGCTTCTGATGGGTGTAGCTGGGAATTAAACTAAGACTATGTCGGAGATATTGAATAGCTTTTAGTGGTTGTCCTGAATCATTATACACTAATCCTAATAGTGTATAACTATCACCTATCAGCTCTCGGTCGGTAATGGATTTGGCTAACCTTAAACTCTTTTGAGCGTAATCGAGCGCTTCGTCGTATAAAGCGTTTTTATCCAACAACTCGGTCTGGTAACTGAGAAGAAAATACTCCCCGCTTCTATAGGGTGTTTGTGCAATAATTTGGAAACCCTGTTGCAGACAATATTGTATAGAATCGGTTCGAGACAAATCAAAATAGCAACTGGCTAAATAAATCCAGGAATCCACTCTTGCTGCCGGAGTAAGCTCGTTCCTGACCACTTTACGTAAACTATCGATATCATGCTGAAGACTATTATTGGGTTTCAATTGAGCATTGCTACCCGTTACCAGGATAAAGAGCAATAGTACATTGAGTAGGACCTGTTTATTTATTCGTGCCCTCATCCAGATAATGGTCTAATCTATAACTTACGAAATATAAACAATTTAATGTCGCCGGATTGGTAACAACGGGGATCAGCTTTGGATTTTATGTTGACGGCATACGCTGACTGACTGAGTTCACCACTATGTCACTATATCGATCCAGAAAGGGTGTTATTTGGCTTAATAAAATTCCAGGCTCGATTGTATTATTGGACAGTATTTCTAAGCTCAATGCGCATTAAACCCATTTAAGGGCCTAATTTATGTTTAACCGAACCAGTAGTAAAAGCACACCTTATTATCATCTTGTCTTCTGCTTGGTCAATAGAGTTCTACCGCTTACGTCATAAACAGTTATACTATGAAATGTACTTTTAGCTTATACTTACTACTTACAGCCTGGGTCTTAACTTCGGCCGCACATGCTCAGCCAACTGATGATGAGTTGCGAAAAATTCGCAATCATTATTACAAAAAAATTTACCACTGGACGGCTGAGCAAAGCTATCTATCGCCTATTCCATACGTTTCTGAATATCATTTAGGCAAAAACGCTACTCACCAATACTATTTATTAACAGCTTCTATAACGCCCCATTTCTTTATTGGAAATGGGGAACAGAACAGTTTTGCGATGGATATACAGCCAAAATTTCAGGTACGTATCCTTCCCAATGCCAGTTATACACATAAGTATGACGGTTACATTTGTCAAGACTCGTCGAGTCCTGTCAGAACACCAAGTTACATTCCTGGCATTCAATGGTTTTCAGCCTTAAAAAGGCATATTACAGACAGGGAAAGGCATGTATTGGGTTTGTTTATTGAGAATGTAAGCGATAGTCTTATCGTTAAAGACAGGAAGTTACAGTCAAAGGCGAAAAATCAGCTTGAAAAAGCAGAACTTCCCTATTCTTACTGGTCACTTTATATGTTTCATTTTTCGAATGGGCAGGACGGAAACCATATCAATTCAAACGTAGGCGTTAAGAAGCAAGATGGAAGCATCGAACATTTTCCGCGACAGTTTAATATTTACAACGGAAATTTTGCAGTTGACCTGTCTGGCGAAATAGCTTTCCATATAGGAAAATGGAAACGTGGGAAGTCGGGTTGCGATACAACTCGACTTTATACCAGTTTAGATAAGAGTGGGTATAAACTTTGTCAGCAGTGCAGCGATGGCAAGCATTGTTATTTTCACAACTGGGACCACTTAACTCAATGGCGAATCGGCCTACAACATTATATTTATTTAGGGGAAAATAAGCTTTTAGGCCAATATGGGCTAGGTAAGCTAAACATACGTTATCAGAATATTGCTGTGTCGCATTGGAGTGATGCAGATGATAAACTAAAAGGTCTGGATGACTCTGATTACGAGTTTGGACGCTTAGTCATAAATGGTTCGCTTGGCTTCACTGGTTTTGTCAACAAACCGCTACGATTCTGGCCAACTATCGAGGTGGCTTATCACTGGAGCTTTCATCAATTTTTCAGAAGCACGACGACGAGTACTTTCGCAGCTATCGGCTATAAAAGTCAAGACGACTACAATGTTTATTTAGAAGATAGCTTCCCCTACGCTCGAATTGGACTAACCTTAGGGTTTAAAGTATACTCTGATAAACGCGAAACTTATCGAGACGGAAAAGTGAAGTTCAATCCTGTCCGAGTTAATAGCAAGGACCCTACTTTCTTATAAAACCAGTTCTTTAATCATGAACTGAATGTGTATTTCGGTAATGCCTGATTGATCCATCCTTTGCTCTAATCAAGATAAACTTCGATTGTATTCTTTGGTTCATAGGGTCCTGATTTCTCATTGGTCAACCAACTGGCTGGCGGTCCGAGCCTTTGTATTCACGAAGCCTGGAGAGGTTAGGGAGTATGCGGTATTGACCCATATGGGTAGGGGGTGGCCTGAGCAGGTTCCCGGGTTTGGACTAAAATGGCCTCACTACCGACGATCAATACAACCGTGTAAGGGCCACGAATGTCCAATTTAAATAACCTTTTCGTGAACGATTTTTTGCTTAAAAGCTAATGGGTTTAGCTGGCTAGTAAGCTGGAATAGCAGTTCAATTATCGAAGCCTTTTCGTGAACGTAATCATAGAATTCAAAAATTAAACTTATTGACGACTCAGCAAGCAGCGCCACTTCAAAAATCGAAATTGGCAGAATAGTACATTTCTAATAGGGATCAATAGTCAAATCGCGCTGAGCTAAACAGATAGGTAGTATTCAAATGGAGCAACTTGCTGGTTAACATAGACTATGTGCTTTGCTACAAATAGGTCGCATAGAGGATTACGATTAGTAGTCAATAAGTGTCGCACAAACTCAACCCCTACTGCGAAAAAGATACATTGATTTGAGAGATGGCAATTTGAGATTGGAATTAATTTAACCTGACTTTTCCAATGCTGGCAAAATAAGAGTCTCGCTTAAACGGGCGTTTAATTGGACAGCTTGTTTTATGACCCGTCCTGGAAAGTGTTGACCGTTTTATTGTTAATCCCCTTTTATATTGACTAGTCTAAGTTAGTCCGGTTTTTCATTGACCACAAAACTTTCTAATACTTTCTTGGTATAGTAGTTCTTCCACCGTCGCTTCAGTTTTCCCTCCTGCTGGTGGGCTTGCTCAGGAACTAACATATCACAACTTAAATGAGGCCGTTTGTAGTTATACAAAAAAACGGCTTGCTCAAGTACGACTCGGGCTTGGGCCAGAGAATACACCGATTGGTGCGCTAAATACTCGTTCTTAATGATCCCATTGGCCCGCTCTGCAATAGCGTTCTCCAGGGGATCACCTGTCTCGGTCATACTGATCTGGACATGAAACGAGTCTAATAAGCCAATATAGTCGGCACAGCAATACTGAAGTCCTCGGTCGGAATGATGAATTAAGGTCTTGCCAATCTGAGGGTTAATATGCTCCAGGGCCATCTGTAAAGCCGCTTTAGAATGCACCGCGTGTAAACTCTCAGCTACCTCATAGCCCATGATCCGTTTTGAATAGGCATCGGTCACCAGAGAAATATACAGACACTTGTAGTTTGTGAACCAATAGGTTATGTCAGATACCCACAATTGGTTCGGTCTGTCGACTACTAGTGCCTTGATCAAATTGGGATATTTTCTGAACCGATGACCAGAGAAAGTGGTGGTCACCCGTCGTCTCCTCCTCCTGATTAACAGACCGTTAGCTGCTAATAATTCAAAAAGTACATCTCGCCCCAGCTTGATGCCTTTTTTAGCCAGCTCCTCTTTGAGCAGATCGTGCAACTTACGTCCACCCATTTTAGGATGATCCTTACGTAGTTTTTTGACCAACTCAATCACGGTGGACTCGCCATTGGTCTGGCCAGCTTGTCGCTGCCAATACTGATAATAGGCCTGTCGAGAAAAACCAAGCCATCCTTCTAATTGCCGAATGTGCAGCTTAGGATAATTCATCAGCATGAATCGGATGGCTTGGTAGCGGACTTTTTTTCGATATCAACGCCTAGCTCCTGTTCGGCGACTTTAACTATGGTTGAATAATAGAGGGCTTTGAATTTAGCCTCTTCCAGTTCTTGTTCGAGTGCATGAACCTTGGCTCGCAATTCATGTTGATCCTCACTCTGTGATGGGGAACCAAGAGCTGCCGTTTTCTTTCGACCGGGAGGGAGGTTGGGTAGCTCAGAGACTGTTTCTTGGTTTGTTTGCGTCTCTTTCTCGACCTTGTCAACCCAATGCCGTACCGTCTTTCGGTTGACTTCAAACTGGACAGCGGCTTGGTCCATATTGAGTTTGCCTAGGTGAATTTGTTGCACCATTTGGCGCATGGTGAGCTCATGCTGTTGCATGGGTGATAAATTGAGTTGATCCATAAGTTAACCAGTTTGTGGTCAACTTTTTCCAGGACAAGTCATTAATAACTGTCAACCACTATCCGTAGTATACGGGTTTTGTTTGACAGTTATTGCGTGTCAAACGTAGTCCCTTGCATACGGCTTGCTTGTCGAAGACATCAGCTTATTATGTACCTTGGATTTTTCGAGCCATATATGAAAATACTTGTGGCTGCCTTACTAGCCTGGTTTCTTCTTTTCCAATCAGCCCAAGCCCAAACCGGTAACGTATCGTTTAAACATATAACCACCGACGAAGGCTTATCGCAAAGTAATGTAACCTGCATTCTCCAGGATCAGCAGGGGTTTATGTGGTTTGGGACCCAGGATGGCCTTAATAAATACGATGGGTACGCCTTTACGGTCTACCAGAACGATCCCCTTCAGCCTACTAGCCTGAGCGATAATTTTATCGTCTCCCTCTTTGAAGACCGAAGAGGACACTTGTGGGTTGGAACCGCCGGCGGGGGACTATGCCGGTTTGATAAGCAAACCGGGCGATTTAGCCGGTTTACCCGTTCCGAAACCGATGCCCGAAGCCTCAGCAGCAATCACGTCCTGGCCATCACCGAAGATCGCCAGGGTACTCTCTGGATCGCTACCGAAGGCGGCCTCAATCAGTTTAATCCAACCAGCGGTACGTTCATCCGGTACCAACATCAGGTCGGTGATTCAGGAAGCCTACCTAATGATCTGGTTCAGGATGTACTGGTGGACCGTCAGGGGCAAATCTGGGTAGCTACCTATGGGGGAGGATTAAACCGGTTTGATCCCGTAACGGGCACGTTTCATCCGTATAAAAATCGACCAGCGGATAAAACGTCCTTAAGCCATAATAAAGTAAAAAAGCTGTTTGAGGATTCGCAAGGGCGGCTTTGGGTGGCTACGCAAGGGGGGGGATTGAACCTGTTGAATCAAGATCAAGAGTCGTTTACCCATTTTCGGCACGATTCGGCGGTGGCCAGTTCGATCCTCGACGATGATGTCAATACAGTAGCGGAAGATAAGCAAGGGAATTTGTGGATAGGGACCGAAAACGAAGGCATCAGTGTACTGAACAAAAGCCGGACTGCTTTTACCCAGTATCCCTACCAGGAGACTGATCCCCACGGGCTTAATAATGGCTCTATTTATGCCCTTTGCCGGGATCGGAGCGGTAACATGTGGATTGGAACCTACAGCGGAGGAATTAATTTTTTCGATCACCAGCCGGCCAGATTTACCCGCTATCAGAAAGATATCAACCAGACGAACAGCCTCACAAATCCCAATGTGATGGCGGTTCTGGAAGACCACCAGGGCAACGTATGGATCGGAACGGATGGGGGTGGGGTAAATGTCCTGCTAAAATCGAACCATCATTACGTCCACTACCAGCATAAGCCCGCCGATCCAAGGAGTGTTGGTAGTAACTTTATTATGAGCCTCTACCAGGATAGCGATGGGGATATTTGGATTGGCTGTTACAAAGGGGGACTGAGTCTATGGCGAAAGGAGTCCAATGACTTCCTCAACTTTACCCAACGGGATGAGGCAAAAGGACTCAATCAGGAAACGGTTACGGCCATTGTAGAGGGAAAGAAAGGGACGATTTGGTTCGGCTCCATGGGGGATGGTATTAGTTGTTACACGAAAAAAACCGGCACGTTTGCCCATTACCGGCCTGATCCAGCTCATCCTGGCCACCTGACACAAGGGTATATCAATACGTTGTGCTATGATTCTCATCAAAACTTGTGGATTGGTACTGAAGGAGACGGCCTGACTGTACTCAATACCCGCAGCGGCACGTTCCGCTCGTATCGTCACAACCGGGCAGTGCCAGGCAGTTTGAACCATAATTTAGTGAACAGCCTCTACGAAGATGCCCAGCACCAGATTTGGGTCGGCACCTACGGTGGGCTAAACCGGTTTGAGCCCCGAACTCAGTCGTTCGTCTCGTATGCCGAAAAGCAGGGTTTGGCCAATAAGGTGATTCAGGGTATGATCAGCGACGAGGGCGGAAACCTTTGGATTAGCACCAATAAAGGCCTATCGGTCTTCAATCCTAAAACTAACACATTCCGCAATTTTGGGGCTGAGGATGGTCTACAGAAAGGGGCATTCAACCGGATGTCGGTTTTTAAAGGACACGGGGGTACCTTATTTTTCGGGGGCGTTACCGGTATGACAAGCTTTTATCCTGATCGGTTGCGAAATAACTCGTTTATTCCACCCGTGGTCATCACGCAGCTTCGTGTTTTCAATCAACCGGTTTGGCTTCGCTCCAATCAGCTTACCCTCGCCTATGACCAATCAACGCTAAGCTTCGAGTTTGCGGCTTTAAATTACTCCATACCCGAGCAGAATCAATACAGCTATAAACTGGAGGGATTCGAGGCCAATTGGCATTTGAAAAGCCACACACGGGTGGCGACCTACACTAATCTAGCGCCCGGCACCTATACCTTTCGGGTAAAAGCGTCTAATAATGATGGCATCTGGAATGAACAGGGAGCGGCTTTCCGGATAATCATCCAACCACCCTTCTGGCAAATTTGGTGGTTTAAAAGTTTGGTTGCCCTGTTGCTGGTCAGTAGTCTTTACGGGGCGTATCGTCTGCGGGTGACCCGCATCCAGGCGCAGCGGGTAGCCTTACAACACCAGGTGCGCCAACAGAAACAGGAACTACAGGAGCAGGCGCTTCATATGCAGTTACTACAGGCTAAAGTCGAGCAGCAGGCGGCTCAGCAACAGCTTCAGGAAAGTGAGCAGCGCTTTCGGGAAATTGCCGATAATGTCGATGAGGTCTTCTGGATTCATTCGGCCGATCCCTTCCGGTTAATGTATATTAATCCAGCCGGCCAGCGGGTATGGAACACAACGTTTGAGCAATTACAGGGCGAGCCCTTCTTCCTGATGGAGACTGCCGTGCCCCAAGACCGACCGGCTGTTCTCTCGTTTATGGAGCAGTACCGGGCCGGCCTAGAAGGGGAATTATACTATCGACTACAGCCAAAAGACGAGCCCATACGCTGGCTGATGATTCGCAGCTTTATCATCCGCGATGAAGCGGGGAAGGTGCTGCGTCATATTGGCCTTGCCAGTGATGTGACCAGCCAGAAAGAAAAAGAGTTTGTCCTCCAGCAATCCCTTCAACGGGAACAGGAACTCAATCAACTCAAATCCCAGTTCGTCTCCACCGCGTCGCACGAGTTCCGAACCCCCCTGATGACCATCCAATCCAGTGTCGATTTGATCGGGCGGTATCTGGACTTCCCCCCGGACCGCGCCAGGCCATCGATTCGAAAACATCTGGGTGTTATTGAATCACAAGTTGATCAGTTTAGTGAGTTACTGACTGATGTGTTGACGATCGGTCAGATCGAGGCCGGAAAAGTACCCTTTATGCCCCGCTGGATCGATGTGCTGGCCTTCTGTCAGACGTTGATCGACACCCATTTTAGTGAGCGCCCTGATGAGCGCGTGGTGCAGGTTGTCATCCAGGGAACACCCCGTAGCGCTTGTATCGATGACAAACTAATGAGTCATGTGCTGATCAATCTGTTGTCGAACGCGTTCAAGTTTTCCAGCGGTAATCCGGAGTTGCGGCTGGCCTTTGGGGACGATCAGCTAACGCTGCAAGTCATCGATCAGGGCATTGGCATCCCGGCGGCTGATGTGGCTAATTTGTTTCAGGCTTTTTTTCGGGCCAGTAACACCAATGCCATTCAAGGTACGGGCTTAGGCCTGGTGATTGCGCGGCAGTTTGTGGAGCTGCATGCCGGTACGCTGGAGTTACAAAGTGAGCAGCACAAAGGAACGGTCTTCACAATTGTCCTCCCTATAGGCTTGCCCGATCAGACGCTGCCGCAGGAAGTCACTAACTAGCTATGGGTTTAATCGTTGCTTATCACCTACGCACTTACCGCTAAAGCCATGGCTGGACGATGAAGAATGTAGGAAATTGAGGCCCTTTATGGCGCTTACCAAACGCCTTCCAAACTTTTGCAACAGCCACATCACTTATACAACAACAAAATAGATTGCAAATTTCCCGTTTATTGTCGCATCTACACCCCTTGGCATTAAGAGTAAGAGGGTACTTTTGTGGAGCATGACCCAATCTGACTCAAATTCTATGAAACTTAATCACTTGAATCTCGCCGTTAGCGATGTGATCCAGACTCAGCAGTTTCTGCAAACTTATTTTGGCTTCCAACCGCTCACCAAGGGCAGTCCTGTACTAACGGTGCTACGAGACGAAGACGGCTTAGTACTTACCCTGAGCAACTTTAACAAAGTAACCGAAGTAAGCTATCCCCCGGAGTTTCATATTGGCTTCATCCAAGGTTCTGCCGAGGAGGTCAATGGGATTAATCAGCGATTGAAAGATGACGGCTTTGAGGTAGAGTCTCCCCACAGTTCCCATAATTCTTGGACCTTCTATTTTCAGGCTCCGGGCGGTCTATTAATTGAAGTATTGTGTTTAAATCAGATGTAAAGTTTATACCAATTTCAAGTAAGCGGCTTAACGTTTTAAAGTGCTTGTTCTCGTTTTATTTTATTAACATATTCATAGTGGCTGTTGCAAAAGTAGATCAGTATATAACAGGCCTAGTTAAAGTACAAAATAGTAGGTTCTCGAAAACTGAAAGATTATTGGCCAAGGGGCCTTTGTTTATAGCCGTGTTCGATTATCGTCAGTTTACTATTCATATATAAAATACGGAAAGCTATTAGGGCCAAACCCTTTTTTGAAATCTTCATACACTCTCTTTCCCCTTTTGGTCATCACCGTGACTTCTATGGGATCATAGCTGCCCATGAACCTGAGATCTCTTTTCCCATTTGCCAGCAGGTCGTTCTGTAATCGAGTTTTGAATATGGCTAACAACTGCTTTCTCTCGGGCAGGCTACTTTGGACACTTGGTTCGATTCCACTGTATAAGAGAATATACTGATTAGAAATCTTAGCATAAAGAAGGGGAATATTCTGTGAGAGTCTGAACAGGCTAATCATGCCTGTGATATAATATATAAGGGTGTCCTGACGCTTTGCAACGCCGATTACCATCACCTCTTTTTTCTGAATGTTATGGTTGTATTTCTTAATGGTGTTTAGCAGAACAGTATCGGTTAGGGTGACTTGCCGGGCTGAAAAACCAGTTGATTGGCCACTGACCACCAGGCCACTACCGAATAGGAACAAGGCTAAGCAAAGCAGCCGTTTTCGGGCCTTTGGAAAGTGGAGAAGAAAGGTTAGTATCATGTTAAGGGAATAGCCCTAAATTGAGCGGGTCAAAGGTGAGTAAAGGGCCACTAAAACGGCTTCTGAGTGATCACAAAGGGGGATTATATAAGGTTGTAAAACTAATAAATTCATGAAGGCTAAACTGATTGTTTTGTTATTGACACTGACAGCGCTTAAGCAACCTACCTTCGCTCAACATAAGCTTCATTTTGGCCTAAGTGGTGGCTTAAACGGCAATCTGATCCATGCTACCTACCTGGGACCTAATTCGGAATCGAAACCAATTTGGGATTATACGGGAGGGATAAGCCTTGAACATCGATTAACATCGACCTTTACAGTATCGTATGATTTACTCTACTCGCGTCAGGGCGGTGTTGAACTGATTACGAGTAAGATAGGCTATGGTAGCGATCGGATGATTTCCAAGCTTTCCTATCTCACCTTACCGGTTATGGTGCGTTACCATGTCGGTGGCGGACGAGTCTTTATTAGTGGCGGCCCTCAGCTAGGCTACTTCCTTAAGGCAGAATGGTATGCTGCTGGCTTTGAAGGATCTGCTGAGCGTTGGGACTTGGGCTCAATGCATCGGTTAGATGCCGGGTTAACGGCTGGCCTTGGGTATCGTCTTGGGAGGCATTTTGTCATTGAGAGCCACTATTATTATGGCCTAAATCCCATTAATAAACCTGATCCTCAAACTCATTCTTATTATGATAACTACAAAAAATATAACCGCACTTGGGCATCAAATTTAGTCTATTACTTCTAACAGCTTATCATAACGTATGCGACGGTTTGTATTGGACAGATATTAAAAAAATTTACTGTCTTACATAAACGCTCCCAAACGTGAGACGAAAGAGTATTTATGTATCTGCTTCTTAAAAGGCGTTTAGGTAGATTGATAGATTTGCTTAATTTCCCCTTCGCAAACGTAAACTTGGTGTAACATGCGGTTTGGAATACTCGTCTTCCTGCTGTGTATAGGGGTGCCTAGCTTGGCCCAATCTCAACGAAGCGTCAGGTTTAGCAACGGTAATCAGGTCCTAGCCGGCACACTCACGATGCCTCCAGGAACGGGCGTTCATCCGGGGGTACTCATTGTCCTGGGCAGTGGCTCTATCAATCGAGATGGGGAGGTCGATAAACTTAAGCCCTTCCAGGCAATGACGACCGAACTGGTCAAGAAGGGATTTATCGTACTACGCTACGATAATCGGTCTACAGGTCGATCACCTGGTAAGCCAATTGAAGAGTTCACTACGACTGAATTGGCTTCTGATGCGCAAGCCGCGTTTGGGTTCTTAAAGGCCCAGAAAGAAGTAGATGCACGACGAATTGGGTTGATCGGGCACAGTGAAGGAGCCATCATTGCCGCTATTGCCGCGTCAAGAATTCCGGAAATCAGATGTCTGCTCGCTCTCAATGGGCCTGCCTTGCCTGGCTACGAAGATATTTTACTGACCACTGAGCAGCGGCTACGAGAAACGGGGACATCCGACGATACGATTCGTTCCTATCTGACCAATATGCGGCTTTACTTGGGTCGCCCTACTTCGACTCCGCTGCAAAAAAGAAGGGGAGCTGCCCGGAACATAGTTCGGTTTGAGATGAATAGACTACCTGTTAGCCAACGAGTTAAGCTAACAAAGGCCGACATCGAATCGTCAGTAAATGGGCAAATGCATGAGGTGCTATCTCGTTGGGAGCAGCACTACTTAAGCTTAAATCCTACCGTTCATTATCAAAAATTGAGTTGCCCAATCGGTTTATTGTTTTCAGGTAGTGAAGTAGAAGGTCCGCTCTCGAAGCGACTGGCCGTATTCCGAAACGTGTTCAAGGCTTCTAAGCAAGCTCATTCAATACGGCTCATTAAGAACGTAGATCATAACTTAATTACTACCGATCAGAATCCTAGAGCAGTCTCATCGGCCTTTATTAAAGCAGTAGTGAAGGAGGCAAGCAAATTGATTTAGCTATGTAGTTATCTCAATTAAACGCTCCTAAGAGAGACACATATAGATTTGTGTATTAGGTAGCTTCTCGAATCGGGCGATTATTGATATGAACAAAATAGGAGGCAACAACTGAGTTATTCCCCTATCAAGAGAATTTGTAAATGCATCCATCAGCCCATTACGTTGATTCCCAACGAATCTCTAGTCTACATGTACCAACGTAACTTTATGGAATCTAGAACGGCACGACATCTAAGAAGAATAGTCAGTCTCTTTGCTTAATCAACGTGTATGCGCCAAAATTACTTCAGAAGTACCTGGCGTAATTTAGCTAGGCAGAAGGAGGGGTTAAACCAACGTCTAACTCCCCTGGCTACTTTTCGAAACCTCATACTTCTTTTCCTACTCTTGCCATCGGCCAGAACATTCGCCCAGACCAATACCTCACCAAATG
>NZ_JBHUOM010000015.1:0-503 GCF_042686045.1 Spirosoma flavum
ACCTGCGGATCAGCCCCTGCCAGCGGGTCCCCGCAACGTTTCGTCGCTTGCCACGTCCTTCTTCGCCATCAGAAGCCTTAGGCATCCCCCAGACGCCCTTTTGCTGCGTATTTATCTACGCTTTACTCACTACCCATTTGTCAAACAGCAAGCCTTAAGCTTACTATTCATCGTGAATCACCTTTCGATGATTCAGTCTCTCCCTGTAGGTCAAAGAACATTTGGATCCGAATGATCCAAGTGGAGAATAACGGATTCGAACCGTTGACCCCCTGCTTGCAAAGCAGGTGCTCTAGCCAACTGAGCTAATCCCCCATAGGCTTGTTACTTGTGGGCCTGCGTGGACTCGAACCACGGACCTCTACATTATCAGTGTAGCGCTCTAACCACCTGAGCTACAAGCCCAGTGCTTTGCATATTGACATCAATGGTAGCACTAAATGGCTCCAAAAAGGAGGTGTTCCAGCCGCACCTTCCGGTACGGCTACCTTGTTACGACTTAG
>NZ_JBHUOM010000016.1:0-60417 GCF_042686045.1 Spirosoma flavum
GGCCAAAATGGCACGGATAAGGGGCTGGCGGTAAGTGTACGACCAGATTGCATTCCCGATAAACCCGGCAGATAGCATCATCCTAACCACTCGATCAACGACGATCAGGAACGAGGTAACCCTTTATTGGCTCTCGGCAATGTAAATTGCCCAGTAGGTGCTAACCGTAAGCCAGTTTAGGGCAGGATTACCTAAGAAGCAAAAGCCCACTGTAATGGGTGGGATAGGCTGACGTAGGCACGGTGAGTTGGAGTGACTAGGAGTTAGTACCCGTGTATATGGCTAAAATCACAGGGGTAACCCTGATGATGGACTGTAAGAACGAAGGTTCTTTGAGCGGCAAACACACATAGTCAAAGTCTGGCGAAATACCCTGAACTTAGGGTGTCGACCCAGATGTAGGTGACAACTACCAACCCACTGAGGAGCCGTGTGCCGCGAAAGTGGCATGCACGGTTTTGAAGACCAGCGGGACCGGGGACGGTCTCGCTGAGTTTAACATACAACACCTCGTATGCTACTGGTTTCTGTGTACAGTAAACCGGTAAGCTTATGTATATTAGCGTATTACAACGAAATAAGAAAAATAGAAAATCGCTTCATTTCAGGCGAAAGGTCGTCGAAGTCTATCGAGCCGAAATCGCTCAGCCTGCCGACATCCAACAATACTTGCACATCTCACTGACTGAGTTACGTCAGTTGAACCGATGCGGGGCCGCCCGTGCGGTATTTCAAGCACCGATTAGCGCCATATTTATACCCCTATCGCTGTTACAAAGCCATGAAAAAGCACAACCAAGACGCCTACGTCAAAGCCCTTGAGCGACGCCTGGCCGCTACCGAAGACGAGAATAAATGGCTTAAACTCAAAGCCGAAGCCTTTGAAACTGCCATCCAAATTGCTGAAAAGCAGTTTCAGATCCCGATCTTAAAAAAGTCTGCGGGGCCGCCCGTGCGGCACCAAACGGTCAACCAACTAACTCGTCGCTACCCCTTAGTGGGGATGGAGCAGTTGTGTGGGGCGTTTGGATTAACACGACAAGCCTGGTATGCGGCTACCCGGCGTCAAGAAAAACAAGGCTTTCAGGCCGCGATTGTGCTGGCTGAAGTTAGGCGTTTGCGAAGACAGGTTGCGGGCTTAGGACGACTAAACTGTATGAATTGATGCAGGACTTTTTGGCATCTCATCAAATCAAGCTAGGGCGTGATAAACTGCATAATCTATTAAAAGTCAATGGCTTGTTACTGACAAAGAAACGATCTAGAATCAAGACAACCGACTCTGATCATAATTTGGAAAAGTACCCTAACCAGGTTAAGGAGCTAAAACCAGATGGAGTTGGTCAGCTCTGGGTGAGTGATTTGAGTTACATCCGAGTAGGAATTGGTTTTGCCTATTTGTCGGTGCTGATGGATGCCTACTCCCGAAAAATCATCGGTTGGTCCTTCCATAAGACCCTGGAAGCTAAAGGGCCGGTAGCCGCCCTGGAGATGGCGTTGAAAACGCGTACGCGAACTGATCAAGCGCTTATTCACCACCGCACGGGCGGCCCCGTCCGATCGGGGCGTTCAGTATTGCTCGGGCGCTTATGTGGATCGGCTACGTCAGGCGAAGATCACTATCAGTATGACCGAGTCGGGTGACCCTAATGAGAATGCGTTAGCGGAGCGGGTTTTTCGAACCTTAAAGGAAGACTTTCATCTTCGGGGCTTCCCTACTTTTGTCATGGCCGAGACGGCTGTTGAGCAAGCCATTTGTGCTTACAATTCGGTCCGACCGCATGCGTCTTTAGGCTATAAAACGCCGAATCAAGTTCACCAAAGTCAAGGCCATCAGTCACTAAAATGGTACCCGTATAAAAAAGTGCGGTTTGGAAATGTGCAATATCAGGCTGATAATCAGTCTTGTTCCCCTTTGTAAACCTATTCTAGTAGCATACGTTTGACAACATCCTGTTTTTCGTCGTACACCTGGTAGTCCATCTTGTACCCGGCCTGGCGGTTTATGCCTAACTCTTTAGTGGGCAAATCGCGGATATGGCCAACACTTGCCGCTACTTCATACTCTGATCCCAGCAGGGATTTAAGCTTCTTAATTTTATTGGGTGATTCGACTATCAGTAGTTTCATAACTAATTATAAGTTAGGGGGAGAAACAATTAAATCTAAGCCTATGTGCTTTTATAAATAAGTATAAATCTCTATTTATTAAATACATAACGATTTATAATTATCCCTTCTATAAAGTTTGTTCGTTCGTTTTACTTGGTTCGTGACGCTGCCGTTTAGCCTGCGTTTTGAAGGTGTCCGTATACGTCTTTTCTAAGCCCGATGAGGTTACCCGAATTTCACCTAGTGCGGTTGGGCGTAGCTGATTTGGACCTGCTTTCAGTACCTGTAGTTCTGTACCAATGGGCAGTAATTTTTTAGTTAGGTCCTTCTCAATGAACTGACGGGCATCCTCCTCCGTCGAAAAACGGTTTACTATTTGCCCCTTGGCTGGATTGATAAGCAGAACTGGCCGTTTGAGCTGACGTAATTGTTCCGCTTTCAGATCTTCATTGAAATCCTTTCCCCTGGGCCGCACAATGGCTACCGAGCGCGAGAATTGACCTTGGTGGATGAGTTGGTTATTTACCGTGTTCAGCAGTGCCGTGTTGAGCGGAATTTCAAGGGTAGGCACTTTCGTATCCGTTCGCCAATGAAACATATTTTTTTTCAGGTCTTCGCTTAAATCGCTCGACGCCTGAGGCATGTAGGTTTGTATAGCCCGGCTATGGTCCTCAATCAATTTTGTAAAGCCTTGCTGTAAGGCGGGTGAGGGAACCTGTAGGGAAACGTATCCCTGCTGGCTGGCCTGGGTTAGTGACAAATTATCTTTCGACATCGCGGTTAAGGCGGTTAGTGCATACCGTGCCCCTTTATCATCATTATCAAAGCCAAACACCAGCTGCGTTGAGGTATCCATGAATTTCTCCAGCGTCGTCAGGTTATCCAGGGACAAGCTTCCACCGATGGACGCGTACCGGCTGTCAGCCTGGGGATGCAGGCCCGTACTGATCTCCATCTGTCGAAACGATAAGAGGTCAATGGCGCTTTCTCCGACGACAAGCCGCAGGGTGGGTAGTTCATTGGCATTGGAAATCCAAACGCCGTGGCTACGATCTGAACCGGCTGCGTGACTTTTAAAGGTAGCGGTTCTTAGTTCCAACCCATTTATAGCCTCTCCATCGCCGGGAATGTATGGAAAGGCAATATTTTCAAGAACCCGTTCGCCATTAGGTGACTGCTCATTACCGGCCAGTGAAACGGGTTTGCCTTCGTTGAAATAAATTCGCTGAGTGGCTACTGTCCCCGAAAACTGGGGCGAGTTGAGTAGATCAGGCAGGATGTAACGTTCTTGGGTCAGGTAGTTCTTAGCGGGGAGTTGGCTAAGCTTATAATGCTCCAGGGAGAATTCTTGTTCAGTAGCGGCTTCCCGAAAACTCTGGTGGATGAAGTCTTCCAACTTTTTCACCGATTGTTTCCGTTCCGGAACAATGCCCAGATAGTCTTTCAGAACATCGTTGATGCATTGGGCTGGGGTACGATTCGGGTTATTGAATTGACTGAAACAACTCGTTAAACGATTTGAGACAAAATTGATCAACGTACCGCGATCAGCGTAGGAACCAGTTTGGAAATAAACTTGATTTGCCGGATCATTGGGATTCTTCACGACGATGTGGTCATCGAAGCTAGGATTGTAAAGAACAGGCATCGTTTTCCCTTTTTTGGGTTGCCATTCGTACCCTGAATGCAAGGCCAGTTCGATGATGGATATTTGGCTGCGGTAATCCTGAAAACTGGGTTGGTTGTAGGTAGGCATTGTAATAACCTGTTAATAGATTGACAACTATGAAACGTTTGATTCTTTTCTTATCCCTTACGCTACTGTGGAGTTGCAAAAAAGGCGGAGGAGACGTTACACCGGCATTCGATCCGGCTTTAGTCGCTAGCAGCTGGAAACTTCAGGCCCTGACAATCGATCCCGGCACTACCGGTGTCTGGGGTACTAATGTCACGGATCTACTGGCTACTTACCGGCAACAAATCGGAGATGCCTGTATCAATGATTTTCGCATGAACCTAACCAGCAACGGTAAAATATCCCGGACGACTTCTGAAACCTGTGACTCCCGCACGTTAGAACTGTTCGGGTTTGCTGAAAAAGGAACCTGGAAAGCTTCAGGATCAAATCTAAGTGTATTGTCGCCTTATGAATCGGGTGACTACCACAATGTGACGGTTGATCAGACGACGATGGTCTGGCACCGTCACATTGACTTGATTGATAGCGAAGACAAAAAAACGCACGAAGCAACCCTGACCTGGATTCGGCAGTAAGTAACGGTATTCCGATTAGACACCAAGACCCTGATCCTTCTGGGTCTTTTTGTTTTTAGCCTGGCTCTTATTTTTATCCAGCTCTTTTTTAGCGGCTGGTTCACCGGTTTTTGCTACTTCCGGATCGATACCCTTATTTTCTGACTCTTCTCTCTGTTTTTTCTGCGCGGGTAGGTGGGTCTTGGTCGTTGGGCTGCCGACGGATGTGCCTTGCAGCTGGTCCGACGTGCGGTTCATCTCCTTCGCTGTTTTTACATCGATGGTTTGTTTGATCGCTTCGGAAGGGGGCGAAAAGCTGAGGCTCCGCCTGCCAGCAGATACCTGTACATCAGCATCGAATTTTTGGCCATTCTCACCCGTCATACCGGATAACCGTATGGGGTTTCCTTGCTGTAGGGATTCCTGCTGTTCTTTTGACAGGGTAATCCCTTTGATCTGGATCGGGATATGTACCCTATCTGCGCGCCAAATGGTCAGCGAGTTTGTTTCCTGATCGACACCGACGTACGCCTTGTATTTCTTTCCTGTAATTCGGTCATCCAACTCGACCTGTTTGCCTAACTCACCTTTTTGCTTGAGTAGGTCTTTATCCTCCTGACTAAACGAGTACCCCCATTTCTGATCGGGCACTTGCAGCGTCTGCTTAACCGATTGAAAAAAAGGTTTTACTTCATCTCCTTGACTGACCAAATAAATCTTACCCCGTAAGGCCGTTTCCTGACCATTGTATTCTGATTTAAAGTCAATGACACCGGTTTTCTCACCCTTTAATAAGCGGTCCAAATTGCCTGTTTCGGCTAGCATTTCACGCGTGAGACCCATCTTTTCCATTGAAGCTTCCACATCCTGCCATTGAAAACGAGTTTTCTTTCCCATGTCTATTTCTGGATTATCTTCCAGGTTGTACGCCTTCTTGAAATTGTGAAGAAAGTTCGCAATGAGTCCGCCGTTTACAATTTCGAGACTTCTGTCCCGTTCCCGTTGTTTGGATTGTTCATCCTCTCCCTGCTTGCGTTCGGCATCAGGAATGGCTTGTATGGTCTCTACCTGGTAGAATTTATCAGCCTGGATGCGTTCTAAGGCTGGGTCCTTAATGATTTGGTGAAGCTCCCAGAGGTAGGCCGTCAGCTTCTCTTGTAAGCCCTTATTATCGGTAGGCAGATTTAACGTCGAAAGCTTTTCGGATAGCTCTTCTTTTACTAATCGACCATCTCGTAAGGCAGCACTGATTTCGTCATTACTTAAGAATCCGTCGTTTCCCAGGTATTGCCTTAATTCCTGATATTCTTCGGGTAAGAGCAGTTCATAGAACTGTTCTTTGAGTTGCTCGGATTCGGGGGCCACCTCGCTTACGGCTTTAATTCTTAAGCTTGGCGAATGTTTAGGGCTGTTTCGTTTTGCCATAAGGATTGTTCGTCATGATTCAGTTTTACGGGTCTAAATATCGTTAAAGAAGGCTAATTTCTTTAGTATATACTACAATACAATAGTATCCAAGAAAATTTTTTATTATTTTTGTCAATGCGCTTCTCGAAACAGTTACTCACAATTTCTCTGTTCTTGATTGGGTCTCCAACCGCTTTTGCCCAGGGCGTTTTTACGTCTCCTGCCCAGCTTTCACCCTATTCGCAACAGGTATCAACGGATAGGATACGGCCAAATACCGGGCATTCGTTTCCGGTTACCTATTTAGATAAGACTGGTTCTTCACCAGACCTGGTAAGCTCCGCTAAACCGGCTCCTTCTTTTCCAGTACTTGATCCCATTAAGGATAGTTTGCAATTTTTACGGTACATAGACAGCTTGGCGACACGGCGGGTAGCGGCAATCAGAAGTCAAGATTTAGTCAATAGAAAGGTGGGGGGTAATCCCTTAACGGATCGAGATCGATCCTTAAACCGGTTACGGGATGTTCCTTCTATATTACCCTTCCATGTGGCTGCCGACAAAGCTACTGGGCTGGTAAAAACCCGAATGAGTTCCAAATTTGGAATGCGCCAACATCCGGTTTTAGGTAGTCTTGCATCGCATACGGGTATTGATTTACCGGCACCCTTAGGAAATCCGGTGTATGCAACAGCGGATGGTTTTTGCCGACAGATTATTAATCAACCAGAAGGCATTGGATTAGCCATTTACCTAACTCACGGCCGAGGTCATCAGACGCTTTACGGCCATCTGCTATCGACCTTGATTAAACCCGGTGATTTTGTTTACCGGGGCCAGGTCATTGGGCGGGTGGGGGCTTCGGGCATGACTACGGGCCCCCACCTGCACTACGGCGTTCGTTACAATGGGCAGGTTGTTGATCCCCTACCCTACTGTTTTCTCCTCTCTAAGCCCATTAAACCATTGGCTACCCTAACACGTAAGTAAATCTATTTGCCGGATTCATCGGTTTTGTCGATCCCATCCAGCGTTTCCAGAAAACCTTTTAGTAGCCTAAGTTTCTGCTCATCGGCTTTATCTTCACCAGCAAAGATGTCAAAAGCTAAATTGGGTTCACTGAGCAACCAAGCCGGATTAATTTTTCGTTGGTTAACGTAGTAATCCACTATTTGGAGTAACCGGTTACTACTTATCTCCATCGATGTTTCAGCCCGGTGGAGCATGGGTTGTTTAATACCGATGGCGCTGGCTGCCTCAGCCTGAGTAAAGCCCAGTACAATCCGGGCTTCTCGTAATCGGTTACTTAAACGTTCCTGCATTACTGTCGAGCCAATTCCGTTTCAAATTATTTGCTAAATAATCAAATTGGCTTGACATATTCTGCATTAGTCCTCTTCGGATTCCTGGTATTGAGTAACCAGGTGCTGATAGTTTGGATCATTGTTCAGGCGATTCAATTCCGAATCCACTAATTTTTTGATTTCTTTTTTAACCTGTTTAAAGTTATCAGCTACAAGCTTATTGAGTTCTTCATCCAAGTATTTAGCCATTTCTGGCCGTTCCGGAATAGGGGTTAGATTATTTAGCTGGTCAACCATTACCGGTTCAACTACCAGTTCGCCATTGAAGGTTTTTAGCTTCACTTTTTGATCAAAGTTATCGGCTACGCTGCCGACAAACGATCCTTGGGAAAGGGATGAGATTTTAGATTCGGGGATCAACGGTTCCATCCGTTCGGACAGACTTATATTCGTATCCCGTTCGTTGATTGATACAGACCGGCTTTGCTGCCGTATCTTTCCAAATCGACTCGACAGGTCTTTAGCCGTCTCTCCTAATACCTGACCTGAGAATATATTTCCAATAATTGTCCAGATGGCTGCGGCCTCTTTGTCACCATACATTTTCTTAATTTGTGTGTAATCCTGTATACCCAGACAGGTGGATATCTTGTTACTACGAGCCGTAGCGATGAGGTTATCCAAGCCCATCAGATAGATCGTTGGTAATTCATCAACAATGATTGAGCATTTTAGCTGGCCTTCTTTATTGATCAGTTTTACCATTCGGGAGTTAATTAATCCTATGATGATCCCTTGGGTATCCTTTCGTTCCTGATTGTTTCCTAAACATAGAATCTTAGGCTCCTTGGGATTATTGATATCTAAGCTAAAATCATTCCCTGTCAGAACCCAGTATAAGGCTGGGCTGGCCACGCGGCCGAGTGCGATTAACGCCGACGAAATCTGTCCTTCCAGCTGGTTGTTAGCGCCTTTCAATAAAGCAGAGGCAAAAGGGCTCAATAGTAATTCAATGTCTTCCTCTGATTGAAGGATTGGAAACAATTGTTCCTTAACCGTGGCAATCATCTCAATGACGTGTGGTAATGTGCAATAGAACCGACCATCGTGTTCAACCCCTTTTTCCTTGGCTTCCTGTAGCATTCGGTCGTCGTAGCGCTTCAGGTACCAGATAACAGAGGTGAGAAAGTTAATGGCTGAATCAGCAAAGTAATCACCACTCTTGCCGATCCAGTCCCGGTTAATATTATACATGATGATTTTGGCGGCTTCTAGGGCGTCCTGAATATCGGTCATTTTAGTGGGTAGCAATGGATTGATCCGTAGCGATTCACGCGGTTTATCAAAGTTGACATTGCAAAACATGGGCATGGCCCCCAGCTCACCCGTCTTTTTATTTTTGTTTAACTCTGGGTACTTATCCTTATTTTTTAGATAATAGGTGTACGCAATTTTGGTAAGCGTCGGGTATTTTATGTCATAAACCATCATCGAAAACCCTTTCTCAATATGTTGCCGGATAAAATTATTAAGAACGGCATAGGACTTCCCTGAACCCGGTGTACCAACAATCATCGTAGCCCGGAATGGGTTTGTGATGTTTACCCAGCCTTGACGCTGTTTCTTGCCATAAATATAGTTGATCTGAATATTGACTGAATTCTCATTTTTCAGTTTTTCTTCCTGGTGCATGAATTGTTCGTTTTCCTCGTTGTAGGGATCATCCCTTAAGTTGAAACCAAGTATTCGACTAGCCAGACTTACTGCACTTAGCAATAAAATGAAACCTGCAATTGTTGTGGCGATATAAAGCCCATTCCGGATGTCCACTGGAACAGCCGACATCCGTAAGAGAAAAAAGTTTCCCAGGAACAGTAATAGCCCTGGAATGGCATTTGACCACACGGTCACCCAGGTGGTTGTCAAATCCTTTTTCGGTTTGTTAGCCCAGCCGTAAACCCGCAGAAGTAGTAGGCATATCAGCTTGGTATAAATCGTGCTATCAAAAATGTGAATGTGCCGATTGATCTTTAGCAGGAAATTGTTGATGATACTCCATGTATAGCCACGCGACTCCAAGCTATCAAAACAGAAGAAGTATACGTGTACCATTAGGATAACGAAACTAACGGTAAGTACCCCTTTGTGTACCCAATCATTTTGCTGTTGTTCATTTTGATTACTCATAACCGTGTGTTTAATTGATTGATAATTAAATACCTAACCTACTTTTTACCTCGAAAAAATCAAATTATCTTCCTCCTGACTGTAGCTATATCCATAACTTAAAAAGTGGCTATCAGCCACGTTGGTCCCCAAAAAAAAGGGGTTCGTCCCCCGTTGTTGTTACTTCGTCCTCATAAAAGAAATCTATTTTTTTTAACGCTGTCTACACATTTTCAGAATGAGTCTTCCCTATAAAGACCTAGCCGGGTAGTCAATCTTACATTTCGCGGCCTTTGCTACGTTTTTTTATTCCCTTTCCTACATGCTTAAACTTACCCGTTTGTTCGTAACCAAGTACATCAGCTGCCCGAATGTCTACTAATTGGGCATTGATCGCGTACTCGTTCATGTAGGTGTTAGGATCAATTTTAGCCTCCAGATCGGTTTGTTTAATCCAGCCTTTTCCTTGTAGACTCCGCTTTTCTAATACGCCGAGGAGTTCTTCATTGGAGAATTTTGCTAACGCTGGATCACGCTGATGAATCTGTTTACGCAAGAAGGTAAGATCGTTCGACTTTCCATTCGTTTCCTTTGCCTGGTCGATTAATTGCGCTAAAGTGACCATATATCGCCCGGCCTCGGTAGAAAGTCCCTTATGCCAGTGTTCTAGGTTGAGGTGAGGCATCTGCTTCTCAAACACGTTCCCAGCAGATACGGCCGACTGAGCGGGGGCTGCGTTATACCTAATGGTACAAATAGCTTCGTTATCCATCTTACCCGTAGCCAGTTGTTGAGGATCAATAACAATGCCTCGCTGATAGTAATAGCGGACTTGATCTACGCCTAATACGGGCCCATCTTTTTGTAGACGGGTTATGTAGTTGGCATTTAGTTGCGCATGGATGACCTTCATCCGTTCTGGCTTAAGGATGCGTTCCAGGTGCTCCGCTCGAACATCGTAATAGCTTTCTTTAAAGGGCTTTTTCGATTCACTAAGCAGCATAACAGTTCGCTCACCGCGAGAGTAAATTTTATGCATTTTCAACTCAAGACCGTCATCGGTTTGGATTCTGTCGTAATGCGCGGGCCCGATCTGATAAGCTAAATGGCGATTGCTGGGGCTAGTAATCCAGCCATCAACCGAAACATCTACACTAAGTGCCGAAAAGAATTCCCGCTTATTTTGAGCACTGCCCTGAATCTCACTGGCAATCTTGGTATAGGTGTCCATCGTGCGGATAAAGGCGAACTGCTCCTTCTTGATGATTTCTGGCAGTTGTGCGCGTTTATATTCTTCGAAACAGCGTACAGCTTCACTAATTTCTACATCGCTTAATTTCTTTCGCGTAATAGCGTGAAGCCGGGCTTGCATAGCTGCCGTTGTGAAGTTCTCGATCAGAGCGCTTTCATAATAGATATGCTGCTCTTTCTTATAAGCCCTTAACTCCTCTGACAGTAGGGTGGCAAGCGCTTTATACTGCTCGTAGGTCAGCAGGTTTGGTTGACTTTGCTCCTGCTTCTGAGCTTGTCCTTTTTGTTGCTGCTGGCCAGGGTTACCAAACTGCTTTTCAATCTCCTTCCAGGTCGCCCAGGCTCCGATTTCACTGGCTTTGATACGAGGAGTTGCCACTTTACCCGCTTCGTCGGTGAACTGGTAACTGATACCCCGAACGGGTTTCCCATTCAGCGTACTTTGGTGCAGGACCGTATGAACATGCTGCTTTTTCAACAAAGCACGGTATTCGTCAATATTGTCGAATGCACCCTGTTGAAATGTCTGGCGTAAGATGGCCTCCAGTTGATCTTTCTTTTCAAAACCTCCCTTTTTCTGGGCCTGCGTCGACTGGACTTCCTGAGCGTGCTCCGGTGTCACAGGTTGGCCCTGTTCAGCCGTTTTTTCCTTACCACGACCCTGCGCTTTGATAAGGCCGAATCGTAGTTCAAGCCTCTGACGCACGGCATTGGTCCGGCGTTTGATAAAGGAATCATTTATTTTTTCGCCCGATTCGTTTACGCAGGTGGTTACAATGTGAATGTGCGGGTGGGCCGTATCATGGTGGCGATAGACCATATACGGCTGATTTTGATAGCCCATTTCGGCCATAAACTGGTGAGCCATCGCCTTGAATTTCTCATCACTTACCTGCTCGGTTGGATGCAAACTGAGCGAGAAATGAAGTGTAGGCTTCTTGACATTCGAGTTCTTTTTAGCTTGGCTTTCCAGAACATTGGTGGCATAATTACGGCTTTTTTCAGCTAACTCGTTATTGGCAAAGCCGGTTGCACCCAGGACATGGGCCTGCTTCTGAACAACCTTCTGTTCATTATAGCGTAGTGCCCCGCCGATTTGTGCCCCAACTGTCAGCCGAATAACCATCCTATTTTTTAAAAATTTCTTCGGTTTGTGCCTTTACTAAGCTATCTATCTGTGTGATTATTGGCCCTATTTTATCGATAATGACCTTACTTGTCTGCACCTCGTAATAAAGTTTTCCGGTATGTTCGATGCTGTTGATTCGTTTAGCGATCTGGTTATAATTCGTATCCAGATGCTTGAGGTGCTGCCGGATGTTATGTAAGGTCTGAGTTAGCTCAACAACCTGGTCTTTCTGAATATCTCCTTTGGCTACCGTTAGCTTCGGCGTGTTTCGGTTTAAAATAATCTCCCGTAGGTAGTCAGCTATCCGCCCTACCCGACTACTTTGCCATAGGCTAAAATCTCGTTGAATAGCCAAATGATCCTTCTCATTGACCCGCGTCACTAGCCGGTAGGCGAGTACCTCTTCGCCCGAAAGATTCGGGCGTCCGCCTGGATTCAGCTGTTTTTTTTCCGCTTCGTTTTCCATTACCTCCCGTAGTTCAGACTGCGTAGCAAAGAACCGGGCCGCCGGAGCGGAGGCCCCCGCCTGGGCAAGATGTTGCCGCTTCGGCGGTCCGACCGTAGTCGCGTTAGCGCTAGGGTATGTTTTGCGTGCCGCAAAACACATCTTGCTCTTTGTTGCAAACAAAGCTACTCCGTAAAACGAGAAGCCAACTAAACCAACGAGAAATTTTTTATGAGGATAGTGAGGGGAGGACTAATAGTATGTAACAGTGTGAAAATGTAATAATGTTACATTTTCACATAATAAGGCATCTACTTTCGCTCACCAACCGGTTCGATAAACCCGGTAGAGCTGTCAACAATGTACATTTCTTACAATGTAAGAATGTTACAATTTTACATAATGAACACTCATCGAATAACTGACTTAGAGGTGTACCTTGTCAGTAAAAATGTAATAATGTAACATTTTTACATCTATTGGGCTAAGTATAGTTCGACTGCATAAGGCTACATTTTGACAATGTGTACTTGTTACATTGTAACAAGTACACATTGTCTACCTTTTACATTGTGTGCTTTTCACATTGTATAGTTCTCACATTGTATACTTCTTACATTGCATACTTCTCACGTTGTACGCTTTTGACATTGTGGAGTTTTCACATTGTAAGAATGCTACATTGTACTATATAAACTTTGTCGTAAAGTTACATTGTACTATTTTTACATTATTACATTTACACAAAGTAATTTTCTTACAATGCTTGTTTTATACATTGCAAGTTTTATACATTTAGCCATTATTGCATTGTATTGTTATCACATTGTGACAATGTGATAACAATACAATGCAATAATGTATTAACCTTACATTGTAAAAATGTAACAAGTCAACATTTTAATATTTTATAATGGCAAAGTTTATTTCGTTTTTTTCTCAAAAGGGTGGGGTAGGGAAAACCAGTATCACTACCCACGTCGCTACGTACTTTTACCAGGTTGAACGGGTACCGGTTGCTGTCTTCGATTGTGACTTTCCTCAACACAACATTCAATCTATTCGTACATCTGAAATTGCGCGGTTGAAATCAGATGAAGGATTTCTAAGGAAGGCCGAAAAATTGGGACAACTACCTTATCCAATCTATGCTGATTCTGTTGCAAACACATTGCCTAAACTGGATGCGTATGTAAGAAAGAACGAACTTGTTCTAATCGATCTACCGGGTACGCTGAATGTCGAAGGGATGCCAGGAGTGATACAGCGGTTGGATGCAGCATTTCTACTATTAGAGTCAGATCCCCTCTCGTTTGAATCGACGATGCATACCATTTTAGCTATAGCCAAGTATTCTAATAAAAACGGGGGTATGGTTCCAACCTATTTGCTTTGGAACAAGTTTGACAGCCGCGAGCGGAAGGACCGATATTCCGGCTTGGAGCAAGCAGCCCTTAACTATTTAGAGGGTTTGAATGCTACTCGCAAAACGCCAATGAACGTGCATTTTATGGAGCATCGTATCCCTGACACAGTTGCTATTAAGGATACTCGATCAACCTTGTTCCCAAATGGAGTAATAAATCCATTAATTCAGGAAATGAATAAAATATTTGCTTCTAATTCACCAACTGTATAATTTTATGGCCAAGAGTAACAAAAACACCATTCCAACGATCAATCCACCCAGTGGAGGAATGAGGGCATGGTTAAACCAAAACGATCCGATTACCAGTGGGCCGATAGCCGACGGAACATCAACCAGGGAAGAAACAACTACAGTGAAGGTTGAAGATTCCCAACCGGGAGTTTCTACGGAGACACAGGTGGTAGAAAAGCCTGAAAGCGTGGGTAATGCGACAGTTGAGGAAGCCAGTCAACCGAGCGAGTCCGATGAAGGTATTAAAGGGAAAGACGTTTCAACTTCTCCAGAATCTGTGGCTACCAGCGCGGCAGCTTCAATTCCTCGGAAGTCGAAAAACAAGGGAGGGGAGGGTATAAAGTCCAGTTCATATCTGGAAACGTTCTTTAAAAAGCCGGTAAAAGAAAATGGTACTAGTTTAGCCAGTGATGGTAAACCGGTGCGTATTACGGAAGAATCTCATTATTTACTTTCTGTCCTGGTCAGTGAGGCCCGGCGGCAAGGGTATAAACTGAACGTAGGTGATTTAATCGACAATTTGTTAACCCATCACCGGTCAGAACACAAAAGTGAGGTTGATGAGTTAATTGCTAAATGGAAAGCCCGTAAACGTTTCGAATAATGGATACGATACTACTTGTTGTTGGTGTAGTAGGATTGAGTGTCTCAGGTTGGTATCTAAGGGGGTATTTTTTAAATACCCCCTCGGTATTAACCCCTTCGGAAATTTCTACCGAAAGCCAATCCGATCAGTCAGCATCTTCCCAGGAAGTGCCGATGAATTATGTTACCTCCGAAGAACATCAAGGTGTCTTAGCGCGTATAGCAGAACTTGAAAAAAATGGCTACTCACCTAAAGTTGAGCCAGACGGCCAGCCTAATCAGCCTTTACAAACCACTTCAGTTGCTGCCCCCCAGCCTGGTAACTTACCAGGTGAACAGGGATTGGTAGCAGGAACAAAGTCGGAAGAGCCAGAGATGTCCGATGCCTGGAAGGAAATTTATGCTTTGCAGCAAGCTTATAGACTGGAGCGTGAAAAAGAAAATGACATCGACTACGAACGGGAACAAACTTTGTTTGATATGTCCCAAGGTTATGACGGGAAACGCCCGAGTCAAGCTACAGAATCTGACTTTCAGGAAGAAGATCATTTGGATCAACGCCTACAGGATAATCAACTGGAAGATGGAGAAGAACTGGACGTATATCAGGAGCGGATGAATACGTTTGCGACCTTGACAAAGGAGATGTTGATCATGCGACTAGATGCAGCTGACAGACAACTGAGGGAGCAACAAGAAAAGCACCAGGCAACCCTACTCAACATCATAGCTTCGCTTATAGAGCGGATGCCTGGAGACGTTAATTTGAAAAATGTTGTTCAATCCAGTTTTGTGGCGGCTTCCTCGGAAATTTCAAATGAGGAGGGAGAACCTAATCGGAATCTATTTCAGGAAATGTTTTTCCAGAATGTAGGCCACTAAAAAAAAATCAAAAAATGACAAAAATTTTTGTGAGGACGAAACAACAACAACCGGGGACGAACCCCTTTTTTTTAGGGACTAACGTGGCACATAGCCACTTTAAAGTTATGAATGTAGCTACGATGAATACTTAAAGTGTTTGTATTTCCATTTCCAAGCCCTAGGTTAGTTGTATAATAGTTTATGTAAGGTTGATTGAACGGCCTAGAAACTAAATTAAATTTTATCATTTCACCAAAAAGTTAAAATTAAAACACCATGAAACAAAAACACTTAAACTGGCTGGCGAGAGGGACATTTTTAGGGCTCATCGGGGTAGGAGTGGGGTCAAATCTTGGCTTGTTTAACAAACCGGTTGCCATTCCTCACCACACGATCCAAGGCCCTTGCGCTGACCTAGCCTCAACAGGCGGCACCATTCAAAGGCTGGTTTTACTGGCTTGTCTAGCCGTAGGGTTCCTGCTATCACGTCCGGTGAACAAGCTAGACTTAACAAGGCTAGCAACTACATTTTCTAGTCAATTTCAATCGTAACCGTTTAAATTTTAATACGCATGAAAAATGTTAAAACCATTTATTTTTCTGCCCTTTCCTTAGTGTTGGGATTCCTTCTGTCAACAGGGTCAGTTCTCGCCCAGGGACTGCAATCCGGAGCGATTGCTAAAGGGGTTGATAAAGCAACGTCCGAACTACAGGATGTGGGAAAAAGCGTTGGGGATTTGATGCTTCCTCTTTGCCTGATTATGGGGTTCGTAGGCGGCATTCAATGCACCAGTAAATTTTTTAATAACGATCCCGATTTTAAAAAGTCAGTGATCAACTGGGGTGCAGCTATTGTTTTTGCGGGGGTTGTGGGCTTGGTGTTAACCTCTGCTTTTGGCAAATAATACACAGCCGTATGGGTTACCCGATTAACAAAGGGGCTGACCGCCCTCCCCAGGTCAGAGGGGTTATAGGCATGGATTACCTAGGCCAGCTGATCAAATGGATTATTTTCATAATTGTAACGGGGGGGGTGTCAGCCGTCTTTGTACCCCTACCAGGCTGGATGATTTTTGCCGCCTGTGGCGTAGGGATATATGTGGTTTATATGAGACTGGTTAGACGGTCCGCAAAATCGGGGGCAGGCGGGTATGCCCGTCAGCAAGCACGCAAAAAACTACCTGGCATCGTAACGGTTCGGCAAGATTCAGTTTATCGGAATCTGCGCAAGTAATAACTCCTAAAGCGGACCATCATGAAATACTCGGTTAAAGAATTAGCAAAAATTTTTCCTCTTGGGGCAGTTGAAGAAAACTGTATTTTCACAAAATGGGGTGATTTGACCCTTGCCTTTGAGATTACCTTACCGGAAATTTTCACCCTCAATGCCCGTATCGAAGAGGGTGTTGAAATGGGAGATTACCGGGAGTTGGTTGAAACGTGGAGTAAGGCCATTGGCGTTTTACCGGCGGGTACGATTCTTCATAAGCAAGACTGGTTTGTAGAAGAGACATATAAACCTAGCACAAAGGAACTTCCCGAAAGCTATTTAGATCGATCTGCCGAATTGCATTTTAATGAGCGCCCGTATCTGCATCACAAATGTTATGTCTACCTAACGTTTTCCCAGGGGGAAAGAACCCGTACCCACGCGGGACTCACCTCGCTGGTCAAAGCCCATATAGTGCCGAAACGGGCGCTTAGCAAAGGGGAGATCGACAAGTTTATGGTGGCTGTACTTCAGTTAAAATCAATACTGGAATCAAATCGGCTAATCACCTGTCGTCGCCTTGGTAACGATGAATTGCAACCGGACAAGAACGCCCCGGTTGATAAAGCGGGTTTGATCGAACGCTACATGACCCTATCCCTGAACGATGAGGTTGTGCCACTCGCCGATTTTGATTTCACCTCCGAGGATGAGTTGCGTATTGGCAACAAATACTCAAAGTTTTTTACTATTTCTCAGGTCGATGACATGCCGGACTCGATCAGTACCAATGTTCGGATTGGCGCTCTATCGACTGAAAATTCTACGTTGTCAGTTGGGTATTCCACGCCAATTGGACTCATGCTGGATTGCAATCATATTTATAATCAATATGTATTTATTGACAATAAAACATTGATAACAGCCGAGTTAGAAAAGAAAGCGGGCAATATGGTGGCTTTATCCAATTTTGACCGAGCCAATAAGATTAACGCGGACTTAGTTAACGGCTTTCTTACACTGGCCGCTGAAAAGTCCTGGACACCGGTTCGCATTCATTCCAACGTACAGGTCTGGACAGATGACAAACTTCGCTTGCCTGAACTACGGAATAAAACGACAGCGGCCATTGCCAAGATGAATCTAAAGCCGAGGGAAAATACACGGGATGCAGCCTTTCTGTTTTTTGCGGGTATTCCCGGCAACGCGGCCGATTTACCGCGCGAAGACACCTTTACCCAGTTTGCTCCCCAGGCGGCTTGTTTATTTAATCATGAGACGAACTACTATACCTCGGAATCGGCCAGAAATAGTATTCGCGTTGTAGACCGGCTTTCGGGACGACCCCTGTGGGTTGATTTTTCCGATGAGCCAATGGACAGGACTTGGATCAACAACAAAAACAAGTTTATCATTGGTCCCAGTGGATCGGGGAAAAGCTTTCTAACCAATCATTTTTTACGCAGCTATCACACACATGGCGCGCATATTGTCATCGTGGATGTGGGGGATTCCTACCGGGGTTTGTGTGGTATGCTGGGGGGGAAATACATCACCTATACGATGGAAGAACCCATCCATTTTAATCCATTTTTCCTGGAGGGACGGGCTTTCCCGGAGACCGAAAAAATGGAATCGCTTAAAAACCTGTTATTAACGCTCTGGAAATCGATCGAGGAAAAAACCAGCCGTGCCGAATACAATGCATTATCCTCAGCCGTAAAAGGGTACTTCCTGAAACTTCAGGTCGATGAGTCCATATTTCCCTGCTTCGATACCTTCTACGAATTTATGCAACAGGATTTTAACGAATACCTGAAGCGAGAAGGGGTACGGGATGATTACTTCGATTACAACAATTTCATGTTTAACCTTAAGCCCTATTATAAGGGGGGTGAATTTGATTTTCTGTTGAATTCAAAGAAAAATCTGGATCTGTTACACGAACGCTTTGTGGTGTTTGAACTGGACAATGTAAAGGATCACCCCATTCTTTATCCAATTGTGGCCATCATCGTTATGGATACGTTCATTTCAAAGATGCGAAAACTGAAAGGGATCAAGAAGATCATTTTGATTGAGGAAGCCTGGAAAGCCATCATGACGCCGAACATGGCGGGTTACATCAAGTACCTGTATAAAACCGTGCGGAAGTTTGATGGGGAAGCTTGGATTGTTACCCAGGAAGTCGATGACATTATTGGTAGTTCAATTGTCAAAGATTCAATTATTAACAACGCGGACACGAAGATTCTGATGGATCAGCGAAAGTATGAAAACAAATTCAACGCCGTCAAGGAGCTATTGGGCTTAACCAATAAGGAGAAGGATTTGATACTTTCCATGAACCGGGATAATGATCCGAATCGCATGTATAAAGAATTCTTTGTCAGCTGGGGCGGGCAACGATACCGGGTGTATGGCCTCGAAGTTTCACGTCCCGAATATTACGCATTTACAACCAAGGAGAGTGAAAAACTCAGGGTGATGAAAAAGGTGGCCAGTAACGGTGGCAACTTTGATATAGCGCTGAAAGAAGTCGTAGCGGAGGATTTAGACCTTAAATCAGTATGAAAACAAATCACAAAATCATAGGGCTGCTTGTGTGCGTACTTGTAACAATAGCGGGTCAACCTATAGCTTGGGGTCAAACGGATTCTTCGGGTTCTACGCCTGACTATAGCCAGTACATGCCCATTGTTGACGTACCGCTAATTGGAAAGCCTACGGTAACCTTTCCGGGCCAAGCACCCATCAAAGTGAGTAAAGACGACTTAGGCGATGTGATTGGCAACTACGTTGAAAATTTGTCAAATCAGCTCTCCCCGGATAATGTCTTAAGTAGTATTGGTAGTGATCTGACGGGTTATTTTGCTAGCATGAAGGATGAGCTATCGGACGAAGTATCGGGTCTGATTGGTGAAGCGGAAGATCAAATCATGTCGGGCATTAGTGATAAAATTGCGCAATTAGCCTCCACGATTGCCGATGTTGGAACGACACCAGCGGGTGAGGTCGAGCGGCTAAAAAAGATGGTAGCGGAGGGCTACACCAGCCAACAAAAAATTACGTATCAAACCCTTAAGGTGGATTATGCCTGGAAAAAATCCCATACGACCTTATCGCCGGAGTTCTGTTCCTATTACAAGGAATTAAATATAAAGGGGCTGTTTGATGCGGTGAAATTTCACGTACGGGAGCTGGACAAAATACTATCCTCACCTGTCTTCACAGACAAAGAGCGTCAGGGCTATCAATCCCTGATTAAAAGCGTTGGCGCAACCAATGATTTAGCCTCTTCGGTCAATATCGTCTGTAACCTAGGCAGTTCTGGACAGGGCGTTACGGTTTCCTGGATGGCGCAAGGGGAACGCATGGATGTCTTGGATCAGGCGGCTACGGCGATCAAAAAACGACTTGAGGATGTTGGGAGCCTTCGGGACGAGCTTCGGAGAATCTATGTCTATCGCATTGCCAAGCAGCAGGCCAACGAGTTCAAACAGGGTAGTTTTCAAAAAAAATCGGGGCTGAATCATGTCGATACAAACTAACTACAACCGGTTAGTAGCCGTGCTGCTACTGGTTGGATTACTGGTGGTATGTCCACAAGCCGGACAGGCCCAAGATGAAGCGACGGATGTCCGGGCTCCCGGTCAACTGGACGCTGGTATGCCTACTGATCCCGCCTTGCAAGGCGAGATTGACAAAGTGCTTGGCATGACGGAGAGTAAAATCAAAAAAGGCATTGTTGATCCCGGCGTTGACCTAGTTAATCTAGCCGTGAATAAAGCCCTCGATGAGATGATCAAAGCGATTGCGGATGCGGTGGTTGTAGCTCCAGCAGCGGAAAAAATCATGTCGATTTATCAAAAGACCAAGGACAAACGATTGGTGAAGAAACTCGCCTCATTACGCACCGTTTGGAAAGATGGCCAGGAACGACTCAACAAACTTAACTATCAGGATTTCAAACTGCGCTATGAATGGGCTCTTCAACACAATGACCAGAATAAAGCCATTAAGGAATCGTCAATAAAACAGATTGAAAGCCAAATAACCAAAAACATTCGGGGAACGGAAATCTATGTCATTGACCAAAGTTACGATAATGGGGGCCCAACATCGAAAATGATTAAACGCTACCTCGACAAAGGTAAAAATGAGGATGTCGCGTTTTACAACAACTCGATAGTGATGGGCACGCTAGGTAGCACCGACATAATTAAGGCGCGGAATGCCTTTAGTGTTTCCAAAGGAAAGCCCGTCTTTCTGTCACCCTATGACCGGCTTAAACTACAACAAAAATCCCTGGCTGAAGCAAAACAGCACCACGCGGATTTAGCCAGTTTTGGCAGGAAAGTAGCAGCCTCGGTCAATTACTACCGCATGGCAGAGTCAGAACAGGCCATGCGTTCAGCGATTAGCAAGCGAATTTCTGACCCTTACATGATTCGTTACGTAAAGAAATGAAACAGCTCCTAGTAGTACTCAGCCTACTGGCAACCTTCTCTCAAAGCAGTTGTCAAAAGCAAGATCGCTTCAGACGAACAGCAGCTGATTTCCCCGTTGGGTATGTAGGCCAGTGGGAGGCCGTTTTACCCGGTGGTAGCTCCCGTCTTTTTTACGCCGGTGTAACGATTAAACCGTCCGGAGACTCGCTATTGTGGAGTTACTTTTCGCAACTCGTTGATACGACCACGCATCATAAAATCCCTTGTGGCCCGGAAATGGCTTTCATGCCATTCCGTTGGGATGACTCAACCCATATTGCGTTGGGTGATCATGGCGCAACGCAGGGCTATGGTTTTGATAAGTTACAGTTACTGAGTCCGTCAAAATTGCAACTCAATTCGCTGTGGCTGGCCACCAGCTGCCGGGGGCCTGGCGGCTTCAATTCAAGCCAGTTAGTTTTCTCAAAAGTTAATTCCTTCCAATTCAACCCATGATTTTACTACAATCCCCTGGAACCGGCTGGAATGGTACACTAGCCAACGGGGCCATCAGCAGTATTGAGGAAGCGGCTGACGCCTTGTTTGACACGATGTTGCCTGAATTCTCTTCTTTCATTGCCATTGGTCAGGCCATTGGCTTGATTGGCTCCCTGTTCTACGTATTTTACCGGGTTTGGGCGCACATGGCACGAAATGAAGCCATTGATGTATATCCACTCCTTCGACCGGTTGTTATTTCGATGATCCTGCTGGCCTATCCAGGTTTATACTCCGGCGTTGTTTATATGGGCCGCACGCTGAATGATGCGACGCAGGAAATGGGCGCTTTCCGTCGGGATGAGGTGGAACAACAGGTGTTAACCAACGCCAAAACGCGTATTGAAAATATGGGTAATACCAATGCTCCACCACCGGTAGCTCCCGCAGAAGATAATCGCTCCTGGTTTCAGCTGGTGACGGACAGCGTAATGGGTATGGCGAATTCAGTTACTTCCGCAGCCGCTGATGCGGTTAATTTTGTCATCGATACCACCGTGAACTATGTGCTGATGGCTCTTTTTCGGCTAATTTATTTCATTGTGATCATTGGCATAAAAATTATATCGACTTACTTCCTGATCATTTTAGGCATGTTTGGTCCTTTGACGATCGGTTTAGGCTGTTTCGACTGGTTTTACTCCTCCATTGCGGCCTGGGTGGGGCGGGTGCTACATACCCTTTTATGGGTGCCGATTGCCAATATCTATGGGTTCATCCTGGATAGTTTTCACCTGTCCAGCCTGCATGTTGAATTCCAGCAGCTTCAGGGCAACCCTGGAATGCCGAGTTCATCGATTGCCAATTTGCTTTTCTACGCCATTGGTATTTTTGGGTACTTGCTGGTCCCTAAACTGGCTACCTGGATATTGGATTCCACCGGAGTTTCAGACGGTTTACGAGCGATGTCGGCTCCGGCGCGTACGGCGACTCAGCTAGCCGGTGCAGCCTCGGGTAATACAGCGGGTCGCTTAGCCGGTGCCGCTACCTCTTACTAACTGCTTAAACTTTCCTTTGTATGAATGCTAATTTCAATTTTCGCTATTTGCGAAATATCGAATCGTCGTTTCAATTAGTCAGGATTTTAGTCATTGTCATCGTCCTGGGCTGTATTGGGGTAGCTTCCTGGGTGGCCTACCTCTCGTACAAAACAAATCGGGAATCACGGGAGAAAATATACGTGCTCGACAATGGAGGTAAGTCGATTATGCTGGCGCTGGCTCAGGAACAGAACACAAATCGCCCAGCCGAGGCAAAAGACCATGTCAAGACGTTTTTAAAGCTTTTTTTCAACCAGGAACCCGATGAGAAAGCCATTGACGCCAATATGAAGCAGGCGGCTTACCTGGGGGATGAATCCATTACCCGGCATTACCTTGATTTGCGGGAAAAAGGCTTTTATACCAAGCTTTTACAAGGAAATACCATTCAGAAAGTGATGATTGATTCGGTCAGCCTGGACATGAATAAATCGCCCTATTACTGTACGATTAATGCCCGTATTATGCTGGTTCGCGCGACGAATATCACGATGCGTAAATTAATTGCTGATTGCTACCTCATCGACGCTACCCGAACGGATAATAACCCGCACGGCTTTGTCATTGAGCGGTTCCGGGTTACAGATAATTCGGACATAGAAACCATCAATCGGGATCATTACGAAGGGCATCGTCCTTAACCCCTTAACGTCCCTACATCTATGTTTCTGAACATCCTTAAACGGCGAAAGAAGCCGCCTTCCGAACGACTCCTGTTGGCCTACCATTCGGCTTGCCTGTGGGTTTATTCGAATCTTGATAGGCGAGTCAAACAGTGGGAAAAACAGCCGCTTCAGCACCGTAAATGGCAAGCCGTCATTTGTCTGGCGGGGTTGCTTTTTCTAGGTTCTTTCAGTGTGTACTACACGGCCACTGGTCATTTTTTTACTCGTATAACCCAAAAACATCATGAGCACCAATCAAACCACGCCGGAGCCGGATCGCTTCGACGGAAGTAGAATCAAGCAGCTGATGCAGGATAAACGATTCGTTACCATCCTTACGGGTGCTGGGGTCTGCTTAATCCTGATTATTTACTACTTTCTCAACCACACCAAATCCAAGGTGGAGGACGCCGTAAAACCAACCATGAGCTTAAATTCGGATTTGCCGAACGCTGGCGACTCAACGGGCCTACCTTCCCAGTCAAAACTTGAACTGGCTACGAATGCCCATCCGTTATCGATGCCCGATCAGATGCCGATGGAACGGGGCCTGAATGCAAACGTTCCGGCTACCCTTCATCCAGATCAATCTCGACGTGGTGGTGAAGCCGATTCGTACATCTATGGAAATGACGTCCCGGATGAAATCTATGAAAAACCAGAATCCCCCGCGCCCCCGCGCACAAAAAAACGGAATCAGAAAGCGGGGACTAGGGCTGGGCAAGAGGAGCTGGCAGATGATGATGAGGTCAATGAGGTCGATCCGACCAAGACAAAGGCAGAAATTGAAAAACAGAAACAATTGCTGGCGCTGCTTCAGGAGTATAAAGCTGATAAGATCAAGCGCCAAGCTGATCTGCAAGGTAGAGCACTCAAGCCTGAAACGGTTCCGATCTCCACGGTTTCTTCGCTAAACGGAGCAGCGGGTAAGAATAATTTTTATGGGCTCCAGTCCGACATGCGCAAACAGCAGATGGATGCGAAGGAAGACTCGCTCTCGGTAACGGTTAAAGCAATGGTGTTTTCAGATCAAACGATTATATCGGGAGGTCGTGTAACGCTACGATTGCTTGAATCGATTACCCTTCGGGGCCGGATGATTCCGGAAGGTACCCGCCTGTACGGGGTTGCCAATTTTGGTGGCCAGCGTGTTAACATTGCCATTAACCAGCTACAGGTCGAAGGACGTATTCTGCCGATGAAATTAACGGTCTTTGATATGGATGGGTTATCGGGCATCTACGTCCCAAACGTTGTCGGCGTTCAACAAGGGCGTCAAGCGGTTTCCCAGGCGGGTCAGGGCTTTAATGTGAGTGCCCCCGTCTATTCGGCAAATGTGCCGGCAATGGCAGCAGCCTCCGCCGTTCAGGCTGGGCTTCAGGGAGGACGAAGCTTTCTCTCCCGTAAAGTGGCCGTTCAAAAGGCTACGCTGAAAAATAATTATTATGTCCTTTTAAAATAAGTAACTGCGATGAAACATGTAGTCTATATTTCGGTCCTAGCCCTTAGTGTGCATCACCTGGCCTCGGCTCAAATGGCTGATTCATTGAAAAGCGCCACACGTAATACGGCAACTTCACAAACAATGCGACTTGATTCAATCCGGAAACGGGTTGGTGCCGGAAACGCTGTGGCACCCGGTGCGGTGACGCCGGGTGTGACCATTAGCGTCCCAGAGCGGCCAGGTCTTTCCACACAGGGTGAGGTGCCGGTATTTTCCTATGGATCACTTTCAATACAGGATCATAACGTTGTTCGTTCTTACTATCTTGATTTGGCGTTTAATAAGACGACCTGCATCATTTTCAAGTCGCCCATCCGGTCGGTCGATCTGGGTTCCAAGGATATTATTGCCGATAAAGCCAACGCAGTTGATAATGTCCTACGCGTGAAGGCAAGTAGTATCGGGTTTAATGAAACCAATTTTTCGGTCATGACGGCCGACGGGCAATTTTATAGTTTCGTGGTTAACTACAATGAATACCCGACCATGCTGGCGCTGGATCTATCCGTCAATGAGGAGGGGTTGGTCCAACAAAAGGCAAGGTCAGTTAACCAGAAAGGAACAGTTGTCAGCTTTGCTGGCGTGAATACCTCACAGCAGGAAATTGTTCAAAACTGCTCGTCCATCATGGAACACAACCGGCGGGTTAAACACATTGGTATTAATAAATACGACATTCAGGCGAGTCTGCGGGGCCTGTATTACAAGGACAATGTGCTTTATTATAAAATAGGGGTGAAGAATAAATCCAACATCCGCTATGACCTGGATTTTATTCGCTTTTTTATCGTTGATAAAACCCTGGCGAAAGAAACGTCACACCAGGAATTGGAAGTCATTCCGCTGTACGTATACAACCAACCGTTAGTTATAATTCCTGGACAGAAGAGTGTTGAAAAAATATACGTCTTCCAAAAATTCACCATCCCGGATGACAAGGTTATACAGGTTATTATGGGCGAAAAGAATGGGGGCCGAACGGTGACCTTCACGATGGCCAATCAGGACATTTTAGACGCTGATATTTTATGAAATCCCTTCAGATTCTGTTTCTCCTGGTGAGCACGCTAGTTGGTCGGCAAGGATACGCCCAGCGACACATAAAGGGCCAGACGGCTGTTAGTTTTACGGCGGGAGTCGTCGATAACTTCCCTAAATTTTCGTCTCCACATGCACCGGGAAGCGGCTATATGGGCGCCCTTGATTACGTATGGTACCGAAAAAATGAGCGCTATTGGAAAGCCTCTGTATCATATATGCGTAAATACTACGACGCCCAGACGCTGGCTAAACCTCTGGTTGAGCAGTATTGGCTGTCGATGGATTACGTACCCCGAGGTTTCTTTACAACCCATCGTTGGCTGTATGTTGCACCTACGGCGGGTCTATACGTTGGCTACGAGGCTGTTAACCGGAATCAATCAAATTTAGCGGAAGGGGTCATTCAAAATAAATCTACGGCTTCCATTGGCCCTCAGCTCGGACTAGAAGCTGAGGTATATGTCGGTCCATCGCTGGCCATCGTGGGCGGGATCACGGAACGATATATCCCGTTTTCGGAGGTCTCCAAATTTCGCACCACTGGATACATTGGTATCCGTTACTGTTTCTTCCGATGAAAAAATCAATAATCTGGGCTTGTGGCCTACTACTGGTTGGGGCGGCCTGTCAAACCGAATCGCTCGACATTCAGCGCACATTTCCCTTTCAACTAGAGATAGACGCCTTTCCTACGTCGATTCCCTGGCAAAGACCTATTTCTGTGGGCTTTGGCGTTAAACCGGATTATATCACGACAACTAATAGCTATACGTTTTCCTGGCAGATAGCGGCTCCCCAGGAGGGTGTTCTGTGGCTCAACAATAAGCTAGTAAATGCTGGCAGTAAAATCGTTGTAGCAGCCAATACAAGCCGGTTACTTAGTGATACGCTCACGTATATGCCCATTGATTCAGGTTCACATACCCTGACGTTTCGGGTCTTTGATTCGTTGGGTCAAGCTAAAGACACAACGTTCACCGTAACCGCTGTCAAATGATATGGAATCGCCCAAAAAGTCTCCCGCGACGGATCTGGATAGGTTGGAGGAGGTTGACCAAAAATCAGTGCAACTCTTTTGGGAAACCGACCACTTCTGGAAACGACTCGGTATGAAAGTTATTTGGTTTCTATTCTTTCTTCTCGTCGACTTGATATTAAGGATGTGTTGTGATCTCCCTGAAGAATTTAGGGGTATTCATTCTTCGCCCCCGTATTCATCTTACCCTTAACAGCCATACATGACATGGTAGCGACAAAATCATCTCCAGAGCAAGTCTGCCAAGTGCCTGTTTATACGGAGCGGACAAGGGAATCAGGTACTTCCAGGAAAGAATGGCTGATTTTACTTGTCTTGTTTGTAATCGCTTTTCTACTGTATCATTGGACCATAGCCCCCTGGATAGAACGCTATACGTTTGATAACCCATTGGTCCAATTAGTTAAGCGATTGCAGTACCGATAAGGTGATTTCGATATATTATTAATCTGGATTTACTATGGACTTCGCACGTATGTTTCATTTCCATCTTGGCTTACCTTTCTGTATTGATAAGTTTGATCAGGCCAAGAAAAGTATTAAAAAAGAACTGGTTCAGCTCAAAGCTCACTCAAGTTCTGATAACCTGCTAGATCAGGAAGAGCCGTTGACATTAGAGCCTGAACCGGATTTACTGGCAGAACCAATCAATGTAGTTACCCGGCCCGATTTACCGTTAGAGCCTGAACTACTTGTACCGTTGTCTGTAGGGAATTTTGAGACGATACCATCCCTGCCTAGTGCCCAGGTTTCTACTACAGATGATGTACTGACAAATTCGCCTGATCTGCATTCGTCCACCTGGGTAACCAGTGCTGGTATTGCTGATTTTACGACACCCCAATTTTTATCCCGTTTAGCGATGTCAGATACGGATTTGCTCAATAGCTTGCCGTATGAGTTAGTGAGTGGCTGCCCCCATTGTATGAATCAAAGTTTAGTCGAACGTAAGACTCAAAATGAGGAAGGTAAACATTACTGCTCCGTCTGTAGAAAGCGGGTCTGGTTAAGTCCACTGCCTTACTACTATGAATCCCGTACGAGTAGTCCCCAGGTGGCCATCAGCCGTCATCGCAAGTACCTAACCGACCGATGCAGCGAAAAAATCGACGCCCTCCGCCGACAGGAACGGCTTCACGTTTCACCTTATTTAAAGGGAAAAGCTTATTTTATCAGCATCGATTCTGTAGACGAATCAGCTTATACAGCGCTTTCGAATAAGTACGAAGCCTATTATGCTGACCATGTTGGGTTGGAACCAACGACTAAACTTCAGATTCAACTTTGCTCAACGGGCGGCAATGTTTTTCAGGCTAAGCGTATGATTTCGCTTATTAATGCGAATCAGGCAATTACCCATATACAGGCATCAGTTCTCTACAGTGCTGCTTTTTATATCTACTTCAATCTGACTTGTTCAAAAGAACTTGATGCGGATGCCGTGGGGATGTATCACCTTAGCCGAAGCTGTCACTACGTACTGGAAAATGGCAAAATACTGGATCATTATACGGACCCAGTTGAAGTATGTAAAACACTGTTTGTTGAACGGGTTGGCCTTAACAAGCAGGAAATTAATCAGATAATGGCGGGTGTAGACGTATATTTTAATCATCAGCGTTTGTCTGAATTAACCCATTTGGTAGCACCGGCGAGGACAAGAGTAGAGAATAAGTCACGCTAAGAACTTACTGAATACGTTAATGAAACCTTCCAGTCAAAGTTTGTTCTGTCGTTTAATATCCGGCCTTCTCGTGGAAAAGGGGAAACCAATTTGGAGCCCCCACTAAAAGTCCTATATGAAATCTTTGCTGCTTTAGCTCTGGCGGGTTTGTTCTTAACAATACAGGTTTTGGTAATAAGCTCGGAATGGCTACTGCGTCTTAACTCTGTTTTTTTATCGGACCTAGATCTGTTGTTCGAACTTATATCGATTATCCTCGCTTTCTGATTCCTTTGGTATGGCATCACTCGGTTTGGAGGATTAATACTTCCTTGGGATGAATTCACTATTGGTTTACGGGGTATTGCTTTTACAGCATTGTTAGGGGTAAGCTCTTTATATAGTGACGAAGTACGCATTTGGGCAGCCAAGGCTAGTCAGGATTACTTTATGAAGTTGCGAATCGCTGTTTTCGTCTGTCATCTCTGCACAACCCTTCCACCAACATTTGGCTTGTGGCGCATTTCACATAAGCATTGATATTCCTAACTCTTTATAACAGAACTATGTCATCATTTCAATTAACGGCTCCTGATGGCGGCAATACAGTGCTTCGGAGCGTCCCCCTCATTAAGCAGGGTGAGGAAGATTTCAAGCCGGTACTCTGCGGTGGCCATAAACTAATTGCCCGAGGACCTGCGACACATGGTGTAAGTTTTTTAACGAAATATTTACTGATGAGGTCCTACCGGGACGCTTCAGTTTTGTTCGTGGACTGGGAATATTCATTTGGACACGCTTCTACGAACTTCCTCGCTATGTGGAACAATCGGGTGATGCCGTTTCAAGAGATCGAGTATGGTGCCGTTTTTTCAGAGCCCTTTGTTTCTGTGGGTATTAAATGGGCAACCTTACCGCTCGACCTGATCGACGATGAGCGTCGGATCGTAAACTTCCTAATCAACTTATTGGAGCGTATCGCTCAGTTACCCCCATCTAAAAATACCAAAGTTCTGATTCTTGAACGGTTTTGGTTTGCTGCCCTTGGGCAATCAGTCCTGTGGGAAAGCTTAAATTATTTATTGAAAGCCGGTTGCAAGCTAGGGCTTGAAATCTGGTTATTATGCCCAGTGGATATTTATGACATAACCCGCGACAGTGACGCTTTACAGCGATTACAACGCTCGTTAACTCATATTCCTAATCTTTTTCTGTTTGACCAAAGTAACCTTAATCGCCGTAACATACGTGCTGAAGAGTTTTGGCAATTGAGTTCGTCGGAATATGATATTCTGACTACAGTGGGCAAAAATCTTTCACCGGCTTTGATGCCTTATAAAGAAGTGTTTTTCAAAAGGCACATCGACTCAGAACCTTTAGCGATCGTTTATGGCATTAAGGCCACCCAGCAGAAAGCAGATCTACTACTAACTTTTTCACGTCAATAACCAGTATGGAACTTAACATTTTTAAGCGAAAATCGCTACCGATGGCCCTTTTAAGCCTGGTCTTGGTTGTGGTTTCACTCTGCATTGTCAGTTTTCTGATTGCTGAATTTATCGTTCATTTCTGCTCCCGTACCCCATCATCCAGTTTGATTTCTAACACTTCCCCTAGCTGCTTATGACTGCTGCCCAGATCCGTGAAAACATCCTTGAGCAAAGTGATGAAACTTTGCTGAATAGCTTACCCACCACTCCGCGCTTGGCTTGTCAATGCTGCGGTAGTGTTAGTGTAGCTAAACGTGCTCACTCGGAGAAAACTAAGACTTACTATTGTCCCATATGTAAGGGTGATAAGCCTGTTTCTGAGGTAAAGTATTTCATCAAGAACAAAACTGCTGACCCTATTACAGCCGTGGCCAGGCATCGGGAATTCTGGCAACGGATCTACTACGAGCAACTCAACCGCGAGTCTGGACCTGGGACGTTTCAACGGCAGTTATAAAACTAGACCCTCTAAGCGTGTCCATTTCAATATAGGGTTTCATAACCTGCAGGCTCGTAGCTTTTAACCCTTAATTTATGAAAACTTATCTTGTCATACTAGGTGGTTTACTAGCTTTCGTTGGCCTATCTATTTTGAAATAAATAATCTATTTTTAACTACTAACTACTCTCAGACTATGAAACCTTTTGAACAAACGATTTTCTTTAAATGGGTATCGCCCTTGGTTTATAGAATTATACCTGCACACTCAGGTCAGCGTTTCTGGTGTTTATTTATTGTTTCCTCATTACTGGTTCAAGTGATCAATATTGTTTGTTGGTTCTGGAACGGATTCTTAGATAGTCCAGCTGACGATACATCTGGTTATTACGCGCTGATCGTTGTCGAAACGGTTCGTTATGGGGTATGGCTCTGGGGCTTCTGGTATTGTTTTTACCAATTAGTCAAACTGAGCCCTCGTAACCAGCTATTGACTCCTCAGCTGCTGAGCTGTTCGGTTACCAGTGGCCTATTGATGTATTTGCTGACGGCCGTTACTCAAAATGTGGAACCCGATTACATTTTTCTTATCCGGGGTATGCTCATTTTTGCTTTTGGCGCTGGTGTCGTGTTACCAACAATCTGGCATCCTGCCAGTTCAACTAAGTAAATAAGAACTTAAGGAAGGAAGCTTTCCTATGGTGTGGATAGAACGGGGCCGCCCGCGCGGCGAAAAGCAGGCCGATTATGTCGGCCTGCTTTTTTCCAAATCATTCAGAACTGAGCTTATTTTTAACCCTAATCCGTTTTTCCCCTTTTGATTCAATGAAAACGCGCTTAATTAAGTCTGTGCCCTTCATCCCCTTAGATACATTAGCCGGTACTCGGTATACGATTCAGCAACTACGATCCTTAATCGATCCTTACATCGACATTCAGAATGATATGGTCTTACCTGAATTGGCTCCACAGATCTGCCGATTACTGTCTGGTAAGCATACGGAAGTTCTTTACTTAAAAACTCAACAAAGAGGTATTTTGCATCTGATTAATCATCCAACCAGGGGCCTCTCAATTTTGGTGCGCGAAGAAAAAACTAACTGATTTCTAGGCTTTGATCCTGATGCTTTTTGGCGGTCGTTTTTTCTTTTTGTTGCGTTTTTTCCGGTTCCTTTTCCTGACCAATCGTCTGTAAACGAGATTCAACCTGTCGCAACTCCGATTTGAGTTCCTGAAGTCTATCCCCTTTCCCCCAGGGTTTTGCCGCAATGTCAGTCAATAACTTTTGCTGATTGGTCAGATTGTCGATTTTCTCCTGCTGGTGTTGAATAAGCGACGGTATTTTCTCCAGGCCACGCACGAACTGCCGGGCCGCTATCTCCGGGGTATGACCCGATAGATAGCCGTTATTGTAGCTGTAGGTCAAGTTGTCGCTTTTGACAAAAAAAGCATTGGCTTTCTCAATTAACCCATTCACGCTATAACCAGTATCGGTTCGCACGTACAAGTCAAATCCGTGTAACGTTCCAACCTGCTTTGCCCCGCCTTTGGTATCTATGCGCCGGTCCAACTCAACCAAGTATTGCCCCAAGGCTTTGACTTTAGTGATAGGGGTATTCGTCAGTGTTATCTTGGTAGCATTGGGCAAACTTCCGTCGGGTCCGAATTGCGTGACGGCCGTTAGCCTGGCATAGTCAGTTTGAAGTAAGGTTGCCGTTTTCTGCGCCTTTTCCAGCGATTTACTTACGTCGGTAAGCATCGATCCTGCTTTATAGCCTTCCTTCTGAAATAGCTTCAGTTCACTCTCCAGGGCGGTGATCTGCTTTTCCAGCCGGGCTTTTTGCAACAAGTCCTGATTGCCTGATAAGATCGCCACGTACTCCGAAAAGTTCATGCCGGTGGCTTCGTCAAATGCGCCCTCGTCCAACCGGCGACCGGTTGTCGATCCGCTCTTGATCTGAGCAATAAACGTGGCCTTGGTGTGCAGCAAATTAAATTTATAGTTATCCAGGGACTGCTCGGTAGCAAAAACGTAGTTTTTAACTTCGTTGTTGAAGTGATCGCGCGCTACGACGTTTCCAGTACGGGAGCCACGTCCGATACGCTGATCAAGTTCGGACGGTTTCCAGGGGATATCCAGGTGGTACATGGCTACGACCCGCTTCTGCGCGTTAACGCCCGTGCCCATCGTTCCGGTCGAGCCGACGAGTATCCGCACCTCACCCGTATTGGCCTTATCCCAGAGCGCAATCCGCTCCTTGTCATTTTTACACTCCTGAGCGAACCGGATCTGATGCGCTGGAATGCCGTATTCCTGGACTAATTTGTCCCGTAGGGCGCTATACGCATTCCAGGAGCTACCTGGCTTATACGTACCGGTATCACAAAATACCATTTGCGTGCCTTTATAGGGGGCGCTCTCCTGGTAGTGGCTGGCGATCAGCGCAGCGCAGCGGGATAGTTTGCTACTGGGGTGATCGTCCAGGGTAGGGTCGATCAGGCGCATGTCCAGGGCTGCTTTCTTGGCGTAATTGGTCGCAATCAACATTTTGGCCGTGCTCTCTTTTTCGGACAGTGGCGCGCGGTCCAGAATCGTCCCGTCGCCGGTTTTGGCAAACTCAATCAGTTTTTTATTGAAAACCGCCTGATCAGGCGTAGGGGGTAAGCTGATCAGCACATCAACCGCTTTAGGCCGGTCGAGGCCCACCATTGACGCCGTTCGATAATCCGTGATCTGGCTATAAAATTGAGCCAGCTCGGGGACTTTGATAAAATGGCGGAAACGCTCTTTAACCAGCAGTTGATTGGTAACACTGTATTCGTAATCCGACGTTTTCTTAGCGTAGACCGCTGCCCAAGCATCGAAATTATCAATGTGTTGCCGGGCCATTTCCTTCGGACGCAAGTACTTAAACAGCAGGTACATTTCTGTCAGCGAATTGGTAATGGTGGTCCCCGATAAGAACGTAGCGCCTAAGTCTTTACCTGTTCGTTCCTGGATGCTCCGTACCGCATAGAGCAGGTTGGTAGCCCGTTGGCTGCCTTCCGGATTACCCAGTCCGGCTACCCGGTTGTGACGGGTGGTAAACTGTAAATTCTTAAACTGATGCGATTCATCGACGAACAGGTGATCGATACCCATGTTGCCAAAATGGGGCACCGAATCCGTCTTTTTATCCATCTCGCTTTGCAACCTCAACAACTTTGAGGTAAGGTTGGCTTTTCTGGTCTCTAATCCTTTCAGAAGAGATTTAGAAATGGTGCCTCCCGTTTTCTCTATCGTCTTTAAATCTTTCTCCAGGTTGCGCAGCTCGTCGCGCATGACTTTCTGCTGCACGTCGGGGGCCTGGGGAATGCGGGCAAACTGATCATGGGTCAGGATAATACAATCCCAGGCTCCGTTTTTAATCGAGTTCAAAAATCGTTCCCGGTTAGCTGGCGTGAAGTCATCCTGGCCAGGATAAAGCAGCTTGGCATTTGGATAGGCCGTTCTGTAGGTTTCGGCAATCTGGTTGACGTTAGCTTTCATGGCCAGGATCATGGGTTTATTGACCAGCCCTAACCGCTTCATTTCGTAAGACGCCACTGTCATGATGAGCGTTTTGCCGGTGCCGACTTCGTGATCGGCGATACCTCCACCGTTTTGAAGCAGCATCCAGGTCACATCTTTCTGCGATCCATATAAGCCCGTAATACCCAGCCCTTTTAAATTCAAATCAGGAAACTGCTGATGCGAGCCGTCGTGCTGGGGTTTGACAAAACAGTTATACAACCGGTTGTAGCGGTCGGCCAGGTCCTGCTTCAGCTGCGCGTTCTGAGTAGGTAGCCATTCGACAAAGGCGGTACGAATCTGCTCAATTTTAGTTGCGGCCAGCTGTGTCGCTTCGTTGTCGAGCATCTTTGCTCCGTCCGGCCCTTCCTTATTGATGTTGGGCGTTGTATTGTACAACGCATATTCCATCAGGGTTAGACCGTCGTACATCCGGAACTGCCCCTGCACGGCGTACTGCTGGGTGATGGTCGCGTTCTTATAGCCCCACGATGGCAGATCGACGCTGAATTCGTCGGTTGAGGGTAGATACGTAACCGTCACATTATTACCGAACAGGTTCTTGGCGAACTGCTCGTAGACTTCGGTCGGTATCCAGCGTTCCCCAAGATTAAAGTCCAGTTCATCGAAACTGATCGGCGTGGGCTGACCTTCACGCAGTGCCTTGAGCGCAGGCCCGGCCAGCGGATCAGCGGCCAGCGCTTCCATCGCTTCCAGCTTCTCCACTACGTTCCCACTGACCAGCGTTGTTGGCGTCTGGTATTGCTGCTCTAACGGATTATAAATAATCTGACCTTCCAGGTCTTTGATCAGCTGGGGCCTGGGTAACTTGGTCAGTTCCTGAAGGTACTCTATATCGACCCTTCCCAGCTTGCTCAGGCAGGCGGTTAGTGCATCTTGGGCCGTAAACTGCTCTACTTTCGCCTGTTGGATGCTGACCGGCTGGTTGAATATATCAGCCCTGACAAATTGTTTAGTAGCATCCGCATTTTCAAGGGCTAGTATACTGCGGCCATCGGGATCGAGTAGAGCCAGGCCCGCATTTTTGCCTTCGTTAATAGCTCCGTAGCGCGTAATAAAGGCACCATAAGCCGTATTGAGTACCAGGCGTAATTCGGGTTGTGGCTGCTGGGAATCCGTTTCCCGGCGGTATAACCGCTCGTAGGCATCCCGAATCTGGAGCATAGCTCCCAGCCGTGAATGGTCTACCTGTCCCGGTAAGGTTTCCAGTGTTTGTAGATCGGACGCCAACCGGCCTACTTCGCCCTGTTGGTAGATCAGACTCCCCGGCTGGTGGAAATCGTCCAATGGCAGCGTTAAGGGACGAGGTAAAGCCGGAGCGGGGACGTTCATGGCGAACAACTCTCCCTGCACAAACAGGGGTGTTGCGGAGCGGTCGGCGGCCCGGCTCGGCTGAACGCGCTGAATGGTAGGCTCCATCCTATGCTGCTCAAAGCTTTTCTGCCGAAAGGTTCGGGCCATATCGTTCCCTACGTAGCGACCAAGCTGCCGGGCGATCTCATCGATACCGCCCTGGTGCTCATAGATCAGGGCGGGTTTGCCGTACTGGTCGGTGTCTAGTTTTTGGCTAGTAGCTACGATGTTTTCACCCTTAATGAAGAGTTCGTTGACAACCGTCTTTGCTGGGCTTACGCTGGACAGGATGAATTTCTTTTCCAGATCAGTCAGGGCCGTTTTACCGCTTCGTTTCTGAAACAGAATGACGTCGCTTCCTACACTCGTGCCGGCAAAGTCGGTAAATAGGTTGTGAGGTAGTCGAACCGCTGAGACCAGATCGCAGGTCTTCATCAGGTACTGACGCACCGGTTCATTAGCCGGAGAGTTAAGCAGGGCATCCGTGGTCAGGATGGCCGCTACACCGCCTTCCCGAAGACAGTCTACACTTTTGACGCTGAAATAGGTGTGTAGCCGGGCGCAGGCTCCCCGGCGTTGCTTGTCCTTACTGTTGGCCAGGGCCTCGTCCCAGATGGCGACGTTACCAAACGGGATGTTGCTGGCCACCAGATCGAAGCGATCATTGAGCTTACGGCCGCTCTCTTCAAACCCTTTATTTTCCACCGTGTACTGTGGGTAGAGGGCTTTGAGGACTAGGGCGGTCGCGGGATCTTTTTCGATCAGTTGCGCGGAACCGATCTGTAGACCACCCTGGGCAAAAGCTTGAGGAAAGATGCCCGTTCCCGCTGATGGGTCTAAATACTGAATGGGTGTAGAACCCATCACGCTGACCAGTTCCTTACCTAACTGCTCAACGATCTGGGGGGGCGTATAAAACCCTGACAAGACGTTGTTCCGGATACCCGATAGAAAGTCCTCCGCCCGATCTCCAGCGGCCTCGGTTAATAACTCGTGCAGTTGCTGAACACCCGGACGTAACTGGTTATCCAAGGCGGTTGTCCAAAGGGTATCATTCTGAACTGGCAGCAACACAGACTTTAAGGCACCGAAGCCACTATAAGCCGCTAGTGTGTTGCGTTCTTCGGCAGTCAATTCAACTGGGTTACCGGCTTTAGTGCGTTGGTCGACCAAAAATGCTAATCGTAGAGCGTCCAGATTGGCGGCTAGGTGTGCGCGATGATTATAAGCCATTGGTCAAATGTTTATCGCGGTACTCACTGACTAATCCAATAATGAAGGCATTTGCCAACCGGCTCTCTGACTCTACCAGCATGGGCATGAATTTCTGGAGCAGAATAGGAAAATGGGGCGAGCTAGCCAGCTCGGGCTGCTGCTCAAAATCGTTGGCCAGAATATCTTTCAGGCGACTGGCGGCATCCAGGGTCGGCGTGATCGTTTCGAGTAACAACGACTCGGCATTCTCGATGGCTTGATGAAGGGGTACTCCCTGTCGACGCAACTCCTCGAAGGTAGTTTGGGCAGCGGTGACGGCTGACTGCTGCTGATCGGCGTTGATAGGCACATCAGCCGTAAGGCTGCTTAGTCGAAGCGAAAAATGATTTGTTTCCATACTTGATTGAGGTAGGGAATAAATTACCCTATAATCAAATATGGCGATTTTAAATGGGTAGTCGGTTATCCTTAATTACCAGACAATTACAGTGGTTTTGAATTTGCTTTCTGTTTGGGGATCAACCCATACTATTTGGGGACGAAGCGTTTTATTTAAGGGATAAAAGCATTCACCTTTCTGCAAAAAAAATTTATTAATAGCTAAGCGATACGATTCTATACTGAAAGGAGAATTATTCCATTAGGATTGACTTCGCTGCCTTAGACGGGCCAATAGCCTGCTCCAAAAGGAGGTTTTAGTTTTCATTGAGTTATTCACATTCAAGGTTATACTATCAGTTTGATTATCGTCTTGGTCAGGGATCAGTACCGGTTTATCGTAATTCCGTTGAAAACCCATATAATTATCTTCCAGGAAAACTTCGTATTTATAAGGAAATTTTAACAGCTTCGCCCATTCATTCAGTCTGCTGTAGACATCCGTATAAATCTTGGCAGTTGACTGTCTTGTCCTGTAAATAAACCGACGTTTTTCTGGACGGTGACTGGGTAGGAGGGAAGAGACCGAAAGCCACCTTATTTGCGTTCAATAAATCCGTTCACTTTAATCGTTCAGCGCTTTTGGCTGGGTTGAGGTTTTTCTGAACGTTTTGATGAGTGTATCAAATACAATATCACTCTGCATCTAGAGCTAAATGGCTATTTTTGGCTACCTTGGGTAGTGTTTCTTTGCCGTTCATTATGCAATTTTCAGAGTTAATTACCACGCTGGAAGGTTTACATCAGCAACTCAGTCATCAGGCCATTCGTCAAGCTGATCAGTTAATGACTCTACGCAATTGGCTAATTGGGTTTTACATTGTCGAATATGAACAGCATGGGGAAGACCGGGCCACCTACGGCCAAAATCCCATTCCCCGCCTTGCGCTAGCCATGAAGAAACAAGGCTTCCGGGGTTTCTCTGACCGCAACCTGTACCTCTTCAAAAACTTCTACCTAACCTACCCAAACATTTTGCAGTTCTTAACTGCAAAATTCCATCTTACTGGCTATGAGTCGATTAATAACAAATCACTAAGTAAGTACAATCACCCAGATGGCGTACCGGCGATTGATTACAACCTGCTAATTGAGCGCCTGACGTTTACGCACTTTGTTGAATTGATGAAAGTCGAGGATCCACTCCGACGACGATTTTATGAGGTCGAAGCTCTCAAGAACGCCTGGACAGCGCAAGATCTGAATCGGGCCATCACGACGCTGCTGGCTGAACGCACTGGCCTCTCAACCGACAAAGCGGCCGTAGTCTCCCGCATCAAAGACAATCTATCCGCCGGACTAACCGATTATATCCGCAACCCATACTTGCTAGAATTTCTCAACATTGAAGAAAAGGCCGAATTTTCGGAGAACGACCTTGAAATAGCTATTATTAATCACTTGCAAGAGTTTCTGCTGGAATTAGGCCATGGGTTTTGCTTCGAGGCCCGCCAGAAGCGCATTAGCTTCGACAATCGCCATTACCGAATAGATTTGGTCTTCTACCATCGTGTCCTAAAGTGTCACGTATTAATCGATTTAAAGATCGGCGAGTTCGACCACGCGGATGCTGGCCAGATGAACATGTACCTGAATTACTACGCTGATCAGGAAGCCACTCTTGGTGACAATCCACCAGTTGGCATCATTCTCTGCGCCAGTAAGAATAACGCCATGGCAAAGTACGCCACCAGCGGTTTGGCTCACGAGGTTTTCGTCTCTCAGTACTTGACCAATTTGCCGGCGAAAGAACAGCTCCAGGCGTTTATTGAGCGAGAGAGTCGGAATATTAGTGATTAAAAAGACTTCATAGAAACTGTACTATCCTAGACTACTTATACCTGAAATCGTTCACGAAATGGTTGCCTTTTATGGACGGTCACTATGAAAAGTAATAAATAACGCGATTGAAATGCAGTGCCGACTTAATGAATGGCATAATGGTAAAATGCAATTTCTTGAAACCTGCTAAGTGGGTTATTACCGCGTAAATAGGTATCAATTGATTTCCTATGTATACACTTCGGTAACGGGTTCCTGATACGCTAATGACCCAAATCTAACATATCTTCTTCGCAATGGGATAGACCTTCAACTCGACCAAAGCGGATACTCCGCCTAGCAGGTTTATGTACTAATCTATCCCAATGAAAACGCTTTACACCCCCTCCCTTCTTACCCGTTCACTGGCCAGTTTAGCGGCTTTAACAGTGATCCTTCAATTCACCCGCTTGTCAACCAACCGAGCTCAAACCAGCACTGACTCAACCCGCTTAGGTGCACATGGTCAATCCATTCCACAAAGCAACGGTCCTATGTCTGGATTGTGTGGAGGGCGACTTGCCTCATACTGACCCGCACTCAAGGGTGCAGAAATGATGATCAATGAGAGGCACCTCTTTTCTATTTACTTACTGATTTGGTCACTTAAGGCAGTTTCCAACTTTATTAAGCTAGCTTAACCACTGTCCTCCTTTTGCTGCCACACCACTACATGCTTCGACCAATCCTGCTTTGCGGTATAACCGTTAGCTCTTCATTCGCCCAACGCAAAAAGGGACAAGCCCGGCTGGATTCGTTGCTAGCCGAACTGCCCTGTGCCAAAGCCGATACCAACCGCGTTAAGCTGCTCTGTGCGATAAGTTATCAGCACCATAACAAAGGGATCAACTATGCCAATCAAGCCTTGACACTGGCCCGGCGGTTGACCAGGAAAAGAGGAATGGCAACCGCCTATTAATGGTCAGGAAACAGTTATTCGAACAAGTCCGATTATCAACATGCCTTGGCGGCTTAATTGAGTGGCTTGAAAATCGCCGAAGCCATAAATGATAAACGCCTAATCGCTTGGATAACAGGCTATATAGGTAACATTTATTTTCCCCTATTCAATTCTCCCCAGGTGGAAGTTTCGGAGGGGTTGATCAATTGGTTTCGAATAGAGCTGACAGGCTGTTTTGCCTTAAAATTGCCAGTATAAACTATTGATAATTCTATTGTTAGATTTAACGTGCCTTGAGAAGCCAAGTGGTCAGTTTCCTACGAAATCAGCTGGTCAAGGACACTGAAATCTCCACTTTTACCTAATATCTTTTTTTATTATTATAATTTGGTTTCTGTGCAAACCTTGCTTCTCGCTCTTTTCGCCTTCTCGCATTTTCCGCATCTTGGGCATCTTTCCTTATTTTATTCATGTGGTTTATTGCGGCAAACAAACCATCAACCTTTCCTCTTTCTTGGGTGTATGCTTGAATTTTGGGTTTTAAATAAGCTGCAATAACTTCGTTCGGATCACCAATCATATCTTCGGAAACAATTTCATATTTATCATCCCCTATTAAAGCGTTAATTTTAGCTATGAAGGAGGTTCGGAATGCAGCGTTATAATCCAGTTTACTCTTTGAAGGTTTGTATTCAATTATAGAATCAAAAGGGATAGCAGTAAATAGTATTTCTCTATTTCTGATAAAGGAGAGGTTTCCCCTATCAACATGGTCATCAACGGTTCCATGATTGATAGTACTAATTGCTTGCGCACTAATTACCTTGTCATCAGGTGCCGGATTTTTATCATTGTATTTTGCCTTTATAGATTGCTCATTTATTTTTTGAATCATTCTTTTTACATTTTCAGCATCATAAGCTTCTACATTGTAGTGATGTAAGACGTTTGTAGTCGGTACTTTAGCCAAATCAATCTTCACCATACCAAACTTACCAAAACCTTGGCCATGATTAGATTTGATGTCCTGTTTTGTTGACGTGGCTGATAGTACCTTACTCGCTCCTTGTCTAATTTGCGTAAAAGCCAAAAGTCCCTTTTCATCCGCTGGGAATGCATCGTTTTTTATACTTCCAAGAGATTGAAGAAATTTGACATCTGATTTAGAAAAATCTTTTCTTTCGAAGGAGGTACCATCATCATTGAAGTGCATTCCAGGCGTCTCTCCGGTAAGATTATCAATAAAATAAGGCGTTAGTGGTTGTTTATCTCTGTAAAGTTCGCTTTCAGGCGGAGTTATTCCCCTGTAAGCGATTCTTTTGATCATAGCACCATTAACTAATACATACTCTTTATCGGTATGCCCATCTAAATTAACACGCTTATAAACGGGAGAGTGACCAGGGGCCAGTGCTGCTTGTACTTCTGAATAAGCCTTTTGATTATCACTATCAAGCAGGTTAGCTATTGGTACATCTTTGTAATGAATGATATTATCTATAACAGTAAAAGTTTTTCCTAACTTATTTATAAATTCCTGCTTAGTGATGTGTGTACCTTTAATCGCTTGTGCTAAATTATTTTGAAGATTGTGATTAGATGGGTTTGCATTTAAGGCTTCGGCGGCCTTTTGTTTTACCCCTTTTCTTTGAGTAATAATTTCATTCTGCTTTTTCACTAACATCTCAAGACCAACCTTGTAGAGTTCGTTATTTTCAGGTTTTTGCAGTGCCTCCTTCTTTAGAACAAATTTAGCAGGTACTGAACTTTTGGATCTTTTTTGTGGACTTTCCATAAAGGGAGGATTCTATTAGTTTGTAAAGCCTAAATTAAATAATGAGCAGGTTGGAAAGGTTGAAAATCGAACAAGCGGTCTGAATTTGAGTACATTAGCAACAAATGAAGCCCGGTCATTGTGACCGGGCTTCATTTGTTGCTAACTGGTTAAACAGCTGATTCCGTAGACTAGGCTAAACGAGTTTTCAGACGAGCACTTACATACCTAATATGCTTTGGCTTGCCGGTGCAGCTGTTTGCGTTTATAGTGAACGAGCTCTTTGTCATAGTTCTGTTCAAGCTCCCGTGCCGTGAGTGACGACAGCAGGCTGGTAATGGATTGCCCCTCATGTGACAGTAGCGAAGCAGTTTAATCTTCCGTTCCGGCGTGATGAAATAGTTGATCTGTTTCATGCCTTAAGTGGAAGTTTCGGAGGGGTTGATCAATTGATTTCGAATAGAGCTGACAGGCTGTTTTGCCTTAAAATTGCCAGTATAAACTATTGATAATTCTATTGTTAGATTTAACGTGCCTTGAGAAGCCAAGTGGTCAGTTTGCTACGAAATCAGCTGGTCAAGGACACTGAAATCTCTAATTACCCTTGTATGTCATAGGATTCGCTTCTTTCCTATCTTGACAACTCAGTTAAATAGCACTAGTTGGGTTGTTTTAAAGCGAGCTACCATCTTGGAAATAGACCATCTATTTGGCTAGATTTTTTGGCACCAATTCAATCCTATTTATTGGTTTAGTACAAATACTAAATCAATATAAAATCGTTCACAAAAACCCTTCAATAAATGAACGCTTATCATGACATGCAGTGATAGCATAACGTTCAGCTCCGATGCTTGAAAACGTTCACGAAAAGGTTGCTTTTTATGAACGCTAGCTTCAAAAAATACAAAATTTTGAAAAGGCATAAGAGGAAAGCCTTCTTTCTGCTTTAGCGGTAAAATACTATTTAGGACAGATTTAGATTGAAATTGGATCGAAAGTAGAAACTCTGTTCACCCGTTGACAGACGACCATGAGTTAACAAAGCTTCATAAAAAGTAAGGTGGAATTTCTACGGTAAACGGGACAGGATGAGGCTTAATTCAGTGTCCACATAAATACAGCCAGGCCAAGAAGTGGTGCATACCTAAAAGTGGACGGATGTACTTGGTCAATCCCCTGCGGAATCGACAGTCAAGTTAACTCAAGTATTTATCCCTGTCTATCGTAGCGTTTCGTGGCTTACTCGTTAATGAACATTGAATAATCGCCCATTTTTGATGACTAATTCTACGCTGTCTATATTATCGATACTTTCAACCGGATTAGCCCCTAACACAACCAGGTTAGCCACTTTTCCGGCACTCACCGTACCTGTACCTTCGTGAATACCGAGCGCCATGGCACCATGCTTGGTGGCGCTGATAAGAACCTGCATGGGCGTGAAACCACACGCCTTGACGAGCGTCTTCATCTCCCGCTGGACAAACTTGTTCTCATCCGTATCGGTCCCCGTGCAGATAGGTACACCTCTAGATAGAGCCAGTGTCGTAAATCGTTTCCCTATTTCCCAATTTGCTCGGGTTCTATAGTTTGTCGCTCCACTCGAAGACGGATCATCCAAATCATTCTTATAGGTAACTAGGGTAGCATCGAGTATCGTTTTGTGACGAAGCATGGCCTTAATATAATCGTCCACAGGTAAGGTTTTAAACGCATCATCCCAGAACCTTTCGGATAGATCAGGCTTTAACCAAGCCTCAGGAATTGTTCCAGCAGGCCAGCGAGCAATCATACCCGCATGGGAAATCGAATTAACCCCAGACTCGATAACCTCTAATGGATTGGCAATCGTTAAATCAGTATGACTCCAAACCAGTAAGCCTTGCCGATGGGCTTCGGTCGTGATTTTCTTGGCTAACCCAGCATCGAGTTGGGCATATAATTTGATCGCACGGGCACCCGTTCCTTTTGCTTCGGCTACCACTAGCGGTAAGTCCGTAGTATGGGTCACGGCGCGCATAAACGGTAGTTGGCCCGGTGTTGCTCCTTTCGAGGTTTGGTGGGTTCGGCTGTCCGTGAAAAAAGCCGGTCCTGCCAGTAAAGCCGAATAATAAATGTCAGGGGCTTGAATATCGCCCACCAAGGCATCTCGCGACAAGCTAGCTAAGGCTCGGGCGTCCCCGGCCATATCTCGAACGGAGGTGATACCCGACAGCAGCATAGCCAGTAAATCTTTTTCCGCTCTAGCCCGGCTGTCGGTACCACTGGGCTCGGTAGCCAGATGAACGTGCGTATCAATTAACCCTGGTATAACAAATTTTCCGTTTAAGGGGAATGTCACGCAGGAGTCCGGTATAGTGGTCTGATTTGAGGAGCCAATTTTCTCAATTCGGTTTCCTCGAATGATAATGGTTTGATGAGCCAGTACAGTGGTCGACATCCCGTCGATTACTTGTACATCCTTAAGAGCAAAATAGGTGGGGGCAAATTGGCTGAATACCGCATTGGGTATCAAAACGAAAGCACAAAGCACCGTTTTTAGGACAAATTTTTCCACATTGTTTAAGGGAGTGTTATCAGCCCGAATGGGCTAACGACTAGTTCGGCTATTGGACTTTGTAATTTATGAAAAAACTTACTCTTTTTGCCTAGTACGCCCCCGGTTGGTTAACCGATATGTATTCCGGCCAAAGTGATCCTGATGCAATGTGGGTGAAACCCTTTTCCTAAGCCAACACACGACATGGATGCTGGTCAGAAACGTTTGATTTAGAGGGGCTTTTGCCAGGCTGAATCCGAGCAAATTGCACGCATCCCTGAGATTGAATCAGCACCAGCATCTCTGAAATACACACGTAGGACTATTGACTACTGTTACATTTAAGATAAGTAATCAATAACTCCCCATTTACGCAGCAGATAGTTGAAGATCACCTCGTCTCACTTATGAGCGTTTTTACGAGACACTAACTTTTAATATCTCTCAAACTCAATCAGTTGCATACGTTATCTTTAGTTACCGCTCCGGCGGCACGGCACAGTAACTTTTTTTAGATTTACCCAAAAGTGTCCAGTACTAACTCAGACCCCATAAAAATCCGGCTCTCCTTGCTTTAAACGCAAAAAGAGCCGGGTTAAATGAAAGGCGAGGGCGGCCGTGATTTGACCCCGCGTATTGATTACGAAGCCAACTAAAGGCCGCCGATTATACAGCTTATCTTATAAAGCCAGAAAGGCTGATGGGGCATACTTAGTAGCTTACTTTTCTATTACTCTTCCTGAGTGAAGCCTGAATTAGGGCCCACGCTTTAATCTTTAGCTGCTGGTGTAGTTCTTTATCTCTTGGTACAAACGTGGTGCTGCGCACATTGCCAGGCTCAGACTTTGTTGCCCAGTAGTTGTTATCCGAGGTATCAGGGATAGAGGTATATGTAAGTTGACTCATATTCAAAGGTAGCCTTTAATCGATGGCTAACCTACTGGGGTACTGGTTGAGGTCAATCAAGCAGGCCGTGGCCAAGGATAAACGATGGCTTTACCTCTGCATTTCCTGCACTGGCTACACCGATCCACAAAATAGGGTACGTTAGTCGTTTCGTACACAATCCGTCACTTGCCTTTGAAAAGTCCTTGTAGTTATAATGGAGCGTTTATATAAGACAGTATTTTTTCTAATATCTGTCAAATGTAATCCGTCGCATACGGGATTAACTATTAGAAGTAGATCATCTAATCGATATAATTAATTATTAATATAGTTTTTTAAGACTGATCTTACATTTGGCTTCTATAATTTGATAAGAGACTAGCCATTTATGAAATCGATACAAGCTTTATTTCTGGTACTTATTGTTTCGGCCTGCCAACCAATTTGTGCCCAGTGGCGGCTTATTTACAAGAGCCAAGATATTATTCAGCCTACCGATACAACTACCAGTCTAGATCGAACAAATCTGATTACTTTGATTGAACCGCGTGGCGAATGGAGTAAATATCTGATCGTTCGCTATGCCCACTCGAAACGAAGGTTGATTTCCAAAAAGCAAGTGTGGGGATTCACCGATAGTACCAATGCGATTTGGAGATACACTGACAATGATTTATGTCGAGTAATGAAAGTCAATGGTACATGGGTTGAATATGCTATCTACCGTAGTAAAAGTAATAAAAACGGTAGACCAACAGTTTGGTACGAACCTGGTTATAGTCGCAGTCTCGACAGTAAAATTTGGCCTTACTGGTCAGAAGCCATGGCAGACGTTCCTGTAGGCTATATTGTCCATTGAAAAAACAGGTTACATTTTTCTATGAAGTCTTTATAAAAGCTAAAGGCCTCTGTTCTAGCTTTAATTCATTAACGTATTCTTAGTTATAGAACGGGTCTGGGAAATGTACAAAGTTTAGACGACCCTAAATTTTGTACTTCTCCCAGACCTGTTGCATAAATAACAATATGTCAAGGGAATTAACTCACAATATGATAGGTATAATACATTATACCATTAACAAAATAATCACATTTAACGTACTTTCCCTATATGAAGGTATTGATAGTCAATTGAACCGTCGAAATAGACGGTAACTGTTTTAAGCTTTTGCAAACTATAGGAACCAGTCTCTAAAATTTCCTCTTGGCTCATCTTTTCTCTGCGCTCTACAGAAAGAAAAAACGAGTCTCCTAGCGTATCCTTAAATTCAAAATTAGAATCGAAGGATAGTTTAAGGGCTTGCTTAATTAGCTTTTTTACGTTGCTGACACTAGAAACTGAAAATGTATTATGGTGAATCCACTTTGCATTTTGCTCAAAGATTAATATTAATCTATCGTCGACAAATGAATAGTAAAGTGGCTTACCCATATTTTGTTGTGGATAAAAACTACTTAGTCCAATATTAAACTTGAGTGAAATGTCCTTCAGGTGATTTTCTAGCGAGTCAGCTAAAACGGGTTGGCCTATGTGATCTAACATAATTCCGCCAACGGTCACGTAACCATAGCCATTTTTAAATAAGCTAGAGCTATCCCTTTGCTCTCTTATATACTTCTGTACCTCGGAAAAAAGTAATTGGTTAACATGAAGATCAACGTACTGAATATCTAAGCTATCTTCAAGCTCTTCTCTCTTTGAATAACCATACGATAGGGGTATTGATTCTTTCGAAAACAGGGAAAAACTATAACCGTATGTTGCCATCAAAAAGGGCAGCATAGTGACCAATTTTAGCATACAGTCTCTGTTATATAAGTGCAATTATGTTAGCTAATTGGGTTTGAAGCAAGGCATTGATTATTGTCGGTCAGGAAATGCCAACAAATCCATTATTTACTGTTTCCACCTTGTTTATATAACAACAGTAGCAATAGCATCCACAGGCCAGCTAAAGTGGCTAAAATAGCCGGTACACTAGCCACCAAAATAGCCCATCTGGGGTGATCGTGGTTGAGCAACCAGTAACTCCCCAACAAGCCTGCCATCAGTAGGCTTAATAAAGCAAACCAACCAATATAAAACCCATACTCAGGCGTATCAGTAGCTAGGCCGTCAAAGAATACATAAAGGGCGACCAATAGGGTGATGCCATCGATGGTCCAGCAGATACGTAGTATTGTCATCAGTTTAGGAAGGGGAAGGTTTAATTGAGAGGCTAAAACTAGCTCTCAGGGGCAGTCATCACCTAAAATTAGTCGTTGAATAGTATTGATTTCATGTTGTAAGGCGGGAAATAGTCTATGAATCGTTGGTAACGGTTTTTCCTTCCTAAATGGCTGGCTAATTCAGTTCAATGGTAGACTTATATGAGATGGTCTAATTTATCGGCACAGTGAACTTGCTTAACTTGCAAGAACATGCAGCCAAAAAACAAACCGCTCAAACGTCGTAAATACGACGTTACCTTCAAAGCCGACGTGCTGAAAATGATTGATAACGGTCAGAGCGTGCCATATGTGTCTCAGGCACTGGGCATTAGTGAAGCCCTCATCTACAAATGTAAACAGCGGAACAAAGGGGAAGAAAAACACTACTCTTCGAGTCAGACTTCGGAGGTATTTATTGAGAATCAGCGAATGTTGCAACGTATTAGTCAACTTGAGGTAGAGCGCGAGATCTTAAAAAAAGCCTTAAGCATTATCAGTCGGCAGACCTGAGGCAACGATATGAAGTGGTGAAGAGCCTGGCTGATCAATTTAAGGTAGAAACGCTGTGCTTAGTGTTAGAAGTGAGCCGAACTGCCTACTATCGGTATCTGCGGGGTGGGACTTATCAAGCAACGCCAGGAAAGGCAGCACATCAAAAATTAGTGGAGCAGGTATTCTATGCGCACAAACGACGCTATGGCAGTCGACGCATTAGGGCTGAGCTGCAGGAAAAGGGATGTGTGTTAGGTCGTCATCAAGTATGAACGCTGATGAAAGTAGTTGGTTTGCAAGCCATTCAGCCTAAATCATTTGTGCCGCGCACCACTAACAGCACCCACGGAAGAGGCTACTGGCCAAATTTGCGGTTAGATCAGCCTTTACCCAAAGCTCCTAATTTGGTTTGGGTCAGCGACATTACTTACCTGCCTTTGGTCAATGGAGGTTGGGCCTACTTAGCTACTTGGATGGACTTATTTTCGCGCAAAGTGGTGGGCTGGCAAGTGGGTGAAACGATGGAGGATGAACTGGTTATACTTCCATTACGCCGTGCGTTACAGTTGCGTCAACCTGCCGAAGGTCTAATTATTCATTCGGATCGAGGTGGGCAGTACGTATCAACTGAGTTGAATGAGTTAGCGAGTTTGTGGCATATCAGGCCCAGCATGAGTCGGGCCGACGATCCCTACGACAATGCCTTTGCGGAGTCGTTGTGGAGCCGCCTAAAAGCGGAATTATTGGAAGACGGAGCGTTTTTAAGCGTAGAGGATGCGCGGACTGAACTCTTCGACTATATTGAGGTATACTATAACCGAGTGAGAAAGTATTCGTCGCTGGGCTATAAAAGCCCTGATCAGTTTGAAAACCAGTATTACAAAACCTGACAAATTCAGTGTGCCGCTAAATCGGACCACCTCAGTTTAACGTAGACAACTAGAGTTTACAACTATCGTATCCGACCAATTGAAGGCCGAATAGACATCTAAGAAAATGACCACTACCTCAAAAATACGGCCTTGGCTTTTTGGGAATGACTACGTTTGAACACGACTTAGCCGCAGTGGATGTCAACTAGAAACGTTTATAGTTATGCCTTCTTACGCACTAATCATTCTTTTAGGTAGCGGCCTGGCTCTTTCGGCTCAAGCCCAACAAGCTCCCCTAGATTCCAACTCGGTCCCCGTTCGTAAAATCTTTACTGTCGTTCAGGAACCACCTCAATTTCCGGGCGGTATGAACCAATTGAGAACGTATTTACGGGAGAATATGAAGTATCCCCAGGCTGCTCGCCAAGCCAAGAAAGAAGGAAAAGTGTTTGTCAGCTTTATTGTCAATGAGCGGGGCGGCATTGAAGAGGCTCGTGCCTTGAAAAGCTTGGATCCAGCGTTAGATGCGGAAGCCGTTCGACTTGTTGAGAGTATGCCTGCCTGGACACCGGGTAAAGTGAATGGCTTAGTCGTTGCCTGTCGATATAATCTGCCGATTACGTTTGACTTGTAGTCAGAGACTACGACTGTGATCAGACGGCGGTGGATGCCGTTTAATCACAGTTATGTAGCAATCGGAGTGGCCACAAATTCTGAGAGTGATTGGCGTCAGATGACAGTTGCAGTTGATTGAATCCTTGTTACAAATGCTAAACGGTCATTTAGGGTTCATACTGGTCAATTCCTACTCTTGCCATGGATCCTGGAGGAAGGTTGACGGGTAGCTTTTTCAAGATTTTTTCTTATAACAGGCCTTAAACGGTCGTTTAGAAAATGTAAAATGCATAGAATAATCTTTCGCCTGCCGATTTACTAATTGTATAATATCTAAATTATTATTTTTAGTTACTTGTTGAGCGAGTGGGAGAGGAGGTACGGTAGAGAACAAATTAATCCGGCCATTTCTCTAAGCCAGCAGCAATGCGTAATGCCCGTTGCACATCTTCCCACTAATAGCCGCTGTCATAACCAGTCGACAGACGATCGCAGATCGTTAGAAAATCATTAGCGGCATCAAACCTCAGCTTTTCTGGAGCTGGTTGATCGGGTTGAGCCGGGAGTTGATCAGACACGCCTTCCATACCGGAAACAGTCAGTAATTCAGTAATAGAGACCACGGAAAAGCCCCACGGGTAAGACCAATGGGGCTGAAATAACGTAACAGATACAAAACGTCCCTCTTAGCCTTTTATTGTGTTCCTCGAAACAGGAAAGGCCTTATTTACCACTTTATTTTTATAGGCTCGTTTGCTAACCTGATTCATGTCATATAGGAAGCTCTTTTCCCAGGTACCCATCTTTTCGGATGGTCGCCGGTTAGGCCACAATAAATGTAGGTAGTTCTGCGGAAAGGGACGGGGCCGCCTGAGCGGATAAGTCATCATTTGGAGAAAAGATCAGTCTCACAAACTCAGCTAAAATGTGAGATTTTGATTTTGATTAGTGAGATAACAATTTGAGACTGAAGCGAAAACAGAATGATTTTACAGAACAACTACTGAATCATCTCTTTTAATGGGCGTTTAATTAGCCTACATAGTAAAGAGATAGATCGAGTAACAGAAAGAGACGTGCCAGGTGACGTTATGATTATTGATAAACCGCTAGTTGAACGACTGTTTGAATTCCAGTGGGGAAAGCGTAGTCTTTAATTTAAACAAACGGCTGAAAGACTGAGGGTGCTCAAAACCTAGCTGATAGGCAATCTCAGCAACCGATAGAGTCGACGTTGACAATAATTCTTTGGCCTTCTCAACCAATTTATGATGAATCAGATGCTGGGCATTTTGGCCGGTTAACGAACGCAGCATGTCGCTCAGATAGCTGGGCGAGACATGCAACAAGTCCGAAAGGTACTGAACCGTGGGAACCCCTTGCTTCAGGGAGATTTCGCTGGCAAAGTAATCATCTAAACTATCGTCCAGCTTTTGCAGTAAGTCGTTATTAACCGCTTTTCGAGTAATGAATTGCCGCTTATAATACCGGTTGCTGTAGGTAAGCAGCAGCTCGATCTGGGAAACAATAACATCCTGGCTGAAATCATCAATCCGACTCTTCAGTTCATCATCAATGATCCTCAATACCGTCATGATTGTCGTTCTTTCCTCGTCAGACAAATGAAGGGCTTCGTTAGCTGCGTACGAAAAGAAACCATATTGCTTGATTTTTTTGGCTACTTCATACGAAAGCAGAAAATCGGGATGAATCAGTAGTATATTGCCCTTAGTAGCCCTGCCATCGGGGCTTTCAAACACTTGACCGGGTGCGGTAAACACTAAGCCGCCTTCACTGAAGTCGTAGTAGTTTTGTCCGTACCGGGCTTTGCCGCAAAGGCTTGCTTTATAGGCAATCTTGTAGAAGTTAAGCACTAAAGAGCCCTGTAAAGCGGCTGGCTCATAGTTCATTTGCTCAATATCGATTAAGCTGATTAACGGATGTTTAGGCTGTTGAAGCCCAAACATCCGGTGGAAGCGACTCAACGAGTCAACCTTGTGCAATGAGTTTTCTTCCTTTTTCATGGAGCAATGGTGTAGGGTCTATAAGCAATTTACTTACCAGGGAGTTTCTCCCGTTTTGGGGCTATATTCCTCCGCAATGAATTTTCCGGTTGGTCCATCGGGGCCGATCATGGCATATCTGGCAATACGAGTGCCCCCTTCCTGAACGCTACCCGTACCCCGATGATTGTTAAAGTCGGTCGCCACAAAACCGGGACAAACGGCATTTACCTTAAAGGGCGTGTCTCTTAACTGGTAAGCCAGATCGATGGTATACATATTGAGGGCCGCTTTCGATGAAGGGTAAAGGGCCGCTTTGTGGGAATAATAGAGCCAGTTAGGATCGCTATGCAAGGTGAGTGAACTGCCACTGGAGGATACATTGACGATACGAGGCTCAGGAGACTTTTTCAGCAAATCGATAAAAGCTTGCGTCACTCGAACCACCCCATACAGATTCGTATCGAATACCCGTTTGAACTGGTCAACGCTAGCCTCCAGTGACGATTGGGGCATGCCCCCATTGATCCCGGCGTTATTAATCAATACGTCCAATACATCGGTTTTACGACCTATTTCCTGGCGGGCTGCCCGTACGGATTCCGAATCGGTAACATCTACCTTTACCGCTTCCACATGCATCAATCCTTCGGCGTTCAACTTCTCAACTGCAGCCCGACCATTTTCTACGTTTCGGCTACCTATATACACATAATAGCCATTTTGTAGCAATTGGCGGGCCGTTTCAAAACCAATACCTTTATTGGCTCCCGTAATGAGTACCTTTTTCATCGTCTACCTGGTTTTGTTGTGGTATACCTGAGCAAATTCTTTGGCGAACTCAGCCAATTTAATGTTGCCTAACGTGGGTTTATGGCGATAGAAGTCCTCATACAAGCTCCCACTCTGTTGAGCGGCCTGCATGGCGACAAAGCCCTTGGCGATCCACTCATTCATGCCGGCCGCCAACATGCCCTGTTGCATTTGTTCATCCGTTATGACGGTCCACGTCAATTCCGGAAGGCCAATCGCTTCGCCCAGCATCTGCGCCACCTCATTGGGCGACACTTCATCGCTGGCCAGGTAGTGTACGGTTCTGCCCACAAATGGCTTTTCCATCTCCTGAGCGATGGTAGCCGCTATATCCAACGAAGATACCCAGGGTTCCTTTTTATCCCCGCCATAGCTTTGCAGAATGGTATGCTGGGTTTTTATGGAATCGATAGATCGATACAGATTGGTGTAAAAGCCGACGGGTCTCATGAATTTAATGGAGATATTATCCGCTAGTTGTCGGAGTATGTTCTCGACCTTATGATGCAGATAAAGGCTACCTGTGCCCTGTTCGGTGTGGGCACCTATACTGCTTAAATGCACCAGTTGTTTAACGCCCGACTCCTCAACTGCCTTCTTGTAATTGTTACCGATTTGTTCAAAAGCGGCTACAAAATCGACATCTTTATCAAAAATGCTACCGATCCCTTCCCAGGCTTCCATGAGGTATAGGATGTCAGCGCCGTTGAATGTTTTGATTAGGAAATCAACGTCGAGGAATGAACCAGTGGCCGCCCTGGCGCCTAATGCTTCAATAGCTGCTTGCCGTTCGGGCTTGCTGGTGATGACGGTTACGGAATGGCCTGCCTCAACCAACTGTTTTGTCAATGGTTTGCCGATGGTGCCAATCGATCCAGTAAGTACGATGTTCATGTCTGTGTTTTTGTTTTTGCAAAGGTTGACGACAGACAACTGGATAAATTAACCGAATTGAGGCTTTACCTAACCGGAATGATTGTTTAGAGAGAGCGAGTAAGTTACTGAAGTCGTAATCATCCTATCAAGTACTGGCTCAACCTATTTATCTAATTCGCAATTCCACCAAAATAGATTTGTAGCCATCCGTTACTTGTGCTCACCAAACGCTCCTATTTGAGACGGTTGAATCTTCATTCGTCTGCTTCAAAAATGGGGTGTTTAATTGGACGGCTTATTTTAATAACTGTCAAGTGGTACCGCACCGGCGGACCGGCCACCGCGGTACTATCCGTAGCATACGATTATTACAGACGATGCACAATCAATCTATTGGACTGCTTCCCTTCCTTTGTAGCTCCTCGTAGAATGAAGTGGATCGGCTATTCCAGTAAAAACTATGTTCTAACAGCCTCAGTCGGATCTAAAAATCTTGTGTAAGATAGCGAACATTGATAACCGGCAGCATTAAAACGGGCGGCGTTTTACCGGCCTCAACTAGTACCTGATCTATTGGTCGTGCATCAGCAGGGGAATTTGCAACGAACACTTGAACCAGTCGGATACCTGATTTTGGCAGGAGCGCATTGGGAATGAGTTTGGGAGCTCGATTCATTTTCAACATCCAGTCGGGCCTTTCATTGATCAGTTTAAGCGGTGGGTGAACCACTTGCAAATCCACCGCACCTGCTAAAAGACCAGTGGTTAAAGGCTTGCCATGCTCGAACAACACAACCGATACATTCGAAGCCTTCAACGCGGCAATTTTGTAGAGGTCAACATCGGGCCGGTTCATTGGAACGGAGGACAATCCAGCCTGATCAATTGTCAGCGGATCAATTCCCGTTTTATGTTTAATGATTGCTGCCATTTTCCGATATGGCTTTTCTTCACCTGCAATGGGCCCCTCAGCGGCATGACGTTCGCCGACATAAATGAGAATTTTGCCCTCAGGAAACGGTTGCACGGCTCGACGTATCAAATTATCGGCTTGTGCCTGTTCGCGCTCTTCAGCTGTGTATCCGCGACTGGCAGTTTCGTAGGACACCGGACGATATCCCATCGCGAGTGATTGTCTGATGAAATCGGCAAAAACAGGATCGTCAAAATAATATCCACTATAAAAGTCACCCGACCCTCTAACGATGCCATCGGCCGCAAGTTGCTCCATCTTGCTACGTTCTTCTTGGTCATCTGCATATGGCCTAAGCGCTTCTACTGCCAAAATTGTATAACCGAGTGGTTTTAGTGCATGCGCCACTTCAAGACCGAAAGCACGTCCACGTGGATCCAGATGATTTTCATTAAGAATGACGATACGTGTTTTACGCGCACGCTTGACTATTTCATCGATGGCTGAGACTGCTGTAGACAACTGTAGCATGGCAATCTGTTCTTTCGGTACATGGAAGTCTGCGCCTTTCGCCTTATTAAATGTAGGAATGCTAGTCATGGTGGACATGACCTGAGCCCATTGATCTACAACATCGGGATCATCAATTTGCGCTGCACTCTCGACGCCTAACCTTTTGAGTAATCCAAATGAGGCACCCAGATAACGGCCATGTGACACATCACTGATGGATTGTTTGTAAGCTGTTAAGAGGGTATCGTTGCTTATTTTTTTTACCGGCAGAGCAACACCAGGGGACTGTGCTGAAGCCGTCATTACAGATGGAGGCGTAATAAGATATACTATTACGCTAAAGATTAGCATCGACACAATTTTCATATGGGAGGTAAGCAAACGAGTTATAAATTGCACAAAAATTATTTTTAATTAAAATCTAATAAGTGAAGATGGGAGATTATTAAATTTGCTTCACTCCTGACAAATAAGTCAATTTTGTTCTATGCCCTTCAGTCTGAAATGCATAGTTTGTTCTTAAACTGTCTGCAGAGACAAATCGTAGGAGGATCAATAAACCCTTTTTTTCTCCACTGTTCTATTGTCGTTGCCACTCTACTGTCACTCGCCAGGTCATTTGTAAACATTGTTTCCGGATTAAAATCCATAAACGTAGTCTTATTAATTAGATCGGAGATGTCTACAATAAAAATGCTATACTTTTCCCAATATGGATAGCCTGGTTTAGAGAAATGGGGCAAAAACTCCAGATTACTGGACATGAAGGGTAAAAAGCCGAAAAGTGGCTGACCGATGGTAAGTTTATGTTCGCTAAAACTTATCATGTTTACCACCCTGTCCAAGCCACCGCTCCGGCGGCTCGGTTTTTGCCAAATGTAGGAGGTTCTTTCCGGATATTCCAGAGCACATTTTCCGAAACTTATTATTGGTCTGTTTGGCCATTACGCTGGCCCGGTTCACCAATTTGAATGTCTTGAAGGACTACCTGCCTCAACTCCTGGCTAATGAGCAGACCAAAGCCGATTCCCATTACAAACGACTTATCCGCTTTTTTCGAGTATCATAGCCCAATCGATTAGTCCTTTGTATACTTCAGTTCGTTTTCCGGCTATTTCAAATCGGACCCCCAAAGCGGCCGTTTTACTCACCTGATTGGCCATGTTCTCGATCCGCTATTTAAGAAAGGGAAAGCTGGATGACGATCTTATTTCGGTTGAGTTGGCTAACACGGCTCTGTTATTTGGGGTGTTAGGCTGTAATACCGGATCAGTGTGGGCCTATTTCGCCTGGGGCGATTTGTGGCCCAACGATCCTAAAACCAATGGAGTCGCGGTTGGCATGCTGTTGTATCTAGCCTATTTTGTGTTACGGGGTCAGTGGATGATGAGATGCGTCGTGCCAGGATATCAGCTGTTTATAACATCTTTGCCTTTGCTGTTTTCATCCCTCTCATCCTACCCCGATTGACGGATTCGTTACATCCTGGTAACGGAGGGAATCCAGCGTTTAACCAATATGATACTGCTAATTCCATCAAGCGCATCATCAGACCCGCTTTTGTGGGCTTCACTTTACTGAGTTTTTGGATTACTCATCTTTGGGTCAGATAACGGAATTATTACGCCAGGATGGTAAGATATGGGTAGTTGTAGCGGTGATGTATATTGTACTAGTAGGCTGGTTCGTGTATATGGTTGAGATTGGTCACCAAAATTAAGAGAAGGGATCATAGATAGTGCTTCTCAAAAATGGCTACTCCTTGAGACGAAAGCATTTTCCAGGTATATGCTCTTACTTGAGACAAGGAACTATTCATGTATCTGCCTCGTGATTGGGGGTGAGACAATGATTACCTTATTGTCCTAAAACTTTACTAAATAGCATCTGGACTTGCTATCTTTTATAGGAGAGAAAAATAAGAAACATTCTCTCAGAGACCGCGTCCTGACAAAGATTGACTTGTCCTGGAATCATCCTAATGATACAATAGACCATTTGGAAGCTTGTTGTCATGACTGATTAAACTTCGTCTAATACGTTCTGTTTGCTGACTAACGGTTAATAGGATCTCTTGCTCTTTCTTGGCTAATCCGATTAAAACGACTTCATTGGTTGAAGGGTATATCGTATAGTTTTGCGACCCATTTATATGAATACTTGTATTCAGCACTTTCCCCCTTATATCAACAGGTAAGCCTATAACAGGATACCCGACTCTGAGTTTGAGCGTAGGTAAGAGCGATTGTAATACCGTAGTCGCCATCAAGAAGGAGCCTGCCTGAGTCGGATGGGAACCGTCGGATTGATAAAGCTTAATTTGCTTATACGTAGTCAGGCAGTATTGCCAAACATCCCCGACAGGAATGAGAAGTGCCCTTGTTTGTCGAGAAATAGTGGTGTATGCGTGCGTTAACAAGGGTTGAGCGGATGGGTCATATTCCCTAGCCCATGTCGTGGCAAAACAGGGTGTTGCTTGCTGTTTCTTTATTTCTTCACTCCATAATTGAGCATATCTGTAAAACGTATCGGGTTTGGCAATCCAATGTTTATCAATTGGTTCAGGTCCCGCCCCTTCCAAACCAAGTTGACTTTGATCTTGCATAATAACAAAGTCCCAGTGGCGACTTTGCAGCTTTTTAAGGGCCACATGAGTCGAGTCGTGCCAATGACCTTTCAACGTCATGCCCCCGGCGACAATCATCTCTGCGTTTATAGGCTGTCCGTTATGTGCAGCAATTGATTTGACCACTACTGGAAGATTATTGAAGTAGGTATAGCTGTTGCCGATGAAAAGAATAGATAACGTATCTAATTTCGGTTGGGCTTGCGTTTGTAAATGACAACACACACTCAGCACGATCAGCAGAGTTTTCAAAAGCGAAGTGATCAGGAAGTGATTGGAATGAGATGAGGGATGTCTTTCTAAAAACATAGATTACGATCAATTAGTAGGCTTATGTAGAGTTTCAGAGTTTCCGGGAGGAAAGTACAAGATCATTATGGCTTTACGACCCCATTTATAATGAGGCTACAGGGTGGTCGAAGCGACACTATAAATTATCCGTCTTGCTAACTACAATTGGCCATTTTGGTTAACCTTCTTGTTTTTAGGAGATATATCTCAGGTAAGGAGAAAATTTTCGGAGAACAATAGTTGATTTTCATCGTGTTTACGATTGACAGTTTTTGATTAATAGGTGAAGCATATTCTGAAGGTGGGTGAGTTGTTGTTCATCAAGATTCTGCAAAGCACATTGTCGGTTATTGACGATAACGGGTTGCATAGCATCAAGAAGTTGCCGAGCAGTATCGGTAAGAGTAAGAGTAAATCGTCTTCGATCGTCCGAGTTGCCGATTCGGGTGAGGTATTGTTTTTTGACTAATAGATCAATCATTCGAGTGACTGATGCAACGTCCTTGAAAACGGTTTTGGCGATTTGTTGCTGAGTCCAATCTGGCTGGTCACGAACGGCTGTCAAGATTAGCCATTGGTCAATGGTAATATCGAAGCCATGCTGATTAAGTCTACGTTGTGCAAACTGACGATACAGTTTAATTGCCTTTTCCAAGGAGTAAAAGACGATTTGGTCAAGTTCTTCCATATTTCCTTTGTTGATACAATAATAATTGACACATCAATAAAATGATTATATTTCTTAATAATTTTGATCATTTTATTGATGTGTCATATTTAATGCCCTTATAGGCAACTCAATAGCGGATTGACAAAATACGTTCGTTTTCGTGTGTAACTATAGATCTACTTATTCTCATATAAGGCTCCTACTTGAGATGAAGTGTACTCCCTCCCGTTGAAAATACATCTAGTATCCATTCCGTTTTAGCTCCAAAAGCGTGACAAATGTCAACGCCAAATTGTGTCATATAGCTTCGTTTCACAGGTTTCCTCACCGCTACTTTTGCTCAGCTAATTCAGCCAATGAGTGAAAGAAACGAAACGATAAAACCCAAGTGATGGAAGCACAAGCCAATAGTCCACTCGTTTATGAGGATGCCAGTGCCCTGGCTAAACTAATCCGTACCCGCCAGGTCTCCCCGGTCGAAGTTATGAACGCGCACCTCGACCGTATTGAAGCCCTCAACCCAACCATCAATGCCATTGTTACCATTGTTGATAGCGCACGACAAGCCGCTAAAGTAGCCGAAGCGGCCGTGCTGAGCGGGCAAGAGCTTGGCCCTTTACATGGGGTGCCCTTTACTGTGAAAGATTCGATCGACACCGCCAACGTCATGACCCAACGGGGCTCACCCATCTTTAAAGGGCGCATTCCTCAAAACGATGCTACCAGTGTCGCGCGGATGAAGAAGGCGGGCGCCATTCTGCTCGCTAAAACCAATCTTCCGGAGTTCTCCTACTGGATCGAAAGTGATAATTTGCTGAGCGGCCGCACGAACAATCCCTGGGATTTGACGCGTACTCCTGGCGGGTCAAGCGGGGGGGAGTCGGCCGCGATCGCTGTCGGCATGTCCCCGTTGGGTCTGGGCACGGACCTGGCGATCTCGGTTCGGGGGCCGGCCGCTCAGACGGGTATTGTCTCGCTCAAACCGACCCACGGACGCATACCCATGACGGGCGTCTGGCCCCGGGTGCCGCGTCGGTTCTGGCATACGGGACCGATGGCACGGAGCATCCGTGATCTTGACCTGGCATTCTCTATCCTTGGTGGTCCCGACGGGCTTGACGCTTTTGCCACCAGTGTTGGACCGTTCGAAGCCAGCGTGGGCTATTCGCCCGATCGCCAGCTCCGGGTGGGCTGGTTAATCGAGCCCGGTTTTGGGCCGATCGATCCCGAGGTGGCCGCGACGGTAGAGGCCGCTGCACAAGCGCTAAAAGACCTGGGGCTCTTCGTCGAGCCGGTACGCATCCAGGCCCTCGAGCGTGACTTCGCGCTGGACGTCTTCAATCGGCTGCATGTGATGGAGATGAAGGAGGCCTTTAGACAGGCAACGGCGGGTCGCAGCCAGGATGAAATCTATAAAATGGCTAAAACGATGCTTTCCCTGCCTGATACGTCGATGAACGACTTTATCGACGCTGAACAAGCTGCCGAGCGGTTGCGGGACGGTTTTGCCGAATACTTTCAGCAATACGATGCGCTGATCACCCCTGTGTTGCCGATTCCGGCCCACAAGCATGGCCTTGACACGTTCATCATTAATGGTCAGACGGTCGATGCCACCTATCTCCAGGGGGCTACGGTGCCACTCAACGTCACGGGCTTACCGGGCATCTCCATGCGGTACGGTACCAGCCAGGAAGGCTTGCCCATCGGTGTGCAGATCGTTGGCAGCTGGCTTGCTGAATCGACCATTCTGCACATTGCGTCCCTGCTGGAGCGGGTGAGCCCGGTTGGCGACCTTCACCCAGCCCTTTGAGGTTGCCAACCTAAAAGACCTCCTGGCGTGATGGGGAGGTTTTTTAGGTTGGCTTTGTAAACTCTCTTCGGATACGGCTTAAGGTTTCTCGTGAAATGCCTAAATAAGACGCGACCATATGCAGGGGCACTTTATTGAATACCTGGGGATACGTTTGTTGAAATTCCAGATATTTTTCTTCGGCCGAGCCACTAATCAACGAATAGATGCGCCGTTGGCTGGTCTCATACGCTCTGGCTAGTAGCCTGTCATGAAATACGTTCAGCGGGGGGATCGTTACCAGTAATTCTTCCCAGCTCTCCTTGGTCCAGATGATAACCTTACTAGCCGTCAAGGCTTCAATGTTGTACTCGGAGGGCGTGCCCTTATTATAGCTTTCCTGGTCGGTCATCCACCAGTTCTCCACGCCAAACCGCATGGTATGATCAGTACCCTCTTTACCAAACCGGTACAGGCGGCAGCAGCCACTGGTTATAAAACAGTTACTTTTCCATACCTCGCCATCATGGAGGATGGATTGCCATTTTCGTAACGCTTTTTCTGAAGAGGCATCCCGGATCAGTTGCAGCTCCTGCTGCGAGATCGCCACCCAGGCGCGCAAATAATTTTCAAAGACGTCAAACATGGAGCCAAAGCTACTCAATTGAGCTGGTAAAGGACTACGCGACTGCTGGCTGTAAACAGATGTTGGCCTTATGCCACCAAATAGGGTCCTAATAGCGAACCATGGCGACGGCCCGGTTGACATTCATGAATAAATAATCGTCTCACGTAATACTCCCGTTTGAGACGAAGAAGTTTTCATGCAAGTGCTTCTCAAATAGGGCGTTTTTTGACTCGGAACAGAAACGAGTATTTAGCCTGAAGTTTCGTACTTCTGTCGTAGTATAATAGATGTGGTTGTTGCAAAAGTCGTTACCTACCCTTAAAGACTCCATCCAAGCTTTTGCAACA
>NZ_JBHUOM010000017.1:0-23012 GCF_042686045.1 Spirosoma flavum
ATAAACCCACTCACCTTCATAACTTTACACGGTTAGTGTCAAGCTATTTCAGTGTAATACATCAAGTTTCATAAGAGTTGTGGATGTTGCAAAAGCTGGAAGGGGATTAAAATGCCTATTTTTTCAGCCGATTCTGCGCCATTCATTAGCTGAAAATTCATTTAAATGGAGTCCCATTAAGCGGCTATCGACTTTTGCAACAGCCACATTGATTATATAACAGGAAAGAATAGTAATAAGCTGTATGTGGTATGAGGTTGCAATGAACCCAAAGGCGGTTTCCAGCATCTTTACAGGTGATGAGCCGTGTTTAGAAAAGATAGAAGTATCCAAAATCATAATGAGCTATGATGGGCCTAGCTTCACTATCATTTTTGATGTTAAGAATTATCCCATGAATCCGCCTGAGAAATGGAAGCAATATAGCTACAATCAAGCTCAAATAGCCTTACAGTTATGGGATGTCAAGGACGTTAAAATAGAAGGTTGGTCTACGATCAATATTGCCGATATAAGTTTTCTTCAGCTTGAGCCACAAAAGTTTCTTTTTAAACTAATAGGATCTGGTTGTGCAATGACTATGCAGTTTCAAAGGATGCAGGTTGAGGTTACAGGATACATGAATAAAACGCATTAGCTAGCATAAAATGGTTTATACAACAATCAATGAGTGATATTAATAACCAAGAAAACAGGACAAGGAACCAGCTTTATACCCAACTCGTAGGCGAACAACTTAGTGAAGTGGCTTTCGTTCAAGACTATTTAGAACTCCATTTTGATGGTCCTAAATTGACTTGTTATGTTTCCCCTATGTTGCAAGTGAGAGCAGAAACAGTAAGACATTTTGACGATAGATATCGAAACTTACTCTGTGGGTATATTGCTCAAGTAGTGTACGCTATTGATTACGTTGAAAGCCAGCATCTAACAATAATCTTTGCTAACGGGGATAGCATTAGGTTGAATCTTGACCCTAGCAACCCTGAAATAGTAGCCGAAATAGGCATCTTCTGGGATGCTGATGGAGGAATGTGGATATTTGATTAAGGGAGCTAATTGACATATCGCCACTTATACAACCGCTTTGAGGATAGATGCTAAGACGATCTATATAGCTAGTAGTACCTACCTGCCTAAAGTTGAATGGGAGAAACAAAACGGAAACGAATGGATCTATGTAGGCGTTGACCAAGACTTTGATGAGGGCAAAATCACTCAATCGGTATACGCAACATTTGATACAGATGACGTTTATGTAGTTACGGATAGACATAATTCTCACCGTGCATCCCTAGCAGATGCCATCAAATCAGTAAAAGAAGGGCTGGAAAAAGAGGGCTATCTATTGTGGAATTTGTCCTTTGATCGAGTAGTCGAGTTTGGCCGTATTGGCGTACTAAGGAAGGGCAAAAGAGGTTAGAGGTTTACATAATTGAACTTGTACAAAAAGAATTGAACTCAAAATTAGGCACCTATGAATACACCTTTTTTTATGACATTGACAATCATAAAAGCCGTGATTGTCATCATCGGGATTGCGTTTATATTAATAAACATTGTAAAAGCAGCTACTGGTAGAAATTCAACTGGTTACAGCAAAGCCTTTAAGATTTTCTTATCCGTCTTTGGTGTAGTTATGCTTCTTACAATACTGGAATTTACCCTCGCATATTTTAAATAGAAATTGAATGCGACTAAGAAACAACTAAACGGTTTGCTATGCTACTAGACAGGGATATTCATATAACATAATGGCACTTACACAACAGAATAAAATGTCACGGAGCATCCATATTACAAAGAAAAATTTCAAAGGGTTAACCAAAAAAGAGCTTGACGAGCAAGCTCTTGACTCAGATTCTGAGTTAAGACAATGGGCGAGGAAATCAATATTAAAAGTAGAGGAAAAAGGAAAACGGAAGTCTCTGAAAAAATAATGAGCTAGCAAATTGCACTTATACAACAAGCAGATATGCAGTCAGAGTCACTCGAATTATGGAAGAAAAATCTTCACGAAGCCATAAGAAACATTGCTGACTTAAATAGTCAGAGAATTATATGGCTTGGTAGATCTCTAGATTATGAGTCTTCCTTCGACGAGTATATGATGAGCCTTTTCGATGACTTTGATATTGAACGGTTCATCTCGAAAGAAAGCTGGCCAAATATGAAGCTTCCAGAGAGCTTACGACTGGAAATAGAACAACTTATAATGGAGTTTAACAGCTACCGAGTTAAGGCAACAGATAAAGAAATATTAGAAGATCCGGAGTGGCATAAGATCACAAATCAAGCAAGAGAAGTCATTCAAAATTGGGACAAGAATCGATAGCACTTTTAGTACTTAACTGTGATCGCTTTTCTAATTAGACTAGCTTGATATTTATTTCAGACTCTGAACATAAAGACAGTGGCTGTTGCAAAACTAAATGGATCATCCATTGAGCCAAGTAATAACTAATAGTTTGGACAAGTTTGAGCTAAAAAACTGAAGCCAAACGTCTCATTATTTGGCAAGTTCCGACTTTTGCAACCGCCACGACACTTATATAACAATTTTGAGCCACTAATAGTCGGTGCCCCAAACAATACTCACCTCAGGTTTAAGAGTGAGAAGAAAGTTTAATAATGGAGAGTCAGAGTTGAAAATCACTTTGAGGTGCTCTCCACTCGGATCTTTTAAGATCTTGATGGCTTCAATATTATGTAGGCTTAAAGTAATTTTTGGTTTTTGATTACGAATCAAGGTTAAGTCCAGATCTCCATAGGAAGGCGAAAACGTACAGTATAACAGCTCATCAATGTATTCCTTCTTAAAAGTGATTGCATTATAAAGCCAAGGTGCATCTGTGTCTAGTAGACTGGGTTCCACTTCAAAGAAGCTTAGCAATTCATAGTCTTCAGGAAAATCTTTAGCTAACATTCTATTTTATACATTTCTATGGATTCGATTCGAAACTATTTTATCTCAAACTAATTTTATTCTCTTAACATAAAATTAGTTTTACAACAGATCTAGGAATAATTTAAATTGAATGACTATAAAAAATTGCACTTGATTAAGTTGATTCTGAATTATTACAAATTACAATAAGAAGAATTGTCTTACCCATTAGCTTTTTTTTTAGTAAGTGTATTGCTTTTGATGCTTAAGATAATGCAACGATATTCTTTGATTTCATTCATCATTTTGGTGCCCTTAATTTCTCCTCTTGTATATCTATTGAGTAGTAGAAATGCACCGAGTGTCATCCCAAACGCAGGAATTGCCTATTTTTTTATACTTGTTTTAGGACCTCTCTTAATCATCTATGGTTTTGTAACTTATCAATTTGAAGAACAAAGTTTATTATCTTGGATTGCATTTGTCATTGGTGGACTTTGGACAGGGTACGTTTATATTGGGGGCACTTGGAGCTACCTTTTTGGATGATAAGAAGACTACCAAAACATGAATATTAAAACACTAATTAAATGGAAGAGGGGACAAAAAGACGGAATCTCCCTTTTCTATTCTCATAATGGCAAGAAAATAGACACTTCATATTATTCTAGGGGAGAAAGAGTACCGGTTCTAGAAAAATAATAACCCATAAATTATTTCCGAAGTATTATTGGTCAGTGAGTAGGCTTGTAAAGATTCGTTCTTTGGTAGAAATGGCAACCTACAAACCATCTGACTACGAACTACTGCGTCGACGCTGTGCTCAATTGAAAGATACTGGCTGGAAACAAACCCAGATTGCTACGGCTTTGGGCCTGACGGAGGGCTGGGTAAGTCGAACCCTCAAAAAATATCAGCAAGATGGCCAGGCTGGTTTAGCTTGGCGTTAGCCTAAGGGGCCCGATTGCCGCTTGATGGATGAGCAGTTGACTCAATTGGTTGAGGAATTGAACAAAGGGGCTGAGTATCACGGTTTTCCTGGTCATATCTGGACCCGACCCCGCGTCAATGAAGTCATCAAACGGCTTTTTGGGGTCAGTTATGATCCCTCTCAAGTAGGGCGTTTACTGAAGAAAGTAGGCTGGACCCGGCAAAAACCGCAGCCCAACGCACGGCAACAAGACCCACAACGGGTCAAGCAATGGCGAGAAGAACGCTTGCCCGAGCTCAAAAAAAGCTCAAACTGAGCAACGGGTAATTTTGTACGTGGATGAATCGGCCGCAACGGCGGACCGTTTGCTATTTGTTGCCTATGTTGGGACTGACTTGGGCACCAAAAGGACAAACACCCGTACTGCTAGAACAAGCAGGGCGCGACCATCTCAGCGGCCCGCCGCAGCGGCCTGATTGCGGCCATTGCGCCCACTGGTCGAATTTATGTCGGGGGGCAGGATCATTCCTTTAGCGGGGAAGATATAGTCTGGTTTTTAAGCAAGCTGTGTAGCCGTTACCGCAAGCGAGATTTGCTCATCATTTGGCCGGGTCGCCGGTGCGAATGGCGCTTCGATTCACAGCGGAGAAGCGGTGAAAGCATTCCTAAAAGAGCGACCTGGACGGATTCACCTGGAGCGTTTGCCCGCTTACAGCCGCGCCACGGTGGCCCGGAACTAAATCCGACCGAGTTAGTCTGGAATCAGCTCAAACAGGGTCTAAAAAACCAAGTTTTCCTTTCGCTGACGGACTTGACAGCTACTGTTTTGGAACAGATTCGTCTTTTGGAGAAAGATCGGAAGTTAGTCCAGCTATTTTTCCACAAAAAGGAGATTGCCTTCTTTACAAACTAATTCACGCATCAATAAGAGAAATAAAAAATAAAGGGCTTATTACTATTCATCCAGTTTTACAACTTAGCCTTGAAAAATTGTACGCGTGGGCTGGAGATGAAAGTGGAATTAGGCATAAAATAAAAGATGATAGGCAAAATATTGATATTGATGACGCTAAGTTTATTTTAGTCACTTGTTCTAGTTTTGTGAATTATCTTATATCGAAAGCAATAAAGTCTAATATAGATTTAGATTAAAATTGACGTAAAGGAGTAGGTTATATTCTCCTAAACTCATCGTGGGTCTGAGTAATTTGTAACGTTTGTGAAGACTGTGCGGTGAGGTGTCGGAAATTCACGGCGTGGCCTCCTTCGGTCGGTCTCCGTTATCTTACCATAAAGCAAAAGTAAAATCTAGAACTTTTTATCACTCATTTGAGACACGGTTAAAGTATCAATTTGTGTTATTCCTTCTGTAACAGATAAATACGAACCAGTATAATTAAAATTATTTATATTATTTATTTTATTATTAATATTAGGATTAAGAAGAGTATTAGTTTTTACTGATAATTGTAAGGGGGTTATTTCACCAGTAATATGATTTTCAATTTGAGAATATCCAGCAGGGTCTATGAAAAAAAAGTAATAGTTAACTTCAAATAAAAATTCTAATTCAATATTAACTCTGATCCATACATCATCTACCTATGTGGTAATAAAATCTAAAATTAATATAGGCTGTTTACTTACATCAATATTATTATGTTTCAAAACTTTATTTATATAGCTCATTAAGCTTTCAGAGGTTCTACCATTATCAATACTTACTCTTTTAAAGTTTTTTTTATGACGAGTTAGACTAAAAGAATCTATTGGCTTAGGTAGATAATCTTCCATATATGATATATCCATATTAATCTCCGTACTCTTATTCTTTTTATATAATACAGAAATTTGGATTTTTACTTTCCATTTGGGGTGATTAATATCTTGAATAGTAAAAAGATCAATATTCTTTTTTTGGGCATAGATATGTATTGTTTTAGCAAAACCTCCGGCACATATTAAAAAGCCTCTAGTTGCACCTAAATCATCAACTACAGAAGCAAATTCTCCCACTATTATAATGTCTGCTGCACGAGTTTTGTCTTTACATTGAACTAGATATAGAATTTCGATACCTTTAATTTTTCCTCTTATTGTAACATCAATTTGACGTGAAATACCGCTAATTTTTCCAACAATTTTTTCATCAAGAGTTACTTGAAAATCTGGAAAAAACATTTTCATTTTGTCGTATACAAATTTCTCATACTCCTTACCTGGGGCCATATTAATGAATTAGTTAGTTATATTATTGTTAAGTCTTCGGCTTTAACTCCGTATTAGGTCGTGAGCTTTTAGGCTGGCTACTGCTTTGCTCTGGCGCTATATGAACAAGAATTTGTGCAACAAGTAAAGCTCGTCTCTGCGGCTCTGCATTAGTCCAGCACTCATTTAAATCATTAAACCTCTCCCAAAGATGATTCAATGTTCCGATGGTATAACCGTCGCCTAATTCCTCAATTAAAACCTATGTTGTCCGCTCTTCTTCATCATCATTATGTTGCCAGATGCGTCAATTCTTTATGTGTTGCCAGTCCTCACGGTTCCTGATCGTCTGCGCAGCTCTGGCGGCTAGACGACCCGAATTTAACACGACTATTGGGTATAATTAAAAAATAGTACAAAAACCGTCACGGGTTGCCTTCATGGTTTTTGTACGGGTAAAAGAGCCTACAAGTAGTTCTCAGGCAATTGAGTGCCAATTTCACAGTCTCAATAAGTCAGTAGGGAAGCCTTTGTGAGACACGGTCCGCCGTTACGGTTGATTTTTGAGATGGCGATCGCTTCGGCGACCCGGTTGAAACAGTTTTTAAGGCTATTTCACCGCTCAAACACGCTCAGGAGTAATCTCAGTTAAACGTCCGTTTGTTTGAGACTCGAATTTTCGAGTCGTGACGGTTTATGTACCTTTTTTTAAATGTACCCTATTTAGCATTCGGCTATCAAACATTATCTCTAATTAATGAACTAGACGGATCGTTCGCGGCCTGATATGACTATATAATTTCTCCGTAGCAATGTTCGTAACTGCGATGTCACACCTTTGATCATATTGTCGTTCAGTTCCTGCTACTCAGTCGAGGGTAGTATTGTCTTTTAGACTTAATCCGGTGATGTGTTAGCCGGGGAATTATAGAGCTCACTCGCCAAAGCCGTTCTACCTTTCAGGTTATTACACTTCTTGAATTATTATTAGTCCGAAAATCTGTTACCGTACTACACATATTGTGGAGTTGCTACGCTTTTCAAAGTCGCGTTTAAAGCCAGTATCGTCCTTAATCCGCCGTTCGGGATCATAGATTACAAATAGCTTGTAAGTTCCCGGCGGATACTTCATTATATCGGCCGCAAGTTGATCCGTCACTTTACTTGGGGGAGTACTCCTACGGATATATTTAGCTTCAATAAACAAATCAGAATCGGCATTCGTAGAAGAATGGTCAGGCACGACAGTTGAGAAAGAGAAGCGAACAGTCGGATATTCACGTTCGTAGGCTGCCCCGTCACGTTTTAATAAAGCTTGGATTTGATCATTAAGAGCATTTTCGTGATTGACTTTCGTACTGGCTAATGCAATAGGAATAGTACTCGTTAACATCTGCGCTATATCATCCGCTAAACACTGCGCCCGATCACGTTGAAAACGACGATCATTCACCACTTCATAAATTGAGTTAGGTAGGGGTGGGCCGTAAATCGAATAGTGCGTGTCTACCATTCTCCGATATGCGCGTTGCACGGCTGCTGAATGCCGCTGATACAACTCATGCAATTTTGTCACTTCTTCCTCTTCTTTACAGCTTGGTATGTAAGCTGTAAGATCAGCAAGGGGGTCAAGATACGATTCACAGAATTCACCGAAATGTGTGGTTGCAAATGAATGAGCATGGCGCATGTAATCAACCACTTGAGTTCGGGCATCATTGCATGGGAAAGCTTCTGTTGCCAAATCGAAATCATAAATGGCATCATGTTTATCTAATTGACTGGCATACATAGCAAACCGCCGATCAACACATTGAGAGCAATAACCGCAATGAGAGGCAGTCGTTCGGTTTTTGAAACCAAGGAATGTTTTCGTACAGGTAACTGTAGCCGTTATTAGTCCTTGTTGATTATACTGTTTTAACGAAGCAACAACTTCAGTCTTCGTCCAGTAGAGGAATGGGTGTAAAATTTTGAACGGTCTTGAAGCTACGGATGAAAATACTTCCTGAAGTAAGCCAAGTGTTTTTGGGTGCGTAGTTCGACTGGCTCGACCATTGATTACATCTTGGCGCTTACTCAGGTTTATCGATGTAATGCCGTTCTCGAATATATTTAATTCATTCTGTCCGTAAGCCTGCGCTAGGGCATATCCAACGGCGGTATAAAGGAAAAACCGTGTTCGTTGGGTCTCCTCGCTAGCACGGACATTAGTCAATGTGCATTCAAGTGGGTGATAAAATAAACGGCTTGGATAGGCTTGTTTAAGGGCATCATATACTCTTTTCTGCACGCGGGTTGTGGCTGAATTAGATCTGTGGCTAGTAATTATTACCTTATCAGACGTTTTTTCTAAAAGTGAAACTACCCCAGCCAATGAATCTAATCCTCCTGAAAATAAAGCTACTGGACATGTAACTGCTGTATTCATCGGCTCCGAGGCAATTTCGTCATTATGAAATAGGCTCGTTAATGGGTCTAATCCGATTCGTTTTGTAAAATGAAACTGATATGATTTATCACCCGTAATAAATATCAATGCGTCTTCCAGCTGCTTAGTTATATCAGCTTGTTGCCAAAAGAATAAGTCACGGACAGGTATGCAAAATACGAGTTCCCGTGCCCAACTCGTGAATTCAACTTGATCAGTTGTCCCACGCTTTATTTGCCTGTCAGCTGCGTAAATAAAGGCTGCTATTTCGATCAAATCCCGAGTTCGATTCGGCATTTTTGATTGTAAATGGGAAGCGAAACTATGAATCTTGACGCTCATGTTCCGATTGGCCAGACCTTCACGGTTGATAAGTCTTAAAACACGATGATTCGGCGTCGTACCAGTCAGGGAGTCTGGTAGCGCTACGTTGTCGCAGAGAATAATATGTCGTGTATCAGTCTTCAAGATCAAGATTATACACGAGGTTCCTCTTAAGTTTCTTCAATGCGTAGCCTACAAAACCTTGAATTTCAGTAGCTTTTGGAAATTGTTTGACAGCATTGTTATTATACCACCCAGCGGCAAATTGCTGGGTTACCTTAGTTGTTTCAAATGCATTTCGAGATATATCATCTAAGTGAGAGTCGAGACGTTTATTAAAATCGCTGCGATCAAAAAGGTTGTTGAATGAAGCAGAAGCCTCCCGCTCAAGAAAGTATTTTAGATATCGACCCAGGAAATTAGAGAAGTAAATCCTCGATATCTCACTGAAACTACCTGCGTCAGCTGCCCGTCGCCACGGCTCAAAGGGATCGGCATCACCACCAAAAAATAGAGTTGTTTGCTGTTGTTCCTTTTTTGTCCAGGTACTGACAGTATCTATTAGTGCCTGAGATGATATCGTAGCATATTCCGTATTTTCGCTATTAGCCAGGTTGAATTGTTTTATCGACCTAGCTAATTCCAATAAGGAAAATGAGGAAGATAACGTAATGCCGTTCTGCTGTAAAAAAGCATGTGGATCACGCTGTTTCGACGCATGTAACAGGATAAGCAAATAGGAGAATGAAGCCAAAACTCCTTTATCCTGATTCATGCGTTCTATCTGCTGGGCTACGTTCTTAGTAGTATTGGTAGCAATTAAAGCCACGTTATTATTCTGTGGCGAGAATTCGGTTAATTGAGCCACGATGTTGCGCCATTGCTTCGTACTTGGAAGATGGCTTATACGCTCGTGTCCCATTAGGCTGAAGAGTAATCGTTTAATTAAAGTTTTTGTCTTTTGACAAGTGCAAAATGTATTTTTTATTGGTAATCATTCACATATAACTCAACAAAGTTTTTATTCGGTGGTACTTTTAAGTTGTATCATTTACATATAATAGCTTTAATCAACCCAATGACAAGTACAAGGAATCCTATATAGGCATTGTAAAACACGGCATAAAAGTCATATAGGCCCATCCTACCCTATATGCGGAATAGATCTAATGACTATGATTACTTGTTAGTTGTGGTTGGTAGAAGTGGATTACGACATTAAAAAGCAGATACATATAAGCATAACGTGATTCTGACCCTGTCGCAAATTATTGCTATATTTGCGACAGGACGTATATAGCAATAATGCCAGTAAGTACTGAAAGTCAAGTGATTGGAAAAGTATCACGTTCCGCAAGGGGCACAATATTCTTTGCAGATAACTTTTTAAATATTGCCAATGCCAAAACGGTTGCCAAATCACTTGAGCGACTAGTGCAGTCTGGCAAGTTATCCCGCGTGGCGACGGGCATGTATGTTCGGCCGGTTGATGATGAGATAATAGGGACCATAGTACCCAGCATTGAAGAGATTGCGGCCGCTATTTCCAAACGCGACAAATCACGGACAGTACCAACCGGTAGCTATGCGCTTTATAAATTAGGCCTTACTACACAGGTACCGTTAAATGTTGTCTACTATACTGATGCTTCACCCCGCAAGATAAAAGTAGGACAGCAGACCATTACGTTCAAAAAAGCCAGTGCCCGAAATCTCGCTGCTGTTGGCGATATCAGTAAACTAGCGATTCAAGCCTTGCGTACTATTGGCAAAGACAATGTAACGGATGAAGAACTACGCATTATCCGAGAGCGATTGAAAGACGAAAAGCCTTACCACCTGCAACACGATCTGAAAGTGGCTCCTGAATGGATAAGACAGTTGTTGCGGCCATTCAACCAACCAAACAATAATGATTGATAACGCAAGTTTGCAGACATGGTTGCAGTTATCCAATGCAACTCGGTTGGCTATTTTTACCCAAACAGGCCAACGAATGGGGTTGCCCGCCATCGCTGTCGAAAAGGACTGGTGGGTGGTGCAAACACTAGCACTTGTTTTTTCAATGGAATGCGCTTCTGCACTCATCTTCAAAGGCGGTACGTCATTGAGTAAAGGATGGGGGCTAATTCAACGCTTTTCGGAGGACATTGATTTAGCAATCGATCGGGCTTACTTAGGTTTTTCGGGTGAGTTAGATAGGCAGAAGCTCAAAAAGCTACGTAAAGCCTCCTATACCTTTATGACGGGGACATTCATTGATGAACTCACGGCTAAATTTAAGGGCGCTGGTTTTGCAGATGTAACTGTAGGCTATCGTAATACTGGCCAGTCAGATCAAGATCCAATTATTATAGAGATTTATTATCCCAAGCTGACCGAACAGGACACTTACATAAGGCCTGGTGTGCTGGTAGAAGTCGGTTGTCGTTCGCTGACAGAACCTACTACTAGTCGGACATTTGCCACCTTAGTGGCTGAACAGTTTGGTGGCCGTCCGTTTGCTGATGTACCAATTACGATACCGGTTGTTAATCCCGAACGAACATTTCTAGAGAAAATCTTTCTGTTGCACGAGGAGTTTCAAAAAGCACCAGAAAAAGTACGGGTTGACCGATTAAGCCGACATCTTTATGATATTGAAAAACTAAACCAATCACCCTTTGCTGATATAGCATTAAAGGATGACGAACTATATCAGACTATAGTTGACCACCGCAGGCGATTTACGGCCCTAGCCGAGGTAAATTACGACAACCATACACCGGACAAACTGGCATTTGTTCCGCCTAGCCACTTATTATCAGACTGGGAAGCTGACTATAGACAAATGCAGGAAAATATGATTTATGGTGAAACGTTGCCTTTTGCGGAGCTTATTAAACGTTTATCAATATTACAAACTCGTATCAACGAAATAACCTGGTAGCCGGATAGCAGCCTATAACCTTAAAACTAATTGAATTGAGTAAGACACTAGAGTGCCTCTAGCTGGGTGATTGGAAGCAATTATTAGTGATGAAGCGATTAGAAGAGAGGGCGTATAAGTAATACATCAAGTCTACATTTTCCCGCTTAGCTGTGTGGAATAGACAAAGACAATACATCTAGGAAGAATAGTCCGTCTCATGTTGATCAACGTGTATGTTCCAACAGTCCTTCAGAAGTGCCTGCTGTAATCTTAAAAGGCAGAAATTGCTACTGTTTTTAGCCACTTTTCGAAACCTGGCGCTACTTTTCCTACTCTTGCCATCGGCCAGGCTTTTTGCCCAGATCAAGCTAGCGCCAAATGAGGCCTGGCTAAACCAATACGATGAATGCCAAGACTATGGTGAGGTCTATGTGGTCAAAAAGATTACGAAGGCGTGCCGTGCCTACCAAACCTTCCTTACGGATAAAAACGGACACCAATTAACCCCAGCCTACCGTGACATTGGAGACTTCGAAGAAGGGCTAGCGGAGTTTGTTCCTATGCAACTTAGCGGGCAAGGGCATGGTCTGCACGGATTTATCGATAAACAGGGGAAGGTCATTATCGAGCCTAACTACATCGCCACCGACCGATTCCGCCAGGGCAAAACCTGGGTCATTTACACCGCCGGCTCGCACTATGGGCTCTCTTATATTGATAAGACTGGAAAAGAGCTGTACAAAATTCCTATTCAGCACTATTCAAAAGATTACCTGATCAAAAACGCGAAGGTCGATTATACCTGTAACCACGACACTCAGGAAGATGTGCTGTGGTGGAGAGGAGCTGACTTTTTTATTCTCAACTTCAACTTTACTCCCTTCGTCACTGAGCAGATCCAGCGATCCAAACACGTTACGGCTTTTAAATACCAAGGGAAATTTGGCATCATCGCCCCTGACTTGGTGCTGAAAGTTCCGGTGGCGCTCGATGCCGTTGATGTCGATTACACCTATTCAGGTCAAGGTATGCAACGAGTACAATATGGGAATAAGTACGGGTACGTGAGTTCCCTTACGGGTGAACTGATCGTTCCTTTCAATTATACCGATACGCGCAAGCCAACCAACGGCCTATTTTGGGTCAAGAAGAATGGTAAATGGGGTTGTATTGACAAAACTGGCCAGCTACGCATCCCCCATTTGTACGATGAAGCGACCGGCTTTACCGCTGAAGATAGGTCAGCCGTGGCCATTCAGGGTAAGTTCGGCCATATTGATAAGTCGGGCAAGGTGCGCACGCCATTGACCTATGATTTTGCCTCGTATTATCAGCATGGCCTCTCGATGGTTCGCATGAAGGACAAATACGGCTTTATCGATACGACCAACCGGTTGATTATCCCCCTCATCTACGACGAAGCGTTCCCCTTTGACCAGGTAACGACGATCGTTGAGCGCTACTGGATTCGGTATGAGCTTTCCCTGAATGGCAGGAAGAAATTCATGGGTTTCTCCTACAAGCTGGATGCAGTATTGATTATCCTCGGTCTACTGCTCTTTATCTGGCTCAGCAGTTTATTTCAACGGATGATCAGCAAGTTTAGGCCGGTGCGGTAAAAGTGGCAGATTATTGATTGTGAAATAGCTTAGGCAATTCCGTGTCAAGAACCTTAATTGAAAGCTCGTTTAATAAATGTGAAACTCCTCTGAAGTATCATTTAGCAAACGTTCGTGGCTGTTGCACAACTCTGCTTCCCACATCGTTTTTTCAACATCTGACTTGGCAACTAAGACTTCCTACCATTGTCTGCAATTCTTAGTTGAGAAAAAGCACGCCAAAGCCCAGAAACGTGTCTTGAGAAGACAATGACCATTCTGCCTTTAAGGCTATGGCCTGGCCCAGAGTAGACTTGGTGGTGAACTTCATATACTTCTTCAAGTTGAAGGCAATAGCCGCCATCAGCATCACTTTGTGAGCCCCAGCTTTACCCCGTACATTGATCTTTCGCAACCCATAGTAATCTACCAGACTACCCAAGACCGGCTCCACCGTTCGTTGGCGAAGCCGTTTCATGCGTTTGCCCCGCCGACTTTGCTGGCGCTCCAGAGCTCGACGGTAGAAGGGATCATAGGCCGTTCGGATAATTTGTCGGTATTGGTTCTTGGGTACACAGGTGGCTTTGAGCGGACACTGTTGGCAGGCTTGGTAATCCGCCCGATAGATCTTCAACAACCCGGTTTCGGCGTAGCTGGCAAAGGTCTTGAAAGGCAATCGCTTGTCGGCTGAACAAGTAAAGTAATCCCCCTCAGAATCATAAGAAAAGCCTTCGATTTGAGGCTTATAGTGGCCGAAGACGGGTATCCAGCCCGTGATATTCCATCCTTCCAGTAAGGCGTAGTTACTACCGTTTGAGTAACCGCACCGGCGGCCCGGCCGTGTCAGCCAATACCTCTTCTAAACATAGCTCATTGGCGGCCAACCGCTGCTGAAGCTTGAGGGCAATATCCGGCAAGTATTGGCTGTCCCGGCCATCAGCAAAATCGGCCTGCACATGACTAATGACGCCTTCGGCCGTATCGACCGCCAAGCTACAATGGTAGTTGAGTTTGCGGGCTTTGCCGGGCTTGACCGAGATACGAGCATCGGGATCGGTAGGGCTATAGTGCGTCTTATTACTCAGCAATTGAGCTTTTTTGTTGCTGGCTCCTAGATTAGCCGGTGCACTCTTTAATTTTTGCTGGTGCTTTTTCAACTGTCTTAACTGATGATCGGACGCAGTAATGACCGACCCAGGGTGACGATTGCTGGGTTTAGGTATCGTGGCTACTATCCCATTCTGATCCTCAACTGACTGGACCAATTTAGGACCGGGCAAATTGGGTTGTTTTTCTAATAGGGTTTCCATCGAGGCATTGGCTTTGACAGGCGCTGAGTCAATAGATACTCGGCAACCAGCCACCATATTATTGGCCACACACAAGCTAAATACTTTGTTGAACACGGCCTCAAAAAGAGCTTCTGGATACAGTTGTCGGGTGCGGCTCAGGGTGGAGTGCCAGGGTAACGGCTCATCGACGTTATAGCCCAAGAAATACAGCATATCCATGCGCATGGAGCAATGCTCGATCAGCTTCCTATCGGAAGTTATATTCTCCAGGCAACCGATGAGCATAAACTTAAAAAAGATTACCGGGTCGATCGAGGGATTGCCTGTTGAGCCATAGAGTTGTTTAGTAGCCTCATAAATGAAGCTCAAGTCGAGCCTTTCCTTCAGCCGACGGTAGAACCAGGCCGCTGGAGCGGTTGTGCTTAGGAATGCGGCTGGAAAGTTGAAAATAAGTGATAGGCTGTTCGTTATAGTCTTTTCTGCCTTGCATAGCTCAAGATACAGAAAAGACCGCTTTGCTCGATAGTAGAGTTGTGCAACGGCCACGCTCGTTTATAGTTGAACAAGCACGACGTAAGAAGCCTTAAAGGGCCATTTCATTGCGGTGATTGAGAAGAAGTAAATTCAAGCGTAATTCCTGTAGAATTCCTAGTGTCGCTATCTCATTTGTTCGCCTTAGCCAGTCGGCTAAACTCATCAGCATCAAACCGACGCTAGAAATCCCCTCCCGTTGCCGGATGCGCAAATGCTGCCATTCGTGAGTACTGGTGGTAGCGTTGTGTCTCCGTTGTAATAGGTGTTAATGAAAAAGACCTTGTTTATCTTGATTCAGCATCATGGGTTTTTGGGAGTATGAACCGTTTTCAGCCAATAGGTATGCGTCAGTTGCAATAAGCCATTTAATTCAAGAAACGTATTGGGCTTACTCATAAATGCATTGGCTCCCAGCTCGTAGGCTTTCCGAACGGTTTGTTCATCGCGCGTACCGCTTAAAACAAGTACGGGAATGGATCGTAAAGTGGGGGAAGTACGAAGGGATTCGAGCACCTCATATCCATTGACACGGGGCATATCCAGATCCAATAGAATCAAGGTCGGTAGTTTGTCTTCGGGACTAGTAGAAAGCTCGGCTAATAGGGCTTCTCCATCCGAAAAAAATGTCACTTCACAATCCGAATAGGCCTTTAGCGCCGTCTCAATGAGAACTCTATCGTCGTCGTCATCGTCTACCGCGTAAATGCAGAAGGTAGCATTTTTCAAAAGAAGTAAATGAATATCAGCTTAATACAAGCTGTAGTAATACTACAAGCCATCAAGTGTTAATGTTTCGTAGGTACGAATGAAATAAGTTTAGGGTGAATAATGAGGTTAGTTCAGGTGGCTTTGTCAATCCTTCACCCAAACAATCCATCATTAATTTAGTTAGCGCCTGCATGGATGCAAATGAGTCGCCTGAGTTACTTCGGGCCGTATTACAGAATTCGCTTACCAATATCTATGCAGCCAACGCCATACGCCATTCCGATACCGGCCAAATAATTGACTTCCAGATGATACTGGTCAATCCAACCTTTCGGGAACGGAGTGGGTTTACCGGCGACCAATTACGAAGCGAAACCGTGTTGACCTTGTATCCCGAATTCGCCCAAACAACCCTGTTTGACCGCTATGTACAGGTGGTCGAAACCGGCCAGCCATTTCGGGGCGAGGAATATTACCCCAACCAAACCGGCTCTTCCTGGTACGATATATCGTTGAGTAAATTCAATGATGGCATCGTCGTCAACTTCATCGACATTACCACCCGCTACCAGACTCAACAGGAAATCCACCAGCAGGCGCAGCAACTTCAAGCCACCCTGGATGGCTCCATTAGTAGTATTTTGTCTATGACTGCCATTCGCAACGAGGATGGACAGATCATTGATTTCTGGATGGATAAAGCCAACCGGGCCGTTGAGCGCAGTTTATCCATGACGCCCGCCCAAATCGAAGGCCGTAGACTGCTGGATGTATTTCCGGGCAATGTAGAGAGCGGTTTTTTTGCTATTTACGCCCAAGTAGCGGAAACCGGTATCCCCCAGCAGACCACCCAGCATTACAAAGACGATCATGGCTTTGATGGTTGGTTTGAGGTTTCTGCCGTTCAGCAGTCTCCCGAAAAAGTGGTGATTACGTTTTTTAACATCACCGAAAGCAAACGATTAGAACGGCAACTTCGCGAGTCGAATGAGGGTTTAAACAAGTTCGCGGCAATCGCCTCGCACGATTTGCAAGAGCCCTTGCGCAAGATCAAATCGTTCAGCCGGTTATTGCTTGAGCAGTACGCTCAGGCGCTGGGTGAAGGAGCCCATCTGTTGACTCGGATGCAATCGGCTGCTGAACGGATGCAAATGCTTATTAAAGATTTGCTAGACTTCTCCCAGCTCACACACAGTGAGGCAACGGCCCATAGGTCACTCGATTTAACTATTTTAGTCAATGAGGTGCTAATTGACTTAGAAGTCACCGTGCAGGAAACTCGCGCTGAGATTGAGGTGGGCGAACTTTGCATCCTGATGGGGAACCCGTTTCAATTGCGGCAAGTATTTCAGAATTTACTGTCGAACGCGCTGAAATTCACCAAGCCCTGCGAGCCACCGCGCATTAGCGTAACCTGTGCGAAAAAGAAGCGTGCTGAACTACCTGACGACCTTCGGTTGCTCACCAAACCCCTTGAATCCTATTGTCAGATTACGGTGGCCGACCAGGGCATCGGCTTCAATGAAGCTTACCGGGACAAGATTTTTGACGCCTTCCAACGCTTGCATGGTCGTAGCAGCCCCTATACGGGTACGGGCATTGGCTTGGCGATTGTTCGCAAGGTCATGGAGAACCATAACGGGGGAGTTACGGCTTTTAGTCGCTCCGGGGAAGGTACGAGCTTCATCCTCTATTTCCCCGATGCACCATAACTTATCTACTATGCGGGTTATAAGCCAGCATTTGGCGAAGGCCAAAAATGCCGTACCGTGTAGGCCTTTTCCTTTTTCTCTGCTTGGCGCAAATCGTAATTCTGTTGAAGATTCAGCCACAATTGCGGGGTCGTATTGAAAGCTTCCGCCAACCGCAACGCCATGTCGGGCGTAATGCATGATGACCGTTTATTAACTGCGACAACGTTTTACGGGTAACGCCCAACCCCTTAGCGGCATCCGTGATCGAAAGCACCAGTGGCTCCAAATATAAGCCCTTCAATACCTGGCCAGGGTGGGGCGGGTTCTTCATCGGGCCTTTCATGCGGGTATCTCCAATGGCTGCTTCTCCTAGTCTAATGATAATCTAAATAAGCAACGCCGGTTACGCCTTCATCCTCGAATTTGAAGATGATCCGGTAATTGCCGGAAACCTTCACGGCCCAATAGTCTTTCAAATCATCGGACAATTTATGGAGTCCTGAGCCGGGAAAATCCATATCCGAAGGTGTCACCGCAGCATCGAGCAAACCTAGAATTAAACTGATTTTCCCTAATTGAGACGCGGGCAATTTGGATGCGTCGTCTTTTTCATGGAAAAGTCGTAAGGGTGGATTTGCCGTTTCGGTGCGATTCGTTTGCCTATCCCTCAACGAAGTGATTTCAGGCAAACGAATCGCACCGAAACGGCAAATCCACCCAGTATTGGAATGGTTTTATTCTTAGAACTTCTAAGATTGGAAGTAATTCACAGCTTTCTTCTTAAATAAGTACAATCGAATAACACTAAGGTTTCGTTCACGAAAACCCTTGGCCAAATGGACTTCTTCTGTAGCTCGGTGACACGGACCGTCTAATTCTTTTGTTGCTTAAAACCGTTCACGAAAAGGTTGACTTCTCTGCACGGTCTCTATGAATAGTACAGTATTTTGAAAAGAGAAGGGGAGGATATACTAATTTCCGCATTAGCGGTAAAATACTATTTTAGAGTAGATTTAGATTAGCTCGTCGTTAGCAACTTTGTTCAAAAGTTGATGAGCGCATGCAGGTGAACAAGACAAAACAACTACTTTTTTTGGCTTTCACCTAGAAACGCTCAGCCGGTAGTCAGTAGGTTATTCGTGGCTCGCCTAGGGTGGCTGTGTGGCCTTCTTCTCAGCTCATGCCTAAGCGTCTCCAACGACTAACGATAAATAGGGCCAGCATAATCACCAGACTGCCTATGGCAATTGTCGAGACCAGTCCATTCTGTAACATCGGAAAAAGAAACGTATCTACCTGTCCGGTTTTCCAAAATACCCACTCACTGGCCAATTTTGTGGCCACTACAGGATTCCCTGTTTCAAGAATAATAATTCCATCACCCGTTGCGGGATTCAATCGAGTGGATGTGTTTATGGGCGGGGTGCTTTTGCCATCATGACCGATGATAAAATCGTTACCAGCGGTTGGGGCAAAGAGAACCGTTCCCAGCCCCCAAATAGCGAACCCCATGGTTCGCACATGGGGCGTTCGCATCAATTTAATGGTCTCCGGCTTAACGACATTTCGCCCGATAGGTTCGTTATTTTTACCCGGCAGGTGTGCCTGGAAGAATAGTTCTAAATCAGCTAATGACGTATATAAAGAGGTGGCGGCTAAAGCGGTAAACCGATAATGCGTTGACTTTTTGCCATTGCTATGGTAGAATTCAGCTAATGAATCCGGTGAAGACTCATCCCAAACGTAGGTTGACTGCCTCATCGTCAAGGGCTCAAATACGGATTCTTTCATATACGAAGCGAAGGATTGACCACTAACCTCCTCGACTAGTAACTGAAGCAAGGTATAACCACCGCCAGAATACGTAAACGCACTACCCGGTTCAAGGCCTACAGATACGGCCCCATTAATCCCCTTATCGGCATCGGCGGCTTTGGTTAATGATTGTTCAAGTGACTGTACCGGTGTGCCCGGGTCAAATCCCGAATAACCAAGTCCATCGGTCAGTCCGGCCATATGGCTTAAAAGTCTTCGGACGGTCACTGCTTCATTATTGAATGGAGTGGGGGGTAATTGCCACCGGGTTAAATAGGTGCTCACGGGACGGTCCAGATCCAGTTTGCCCTCTTCGACCAACTTCATGATGCCAAAAGCGGAAATCCATTTACTCAATGAGGCCACTTGAAAAACAGTATGTCGATCCACGGGCTTTCCCGCCGAATAAAATTTTTCGTAGTCAACCACGCCATTCGATAAGGTGGCCATGGCAAAATTGCCAACGAATTGACGATCAATTTCCCGATCAATGGCTTCCATGAAGGATTGAGTTGTGTTTTGGTTGGCAATGGGCGTATGCAACCACCCGGTCAGGGTGGCTAAAAAGACGCCACCAGCCCATAAAAGCAGGATAAAAACTGTACCTAAACCAGAGCGTACTATTTTTTTCATGCGCTTGTTGACTAGCCGGGAAATGGCACCCAAATCGATTTTTTCTACCACCAATTTTTATAAAACGATCGTTATTGAGTTGGCAGGCCTGATGGCCACCGCCGGTAGGGTATTCGTTACTCCTACGTGAGCGGGATAGACTCCGACCGGGATAGATAGTCATACCCACGGTAGAGCACCAAGATCTCAACAACCACAGCTGGTATGATGATCACGTAGGTGATGAAAAATAGCACCACAGTTACCAACAGGCAGCCAACCACAATTTCCAGCAGGCCCGCTAGGCGCGCCAGTTCGCCCATACCATCCTGCAAGCGAATCAGGGCTATGCCAAAGGCAATACTTAAGGCGCCAAAGAGCACGGCCGCGACGGCGTACGGGCCCCATAAACGCTCCACGTCCGTCACCGATAAGGAGGTTACATCTAAAATGCCCAGGCCAGCCGTGGCCATAATGAGCAGATAGGCGACCACCTTGAGTAAGGTGTTTTCAAATACGGTACTCAAGGCGATAAATCCCCGCGCAAATAAGGTGTATGACAGCACCATAACGACCGTAAGGCTCATATAGATCGTGTTCATCCTAGATTCCCAGCCCTGATCGCTGGTGATCCGAGTGAGGTCCATGGCGCCCAGGATAATCTGCGACACCAGGTAAACAGCCCCGGCCAAGGCAGCGACCAATACGGTGTTTCGGTTGGCATTGGGTACCCTACTTTGGGGTGTTTCACTGACTTGGGTTGGTTTCGTTGTAAATGACTCGTAACTCTCACCAAGCGCTTCCAATAAAATTTTCACGGTTGACAGGCGGGGCAGCACCTCACTGGCTTCAATGCGCTGAATGGTGCGTACACTCACATGGCTTATTTCGACCAACTCTTCTTGCGTCAGGTTTCTTTCCTTCCGTAAAGCGGTCAGTCGTCTTCCCAATTCCGGTTGTTGCATGAGTCGTCTTGAAAGGCACAATGATAGGGGTTTACCGGGTAGAAGCGGAATCGAACCTACATTTTTTACCCGTCATTTACCCGTCATTTGACGGGAGTGGCCCGACAAGTCTATTTTTTACTTGTTCGATATAGCGCATGCCGGTACTGAAGCCAATCCCTGTCCATCTATATCGGCAAAATCGGCTTCAGCCACTTGATCAGCCATTCGCTAAGTGGGTCAGGTTTATGGAGGAAACTATTTCCGAAAATTCGGGCAGGCAGCGGAACGTAAGGCAAATTTGTTAGCGGAGTAGGTGCATGACCGATTGCCAGCCTACTTACCTAAACCAATGACAATTGGTGCGAAACCCGGCAGGGCTACCAGAACGGGACTAACTGGTGGAGAATACGTGCAGTAAGCGGATAGGCAAAACCGCCAGGCCGCCCCGCCGAATCCGTAAACCAGGTAAGGGCCAATTCAGGCGCGCCCTGTGTAGGTCAACCGTATGCTACTGATTGAGTTAGACAGTTATTAAAATCAGCGAAATACAGCCTCATATTGCACATTTCCGTACCTAACCTTTTTATAAGGGTACCACCGAAGCCTGGGTTTTCGCTTTCGCTGGTGCATTTGGTGGGGTGTTAAGTAGTTTATCGACGCATGGGGACGGACCGTATTGTAGGCATTAATGGCTTTTTCAATCGCTTCAGCAGCTGATGAAAAAGAAAGAAAACCACGGGCCAATTTACACTCTTCTTTCAACGTTCGTAGCACGCGTTCAGCCATCGCATTTTCGTTAGGATCACCCGATTCGGTCATGCTAATAGTGGCATTGACTTGCCGCAATCGCTGCACATACGCCCACGAGCAGTATTGTACACCCCGATCCGAATGATGAATCACTGGCTGACTGATGTCTTTACGCGCTAATAAGGCCATGTTTAAGGCTTCTAAAGCGCCTTTAGCCTGCATCGTCTGGTGTAGTGACCACCCCACAATCTTGCGCGAAAACGCATCCATAATCACATACAGATAAGCGTAGTTGGCCCCGACTGGAATATAAGTCAAGTCACTAACCCACAGTTCATTAGCTCGTATCGGTTTAACATCTTTAGCTTTATTAGGATACTTGTAATGAGGATGGTTCGATTCAGTCGTCGTTACCTTGTTAGCCTTCTTTTTAGCCAACATTCCGTTTTCCTTCAATAGCAAATGCAACCGATCCCGGCCTAGTTTAATGCGATGCCGGGTCAAAAAGCCACTGAGTTCGTGATGCAGTTTATGCGTACCCATACCGGGTATTTCACTCCGTAATCGTCTGACTTCCTGCAGGATAACATCCGTCTGAAAGCCTACCTTTTCTTGTTGCCTGGATGCCGCATACCAGGCTTGACGCACTCGGCCCGCACGGGCGGCCCCGAAACAGTTTACACAGTAACTCCATACCCACCAGAGGGTAGCGACGAGTTAGCTTTTCAACGGCTTGGCGCCAGGCTTTTTTATAATAGGGATGTTAAACCGCGCGGGCGGCCCCGTGCTCTTCAGCGATCTGGATGACCGTTTGATAGGCTTCAGCCTGCAAACGCAGGAACTGATTTTCTTTCTCCATGTCCGCTATCTTACGTTCAAGCGTTTTGACATACTCAGGGTCCCGTTTCATAAAGCGATGACGGTTTTTGGGGTGTAAAAGGGGAAGTAGGCGGTATCTGTAGTACCAGCGGTTAAGACGGCGGAGTTCCGTCCGAGAGATGCCCAGCTTTTCTTCCAGCTCGGAAGGCAGGACGCGTTCGGCCCGATACGCTACGACAAGCTTGCCTTTAAAAGCCTGTGATTTACGACCGCACGGGCGGCCCCGTTTTCTTATTGCGTAATAAGTGATCAAGATAGGTATTCATACTGGATTTTGACTACAATTTCCAGTAGCATACGACAGCTATATTAATGATTAGCTTTATAATACAAATGTTTAGCTCTTTAATTATATATTGTACATTTAGACACTTTCTACTATAAATGCTCACGTCAAAGTACTAACATTATGAAATTCATCTTTTTCGCTAGTATACTACTGTTATCAACTCTAGTGGTCAATAGTTGCAAGACAAAAGACGTTGTACCCC
>NZ_JBHUOM010000018.1:0-18134 GCF_042686045.1 Spirosoma flavum
TTGGCTTATGCATCCACAAAGGATTGGTGAGTGGCCATACCCAGGTGATCGACCGCGGCGGACCGCTCTGCCTATATCAAAGCCAATGCGTCAATGAGTCGGCTGAAGCGAAAGCCTGCCATCTGGTCTTCGAAGACAACACCCACATTAGGTAAACGAACTGTCTTGTCCTAAAATAGGTTTACCATCACTCCAAGCAGATGGACCACTTATTTTTGCTTCGTACTCAGGCGCATGAGCTCAAAATGCGTCAGATGGTTGAAGAGATCAACCTGGGTCGGCTGACCATTCCCCAGGCCATGGCTAAGTTTAACGTTTTGACCCGTCATACCGTTAGAAAGTGGCTGGACCGAGTCCGTCACGAAAACTTCCAGCGCGCTGATGCCATGAAACAAGCCAGCCAGCAGCCACCCCCAGCCCTTGTTGAGCAGATGGCTTTAAAAGCTGATGAGTTAGCCGGTCAAGTCATACAACTTAAGAAAGAGCTTGAGCAAGCTGAACTCCAGGTGATTTATTACACGACCATCATCCGGGTTGCCGAGCAGGAGCTGGGCATCGCTATCGAAAAAAAGTCCGTTACCAAACAGTCCAACTCCTTCGAGTAAGCTATCCTCATTTCCGCATCCGGCGGATGACAGGATTGTTTGGGTTTAGTCGGCAGGCTTACTATCAGCACACGCATCGGTTGATGACGGGGGAAGAAGCAGATAAACACGTGCTGGATCTGGTGGAAAAAGTTCGAGCAGATCACCCCCGAATTGGAGGCAAGAAACTCTATGATCTTATTAAAGCAGGAATGTTGGAAAGGGGAATAAAAATGGGTCGGGATGGCCTATTCGACTTATTGGCGGCTAACCATCTGTTAATCAGGAAGCGTAAGCGAAAAATGATTACTACCTTTTCCCGACATCGGTTCCGAAAATACCCCAATCTGATTAAGAATCTAACCATCTTACGGCCTAACCAAGTATGGGTTGCCGATATAACGTACTGGTTAACCGAGGCTGGCTACCTCTATATTTCACTGATCACTGATGCGTATTCGCGTCGGATCATGGGCTTTGCCGTGGCCGATAATTTAGAGGCCGTCAATTGCTGTCGGGCCCTAAAAATGGCCCTTAAACAAATTACTAAACGCATGGGCAAGCAGTTGATTCATCACAGTGATCGAGGCATTCAGTACTGCTGTGATGAGTACACTCAAGTGATCGATTCGTATCATATTAGGCTCAGTATGACGGAAAACTCGGACCCATTAGAGAATTCCATCGTTGAGAGAGTAAACGGTATTCTAAAGCAGGAGTATCTGAGTCATCAGGCAGTTCGCTCTTTAGAGGAAGCGTATACGCTAGTGGAGAACGGAGTATTTCTCTACAATTATAAGCGGCCGCATTTAAGTTGTGACATGCTTTGTCCTGATGTAGCCCATCAAAGTCATGGCCCGCTGGAACGGCGTTGGAAGAACTACTTCCAGGCACCACCCTCGGAGGAGAAAAAATAGCGTAACTTAGGACTAAGAAGAAAAGGGTAAGCGTATTTTAGGATTAACTCAAAACGGTCAACTTATTTTAGGACGATACATTCTGGCTAGTCCCAATTTGAATAGGACGTTTAATTGAACGGTGGCCGAGTAGGAGGGAAGTGTTCAAAAAGTGTTTTTTTTGCGTTCAATAAACCCGTTTACTTTAGTAGTTCACGATTTTTAATGGGAGACTGCTTTTTTTGAACGTTAACTAAACAGAATCAGGTTAGGTGTAAATTTAGCGGGGCTGTTTGCTAGGGAAATTTATTGACACAGAAATAAATCTAAACATGCAAGCAGTTCTGTAACTTGAACAACTATCTGTTTTTAGTTGTAAATTAATTCCATACCAAAATCATGTTTAATCTTGCCAGGATTTTACTTCTACTATTTTGCCTATCCTTTTTTCCTGCCTGTTCAACTGATTCCAAAAAAGATCATGTTGATAATACAAACATTACGTCGCCTGTGGCGAGTGAACCAGTTCCTCCAGCCCGTAAGATAGTCGGCATAGAGGGTGAGGGAATCATTATTCATGTAGGCCCTTCTGAATCATCTCCTAAGCTGGTTAATCAAAAGGCGACTGAAGCTATGCATAAAACTCACTATTGTGAAGTGGATTACTCGGTAAAGGTTGAGGTCCTCGAAACAAAGGGGAAATGGTCTAGGATTAACGTTGTTGAACCTGATTGGTTAGCGGCTACCCACTTTGGTTGGATACCCTCAAAATATATCCTAGGTGGCCTTCAGGATGCGGGGCCAGTTGCTAAACTAAATCCAGAAGAATTCGAGATCATCAAAACCAAACATAATTCTGCGGTTGAGAATTACTATGTGTTGTTAAAGCGCAAAAAGTTTGATGAAAAATCAGTTCATGAATTTGTCAAGTCCTTTCGTCAGCAGTTTTGCCCTACTAACTGCAATGTGAATGTATACGACTCAAATATGGTCCTGCCGCTCTTAGATGTATACCCGTTGCCACAGAAGGATTATATCAAGGTGGCGGATCATTACATCTCCATGTCAACTTTCGATGCTCCAGAAGTAAGAGATTGGTATCCCTATCAAGATTTTCAATACGGGCAATATGGTGGAAGAAACTGGAAGAAAAAGCCAATTAAGTAAAATTAGGCAATAAACCTTGAGTCTTATAGCCCTCTAAACATACAGAACGTAGAATCGAAAAGTCAGCTTACACGGGAAAACTATTTGTTCTGTTCAACAGCCTGCAAAATAGTTAGCTCAATGAGCCACCTTTCTGGAAGATCACGTCGAACGATAGCTGACATGTATAGTCCTTATTCAGGGTAGTTAAAATCGAATCGTTCAAAGCCTCCCTGATGCCTGGAAAACCATTGCCTAAACAAGCGGCTTCGTACCCGCTCCTGCCCATTTTCTGTACTACATACGTATAGCAGGATCGCCTTTGGATCAGCTTCAAAGAATATGTGTAGCGCCTGAACGATCGTAGGCTCAATACGAGGATCTTTACGATCAAAGGAGCCAGAAATGGGTAGGATTGAAAGGGAATAAACCGAATCGACGAAAGGGGTATCTGGTAGATAGTCCGAATCGGAAGTAAAGTCTACGTGGTAGATAGCCCCTCGTTCGGTTGTAAAAGCAAAGCCTGTTTCAGTCTCGCTTAGCGGGTAAGGTGAAGGGTTTGACGAACTTAATGCCGACGGGTTTCCTAGACTCATCGCCACTTTGATAATAGTCCCCTAACTGCTTTTTGTCCTGCATCAGCTTCTGAGCCAGATCCACAAGACGTTTTGTTTTCGTTGCCATAGCAATTCCCCCTGTTTACGTAGTCTATGGGCACTTCAGATTCTTTCTAATTACTTTTCAGTATCGTAACGACCCAGCAAAGAAACGCAAATTTTGCGTATTTAGTTGACTTGTATCACGCTGGAATAGCTTGACACAACCCGTGTAGAGTTATGAAGGTAAGTGGTTTTATTAATCTCAAGAAAAAGTACAAAGTCAGCGCTTTTCGCTGGCATGTGGTCGAGCTCTATCGATTGGAACTGGTCAGTGAAAGCGCCTTCGCAATCTGCTTTTCATTTTTCACGATGTCAGCCTTTGCCCCCAGGTGTGACAAATCCAGCGAAGCCATACTATAGTTTACCCCTTGATACTCTCTCAAAAGACCGGCGGTTACGTTAGCAGCCACTATTTTAGCCTGATTCTGAGTGGTCATATCGAAGCGAAATAACATGCCGTGGGCAAAATGAAACACGCTGACAATCTGCTTGCTTCTGGGGTCGTAGATCAGTTGTACGGATGTCCAGTCACCCTCATGGTCGCCAATATCGAAGGGTTTGTTGGCGCTGTTGTAGCCGAAAAACTGCCAGAATTCGATTTTGTAGTAGGGTATCCCCGACGCATCGCCACCGTAAGCATGATTGAAATCATAGCCAAACGGGTCAGTTAGCATAACCAGCGTTACGTGACCATACAGGCCCACATTTCTATTGTTCAGCACCAGATCCCAGGCATTTCCGTGGCGGCCGGGGTTGTTTTCGCCGTTTACGTTTGCCTGCGGGTTGATGTGGTAGTTGGTCAGTTTTATACGCTGCATAATGTCCGAAGAGCCGCACTTGCCATTCACGGCCAGAATACCGGCAGCAAGCTTATCTCTGGTCACAATGAGACTATCGTCTTCATCCCCACTTGTAATCAGGACGGACTGGTTCAGATACCAGAGCGCATCGGCCGGACGAAAGTTCTCGTCGCCACCATCGTTGGAAAACAAAAAAAACGGTCGGAATCTATCCAATAGCTGATGCTCCAGGTTATCATCGATACCATCCTGATCCCGGTCAACGATGGCCGGAGCAGGAGCTGGTTTATTCAGGATGACACCCGATGGCTGAATGTGTGGTAACTGTGCCCAGACCGTTGACGAACCAAAACCAAGTAAAATAAGCGCAGTATACAGGCTGCCGGATGAAATAGCTTTCATAAACGGATGGACTTAATGATGAGTGTGACGGCTGATGCTAACGTCGGTTGAGCAATCGGTTGATTTGCCGATTTTCGGCTTGTAAGCACTCGATCTGTTTTTGCTGGATGAGCGCATTTTTCTGCTGCTCAAGCATGTATAACGTTAGTTCCTCGATTTTCTCCAGCAATTTGGCATTCATCTCAGCCGCATCCACGCCCTCCTTCACCACCTCCTCCGCCGAGGGCATTCCCGGCAGATGCTGATGAGTAGCTATATATTGACCCACTTCGGATAAAGGCAGCAATACATAGCCCGGCCCAAACACCCTGTCGGCCCACTCCTTGGTCTGCCCATAGTGTAGCCGATACTGCGCCAGCACCACCCGGCCCGCTCCGTCCACACTCAGAAACTTATCGGTCCGGGCCACCGCCGGACTCTGCGTCGTTAGATTTTCCAGCCGCAACCCCGACTCCCCTTCCTGTTGACTACGGATGTGTAATCGGGCGGTTGGGGCCGAAGTGCCAATGCCAATATTAGTCCCATTGCCCAGAATAAGTGCATTGCTGACGGCGACGCGAGTGCCTGAGCCGATAGCCGTGGCATTGTGTAACCCACTCTCGGCCTGGGTGTTATAGCCCATCAGCACGTTATCACTCCCATCGGTAATAGCCGTTCCCGAGGCAGGGCCAATGATGATGTTGTTACTACCCGTGGTAACATTGTAACCGGCCTGGTAGCCTACAAACGTATTCTGAGTGCCAGTGGTATTCGAGGTGCCTGCTCCATAGCCAGTAAAGACATTATTGGCACCCGTGGAGTTCGCTGAGCCCGCCTGGAATCCGGTAAAGACATTGAAACTGCCAGTCGAATTGGCGTAACCCGCTTGGAATCCTGTCATGACATTATTACGCCCTGTGGTATTGGAATAGCCGGTTTGATAGCCAAGAAAGATATTATTAGTTCCCGACGTGTTTGTAAAACCGGCTTTGGAGCCCAAAAATACGCTATTGGACGTAGTCGTATTGAAACCCGCGGAGTCACCAAGCATGACGTTGTTATGGCCACTTTTATTTCTATAGGCAGAAAGCGGGCCGATGCTGATGTTAGAATAACCTGTCGTGTTTGAATAACCAGCCAAATACCCGACAAACGAGTTATTGTTACCCGTTGTATTGTTGGTGCCTGCTGCATAGCCTAGAAATGCATTCAGACTTCCTGTCGTGTTAGCTCCCCCTGCTTCATACCCTAGAAATGCATTGCCTCCGCCAGTTGTATTATTAAATCCGGTAGCATACCCCAGAAATGCATTATAAGCCCCTGTGGTATTCGCATTGCCGGCTTCGTATCCTAGAAACGTATTGCCATCTCCCGTCGTATTGGCATAGCCTGCCCGGTAGCCCAATAAAGTATTATAGTCACCATTGGTAGTAACACTGAAACCCGCGTTGAAACCAACCAGGGTATTATACGTGCCAGGGGTCGAGGCATTGGCCGTGTTGGCTACGTAGTTACTCTGGGCCAGCAAAGGGTTGACCAGCAAACAGGCCGTTGCGAATAAACAGAGGAATTTCATAGTTAGTTGATTTGTATTTGCCCGACATTATCAATAGGACAATGGCAAAATTTATCAATGAATGCATGAATCGCGGGATTAATCGACCAGCCGCTGAAGTTTGCCGCCATAAAGCCGATAGCGTCGACAAATGGCATTAGTCGACAAAACCAGTAGTCTGTCGACAGCGCTGTTTATTGGTAGAGTTTAGGTGTAAAGACCCCTATTTTTATCTCACTTTTATTATATGACCGACAGGGGATCACAAAAAATGCAGGCCGAACTCTGGCGCGTAGCCGCTCAGGATTGGGCCGATTATCAGGAGGCAACCTTGCTGCCCGTATTTGAGCAGATGGCCCATGACTTTATCCAGACCCCGGCCCATACCCTACTTGATGATGGCTGTGGCTCGGGCCTGTTCTGCCAACTGGCGCTGCAACAGGGTCTGGACGTACGGGCCTGGATGCCACGGCCGAACTCATCACCATTGCCCAGACGAAAGCGCCCATTGGTCATTTCAATACGGGCGATATGGAGGATTTGCCATACCCCGATCACACCTTCGACCTGGTTACGGGTCAACTTGTTTCAATATGCCGCCAGCCCGGCGCGGGCGCTGGAAGAAGCGTACCGCGTTCTGAAGCCGGGCGGGAAACTATACGTCGCGATCTGGGGCAAAGCATCTGAATGTCAAGTGGCTGTTTATTTGAAAGCGCTGGGTTCGCTAATGCCCCCTCCGCCCCCAGTTACGCCCGGCCCGTTTGCCCTCTCGGAAGATGATGCGCTGGAAAAACTGGTTGGCGATGCGGGTTTCCAACCTGGTTTACGGCAACGCGTGTCCAGTCCGTTCCTGTATGCTAATCTGGATTCGGCCCTGAAAGGCTTACTATCGGCCGGTCCGGCCCAGCGGGCTATCGGGCACACCTCGTACGAAGCGGCTGTTGATGCTGTAACTAATGCCATTGCCCCGTTCAGAACCGAGTCGGGCGGGTACCGGATGGACAATACGTTCTATATCCTGGAGGCAACCCGTCAGGTGTAGCTATACGTTGACTTCGCACCGTTACTCCGTTCTCGATGTCCTTTTACAGATGAACACGTTATGATGATGAACCGAATACCCTTTTTCCTGACTTTATTGGGCCTTTGTCTGAGTCTCTCAACAGCCAGTTACGCTCAAGTTGGCATCAACGCGCCCGCCGGTGTGTCGCCCACGCAGGATGTGGAGATTTACACCCGCAACGGCTTTCTGGTGCAGCAGCAGTACACCCGCACGACTGCCGACCCAGCGGCCTATACAGCTACGATGAGTTGTCCGACTTCACCGTCACTGACGGCCTTAGCCGGTACGCTCAAAGACCCCTCGGGCGATGCCAACTACACAGCAGGAACCGGCTATAACTGTTCGGCATCGATCAGCACTGGCAACGGTACAGTAAGGGGTCTCGAAATTATTTTCACCGACCTGAACACCGATCCGGTCAACAGCACGGTAGTCATCACCGATATCCACGGAAACAGCCAGCAATTCAGTGGCAGCACACTCCCTGGACGGATGGTGATCCCTTTTACTAGTTTAAATGCTCCTGATCCGATTGCTTTGGGATCGGGAATTGTCATACGCTTTCAAACGAACAGTAGCGTATCCTTTGGGCGAGGGTTTAGTCTGCAATGGCGGGCTTTATTATTTAACCCCACGACGCCAACCACCTCGATTGCCATAAGCAATGCTATGCAGTTTGATGTGAATGCGGGCTCGTTTAAGGCCGGGCATAACAACACTGCCAGTGGTGTTTACTCAACGGCAACTGGGTCTAAAAACACCGCCAGTGGCGATTACTCAACGGCAATGTGGTCCTCTATAAGCACCAACAGCAAAAGGGGAGCCTTCATGATTGGCGATTCTGATCCCTTAACCCAGGGTACTACATTGTCCAGTGTTACGGACCAGTTTGTAGGCCGCTTTCTCAACGGCTATTATCTGATGACCTGTGGCGACCTTAATCCCGGTGGGGAAACTACGGTACCGTGCGTACTGGCGTGATCATTGGCCGGGGCCAGAACTCCTGGGGTTCCATCTCCGATTCGACCAAAAAGGAACGTTTTCGGCCCATCGACCATACCGACCTGCTCGGCAAAATCAACGCCATACGCCTGACCACCTGGAACTACAAGGGCCAGCACGCTATCCGGCACTGGGGCCCCATGGCGCAGGACTTTTTCGCGGCTTTCGGCCACGACGAACTGGGGCAGGTAGGCTGCGACACGCTCATTTACAGCCACGATTTTGCGGGTGTGACCTTTGCGGGCGTGCAGGCCCTCATCCGCGAGAACCAAGCACTTAAAGCCCGCTTAGCTCAGCAGGAGGCCCGTTTGCAGGCCATTGAAGCCGTACTTGTTCCCCGCCGGCGGATAGCCCACCGGTACCCAATATCTGCCGATCAGTTGCTAGTCATTGTCAGCTTTTGATACGGTATTTTCAGGAGCACTTTTGTGCCTGTAGCCGCGCCTTGTTCATCGACGAGGTCTTCGATGTCGAAAAATGAATCCGTCTGGTTCGGAGAACTCAGCAGAGCAAGCCGTTCGGCGGTGAGTTGCATACCCAGTGATTTGCGTTTTTCGGCCGGTTTTGCGTTCATATTTCCAGCCTGCTGCCGCCCCACGCCGTCGTCGGTGATGATGCAGTACAGGATGGTTTCTTCAAGTCGGAACGCAATGTCGATGTTGCCCGGTCCGTCCTTGTGCATTAGACCGTGCCAGATGGCATTTTCGGCGAAGGGCTGCAACAGCAAGGGCGGTATCCGAATGATGCCGGTATCAAGAGCGTTTATAAATGTAATGCTAAAGTTAAATGCATTCTTGAAACGTAGCCGTTCGAGTTCGAGGTAGAGCTTGAGCATCTCCAGTTCGTCGGCGAGGGTGATCAGGGAATGTCCCGAGTTTTCGAGTACCATTCGGATGAGCGTGGCGAAGGTGGTCAGGTAATCGGAAGCCGCCATCCGGTCGTTGACCAGAATGTAGCGGTTGATCGAGTTCAGGCAGTTAAAAATAAAGTGGGGATTCATCTGAGCACGAAGGGCTTTTATTTCCAGTTGTTCGGCATGCCGGCGTAGTTCGTCCTGCTGGTGCTGGTTTTCCATCTGCTCTACCCGAAATCGACTTTTAAGCTGTTCAGCTTCGAGGGTTGCGTTTTGGCGCGAGAGCCTGATATTTCGGTAGCCAATCAGCGCCAGTAAACTTACAATGGCCAGACCGACAACCAGCAGCCACTTCGCTAGCGATTCCTGTTTCAACTGCTGACTTATGATGACTTTCTCCTTGTTAAGCAGGTCAATCCGGGCCTGTTTCTGGTCAATTTCGACCTGACTTTTAAGCGAAAATAGGTTGGCTTTGAACTGGTTGTTTAGCAGTGTTTCGCGTAGGGCGCTGTATTCCGTCAGATATCGATAGGCCTGTTTGGTATCGCCGAGGTGATCATAGCTTTTCCAGAGCAGTTCGCTGGCATCGCGCAGACGGGGTCGTGCGCCCGTTTTCTTAGCTAGCTCATAAAGTTCCTGCGCGTAGGGAATAGCCTGCCGATCATCGTTTTTCCCCTGGTAGGCACTGGCTAAATACCGCAGGTCGGCCATCACAGCTTCAACCTTATTTGAACTTCGAGCTTCGGCTAAAGCGGGTTTGAAAATATCAATGGCTTTGTCGTATTGCTTGTCGGCCAGGGCCAGATCGCCAATGGCCACGCGGGTGCTTATGCCTTTAGGAGCCAGTTTGAGAGCTTTATTGAGGTAAAAAATGGCCGAGTCGGGGCGATTCATACGTTTGAACACCTTCGCAAAACTAGCATACACAAAATCGGGCTCGAAGCCGGTTTTGAAGGCGCGTTCGGCCAGGTGCAAATGATCTATGGCGGCCTGAAAATCATCGACATAGCCGTATAACGTAGCCAGATTGTAATACGACCAGCCCAGCGCGAGCACATCCTCCATTTTCAGCCGCTCGACATAGCTCTGCCGGGCTTTTTCAAGTCCTGTCTCGTAATCGCCCATGGCACCATAAACCAGCCCCAGGAAGGTGAGCGGCTTTCCGGGGTCACCCCTCCGATAATTTTGGAGCAGCGACCGCGACGCCGTCAGATACTTAATACTTTCGGGGTAGTGAGCCGTTTTCATTAAGTCATCGCCCAGATAACACATGGCCCAGCCCGCATGATAGGGGTCGGTCTGGCGGAATTTGTCAATGGCCTGGCGGAGTAAGGGTTCGGCCTCACGAGAATGGCCCTTTCTCATCGCCACCGATCCCGTGTTGAATTCGGCCAAATCAATGCCGTATTGGTACGGGAGCGTTCTGGACAGACTGAGGGCCTGATCGGCGAAATAGCCAGCCGAATCGGCTTTTCGCCAGAGATAGTATTCACTTAGTTTATTGAGTACATCAACCCGCCTGGTTCCCGCGAGCGATGGCAACACCCGGCGCAGCCTATCGACATTCAACTCATCTGCACTATAGGCAAGAAGTGACACGAGCAGAAAAATAAGGGTGTATCGGAGTTTCATGGCAACTTGAGGTTGATTGGTTATTGGCAAATGGTCGTCATGTACTCATAACCAATGACATAAAATTACGCTTTACCGATGAAGATCAATAACAGGGGTTTAGGACGATACTCCCGGAGAGGAAATCACCACTAACCGGCACCAATGTGTTATTAAGCCGTTGATACTGACCACAACCTGTACCCGTTATTTTGATCGTGCCATTCTGAAACTGGACAATCTGGCCATTATCGCCTATAGCCGGATCACAACTTGAGATTGGGTTTCGCAGCCATCCCGCATCATAACTGGCATTCCCCCACAATTTATACACCTTACCCCAGATCGCCTGGGCACCACTTGGTCCAGCAATGATGACACCTGCTACGCCATTTTTGATAAAGTTGTTGTACCGAAACCCACTGGTATTCGTTGATTCGTCGCTGGTTGGGTAGCCCAACGTGCCATTCCAGCGGTTGAGCACGAGGTACTTTTTATAAACATCGCCATACACCAGAAACGTCCCGCCGGTAGGCGGGCTAGTGACGATGCCTGCTGAGCCATCGGCCACGCGCTTGAACTCATTGTAATAAGCTCCCGACCCCACGCTGGTTAACGTAGCGTCGGTGGTGAGGATGGCAAACTTATCCTGCCCAGCGGCATCGTATTTTTTCATTTCATTAATCAGCATTCCGAAAGCTGACCCGTTAACTAAGTAAATGGCCTGGGATTTATTGCTGTAATACTGTACCCAGCCCGTTCCGCTCGCTGTGGGTTGGGCATGGTCGCCATCATCGGGCATGGCCGTCCAGCCCAGCGCCTTGTACTTGACATCGATGGTGACCTGGTAATTGTGTTTAACCGTAATGGTGTACGACTGCGTCTGGCCATTCTCTGCTGTAACGGTATAAACAACCGGATTCGTGAAATTCTGTGCCACCCCCGACGCAGGTGTTATACTGGCCCCTGCTGCTAAAGTGATGGTTGGTATTAAGCTGGTCAGGTTCGTACTGGCCTGTACAACCGCTGAAAGAGACGTACCACTAATGTTGGCCGTTACCCCTGGAGACAGCGTAGCAAACGCAAAGCCCGTGATACTATTATCGGCACTTTGGGAAATTGGCGGGATGGTATCTTTCTTACAGCCCCCTATCATCATTGCTGCTAGTAGTACTAAAAATACTGAATATGATTTCATAACTTTCGACTAGCGATTTTGAGATTATCCTAACCGCCCGGCGCGGATTGGTTGTGTCAAAACTAGCGGTACTCGCCCCCCCTTGCTGGTCTATTCGACAGGCCGCTTGTTCCAGCCTACAGACAGGGGCATGAGCGAACAGAACGGTAACTGTCGATAGCCAACACCGTTCGTCGGCGACAAACGACACGATCTACTACCGCTTTCTCAATGGGCTGGCTTAGGATAGGATCGTAGTTGAGTAAATGGTATCTTAGCTGGGCTATATTTCAACAAAAGGCCAAAACTAAAAAACACGATGCCACTCCGTTGTTTGCTGGTGGACGACGAGCCCCCCGCGCTCGATGTGCTGGAATTGTATATCGAGTTAATTGATGGACTGACCGTGGTTGCCCGTTGCGAAAACGCACTGGAAGCATTTGGGGTATTGCAGCAGCAACCCATCGACCTGATGTTCTTAGACATTAACATGCCTAAGCTATTGGGAACTGATTTTCTGCTCTCGCTGCGGAATCCACCGGAAGTGATTATTACGACGGCCTACCGCGAATATGCCCTTGACGGCTTCGATCTAAATGTGGCCGACTACCTGCTCAAGCCCATTCCCTTCGAGCGATTCCTGCGGGCCGTTAGCAAAGTCATGAAAACGGGTGTAGAAGCCCCCCAACCCCGGATCATCGAGAAAGAAACATCCCGCCCTGCCAGCACAGACTCACTGTTTTTTCGGGCCGACAGGAAGCTCATCAAAGTGCCGCCCGATGAGATTTTGTACGTCGAAAGCCTGAAAGACTATGTGCGCATTATAACTTGTACAGCAAAGCCTTTGCTAGTCAAGCAAACGATCAGTACGCTGGAAGTTATGCTACCTGCCAACCAATTTGTGCGGATTCATCGGTCGTTTATTGTGGCCGTTTCAGGTATCACCAGCTATACACCCCGTCATGTTGAAATTGGCGGACAGGAATTACCCATCGGTCGGCTCTACCAGAAAGATGTCGAGCGAATACTGGGTGTGTCGAACAGGTAAGGGTTTCGAGAACGTCAATGTTACGCACGGATTACAGTTAACAGTTATTAAAACTGATCTGTCCCGATATCCCTTCAGGAGAACACTCTCAGAATTAAGGTAAAGGCCTGCCTAAAATGGTATCCTATTTTCCAAGAATTCGGAGCTTAGAAAAATACAAACAAAGATAACAGTTGAAGCTCATCTCAGGAGCCAAGCGATGAATAAACAGCACTTGCTCTATTTTACTGGCCATTACGTTAAGATTAATCTGGGTCGTGTCCAGTAAAATAGAGCAGGTCCACTACACAGTTTGTTCCGGCAATAGCCAGGCTACCAATCGACTTTAAGATGTAACTTATGCTGATTGAATGTACAGATTAGTTCACTTGTTATCGTTCATGAAAAGGTTAATGATCATCATTAACTGTACTTACAGTGATCAGCTACCAAAACCGTTCAATTAAACGTCCGAATAAATTCCGGACAAGACACGGTCAAAATCAAAACCGATTAAGAAAACCCTTTTATACTTGACCTTGCAGAAGGTTGTTGGCAGGTTACTCTAGAAGGCCGTTTTTCCACTAGGATTGGGTTAAATAAAGGGCACAAAAACTAATTTTGTCGCCTGTCTTAACCCCCTGAATGGCTGGACAAAATTGTAAAAACAGTTTAGTCCTTTTACATTCAGATTCCATGAGCAAACTAAGGCGGAGTTTTACTCCCGAAGACCGCTACTCCATCGTCCAGGAAGCCATTCGTGATGGCCATTGGACCTGCTACCTTTAACTGGACATTAAGTTAAGCATGATCTAACTTAGTGAACCGCTCAGGCGGCCCCGGTCAATACCAATGTAAGTTGTCATGTGCAATGTTGTTTACAAAGGGGGAGAAAGAAAGAAATAACCGGGAAATGAGGCCATGAATTTTAGACCCTAGCATAGCATACACGGTTTTTCACCATCGCACGGCAACGGCCGACCGTCGGCGACCCGGTTGAACTGTCGAGGCTTGAAAAATTCACCCGTGTAGATCGGAACATGGATTACAGGGTTGGCTATAGAAATCTCGGATTTCCTTACACGGGTTGCTCAATTAGCAGACTAAGTACTGCCATTTTGAGTTCTTATTGCAACACGGCTCAAACGTACTATAGAAATCGGCCCGGTTAGCTAATCGTACGTTTTTTGAGATCGAATTCGCGAGCCGTAGCGAATTGTCGGAGCCGCCCGTGCGGTACGATTCGGAAGACTTACCCCAAACTGTGTTAGCTACCCCAATATGCTCAGTCCGTCTAACAAAACACATCCCAAAGAGCTTATTAACTGCAGGAAGGCTTACGTAAGTATTCCTGCAGTTAATAAGCCGGATTCGGCTAACTCAACGATCAAAAAAAATTATGAAACGAATGAAATCAGTTGCCTTATCAGCAGTAGCCCTTCTGGCTTTCGGCCTAACTATGACAGCCTGTAAAAAGGATGATAATCCAGTCACGGCCATCACGACGACTAACTTCATGGCCACACTCAATGGCGCTAACGAGAAGCCAACGTCAACGACATCACCCGCTACTGGTACGTTCATGGGATCGCTCAACGAATCGACCCGCGTACTGAGTTACACCGTTACCTACTCGGGGGTTCCGACTTCATCGACGGTTACAGCTGGCCATCTTCACCGGGTTATCCCTGGCGATGCTGCGGGAGTAAACGGAGTGAACCCTACGCCGGAAATTCCGTTTCCGTCACTGACTTCGCCCATCGTAGGCACGGCAACTCTGCCGAGTCAAGCGCGGGTTGATAGTATGAAAAACGGGTTTTATTATGCCAACATCCACTCAACTCAATTCCCGTCTGGTGCTATTCGGGGCAATATAACCCGGCAATAAACCTAGATCATACAAAGTCGCTAACTGAAGACAATACACAAAAACACGCTCACTGCCGGGCGTGTTTTTGTGTCTATGAGCACCAGTAGAGGTATGGGGTAGCTGACACAGTTGGGACGGTCGGCCGCTGCCGTGTATGCGCCACGTAGAGCATATAAAAATTTGTGGTTCAATTAGTTATACTGATTTAACTTCCCAGTAGGGGCGCTACTTTGGCCAGTATTGTATAGTACTCGGAATAAGTATGAATGTGGGTCGCCGACCGCTATATTTCTAGCTTGAGCTGGTCTTAACGTCTCTTGGGGCCTTAAGAACATCAAAATTGTTAGCTTCAACACGTACCTGAACAGCGAAATTACTTGCTCTCTAAAACGGTCGTTAAAAGCATGTAATTCCGCGTAAACATTTGGCTTAGAATAGTTTATGCCATGTATATGGTGAATACACGGCAGCGGCCGACCGTCCCAACTGTGTCAGCTACCCTTAAACTAATGTACAACTTACTTCGCCGATTAAAGACTCTTCCTTGATTTGTACTATTTTCATCGGCAATTAATGTGGCCTCAGATACTACCTGCAAAAGTTTAATTTGGAATCACGACCGTTCACCAAAGAGCCATCGCAGCCGTGTCCGGTTGACGAGTTTAACAAAGCACAGGGTCGAGCCGTACACAAAGCCCATCCGAACCAGGTCAATCAGCACAATTTTACCGGGATTAAAGGAAGGTAGGGGGGAATCAGACAACCAGCTCAAATAGGGTAACTTGATGGCTATGGTCGTGGCCAAACCAACAAAAAACATGTGGTATAGATATATTCCAAACGATTCCGTTCTTGGATTCAGCCAAGCGGTTAGCTGTTTATTGGCATCATGGCGCATCAGCCAGACGAAAGCAACCAACGAAAACAACTGGTTGGTTGGCCGGAGTGTATTTACTGGATTACCCGCTTTAAGTGACCAGAGCAATTCACTTTCTAAATAGGCCAATCCCATCGTCAACAGTAGGATTATGGTTAGAATGGGGCTGGACAGCGATTGCATCCGCTTTATGTACGCATTATGGCGGGCTAACCAGGTGCCGAGCCACAGGTAAAAGACATACGCCGGCATGGCGATAGTATGGGTTGAATCGAACCAATTGGTATATATGTTGGCGGCAAAGAAACAAGTTACCGCAAAACTTACCCAGCCAAATACCAACCTTTTGGTTTGCCGCCAGAAGAGGAGTAGAATGGCCAGCGCCGTTAAGAAACTGAACATGAACCAGTAAGACGTAAAAAAAAGGTTGGTGTAGAATTCGTTTACTAGGAAGGTACTACTCAACTCTGATGCCATCAGCTTGCCAGTCAACCGCCCGATAAGGCCAATCATTTTCAGGTAATAAAGTCCAAACGCAATGACAAACGGTAGACCGACAACTAGCAGCCGACGACGGTAATACAACCAGGGTGAGTCATCGGGTGTTAGTTTACGCCCCAATAGATAACCCGATATGATGAAAAAACAGATGGTGCCAAACTTAAACGGCTGGCTGATAATATGATACGTTCTGACTTGGCTGGGTTCGGTTGTGTAAAGCAGGATGCTGTGTTCATACACAATAGAGAACATCGCAACTAACCGAATCCAGTTAACGAAGCCATAATTTGTCGACATTGGCGTTGACCCCTCCCCTGGTGTCAATACAGCTACTGATCGCATACGTTGAGTGGAAGAAGATGGCCGATTTTTTAAGCGTACTTAAACTGTTTTCAGGGCTTGTATAAGGCATATGATCTTAGAATAGTTTCTTAACGTATAAGTGATTATGAAACAAAAAAGCAGACCAACATTGTCAGTCTGCTTTCCGCTTTATCCACATCAACGGGGAATTATATAATTCCCCGTTGATGTGGATAAAGCGGCTTAATTATGTGTATAAGTCAATTTAGCATTATATAACGTTTGACTATAAAGATTGAGTGTGGCCATTTCCTCACTTTGTAAAGGATAATTAGCTAAGTTAAATAGATTAGGCGTTTTATTATGTTCACCTAGAGCAATCCTACTGAAATGTATATCTCTCGTGACGAATACGACCGAAAGCCTTTTTTGATTAGACAAGGAGCCTTAAGAATATGGGGGCTGTTACTCGCCAAGCGAGTCGATCTATGTCGGGTACGGGAGCTGTACAGTTTCAACAATTTTTTTGCCGAACTGTGTTATGACAAAGTAACGGGGAAGCCGATGTGTATTTGTTCGTTTAGCAAATCTGAACGGCTAATGCTTTATCTGAAAGAACTAAGTTCCGATACACTGAATCAATAAAATGATTTTCAGGCTTGCTATATAGCACTTGGTAAGCCACGTCTATAGTAGCCCTTTTGCGATTTTATGGATAACTCTTGCATTTATCTTACGTATAATTATCTTTTAAAAACAGGTACTTCTTTACTAAAATTGAGTTTTTATTTAGGTCTATTATAATCGTGGTTATACAAACATTATACATAGCTTTATTGATTCCTATGAAATGTTAGATAAGGAACCATTCATACACTTGACGACGGTATTGCGTTAACAACTTCACAAACAACAATTCTAATTTGGTAGCATCTATCGGTAACCTCCGCTTATTGGTCGATTCATTGATTAGTATTATCCCTCTAAAAAAATACTTATACACGTATAAATTTATTTAACGGGGATCATTTAATATTACTTTTAAAAATAGAGAAAAATAAAATCTCCACTATACGCTAAAATGCCTGGCAGTAGAAAGTAGCCAGGCATTTTAACGTATAGCGGAGATTTTAAACGCTTCGGCCTTGAATCAGCCGAAAAATAATGGCGATGACCGCAATCACTAACAGAATGTGAATGAGTCCGCTACCCGCTATCCCGGCGCCTAAAACGCCTAAGAAGCCCAATAGCCAAATAATGATCAGCACGACGGCGATTGTATACAGAAGATTGCCCATACGTTTAGAATTTGATAGTGAAATTAGGTGTATTGGCAAGTATAACTGCAATGGTACAAGTATGTTACGAAATCCGATTGTAGACAAGCTGTTAACTTTTATACAAACCTCCACCATTATCTGACACGTTACCGCTCCCTCAATTTGACTGAACATATGTTTTTGTCTCTGAGTTACTTATAACACATATACCTTGTGTTGTATTTAGTTAGTCTTTTTTATCAATCACCGGCAAATTATTCTAACTGGTAGTTGTACTCTGATGAAGCTACAAACCATATTGGCCTAGATTATACGGTTTATTTTTCTATCCACACTCAAAAATATGCCTGGTAACTTTCTGAAAGTTACCAGGCATATTTTTGAGTAGCCAAGATATCAAACGCTACGGTCTCAAACTAAGGAAAAAATCACCATATCCACTGCCATGACCGGTAACACGAAAATTGTGCCGCCAACGCCAGAGCTATTATTGATCTGTGAATTAGCTTGTAAAGAATGCAATCTCTTTCTTATGGAAGAATAACTGGA
>NZ_JBHUOM010000019.1:0-772221 GCF_042686045.1 Spirosoma flavum
TGAGTGCCGAAAGCTTCTGCGACCAGACCAGCTTCACCAACCAGCTCCGCTGGACACCCACGGCCTCACCCAGCTGCGAGGCCAACATTGCCAGCTACAAGATCTACTACGGGCGCTACCGCACCGACACGCTGGGCGTGCTGACCAGTGTGGCGGCTCCCGCCACCAGCTTCGACCACAGCAGTCTGAGCACGGTGGCGGGCTGCTACTACGTGACGGCCGTCAGCCAGCGGGGGCTGGAGAGTGCGCCCTCTAACAAGGTCTGCAACCAGGCCTGTCCGGAGCTGGTGCTGCCCAACGTGTTCACCCCCAACGGGGATGGCAAGAATGAGGTGTTTGCCCCCCTGAAGTGCCCCCGGTTTGTGGAGCGCATCGACTTTGTGGTTTACAACCGGTGGGGGGCCAAGCTATATGCGGGCTCGGGGCCGACCCTGAGTTGGGATGGCAAGAGCAGCGATGGGACGGATCTGCCCACGGGCCTGTACTATTACCAGGCCACGGTCTACTATGCGATGCTGGACCGCAATGCGCCCCCCCAGGTATTCAAAAGCTGGGTCCAGATCATCCGGGAAAACATGAGCATGAAGTAAGTACCATAAAAAAAGGCCGGTTAAACCGGCCTTTTTTTATTTCATATTGTGATACACCATCTGAACATCGTCGTCCTCTTCAATACGCTCGATGAGCTTCTCAACGTCGGCAACTTCGTCGTCAGTTAATTCTTTGAAGTCGTTTGGGATGCGCTCGAACTCAGCCTGTTTGATTTCGTATCCTTTTTCTTCCAGAAACTTCTGTATAGTACCGAAAGCCGTAAACTCGCCGTAAATGACATACTGGTTGGTTTCGTCGTCCAGTTCCACGTCATCTCCCCCAACATCAATGAGTTCGAATTCAAGTTCTTCCTGGTCTATATTTTCAGCTGGAATCCGGAAAACCGATTTACGGTCGAACATAAAGTCGAGCATTCCCTGTGTTCCCAAACTACCGCCGAGTTTATTAAGGTAGCTTCGCACATTGGCAACGGTGCGGTTATGGTTATCGGTTGCGGTTTCGATAACCAGTGCGATACCGTGTGGAGCGTAGGCTTCGTACACGATCTCTTTGTAATCCTCCTGGTCTTTCGATATGGCTTTTTTGATAGCCCGATCTACATTCTCTTTCGGCATGTTAGCCGCTTTGGCGTTCTGGATAATGGCCCGAAGTCGCCCGTTGGTGTTGGGCTCAGGCCCACCACTTTTGACCGCCATCACGATGTCTTTTCCAATACGGGTGAAGGTCTTAGCCATCTGCCCCCACCGTTTCATTTTGCGAGCTTTTCGGTATTCAAATGCGCGTCCCATTGTAATGGATTGATTAAATACACGGAATTTTAACGGGGTACGGGAGTCCTTCTAGGTTCTCCCTGTAGTTGGTTAATTCCGTATTTGACTATACTATTTTTTTACAAACTCTTCTTCAAACTCAATAATTTCCTGACCGCGCAATAAATCTTCGAACGTTTCGCGCTGACGAATCAAGTAAGGATGTCCTTCATAAACCAACACTTCGGCTGGTCGAAAACGGGCGTTATAGTTCGAGGCCATGCTAAAACCATACGCGCCTGCATTCTCAAATGACAGCACATCGCCGGGGCTGACTTCAGGCAGAGAGCGGTCGGTAGCAAATGTATCCGTCTCGCAAATATAGCCGACTACATTGTACGTTTTTTCGACTGTCGCTTCGCCCGGAACCGACGGATTCGAGATGTTTTTGATATCGTGATAGGCATCGTACATCATCGGGCGAATGAGGTGGTTCAAACCTGAATCGACAGCAACAAATGTTCGCGTTGGATTTTCCTTGACAATATTAGTCTTAACAAGCAAATGACCACTCTCGCTTACTAAAAACTTACCCGGTTCGAACCAAAGTTCGAGGTCGCGACCGTACTGCTGGCAAAAGTTATAGAACGCTTCCGATACCTGACGACCAAGTTCGGCAACATCAGTAATATGATCGCCTTCTTTATACGCTACTTTGAATCCACTTCCAAAGTCAATAAACGTCAGGTTGGGGTAATCACTGGCAAGGTCAAACAGAACGTCTGCTCCGCGCAAAAACGCACTGGCATTCTTGAAATCAGAACCCGTATGAATATGCAATCCGGCAACCGGAATTTGATACTGCTCAACCAATTCACGAATAGCCTCCCGTTGCAGAATCGAAATACCGAACTTAGAGTCGGCGTGACCCGTCGAAATTTTGATATTGCCGCCCTCACTAATGTGGGGATTGATGCGCACACTGATGGGCACCTGACTCCCGTAAGTCTGTCCAACCCATTCCAAAAGCGGCAGACTATCTACGTTCAGTTGCAAGCCAAGAGCAACAGCTTCACGGATTTCATCGAACGAAACCCCGCTGGGCGTAAACATAATCTGACTCGGCTCAAACCCCGCCAGCATACCCATCCGGGCTTCATTGACCGATACCGAATCCATTTCAACACCCTGCTGACGCATCAGCTTCAAAATTGATATGTTCGTAAGGGCTTTAGCCGCATACTTTATTTTTAGGTTGACTCCACGGTTCGGCGTTCCGGTAAATGACGATCGGAGCAAGCCGATTTTTTCGATAATTTTGTCAGCGTCATATACGTATAAGGGCAGGCCGAATTCATCGGCGATATCCAATACGTTGACCCCTTGAATCTGGTAGGTACGGTTATTTAGTTGCATGACTTCATTGAACGAACCGCAAAATTACGCCATCTTTCCACTATGTACAAAATTCATCGTTTTCTGGTCGTTGTTGTTCTGGTAGCGCCGTTTGCGTTATTCAGTCAACAGGTCTCCAAAAGGCCAGCGACGCATACCTCACTAAAACCGGTTGTTTCTTTCAACAATCGAAATACCAGCAAAGCAACCGGGCCACGCTTGGCTAGCCAATCAGTCCGGTCAGGGCCAATGGCGGGCTATTCTGATAGGCGTGAGGTGATGCTTCGGGCACAAAACAAACAACTCGCTCATGTTCAGATTCGTTACCATGAAGCGGGTGGTCCGTCGATTAGTCGTTCAACGGTCGGTAAGCCCTTACCCAGTTATCTGACGAATGAAGTCTATATTAACCGGCAAACGGTTTTTATAGCCCACCTGCTCGCCGATCAGGTGGAACCCGGAAAAATGCACGAGTACGACGTGTTAATCGAGGGCCAGAAGGTGAGCCTGCCCTACCCGACACCGTTCCAAACCCAAAGCCTGTGTCAATAGCGGACCGACCCTCCGACGTTTCGCTTCGGCGTAGGAAGCTACACATACGTCAACGAACCTGACATAGACCGGCCCGGTAAGGGCATCAATTAAAATGACTATGAATAGGATTATAGCAGTATTGACGACCCGGTTACTATTAGGGTTTATATTTTTGATGCAAGGGTATGGGAAGGTCTTTACATGGGGGGTAGAAAAGTTGTACAATATGGACTTTTTCCATGAGGCCTATAAGAATATATTACCAGATTTTATCATCCTATCAACAGCCTATTACACATCTTATGTGGAATTAATAGGAGGATTTTTGCTTGTTGTAGGTTTTAAGAAGAATTTTTCTCTATATGTTCTTGCATCAGACCTTGTTATAGTAACATTTGGACACGGTTTAGTTGAACCAATTTGGAATTTGTCCCACGTCATATATCGTGCTATTTTGTTAATTTTTCTACTTATTGTTCCAGAAAAATGGGACAAAATTTCACTCGATTATTATATCCAGAATTTCAGATCTTCCCCCAAATAAAGATTCCCACTTATGTGGCGAATACGCTGATTGCCGACTGCAATTTTGGTCTTCTGAGTGTTAGCGGCCCCTAATCGATAGGCTGTTGACTATCAGGGTATATGATCAGAAAGTTACTGAACGCTGGACAAAATATTTACGGGCGAGTGAGTTGAAATGAGTATCAAGTTCCTTATTTGGGATTTACACGGTAGAACTTGATACATCAGAGCCCCATGACCATCCACCAATTTCCTGATCACAACACCCTTTCGCAGTACACAGCCGAGCATATTGCCGCTATCATTAACCAGAAACCCGACGCGACGCTCTGTCTGGCATCGGGCGATACGCCAATCGAAACGTATCGTCGGTTCGTGGCACTGGCGCAGACCGAACGTGTAGATGTTAGCCGATGCACATTCGTGGGCTTGGACGAGTGGGTTGGCTTTGGCCCCGATGATTTTGGTAGTTGTTCGTTTTACGTGTTCAGGGATTTGTTCATCCCTCTGAATCTTCGTCCAGACCAAATTCACGTTTTCGATGCGAAAGCAGTTAATCTCGCAGCCGAGTGCACCCGTATTGATGCACTGATTCAGTCACGGGGTGGACTTGATTTATTGCTCGTTGGCATGGGTATGAACGGACACATCGCCCTGAATGAGCCGGGTACATCCTTTACTCTAGGATGTCACGTTGTTGACTTAGCCGAAAGCACGAAAACCGTCGGACAGAAATATTTCGAGAAAGAAACAACACTAACACAGGGTATTACCCTCGGCCTTCGCCACTTGACCGAAGCCAAGGAAGTCATCTTGCTGGTTAGTGGAACAAAAAAAGGCCCTGTATTACGCGACGCGCTACAAGGCCCTGTGTCGGAGCAAATGCCTGCCAGCATCATGCAAACGCACCCCAACGCACAAATTTGGGTAGATGAAGCCGCCGGACATTTACTAGTTTAGTGACTAAGTAATTGAGCAGATTTAAGTTATCTCTCCAGCGTATGACCCCTTCAGGACAGTCCGCCGTTGCGGTCATATTGTGACCATAAATGATCTATTCTACTTTTGCGTAAATACTTGCCTATTGTAATTAAGGGTTACTCTGCTTTACTTTGAGCACACCTAGCAAGGCATCGGCCCCAATCTGAACACCCCAGGGTATACCGGCAAGATCAACCATATAATTTCCATTGTGATTTGAGAAAGGTACCGCTTTCCCTTCCTTTCTGGCGGCCAGAACCATGTCTAACGGAGCGGTTCCAACGAATATAAAATCGTAAACTGATTTCTTATTGTCTAAAACGAGGTGATGGAAATCTTCGGAGCCCATGGCTGTCGGGAAACCAGACGTAATAAGACTACCTTTCTTTACAACCTTTTGCAAGGTGGAATTTACTTTACTTACGAGAGCCGAATCGTTAACAACCGGAAACGAATAACCCTTTTTTTTCATGATTGGATAAAGCCCCATCGGTAGTCCGTTGCTTACCGCAATCCCGCTATCAATCCGGCTAACCCCGTCGAATAGAAGTTTTCTGGTTTCTGGCTTCAGCCATCTAAAGTTTATTTTTACCAGTGCCGAAGCAGGGATAACGTTATTATCCTGACCAGCCTGAACAGAACCAACCGTGAGCACTGCCGGTGTTTGTGGATCGTTGCTCCGGCTAATTACGGTCTGGTATTGCAGAATGGCCTCACTGGCCATAATAATGGGATCTTTAGTTGTTTGTGGCGAAGAACCATGCCCACCTATACCGCGAAACGTAACGTCTAATTGATCGGTACCCGCCATGCGGGTACCCGCTAAGTTCATAACCATTCCCGTTGGAAATGGTCCGGTGTGCATGGCCAGCAAATAATCGGGTAAGGGCACATGCTTGATAAACGTGCTGTCTTCCCGCATCGCCCTGGCGCCCATTATTGGCTCTTCGGCGGGTTGGGCAACCAACACCAGCGTTCCCTGCCACTCCTGCTGAATGCTTTTCATTAGCTTGGCAATCCCCAGTAACCACGTCACGTGGGCATCATGTCCGCAGGCATGCATAGTCGGGACTTCGTTGCCGTCTGGCAGTTTTACCGTAGCTGTACTTGCATAGACCAGACCCGTCGTTTCTTTTACGGGCAGCGCATCCATATCTCCGCGAAACATCACGATTGGGCCATCACCGTTTTTCAGAATACCGACTACGCCGGTTTTCCCAATACCTGAATAAACTTGGTAACCCAAACTTTTGAGTTCTTTGCTAACAATCTCTGCTGTTCTCACTTCCATGAAACCCAGCTCTGGATGTGTGTGCAGGTCTTTAAATAAGGCCACTAATCGTACCGAGTCCGTGTAGGCTAATTGACGCACTTTAGTAAGTAATACGTCGGAAGGTTGGGCACCCGCTACAGACCAAAGAAGGGGAACGGCAAAAAATCCGAGTAAAGGGTATTTGAGCTTTTTTAAGAAAGCCTGAAAGCTTGCCATGAATAATAGAGTTAAATTACATGACAAGATAATACCTTAGGGCACCGATTTAATATTTTGCTTCTAATCTTCAAACTAAAACAATATTTTATGTATTTATAAATTTGAAAAATAATATTTTATATTCATCATGATTCACAGAAATTGACTTCCAACTTAAGTTAGTGCATATCGCTGCTATGGATTTTAGTCTATGCCAGCGACATAGTTAGTTTACCCGACTGCTTAGATACCAGTTTAAATACGCCATTCATTGCCATTGTTCTTCATTGGTTGTATGTTCAACACCTTATGACACCGAATGACCATTTTATTCCCTCACGCCGAACTGAAATTCTCGCTGGTATTTCGACCTTTCTGGCAACGATGTACATCATTGTTGTCAATCCGGCCATTCTGAGTCAGGCTGGATTACCATTTAGTGGCGTACTGACGGCCACGGTTTTGCTATCTTTTTTTTGCAGCCTGATGATGGGGCTTTATGCCCGTAATCCCATTGTCGTAGCACCGGGCATGGGCCTGAATGCCTTCTTCACATTTACGGCGGTCAAAGGAATGGGAATCCGTCCCGAAGTGGCCTTAGGAGCCGTATTTTGGGCGGGCGTCTTATTTTTATTGCTATCGTTATTAAACGTCAGATCGGCCATTGTACGGGCAATTCCGCAACCGCTGCGCTACGCTGTTTCGGCAGGAATTGGCCTGTTTATCACGCTCATTGGCTTCGAGAATGCCAAATTCATTGTGGCAAATCCGGCTACGTTGGTCAGCATTGCTCATTTTAACGACCCCATTGTGCTGACGTTTATTTTTGGTCTGTTACTAATGAGTGTGCTGGTCGTGCGCGACGTACCGGGGGGCATTATCATTGGCATCGTTCTGACAACGCTCGCGGCCTGGCCCATCGGACGATTTTGGGGAGATGCATCGGTCATTAATTTCGGGCAGAAAACGCTGGTAAATTTTCAGGGTATCTGGGCTACGCCAGATTTTTCACTGCTTGGCAAGTTAGACCTGATGAGTTCGCTGTCGTGGTCGCTATGGCCAGTTATTTTTGCCTTCGCCTTTACCGATTTATTCGATAGCCTGTCTACTTTTGTGGGCGTTGCCGAAGCGGGCGGCTTGCAGGATAGCGATGGGCAACCGCGCAACCTGAACCGTTCTCTCCTAACCGATGCCGTCGCGACTACATTGGCGGGCTTGTTCGGCACCAGTCCTGGCACGGCTTACATTGAGTCGGCAGTGGGCATTTCGCAGGGCGGGCGCACAGGTCTGACGGCCATAGTGGCAGGTTGCTGTTTTCTGCCGTTTCTTTTTCTCTCACCCCTACTGTCGGTCATTCCGGCTATTGCGACAGCTCCGGCCCTGGTATTGGTTGGTGCTTTTATGATGAAACCCATTACCCGCATTGAGTGGGGCCGATTAGACGATGCAGTACCTGCTTTCCTGGCTCTCGTACTCATTCCGTTCAGTTACTCAATCACACAGGGGCTAATTTGGGGTTTTTTGTCCTGGACAGTCGTGAAGGTGGCCGTTGGCAAAAGCCGCGAAGTGCCTCTTGGTCTGTGGATTGTCGATGTATTTTGTATACTGGCCTTAACCGCTGGTCATTAATTTATTACTTGCTAACCGATGAATAACCGATTACTTCTTTTCTTCCTTCTTGTTTCCCATTTTACACTTGCCCAACACTATAAACCCCGCCCCATAACGGGTCTATTAGGTGCTTTCGGCGCGGAGGTTGCGCTGGTTAAGGAATCATTAAAAAAGCCCAAAACCGTTATTGTCGATGGCATTTCATTTACTACCGGGCGCATAGGAAAACAACGGGTTGTGGTGGCCGAAACGGGAATCGGTAAAGTTAATGCAGCCATGACAACGGCGCTGATGTTAGATCATTTCCGGCCCCAGCGTGTTTTATTTACGGGTATCGCGGGTGGAACGAACCCTGACCTTCAACCCGGCGACATTGTAATTGCTGGCCGAACCGCCCACCATGATTATGGTTCCATCACCGACAAGAACACGCCCACCAGACAAACGCGCAATGCGATTACGAAACAGTTCAATCCGGTTTATTTTCCAGCCGACTCGACATTGATGAGGCTAGCCGAGACGGTTGTAAAAACGGTTCCGCTAGAAGGCATTCCGCTAGCATCGGGTGGCGTTTCGGACCGGACAGTGAAGGTTATGACGGGCACCGTGGTAACGGGCGACGTATTTGTGGCATCGCCCGATAAAGTTCGTAGTCTCCGGACTGATTTCGGGGCTGACGCTACCGAAATGGAGGGAGCCGCTGTCGCGCAGGTATGTTATCAGATTCAGGTGCCGCACTTGATTATCCGTAGTTTAAGCGACCGGGCCGACGCAGAAGCCCACATTGCTTACGATAAATTTTACCCAACAGCCGCCCGAAATTCAGCAAAACTGGTTATTGCTATTGTGCGGGCGTTGTAAACGGACAGTATTACTTCTGAGAACTCGGCGAACGGGCAATAATTACTGGTTAATGCTCTCTCAGAAAAGATACGATTTCTTGATGCCCGATTTCTTTTTTCTCATATTTGATTATATCAACTACTTCTTCCTTGCTACTAAATTCCACAGTTCCTTCGGTTACAAATCCATTTCGGTCGTTTTGGTGGGCCGGTTATGAGTGTACCGACCAGCAAAACTGCTTCGGCAATCGTGTTGATTTGCTGCGGCAATCAGGTCATCTTCAATTAATCCATGAAGACTACAAGCGACTCGACGCGTTCAATATTCGTACTGTTCGAGAGGGTATTCAATGGAGCCAGGTCGAAAAAAGAGCGTATCAGTATGACTGGAGCGTTGTCGAAGCCATGCTTGTTGAAGGCCATCGGCAGGGAATCCAGCAGGTTTGGGACCTTTGCCATTTCGGCTATCCTGACGATCTGACACCACTACACCCGATGTTTGCCCGACGATTTGCGGCTCTGTGCCGAGCCTTTGTCCACTTTTACCGGGGCCACTATCCCGACGATACATTGATTGTAACGCCCATCAACGAAGCCAGTTTCATGGCTTGGCTGGGCGGTGATGTCCGGGGTACATCGCCATATTGCACAAAGCAGGGTTGGGAAGTTAAAATCGGACTTATGCGCGCCTACATTGAAGGGGTAGCCGCCATGCGCGAGATTGACCCCACAATTCGAATCCTGACCACCGAACCGCTGGTGCAAATGGTGCCGCCACTCAATGCGACAAAGCAGCAAATTATTAACGCGGCTATCGCTGATGAGAATCAATTTCAGTCGGTAGATATGCTGGCGGGTATACTAGCCCCTCATTTAGGCGGGTCACCAGAATACCTCGATATTCTGGGATTCAATTACTACTACAACAACCAATGGGTCGAAGGCACCGGGCAATTCCTGGGCTGGAATGACTACAGACCCGACTCACGTTGGGTACCACTCCGGCAGTTGCTCATCAAAGCCTACCGGCGTTACGGACGGCCTATTGCCTTGACTGAAACTAGTCATCCTGGCATTGATCGTCCGGTCTGGATTGAGATGATTGGCCGCGAATGTGCTGCTGTAACTCAGGCAGGTATCCCTCTATTAGGGGCTTGTCTATATCCGATTGTGGACCGCCCCGACTGGGATCACCTCGACCAATGGCACCGTTCCGGCTTATGGGACGCCGACTTATCGACTACTCCACCGGGCCGAGTACTGTTTAAACCGTATGCCGATGCGTTGCTACGAGCACAAGCAGTTGTGATGGAGGCTAGTTTACTGACACATTGAACATATCTAACTAATACCGGCTGTTACCGAGCTTTATTTGCGCTCGAATTTAGTCCACTTTAAGGGCGGTCGCTGCCGGTATTTTTAGATTTATTACGAACTAACTTTCAGACATTTTTTTAGTTAGAAAGACATTTACGCTGTGTTCATTTCATTAATAGTATTTGCTTCTTTCGAAGTTAAATCCGTTTAGAAATTTCATTAATGCCACACTTGTTTAATCCTTCTTCTAATGAAATACGTCTTCGAAACCTTTATACTACTGTTACTTCCGCTTGTCCTCTTTAGCCAGAAACTTAAGCCGGGTTTCGATAAAGCCGAGTACATTGAACTCCTAAAAGTATCAGCCCAATTTGGTGATTCTACTTACATAAGTACCTTCCCGGCTCCGCAACAGTTCAAACTCGCTTACCGGTCTCCAGTTATCGGATTAGAAAATCGCTGGGATTTATGGACTGATAATCGGGCAATTAGTGTAATAAGCATTCGGGGGACAACGGCGAATAGCGTAAGTTGGCTTGGCAATTTTTACGCAGCAATGGTTCCGGCAAAAGGAGAAATACAGCTTACCAATACCAACAAATTCAGTTATGAACTAGCTGCCAGTCCTAAAGCTGCCGTTCATGTTGGTTGGTTAGTGAGCATGGGTTTTTTGGCGAAGGATATTTTACCGAAAATTGATTCGTGTTATCGAGCAGGAATCAAAGATATGCTCATTATGGGCCATAGCCAGGGCGGAGGTATTGCCTATCTGTTGACCGCCTATCTGAAAAATCTGCAAAAGCAGTCCCGTATTCCCGCTGATATTCAGTTTAAGACGTATTGTAGTGCGGGACCTAAACCGGGTAATCTATATTTCGCCTATGAATATGAAGCCGCTACGCAAAACGGCTGGGCTTATAATGTTGTCAACTCCGCCGACTGGGTACCCGAAGTACCCTTTTCCATCCAAACTATCAACGATGTAAATACCACTAACCCATTCAGTGGGGCACCCGGCATGATTAAAAAACAAAAACTGCCGCAACGTATTATCTTGAAATACATTTATAACAGCTTAAGCAAACCGGCTCTGAAAGCGCAGAAGAATTATCAGAAATACTTAGGCAAACTAGCCTCCAAAACGGTGCAAAAAAACCTAAATGGTTATGTACCCCCTGAATATTATAACAGCAGTGATTACGTCAGAGCCGGTACACCCATTGTTCTGCTTGCCGACAGCGCTTACTTTAAACAATATCCTGAAAGCCAGGAGAAGATTTTCACTCACCATTTCCACCCGCCTTATCTATACCTGGCGGAGAAACTCCCCTAGTCGACCGACCCAACTCAGACCATTTTCTTAAACCAAAAATAGCTTGCAAGTGGTAATTAAAGTACAGTTACGGCTATTGGTTTAGCTTTATAGATACAATTGTGCCATTTTCTGCCAATCGCTTGACTGGTGCGCCCGACCTCCCCAAACATGCAGGTCATGAGGTATATGTTTGGCATTGAGTCCTGAACTCAGCGTAACGTTACTGCCAAGAAACGGGTCTTCGTCGCCAATCGTCAGTACAATTTCCATGCGTCGCAGCGAGTCTAGTATCGTGCCATCATCCAGATTGGGCAGAAAATGATTAGGACTGTGGAAGTAAATTTCTTCGTTATAATAATCATCAAATAACCCGCGAAATTCCGCTACAGGCTCCGACAAATTGTACCGCCCGCTGAAAGCGACAACTTTACCGAAACAGTGTGGATGCCGGAATGCAATGTTAAGAGCGTGGTAGGCTCCTAAACTGCATCCATGCGAAATCATAAACGGTTGTGAATTTTTTAGGCGGGAAAGCGGTAGCACTTCATTGATAATATACTGCTCATATTGACTATGTCTACGAATACGATCATGAGGATGAGCCGAGCGATTGTAAATACTCTCGCAGTCAACGCTATCCACACAGTATAGTTGTAGCCAACCGTTTTCAATTTTGTCGGCCAATGTATCGACCAATCCCAACGTCTCATACTCATAGAAGCGCCCGCGCCGAGTTGGGAATACCAGCACTCGTGCGCCCGCATGGCCTAAAATGAGCAACTCCATATCACGGTTCAGATTTGGACTAAACCATTTATGATACTCTCGGTGCATAACAATAGCGTTAAGTACCCGTGAAGTTGTAACATTTAACGCGAATAGTAACAAGCAATCGGATCAACAAATTATTAAAAAATTTGAGCTTGCTGTTGTAACACCTGTTGCCATATCCGATAACCAGCCGGATTCAGGTGGAGGCCATCTTTCTCGAAAAACTCCCGTCGGGGTCTGCCATCAGCGGCTAGCAAGGGAGTTGTCGTATCAACATAATGGCAGCCGGGCATTTTTTCCAACTCACCACAAATTAATTTATTCGTGGCTTGTATTTGGTTAGCAATACCCCAGCGAAAAGGACTGATTTTGATCGATAAAAAAGATACCGGTACACCTGGCAATAATTTACCCATTTTTTCGGCAAAAGCACAGAAGAACAGATAAACTTCTTCTGGATGGCGACCATCGCCGAGATCATTGTCTCCGGCGTAAAACACAATGGATTTGGGCGTTGCTGGAAGAATCAATCGCTCAAAAAACCAGGCACAAGCCGCTAATGTTGAGCCTCCAAACCCTAAGTTAAGGGTATTGACCTGAGGAAAATCCTGCGCCAGCGTTGTCCAAAGCCGAATGGATGAACTTCCATAAAAAACGACTCTGTCCGGAGCCGGTGGCAAAGCAATAAGTTTAACTTCAAGTTGTCGAACGTCGTCTTCGTACCAAACCATACTTCTCTATTTAACCGGCTGACTACTTGTTTTGAGCGAGTTGAGGACCGGTACCCCATCAGCCGAAGCTGCACTCGCCATCCACTTACGGATAATGCCCGTCAGCGGTCGAAATTCAATTAAAAAACCATCGTGCCCGTAGAGAGAATCTATTTCTTCGTAGGCGGCATCAGGGATATGACGCGCTAAAAATTGCTGCTCTAGCGGTGGAAAAAGCAGATCAGAACGAATGCCAACGACCAATGTTCGAGCTTTAACCTGACCCAGTGCATTTGGAATACTACCCCGGTTTCGGCCAACGTTGTGCGAATCCATTACTTTCGACAGCGCCCAATACGTAAATGAATTAAAACGGTCAGCCAGTTTTTCACCCTGATAGCGTTGATAGCCAGCCGATTTATAGTTATCTAATTGCTCATTATTGTCGAGCGCCTGCGTGAAACCATATGTATCGTAGTTGCGATATGAAATCATTGCCATAGCTCTAGCCGCTTTCATACCGGCCAAACCCGCATCATCGCGCCGTTCGGTCCAGCTTGGATCGGCTTCAATTGCCATTCGCTGCGCTTCGTTAAACGCAATAGACCAGGGCGAAGCGATGGCACTAGCTGCAATAACCACCAAATTATCAATAAGATTCGGTTGGAGAATAGCCCATTCAACGGCTTGTTCACCCCCTACCGAACCACCAATGCAGGTATGGATTTTCTCGATGCCCAACTCCTGCCGCAGTAGATCCAGAGCTGCTACTATATCACGAATTGTAACCATCGGAAAATCGTGATAAAACGGTTGGCCTGTCGTTAGATTCACCGACAATGGCCCCGTAGACCCGTAACACGAACCAATCACATTGGCACAGACAATAAAATCACCTGATTTGGCTGTAGGTTCCGGGTCAAAATACTTACCCGGTCCGACCATGCCCCCCCACCAATCACCCGCGTCGGCATTGCCGGTCAGGGCATGGCACACCCAAACAACGTTCGACTGGTCGCTGTTGAGGGTGCCGCGTGTAGTATAAGCTAGCCGGAATCCCGGCAAACTTTCCCCCGATTCGAGCGGGAACGAATATTTATAATCGAAGTACTGTAGGTTCAATCAAGTTTATAGTTTGTAGGTTTAGCCGGGCCGGCGGCCCGGCTAAACCTGTTTAACTGAGAACTGGCTCGGCAATTTTAGCGAAAGCCTGCTCGAAATCAGCTTTAATATCGTCGATGTGTTCGATACCCGCCGAAACACGTAGTACACCCAATTCAACGCCCGCACTGGCCTGCTCCAGTTCGCTCAGTTGTTGGTGGGTGGTGGCGGCTGGGTGGATAATTAACGTTTTTGAATCACCAACGTTAGCTAAATGACTCACTAATTTCAGGCTATTTACAAATTCGTTGGCGGCATCGCTGTTACCTTTCACCTTAAAGGAAAATACGCCACCAAAGCCACGACCAAGGTATTTTTTTGCCAGTTCGTGATAAGGGCTACTTTCCAGACCGGGATAGTTTACCACTTCGACCTGTTCATGCTGTTCGAGCCATTGGGCCAGTGCCAGTGCATTCTGCACGGTGCGGTCTACCCGCAATGAGAGTGTTTCCAGTCCCTGTAGTAACAGAAACGAATTAAATGGACTGATAGCTGGTCCGAAGTCACGCAGCCCTTCTACCCGAGCACGAATAATGAATTGAATATTGCCGAAGGGTCCGCCAACACCGAATACGTCGCTGAACACCATACCATGATAGCCTTCCGACGGTTCGCTGAATTGAGGGAATTTACCGTTGCCCCAGTTATAATTACCGCTGTCTACAATTACGCCACCAATGCTCGTTCCGTGACCGCCAATCCACTTCGTTGCTGATTCTACCACCACGGCGGCACCGTGTTCGATGGGTCGGAAAAGATAGCCCCCCGCCCCAAATGTATTATCGACAATAAGCGGCAAATCATACTCTTTCGCCAGCGTCGCGAAGGCATCAAAATCAGGAATGTTGAAACGCGGGTTACCGATTGTTTCAAGGTAGATAGCTTTTGTTTTATCGTCAATCAGTGTAGCAAACGATTCAGGTTTATCGTCATTGGCAAACCTGACATCGATGCCCAGCCGCTTAAACGAAACTTTAAATTGGTTATACGTGCCACCGTACAGAAACGGGGATGTTACAAAGTTATCGCCCGCATTCAGGATATTGCTTAGTGCAATGAACTGAGCCGCCTGCCCCGACGCTACCGCCAAAGCCGCTACCCCACCTTCGAGAGCGGCCATGCGCTTCTCAAATACGTCGGAGGTAGGGTTCATAATACGGGTATAGATATTTCCAAACGCCTTCAGCGCAAACAAATCGGCCCCATGTGCCGAGTCATTAAACACGAACGATGTGGTTTGGTAAATAGGCACTGCACGGGCATTGGTAGCCGAATCGACTTCCTGACCGGCATGCAGTTGGAGAGTATCAAAATGAAGTTCAGACATGATTTAGGGAATAGTTTACGATTTATTCTATTGCACTATGTGCGATTTTCTGCCTGGCATTTCTATAGGTAGCTGCTGCCACAGGTAGCCTGCAACTGACGCGTCAGCCTACAGTGAGTCGTAGAAAACGAAAGATTGCGCACGACAAACCCTCCCGGTTTTCGTGGCGGTAAGTGAAGAGTGCTTAGTACACCCTGCTGGACCATCTGGCCGGGGGCATACACTGCTTGTTGTAGAGCATGTGAGTTAACGATTTATAGTTCCTAAATAAGTTTAGGCAGGAGTTAGCACCTTGCCATGTGGTAGGTTGCCAGCGGTTCACAGAGCCTGATCTCTCCCCGCTTCTGTATAAATCAATGCACGTCGTGAGTCGCTGAATTGACGCGTAGCTATTGACTTGATACCGCAAGTATACTAGCCAAATGGTGCGAATCCAAACACCAATTCTTTTTTCTATTCAATAAACTTTTTTTATCGTCAGTTAGCAAATGGATATTTGTTAAGTCGATTCATTGTTTACTTTTGCAATAAGACACCCGCCCAATGAATCAGCCGTACCGATACAACCGTGAGAAAGCCACCCGAGTGGCCGGAGTCACGTCTTTAAAAGATGCAATAGGGCAGTTGTTAAAAACATATCAACTTCAAACACGTTTCAACGAAACGTACCTTGAAGCATTTTGGGGCCGTATGATGGGACCAACTATTGCCTCGCGTACAAGCCGACTTTATGTTCGCGACCGTAAACTCTATATTGAAATTGCCTCGGCACCTCTCCGCAGTGAACTCGTCAATGCCAAGCAGAAACTAATTCAGCTCGTTAATAAAGATATGGGTACAGACGTGATTGAAGATGTGGTTTTCATTTGACATTCCGATCAAACCTCAAACAAATACAACGGCCATATCCTGATAGATATGGCCGTTGCATTTGTTTGAGGTGAGCCAAAAGACTCAAATTTTAGCCGGGTTCCTTCGGTTCAGTTCCTGAGTAAACTCGTCCATCGTTACGAACTCACCAAGCGGTTTTAGATAACGCAACAGGTTTTCCACCCGGTCAAGTAACGCATCCCGCGAGTGCCGACGCACGTAGGCTGGGATTTTCTCATAAGCCGACAGGTCCGTGAACTCCCACGGATGAACATACAGATTCAGGAAACCGTCAGACTTTAAGGTTTGACGGCAGAGCTGTTTGTAATAAGCGAACGGAAAGTTTTTCAGGCTCAACCAGAATAGCGGCAGGCGAATTATAGGTGTAACCGAAGCCGGAATCTGCCAGACGCCCAATTCACGGAATGGATGCCGGGGTTCGCCCCAATGATTGTAACGACCGGGCAACCAGGTTGGGTGCAATGATGAATTATAGTGATAGCCAGCCTGTTGCACATCGGTTGGATCAACAAAGCCCATCCGAGCCCGACGAAAGCCTGTTACCGGCTGGTTAAGTAGTTCCTCAAGTGCCAGTCGGGATTTCAACAAATCGGCGGGCTCGAACGTCGTATGAAAGTAGCCATGCGACGCTATTTCGTGTTTTCGTGCCAGATCCCGAATCAGTTCGGGTTCATGAAGGGCGTAATTGGCGGTCGTGAACAAGGTGGTGCGGGCACCCACTATTTCGAATCGTTCAGCCAGTAAAGTCAACCCACGCGTTGAAACGGCCACTTGTTCACTCAACGGAATGTCGTGACCGAATTCAACGGCGGTATCAAACTCTTCTACGTCAACGGTGAATAAAATACTTCCCGCATTGGATGCGGCTCCTTGGTTGGGGCTTGCCATGTTGTTACACTCTCCACTATCTCGCTCGTATCGCCGATAATATAAGCAGGGCGGCCTTTTACTTCTACAAACGTTTTACCCAAATATACGCCGATGATGCCAATCATAATGAACTGCACGCCACCAATAAGTACCATAAGCAATACCAGTGTTGTCCAGCCGGATACGGTTTCATTCGTGAAATAGCGTTCATATAACGTTTCTGCACCGAACAACCCGGCAAATATAAACATGCTAAAGCCGAGCAGGACCGACAAATATAAAGGACGCGTAGAAAAGGATGTAATGCCCATTGCGGCCAATTGCAGCATTTTACGAAACGAATATTTCGTCCGGCCAGCATAGCGGGCGGCTGGTTCGTACAGTATACGGCACTGTCGGAAACCTATCCAAGAAATAGCGCCCCGCAGGAAGAGATCATTTTCCTTAAACTGCTTGAGGGTATCTACCACTTTCCGGTCAAGGAGCCGGAAGTCAGCCGCGCCATCCTCAATTTGCAGGTTAGAAACGTGGCGGAGCAATCGGTAAAAATATTTCGAGGTTGCGCGCTTAAACCAAGATAATTTAGGGTCAGACTGCCGAACAGTGTAAACGACTTCGTAGCCTTCACGCCACTTGTCAATTAATGTCGGAATCAGTTCGGGCGGATGCTGGAGGTCAGCATCCAAGCAAATAACAGCCTCACCATAAGCGTTGTCATACCCAGCCCGCAACGCCATCTGATGACCAAAATTACGCGAAAACGAAAGAAAGCGAACAACGGGATATGCCTGACTCAATTGTCTTAATACGTGACGGGTTTGGTCGGAGCTGCCGTCATCCACGATCAGGATTTCGTACGATTCGTACCGTTCCATAACGGCCATAAGCCGATGTACTAATACCGATAAATTCTCTTCTTCGTTAAACGCTGGTACGACTAAACTGATCATACCCGGATGAAATTCCATGCTCTATTTGTGATTAAGACCGTTACGGACGGCTTCTCGCTAATTTTTAGCTAAATTAAGTATTTTTACCTAGTTTTTCAATATTACCTTATTAAATGTTAGCGGCAAACTATTAACATCTTATTTCTTCTACTCCTAAAGCCCTATCTACTAATGGCTTTCATAATTTAACAACTCTCTATTACTTTATTCTATAGGCTGTACTAAGGAAAGGCGAGCAGCTTCTAAATCCAATTCCTGTTCCATTTTTCGAAGTATTTCATCATCCAATAAACTATCCTTACGTTGCTCAATCAGTACAGTTCGTTCTACAGATAGCAACTCTAATTGAAGTCGGACAGATTGCTGGTAAAGTTCGGCTGGTCGTTCTGACGTATTTTGTGCCCGGAGCATTCCATTTAACTCATTGATTCTTAGCTCATAAGCATTTTTTACGTAACTTAACACATCATCATGAACTGACCCCGCCGAATGATTAGCTTCTAAGTGCGTAATAGCCTGTTGAGCCATTTTTCGACGTAACTGACGTTCTTCCAGCTTTTCGTCAATCGTCTCCCGAACGTTTAATTCATCAATCAGCACTGGTAACGTCAGACCTTGTAGCACTAACGTACATAGAATGACGCCGAACGTAATAAACAAGATTAGGTCACGGCCTGGAAACGACTGACCGTTGGGCATTGTGATGGGTAAGGCCAGCGCACCAGCCAGCGACACAACGCCCCGCATACCAGCCCAACCCAGAACAGCAATTTGCTGCCAGCTTGGTTTTTGTTCCCGTTCCCGAATACGCCGACTCAACCAGCGGGGCAAGTAAGCACCCGGAAAAACCCATACAATCCGGCAAACGATAGCTACTGCACTGATTAACAAGGCATAAGTGACCGCCTGAGGAAGCGTATAGCCATTCAATTCCGACACAATTGTGGGGAGTTGTAACCCTATCAGGATAAATACCAGCCCGTTGAGCAAAAAGACAACAACGGCCCAAACTGAATTTGTTTGCAACCGACTTTGATAGGTAAATATCTCACCACTACGGGCCGACAGAAACAGACCAACAGTTACAACAACCAACACGCCAGAAATATGCAATTCTTCGGCAATCAGGTAGGAGCCATAGGGTATCAGCAGGGTTATTGCCGTATTCGTAACAGTATCTTTATTGATGGCTTGATGCACCCGAGCCATTACCCAACCAATGGCCAGCCCTAAGGCCAGACTAGTCAGGGCAATGCCAATAAACTGTAGGCCTGCCTGCCACAATACGAACTGGCTGGTTAAAATGGCGACTAATCCGTACCGGTAAATAATTAGACTGGTGGCATCATTCACTAAGCTTTCACCTTCCAGTATGGTTGTAATACGCTTCGGAATGTTTAGTCCTTTCGTAACCGATGAGGCCGCCACAGCATCTGGCGGGGCAATAATGGCCCCAAGTAAATAACCCTGCGACAGCGAAAACCCCGGAATAAACATATAAGAAACTAGGGCCACCACGGTCGAGGTAAATAATACTAACCCAACGGCCAGAAACGATACCGAGCGACTATAGAGTTTCAATTCTCTATTGTCTATCTGCCAAGCGGCAGAATAAAGCAATGGCGGTAGAAAGACCAGAAAAACGACATCTGGTGATAATATAACAGGCGGCAAACCGGGTATCCATCCAATGAATAGTCCGGTAACAACCAATAAAATGGGATAGGATAGCCGCAATCGACGGGCTATAACTGCCAATAACGTTGTTACACCAAGTAGACCAGTTATAATTTCAATTGGATTCATAAGGTGAACAGAATGATGGATAATTCAGGTTATGGGTTGAAGAGCAGGACAAATTTGCAATAACTTTGTTAGTAGGCCCCTTCTTTACCTAATACCGACCAATATATCCATTATGAACTCAACAAACCGCCGTCTTTTTAACCATGCACCCGAAAACAGCAAATTGGTTGAGCAAGAAGAACGACGTGACGATCTTGGTTTTGGGACAAAACTGACCGACTCCTCCTCGAGGCTGATTAACAAAGATGGCAGTTTTAACATTATTCACGTTAACAACACATTAGGCGACCGGCTGAATATATATAATCGACTCATTATGATGGGCTGGTTTCAGTTTTTGGGCTGGCTTCTTATTTTCTATTTAGTCGCGAATTTTTTCTTTGCCAGTATGTATATGCTGGCCGGACCCGAAACCCTCATTGGTATAGATGATAAAGCGCTGAACGGCCCTTTCTGGAAGTGCTTTTTCTTTAGTGCCCAAACCCTCACAACCGTTGGGTATGGGCATATTTCGCCCGCGAATTTCCTGACTAGCTCGGTTGCCGCTTTTGAATCTATGATTGGTTTGCTGGCCTTCGCACTGGCGACAGGGCTGCTGTATGGTCGTTTTTCAAGGCCGGTGGCACACGTTCGATTTTCTAAGCAATCGGTTTTTGCCCCTTATTTAGATGTCAATGGGTGGATGTTCCGCATCATTAACACACGCGCCAATCAGCTCATCGATTTGCAGGTAACCGTTACGATTTCCCGCCTTGAAAATAAACCCGACGGCACACCTTTTCGGAAATACTACGGCCTTAATTTAGAGCGAAACAAAATAGCTTTCTTCCCAACAAACTGGACGCTGGTCCATCCGATTACAACAGAAAGTCCTCTGTTTGGCTGTACACCCGAAGACCTGGAGAAATCGGATACCGAGTTTTTAATTTCCTTACAGGCAATGGACGATACATTCGCACAGTCGGTGCATAGCCGCTATTCTTACCGATACAATGAAGTTCTCTGGGGACAAAAGTTTATGCCCATGTTTGACAGTAGTCAGCACGGAATGGTTAAGCTCGATTTAGATAAACTAGATGATACTGAAGATATTGATCTGAATTAATAGGCTGTAAATTAAAAAAGCTAAAGTTGGTGCAGGCATTTTTCTATACAAAGAAGTAGTTTTCTTTACAGGATAATTCATCTATTCATAAAAAGTAAAGTGTATGGCAAAGGTTATACCTGATACTATCTCCCAACCTGCCAGCCATCAATTACTGAACAAATTGAGTGTAAATGCCTTGCGCTGGTCAAGCATTTTACTTGTGGCTACAGTTTGGGCCAGCGCTGCCCTGTTCGGTTTATACATTCTGGCATTCTATGCCTCCGCCCTTTATGAGGACAAAATGGACCGATGGAACAACCTATTACCGGGCTTACACGAGCAAGGTGCGACTACTGCCACTACCGGAATTGGCTTCCATTTTGCGGCAGGGGGCATCATTCTTATCCTGGGAAGCATCCAGTTAATTGACTCTGTTAGAGCTCGTTTTCCCGCATTGCACCGTTGGATTGGACGCTTATACGTGATCTCGTGCCTGCTTGCCGCCGTTGGCGGGTTAGCGTTCATCGCCGTTACAGGAACTATTGGTGGTTTAGTGATGGACATCGGATTTTCCCTCTACGGCATCTTAATGTTCATCTCGGCAATAGCAACGTATCGGTACGCGGTAGCGGGCAATATGGACAGGCATCGTACATGGGCGCTGCGCTTGTACGCGCTGGCTATCGGTTCCTGGCTGTACCGAATGGACTATGGCTTCTGGCTGCTTTTAACGAACGGCCTTGGCCATACCCGTACGTTTAGTGGCCCGTTTGATATGGTGATGGCGTTCTTTTTCTATATCCCCAATCTGTTAGTAGTCGAAGCGTTTGTTAGAGCACGGAATTATAAAAGTTCTCCTGCACTCAGGCTGTCGGCCTCCTTTGTACTTCTCTTCGCAACCGGATTCTTATTGTTAGGTAGCTATTATTTCACGCTGTATTATTGGGGTCCCGCAATTTTGAGTTGGCTGTCTCCCGCTTAACCAATATTAGCGAGCAAGAGGATGAGGGTGCGCGCATTTCTGACAAGCGTACTTACATGTCAACCATTGGGACAATACCTACCACAATCTGATAACTACTTAACTGAATGCTTCCACCTTTTCTATCTCCCGGCGACACAGTCGGTGTGGTGGCTCCGGCCAGTCGATTTCCGTACAACGAGCTAGCCGATGGGCTGCGGATTCTGCGCGACGATTGGCAGCTCAATGTTATCGAAGGAAATAGTTTACACGCCATCGACGGCCCATTTGCCGGTTCTGATGACCTCCGCCGAGCCGATATCCAACGTTTCTTCGATGACCCGACTGTGCGGGCGGTGTTCGCGGCCCGTGGTGGTTATGGCTGTTATCGCATTGCCGACGGGCTGGATTTGTCGGGGTTACAGGCAAATCCAAAATGGCTCGTAGGTTTCAGCGATGTAACAGTACTCCTGAGTTTACTGCACAATCATGGTCTGGTGAGTCTTCATGGCCTTATGCCCCGGCAATTTGGCGATCCCAACCGGGCCGAGTCGCTGGAGTCAGTGCGGCAGTGGCTGTTTGGTGAACTCCCTACGCACTATGCTGTACCAGAACACGCTCTCAACCGACAAGGAAAAGCCACTGGACCACTTGTAGGGGGCAACCTGACCTTACTCATCAACTCAATCGGCACGCCAACCGATATGGACTTTAGCGGCAAAATTCTCTTCATCGAAGATGTTGACGAAACTCTTTTCTCTCTCGACCGCATGATGACCCAACTTCGCCGAGCCGGACGATTGGCCGAGCTAGCGGGTTTAGTAGTAGGGCAGTTTACGGATATGCGGGCGAACCTGTCACTGCCGTTCGGCAAAGATTCATACGAGATTATTACCGATGCCGTTTCTGATTACGCCTATCCCGTATTAGTCAATTTTCCGGCTGGGCACGTTGATTATAATCTGGCTTTGCCAATTGGGAAAGTGGTGGAATTAGTGGTGCAGCAGAAAACAGGCCGACTTAATTTTCATCCCTAACGCCCGGTCAATATGCCTCTTTCCGATTCTGTTATCTGGATTACCGGGGCCTCGTCGGGTATCGGCGAAGCCATTGCCCTTGAATTGGGACGAACAAAGAAGATTAAACTAGTGCTATCGGCCCGGCGTGAAAATGAACTGCATCGGGTAGCTGCGCAAACAGGGCTACCTGCTTCTGACGTGATGGTGCTGCCAATGGACATGAGCGATACCGAAAGCTTGCCCGCTCATGTCGAAGCCGTACGCCAGCGCTTTGGCCGGATCGATTACGTTTTTCAGAATGCGGGTATTACTCAGCGGAGTAGCGTTGTAGAGACCGATTTTTCGGTTTACAAGCGTCTGATGGATGTAAATTTTTTTGGTGTCGTAGCCCTCACCCAAGCCGTGTTATCTCTCATGCTAGCACAGGGCAGCGGGCATTTTGTCATCACAAGCAGCGTAGCGGGTAAATTAGGCACCAAACAGCGTTCGGGCTATAGCGCCAGTAAGCACGCGCTGCACGGCTTTTTCGACTCGCTCCGGGCCGAAACGTACAACGTTGGTCTACGCGTGACCCTTGTTTGCCCAGGCTATATTCGTACAGCTATTTCTACGAACGCTCTGGGTGCTCACGGCCAGATTCATGGCAAAATGGATACGAATCAGGAAAAGGGTATGGCCGCTGATGAGTTTGCCCGGCGACTTTTGCGAGCGGTTTCTCAGGAAAAAGAGGAGGTCTATATTGGTGGTACTGAAATCTACGGTATTTACCTCAAACGGTTTCTGCCGGGATTACTGTCCCGAGTCTTACGAGACCGGGAAGGAGCGTAACGGGTAATCACAAGAAATCAGGGGGTTAAATAGAGAATGTTCTCTATTTAACCCCCTGATTTCTCTGCCGTTAAATCTTATTTCCCACTCGCATTCGTACTGAGTTCTTTAATGGCAACGCCCTTACTGGCAAGCTCCATGTAGTCAGTAGTAAGGTGGCAAAGCGATTTGATACCAAGCACAAAACCACCTTCGTCAATTTGGAAATCAGGTGTGTGGTGTGGAGCGGCATCTTCTACTTTTTTACCCTTTGTCATACCGCCCAGGAAGAAAAAGAAACCCGGTACTTTTTGCTGGTAGAACGAAAAGTCTTCGGCTCCTGTCACGGCAGGTGTGAGTTTGAGGTTGTTCTTACCAGCCACGGCTTCGAGCGTTGGCGCCATCTGGTCCGTTAGTTTAGGATCGTTGTATGTCACCGGACAGCCAACAGTAATTGTCACATCTGCTTTGGCTCCCGCGCTTTCGGCAATGTTAGTCGCGATTTCGTTGATACGTCGGTGCACAAGTTGTTGCGCTTGTGGACTAAACGTACGGATTGTTCCAATCATATCAGTTTCTTCTGGAATTATATTGTGCCGAATACCACCGTGCAAGGCTCCAACGGATACAACAGCCGCGTCGTCGGTCAGGGTAATATTACGGCTAACGATTGTTTGCAGTCCCATTACCACCTGCGCTGATGTTACAATCGGGTCTACACCTGACCACGGAGATGCGCCATGCGTTTGTTTACCTTTAATCTTGATAGCGTATGAATCTACAGCCGCCATTGTCGCACCAGGCCGATATTTGATGGTACCAACTTCGGTTTGCGAGTTAATGTGCAGGCCAAAAATGGCGTCTACTTTAGGATTCTCCAGTACACCTTCTTTTATCATTAAAGCGGCACCACCTTCTTCACCGGCAGGAGCACCTTCTTCAGCTGGTTGGAAAATGAACTTGACCGTACCGCGCAGGTCGTTCTTAACCGATGCCAGCACTTCTGCCACACCCATCAATATGGCTACGTGTGTATCGTGTCCGCAAGCGTGCATGATGCCCGTTTGTTGACCGTTATATTCTGTTTTGGCCTCTGATTTGAAAGGAATATCAACGCGTTCGGTAACAGGCAACCCGTCCATATCAGCTCTCAAGGCGACAACAGGACCGGGTCTACCTCCTTTAAGCAAACCAACAACACCCGTTTTACCAACACCCGTTTTAACCTCAAATCCGAGTGACTGCAAATGGGCGGCAATCTTGGATGCCGTTTGAAATTCACGGTTACCTAATTCCGGATGCTGATGAAAATCCCGACGCCAGGTAACCACCTTTTTTTCAATACTTTCTGCTGTTTTATCCATTCGGGCATTAAGCGTTGCTGTTTGTCCAAAGGCCGTTTGAACAGCAAGGCCGCCAATTAGTAATACACGCCTACAAAGTTGATAATTACTCATAGAATTATACAATTTTTCATGTTTAAATATAGTATTATAGGCAATTTACGTTTTAATTTTCTTTATCGATAATATACACTTTCTCCATAGAATCTATTGACTTAAATATCTTATCCATTAATTTCGTTGCTTCAAATTTATTAATTCAAAATTATATCATCAACTGAACGACAATGAAAAAAACTTTAACAGGAAGCTTTTTCTTATTAGTATTATCCTACTTGCCTTTGCAGGCGCAGGATCATACTGTAACAGGGCACGTAACGGCTAGCAAGGATGGAAGTGCTCTTCCGGGTGTTACAATCACGGTAAAGAAATCTCAGAATGGAACAACAACCGACGCTCAGGGAAATTACCGCTTAGCCGTTCCGGGCAATCCCACACTGGTTTTTTCGGCGATTGGCTTTGCCTCCCAAGAGATCGTGCTGGGATCTCGCGCTGTAGTAAACGTTGAGTTAATAGCCTCCGTCAAAGTCTCTACACACATATATTCTCAAGACAATTGGCTAGAGAGTCTAAGAATAATTAATTAAACAACGAATGAATCAGCATCAGTTTGAACTAAGATGCATCTAAAACAATAGCCAAACCATTCATTTCATTAATCGTCTTTGTCTTATCGAACCGGAAAATCACGCTGACAAGACAAAAACGATTAATGAGTATTTTCCCGGAATTAGTCAAAAATCTACCAAAACTTCTAGTTTCGATAGATAGAACAGAATAAGTATTATATATTGTCTTAGTAAATTTTTAAGTACTTTTATCTTGATATTTATACATTTTTCAATACATAATTGCTAACGCTGTAAAATTTTAAATCACTTTTGTAGTAAGTAAATATCCCTCTACTGGTTGGCTTTTTATGATTTAAAGTTATGGATCACCCTTTTATCCATATCCACTACTACAGCACTGATATAAAGCATATTAAGTAAGGCTAATAAACGAATAGTTAAGTGTAAATTTTAGAATTCGTCAATTTTATAACCTTTCCACTAGTCTCGCATGGAGTAGCCAGATCGAATTAGAGCCACTATGTCAATCATAGCTATGTTCCCCTTTATCGACTTTTGTACCGAAAACGTAACTATTTTAAAGTATCTACTTTATACTGAAACTCGTATAAGTGTGATTATTGGAATATCACAAAAAACCTTCTACGGAGACGGTAGCAATTAGTGTTTATACATTAACTTTGTATTCCCATTCGTGGGATTTTATTATATGTTTTAACTCTTATTTTCTTATGCGGAAAATTTTATTAGGCAGTTGGCTACTTTCGCTACTATTCTGTTTGCCAGCCTTGGCGCAGGATGTAGCGGTGAGTGGCCGGGTCACTTCATCAGACGACGGCTCTACCCTACCAGGTGTGAGCGTGCAGGTAAAAGGAACAACTCGTGGCGCCATAACCGACGCCAGCGGGAATTACAGTATCAGCGTGCCAGCCAATGCAAGACTAGTATTTAGTTTCATTGGTTTTTCGGGTCAGGAAGTTGCCGTTGGCAACAAAACTACTATCAATGTAGCCCTGGTGGCAGGCGCACAGAGCCTCGACGAAATTGTGGTAACGGCGCAGGGTATCGAGCGCGACAAACGGTCGTTAGGCTATGCAATCCAAGAGGTAAGTGGCAATGCGTTATCGCAGCGGTCAGAACCGAATGTACTGAATGCGTTGCAGGGTAAGGTAGCTGGCGTAAGCATTACGACCGCCAGTGGTGCACCAGGTGCGTCAACTAACATCAACATTCGCGGTATTACATCGTTCACAGGTAACAACCAACCATTGATCGTGGTGGACGGTATTATCTTTAGTAATGACGTCAATAGCACGCAGAATACGTTGTTCGGCTCAACGCCTTCCAATCGTCTGGCTGACATTAACCCCGAAAGTATTGAATCGTTAAACGTTTTGAAAGGTCCTGCGGCTGCCGTATTGTATGGTTCCCGAGCCTCGGCTGGTGCTATCGTCATCACGACCAAGTCGGGACGAAACCAAAACAGCAAAACGGAGGTCACCCTCAATTCGTCGTATAACGTTCAAAATGTTTATGGCTTACCTAAATATCAGAACAGCTATGGACAGGGAACCCTGAATAATTATGTACCCACATCAGGGGTATCCTGGGGACCGGCTTTTTCGGCCTTATCCTCAGTAACTAATGCCCAGGGCAAGGTAGTACCTTATCAGGCTTATCCTAATAATATCCGGGATTTCTACAAACAGGGTAGTATCCTGCAAAACTCAGTTAATATAGCATCGGGCGATCAGAACCGGAACTACATTCTGGCGATTGGTAATACCGTACAAAAGGGGATTATTCCAAACACGAAGTTTAACCGTACTAACATCCAGATCGGTGGTGAGTCCAAACTTCAGAATGGATTGCGTATTAGTGGAACCGGTACGTATGTACAAACGGTGCAGCAGGGTGTTCCCGGTGGCAATGGCGGTAGTGCATTCGGTCAGCTTACGGCAATTCCGCGCAGCTACAACTTACCCGGAGAAGCCTATCAGGACACACTTACAGGCCGGAGTATTTACTTCAACCCAACGGCCAACAATCCGAACTGGAGCCTTTACAATGAAACGCTCAACAGTCAGGTGGACCGGTTTTTCGGAAACTTTCAGTTAGGGTATGATATTACCAAATGGCTGAACGTTTCGTATCGGGTAACGGGTGACACCTATACCGACCGTCGTAAATTTGTGGAGCAAATTGGCTCCGCTCGTGCCCCAACGGGTGAAGTAACACAAGACAATTTTTTCCGGAGCGAAATCAATGGTGACCTGATCATCAATGCCCGGAAAGATAATCTGTTCCTGAATGGATTGAATGCAACCCTGTTGTTAGGCAATAACGTTAACCAGCGGAAAACGCAGGAAGTGTTTCTGGATGGATCAACGCTAACAATTCCGGGCTATACCAACATCAATAACGCATCTGTTTATACGGCCAGCTACGAAACCAGTAGCATCCGGCGGTTAGTTGGTTACTACGGTCAGTTATCCCTAAGTTACAACAACTATTTATTTCTGGAACTCAGCGGCCGTGCTGATCAGTCGTCGACCTTGCCTAAGGCAAACGGCACCTACTTTTACCCAGGTGCATCGGTCAGCTTTGTCCCTACTGATGCCTTCAAGATTAACTCGCCTATATTGACGTATGCGAAAGTCCGCGCCAGTATCGCCAAAGTGGGCCGCGATGCCGATCCATATTTGCTTAATTCGGTATACAATACAGCAAGCCTTGGCAACAACGTAGCTAGTATTAACTTCCCACTTTCGGTAAATGGTGGTAGTGTTCCTGGTTTCGGTATTGGTAACCGGATTGGTAGCAACATCCTGACACCCGAATTTGTGCAATCATACGAGTTTGGTGTAAACGTCGGTTTGTTTAAAAACCGGATTAGTGTTGATGCAACGTACTTTAACTCGCAGAGTACGAATCAGATTTTCAACGTTGCTGTGTCCAATTCAACAGGGTACGATACCCGGACAACCAACGTTGGTTCATTACGGAACAAGGGGCTTGAACTGGTCATAACGGGTACGCCTGTTCGGGTAAATGGCTTCAAATGGGATGTAGCCCTAAACTACACACTGATCCGCAATATGGTCGAATCCATTGCGCCAGGAGTAACATCGGCGGCTATTCCAGGGAATAGTTTTATTGGCAGTACGCCATCAATTAAGGAAGGCTACCCATACGGAGTAATTATTGGTACGGCTAACTCCCGCGTTCAGAGTACTGATCGAACCGCAGCCAACTACGATGCATCAGGGCTATACAATGGCCAATATCTGGTCAATGCCATAACCGGTGCTTTTGCACCCGGCGTGGCCAACTCGGTTATTTCATCTCCACAGGCTAATTACACGGCTGGCTTAACAAACACGTTTTCGTACAAAGGCTTCGCCTTGTCTGTGCTGGTAGATACCCGCCAGGGTGGTCAGATTCTATCTTTTGGTGCAGCGGCTCAACGGTCGAATGGTGCTCTGTATGTGACGGGGATCGACCGCGATCAGCCCCGAATTTTACCCGGTGTAGTTCCAGTAACAGCGGCTGATGGAACGACTTCATACAAGCCAAACAACATTCAGGTTCCGGCGCAGACGTACTGGGCAGGTGTTGGTGGCCTGCAATCGGAAGCAACCGTATTCGATGCAACCGTTTATCGGGTACGCGAAGCATCCCTCAATTACACCTTACCAAAAGGCCTGCTGAACAAGACGCCATTTGGATCAATCTCGATTGGTGTAAGCGGTCGTAACCTGTTCTTCTTCGCGCCAAACTTCATTGGTGATCCCGAACTGAACACGCAGGGGGCTGGTAATATTCAGGGGCTGGACTTACAGGGACCGCCAAACACACGCAACTTCGGTGTTAACCTGCGGGCCACTTTGTAAGCATTCATCAATCACTCCGACTTTCTTATGAAATTTATAGTTCCAAAAAAATACCTGTTCGTACCCATTCTATTAGGGATGGGCGCCTGCACAAAGTTTCTAGACGTTAACCAGACGCCCAACAACCCGCTTTCGGTGCCGCCATCGGTACTGTTACCAGCAGCTGAAGCGGCTTCGGCTTTCGCCAATGGCAATGAACTGAATCGTTTTACTTCGGTAATCGTGCAACAGTTGGCTGGTGCAAACAATGCTCCGTCTACGTTCGATGTTTACCAAACGAATGGTGGAGATTTTGGTAACCAGTGGCGGTTTGAGATTTACGATGCAGCCCTGGTAAACTATCAGCAGATCATCCGGCTTGCAGATGTATCAAACTCTAAAACCTATACAGGAATCGCCAAGATCATGAAGGCGTATACCTTCGCTCTGGCTACGGATGCGTGGGGAGATATTCCTTATTCTCAGGCTCTACAGGGAGAAGCTAATCTTCAGCCCCGTTTAGATAAGCAGGAGGACATCTATAAGGGAAACACGACACTGGGAATCCAGAGTTTGTTTGATCTGGTTCGCGAAGGCGTAAAAGATCTGGATGCTGTTTCGGCAACGAAGCCTACTACAGATGACCTGATCTACGGTGGCGATGTAGCGAAATGGAAGCGCGCGGGCAACACACTGCTGTTGAAGCTTGCTATGCAGATCAGCAATAAAGAGCCCGCTCTGGCAACTAGTGTTATCAACGAAGTGTTGACAGGCAATCTGTACATCAACAATAATTCGTTAGACCTGAATCAGCCTTTCGGCGCGGCTGTAGGTAGCCAGTCCCCAATTTATACCTGGACATACGTTAGTTTATTCAAAGACGATCTTATTTTGAGCACCCGTTACCTTAACCTGCTCAAAAGTTTGAACGATCCGAGATTGCCGATTTTCTTTACGAAACCAGCAGCTGATTACGTAACGATTGACAATGGGTTTCGGGGTACACTACCAGCACCAACCTCTACCTGGTCACGTTACAACGCGTATGTGACAGGAGCAAACGGTGTTGGACCGGTACGGATGATTACCAATTTTCAGCGGGCATTCATTCTAGCAGAAGCCGCTCTGCGGTTAGGTACCCCCGGTGATCCACAGGCGCTGTATAAAGAAGGTATCACTGCGTCGATGACATTGGCAGGCTTAACTGCTGACCAGATTACTGCTTACCTGACAGCGAACCCAACGGTGGCAACCCTATCGGGCACGACCGAGCAGAAGATAGCTCAGATTATTACGCAGAAGTACATTGCTTTCACGGGCAACAACCTGGAAATCTGGAATGACTTGCGCCGTACGGGCTATCCTACGCTATTACCAGCTCAGAATGCGGCCGGTATTGATGGTACGCGTCCTGTTCGGTTAGTGTATATCAATGAGGAGCTGCAGCGGAATCCTAATTTCAAAAACCCAGCTCCTCAATCGAATGTACCCGTTTGGTGGGCTACCAAATAATTCCATTTCAATTCTTTAAATGAACTGACACATGAAGTATATAGCATTTAGATTTCTGCTGCTTTCTTTAGTAGCCTTGGCGGGTTTTTCCTGCAAAGACGACTATAAATACAATGATTTATTTCAGGATAACCGTCCGGCTGTGCCGGTTACGTTTGCTGAAGCAACTACCTATGGTGGGAATCCGTATATATTCAGTTCATTGGCGGCTGGCGGACCTATTACCTTTACGGTAACAATCCCAGCGTCGAGTGGACGTACTATTAAGGAAATCACCAGAATAGTAGGTGGTGCAACGGGTATCAATCCCGGTACGTTAAGCAGTGCAACGGCTACATCTGCTTACAATGCAGCACCAATTGCTGGTACGGGCACTACGGTTGTTTTCACCACGACGATTGCCGCTTTTAAAGCCAAATATCCATCTGTTTCAATTGTTCCGGTGGCGTTACCAAACTTCACCGAACTAGCGTTTCTATTTCTAGTGACCCTGGACGATAACACGCAGATTGTCACAGAGCAGGTACGGGTACGGGTGGTAGCGTAATTAATCACTTTTGTTAATGGGAAAGCCCTTCGAGTATTCGAAGGGCTTTCCTATTTTTGATAGTTTCAGAGCGTGAGGTAAGCCAAAATTACCCAAAAGGCAGAGCTTATAGGATGCAACTTGAATAGGCACTAAAAAGGTGTTTATCAGCTTGCTACTATCGGCTTTCGGATTAATTTTACAAATGACATGATGGGAATTGGCCAAATAGGACATACCCTATAGAAGATTGTAACGTACCAATGAAAGACAGTCATGTCATCATCGTTCCCGCTAGTTAAGCTTATACCCTTTTCGCCCAGCAAATTCAATGTCTATTTTATCCAGGGAAGAATCAAAGAAACTAATCGACAGGGTGTTGTCTTTTTCGAAAGCAGATGAAATAAGTGTTAGTCTAAATGGAGACAAGAGCGGTAACATTCGCTATGCGCGAAATTCGGTAAGTACCAGCGGCCAATCCGCTAATCTATCACTGGCGGTGACGTCCGTATTTGGAAAACGTTCGGGTACAACAACCATTAACGTGTTCGATGATCAATCCCTGGAAAAAACGATACGAAGGTCTGAAGAGGTAGCTCGTTTAGCTCCCGAAAATCCGGAGTACGTTCCATTGTTAGGCCCGCAGAATTATCTGGAAACCCAGACGTTCGTTGAAGCAACAGCGGCTATTGACCCCGCCTATCGTGCTAAACTAGCCTTGGACAGTATTGATATTTGCAAAAAGAATTCAGTTAGTGCAGCAGGTTTTCTTGAAAACTCGACTGGCTTTTCAGCTATCGGGAATAGCAAAGGACTTTACGGGTATAACAAAGCAACATCAATCGATTTTTCGGTAACGGTCAGAACCTTCGATGGGACTGGCTCGGGCTATGCGGTTCGAGACTACAATGATGTTTCCAAGCTCAACAGCGGTTCGCTTACGCAGGTCGCCGTCCAAAAAGCATTAGCCTCCTCCAAGGGGCAGGCGCTGGAACCCGGTAAGTATACGGTTATTCTGGAACCAACGGCCAGCGAGGAACTGATTCGCAATATGATGTCGAATATGGACGCGCGCAGTGCCGAGGAAGGGCGTAGTTTTTTAGGTAAAAAAGGAGGAGGAACTCGGCTGGGCGAAAAATTACTGGACGAGCGTATCACCATTTACTCGGACCCCATGAATACTGATATTCCCGGAACTCCATTTGTTGCGGGAGGTAGTCGCCCTGGTTATGGCGATTTACTGGGCGGTGGCGGAGGGGGTAGTAGTACGGACGGACGCCCCCAGGAAAAGGTGGTATGGGTTGATAAAGGCGTGGTTAAAAACATGTTTTATTCGCGCTACTGGGCCGACAAAAAAGGGGTTAAAGCCATTCCGGCTCCTTCCGGAATCATTATTGAAGGTGGAAACGAATCAATAGCTGATCTTATTAAAAGTACACGAAATGGCATCCTAGTTACCCGATTCTGGTACATTCGGGATGTTGATCGGCAAACACTGCTATATACTGGCCTGACTCGCGACGGTACATTTTACATCGAAAACGGCCAGATCAAGTTTCCCATAAAAAACTTCCGTTTTAACGAAAGTCCGATTGTTATGCTCAATAACATCGAAGCGATGGGCAAACCCATGCGGGCGAACGGCAGCTTGATTCCACCGATGAAAATTCGTGATTTCACCTTTACCAGCTTATCAGATGCGGTATAAACGGCAGTGGAGTCGGTTTGAGAACCGCGCGGGCGGCCCCGCCGATACCACCATCAAAACACTTCTTCAATGAATCGTCGAGATTTTATCCAACTCACCAGCGCGGGAGCTGGCGCATTGATAGTACCTGGCCTGACTACCGGCGGAAGATTCATTGCAGCCGAAGCACTTCTGGATCCTGGTCTTGATGTCGCCATCAAAAAACGGCTGGCAGATGCGGGTCTGAGTGCAGCGAAAGCGAGAGGAGCTTCGTACGCAGATGTTCGCATTGGTCGGTACCTCAACCAATTCGTTACTACCCGTGAAGACAAGGTTCAGAGTATTATTAATCTGGAATCGTTTGGCGTAGGTGTTCGGGTACTCGTAAACGGTTGCTGGGGATTTGCTTCTCTGGGAGATGCCAGTACCGAAGCGCAGGTAGCTGAAACGGCTGAAATCGCGGTGGCAATCGCAAAAGCAAACATCGCCTTATTGGCCGAGCCGGTGCAACTGGCTCCTCAGAAAGGATTTGGAGAAGTAAGTTACAAGACCCCGTTTACTAAAAACCTGTTTGAGGTTCCCATCAAGGAAAAAGTCGATTTATTACTGTCAGTTAACGGCGCTGCGATGACCAATGGCGCCAATTTCGTTAACTCGGTGCTGTTCATGGTCAACGAGCAGAAGTACTTTGCCTCAACCGACGGTTCGTACATCGATCAGGATGTTCACCGAATCTGGCCTACGTTTACCGTAACGGGAATCGACCGGGCAACGGGACAGTTTCAGACACGCAACTCACTGGGCACGGCCAAGGCAATGGGGTATGAATACCTCCAAACGGCTCCGCCTGATCGCATTACCGGACGGCCAACTACCTTATTTAATAATTATTATGACATGCTGGACGATGCCACCCTGGCGGCTAGGCAAGTCAAGGAAAAAGTCAAGGCTAAATCGGTAGAAGCAGGCAAATACGATCTGGTACTAGACCCGTCGCATCTTCGACTAACAATTCATGAATCGGTAGGGCATGCGACGGAGCTGGATCGCGTGTTAGGCTACGAAGCCAATCTGGCCGGTACGTCTTTCGCTACCCTCGACAAATGGAAATCCAAAACCTTTAACTACGGTAGCAAGCAAGTCAATGTTTTTGCCGATAAAATTCAACCTGGTTCGATGGGTGCCGTTGGCTGGGATGACGAAGGCGTAAAAACCAAAAAATGGGATCTGATTAAAGATGGTATTCTGGTCAATTACCAGGCCATTCGTGATCAGGTGCACATGCTGGGCGAAACAGAATCGAACGGCTGTTGTTACGCCGACAGTTGGAACGCTGTTCAATTTCAGCGGATGGCCAACGTATCACTGGCACCTGGACCTGACCAACTATCTGTGGACGAATTGATTAAGGATGTCAAAAAAGGAATTTATATCATTGGATACGGGTCTTATTCGATTGATCAGCAGCGGTATAATTTCCAGTTTGGCGGCCAGTTGTTCTACGAAATCAAAGACGGGCAACTAGCCGGTATGCTCAAAGACGTTGCTTACCAATCGAACACGCAGGAGTTTTGGAATGCCTGCGTGAAGGTCAGCGACAAACGCGATTACCGGGTTGAAGGATCGTTTTTCGATGGAAAAGGGCAACCTGCTCAGCTTAGCTGCGTTTCTCATGGCAGTGCTACAGCTCGCTTTAACGGCGTTAATGTGATCAATACAGCCCGCAAAGTATAGAATAATTGAAGGTAGAAATGCTCCTGCAAACACTAGACACAGTGTTTGCAGGAGCATTTCTACATCGTTACAGATTTACTTTACTTTTACAATCCAGTGGTATCCAGCCAGTGATTTATACTTGAATAGTACCCAAGAGGCTGGTAGAGCTTGTGGTCCACAGCTTGAATTACTTACTGGAAGATATACCTTTTTCGCAGGCTAATGTCGACTACAGCTAACTAATGCTCGTATTTCCCATCAATAAAACTATCTTTTGCCCGTACGTTAATGGAATCAATCATGAATTTGTCCAGAATTCGTCTGTTATTCACTTTATGTTTTACCGGAATTTTCGCGGTTGCCCAAGCACAGTTACCTCTTCGCGGCACCCGCTGGAAGGGGGTTATTTTCGCTCCAACTGAGGTTAAGATGCTTGTAACGTTTCGTGCTGATACGCTGATTATTACGACCGAAGCCGACAATATGCCCGTTGAAACGATGCGGTATCAGCAAATGGGCGATACACTTCAGCTACAGGAAATTGCAGGCAAAAGTCCCTGCAACATCAACATAACGGGCCTGTACCGACTCAACTACGTAAATAATGGTGAGGGATTTGGACTACAACCCATTCGTGATGAATGCCTTGAGCGACAAAATACGTTCAAATCGAAAACACTTTTCGTTCGCCTACGCCCTAACCCGAGTCAACCACCACGCAACTGGCCTTATCTCGACCCTACCGCCGATTCGGTAGCAGGCATCAGCCTTTATCGCGCCTATGATCTGCTGAAAAACAAACAGTCGGTGCCGGTGATAGTGGGTGTTCTGGATTCGGGCGTTGATCTGACACATGAAGACCTGCGCGACGTAATTTGGTTGAACCCGAAAGAAATTCCCAATAACAAAGTAGACGACGACAAAAATGGCTATGCCGACGATGTGAACGGATGGAATTTTATGGGTGCTAAAGACGGTACAACTTATGAATACGACCAACCCGAAATCACGCAAACATATCTAGTTCTGAAATCAAAATACGACAACATGGACCCAGCGAAACTCCGACCAACTGAGAAGCGCCAGTATAACACGTATCAGACCGCCAAGAAGCAATATTTACTGCGCTTTCAGCAGGACCAGCGTAAACGTCTAGCTTTTGCCGACACGGTGAAATTCTGGCAGATAGCTGACCAAATCCAGGCAAAATTAGCTGATTCTGCCACGTCACAGAGTGCGATCCGGCAGGTTGACCTTGGAGTCGATTCGGTAGCGATGATGGTGCGAACTCTGCTGGCTGATACCTACCTTCCACAATATGGTGCCTTTCGAAACTACTTACTTCTCGTTCGCAGGAATTGGACACTTTTCCGGCAAATGACGGGCAGCGATACAAATATTGCCTATAATCCTGACTATAATGCCCGTAAAGCCGTCGGCGATGATCCCGCTGACCCAACCGAACGGTATTACGGAAGCCCGCAATTACTCATTGGTCAATCACAGCAGTTAGCCATGCACGGGAGCCATGTGGCAGGTATCATTGCCGCCAAACGCGGCAATGGCCGGGGCATTGATGGTGTGGCCGACAATGTTCGAATTATGCCCGTTTCGGTAGTCCCATCCAATGGTGACGAACGCGATAAAGATGTGGCAAATGGTATCCGTTACGCGGTTGAAAATGGCGCGAAGGTAATTAATATGAGTTTTGGCAAGCGATTGTCACCATTTAAAGAGCAGATTGATTCGGCTATCCGATTCGCCGAAGACCGTGATGTACTAATCGTTCATGCGGCAGGCAATAACGGCGAAAATTACGATTCGCTCCCGGCCTATCCGTCGGCGCGGTATGAAAATGGCCAAACGGCGCAAAACGTTTTAGTTGTGGGAAACAGTGCATGGCGCGTTGGCGAAGGGCTCCCCAGCCTATCATCTAACTACGGTGTACAAACGGTAGATTTGTTTGCCCCCGGCACCGACATTCTATCAACGTTGCCCAATAACCGTTATGCCAGTTTTTCGGGTACCAGCATGGCCTCACCTATGACAGCGGGTGTGGCCGCTCTACTACTGTCTTATTTCCCAAAATTAACTGCTGTTCAAGTTAAAGACATCCTTCTCAAAAGCAGTTACAAACCCGATGTACAGGTACGCAAGCCGGGCCGTTCAGAGCAGAAAATAGCTTTTAAAAATCTGAGTCGTTCCGGTGGCTTATTAAATGCTTACGAAGCAGTAAAGTTGGCGATGGAACTTACAGGAAAGAAGTAAAGGATTCTGGTATGCAGTTTAAGGATGTCAATCACCTATAAACTGCACACCAGAAGACGTTCACCACTCTACTTCCTGCTTATCGTGCCAGAACTTCCCGGTTTCGGACTGGGGCACGTCGGCAGCTAGCCAAACGATTGTTTCAGCTCCCTTCTCAACAGATCGGCTGGCGCTGGGACCGCCCATATCGGTGCGTACCCAACCCGGATCCACACAATTAACGGCGATATTCTGATCTTTTAAGGCACCGGCAAATTGCTTAGTCACGGCGTTTAAAGCCGTTTTCGAAATGCTGTAGGCGGGTGCATAGGTACTCATTCCGGTCAACGAACCGGCCCCGCTCGATACGTTGATGATCCGGCCACCAAGTCGGCTTTTTCGTAAGTGTTGTAGAAAATCCTGAATCACCAGAATTGGCCCAGTCACATTAGCTTTTAGCGTTCGGTCCAGCATTTCGGTGTTCAGATTGAGAATATTTTCGCCGTGATCTTCCAAAACGCCCGCATTATTAACCAATATATCCAGATGATCGGCTTTTTGCGAAAAGGTACCACAAGCCATTCGTATGCTAACCGGGTCTGTTACATCAAGCTCGATAAATGTAGATTCGTAACCGGCCTGACAGATTTCTTCCGATGTTTCCCGTCCTTTAGCTATGTCGCGAGAACCGATAAATACGGCAAACCCGCGTTTGGCTAATTGCCAGGCAATTTCTTTACCGATTCCTTTATTGGCACCCGTAATGAGGGCAGTGCGCTGGTGTTCCGTTTTCATATATACTGGTTTACTAGTCTATTTACTTCACTTTAAGACAAAATGTTTGCGAAAATAAACCGTATGCTCAAACTGATTGACCGTTTCCTAAGTGCTGTCATAGAATTTAGTAGATTAGCGACTAATCTTACACAATCAATTTACAACTAAGTACCCAATGAAATCGCTTTATTCTTTTCTGACCTTTACACTTATATCTGTTGGGCTGTCAGTAGCCCAAAGTCAACCGTCAACGAACTCAACAACATCAATCACGAATCCTACTACTACAACTGTAACCTCAACGAGTACAAACCGCCAGCAGGACCTCTACGATGAGTATCATGGTATTACCAAAAAGCCAGCGATATCTGCATCTACCCCTGTCCGCCCTGAATCACCCCGACAAGCCAACACTCCTACCCCTGTTCAATCAACTGAAACCGCCAGCCAGCCACAGCGAATTTCGTCGGAAAGCAATAGCTCTGGTGTTCGAATTGGTGTTCGGGGGGGCATTACATATCCTCTTTTTACGGAGAAACTAGCTAGTGTCGATCCCGCCGTTGGTTTTGTAGGAGGGCTAACGTTCAACTTCGGGGGAGGAACCGTCTCCTTTCAGCCAGAAGTCAATTACACCCGGTACAGTACCAAAAATACTGATTTTGGACTCAATAAGTATACTGAATCTGTAGATTTGCTCGAAGTGCCTTTGTTCCTGAAGATATCGTCAGGTACCTATGCTGGTAGCCGATTCTTCGTAAACGTAGGTCCATATGCATCTTATGTCCTTAGTACCAGCATAGATGGCCAGAAAGAATCGCTTAATGGACTCAAAGGACGCTTTGGTTTTGGCGCGGCTTTGGGTGTTGGAGCAGCCCTGAAAGCCGGACCAGGACATGTTACTGTTGAAGTGCGGGGATTGTACTCATTAGGCAATACAGAAAGTGGCTTTAACACAGACTCCAAAACAATATTCATTCAGCCGACACTTGGTTATATATTTCCACTAGGCGGCCGTTAGGCGAAAATATTTCTCATAGAGTGGGTTTTCAAAATGGCGGTGACCGGTTGGGCGTCGCCATTTTTGTTTCCATTTTACCCGGTCAGTAGAACTAAAAAAGACCCGCGATGGCGGGTCTTTTTTAGTAAAATCACACTTACTTCCAAGCCTTTGATAACCCAGACGTTCTCTACAATTTCAAGGCTGGGTTACCGGTATTGTACTAGGTAAATGATACCATAATCAACGGCTTGGTATCTGGCCTATTAGTATTGACTAAACAGAGTTAGGAATACTCCATTGGTTGATCGCTGGTTACCGAGAGTTGAGCGACCAAGCCTGTCAGCCGAGTTTGCATCATGTTTTTCAAAGCCTGCCAACCCGTGTTCCACCGGCGAACTACATTGACCTCACGTACCTCGGCTGGCTCTTTGGGTTGGTTAGGCTGTTCATAGTATTCAGGCATCCGTTCCGTCATTTGTTCCACAATCGCTTCGATCGTGCCATACAACACCAGGTCGGCATCTGCCTTTACCAACTGAATCAGCGCACGGCCCATCGATGCCGTGTAGAACGCACAGTCAATGTCCTGGTGACGCACAGGCACACCATCATGCAAGCGCTGAAGTTTTACCCCGCCATCTTCAAGTTTGTCCGAAGCCAGTGCAGAGCCCTCAGGTTGAGGGAAAGTAGCATCTACCTTCGCCTTAAACTTGTCCCACCAGGGTGGTTGCTGACCTAACCGCAGGGTATCGCAAAAAATAATGCGTTGCGGTAGAGTAGACATTTGGGGGTCCATGATCAACAGGGCTGCACCCAGGTGCCGGTCGTCGGCTGCATGGCGTCGTTGAATAACAAAACAATGGGGCTGGTTATTCCCCTGCTCACCCAACTGCTCGGTTATAGATCTGACTCGCCGTAGCGAATCATCCATGTAGCCTTCGGTGATGACCTGAATAGGTAACCCAGAAGGTGACATCGCTTCCCAACGTAGTTGATGAGATAGAATTGCCAAAGCCGTGCTGTCGCTACGGCGGGTGCCGAAATAAGCCCCGATATCTTCGTGGGGCAAATTACCGTTCGAGTCAATTTGGTGAAGTGTGTCGCCATGAGCTCCCTGTCGGCTGAGAGGGCTGTAGCGAAAGGGCACTTCCAACTGCTCCCGTTGAGCGGCTATATTATAGATACGCTTCTCAAATTTGGCCAGTAACGGTTCATAGGCATCCGTCTGAAAATAGACTTCGTCGATGGGTCGAAGCAGGTGGCGGGCAATGTGTTCCTGTTGGAGTAAACGCTCGAAAGCATCTTCCCGATGTTTGAAAAAACTGCGCAGGGCGCCATGTTCAACAAACTCCTCTGTGTCTCCTGGATCATCCAGATTTTTAGTCGAAACAGTACCCTGCTCAATCCAATCGCGCAGCACCTGTTTAACGGCCTGATCGAAGGCTTCATTGGCTGTTTCAGCCTGATCAAAGGTGTAGTTTATGTTACGAATATTCAGCCTATTGACAGGGCTTTTCTGTTCGAAGGGTGCCCCAGCTGCCTTAGCCATTGAGTGGGTTACAGAATGAATGTTGTTGAATGATATAGAGTTTATTGGAATACTAGTGTTTCTCACTAATTAATGGCTAAAATAACGCTTTTTGTACGGTTAGCCAAATTCTGTTTTACTAAAGTCCGCTGACATAAGAGAAACGTTCTTCTCCGGCTGTTAGTCTGTTTTAGTAGTATTCAGTCTGCCCAGCACTGATTTTATGTCAGCGACGGTTATTAACTATTCCTCTGATACAGGTAATCTAATGGCTTACAAAAGATCCCTAAAATTTTGGTAAATTCCGCTAAGACCTTGTTTCACTAATACATGAAGTTTAGCAACTTAGTTCACGATTTGGCCGCCTTATTTATACTGGATAAAACGGCCCATAAAGTCCAGTCAGCAATAGCTCTACTAGCACCTTAATTTTTACTTATCATCCGATTCTAGCTTGTCTCTGCTGTCAGCATGCCACTAGTTTCTTCTCATCGGCAGACAGCGAATCACAGGCTTTTATCCGGTCAAAGCAGGGAATGTAGAGTAATGTTTTGTGGGACAAGTCCCAGCTTTTCTTGGTTTGCCAGTACCCGCTGGCGGTACTTGCTCCAGCCTTCATTAAACGCAGCCTTGTAGCTGTCAATCCACCCTTTATCGACCCGTCTGGGGAATGCGTAGCGCCGGGAATTAGATACAAGTAACGGTATAGACTATACGAGTATCTTATTCGAACTAAATTTCTTCATACTCTGGTAACGATCAACTATTCGTAGTGATTTTCAGTGATTTCGTCGTAAGAATACGTAGGAAGCTTGTTTTCTTTTAATGTTTAATCAGTTCAGCCAAAGTGGTCTTCAATAACTTTATGCGATTTTGGTAGAGGTAATCATCAGAGGAAAGCAAACGGCTTCGTCGAAGTTGGGATTGGTCTAACGCTTCGGTCGTGTAACGCAGCATCAGGGAATTAACCTGTAATAACGCCATTGTCAAGTTGAAATTGAGGGCCGCATTAATACTAACGACTTTCGAAGCCGCGGCCTTCCCTTCACTAAGTGGTAAGCGTTGGTAATCAACGGCTAATGTATTCGCAAAAAGGTCTTCATCACCGTATACCACCCGACCGTTTACGATGGTGCAACGGACGGCACTATCGTCCTGAGTCAATAGAGCGTCTAAAGCTGATTGATTAGCAGACGCTTTACGCAGGATAAAGAAATCGCCGTTATAGCCGGGCTCAATTCTACCCGCCTTTATCTGCCCTAAAGCAGTGGCCGGATTCTGCGTAATCATGGCCAGCAGGTGAGCGTTACTGACATCCAATGACAGTACATCACAAAAATGACGGGCAAACTTAAGCTCATCCCACACGTGCTTACTACCGCTAGGTGCCCAATCGGACCCCAGACACACATTAATGCCGTGATCGAGAAGTCTTTTTACGGGAATGGTATCCCCGTATAAAAGCAGATTAGACACCGGCGACCAAACGATGCTGATGTGATTGTCACGCAGGAAATCGAGTGTAGAGGCATCCGAATAATCTAGTCCACAGGCATGGGTGAGGGTTAGATTAGCTCTTTTGAGCGCTGTTCTATCCGGTACCTGATCTAGAACTCGTCGGAATTCAATAAACTCCCGGCGGCTAAATCCATCAGGTTTTCCTTGTTGGAGGTAGCCAGCCCTACCTTCAGCCAAATGAGCAATAGTCGCGTAATAGCGATTATTATCTTGTTGAACCGAACTCAGAAAATCTGCAAAGCTGGGATGACGCATCATGGGCCAGTCCGTCGTGTCATCGTGCGCATGATCGGGGTTACCCGGTGCATCGAAATTCGGTCCCGGTCTGACAAAATCGACCACCGAAAAAACTTTTTTTGTTAAGGGAATGCCTAAGTCATGGGGATCGCCGGTGTTACGGACAATAAATGTAGGAAGGTTGGCATCAGCCTCTAATTTCATTGTCTGCTGACTAAGCGTAGTACCACCGGCAACCGCTTGTAGTTCTGTGACAACGCCATACATTTTTTGCACTTCCCGCATGGCGACAGGCAAGGAAAGGTTTGTTAGAACCAGGTGTTTTTCGGTGGCGAGGGATTGAAGAATAGGCTTCACAAAGTCGAAGGAATCCTGTTTCCAGTTCGTATCCAAAAAGTCCTTGAAGCTTTTTATCTCCCGAAGGTATTGCTCATTATTACGCCATTGAAAGCGGTTACTCCAAACTGCCGGGCTTTGCCAGAGTGGAAAAATATTGTATTCCGAATGAACATGTAAATTTATCAAACCAGGAAAGACAACCTCATTATCAGCTAGTTCTAGCAAAATCACGTTCGGTAATGAGAGCGGTAACTTGCCGTTTTGAACAGTAGTGATCTGGCCGTTTTGAACAAGAATTGTCTTTACTGATTGGCGACCTTGAGAATCGACAACGTTACCCACTATACATAACGGACGGCCAGAAGAGGTGAGCATAGCAAGGAAAATTAATAAACGAAGACTTTGTCACGACTGCACTGAAATCAGCATCAGTCCAGAAGTTGAGATAGTAATGAGATAACGTCAAACCGATTTGTGGATAACATAAAGATTTATTAGCCACTAAGCAAATGCTACGCGTTGTGAGCGAATGACAGCCAATCAGGCAATAGGGTTAAAACTTGCTGCTGAATTAGCTGATACACGACTAGTCGTTGGTCAATCTCAATGGACGACCAAATAAGTAAATATCCTTTTAGAATCTTTCGCAAAGGGGTAGAAATACTCATTAAACGTACTTTGGTTGACAGCTCAATTAAGTACGCTCATCCCCCCTTTTCGTTATACCCAATGATTACCCGCAGAGACTTTCTTTTAACAACAGGATCAATGGCAACCTTGCTGGCAGTTGAACCGGCCTGGGCAGCTACCAACAAACCCATTGGTATTCAACTTTATACCGTGCGTGACCTGATGAATCAGGACCCCGTTGGTACGCTCAAACAACTCGCTGCCATTGGTTATACCGAACTTGAATCTTACCAAGGTGATAAGGGCATTTATTTCGGGTTGAAGCCCGCTGAATTCACTAAAATAGCCCGCGATCTGGGCATGAATTTATTCGCCAGTCACTTTAATTTCAGCCAGACGCCCGAAGCCTCTATCACTCAGGCAGCCGAAGTAGGCCTGAAATATATGATTGTCCCCTTCAACAAACTTACCGATCTGGAAAGCAGCAAGCGGGCCGTTGATGAGTACACCCGCCTGGGCGAATTATGCCGCAAACACGGGGTACAATTTGGGTACCACAATCACGGCTATGATTTTGAGACGTTCGATGGTGTCATGCCCTACGACCTATTCCTGAAACAGATTGACCCAAAACTTATGGTTATGGAGCTGGAGATCTATTGGTTTGCCCGCATGAAAAAAGATCCGGTGGCCTATATTCAGAAGTATCCCGGTCGCTTTCCTCTATGGCATGTCAAGGATATGGACAAGCATGACCCTACCGCTAATACCGAAGTTGGGAAAGGTAATATCGACTACAAACGACTTTTTGACCATGCCAAGCAAGCAGGCTTAACCCACGCCCTAGTTGAGCAGGATGGCCATTTCCACCCTTCGGTTTGGCCGAGCTTAACTACAAGTTATAAAGCTGCGAAAACATTGGCGCACTAATCAACAATACTTAATTTGTAGTTAAAGGATGATAATTTCAGTAAATTGTTTTGTTAATTAGTTAGTAGTCAACACCTAAATTAACTTACTGGCATGAAGAAACTACTTTATTACTGGCTTGGTCTGGCGTTAATGCTATCTGGTCAGAGTACGTCGGGCCAGACTACTCAGGGGCAAGCCATACAAGGTACCTACGCCATTAAAAACGTTCAGACGGGTATGCTTCTGCGGGTTAAAGATGCCCAAAAACAGGACGGAACCCCTATTGTGCTCTACACCCCAACCAACTGGAAATGTATGACCTGGGATTTCCACCATCTGAGTGGCAACGCCTACCAGTTGAAAAACCTATTTACCAGCAAAACACTGCAACCAGCTACGGGGTCTGCCACTATTGGCGAAAAAGTTGCTCAACAACCCATTCACCCTAACCAGCTGGACCAGCAGTGGGAATTTGTTCCCATCGCAAATCATACCTATCTAATTAAGTTAGCCAATTCGGATCTATACTTGACTCCGGCAGACAGTTCTGGCGAAATCAATTCAGGCGTTATTCTCAGTCCAAAACAGCCCACTACCCGGCAACAATGGACTCTCTACGAGCAACATCCCACTTTTTAACCAGTCAATCAAACGCTTGTTTACTATTCGCTAGGCGGGTTCAATGTGTACCAGCACATCATAAACAGCGGGTTTTGCCCGCAACACAGCCGCTTTCACAGCGTGGGCAATAGCATGTCCCTGTCCAACGGTTAGCTCACCGGGTACCTGCACATGGAGATCAATGAAGTATTCAAAACCCGTTTTGCGCACTCGGTATTTGTCGATACCCCGCACTTGAGGTACCGTTAACGCAATAGCTCTTAATTCCCCTTGCCAATCACCAGGCGGTGTTTCGTCCATGATTTCGCCGAACGAAGGCCGAAAAATGTGGTAGGCATTGTAAATAATGAAAGCAGAGGCCAGCAAGGCTGCCCAATCATCGGCACTTTCGTAACCCGGTCCGCCAATCAAAGCAATGCTAATCCCAACAAACGCCGTTAGCGATGTAATAGCATCGCTGCGGTGGTGCCAGGCATCGGCTTTAACCGCGCTACTGTCAACTTCAGCGCCAACCTTGGTAACACGCCGGAAAAGCACTTCCTTAACAATGACCACACCCGCCAGCACTACCAGCGTAAAAGGGGCGGGTATCTTATGGGGCACCCGGATATTTCCAATGCTTTGCACCGCAATTAAAATAGCCGCGCCAACTAAGGCCACCGCCACGACGATAGCTGCCAGCGGTTCAGCCTTTCCGTGACCGAAGGGGTGGTTTTGATCGGGGGCACGCGCGGCTGTGCGCAAACCAACCCAAACAAATATCGACGTCACAATGTCAGTAGCCGATTCCATTGCGTCGGCCAGCAGGGCGTAGGAGTTACCAAACCACCCAGCGGTTCCCTTAACCAATACCAGCCCAATATTTACCACGATACCAACCAGCGTTGATTGTTGGCCCCGTTCAGCCTGATTAGATTTTATAGGCTGTTGCTCCATGCTAACTTTTGTTTACTAGGTGTACGCTTCACTTATGAGGTTCAACGAGTCGCTTTAATCTATTTGGCACTACTAGAGTCGTTCAATACCGCAAAATCTACAAAGGGTTCATTGAAGAAGGTAACTTGACTTTGGTCTGATGGTTTTGACTAATGCCAATTTGGACAAAGATTAGGTTACATCGATTCGTCTTCTCGTCAAGTTCCAGGCATGAACGAATGTAATATTCACTTTCTTCTATATCCTACAAATATAGCTTGACAGCTATTAGATCTTGGCTATTGAAAAAGGTCAATAGTGTGGATTCATGCCAACGACCGAACCCAAATTTTCGACCTTTTCGGTAAAGTACATCAGGTACGTCCGTATTCGAAAGCCATATGAGGTATTATTACTGTATCGATGCGTCTTTCGACAACCTTGGTTGTGAGGTACAAAAAATGCCGGACCATACTATGATCCGGCGTTTTTGTACGCTATTTGTGTTAAGGGAGGGATTTCCAGGTAAAATTGGCTTAGTCATTCGTATTAGCAGAACTACCAACTTAGCCTTAATGAGTTAGTCTATAACAAACAGTTGAGCGCCATTACTTCTGTCTGTTCATTTTATTAGAATAACAGTTTCCAGCCGTTAAAAAACAGGTCTTTACCCGGCTGACCCGACCAATGATGATGGTCTGTCGTGTCTTCTACTTCATGCTGAGTACTCTCTTTTTGCACAACAATCGCCGAAATACCATTTTTAGCCAGTGACCGGCAAATTTCTTTTGTTGTATCGGTTGCATTACCGATCACTAATCCTACGGTTTCTTCGTTCTTTTTCATGGCTGTTGAATTTATTGTATGTGCAAACAAGTTTTTTGACGAATTTTTTATAAGGCTTCACCCAGCGCCTTTGCCGCTTTGAATACCTGTTGAGTTAATTGGCAAACGTTCGTTTCGCCAATTAGTTGGGAATAGCGCGTTCCCACACGATCCCACGCTTCTGCCACTTCAGGCTGAAGTTCTACACCCTCATTTGTTGGATAAATCAGCGTTTTCTTTCCCTCTGACTCACGTCGAACCAAGTGTTTCTGTTCAAGTTTTTCAACCAAGCGAGTAATCGTCGATGGCGTCAAATAAAGGGTTTTGCTCAATTCGGACGGTGTTATGCCCGGCTGTCCTACTACTTCACAAAGCATGTAGGCGTGGGAATAACAGAGTCCAAAACGACCAAATTCCTCATCACCAATGGCCGTAATAGCCCGCGACAATGCGTTAGCTGAGAATAACAAACAAGCACTGTATCGTGTTGCGAATTTCTTTTCCTCGGCTACGGTAACTGTTTTCTCTTCGGTCATCATGTTCATTCTGTACTATGGCAACAAAGGTATAAAATGATATTTGTATGTGCAAGCAACATCAGGAAAAATAATTTAGCCCACGATTAAAGTCGTGGGCTACAAAACGCAAACGTAACCGTATTTATGCCGTCTACTTATTTCCTCGGCAGGTGAACCTCGGCCATCATGCAACGGGCAGAGCCACCGCCGTTTCCTTCAATTACCGACAAGTCGAAGTGAAGCAGGGTAGCATAATCATCTAAAAGATCAATCTGTTTAGGTGTTAACGACTCAAAAGCACGCGTAGACATCACCAACAATTTCTGCCCTTTCCGGGTAGTAATCATCAGCATATTACCCGCAAAATTGGCCATTTGCTCCAGCGAAATATCGATTATACGCTTGTTCAGCTTTTCTAACTCCTGGCGTACCATCAGTCGTTCGTCGGGGTCGCTGATAGCAGACAAGCAGACAATGGCGAAGGTATCAGCAATGCACATCAGCACATTGGTATGATAAATAGCCTTACCGCTCGCATCGGCTGAGTGGAATGATACGGTTCGGTAGCCGGTCTGCCGACTGAATTCGGCCAGCACATCAGGATGGGTTCGGGGCGACAGACTGGCAAAGGCAACCTTATTCATCCGGTCAAGTACCAGGCTGCCGGTACCTTCCAGGAATTTACCTTCCTTTTCAAAGTGGGTCAGATCAACGATTTTCGCAACGTGATACTGTTTAGCGAGGTCGTCAATAATATCCTGTCGGCGTTCGAGACGACGATTTTCGGCTTGCATTGGATAAAGCACCACCGTTCCGCTAGCGTGGAAAGAAACCCAGTTATTGGGAAAGATCGAATCAGGTGTGTAGGGGTCAACAGCGTCGTCATAGATTATTACATCCACACCGATAGCCTGAAGTTGGCGTGTCATTTCGTCGAACTCCCGTCGGGCACCTTCCTGGGCTCTATCCTTCGTTTGTGCCGCCAGTTTACTATCCTGAAACGCGTTCGATTCGGCAGTTTCGGCATTAAAACCGAAGTTGACCGGACGAATCATTAAAATATGGGACGTAGCCTGAGATTGCATAATAATAGTTGTAAGGGCGTAAATTGTAAGGGGTCAGTAACGCTACTACACCAATACAACAGCAAATTAGTACCAAAGCATTAATTGTTCAACGAGCCTATAAGTCCAAGAAGCATTTTAGATGATTCGTCAATTGCTCTGATGAACTATTCCACTTCCCTAATCCAATGTATTCCAGATGGTAAGCTAAACATGATCCAGACTTAGCTTGACTGGAAGACGTACAGGAATAATTTAAATATCGATTAAAATCAAGGTTACTCTCCCGGTCAAAACCCTCGGCAATAGTATTGGCAACGGACATAGAATCTTGGTAAAGTTGGTCTTTAAAAACTAAGCGCGATTCTCACGATATGTTTCACACCCTAAAACAGCCAAGGTTTGACCCTTCTTCCGGATTAATAAAGCATCAAATCGTTTTACAGCTATGAAAGATCACGAAATCAACTTACGGCTTTCGAACTTATCATATCTCATCGCGCAAAAGCGGTAAGCTCATGCAGTGCGACCCGCCCCGCGCCCGACTTAGTTCGGCTGACGGCAGCATAATAAATGTGTTTTCAATGGTTTCGGGCGAAGATTCACCGCGCTCGAAACGCGCCAGCAATTTTGCAGCTCCGATCACCTCAAAGCCCGACGCCCGGAAAGCATCAGCCGTTTTTTCATTGCGATCGTAACCCACCACAACGCCGTCTTTTAAGGCAAGCAGATTGCACGAATCCGTCCACTGTTCCCGTGCACCAAACGGAAACTCATTGTTGCCAGAATAGATAAACTGTACCGGTTCAGTGGTGCCGAGGTCATTTTTACTAATGTCGATCAGCAGGTCTTCGAGGTTCTCAATTTCGACGGGTTTCTGTTCTAACCCTTTGGTGAATTGCATGATTTTCAAGTCTTCTGACACATTCTTTGGTGCGAAGAAATGAATGACGTCCCGTTTTTTAGCTTCATCACCCGTGCGGGCCAGCGACCCAAGCAATACCCACACGTTGCGTTTCACCTGCGTAAAAACCGTGTCGATGTGCATGTAATCCCGTTTTTTCGGAATCTGAAGAATCGTAACCTTATCCACCACGTTCTTGTCAAATACCAACCGCATTACCTGCTGAGCCGCGTATAAAGTAGTACGCTCACTAACCCCAATTATCAGGTGTCGTTTGCCAATCATCATCACATCGCCCCCTTCAAGCGTTGATCTCGTAACGTCACGGTTTGCATCGGCATCTGGTAGCAGAAAGGCATGTTCGTTATCAGGAATTTCAAGTATATTTTCCTGGTAATTAATAAAGAGTGGGTGATTAAAGAAAATATATTGCGCTAGTAATGCCTCGCGTGTACGGGCCATTTTCGCTGGTTTATTGAGCAGAATATGGTCGTTGATGACAATACCAATGTCCCGCGTAAAAATAAAATTAGGCAATGGCGCGAAGAGCATCGTCAAATCGGGCAGCGTCCCCGAAATCATAATTTTCGCTAGTTCGGTCGGTTCATACTGACTCAATTGTTGCTGAGTTCGAAACGACGTTCGTTCAATACCGCAGATTGCCGCAATCAGACGGGTTCGAATAACCTCATCGGCCAAAATGTCGGAAAGCAGGCATTGAATATCAATTACTCTATCAGACTTGAAATAATCGGCATGGTCTGGTTTAAAAAACGATCGGTCAGAATCAGGCCCCAGATCAGCAATCCTACTCCGTACTTTGTCGGGGTCTAAGAAGTATAGCAGAATCTTGACGTAGTAATCGTACTCGTCCCGGCGCATCATATCCAGGTGTACAATGTCTTCGAAAAGCCAGTCCTGAGCCTTAGAAGGGACCACTTTACCTAAACCCCGGTCGGGACTATGAATTAGCAGTCGCCGGAGCGTACCGATTTCAGATGAGACGTTGATAAGAAGTGTATCAGTATGGTCAGTAATTCCTGCCATTAAGCGCTCAGGAACCGTGTTATTCTGTTCATTTTTCATACCTAAATCCGGTCTATGTTTAGCGACGGGTCGGGTTTACAAGGTACGGGTTTGAGATGGATATAAACCAGTTCACATTATCTTCATCTCAAATACAGTGTTGAGAAAATCATATGCATGTCACCCAAATAAATCTAAACCAAGCTAGATGGTGTAACTACATAGATGAATAAGATTGGTACCTTATCTATCATAAATAAATAAGCACTTAGTTACTTATCGAATACTATGACTACTAAAACCACTTATAAATTATCGCTTCCCGGTATTACCTAAACAATCGGCATGTTTTTTGACAGCCTCTAATGCGTGTTGTATTTACGTATTTATGACTCAAGAGCGTATGCCCGTGTCTACTCTAAAAAAAAATGATTGGCTTCTCCATATAGATGAGTTGACACCAAATTTTGGACAGCTAATTACCGGTAGATTCTGTCCGAATTTTGGTAATGATGTGCTACAAAAACTAATCGTTTCGTTCGTCCTGCTTATTCTTTCGGCGGGGCTTACACACGCTCAGTCATCCGTCGCTATAAACAATGGCATAATTTCGGGTTGCTTGGGCGGTCAGGTCTTTAATGACTGTAACGCAAAGAGCCTACAGGAAGCCACCGAAATTAATGGTGTTAGCCGGGCGAATCCACTCCTTTTTTTGTCAGATACTACAGCAGGTACGAATCACAGCGTTCCTGTAAACTTCATCCTTCCAGCGTATGCGGTGAGGTCACTTGGGGCACAGGCTTATAACAAAATCACGAACCGCTCATTCAGTGTAGCTACTCTGAAACAGCCTATGGACTTGGCACTCGTTTGTAGCTTAACCGCAACGGCCACTGTGGGTTTATGTATAACCTCAACGAATACCTATTCATCAACGGTCGTCGTTACCATGATGAATCCGGCAGTTGGTATTCTTACCGTGAGTGATGGTCCTCAAAGTCAAACCTTCACCGTTACGACAAGCGATCAGAGTAGCTTTACGGCGGTGTTTAGTGGCGTTGCTTCCGATGGGAGTTTGCACACCGTAACGGCCAGCCTGCCGGAGTGTTCAACCACCACAACTTACACCGCACCCGGCTCGTGCAACCAACCGACAGGTACCCAATTGACCCTTACTGCACTCGTCGATAAATCCAGAGCCCAAAAAGGTGAGGTGTTGACCTACACACTACTGTTGAGTAATGTGGGTACCACTACCGCCACCAATGTCGTCGTGCGGGACTCCAGCGCTACCGGCCTCACCTATGTTACAAACTCCGCTACTGCTCCCACCGGTACTACGTTTACTCAGGGCACACTGGTCAGCACCTGGTCCATTGCCTCCATCAGTTCAGGACAGAGTCTCCGCCTGACATTCCAGGCCATCGCTGACAGTTCGGGCATTCTTTATACTAAGGCTACCATCCCCGGCGATACAGCTACGGTCTGCACATCCATTCCCGTTAAGGTCTGCACGGGCGATACTTACACATTTCGACTAACTGCCCCCGCGGGTCGAAGTAGTTATCGCTGGTTCAACGGGTCTGTCGAGTTGACTACGCAAACGACCAACACGCTCGATATCACCGAACCGGGCACATACAGTTTGGCTGTCGACAACGTCTCAGGCAGTTGCCCCGACTTCTCCTGTTGCCCCTTTATTATCGAAGAAGACACCCTACCCAGTTTTAAGGCCATGACCAGCCCCGTCAGTTGCGTGGGCAATACCGCTCAGGCTGATGGCAGGATTGTACTCAGTGGCTATAATTCGGCGTACCGATACCAATATTCAGTAGGAGCAGACTTCAACGAAGCGGCTTCCTTATCGGGCAAGGCCCAGCTAATACCGGTGGGTGGAGTGTTGGTGAGCAACCTCAGCAATCCGGTAGTGACGCAGGCTTACACCATTCGGGTTTACAACAGTTCGGGATGTTACACGGATATGACGGTCTTATTGGAGCCATCGGTGTGTACCTGTCCGGCTGTGGTGTGCATTCCCTACATGCTTGGCCAAACCAAGCGGGCAAAACGCGTCGGTGACGAACGTTAACTTGTCCATCTGCCAGATGCAGTACTAACCCATATTTGTACGTCTAAAATCTATTGATTACTGATCAACGCCCGCCCTTTATCCGGCGGGCGTCGGCGTTTTGGCTAGCGTGTCTTGTTTATATTCTCATATAAACAAGACACGACAACTTTTAAACGTCCGATTTTGTTATCCTACAACGTAGATGCCGTTTCGTCTGTTATCTTTGCGGCTTTATTTAGAGTGGTCACGATACAACCTATTATGTTATCCATCAGTAATTTACATGCCTCAATCGGCACTAAAGAAATACTAAGAGGTCTCAACCTGCAAGTCAATGCTGGTGAGGTTCACGCCATTATGGGTCCTAACGGAGCTGGCAAGAGCACGCTGGCATCAGTATTGGCAGGTCGTCAAGACTATGATGTAACGAGCGGTAGCGTATTATTCGATGGTAAGGATTTATTAGATATGGCTCCTGAAGAGCGGGCAGCCGAAGGTATTTTTCTGGCTTTTCAGTATCCTATAGAGATTCCTGGTGTCAGTACGACAAATTTCCTGAAAACAGCGCTGAACGAAATCCGTAAGTATCGCGGTCAGGAATCGCTTGATGCGGTGCAGTTTCTGAAGTTGATGAAAGAGAAAATGAAACTCGTCAACATTGATCAGTCATTACTAAGCCGATCATTGAACGAAGGATTTTCGGGCGGGGAAAAGAAACGAAATGAAATTTTCCAGATGGCTATGCTCGAACCGAAACTGGCGATTCTGGATGAAACCGATTCGGGTCTGGACATTGATGCGCTACGCATTGTAGCGGATGGCGTAAATAAACTTCGGTCGCCAGAGCGGGCAACGATTTTAGTAACCCACTATCAGCGGTTGCTGGATTATATCGTGCCCGACTTCGTGCACGTATTATATAAAGGTCGTATTGTGAAGTCTGGTCCAAAAGAACTGGCTCTCGAACTGGAAGAAAAAGGGTACGACTGGATTAAGGCTGAAGCCGAAGCTGCGGTATAAATCAATGATGCATGGTAACTAATGAATGATCCGAACTACGGATCATTTGTCATCGCTTCGGCGACCCGGTTATCATTTCTCATTTCTCATTAAAAAGATGACTCCCTCCTACGCATCATATAACGATTTTAAAGAGCAGCTGCTGACATCTTTTCGAGATAACGAAGAGCGCATGAACGGCGAACGGAAGACTCCGTTGCACCAGCTTCGGCGGGCGGCTCTGAAACAGTTTGAGCAGCTTGGGTTCCCCACTATTCGGCACGAAGAATGGAAATATTCTAGTGTCAATGGGTTGCTTAAAGAAGACTTTGGCCTCGATACAACGTCTACACTGACGGCGGCTGACCTTGTTCCATTAGAAATTCCGAACCTCGAAGGTAATCTTCTGTACTTTATTAACGGCCTGTACCATCCCGAGCTTTCGCGCATTGTCAGCCCAGCCGATCAAGTTCAAATCATGAGTTTTGCCGAAGCCATGAAGGCTGATCCTGATTTTATCGGATCGCATTTCGCCCGGTATGCTGATTATCAAAAAAATGCGTTTACAGCGCTGAACACGGCTATGGCTAGCGATGGCGTAGTTGTTCGGGTGCCGAATAATTCAACTGTTGAGCAACCCATTATTCTACGTTTTATTACCGATGCCCGCGATAAAAATGTGGCCTCGCAGCCGCGTAACCTTATTGTTGTCGGCAAAAATTCGGAAGTGATGGTGGCCGAGTCCTATCGGACGCTTGGCGAAAAGTCCAGTTTTGTTAACGTCGTCACTGAAATTGTGCTCGACCGCGACGCCCGGATGCAGTATTATAAAGTGCTGAACGAAACAGAAAAAGCGTATCATATTGGCACCACGCAGGTGAATCAAGCCGATAGCAGCCACTTTTATTCAGCCGCGATAACGCTCAATGGCAGCTTTGTTCGCAATAACCTGAATATTGTGCTTAACGGCCAGCATACAGAAGCCTTTATGTATGGCCTGTACATGCCTAATGGTCGGCAACATGTGGATAATCACACACTTGTCGATCACGCCATGCCCAATTCGTACAGCAATGAACTCTACAAGGGTATTCTGGACGATAACAGTACAGGCGTATTTAACGGCAAAATTTTCGTTCGACCCGATGCCCAGAAAACCAATGCTTACCAGTCGTGTAAGAACGTGGTGCTGTCGCCTGGGGCTACGATGAATACCAAGCCGCAACTGGAGATTTATGCCGATGATGTAAAATGTTCGCACGGTACCACCACCGGCCAGCTAAACGACGAGGCTTTATTTTACATGCGCTCGCGGGGTATTCCGAAAGATGAAGCCCGGACGTTACTGTTATATGCTTTCTCGCAGGACATACTGAGCCAGATCAAAATTCAGCCTATCCGTGAGTATCTGGAAGGGGTAGTACGCGAAAAGTTGACAAAATAAGTCAGTTGACTGCTTGACAAGTCGGTCAGTAAATCAGGTAGAAAGTACTGATTTACTGACCGATATTTTTTTAAGTTAGTCCCTGCTTCAGGTATACATGAGATTACTCCGTTTACTCTCTTTTTTTCTGGTCATGGCGAACGCTGTCTCAGGGCAAAAGTTACGCTTTATCTTCGAAGGTGATTCGATGACGATTCCGCTGGTTCATGATAGCCTGCGGGGCATTTCGGGTCTGGACATTGTACCAACAACGGGCGAGTGGCATCTGGTGAGTGACCGTGGATGGCACTTTACGTTCAACAACATCCGAACTATCCGTGATCTGAGCGACAGTTCACGCTTAAAGATGTCTCAAAAGACGCCCTTCTGGTTCGAAGGAGTTCGATACGATGTCAAAACCGGAACTTACTTCTGGGCCGATGAACACGAATTTGTTACGTCAGTTCAATACGGCAAAACTATTCGTGACAGTGCGGCTCAGGTGTTGTTAAAAATGCCATTGCCAGGTCCCAATAAAGGTCTCGTAGGGCTGGCACTAACCCCATCGGGCACCCTCTGGATCGCTCCCGAAGCCGGTTGGGAGGGCGAAACCCGCATGAGTCAGGATACGATAACGTTTTTCCGCTACCCAAATCCACGCGCAGCTGATCCAGTTGTCGAGCGATTTTCTTACCCTATAAACCGCTGCGCCTTTGCGCAGGGAGAAGAACGGTTAGGGGGGATTTCGGAAATACTGGCGGTAGATGATACACAAATACTCGTTCTGGAACGATGCTACGATGCCAGCCAGAAGCGAGTTACGGCGAACCTATATCTGGCGACTCTAGACGAAACGACACATAGATTACGAAAGGAATTAGCGTTCGATTTTAACCGCCAGTTTCCGGGTACCGTCTGTAATCTTGAAGCAGTGGCCTGGGCTGATGCACAAAAGCAGACGCTTGTGTTAATTGCCGATGACAATTTTCGTCGAAGCAAAACTTTACGCAACCAGGTAATCGTTTTACGCAGACTATAGATTTTATACGAACCTAACCGCCCTTGATTTACGTTTTACAGATGACTCTTCGGTCAGCGTTACGTTTATCTTACCTCTTTTCGGTACGAACACGACATGCAATCAGCAATAGAAACTACCCTCGATATTCAGCAAATTCGCCAGGATTTCCCGGTGCTTCACCAGGAAATTAACGGTCGCCCGTTGGTGTATTTTGATAATGCCGCTACGAATCAGAAGCCGCAATCGGTCATTAACGCAATAACCCAATACTACGAGGGATACAATGCCAATATTCACCGGGGCATTCACCATTTGGCCGAACAGGCAACAGCTGCCTTTGAAGCATCACGCCGGGCAATGCAGGAGTTCCTTAATGCAAAGCACTGGCAGGAAATTATTTTCACCTATGGCACCACCGACGGCATCAATCTGGTAGCCCAAACTTACGGTCGACGGTTTTTAAAAGAGGGCGATGAGATCATTATCTCGACGATGGAGCATCACTCCAATATAGTCCCCTGGCAGATGCTTTGTGAAGAGAAAGGATGCGTTCTGAAAGTCATTCCAGTAAATGACCAAGGCGAACTTATTCTGGAAGAATATGAAAAACTATTGACGGAACGGACTAAGTTCGTTTCCTGCGTTCACGTCTCTAATTCTCTCGGAACGATAAATCCGATCAAGACGATTATCGACAAAGCACACGCTGTCGGAGCACTGGTATTGATTGATGGTGCACAAGCCAGTTCACACCTCGAGATTGACGTACAGGCGCTCGACGTTGATTTTTACGTTCTCTCGGCACACAAACTTTACGGCCCAACGGGTATGGGGGTTTTGTATGGCAAGAAAGAAATTCTTGACTCGATGCCTCCTTATCGGGGCGGGGGTGAAATGATCAAAGAGGTCACGTTTGCCAAGACCACTTATAATGACATTCCTTATAAATTTGAGGCCGGCACACCTAATATTGCCGATGTGATTGCGGTCAAAAGTGCCCTTGACTACATGGCGGGTTTGGGAAAAGAAAACATTGCAGCGCACGAAAACGATCTACTACACTATGCTACAGAACAATTGAGTGAGTTGAAGGGCCTACGAATTGTTGGACAGGCAGCGCACAAAATTGGTGTCATATCTTTTGTACTGGACGGTATTCATCACCAGGATACGGGCGTGATTCTGGACCAGCAGGGCATTGCCGTCAGAACGGGTCATCACTGCACTCAACCACTTATGCACCGTTTTGGTATTGCCGGAACTACGCGGGCGTCATTTGCGGTTTATAACACCAGAGATGAAATTGACCGGCTCGTGCAGGGGCTTTGCCGGGTTCAGAAAATGATGCTTTGATTTTTATATACCGCACTGTATGGAAACAGAAACACTGTTGAACAAAAATCAGGTCATCGAAAGTTTTGGAAATTTACCCGACCAGGTAACAGCAGATCAATTGATCGAACGAATTTTGTTTATACGATTAATTAATGAGCGACTTCGGGAAGCGGAAAGCGAACCAGGCACTTCTCACAAAGATTTTATGCAAGAATTCAATGAATTCAAAGCACAGAAAAGAGGGAGCGGGAACGTAGCATGAATTTAATCTGGAATGACAGTGCAAAGGAAGAGGTTAGAAAAGCATACAGTAATTATTACGATTACTCTCCCGTCTTAGCCGAAGATTGGTCAGACGAGCTAAACAAGAAAGTTGACTTGCTAATAAAGTTTCCAGAAATGGGACGGATAGTACCAGATGTTGATATAAGCTTTATTCGAGAGGTGTTTGTCCGAAAGTATAGATTAGTCCAGTATCAGGACGAAACGCTTCGAATATTGGCCCTTCGTGCAATGGGGCAGCCTTTAGGGAGAATCTAATTATGACAATTAACGAAATACAAGACGAGATCATTGAGGAATTCGACTTGTTCGATGATCAACTCGACAAGACGCAATACATTATTGATTTAGGAAAAAAACTGCCTCTTATGCCCGAATCGGCTAAAACAGACGATAATCGGATTATGGGATGCCAGTCGAAAGTGTGGTTAGATGGCGAATTGAAAGGAGATGGTCTGTATTTTTACGGCGATTCTGAACCAACAGCGCAAATATCCAAAGGTCTGATTGGCCTGCTGATTCGGGTGCTGTCAGGTCAAAAACCTGAAGATATTGCCAAGGCTGACTTATACTTTATTCCGCAAGTCGGTATGGGTAATTTGATTACCTCCTTACGGGCCGGTGGACTGGCTTCGATGATTGAACGGATGAAAGCGTACGGCCGCGCATACACCGAAAAAACTGTTTAATTGTTATGTCATGACAGACGAAGAACTGAAAGAACAAGTCGTATTAGCCCTTAAAGGCGTTTACGATCCCGAAATTCCGGTAGATGTGTACGAGCTAGGTCTTATTTACGACATCAAGATATTTCCCGTCAACAACGTTTATATTTTGATGACGCTAACCTCACCTTCGTGCCCATCGGCAGGGTCAATCCCGGCTGAGATTGAAGAGAAAATACGAGCTATCGACATCGTTAATGATGTTAGTGTTGAACTAACGTTTGATCCTCCCTATTCGACCGAACTCATGTCGGAAGTAGCGAAACTTGAACTTGGATTTATGTAAATTTATGTTGTTGGCCATTCGTTACCTAAACAACTAACAGTGGCTTGTGGCAATTGACTATTAATTAATCACAAAAATTATGTATCCTCCTCATTTGCTTATCCCGATGCGGGAAGACCTGACGAGCGTCGGGTTTGAAGAATTGACCACTGCTGACGATGTGGTGAACACAATGGAAAACGCAGAGGGCACAATGCTTGTTGTTGTGAACTCGGTTTGTGGCTGTGCAGCTGGTGCGGCTCGTCCAGGAGTGAAATCAGCTCTGGCGGCTAGTGCCATAAAGCCGGACAAGATGGTAACTGTATTTGCCGGTAGTGATCTGGAAGCTACCGCCAAGATGCGGGAATATCTGCTTCCTTATCCACCATCATCGCCTGCAATCGGTATTTTTAAAGATGGTGATTTAGTACATTTTATTGAGCGGCACCACATTGAAGGGCGCTCGGCGCAGATGATTGCTCAGCACCTGGAAATGGCGCTGGAAGAATTCTGCACACCTGCAAACGCCTAAATAAGACACCTCAAATCAAAGTGGGTCAGGCCGACTATACGCTGTATAGTCGGCCTGACCCACTTTGATTTGACAAATTACGTTACAGCAAATGCCTTCGCTAACAATCGTGATAGGGGTAACAGACAAAACACCAACATTGCCAGCGGAAATGATGCGAAAGCCGCTACCCATGCCGCATTCATGACAATGAGCGATAATACTCCCGCCTGCACAGCCATACCGATGTTTCGACCAACAGGTTCTTTTACCGCCCGCCAAAGTGGGGGGAAAATATAGTATCCAAACAGAAGCAGAAAGGGCAACGCCGTACCTAGCTGCTGCTGCCGTTGTGCCAAAGCCGCTACACAGCCGATTACGAGTGCGTAAAATAGTCCGGCAACCCGCAATATAGTTGGACTACCGCCATGAACCTCTCCCCTGCTGATCATCGTTATAGCGGCAATATAGGCAATCGGTACAACCCCAACCCACGCCCATGGCAAAACTTGGTCGGGTAGAATACTTACACCTAACAGTAAATTCAACCCTCGGCAAAGTCCCATATTAACGGGCCCTAACCAGTTATGATGCTTACCAAACCGATCATACACAAGCGAGGCTACACTAATCCCAATGGCCAGAAAACCAGCCGTTTGATTCACTAAAAACGAAGCAGCAATACCAATAATCAATAGGCCGGTTCCTAATAGAGTAGCGGCAACTTTACTGACTATACCACTGGGAATGGGGCGCTCGGGACGCTCGACGGCATCTAGCTCGGCATCGAAAACATCATTGAATACTACGCCCCCACCATACAGTCCGACCGTTGCTAAACTAAGCCAGCCGATAGGCGCCGGGGAAGCGTCGGGGATCATAAAATACCCCGCAATAGCCATACCCGCTAACACATCGGCAACAGCGGTAACGAGATTGGCAGGGCGAGTGAGGGAGAGAAATGCCTTTGTTTTGTTCATGTAGTGGTGTCGGTTTGTGAAGCACCAGCCCCATCGAAACCGACATATGTATAGCGTTTATAAGTAGCGTGTTGGTTTCAGGAGCAACAGCCCGGTCTAAACCGACACCACACTCACTATTTAATAATTGTTGATTCTTTGTCTATTCTTGGAGCCTGCCCACCGCGTAGAACCGAGCTACCATTATAACGCTGGCTCTGATCAATACCTATCGGTTGAGTGAGGTCGTCCAGGCTAAGTTGACCACTTTGGGCGAAGGCTGTTACGGCATTAGTGAAGCTTACAAGTTTGATGGCCTCGTCCGAAATACCACGCTGTTTCATCAATGCAGCCGTTTTGGGTACGGCCAATGGATCGCTAATCCCCCAGTCGGCGGCAGAGTTAATCATAATGCGCTCCGGTCCGTATTGCTTCACAATGTCAACCATTCGCTCATTACCCATTTTGGTAAATGGATAAATGGTAAAACCAGCCCAGAAACCTCTGTCCAACACCTCGCGTACCGTTTCTTCATTGTTATGATCTACGATAACCATACCCGGTTCCAGGCCGTGTTCGAGTGCAATGGCCATACTTCGGCTGGTTCCTTGCTTTTTATCGCGGTGGGGCGTGTGAATCTGCACAGGAAGGCCAGCTTCTTTGGCTAAATCCAACTGTGCCCGGTAGTATTTATCTTCAGCAGGCGTCTGGTCGTCAAATCCAATTTCGCCTATACCCACAACGCCTTCTTTATAGATAAATAATGGCAGAATTTCCATAACCTGTTCAGCTAATTCTTCCTGATTAGCCTCTTTGGAGTTCAACCCAATGGTGCAATAGTGCCGAATACCAAACTGCGACGCCCGAAATCGCTCCCATCCTACCAGACTGGCAAAATAATCCCGGAACGAATCTACACCCGAGCGAGGCTGTCCCAACCAGAAAGCCGGTTCGATCAAGGCTACTACGCCTGCATCGGCCATAGCCTGATAATCGTCGGTTGTGCGGGAGGTCATATGAACGTGCATATCGAAAAACGACATACCACGAATTGAATCCATAAAATCCATAGTTCTTCTACGTTAAGGGCGTTATAAAAACGTCAGTTGGGGCGCAAAGTTCCGCAAAAATACACCTCTTTTCTGCACGAATTTTAGCAACATTTTAATTCCATATACAACCTTCCTACTAGTCTATCCGTTTTATAGATAGTCATACAACAAATGCAACAATGAAAATGCGTCAACAATTTAAGCCAGTAAAGTGGAGCGTATGGGCGTCTCTACTTCTCCTAGTGGGCGGTGGGTTAACGGCCTGCCGTGAAAATGCAATCAACGATTTAAGCCCAGCTGACAGTCCGGTATACATTACGAACTACGACCGCTCGGTTAATTTTAGCCAATATAAAACGTTTAGCCTGCCCGACTCGGTGGTGATTGAGTCTAACGATGCCTATAGCACGGGACAAACTGATATTTCGAGCCGGTTCGTAACAAACGTAGCGAACTCCCTGACAGCGAAAGGATTCAAGCGGGTTACAAGAGGAGATAGCGCCGATTTAGGCGTGGCAATTATTCGGGTTAACAATCAGTATACGGGTGTTGCGTCAAATCCATATTCGTATTATTCGAGCTATTGGGGTGGTGGTTATGGTGGGTTAGGCGGTTATGGGTATTCACCTTATTACCCTAGCTATTACACATATCAGGTTACCGACCAGTACTGGGAGATTCAGATTGTTGATCTAAAAAATCGCCCGGCAACAGGCACGGGTACCGATCAGCAGCAGCTGAATGTCATTTATGACGCAACGATCCGGGGTACAGATATCACTGATCAGCAAGCAGTGGACACGGCTATAACCGCCATTTTTAATCAATCGCCTTATTTAAAGGCAACTGAATAGGTAATCATGAAACCGATAATAGCACTTTTTGCCCTTATGGCGTTAACAACAACGGCCTGGGCGCAGTATAAAAACGACAATACGGGTGATGATGCTTTTCCGTCACCGTATCAGCAATATGTCACGTTTAATATTTCGGCACGTTACGGTGTTGCTTTTCCATTCGGCGGACAACAGGGGTATATTAATAAAATATCGCCTACCAATCTTGCCATAGATGGCGAGTGGTTGTTTCCAAAACGGTTTTCGATAGGCTTAAAAACGGGCTATCAGTACAGCCAGCAACGGCTTGATCGTCAGGTTTATCAGTATGGCGACCAGGCTATTTCGGCAGTGCAAACCCGAACGTTATCGATTATTCCGGCAATGGTTTCACTCTCATATTACTTCGCCGACAATGCCGCTGCCCTGCGACCTTACGTCCAGTTTGCGGGCGGGGGTGCATTTGTTAACTACACCAATTACTTCGGGACGCTAGCCGATCCAAAAAATGGTTTTAAGGGCGCTATTGCTCCTGCCATTGGCCTTAAGTACTATGGTAAACGTGACCGGGGTTTAGGAGCCGAGATTCAAGCGCAGTATCAAAACGTATTCTTTAACTACGACTTATTGAAGAATAGTGCTCCGTCACTGATGTTATCGGCAGGTATTTCGTATCGGTTTTATTAAGGTAACGTGGACGGTCAGCCATTGCCGTGGAAACCCCTCGCTTTAAATTAATGCAGTGGTGTCTGTTACTAATAACCGACACCACTGCAAGATGAGACCTATAAAGTTTTTTCAAAAACCTTATAGGTCTATATATATCCACGTTACATCAATTCCTCAATATGAGCAGGTAAAGTACGCCCGGCAGCCCGACGTTCGGCAGTATAATCTGTCAGCGTTTGGGCGAGTCGGGCGTTTTTTCGTTCGTTTAAGCCAGTAATTTGCGTAACGTCTTTATCGGTAAAAAATGCTTTAAGAATCATCTGATTCCAGGCCGATTCATCAAAGTAATCGGCGGGGTAAGGATTGTGAAGCATGATCGCAGACTGAACATCGGCAATATTATTTCGAATACCTTCTGTCGCCTGAAACTTCCAAGCTTCGGGAAAGCTTAAAACCGGCAAAGCCGAATAAAGGGCCACCAGTTCATTGAGTTCACCCGCTTTAAATAGTTGGCTGATGGTTTTGACGTAGGCAATTTCGTCATCGGCGGGGAGTTGAAGTAGCCACCACACCCGCGCCAGTCGATCAAGCGTCCAATCGGCTACAGTGAAACCGGGCCGTACGCGCTCTAAAGCAAACGTTATATCAGACGGCACGCTAACAGTTTGTTTACCCACAAAGCGAGGCAGAGCCGTAAATACGCGATAGAACGTAGCTACTTGTGGGTTCGCATGAAATGCATCTGTCTGTTGGCGAAGGTAAGTGACCGCCTTCTCTGAATCAGTTTGCTGCTCAATAAGGTAGAACAGCGTTTGGCTCATTGTAAGAATATTCATAACGCAAAAATAGACGTTCGTCGGATTCAGTCCGATAATTAAGTATGCACCACCACAAGTAAAGGTTGGTTGACCTGAAGTTTGTGGCGAGTGGGAAATTTTATTGTTAGCGTTTTGGCATTCTGTTTCAGTTGAATAGGTATGGACTGATCTCCCAGCGTAGCTGTCACTTTTTTGGCGGGCTTAGCATCGTTTTTCTCAACGGTAAGCTGCTCTAGCTGAAGAGAGCCATACTTTACATCAACGCGGTATTCGTATAGTTTACCCTGTTTCTGCTGAGCATACGTACCCCAACCTTCGGCGGCAGTAAACGGAGTTGTGAACTTGCCGGTGTTCCATTTTGGTGCAAATGATATTTCTCCTTTCGGCCCGTGATACGTGTAGCCACAGGCCGTAATAAACGCCCCGTAACTAGCCATTGCCCGCGCGTAATGATCGCTGCACTCCACTTCGTTAAATGGATTCCGTTTAGCGGCATGGTAACGATCATGAACCGTTTTTATTACAGCAAGTCCTTCGTCGGTCATGCCTTCGGCAATCATGTGTCCGGCCACCTGATGCTCAAATCCGCTCATGCATTCGTGAAAATAGGTAACCTGCCAGGCATCCTTTACGCCATACGGAATGGTTTCATTCGTTGGGCTGGTATTCATCAGCATACCGCCTTCGCCGGGTAAAGCGTACGGACGCCCGCCATGATGGCTGGTGAGGTACGGTCCAACATCAGTCACAAAATTGTATTTCCAGAGAGCTCGCAGTGCCGACAGTGTTTTCTGTTGATCAATAATTCGACCTAAACCAACTTGAAACGCCCACGACTGACCATACACCTGATCGATGTGGCAGGTGTCGTAAGAGCCCAATACCGTTTTGCCTAATTTAGGGTCGGGGAGATGAATAAAGTACTCGCCATTAAACAGTTGCGATTCCATACCAGCCTTTCCCTTTTCGACGAAAGCTTTACAAACAGCGGCAAAGTCAGCGTCGTTGACTTCCTCAGCCATACATTCACCCGCTTTTACAGCCGTGAGACACAGGCCCACGAGCCACGCAATTTCGCCCGGCCATTTGGCATCCAGTGTATTTTCGAGCTGTGAGTCAACCATGCCGTTGCCATTCCGGTCTTGTTTCAACACATACTCGATTGCCCGTTTTGTTTTTGGCCAATTTCGTTTCAAAAATTCATCGTTAGCACTCATCTGATGTTCGCGATAAATACCCAAGATTCGCCCGGCTTGTCCGTCGATGGCGGGTTGCTGGTCGTATTCAGCCCGGAAACCGATGTGGCCGTCCTCATGAAAACCGAATCCTAAATCCACCCGTTCACGCGTATCCCGTTCCAGCGCCGGAAAAAGACGGCCCATCGCCTGCGCGTATTGCCACACGTGCGTACAAGTACCCGCACAGGAGCCTACGCCTTCCCACGCATAAAACCGCCCCGACGAAAATCGGTGTGCTGTGGTGGTGGCTAGCGTAGACACATTTAGCAACGTCCGCTCCAGAAACCAGTAGGGCAGCGTACTTTGGTCATACCAGGTTTGGCACCAGGTTTTGGTTTCGCCGGATAGTTTTCCGAAATTCTGTTGGATATAGGCACCAACTTCGGCAGCCGATTTGAATTGGTTGGTATAGTAACGCTTGGTTTCATTCTTTATCGAATGAAACGATAAATTCGGGAAGTACCAGGTTAAAACATAGTTCAACTCGGTCGTTACATTGGCTGGAATCTGTACCGCATTACGTACCGCTCCCAGTAATATTTCGTCAAATCGTTTGGTAGATGGCTGGGCATTTTCGGGACCAAATAAAACGTCGGGAGCTAGCGTAGCAGCCGTGTTAACTACCGTAGAGGGATTCAGGGAAAGCAGACAAAAGTTGCCGTAATCTGCTTTGAAAGAATACGCGTCATCAGCCCAATTTTTGTTGATAACGGAGCTAAAAACGCCATTAGGCACCGCCTTATTCGACTTAGTGTATTGGTCGTCAATTGCCGTGTAGATAGCCGCTTTATTTTCCAGCCAACCTACCACCGATACCGTTACCACAGCCTGGCTTTTATTGGCAATCGTGAAGGAGTAAATAGTAGCGGGCAGCCCCGAATTAGTTTCATCCAGTGGAATAAACGGCGAGTACACGTGTAACGAAATCTGAACCGGCAACGTAGCATCAATATAGCGAATAGTCGCCATTGGGTAAGTGGCTTCAAATTCAATTTCATCCCAATCTTCCGCTAATAAGCGTTTGGTTACGCTCTTTCCTTCGTAGTCAATCTTAAGCGAAAAACCCTGTTCTAGTGGGCGAATATCTTTAACGGGCTCAACATAGTTAGCTCCATCGAATGGGCGCAAAACCGACAGGTTATTCTGTATTTTTTCGTGCCACGGAACGTCTTTATAGACAACGCCAGTCTGGTTTTTGTTGAAGATGTCCCAAAGCCAAAGCCGTCCATCGCCACCCAAATACACACACCCGCAACCAATTCCTCCTACAGGCATCCCGATGTACTGAAGCTCGTTTTTTGTTTTCCGGTAGGTGGTTGGCGCTCCGCGTTCATATAACGATTTGATCCATTCAGGCGACGGTTTAGTCGGGTCAGATTTGTCTTGGACTGACAAGAAGCGATTAGTAAGAGACGAAAAATCCAGTAGAAAACCTGTAGCAGAAAAGCTAGTGGCTTTCATGAAGGTGCGACGATTGAGGCTATTTCTTGCCATGACACATAAAGGAGTCGTACCAAATTGGTTTGGTTCTCTATCTAAAACTCCGCTGGTCAACAACTATACTCACCTCACCCTTTGGCTATTCCCTCAAAAAAACAGAGGACATCATCTAATGAATTGGCTCACTAGCAGACTAAATCCACTTACTTTTTGGCTTTTGGGTGAGCCTGATCGTAGGTCTTTTTTAGTTGTTCCAGACTGGTATGTGTATAAATCTGGGTAGCGGCTAAACTACTGTGTCCAAGCAAATCTTTAATAGCATTCAGGTCGGCGCCCCGGTTGAGCAGGTGCGTGGCAAACGAGTGTCGCAATACGTGTGGGCTTTTTTTCTCAAGCGTTGTAACAAGCGTGAGGTTCTGCTTCACAATCCGCTGAATCAGCATTGGATAGGCCGCCACACCCTTATCACTCACGATTAAATAAATGCCATCGGCCTGGCCGGAGAACTCGTTTTCTTTGGATCGGCAGTACTGCTGAATTAGCTCAAACAGAGGTTGGTTCAAGGGTATAATCCGGTGCTTGTTACGCTTGCCCAGTACAGTAATTGTCTTCTCGTAGAGGTTGACATCAGCGGTTTTCAGGCCAATCAGTTCGCTCAGACGAATACCCGTTCCGTATAGCAATTCAAGTACTAGTTTGTCGCGGATGCCCTCAAATGTATCGGAAAACTCAATGTCGTTGAGCAACATTTCCATTGGTTTCTCTTCAACGTACTGCGGTAATTTTTTACTAGCTTTCAACGCCTGAATCTTCGACGTTGGATCGAAATCAATTACTTTCCGTCGTAGCAGAAAACCGAAGAAACTCCGAAGCGTGGCTATCTTCCGGTTTACCGATGATTTATCCGTCCCGGCTTCGACCAAGCTCACAATCCACGAGCGGATGTGTCGAAAGTCGGAGCGTTCGGGTTCAGCAATGTTACATTCCGTTAACAGAAACAGGCGAAATTGCTCTAAATCATTTGTGTAGGCAGTCAAGGTATGATGACTCAGCCGTTTTTCGTAACGAATGTGTTGGAGAAAGTCTGAACAGAAAGTTTGCCCGGCAGGATTTGTGGGATTCATTTGATTTCCCTGATTTTTACGTCACCAAAGCTACTTCATTTTCTATCATTCCGATGAAACAGGGGTGGCCCATGGCGAGTAATGAAAAAAAATGACAAACAAAAAAGCAGCAAACATCTCTGCTTGCTGCTTCCATATTTTACCTGGCAATTCGTTATCGTTGACTGCGCATTCAACGATTCGGTTAAGACCAATTACACCACACGAGCTACTTCTATTGCTCAGTGTGGTTGCCGTACATACGTTCTTTGTAGGTGGCTTTGATAATCTCGGTGCGACGCTTGATCGACGGCTTTTGAAAAGCTGTCCGCGACCGCAACTGCCGTAACACACCCGTCTTCTCGAATTTCTTCTTGAAGCGTTTCAGGGCTTTGTCAATCGACTCGTTGTCTTTTACGTTAATGATAAGCATGTTCTAAATATTCTGTTTTAGCTAAAAACCGGACGGCAAAGGTAATAAATTTGCAACTATGAAACAAGCCATTATTGACTTAGGTACCAATACATTTCACCTGCTGATTGCTGACAAAAGCGGTGATACATACACAACACTCTTCCGCGAAAGTCACCCAGCCAGAATCGGTCAGGCTGGTATAAATAAGGGAATCATCACGGAAGAAGGCATTGGCCGGGCGTTAGTTGTGCTAACTTACTTTCGGCAAGTACTTGACCAGTATGGTGTTGAACTCACTCAGGTCATAGCAACCGGAACTAGTGCAATTCGGGTTGCCAGCAATCAGCAGGAATTTATTGACCGTGTTCAACAAGAAACGGGCATTCAAATTCAGGTTATTTCGGGCGAGCAGGAAGCCGACTATATCTACAAAGGTGTTCGGGCGGCTGGAGCCCTGGATGATGCAACTTCTCTGGTGATGGATATTGGCGGAGGCAGTGTTGAGTTTATTCTGGGTAATCAGTCGCGGATTTTCTGGAAACAAAGTTTTGAGATCGGTGGCCAACGTCTCCGCGAAAAATTCATGACTACTGACCCGATTAATTCGGGTAGTCTTAATCGGCTTTATGATTACTTTCAGGAACAACTGCTGCCGTTAGCCAACGCAATCCACCAATATCAGCCCACAATTCTGGTAGGTTCCTCTGGTTCGTTTGATACGTTGGTAGATATGTGGTGCATGCACGAACAAGGGCACTTACCCGATGTAAATCAAAGCGACTTCGCCTTACCCATTGCAGAATTTTATCGCGCTTATGAATTGCTTATTACCCAAAATCATGCTGACCGTATGCAGATTCCCGGTATGATCGAACTGCGGGTAGATATGATCGTGGTAGCGGTTTGCCTGATTGATTATGTGTTAAAGACGTACGGAATTTCGCAGATCAGAACCTCGACATACTCCTTAAAAGAAGGGATCTTAGCGTCACTTAATGACTAAATGTTTAGCGAGTAATGCCTTTGTGAACGGGTAATTTTATGGGTATTCGCCCTTTGGACTATCTATGCCCGGTATTCATTACACATTACTCATTTCAGGAAATGAAAGCAGAAACCAATGCCCGCTCGTCCTACAGCAATTTGATCTATACCGCCCTGATTATTGCCGCTGTGGCCACAGCAATGACCTTTCCGGGGCCATTCACCAAAATAGGTGACTTCCCATTGAAAAAACTTATTGTGCCACTACTGCAAATCATCATGCTTGGCATGGGCACTACCATGTCGATCAAAGACTTTGAGGGCGTTATTAAACAACCCAAGGCGGTATTCATTGGCGTGTCTTGCCACTTTCTCATCATGCCTTTGCTGGGCTTTACACTGGCTAACGTATTCAACTTTCCACCCGAAATTGCGGCTGGGGTCGTGCTAATTGGCTGTTCGCCCAGCGGCCTTGCTTCGAACGTTATGTGCTTTATTGCCAAAGCCAACGTGCCCCTGTCAATCACCATTACAACACTGGCAACGTTACTGGCCCCTCTCCTGATGCCACTTTTGATGACATTGCTGGCGGGCCAATTCATTGAGATTTCGTTCCTGAAAATGATGATTGAAATTATGGAGATTGTCATTCTACCCGTTTTGGTAGGGTTAGCACTGAACCGTATTTTCCACAAGTCAGCCGTCATCCTAAACCGTGTAATGCCTCTCATTTCGATGGGTGGTATTGTGCTGATTGTTGCCATTATTACAGCCACTGGTCGCGATAGCCTCTTAACTGTAGGCTGGACACTAGCCCTTTGCGTTCTGATCCACAACTTAACCGGCTTCACGTTAGGCTACTGGAGCGCCCGGCTTTTTGGTATGGACGAGCAGAGTTGCCGCACGGTGGCTATTGAAGTTGGGCTGCAAAACGGCGGGTTAGCATCGGGGATTGCCGTTCAGATGGGCAAAATTGCTACCGTAGGACTAGCTCCTGCCCTCTTCGGACCAATTATGAACACGACTGGTTCGCTGCTTGCCACCTACTGGAGCCAGCACCCACCGAAAGGGGTTCTGCTAAATCAAAATATAACCTCTTCAACTTATCCTGTGTCCTCAGAGGATATTCAGGGAATGTAAAAACGGAGGTCTATGCTGACTTACGCATGTTCTTACTAAAGTGAGCATTAAGATAGGTTGAGACCGTTAAAAAAGCCATTTAGTTGTCGATCAGCTAAATGGCTTTTTCAGTCAATGCAAGTTGCATATACAACTTATTAATTTATGTTTACGATATGAGTACCAAACCACACTGGCAAAACAGCGATCCGACCGAGACCTATTGCATTGCCGGACGACTCAGGATGTTGGCGCGGGTCGTGACAGGACGATATAACGATGCCTTCGTGTGCGAGGGTATTACCTTCGCTCAGGCAGGATTACTCATGCGCATTTTTGCGCAACCGGGTGTGCGACAGGCTGAGTTGTCGCAATTGCTACAGATCGAAAAATCGGCTATGAACCGGGATGTGCACTTGTTACATAAAAACGGCTGGCTAACCGACAGTCTACGAAGCGGTTTATTTTTGAGCGACGATGGCAGGTCATTAGCGAAACGATGCCACAAAATCTGGAAAGTACTAAATGAGCAAATTCGCAACGAGCTTGGCACTGATGCTATTGAGGGGCTAACCGTTTTTTCTGATAATGCAATGACCAAACTTTTACCCTGATAGCGTAGCTAGAGGCTACACGCCAAAATATCTATGACAACTGAATTCCTGACCCAACTCTGGCAGCTGAATCAAACTCCTGCACAGGGACCAATTCGGAAATTGACACCTGACAATTACCGCAATCGTCTAACACCCGAAACCGCTTCGGCGGGTTTCATAGCACTGCACACAGCCGAGGTTATGCATCGGTTTGCCCAAATTCTGTTTGGCCGAGAACTGAGCATTCACCCACAGGCTAGTGGGGGTATTTCGGACGAAGGCAATCCACTCGATCTGGTATCAGTTCAGCAACTGGTCAATGATAGTTTCGCGATGATCGCCGGGTACATACAACAAACGAGTGATACCCAATGGGCCGAGATTATACAATCGCCTTTTGGGGAGGTATCAAGACTGCAAGGGCTTACATTTCTAATGCATCACAACTCATATCACGCCGGTCAAATAATGCAGGCAATAAAGAAAGGAAATTATTTTTCTCATAAATAACTCTCTATAAGACCAGTATCTTAAAATCAACTCAATTATCCATCGCTATTCAGAGCCAATTTCTTTATAAGTAATGAATGACATAAATCAACCAGAACGTACGCGCACCTACTCGTGGGAAGATCAGGCAATTGGGGTAAAAGTGGGGTCTACCCTATCGGGCATGGACTATTTACGGGGAATCATTGCGGGCAAATATCCGGCTGCTGCTATCGCCAACACACTCGACATGCAGATTGAAGCGGTCGAGGAAGGCAAAGTTACGTTCTCGATTGTACCACAGGAATTTCATTATAATCCCATTGGCTCTGTTCACGGAGGTGTTTTCTGTACCATTCTCGATTCGGCCCTAGGCTGTGCTATCCATTCGACATTACCCGCGGGAACAGGTTATACCACGCTTGAGCTAAAGGTCAACTTCATTCGGCCACTGACAATCACCACGGGCAAGGTGCTGGCTATAGGGACGCTTATTCATTCAGGGCGATCTGTAGCAACTGCCGAGGCCAAAATTGTGGATGAGCAGGGAAAACTCTATGCCCACGCCACAACGACCTGTATGCTTTTTCCGTGGCGATAATCTTCTAGAAAGAATGACTGAACACCACCTCGCCGTTCAGCGAACGGCCCGCTACTACACCATTGGTGAACTGACCGATCAGACAAAAAACATTTGGTTTTGTTTGCACGGATTTGGTCAACTGGCGCAATATTTCAGCCGTAAATTCTCAAGCTTAGACGATGGTCAGACGTTAATCGTCGTGCCGGAGGGCTTATCCCGCTTTTATTTAGACGGTACTTACACTCGAATCGGTGCTTCGTGGCTAACCCGTGAAGAGCGGGAACACGAAATCAGCGACTTCCTGGCTTATCTGAATTCGCTATATGACCTGATTCTGAATGGTTACGACGCCACACAACTTCACATTACAGTATTGGGTTTTTCGCAAGGCGCAGCTACGGCCTGCCGATGGCTCAACTACAGCGTTGGCCCAAACGGTCCTATTCGCGCTGACAGGCTGATTTTATGGGCGGGCTATTTTCCAAATGGTTTTCAGGGACTAATTGACCCGGCTAAGTTGGCTCCTATCGAAACGCACTATGTTTATGGCAGACAAGACGAATATATTGGGAAAATGGACGATGTCGAAGGCTATTTGAGCCGGATGAAAACCGAAGTTTCGGGGTTAAACATAACGGCGTTTGACGGTGGGCATCGGGTAGAGTCCGAGGTATTGCAATCACTTTTTACGGCTCACTGATTGAAGGCCATTCCTGTAGATTAGGTTAAATACTACCGATCTTTTCAGACGTTTGTGAAGCTAAGTTGCTGAAAACTACCGCTCATCATAATTAACCTGACAAATTACAGCGTGGTCGTATTCTTGTAAAAAAACGTATATGAATGAAACATTTACTGCTTCTATTGGTGCTTTTGTCGGGGTTGTTTTTCCAGGCTTACGGGCAGAAAAAAAACGTTAAACAGGATAGCGAACAATATGTATGCCTACCCTGCGGGTCTGACTGCGACCATGCTATAGTTGACAAACCGGGTACCTGTCCGCATTGTGGCATGCGCTTAGTGCTCAAAAATAGTATTGTTTTCAAGAATGTTACCCCTGCCGAACTCTGTAAGATTGTCGCCCTGCGACCAGATGTGGTATTGTTGGACGTGCGAACGCCCGAAGAATTTACGGGTAAGGCCGACGAAAAGTTTGGTCATTTAAAAAACGCCATTAACATTCCGATTCAGGAATTAGAGAGTCGCTTAGCCGAGTTGAAAGACGCCAAAAATAAGGAGATCATCGTGTATTGTTCGCACAGTCATCGCAGCCCACGTGCTAGCTACATATTGACGGAAAATGGCTTTAAAAATGTTAAGAATATGACTGGTGGCATGTCAGTCTGGACCGGTTCCGTAGGCCAGCTCTCTATGGGAAAATCTCTATTGATCAGATAACTATGTTAGTTGGCAACAGGTATAATTTCCTTAACTACTCTGTTGTAAGGGCAGTTGCTCAAGGCTATAGCCAGAGCAATTGTAGACTTAGGCAACTACCTGTTATCAATCTACTAAACCAAACCGCTGGTTAATCATAGCGAAGAAGTCGTCATTACTCATGATTTTCCAGGCACTATACAACGCCTGAGCATCGTGCCTGGCAGGGATTCTGACAACCCGTCCACACCAAATTTAGTAGCGTGATAGACAGATGCACGATGACGCTCCCGTGATAAAAATAGTCTTTTTCGTAGCCGTTATCTTAACCAAGGTTTTCACCCTGAGCCGGTAGCATAGTTCAGGGCGAAAACCTTGGTCAGTGCGAAATTCACTTCCGATAAATCGTCGTAGCTGCGGCCTGCGCACTCGCCAGAATTGTCATATCTGCGATGGTTACATGAGCAGGAGCCGTTACAGCATACACAATTGTATCAGCAATATCGTCGGCGGTAAGGGGTGTAAAGCCTTCATAAACCTTGGCCGCTCGGTCGGTGTCTCCTTTGAAACGCACAACGGAAAACTCCGTTTCAACAGCCCCGGGCGCAATGTTTGTTACTTTAATACCATGCTGGGTCAGGTCCAGCCGCATTCCCATACTAATCGCTTCAACTGCGGCTTTGCTGGCACAATAGACCGCACCATTGGCATAGGTTTGTTTACCTGCTATAGAACTCAAGTTGACAATATGGCCCCGCTTGCGTTCAACCATTCCTGCCATAACAGCTTTTGAAACATAGAGCAACCCCTGTACATTCCCATCAATCATCTGATCCCAATCGGTGGGGTTTCCATCCTGAATAGCCGACATTCCTTGTGCGCTCCCGGCATTGTTCACCAGAATATCAATGGCTTTCCATTCGTCGGGCAGGCCACTAATAGCCTCTTCGACGTCGGTCCAGTCGCGCACATCGAAGCTGAGCGTTGTCACTATGGTCTGAGCAATAAGTTGTTCCTCCAATTCCTCTAAACGATCCTGCCGACGACCGCAAAGAATAAGACGGTAGTCGAGGTCGGCAAAGGCTTTAGCAGTGGCGCGGCCAATACCAGACGTTGCGCCGGTGATGAGGGCAATACGAGACATATAAACGACGAAAAATAGGTGATTCCGCAAAGATAAACGGGCTGTCGGAGGTTTGTGAACCGCACACTACAATTCCTCTTCGTTTATCCCGTATGGTAGAGTTTAAAACATCTAACTTTCTTACTCACAATAATTTACCAAATGATAATTTAATCAAAAAAAGCCTTCGACCGATTTTGGTCGGGTTTTTGCACTGCGTCGGTTATGTTGTGGGTTAAAAGAGTAAAACGTTTCATATCCATACCTGTATTGGGTAAAACACTACTCAGAATGAGCCACTTCGCTACTCTTTTTTAACGAAACAGTCATTCTTATTTTTTTAATTTATGCTACCTGAATTTTCGGTAGTAATCCCGACTTATCAACAGCCGGCCTTACTGCTCAAATGCCTCGACGCACTGGGTCGTCAACGATTTCCGCACGATCGATTTGAGATTATTGTGGTCGATGAAGGGAACTCGCCCGAAACCAAAACGGCTGTCTTACTCTTTGCTAAACAAATAGCCCGCAACGGCGGACCTATTGACGTACGCTACTTCGGCCAGACCGAACGACGCGGCCCAGCGGCTGCCCGAAATCGGGGTTGGCGAGCGGCTCGCGGACGTATCATTGCGTTCACCGACGACGACTGCCTGCCTGAACCAGAATGGCTTTCATCCACACTACCTTACTTTCAGCAGGGAGCGCAGGTCATGAGCGGGCAACTACGGGTACTCTTGCCGAATAAACCTACCCCACTCGATCGCACCGCCACATTTCTGAAACGCGCGGAATTCATGGCGGCTAACTGCTTTTGCCGGAAATCCACACTGGAACAAGTTGACGGATTTGAGGAAGCGTTTGATACAGCCTGGCGCGAAGACAGTGATCTCCAATTCAAGTTTCTTCAGGCGGGAATCTCCATTGTGAAATGCCCTGAATCGGTTGTCGTTTATCATATTCGCCCATTTCCCTGGTATATTTTACTTCAGGATGAGCGCAAAAATTCCTACGATGCCTTGCTTTACAAACGTCATCCAAACCTTTTTCGGGAGCGTATTCCGGCTTACCGGCGGCAGGTAATGCGCTATTATGCCTCTGTAGTGAGTATAGCCATCGGTCTGATTAGTCTGCTGATCGGGCAGGAAGGCATTGCCATTATGAGCCTTAGTGTCTGGCTTTTTTTATCAACAGATCTGGTAATGCATCATTTGCCCAGTTCACCTCTAACCTGGATTGTCATAAAACACGCTGTACTAACGGCTGTTGCAACGCCGTTTTTATCCGTCTATTGGCGTCTCTACGGAGCGGTTAAATACAAAGTGCTGTATTGGTAAGTGCGTTGAGGAATACGCTAGCCGGGGTATTCCTCAATGCATCTTTTTGATGCCAGTTTTTCTTACTTGATTTCAACGTACCTGCCTAACCTCTCCGGTCACGCCCCTCAATACGTTTAAGATAGTCGTACACAATCCGTTTCATAGGAACTACGACAGTGACATACGACATCAGCATATAGTTTTAAGTCGGACCAACGCCAATCTGCATTAGCCAGTTACCCAGGCGACTCTCCTATTCATTCGTTTTGCAATCAGCAAACCGGCCAATCATCCCATCGGCTTCTTAGTACATTAATTTTTTAGAACTAATCGAAACACAGTTGCTGTACGACAATCTCCAGGTCGCATGATCACTTGGTAGATTTCGCAAAAAAATGAATTTAGCGTAGGGGACTTTTTTGAGCAATCCTGTTGTTTTTTGGGTAATTTTGAGTTTTTACATAATTAAGGAGATGAGCCATTTGCAGCAGTCTTTCACGGTTCAATTCGTATACAACGTCTTTTTTACCGGAAAACTTTTCGATAGTACCAACCCGTTACTCGCTGACTTTTTCACTCAACAAGCCAGCGCCGAGACTCGAAAAAAACTTTTATTCGTTATTGATTCAGGTGTTGTTGATACACATCCTGACTTACCGACAAGCATCAAAACGTACTTTGCTCAACACGCTGATCTTGTTGACCTTGTGCCGGAGTTATTGATTATTCCAGGTGGCGAAGTCGCGAAAAATGACCCTGATTTAGTCGAGAAAATTGTGGATGCCGTAGATCGTAATGGGATTGACAGACATTCTTATGTAGCCGCTATTGGGGGTGGATCGGTGCTCGATTTAGTCGGCTATGCGGCTGCTATTTCACACCGGGGCATTCGCCATATTCGCATCCCGACAACCGTGCTCTCGCAGAATGATTCGGGCGTGGGCGTTAAGAATGGCGTTAATTACCGATCAAAGAAAAACTTTCTCGGGACATTTGTACCACCCGTGGCGGTTTTCAACGACAATCAGTTTTTATTGACGCTCGATGATCGTGACTGGCGGGCGGGTATCTCGGAAGCCATTAAAGTAGCGCTCATTAAAGACAACGCTTTTTTTGAGTGGATTGAGAGCCATGCCGAAAGGCTTGCAGCTCGCGACATGACGGCAATGCAGTACCTCATTCATCGTTGCGCTGAGATGCACCTGCAACATATTTCGAGCGGAGATCCGTTTGAAATGGGTTCTTCAAGACCGCTGGATTTCGGCCACTGGAGTGCCCATAAGCTGGAACAACTCACCAACTTCGAGACACGTCACGGCGAAGCCGTTGCCATTGGCATTGCGCTGGATAGTCTGTACTCCCAGCAACTCGGTTGGCTAACCGAAGCCGATACGAGCCGTATTCTGACCACGCTGCGAACACTTGGCTTTACCCTTTATCAGCCCATGCTCGACACCGATAACAGCGCGGGTGTGCTGAAAGGACTTGCCGAGTTTCGTGAACATTTGGGCGGACAACTAACCATTATGCTGTTACAAGGCATTGGTCGGGGGGTAGAGGTGCATGAAATAGATGCTGACCACGTTCGACAGGCAATTGCTACCTTACGTGAACAGGAATCATTAAATCTTCAGCCTGCCTTATAAAACCTATAAGTTAGATTATACAAGTGGCCCCGCACCGAAGCGAAGTGGCTTCCAATACTTAACAGGTTTCTTCGTATGAAAACTTCCCTCGGACACTTGGGCTATTGTACCAATATTCATGCTGGTGAAACATGGACGGACCATTTTACCGCCTTGCAGCAAACTATTCCAGAACTAAAGCAACGATTATCGCCCGATGCACCGTTTGGCATTGGTTTGCGGCTGTCTAATGTGGCTAGCGAAGAATTGGAAATGCCCGAAAATCTAGTGGCGTTTCAACATTGGCTGACCGAAAACGATTGTTATATCTTCACGATGAACGGTTTTCCGTTTGGTGGGTTTCACAATACCGTTGTTAAAGATCAGGTTCACGCTCCCGACTGGACCACCGAAGCAAGGGTCGAGTACACGAAACGGCTGTTCCGAATTTTGTCGGTTTTATTGCCAGTCGATGAGTTGGGAAATGCTATTCAGGGGGGCGTTTCGACCTCGCCCCTCTCCTACCGTCATTGGTTTGAGTGGGATCTACCAGCCGCTCGAGACCTCATCTTTTCGCAAACGACGCAAAATGTATTGGAAGTCGTTAGTGAATTGGTTCGTTTGCACCGCCAAACCGACCGCTTGATGCACCTCGATCTAGAGCCTGAACCCGACGGCGTTATTGAAACAGCCGACGAATTTGTTAGCTGGTTCATGGATTACCTATTGCCGATGGGTATTGAGCAGTTGAGTGAACAGTTTGGCCTGACCGACGAAGAAGCCGAAGCCGCCATCTGCGAACACGTTCGCTTGTGTTACGATGTTTGCCATTTTGCCGTAGGTTACGAACGCCCGGCTGAAGTACTGGATAAACTCAAAAAATATGGCTTACGCGTCGGTAAAATTCAGATTAGCGCGGCTTTAAAAGCTGAATTCCCAATGCTGGAGTCGCCTTCGACCAAGCAAAGCCGTGAGGCCGTGCGACAGGCATTCGAACAATTTAACGAGCCAACCTATTTGCACCAGGTCGTGGCCCGAATGCAATCTGGCGAGTTAGTACGCTTTCCCGATTTGCCGGAGGCTTTGGCCGCTTTTGACAACAATCATGCCGAGTGGCGGGCGCATTTTCATGTCCCGCTTTTCGTATCAGCGTATGACGTACTAACATCCACGCAGGATGATATTCGGGAGGTGTTGCAGTTACAAGCCGACCGGCGGTTTACGAATCAGCTTGAGGTCGAAACCTACACATGGGGTGTATTGCCAGACGAGCTAAAAAAAGATTTAGTTGACTCAATTGAACGAGAAATGAAGTGGGTTTTGGGGGTAGGCTTACAGTATGAGGAACATTTAGATTAACTGGATTTTCCTTAATTAGCTGATTATCTCGTCATTATTGTCAAAACATATGAAAAAGACCGTAGTACTCGACGTTGTGGGCTTGTCCTATTCGCTCATCGGCGAACACACTCCTTTTCTGAAACAATGGTTTGCCAGTAAGCATCAGGCCACTATCGACCCAATGCTACCGGCTGTAACAACGTCGGTGCAGTCCACGTATGTAACGGGCAAATGGCCCAGTGAAACCGGCATTGTTGGCAACGGGTGGTATGATCGCACCGATTCGGAAGTGAAATTCTGGAAACAGTCAAACAAGCTTGTTTCGGGTGAAAAGATTTGGGAACGGGCAAAAAAACTTGATCCGAATTTTACGGTTTCCAAGATGTTCTGGTGGTACAATATGTACTCCTCCGCCGATTATTCGGCCACGCCCCGGCCACAGTATCCGTCTGACGGTATGAAAATACCTGATTGCTACACCCAACCCGCCGACCTTCGCGACCGACTTCAGAAAGAACTTGGCACGTTTCCGCTTTTTCAGTTTTGGGGGCCCGCCACTACGATCAAATGCACTCGCTGGATTGCCGACGCATCGATGCTGGTGGACAAATGGCACAACCCAACACTGACGCTGATTTACCTGCCCCACTTGGATTATTGCCTACAGAAATTCGGGCAGGATTTCTCAAAAATCGCCACTGACCTGCGTGAAATCGACGACGTTTGCCGCGATTTGATTCAGTACTACGAAAAGCAGGATGCCGAAGTAATTGTGTTGTCGGAATACGGCATTACGAATGTGAGTAAGCCAATTCACATCAACCGGATTTTGCGCGAAGCGGGTATGATTCGCTACCGGGAAGAACGTGGTTTGGAATTGTTCGACGGAGGAGCTTCACCTGCTTTCGCCACGCCCGACCATCAGATTGCGCATGTGTACATCAATGACCCAAGTGTCTTTGATAAAGTGCGTTCGCTACTGGAAAAAACACCGGGTATTGAATTGGTTCTCGACAAAGAACAACAAAAAGCGTATCATATTGATCATGAACGCTCCGGTGATCTGGTTGTGGTGGCCGACGCCGATAGTTGGTTCACCTATTACTATTGGCTCGACGATGCCCGTGCGCCAGATTTTGCCCGTCTGGTAGCTATTCACCAGAAACCGGGCTACGACCCCGTTGAGATGTTTATGGACCAAACGAATCCACTTATCAAACTTAAAGCCGGTTACAAATTAGGGCGTAAATTGCTTGGCTTCCGGTATCTGATGAACGTGATTTCGCTGGATGCTACACTCGTTAAAGGATCGCACGGACGGATTGGCACCGCGCGGGAGTATCATCCTGTTTTTGTGAGTAGTCAGGAAGTAGGCAACACCCTGTCAGCCACGGCTGTATACGACAAAATCTGGGAAACGTTATCCGCAGAGGTATTCGAAAAACAGACGAAGTAAGTTATTGGTTATTAGACGAAAGGACGTAATTTAATCGTATGAAAGCCACTGTCGCCCTCATTCTGTTTGTTTCTGCCTGTACGTCGCACCGACCACCGGCGGTGAATGCACCAGCCGATGGTGCTGAATACTATCAGCATGGGCAGCCAATGGCGGCTATTCTACCGCGGCTTTATCCAGACCCGCAAGGTGGTCTTGGTCACTCACAAGACCCCGATATTCGAGTGACCGATATACGCCTGACAGCCAGTTATACAGTGTTGTACATGTCGTTTGGTAAAGATAAGAGCGACCGTAATGGCAATTACTACGGCAGCAGCAGCATTTCGTTTAACCCTAAAGCGGTTTTGGCTACAGCGGACGGGAAGCGCACTTATGCCTTAATAAAAACAGAAGGCATTCCTACCTCGCCGGACACCCGTGACATTAAAAATGACGAGCGAGTGCCCTTTATTCTTTACTTCGAGCGGCTAGATAAGGGCGTTGAATCGTTTGATTTATTTGAGTGTCAGAGCGATAACCAAAATTCCTGTTTTAATGTATCGGGTATGACCATTCAAAATGCTACGGGACCAGCATCTCAATTGCCAAAGTAAGCTATCTTTTTTATGTTCATATATACACCGAATCCTGAAATCAGACGTTAGGGAAATATGGTTACCCTTTTGTTTTTGTCTGATTATGTCTCTTTTTGCCTTTTTTTGTCGTCATCTTCGCGTTCCTCTTTTCGTTGCTGCTAGCCTATCTTTTAGTCTATTTGCCCTCGCTCAAGTCAATTTAAAGTACCGTTTGCTCAACGGTTATTTTCTAAGCAACGATGCCCCGGTCAGTAAGGGAAAACCTACACTTTTCGTGTTTGAACAGGCCGACACGTTCGGGCAGGTGTTTCAACCAGCCACGACCATGAGCAAAAAACCTGATGTGCCTAATTTTGATAAAGAAATGGCCATCGGTATTGCGCTTCCACCAACCAAAACACCCCCAAAACTTTCGATTAGTAAAGTATTCGTGCAGGACTCAATCCTTACGGTGCGGTACATTCGTATGGCCGACACAACGCTCACAAAGTCTCCTCAGTCGTTTACCAGTCAGCCAATGCTGTTATTTACCATTCCTAAACAGAAAGTATTGAAGACCAAACTTGTTGAAAACGGCAAAGTTGTGCAAACGCCTAAGAAACTGGATGATCAGTAGAGGTTATTTTTTCTATCGACCATTTTCTGATTTCGATTCAGCTTCCGGCTGGCAGATACACCTGAAACGTACTCCCTTCGCCTAATCGACTCGTAGCCGTAATTACACCGCCATGGTTAGCGGCTACTCTCTGAACAATAGCCAGACCGATACCCGTACCGGCATATTGACTCTTGCCATGCAAGCGTTGAAATACCTGAAAAATGCGATCCACATACTTCTCATCAAAACCAATTCCATTGTCTTCAACGCAGATAAGATGATAGTTGGCCGTCTGCCGTGTCGGTTTAACGCTGGCTGGCAAATCCGATTCGGCAACTAGTCGGGCGCTAATACAAATATGTAATTCATTTTTCGGCTGGCGGAATTTCAACGCATTAGAGAGTAAGTTTTGAAAGAGTTGCCGTAATTGAGACTCGTCGCCCTTTACACTAGGCAGCGACTTGATTTGTAGGTTCGCATTGGCTTCCTGAATAGCAACGTCCAAATCGTCGATTACCCGTTCTATCACTCGGTCAAGAGGAACATCAGTTGTAATTTGGGAGTTTGCCGTAATTCGGGAGAAGGTTAGAAGATCTTTAATTAAAATAGACATCCGTTCGGCAGCCAGCTGCATCCGCTGTATGAGGGTAGCTCCTTCGCCCAATCGATCGGCGTACTGCTCCTGTAAAAGAGTACCGAAGGACTGAATCTTCCGTAAAGGCTCCTGCAAATCGTGCGAGGCTACGAAGGCAAACTGTTGCAGATTGTCGTTAGCCTCTATTAAATTTTTGTTAAGCGCTTCAAGTTTAAGCTGGGTTTGTTTAAGCTCGGTAATGTCAAGAAAGGATAGAACCAGCAATTCACCCTGGCGGACGCCCTGCACCTGATACCAAATATCGTACCCATCCTGCGTATAATGATTGTGGTACCGAAGGGGTACTCCGGTTTGAGCCAGTTCCAGATAGCGTCTCCAGACACTGCTGTTCTTAATAGCAGGGAATACCTCCAGCATAGTGTGGCCAATTAAATCGGTAACCTGCAGGCCCGTCATGCGCAGGGCCATCTGGTTGATCAATTCGTAACGCAAATCAATAACGTCGCCGGTTGCTTCATTGCGTATGATGGAATAGAGTGCAATGGCCGTCAGCGCACTATCAGTTACAAACCGAAGCTGATCGGTTTGTAACTCGACCAGACTATTAGCTTGCTGCAGAGCTTGGGTGCGCCACTGGACTTGTTGCTCTAACGCCTGAGCATACTGCTTCTGCGCTGTAATATCTTTCGCAATACCCCGTAGTGAAAAGGTTGTATCTTCCGGGCTACGTTTAATAATGCGCCCCTGTGCGTGATACAGCCGCTCCTGACCCGTTTGTCGATTCAGCGCCCAATATTCAATATCCAGTGTGGCATCTACCCCCTTATTTATTGTTTCATATAGAGCGGTTTCCAAAACGTCCCGGTCCCGAATAACATTGAATAACTGAGCTACATCAGGTATTTCATCAGGTGTAAACCCTAGCCAACCTTTGGCCCGCTCCGAGAGTTGTATCGTTTCTTCAGCAATGTTTACATCAAAGGTGCCTAGCTCTGCCAGTTCGATAGCTTCCCGTAAACGTTCTTCACTGGCTCCCAGCAACGATAGTAGTTTTTTCTGTTCAGACTGCGCTTGTAGTTCGGCGGTAATATCCTGTACAATACTAATGAAACTGTCTGGCCTACCCTCCCCATCCCGAATTAAGGCCGAACTAACCTGCCCCCAAACAAGTCGGCCATCTTTACGCACATAGCGCTTATTAAATACATACGAGTTCGTTTCACCCCGTAACAATTGCTGAATCAGGAACACATTTTCTTCCATATCGTCGGGATGAGTGATGGACTCAAAATGTTTATCGATCAGTTCCTCCTGCGAATAGCCGACCAAATCAGCGAAGGCTTTGTTGATGAGCTGAATATTGCTCTGAGTATCCAGAATGACCACGCCGACGGATGCGTGTGTGAATGCCATTTGAAACCGCTTTTCAACCGTTTTCAGGGTAGCCTCTTTGCGCTTTTCTTCCGTAATATTCTGGGCGGTACCTGAAAAATAATCAGCGGCTCCCGATGATTGTTTAGTTACCCGGCCAGTAATGCGTATCCAGCGTATTGTATCATCAATTGGACTGGTGATCCGGTAATCGATCGTTGTGGGTTTACCCGTTTGCTGACTAGGTGGGTTGGTTAGTGCGGCCCGCAGATTGTCTATGTCCTGGGGATGAATACGGGATAGAAACTCGTCGAATGGAATAGATTTCTTTGGCCAACCATAAATTTTCTGGCATTGCTCGTCCCAGAGAATACGATTTTGCTGTGGAATCATAGTCCACAGGCCAATACCAACGGCTTCTAAAGCAGAGCTTGTCTGTTGTTTAACTCGCTGAAGTTCTTCTCTTAGGGCGAGTAACTCCTCGTCAGCGCTTTTATAGTTGCCTGTCATTCAGGTAGAATCAGAAATATCACGCCAAATTAGTAGAAAAAAAAAGTAATCGTCAAGTCTTTCATTCAGGAGAAAAGCAACTGATGGTTGCAAACCAGACACAGCTTTTATAGAGGCACAACGACTTAAACGGAAGCTTGTTCAATAACCTTTTCTGCGTTAGGGAATGCCTAAAAAAACGTATGATTAACAGGAAGGGATAAAAAGCGGTTAAACCTTGCAAAAGATGCCATCATTCTGTTTCATTTATGCGAAGTTTGGCGTTGAATAAATTAACACCTTATAGTAATGGAAAGCCAACAACAACCTTCACAAGCTGTTTCTAAAAGCATTTTTGAACGTTTTTCCTCCACCGTAGCTAAAGCAACAGGTAGCTCAGCGGCTTTTCTGATCGCTTTAGCAACTGTACTTATATGGGCTATAACTGGTCCTATTTTTGGCTATTCTGAAAATTGGCAGTTGATCATTAATACTGGCACAACAATCATTACCTTTTTGATGGTGTTTTTAATCCAAAAGGCTCAGAATAAAGAGTCAATGTCTGTTCAATTAAAACTCAATGAACTCATAGCCGCTACAAAGGGAGCCAGTAATCGATTGGTATCAGTGGAGAACTTGACAGAGGAAGAATTATTCGTGTTGCAACAACACTACCAGACGATGGCCGATATAACTAAAAATGCCTCTGATCTCCGTCAGTCCCATTCTATTGAGGAAGCGATTAAGGATGCCTCCGAAAAACTGGAAGATGAATCTGGCACAGGACATACTTTGTAAATCTGGTACAGATAAACCTCAATCCTACTCAACATTTTTATCGTTTGCTGGCTCGATCTCAGTAATGGTATAGGCTATGGCATGGCTAGTAGGCTCGGCGGATAAATGGGTCCATTCGCTGTACTGACGAGTAAAGGCTGCTCCATAGTAGAAAATTAAGGACGCGTAAAAAACAAACAGAAGCAATAAAATGATAGCCCCCGACGTGCCATACATCGATCCAATCTGGCTATTAATCAGCAGATGATTTAAAATACCTTCACCTACTTTAAAAAGGCCGCTTGTAAAAAAAGCACCTAACCAAACCGCTCGCCACGAAATTCGAACATCCGGCAAAAACTTAAACAGTATGGCAAACCAGACCATGCGGATAAATATTGATACGACATGATGCCCAAGGTTAGCGATACTGTGGTGATAAGTTAGTGAAGAAAAAGATAACTCAGTACCCAGTTGGGCCATCAGTTGCTCCAGCGCTATCGACGAACTGAACAATAAGCCGGAGCCTAAAATGATAGCCAGAGCAATCAACTTGTCGGTCAGAACATGCAAAAAGTTTCGACCCGGTTTACTTTTAATATTCCAGAGTTGATTGAGTGAGTTTTTAAGGATGGCAAATAAGGTAGTTGAGGCCAGCAGCAATAAAACAAAGCTGAGTACAGTAAGGAGCAAACTGGGCTTAGGAAACTGTAAGCGATGCGAGATATCTTCTAACTGATTTGCACTTTTAGGACCAAACAGGTCAGCTAGTTCATTGAATAACTGGCCGCTAACGCGCTGATAACGGTCATTGAAAAGTTGGCTGAGTACGCTGCTGAGGATAATGACAATGGGTGGCAAGCCGAAAAAGGCAAAAAAAGCAGTAGCCCCAGCCATACGAACGGGGTCATTGGCCTGCAAGTTGGTAAACGCTTGTTTTAGAAGCCGGAAGACAGGCACCACTTTTTTCAACAGCTAAACGATCTACGTGTATTAGAGTAACCTTAGGTTTAGCTGTAGAGTTTACGGATACCTGCTACTCGACGCCCTTTACTTGCATTTGAAGCGTATAAACAGACTCCGATGCGGTGATAAATAAAAGGCTCCGGTCTTTTCCGCCGAAACAGACATTACCAACCCAACCAGATGGCACCGCAATAGTCTCAATTTTTTTGCCTGTCGGACTGTATACGGTAACACCTTTGCCTGTCAGATAAAGATTTCCCCGATTGTCCAGCGTCATACCATCAGACCCCTGGCTAACGTAAAGCTGGCGGTTGGTTAAGGTACCATCCGACTGTATCTGGTATTTGTACGTTTTGTTGTCCCTGATATCCGCCACATATAAATATTTACCGTCGGGCGTGCCAGTAATTCCATTAGGCTGCTTTAAATCACTATCAACAACGATAGCCTCTTTCTTTCCTTTCGGCAGATAATACACTTTCTCCCCATCGATATCTGGCTTTTTCCGATCCCAATAGTCGCGCTGGTAATAGGGGTCTGTAAAATAAATCCCGCCTTTTGGTTCAATCCATAAATCATTCGGCCCGTTGAGCCGGTGGCCTTGAAAATCGGTGAGCAACACGGTAATCTTTTTATCTGGGCTGATGGACCATAATTCATCTTTTTCATCGGCGCAACTGATTAGATTCCCTTTTTTGTCGAAATACATGCCATTAGAGCGGCCAGCCTTATCCATGAAAAGAGATAAGTTTCCATCAACGCCATATTTCCAGATTTTATCATTAGGCTGGTCGGTAAAATAAATAGCTCCGGTCTTATCAGGGGTTGGACCTTCGGTGAATTTAAACTGACTGGAAATTTTTTGAAGCGTAGCATTTGCCGCAATGATGGTTTCGGAATCAGCCCGTGGCATAGTGGTTGATTGGCTAAATAAATCACAGGATACGGTTAAGAGGAATGCCAGTGTAAATCCAATTTTGGTGTACTTGTTCATAAAATAGAGTTAATGGGAAGTAGCCTTTTTAAGTCAATTTTTCGCGCAGTTGTCAGTAAACTCACCGAATTGGTGTGTCTCTCGAATCAGCGTAGGCTTTACTGAAATCAATCGTTGTTACTTGTCCGGCCACATAACGGATACCCTGGTAAATGTGCCGGATAAACATAGGATCGCGTTCGTAATCTGTTTTAGCGTGACCAAGCGTGGTACACCAGGTATAGCCACCATCAAAATTATAGTACCAGGCCGATGGATAAAGTTGCGTATAAGACCCGCCGAATGTTTTTACTTTTTCCGGTTCATCCTGATTGAGCGATGTTAACTCATTCGCCATAATGACCGTTGGACCGGGCGACATTTCCTTAGTGAAATAAAACTCATCTTCCCGCTCCCATACCTTCGGCAATCCCTGCATCGATGAATTTTTTGAATCGATAACGTCAACGTTAAATTTCTGAAACTTAGGATGCCACGCAAACGTGCCACCAATCATCCGCTTAAACCAGGACCAGTTTCGCTCAGTTCCCATTACGGAATGGATGCCCACAAAACCACCACCAGCTTCGATATAGCGCCGAAAAGCCAGTCGCTGGGCATCCGTATCGAAAACGTCGTTGTTCGTACTTGGAAAAATCAGGAGGGTATATTTCTTAAGGTTATCTTCGGTGAAGCTAGTTGGCTGGTCGGCCACATCGACCAGAAAACCATTCTGCTGGCCAAGTTTCTGTATGCACACAACCGCATTAGGAATGTTATCATGGACGTACCCTTTGCCATTTTTCGTATAAACCAGCACCTTGACTTTTTTCCAGTTAACGTTCTGACTCCGGCCAACACTTATGGACAGCAAGCATAAAAACAATCCTAAAAGCCATACCGTACTAAATCGATTCATCTTCTGCGCCTGGTTGATGAATCTATAAGCACAACTTGGCAATTATCTACGCGTGACCGTCGATTCATGGTCAATGGGTAACCGTTGACCGTATTACTTCTTTCTAACTTAGCAAAAGGAATGAATCTCACTTATTAAGATGAATCGTTTGTGCCTGTTTCTGCGCCTTGAGTGCCAGTTCTGTTGCCAGGAAACAATGCTCCTGCGACATGGCCGTTTCGGTTCGATTCAGAATGTCATCTACAAGTTGTTCGCCATAAGGCAGCGGCTCTTTGCTGCAATCCAGATAACGCGTTTCCTTCTGGTCCGTTATAAAAAGATGGTTTCCTCCCTCCCGTCCACCGGGGTCAACATTCTTCCGAATCTCGATGAAGCCTTCGGTACCAAGGATTGTTAATCGGCCATCTCCCCAACTTTTCAACCCGTCAGGTGTAAACCAATCCACCCGAATATAGCCCATTCCGCCATCCCCACGAAGCATGACATCGCCGAAATCTTCAAATTTGGGGTATTGCTGGTAGTGAACATTACCGACCTGCGAGGCCACTATATCAGCTTTTTTCGAGCCTGTGAAGAACAGAAACTGGTCGAATTGATGTGAACCAATATCGCAGATAATGCCCCCAAAGCGCTCACGATCAAAGAACCAGTCTGGTCGGAATTTTGGCGTCATTCGGTGGGGACCCAAGCCAATCGTCTGAATAACACTGCCAATGGCTCCAGCTTTAACCAGTTCGCCAGCCTTGACCGTTGCCCGATTCTCGAACCGCTCGCTGTACATAATCGAGTAAATACGCTTGGTCTCTTTCTGCACACGACGCACCTCGGCGAGTTGTTCGAGAGTAGTAATGCCGGGCTTGTCAGCCATGTAATCTTTACCGGCGCGCATTACCCGAATACCGATAGGCGCGCGCTCATTAGGAATGGCAGAACTGAGAACGAGTTGAATTGATTTATCGTCAAGGATTTCCGTTTCACTTTTGGCCTGCTTTACCTGCGGGTATCGCTTGGCAAAGGCGGCAGCTAAATCAGCTTCTTTGGCATAAAAGGAAACGAGTTCGCCACCTCCTCTTGTTACGGCTTCAACTTGACTGTAAATGTGGCCGTGGTTCATGCCAATAACAGCAAACCGAATCCGAGATGCTACTGGTTTCCCTAAACGATCTCCCGGTGATCCACTACTTAGGTTAATGGGCGCACTTATCGTCTCACTGGCCAGTGTTGGCAACGCAACTAAGCCAGCCGCGGTAGCAATAGATCCCTTGATAAACTGACGCCGATTGGCCGCTTGTGATTCGTTCATATCTACTTGTTAATGAGCAAGTGTCGAATTGACTTCCAGAGTAAATTTTGTAGTTAATTCTCCATTCCTGTTTTCAGGAGCGGGGCCGGGGTGAAATACTATTTTGCCTTCTTTGCCAGCTCCAGAGCCTGTGTTGTCGTATAGTATTTGGCAATCATATTAGGGACTTCCCAGGTGGGCATTTTACCCGCTTTCAGGTAATCCAGATACTTCTGGGCAACCCGACCGAAATGCGCTTCGTGGCCTTCTTTATATGTTGAGGGAATAATCACCTCCCAACCTGAAGCTACCTTCTTTACCTCAACGCCCGGAAATTCCTGCTGGATTTTCGGCAAAACAGCTTTCAACGAAGCCTCCAAATCCTTATTTCCGGTAACAGCCTCAATATACAAGGTGGGTTTATATTGCTGAGCCGCTGCCTGTCGAATAACCAGATTGGCTTTGGTGCCACGCATGATCGAGTAGTGGGTGTCGCCCGCTCCTGCCGGTGCTTTATACGCCCAGGTCACGGATACTTTGGCATGGATACCCCGAAGCTGGTAGTTAATTTCACCGTTGCTATACACCCGAAGAATACTATCGTTCACTACGTCTTTTTTGAGATAATCCGGAAACGAGTTCTGCTTGGTGATGGCTTTAAACTGGCTCAAACTCATATCTGTTGTCCAGCGCCGGGCCGATGTCAGGCTAATATCTTTCTGGTAGTCAATGATTTGTTCTGGGAAACATTCCCACTGTACCAGATCAACTAAGTGCGTGGTTACGTCTACGATGCCTTCGCCCTGTTGCGCTACATCCATGAACCAGGACGGGCGGGTTAGAATACTCCCCGACACATCCTTATAGAAATGGTGAACGCTCTCTTTCGTAACAGCGGGATTACCGGGCGTTCCTTTTTCCAATGTACCAAATAACCCGGCTTGCCTGGAAAATGCCCGTTGCAGCATGGTAGATATTTCGTACCGCTCCGTCATAATATCGTAGAGCAGCACCTTGTTTTTCTCGGCTGTGGCAAACGATTCTTTCAGCTGATCAAACGTTGAAGCGTTAATGACCATCGGTTTATCAGCCAATACATTAAAGCCAGCGCCAACAGTTTTTTGAATGTAATCGCTTTTCAGCCGGTTATTCCCCGACATCACAACCACATTTTTGGCGTTGCCTAACGTGGCCCGATCAGCCAGCATTTTATCCAGAAAATCAGCGCCTTTATATACGTCTTCTTTCCAATGGGTTGGATTGTCAGGGCGGGTATTATACCCCTGAATTTTGTTGAGGTGTAACTGTAAGTCCTGGCCTTCGGGCGCATACACATGCACCACCGAATCGACACCTTCGTACATCATTTTCTGCACTAATGCGGCATGAAAATGACCAGGGTCTAACGTAATTAGCCGGATTGCAGCAGGATCTTTTTCGCTCTTCTCCGACGACTGACAGGCGGCAATCAGCGTAGCCATAAATAGGCAAACAACGGTGGGTATCAACTGCATTGATGGTGTTTTTTATCTAATCTGTGACACTTCAACAGAGGCTTTACGTCTAGTGTCTAAAGCCTCTGTTGAAGTGTTACTAACTTGCTCCTTAATGACTTTTAGCCGATGCCAGCATCTTAATGGCATATGGAGCCCGTTGCGGACGAGACAGAAGTTTGTTGGCTTCGGGGTCGTTTTTGAACTGCTCTTTTTTGGGGTCCCAGTAAAGTTTCCGGTTCAGTTTCATGGCTGCGTGGTGCAGCAAACAAGCCGAACACGACCGGTGGCCTACTTCAGCCGGGGCGATGGGCGGTTTTCGGCTGACAATACTCTCCAACCAGTTGCCGTGGTGTTCTTTACTAACGGTTAGATGAACCTCGTTTGGTCCAATCACCGATGTCATAATTTTGGGGTCACTGGCGTCGAGTTTTTTAGCCGCATTTTGTTTAGCTACGGGATCACTGGCGGTTACGGCTGCATCGCCCCGCGATACAAATATCCAGCCCTCAGTTCCCTCGAACTTAATGCCGTTGGGTATCTCATTGCTCACAACCATGTGTACACCGTTTTCGTACATCGCTTCTGTGCGAAAGATGCCGTGTACATCCCACAAACCGTGTTTTGGAAAATCGGCTTTACCCCAGATTTCAACCGGGCCAGTATATTCCGTGTTCATAGCCCAGTGCGCCGAGTCAACATGGTGCGCCCCCCAGCCGGTAATCATTCCCGCGCCGAACTGCTCGCAACGAAGCCAGCCGGGACGGTCGAAGTCAGCCTGGGGATGCACCCGTTTTTCAGTGTAGTAAACTTCTGGTGTCGTCCCCAACCACATGTCGTAGTTCAGGTTTTTGGGGATGGGCATTTGTGGTTCCTCATTGCCCGATGGATCACCGGGTAACCCGACATACACGGTTTTCAACTGCCCGATGCGTCCATTGCGTACCAACTCAGCAGCGTACCGAAACTGTTCAGACGACCGTTGCTGACTCCCAACCTGCACAATTTGGTTCGACTGTTTAACGGCATCGGCCATCATACGCCCTTCGGCAATAGTGAGCGATGCCGGTTTCTGCATGTACACATCCTTTTTGGCCCGCACGGCATCAATAACAATGGGAGCATGCCAATGATCGGGCGTGCTGACAAGTACCGCATCAATATCTTTGTTCAATAACAGTTCACGGTAATCGGTATACACCCGAACGCCATCGTAATCCTTACCCGCTTTCTTGGCGTAAATACTATTGACCAACTGTTTAGCTTCCTCTGCCCGCTTACTGTCCAGATCGCAAACGGCCATAATCAGTGCATTATCGTACTGCCATACGCCCGGCATATCGTGCCCGCGTGAGATACGCCCCGTACCGATAGCCGCGACGTTAATTCGATTGCTAGGAGCGTTTTTTCCAAATACCGAAGCGGGTACTATAGTTGGAAAACCGTTGAGGATCGCTGTAGAAGCCAGGGTTCCTTTAGCCGCCAAATCGAGGAATTTTCGTCGAGAGACAACTGATTTTTTTTCGGGGGACATACGCGCAGGAGTTCAGAGTCTTTTCCTATTATGTAGTAAGATTCAGCCCACCAATTTTTACTATTCCTTTACTTGTTTAGTAGGTCGATTCTCAAAAACTAAAGTTTATACCGGCCTACCGTAACCATTGGCCTGGTAAAACCGTCTCATAGAAATAGCCGATTAAATGTTCATTCTGAACTGTGACAATGAAATTTTTCGTCAAATATCCCGTTCTTTACCTCTGATTAATAATGCCTTATATAGTAAAATCCATGCGGAAACGCTACCTTATTTTCCTCTTTTTGGCAGGACTGACTTCGTCCTGTATGTTTGGCTCTTATCCATCCGGGTATCCCTCAGGTGGTGGTCAGCAATATCCATCCGGTAGCCAACAATCTCCCGACGATACCTATCCCAACACCAGCAATCAGCCAAGCAGTAGTCGCCCCGCCGACCCTGGGGTGACGGTGAACAGCATCCGTTTAACAAGAGATTACACCATTGTGAATCTGACCTATACGGATAATGCCAAGCCGAGATACGACCGAAACGGAAGACCGACATCCACAGGAACTATTGGTTTCGACCCGGCAGGCTATTTGGTTGGGGCCAATGGAGCGCGAACATTTGCGTTTGTGAAGGCAGAAGGAATTCCATTAAAAAAGGAACAAATCGATCCGGCTACCGGAAGAAAGGTGCTCGTCGGTAGGAATACTTTCCCCGGTGATGTAGTCACGTTTACGCTTTATTTTGAGCGTTTAGACAAAGGACTGGAGAACTTTGATCTTTTTGAATGTAACACTGATCAATATGTTTGCTGGAACATCTATAACTTATATGTGAATAATCCGGCAGATCAGGTTGTCTATGCCCCCCAAACTACGCCAACACCCACTCCGTCGAAACCCTTGCCGACCAAAAAACCAATGACGCTCCCCCAAACATCGGGCGAATCCGGCGGTGAGATGGAAACACCTAAACCAGAAACGCCAAAGGCCAAACCAACTCCTGCACCAGTACCCGTCCCCACTTTAATAGCCGTGTCGGGTGTGGTCAGTGATGCAAAAAACAAAAGGCCCGTTACGGCTACCATCGACTATCAACTTTCGTCCAGCAAACAGGCAATTGATTCTGTTCAGAGTTTTGCCTCAACGGGCGCCTACCGAATGAGCCTGGTAAAAGGACAGGTTTACACATACATAGCATCGGCGCGGGGTTATCAATCGAGCAGTGGCGTTCTGGACTTGAGCAAACTGGCTGGGGGTCAAAAACTCACGCGCGATATTACGCTAACACCTTTAGCCGTAGGCGATAAGGTGACACTCAAAAATATTTATTTCGAGATGTCGAAGTCGGATTTGCTATCGGCCTCTTACGCTGAGTTAGATCAATTGGTGTCAATGATGCAGGGCAACCCCAACATGACCATCCGGCTCGAAGGGCACACCGACATCATTGGTGACCACGACAAGAACCTGCAACTCTCGCGCGACCGGGTGATTGCCTGCCAACGCTATCTGGTTCAGAAAGGCCTCGACATTGACCGGATTCAGACTATCGGCTATGGCGATACGAGACCTATTCTGACCAAAGGCACCGACGATGAACGCAAAGTGAATCGTCGAGTTGAGTTTGCGATCCTGACGATTTGAGAGGATTCAACCCTCTTTCTTAAAAAGCGAACCACAGCGGTTCGCTTTTTTGTTGCCTTCTGATAGAGCTTTATAGGATCAGACAGCCTGTGCTGTCTATTTACTTATCTTTGCACTTATTTTTTAACCGCACAAACATTCTCGTATATCAACACGAGACCAACTTGCGCCGTATGATCCTCTCAGACGTGAAGTATCAGCAATATGAGTCCCTCGATTACGCAAAGATCGCAGCCGAGGTTTTAACGTATTGGAACCAGAATCAGGTTTTTGAACAATCCGTTGCTATCCGCGAAGGAAAGCCCAGTTTCACATTCTACGAGGGTCCGCCCTCAGCCAATGGCGCACCGGGTATTCACCATGTGATGGCCCGGACGATAAAAGATATTTTTTGTCGGTATAAAACGCTGCAAGGCTTTCAGGTTGAACGCAAGGGTGGCTGGGATACGCACGGTCTGCCCATTGAGTTGCAGGTCGAAAAAGAACTCGGCATCACCAAAGATCATATTGGTAAACCCGAATCAGAAGGGGGCATCAGCGTTGAGGATTACAACCGCAAATGCCGGGAAACAGTCATGCGCTTCACCGACCAGTGGAACGACCTGACCCAAAAAATGGGCTATTGGGTAGACCTTGATAATCCATACGTAACTTACAAAAACGAGTACATTGAGTCGGTCTGGTATCTACTCAAACAGTTGTATGACCAGGAGGTGGATGGCAAGAAAATGCTCTACAAGGGCTATTCCATTCAACCCTATTCGCCTAAGGCTGGTACCGGTTTGAGTTCGCACGAGTTGAACATGCCCGGCACCTACAAGGATGTTCGCGACACAACTATAGTCGCCCAGTTTAAGGCTAAACTCACTGGCAAATCGGCCTATCTCTTCGATGCAGCTGATTCTGACGATATATTTATTCTTGCCTGGACGACTACCCCATGGACATTGCCCGCCAACTCGGCATTGACCGTTGGCGCAAACATCGACTATGTATTGATTAAAACTTTCAATCCTTATACCTTCTTACCAATCAATGTGGTATTGGCGAAGGCATTGGTGAGCCGGTGGTTTAACGAAAAAGGGCATCAGGATAGCGTGAATAGTCGGGCTTTCGTGGATTATCTGCTCGATGATGATCGGAGTGCCGGAGCAATCATCCCCTGGACTATCATTGATATACCGGGTTTCAAAGGCGATCACTTAGAGGGAATTGAGTATGAACAACTCATGCCCTACGTTACACCTGAAACGCCCGCTTTTCGGGTAATTCTGGGTGATTTCGTCACGACCGAAGACGGAACGGGAATTGTTCATACGTCGCCAACCTTCGGAGCCGATGACTTTCGGGTAGCACAGATTGCCGGAATTCCAGCCATCATGGTGAAGGATGAAACCGGGAAAGACGTGCCTATCGTGGACAAACACGGCCAGTTTGTTGCCGAAATCACGGACTATGCCGGGAGGTATGTGAAGGAAGAATATTATTCTGACGAAGAACGTGCGGATCCGGATTTCAAGCCGACTGACGTGCTCATCGCCATTAAATTAAAGGAGGAAAACAGAGCCTTTCGGGTCGAGAAATACGAACACCCATACCCACACTGCTGGCGAACCGACAAACCAATTTTATACTACCCGCTCGATAGCTGGTTTATCCGCACAACGGCCAAGAAGGATCGGCTTGTCGAACTGAATAAAACCATTAACTGGCAGCCCGAAAGTACGGGAACGGGACGCTTTGGTAACTGGCTCGAAAACCTTGTGGACTGGAACCTCAGCCGTAGTCGTTTCTGGGGAACTCCATTACCTATCTGGCGGTCAGAATCGGGTGAAGAAGTTTGCATTGGGTCGGTTGCTGAATTGACAGATCATGTTCAAAAAGCACAATGGAGTGATGCGCTCACCGATGATCAACGGATAAAGAATGGTGCTTTTCTAGAAAAACTTTCGTCAGGTGATCACGACCTCCATCGACCTTATGTTGATGAAGTATATTTTGTTTCGGAGAGCGGTAAAGTCATGCAGCGCGAGTCTGACCTGATCGACGTTTGGTTCGATTCGGGAGCGATGCCGTATGCGCAATGGCACTATCCGTTCGAGAACCAGGACGTTTTCAAAAAGTCGTTCCCTGCCGATTTTATCTCCGAGGGTGTTGACCAAACACGGGGCTGGTTCTTCACGCTCCATGCCATTTCGGTTATGCTGTTCGACTCGGTGGCATTCAAAAACGTGGTCTCAACCGGCCTAGTGCTTGATAAGAACGGCAACAAAATGTCGAAACGACTGGGCAATGCCGCCGACCCATTCGCGACACTGGAGAAATACGGTCCCGATGCCACACGCTGGTACATGATCACGAATGCAGAACCCTGGGATAATTTAAAATTCAACACAGACGGTATTGGTGAAGTGCAACGAAAGTTGTTCGGTACGCTATCGAATACGTACAACTTCTTTGCTCTTTACGCGAATCTGGACCAGTTTTCGTTTGTCGGGCGAACAGTACCCGTAGCCGAACGATCTGAACTTGACCGTTGGATTTTATCCAAACTACAATCGCTTATTCTGGAAGTTGAGCAGCAGTTTGACAGCTATAATCCAACCAAAGCGGGTCGGGCTGTACAAGATTTTGTAAACGATCAGTTGTCGAACTGGTATGTCCGGTTATCACGTCGCCGTTTCTGGCAAGGCGAGTTGACAATCGATAAACAAGCAGCTTACGAAACGCTGCACGAATGCCTAAGTACCGTGTCGCAGTTGATGTCGCCCATCGCGCCTTTCTACGCTGATTGGCTTTATGGTAACCTAAATGAAGGCACTACATCTGTACACCTGACTAATTTTCCTCAAGGCGATCATGCGTTGATCGACGCGGAGTTAGAACGCTCGATGGAATTGGCCCAGCAAATATCATCGTTGGTACACTCACTTCGAAAAGGCCACAAATTGAAGGTTCGGCAACCCTTGAGCCGAGTGCTGGTTCCCGTTTTGAACGCCGATACGCGCCGTCAGATTGAGCACGTTGCGCCAATCATCATGTCGGAGGTCAATGTAAAAGCAGTTGAATTTGTGGACGATGCCAGCGGTCTCCTCAAGAAAAAAGTTAAGCCGAATTTCAAAGCGCTTGGTCCCAAATTTGGGAAACAAATGAAGGACGTTGCAGCCACCATTACGGCCATAACTCCCGAGCAGTTGAAACAACTGGAACAAAACGACAGCTTACAACTCGGCATTTACAACTTACAACTGACTGATGTTGAGATATCTACCGAAGATATTCCGGGCTGGCTCGTAGCGAGTGAAAGTGGACTGACGGTTGCGCTGGATGTGACGGTGACCGACGAATTGCGCCGTGAAGGCATCGCCCGCGACTTTGTAAACAGAATTCAAAATCTACGGAAAGATCGGGGATTTGCGGTTACTGATAAGATTATCATCCAGCTCGAACGTAATAATGAAGTTTTGACCAAAGCAATTGAAGACGCAGAGACTAAAGCCTATATTCAGCAGGAAGTCCAGGCCGTTTCTCTTGAACTGGTTAGTGATCTGAACGATTTTTCGACTGAATCTATGGCAGCAGAAATTGAGATGGACGAATTTCAGCTGCGTCTTAAAGTAGATCGAGCATAAGCATTTCATCCTTTAATACAGTAAAAAGGTCATTCGCCAGCGAGTGACCTTTTTTACTTTCAACTATATATTATCGATTTCTATGCATCTATTTATTCTAAAGATTTAACTGCAAGTATACAACGGCACGAATATTGCCTGTAAAAGATTAATTAAGTGCATTATATGTCTATCTTTAGTAAACATTACGTATTACTCCCTCCGTTCACTTAAAAATTTATAGCTTTGGTCGACTATTTACGCACTACATTACACTCGTTTGTTAATAATTATCAGGCTGTTATGTGGCGGCTGCGCGAGTGTCCGCTCAATGATGAGCAATTGGGTATTGCTGTTGGGCTGAGTGGTAATGCCATTCGAAACCGACGCTCAAAACCCGATCTCTGGAAATTATCAGACGTCCAGCGGCTGGCAACTCATTTTTCTTTACCGATCACAGCCTGTGTTCAGCTAAATCTTGCACTTCATCAGCTACCAATCAACCTGAAGAATCTATCTCCCGAGGAGAGAAGACGAACAGAGCGGCAATTGCTTTTCAAAATATCTCAGTTGGAAGCGTATAATCAAAGCGACTGGCCAGTTCGATACTTACTTCGTATTCACCAATCGCTGCTTAGCCATAGATAAGTATACTGATTTACAGATATTTAAAATATAACATAGGATGTTGCAATCGGCAGACGTAATTTCGCAGCGATTGTAATCGTCACTGCATGAAACATAGTTTTTACTTAATTATAATTTATTTTTATTTTTTAGGATACAAGGCTGATGCACAATCGCCGAAACTAGTGCGAGGCCCTTATTTACAAGTCGTTACGCCAACGTCTGTTGTCGTTCGATGGCGGACTGACCAGCCGACTACTGGCCGGGTCTGGTTTGGCGCATCGGCAAGCCAATTAACGGGCAATGTCCGCGAGTCGCAACCTACACTTGAGCATAGTTTGACACTTACCGGATTGCTACCCGCTACCCGTTATGCCTATGCCATTGGTTACGACGACACTCAATTGACGAACGGTCCCGATTACTACGTTAAAACGGCGGTGCCTGCCGGAGATACTCGCCCACTTCGTTTCTGGGTACTGGGTGATTTTGGCAGTGGTACTCAAAATCAGAAAAACGTTTATCAGTCTTATCTGGCGGCTACCACCAACCGGCCAGCCGACCTTTGGATATGGCTGGGTGACAATGCCTATTCGTATGGTTTGGAAGAGGAATACCAGCAGGTCGTGTTCCCGGTTTATGCACAAACATTACGCAACACACCTCTATTTATAACGCCCGGTAATCATGACTATGCCGACAGCGAGACAAATTTCAATACTGCTTACTACAGGCTATTTTCCTTTCCAGAGCAAGGTGAATCGGGGGGAATTTCATCCGGTTCAAAGTCTTACTTCTCCGCCGACTATGGTAATGTTCATTTAATTTCACTCGACTCACAGGGTAGACAGGATAGACAATACCGGCTTTATGATACGACATCTACACAGGTGCAATGGCTAAAGCGTGATCTTGCCGCTAACAAGCTACCCTGGACGATAGTAATTTTCCATCATCCTCCTTACAGCAAAGGAGGCCATAATTCCGATACCGAGTTATCGATGCGTTTGATACGCGAGAATCTTACCCCAATTCTGGAGCGGTTTGGGGTCGATCTGGTCTTAAATGGTCACAGCCACGGGTATGAACGAACGTATCGGCTTAAAGGACTGCGGGGCTTAGCGAATACATTTGATAAAGCGACCAACATAGCCGAAAACACAACCGCCCGTTACGATGGGTCGCCCAACTCATGCCCCATTTTGACCAAAGGCCAAGGTACAGTTTACGTTGTTAATGGGTCAGGTGGACAATTGGGTGGACAATCTCCCGATTTTCCGCATCCAGCTACTGTTTACAACAATACTACCCTCGGTGGCTCAATGCTTTTGGATGTGAACGACAATCGCTTGGATGCACAATTAGTGATGGCTGACGGCTCTGTGCAAGACAAGTTTACCATCATGAAAAATGTAAACAAAATCACTTCGCTCACCGCCGAATATGCTGATACTCTACAATTTACAGCGTCGTGGATGGGTGATTATCACTGGTCAGGTGGACAAACCAGCCGAACTATACGCTATACTGCCGACAAGCCAGGAACAATTCCGGTTGCCGTTACTGACACTGACGCTCGACAATGCCTGACTGATCAGTTTACCATTGTAGTGCAGCAACCGCCTACAATAACAACAAAATCATCCGTATCAACAGCCGTCTGTGTAGGTAGTACTATTGCCGTTACCGCCATACCCGAAAACACCACAAAAGCCGCTGGTTGGCAATACGACGTACTTATATCCGACGCATCCGGTAATTTCACCTCCGAACAAATTGTTGGTTCAGGCGCGTTGACTACGTTGAAAGCTACTATTCCAACTAATTTATTACCCGGAACGGGCTACCGATTACGGGTAAGACCACGGGGAATTACCTACGCACAGCTTGTTCCCAGCGCTGGTTTCACGATAAAATCACTGCCAACGGCAACATTAGCTGGATCAACGACGGTATTGCAGGGCCAACCAATCTCCCTCACGTTAAGCTTTACGGGCGATGGTCCCTGGCATGGTAGTTTATCAGATGGCACCTCTTTTTCGGGTAGCATCAACCCAATGGTTCTGACTATTCAGTCAACGAAATCCATCGTTTATTCTGTAGCAAGTATTGAAAATAATTGCGGAAAAGGCAGTGCTTCGGGTCGGGCTTCGATAACAGTCCTGATACCTACCGCTGAAGAAGAGTTTGCTGGTGGACAACTAAAAATTTACCCTAATCCGGCTCACGAAGTAGTCTATGTAGAATTGAGTACGACCCAGAAAAAAGAAGTCAGTTTGAGCCTGCGTGATGAACAGGGCCGTTCTGTATTTCAGAAACAGTTTGGTCAGGTCACGACAATTTCCGAATCTGTACCGATGCCAAATGCGCCTGGAACGTATCTGCTTACAGTTCAGGCTGGACAAAATAGAATCACCAGGAAGGTAGTGCGGCAATAAGCTAAACCAACAAGGTTTATAACACTTGCGCTAGTCCAAACAGGACAACAAATAATAATGTCGTCAGGGCAAGTTGCCCAAGACGAGCGTTAAGTTCTATAGGGCGCTTATGGTTTGCAACAGCACGGCCATTTAGAACAACTAGCGGAAACGCAAGTATGTAGAGATAGCCTGACCAGGTAGCATCGGTCAGGAACGAGTAGGCAACAGCACAAGCCATACCTGTAATCAACAATCCCCAATGGTAGCGAATGGCAAGTGGCAAGCCAAGTCGAGCCGGAATAGAGCGTTTTCCCGTTAGTGTATCAGTCTCAATATCACGTATGTTATTGATGTTCAGCACACCCGTAGCAAATAACCCGACGCTCGTAGCGGGTAATAGTAACAAAGGATTGAATGATAGTGTGTACAGGAAATAGGTACCCAGTACACCAACCCAACCAAAGAAAATAAGTACGGCAACATCACCGAAACCGGCATAGCCATATGGCCGTTTGCCATTCGTATAGCCAATTGCAGCCGCAATGCTAAGAAGACCAAGCACGAAGAAAAACCAGAATATTTTCGGTTCTACCTTATAAAAAGCTACAACCAGCAGCCCGATACCGCAAAGTAGCGAAAGTACCGCCATCAGTATAATACCCCGCAGCATAGCTTCCTTCGTAATGTCGCCGGTAGCAACAGCACGGCGCGGTCCTACCCGTAATTCGGTATCTTTCCCCGACACAGCATCACCATAGTCGTTGGCAAAATTGGACAGAATTTGCAGAAAAACGGTTGTCAATGCAGCCAGGACAGCAATTTGCCAACTAAAATGTTGGTTAGCGAACGCTAGAAAACTTCCGAGAATAATACTGGCTAAGGCCAGTGGCAATGTACGCGGTCGGGCAGCCGCAATCCAGCTTTTTGTCATTATTGAAAAGTAAAACCGGGCCACTGAAGTAAAGGAGCATGTAAGGCTTTCACCAACTATTTACTCTTTTAATACAATGGCCCGGTTTTGTCAATTACATACCTACTGCTTTCTTGAACTCTTCATCTTCAGGCTTCACTTTTGAAGCAAAGAAATGCGTTAGTTCACCTTTTTCATTGATGACGTATTTGCAGAAGTTCCAGGTTGGCGCTTTTTCATTCCAGCCATTCAGCGATTTGTCAGTCAGCCACTTGTAGAGAGGAGATTGGTTCGCACCCAATACATCTACTTTTTCGAACATCGGGAATGTGACGCCGTAATTTTTTTGGCAAAACGTAGCGATTTCTTCACTGGTACCTGGTTCCTGACTGTTAAAGTTATTGGCAGGGAAACCTAGCACCACAACTTTATCGCCATGTTCTTTGTAGAATTTCTCCCAGTCAGCATACTGAGGAGTAAATCCACACTTCGATGCGACGTTCAGGATTACTACTTTTTTGCCTTTGAATCCGCTCAACGAGACGGGCTTTCCATCTAATGACTTAACGGTGAAGTCATACAGACTTTTTGTAGGTGCAGCATTTGCTGGGGCAATAGCAACTTCACGTTTGTTGCTAAAGATGCCTTTAACAAGAGTTGATAAGGACATAAAACTGGTTAGGGTCGCGACCAGCACGACACCGATTAAGGTAAAAACAAGGTTCTTTTTCATTGTTAATTTAACACTTTAGTAGAATTTGGAAAAGGTAAATTAAAGATACTGAAGCAGAAGCAACTAACTACATTTTTTCAGGGACCTCTACGCCCAATAAACCCATTGCTTTACGAATAGTTTCACCAACGACTTCTGATAAAATAAGTCGGGCATGAAGCTTAACCCTATCCGTTTCTTTAAGGATGGACAACTTGTCGTAAAACTGATTAAATGTCTTCGCTAACTCATAGGCATATTGCGCGATATAAGAAGGAGCATAAGCTTTTCCGGCGTCGTTTACATGTTGCGGATACTGGCTCAACAAGAATATCAGTTGCTGCTCAACGTCGTCTAACTGAGTTACCGCAACAGTGTCATCCAAGATGATATTCATCTCCATCGCTTTCCGCAAAATAGACCGAATCCGAGCGTGTACATACTGAATATACGGCCCTGTGTTCCCGTGTAAATCGACCGACTCAGCAGGATTGAACTGCATTCGTTTCTGCGGATCAACCTTCAGGAGATAATATTTTAGGGCTCCCAAGCCAAGCATCTGAAACAGGGTTGTTTTCTCGGCTTCGCTAAACTCAGCTAGTTTGCCTTTGGCGGCTTCATCAGCGGATGTTGAAGCCGCGTCGATTGTTTCCTGAATCAAATCATCAGCATCGACAACGGTACCCTCGCGGGATTTCATTTTGCCCGTTGGTAGGTCAACCATGCCGTACGACAGGTGATACAGGTCATTCGCGTATTCTGTACCCAGACGACGAAGGATAGCAAACAAGGCGTTAAAGTGGTAGTCTTGTTCGTTACCAACAACCCATATTTGGCGGTCGCTATGAAAATCCTGAAACTTCAGGGCTGTGGTGCCGAGGTCCTGAGTCATATAGACCGACGTACCATCGGCCCGCATAACCAGCTTCTGGTCCAGTCCTTCTTCGGTCAGATCAATCCAAACTGAATTATCTTCTTTGCGATAGAAAACGCCTTTTTGAAGACCCTGCTCTACGATTTCTTTACCAAGTAGATACGTGTTTGATTCGTAATATGTTTTGTCGAAGCTAACACCGATGCTTTTATAAGTAACCGCAAATCCATCGTATACCCAGCCATTAAGTTGATTCCATAATGCCTTCGTTTCGGGATCGCCCTGTTCCCAAAGTCGTAGCATCTGCTGAACCTCAAGCATCAATGGGGCACTCTTTTCGGCTTCCTCTTTCGTCACCGGAACGCCGGGGGTGCGGCCTCCCGACAATCCCTGCGTAACCATTTCTTCGACTTGTGCTTTGTAAGCTTTATCGAATAGGACATAATATTTCCCGACCAGGTGATCGCCTTTCATCCCCGACGACTCCGGCGTTTCGGCCCGGCCCGACGCATCGGTGCCGAACATCCGGTAAGCCAGCATTGATTTGCAAATATGAATACCCCTGTCGTTAACGATGCAGGTCTTAACGACATCGTAGCCGTTTGCCGCCAAAATCCGGCTTACAGAATCGCCCAGAAAGTTATTGCGCAGATGACCAAGATGCAGTGGTTTGTTGGTGTTCGGCGAGGAAAATTCAACCATCACCGACTGCCCTTTTTGGGGCAATATGCCAAACGATGGATTATGAACAATCTCGTTTAGCTTATCTACCCAAACAACTCCGGCAACGCTAATATTCAGGAATCCCTGAACGACATTGAAGCCGCTGACGACTACACTGTTTTCGACCAGCCACGTGCCGATAGCCTGCCCAATTTGCGCGGGTGCCTGACGGAGAATCTTTGTGTAAGGAAACGTAACAAAGGTGTACTGACCTTCGAACTCTTTTTTAGTTGGACTAAGTTGTACAACGCCGGGATTGACCGGATATAATTCGGCTATGCACCGTACAATGTCGGTTTCTATTGTTGACTGAATATCCATTACCGGCAAAAGTACGAAATGTAGCCCTTATATAGAGCGTACTACCTGTCACAGAGTATAGCGCGAGTATCAGCCTATGACTCTAATTGTGGGTTTAGTTCAATGGTTTTCTTGCAACGATAGTCATGGGCTACGCTACATCAGGGCTTCAACGTGGTCGTTCCTTCTGCAACTGTCTTAATTTTTTCCTTCGAGAAGAAGACGGGAAAATACCCATTTTCGGCCCAGATCGGAAAAAGATCAGCATAGTGCGGGCTGGCTGGATCACCCGACTGACCGGGATTATTAATACCCAGCGTCTTGTCCCAGTCTTCGGTATCAACCAGAATGCGAAACGACGCGCCATGCGTCTGATTTAGATCATTAGACGTTGCGTTGACGGTCTCACCATAGCCACCCCGCGCCACTGGCCCAAGATTAATTTTCTGGCGCATAGCTTTATCAACCATCGTACTAAGCGGGTGCGTAAGGGTAATATGCTTGTTTTTGCGCTGCCCATACGACCACTCATCCATGTCAGAGCCGAGTCGGGTTGTAAGTTCCGCTACGGCTCGGTCAAGGCAGGTTAACAGCAGGCTATCGCGAGCGGCAGTTGGAATAAGTAAGGCGTCAATTATCCGCTTTGTCGGTAAACTTTTTAGATAAGGACGGGCAGTTGCAGGCACTTTTGTCAGATAAACCGACTGCTTCAATTGCCCTTCCCAAGCTACGTAAATTGAAGCCGCTACGGAATTGGGCGTGAGTTTGTAATCCCACCGGTTGAGGTAATTCAATGCCTTTTCGGTCCGGTCGGTGGGCGAAGCCAGATTTTGCAGCAATGGCACCAGCGTCCGGGCTGGAATAGACAGATAATCGGCTTGCAACGCCATAAAATCCACTAAAGTCTTACGCTTGCCATCGTTTAGCACTTCTTCGATACGATGCGCCCGCGAGGGACCGGCCCATGTCCAGGCGATAGCATTTCGATTGGGAAAGTCGGGCGATGTGAGGTTATTATTCGCTGTTACCACATAGCCTTCGGGCGGATTAAGTTTGTTAGGTAACTTTTCGATAGGCAGGAAGCCACCCCACTCAAACCGACCATCGCCCGGTACCGGCACTAACCCCGTAAAGTTTTTTCGGATTGGTGCCAAGCCAACCGATTGCCAGCCAATCGTGCCGGTTTTATCCGCCCATATCATGTTTTCTCCCGGTACCCGACTGAACAAACATGCCTGCCGAAACTCCGGCCAGTTTCGAGCCTGATTCATCCGTAAACTAGCCAGATAGGGCGCACTACCTATTTCGAGCCCACCCGATCTAATAGCATAGGCTTTGTGATGTTGCTTATCCTCGAACACTACCGGCCCATGTCGGGTGTATTTTAGGGTGGCCGTTTGCGACTGCCCACCTTTTACAGAAATGGTTTCGGTCATGGTTTTCATCAGTACCCATTGACCCTTGTATCGATACTGGTTTGGATTAGCCGGGTTGGTTTCATAAACGTATAAGTCTTCGTTATCCGTCTCAAAAATGGTTAAGCCCCATGCGCCATACTCGTTGTGCCCAACCGAAACGCCCGGAAGCGTCGGCTCTCCTGCCCCAATTACATTCCAGCCCGGCGCGTGTAGATGAACCCAATAACGTAATGAGGGGGTCGATTGCGCCCGGTGGGGATCATTGGCAAGCATCGGATAACCACTGGCGGATTTAGCCCCCGAAATAACCCAGTTATTAGACCCGACGTAGTATTTTTCAGCGTCAAAGTTTTGATTCGGGGTAGGTTGTGGTAAAGCGGCTTCATCTTCATCGGCCTTTGTTGCTTGTCCCTGAAATTTTAGTGGCAAGCGAAAGGCTTCGTACAGTTCCAAAATTGGTTGAAAAAGTTCGTCGCCATTTATGTGTAGCGTTAAGTCTGGTTCGGTTGCTTTGGTCACGGGATGAAACCATTGCAGTTCACGAAGTTTGTCGGGGCCAATCAGTTTCACTAACCGACCATAATTCAGTTCTTCGCGAACGTTGTACATCAGTCCCTGGTGACGGCTGATAACAACCTCGGGCGTCCACAACCCCGGCTTTGTATCGAGTACCCGAAACTCGAACGGCAACTTCTCGGGTGTTTTTAGAATGTTGGTAATATAGGCGTTGATACCGTCCACAAATGCCCCGACGATCTGCGGTCCGTGTGGATGATAATGCAGTAATTCTTTATTGATGTCACCTCGATAGCGAAATAAACGAGTGCCGATATCACGCTTTGTTTCCTGGGGTCCGAGCAGTTCAGCAACTGTACCGGTGGCCTGCCGACGCCAGATTTCCAATTGAAACAGCCGATCCTGAGCCGCCGAGTAGCCTTGCGAAAAGAACAAGTCGTACTCATTTTTGGCATAAATATGGTTGACACCCCAGCGATCGCGGATGATTTCGACGGGTTGGTGCAACCCGGACATCTGTACCGTTTGACTTGACTGTGAGTTACAACAAAGTGGCAAAGAGACAGCAATCAGAAAAAGCAATTGGCGCATACGATCAGATTTGAACCTGAACATACTAACTTTTTCCCTTTAGTGTAGCTTTTGCCGGTTGTTTATCTTTATTACAGCCACAACACCTTAATGCGGCTCAGGATGCTCCAGGGTTAAGGTTACGGCTGCCAGCCGCCCACCGCTGAGTTGTCGTGCCGTTGTATAAGCCCGGAATACGAATGGCACAATGTCAACACCATTGTCGGTAGGGAACAAACCAGTCTGGCTATTCAGCGCATTGACAAAAAGCGCAACGGTTATATTGTTCGGTAGTTTCATCCAGATTGTCCGAAGGCCCATGTAGGGCGCTTTGCTGTCATAATACCACCAGCCATCATGATAAGCCAGATCGCCCAGACTCGTTGAGGCCCGGTAACACCCCAGGTTATTGAGCAATAATGTATCTTTATAAGCCGTTGGCAACACCGATTGATCGGGCGATGACAGTACAGTTGCATATAGTTTACCAGCTTCGCGAGGAGTTAGATACCAACCATAAGCGCCTAGCGTGTTAGCAAAATTGCCCGGATTCCACCCTTTCCGACCGGCTACATAAGTATAACTATAGCAGTATGTTGGGTCGCCCGCCGGATAGGTGGGAATCGCATTTCCAAGGCCCACTTTGTCAAGAACATTAGTTTGAACATACGCTAAATAACGTTGTTGCGTCTGCTGATCGTCCACGGCATCGTTGCCCGTGAAAACGTAGCCCGTTATGGCCGGAATCAGTACACGCATAAGACCAACATTAGCATTCTGATAGCAGTATTGTCCTCGATTAGCCGATTTGACCCCATTCGCAATCAGTTGCTTAAGGCCAGAATAAATATTTTCACTATAGGCACCGTTCTGGCAGTTGTTACCCAGACCAATGATACCGCTGCGGTGATTAAATAAATCACGAAAAGTAATTTGGTCAATATTTTCTCCCTTAGCCCAGGATGGCGGTAGGTAAGGACTAATTTTATCGGTTGTTCGAATGCCTTTTTGAGCCGCCAATTGCGTAAAAGTCATGGCCGCAATGGTTTTGCTCATACTGGCAATGTGCATTTTGGTATCGAGCGTGTACGGCTTTTCTCCTTCGCTATCAACCGACCTCGACTTTAAGCCGCCCATGCCCGACGCCTTCATTTCGTTGTTTTCATAAATTACGAAGCCATACCCAATATCGCGGTTTTGCAGAAGGCTGGTCAGGGTCTGGGCGAAAACATCTGTCAGAGCAATCTGTACTTTGAACGTCACGACTGAACTGTAAGCGGTGCCAGCCGCTGTAGTCAAGTAAGCACGGGCGAAGTAAGTTGCCTTGTTTTCCAAACCCGTTAGTGAATCACCGAATTGGTAAGGCAGGGTTGAAAGCGTTGCTGATCGGGCGGTTTTGCTATCGGCAAGTGTTGGTGATGCATTTGTTTTCGACCACACAAATCCAGTAGTTATGGCCTGACCCGTTGGTGCTGCCGTAACAGTGGCAGAAAGCATGGCTGATGCGCTGCTTCGTATCGCCACCGTGGGAGCTTGACTAAAGCTTATTACCTCAGCTACGGGTGGAGTAACATCCTGATTATGCTTGCAACCGTACAATAATACGCTTGCAACGAGGCACAGCGTATAGAATAAAGAATTATTCATTTGTTTAGCCTGCTTAAACTCCCCGTAAATAACGGACCACCATGTACATGCACAACTTGTTAATTTATCCAGCGGTATTCAGGATTATTCGCCTTCAGGAACATTGATAGACGCTACCAAGTAGAACGTAACTATTTTGTTGTTTTTGTTCAACAACTGTAACGAAGAAAGCAATGAAGACGGCGTCTTATATAGTCCTTATGGTTAGCTTAGTCGTAAACTTAATGAGTTGCGTAACAGCTACGATACAATCAAATATAAAAAAGGACGTTATGCCGGAGTTTCGGCGTATTCTTGTTGTATCACGGCTCCCAACAGTCAAACAAACGTATTTACCTACCTTTCAAACGGCATTTCCAGCGGGCTATCAAGTATGTACGGTATCAAATAGCCCTATCTCATTCGATAGCCCGGAAGAAGCCATTGAGAACCAACGGCAGACCTGCAAGAGCGAAGTTCTTTTAACAATTGACCTTAATCGAAATTATACGTCCGGCAATGGCCGATATATATCGTCCTATAATGAGCTTTATCTGGAAATGACGAGTCTTGCTACTGGCAAGCCCTTTTGGAAAGCCATCGTCACAACGGGCGGCAGCAATGAAGTTCCTCCGCGCCAAATTGTTAGTCAACTTATTAAAGACGGTATTATTGTAGGCTCAATTCCGCCAGACAACACAATGTCGGCAACGAATTAAACAAGAAGTGGGGTCAGGTTCTTAAACCTGACCCCACTTCTTGTTTAAGACAATAGGCTAGCCTTTTATACTACTCAAATACGTTTTGTTGCCGTTTTTATTAATGTAGTATTTGCCACCGCGCGGGCCAGTCATAACCTTCTCACCACTGGGGCCTTTTTTGGAAGCGTCAACTGGGGCTTTGTAGTCGGCAGGAGTCGCTTTTTCTTCCTTCATTGTACTCGTACCTTTCGGTGTTTTCGCTACTTTATCATCTTTCAGACCCGAATTATTGGCCATCTTGTCGGCTTTCTTCGAGGCATTATCCGTTGTTGTAGTAGCCACAGTGCCATTGTCAGCAGCCGCCTTTTTAGCGGCTTTGGCCGCTCTGGCCGCTGCCATTCGGTCATTTACAGTAGCTGTAGTGACTTTATCCGTAGTTGCATCAGTTGTGTTTTTAACGTCCGCTTTGGCGGTCTTTGCCGCATCTTTAGCCGCTTTCTTATCAGCTTTAGCCTGTGCTTTCGCAGCATCATCCCCCGTAGTAGCTGCGTCGGTTTTAGCCGATTTTACCGCATCTTTAGCCGCTTTCTTTTCAGCTTTGGCCGCTGCTTTAGCCGACGCATCGGCCTCACTCATTTCTTTTTTAGCCTTATTTTTCGATGGTTTATCATCCTGAGCCATACCGTTGAAGGCAAAAAGCAGGCCTAGGGAAAGGCAACAGATTAACAGGTTCTTTTTCATGGTACTCGGATTGGGGTTTGTGAGAGAACAACTATTTTTTCGTTCATAGGACGGAAAGATGAGGATAAAATCACGAATCCGTTAACGAAAATGACTTAAATTTTCCTTAAATTTGAGATAAAGATAGTAGTCTGTTAATCAGAATCAACAGACCTTTTATGTGAATTATCCGGCCTGTCTAGGCTGACTTAGTTACCTGTTCTTTAGCAAGTTAATGACCGTTTCAACGCCCCATATTCAGCAACCCGCCGATTACCTCAAACGCTACTATGGATATGACCGCTTCCGGCCTATGCAGGAGGCTGTCATCCAGTCAATCCTAAGTGGTCGCGATACGGTGGTACTCATGCCTACGGGGGGTGGAAAATCGGTTTGTTTTCAGATTCCGGCTCTGATGCTACCGGGCCTCACGGTAGTGGTTTCTCCCCTGATTGCTCTCATGAAAGACCAGGTGGGTGCCCTGCATATGAACGGCATTGAAGCGGCCTTTTACAACAGCACACAAACCAGCCGGGAGCAGCGCGATATTGAAGACGACTGCATCAGTGGTAAACTCAAATTGCTTTACGTTTCCCCTGAAAAGCTGCTCACGGAGTCATTTTATCATTTTCTAAAACGAGCCACGGTATCGCTGTTTGCCATTGACGAAGCGCACTGCATTTCCTCATGGGGACACGATTTTCGGCCAGAATATACCCAACTGCATATCCTGAAAGAGCAGTTCCCGGCGGTGCCAACAATTGCCCTTACCGCCACTGCCGACAAACTCACACGGCACGACATTGCCACGCGACTTGGCATGAACGACCCGGCCATATTTGTGGATTCGTTTAATCGGAAAAATCTGAGTTTACAGGTGCTCCCCGGTCAGAATCGCATTCAGCAGATCGTCCGGTTGTTGCAACAGAAACCCGATACATCGGGCATTATTTATTGTCTAAGCCGAAAATCGACGGAATCGCTGGCGGCTAAATTGCAGGAGAAAGGGTTTAATGCGGCTTTTTACCACGCCAAAATGGACCCCACCGACCGATCAAAAACGCAGGAAGCTTTCCTACGGGACGACGTTAAGATTATGTGCGCGACGATTGCCTTTGGCATGGGCATCGATAAGTCGAATGTGCGTTGGGTGATTCATTACAATATGCCCAAAAACATCGAGAGCTTTTATCAGGAAATTGGGCGGGCGGGGCGCGATGGCGCTGCGGCTCAAACGGTACTCTTTTACAGCTTTGCCGATGTGGCCACCTATAAAGAGATGCTGGCAGAAAATAGCCCGGCAAATCTTGGTTTGCAGTTAGCCAAGCTTGAGCGGATGCAACAATACGCCGATGCCCACACCTGCCGCCGACAAATTTTACTTTCTTACTTTTCCGAAGAACTCCCCGACCCTTGTGGCAACTGCGACGTTTGCCGCGATCCCCGCGTTACGTTCGACGGTACGATTCTGGCTCAAAAAGCCTTGTCGGCCATTATCCGAACCGGCGAACGAGTACCAATGAACTTACTCATCGATATTTTGCGGGGTTCGCGAAGTCAGCAGGTGTTGCAGGGCGGTTACGATCAGGTAAAAACCTACGGTGCAGGCCGCGATCTTCGCTTTGAAGACTGGCGGAACTACTTACATCAACTTATTAATATTGGTGTAATCGAAATCGCCTACGATCAACACTACGCCCTACGACGGGGAATCCTGGCCGATCAAGTGCTGTATTCAGGTCGCAAAATTGATCTCGTTCGACCTGATGATGCGCCAAAGCCGGTGGTCGAAAAAACCAGAACCAAACCCGAAACACAACGCGACGATTTGTTCGAGCGGCTGCGCGTACTACGCAAGCAACTCGCCGACGAGCAGAATGTGCCGCCTTACGTTATTTTTACGGATACAACGCTCGAGGACATGGCTCGTCTGCGACCCACCACACCCGATACCCTGCGCAATGTGAGCGGGGTTGGCGAACGTAAGCTACAACTGTTCGGAAAGCGGTTTCTGGCGGAGATTGTCGGCTATGTGCGCGGTCGGGTGCAGGCCGGTGAAAAGCCTAAAGGATCAACTCAATTAATAACGCTTGATTTGTATAACAATGGGCTAACAATTGCAGAGATTGCCACCGAGCGGCAACTAACACCGGGCTCTGTTGCCAGCCATCTGGTACAGCTTGCGCGCTCAGGATACGACATCGATTTAGTATCACTTATTGACCCCATCGAACGGCGTGAAATTGAAAAAGCAATTGCCACGGTAGGTATAGAAGAAGGCCGTTTAAAGCCTGTTTTCGACTATTTGGGCGGTCGATATGATTATAGCAAACTAACCCTCGTAATGGGGCTTATGTAAAAATAAAATCCTGTTTTCAGGTGGACCGTTGGATAATTCTTAGAAAATCATTTGGTATCTTATCGGTAATTCCTTAGATTCGTATTCTATAATCAGACAGACCCGCTACTTCGGTACGGGTTTTATTGTCTGTATGTATCACAACAACTAATGTAATTTTGATAAAAGAGGTAAGTTTTTCTTTGCTCATGGCCGCTGTAAAACCGGCCCTCGCTCTCCCCCTTTTTGGGGCCGACACGAGCCGGTTAAGTTTGTCGTCAAGCGGACTGAACAACCCTGCATTATTAGTCGTTGACTCAACAAAACGCTTGTTTCCCATTTATTTTTGTGGAGAAGAAGTACCCGTTAATGAACCTCGGGTGTCGCGCCGGTGGATACAAACACTCCGTACATATGGTGCACAGCAGGAGTTTCTGCTTGATCTCCGGTTGCGAGCTTCCACGTTTTTTCCCATCATTGACCCAATTCTTAGAAAGTATAAGATTCCACGCGATTTTCGATTTATGCCGCTGGCCGAAAGTGCCTTGGACAATAGCAGCGTATCGTATAAAGGCGCGTCGGGCTACTGGCAACTGATGCCCGCTACCGCCCGCGAACTGGGTCTAAAAATAGACGGCGACATTGATGAACGCTATAATCTGCAAAAAGCAACGGTTGCTGTTTGTCAGCATCTTCACCAACTATACCGTGAATTAGGTTCCTGGACACTGGTAGCCGCAGCGTATAATGGTGGCATTACGCACGTTCGCAATAAAATGGAACAACAGGGCCAGTCGAATTATTTCCGACTCCGGCTACACCGCGAAACAAGTCACTACCTGTTCAGAATCCTGGCGTTTAAAGAGTTGCTAAGTAACCCGCGCCAGTATGCCCTGATGTTGCGTGGCTCAACGATGGCAGAACTTATGAAGCCATTACCAAGCTGGCACAAACCATTGGCATTGCCTAAAAAAATTAAAGATTCGCCTACCATCGAACTGGTTGACGAAGACAATTCAATGCCCACCTGGGGACCTCGCCCTAACACGGTTTTAACCAGAACGCTATCGGATACTGAGCAATTGATTGCCAACGCGGCATTAGCCAAAGCCACACTTAATGCGCCTATTCCTGATCTGGAACAGCAAGGCAATCATCTACCTATCAAAAAATTAATGATGGGTCTAATGGTGCTCCGATTCCGTCGACCACGCTTCCTGCAATGGAAAAAAGGCGAAGGAATTCGTCCTCTGCACTTCTGGGACTGGTTATAGCTAAGATAAATAACCCACCGTTAAAAAGCCGCTTTTATCAAGTGGCTTTTTTTATTGACTTTAAATTTATCATTTCTTGAAATAATGACTATATAATGTTACAATAGATTAACTATTTCGTCTAAACAGATATAAATGCTAAAACTTGTACTTGACCATTGATAAACTTGTTAGCCTCACTTTCACTGGCGACTGGATTAGTTGTGGCAAGTGTAAGTCCTCCCAGCGTTTCGCTACATACACCAACATCTATTGCTGTTTTTACGGCACCAACTGCTTTAGCATTTGATCCGGGATTGAGAACCATGTTGCCGCCCGTTTATTTCTGCGGTGAATCAGTACCCATACATGAAGAAGTCGTTGCCCGCCGGTTAGTCTCGGCGTTGGTACGCAACACGGACCACAATCAGGCATTATTACGCATTCGACAACGCGCGTCTGTTTTCTTCCCAATTATTGAGCCTATTCTCGCTCATCATGGAATACCCCTGGATTTTAAATACCTACCCTTGGTTGAAAGTGCCCTGCAAAGCCTTGCCGTATCACCAAAAGGAGCCGTAGGATATTGGCAGTTTATGCCCGCCACAGCCCGTGAATTAGGCTTGACCATAGGGCATGGTGTTGACGAGCGCCACCATCTGATTAAATCAACCAATGCCGCCTGCCGGTATCTGCGTTATTTATATAACCGGTTAGGCTCTTGGACACTGGCTGCCGCAGCGTATAATAATGGCATTGGTGCATTATTAGGCAATATCCGGCGACAACAACAACGCGATTATTATTATCTGCGCCTGAATGCCGAAACGGGTAAATACTTATATCGAATTCTAGCTTTTAAAGAACTCTTCTCCAACTATCGCTCCTACCAGCATCTTATTCCAGCACGGATGATGGCTAACTTAAGCGAACCACTTGGCTCTATATCAGGCGCTGAACCTGATCTTGATGAAATACTTATTCCTGAAGTTGTCATGAATGAGGCTACAAAGGCTGCTGTCAGTGCGCCAATTAAGGAAGAATTGCACCCGACAAGGGGCAGAACGATGGATATTCCACTACCAAACGCGGCTGATGTATTCCGGGGAGGCATTAAAGCGCGATTAACTGAGCAGTCTGGTTTACAGCGTGGGCAGGTATGGGTTTTCCACCTCACCCGCGACGGTATAGCTGGCGGACTGGAAGTTGAGGAAGGCGATGTATTGTATGCCGTTGTAGAAGATATTGATGAGAAAACTGACAAGCTTTACCTACGAGCTGACAAGTTGTATTCGGCCAGCGAAAAGCATACGTATAACCTCACGCTCTCGGCAGTAGATGCCTCTACTGGCCGTCTTGGCATTAAATTGTCGGATATAAGTCAAATAAAGTCGGGTTGGATTCTAACCTGGAAGGCGCTTTAATTTACTATTAGTAGAAATAATACGTTTCATTAAACATAGTGATTTCCACTGGCCAATACTCAGGTCAAACTAAACCTATATGCGGTGGCGTTGGTTATAGATCCAATTAATAGCTGGTTGTTTTGATACTATTCGCTAAGCTTGCTGTCTTGTTGATTTTGAGTTTTTTATTTCTCGGATCGACGGTGTCAGCACAAAAAAAAATGCCTGTTTCAACGAGCAAGCTGAGCCACCATTCTCCAGTTCAGCAACGGCCACTAACAGGACCGGGCCGTTTACATTTCTGTGGCGAAATTGTACCGACCGAGCAAGGTAATGTGTCGGCTAAACTGGCCTTTGCGTTGGCAGGAAGTTCAGGATATGTGCGACACCTAAATGGGTTGAAGGCCCGCTCAGCACCTTTCTTCGCCGTTATCGAGCCAATTCTCAGCAAGTACACCATTCCCAACGATTTCAAATACCTGCCTCTTATAGAGAGCGCCTGGAATGCCAAAGCCGTATCATCAGCGGGAGCCGTTGGTTACTGGCAGTTTATGGACAATACGGCTCAGGATATGGGACTCTCAATTAAACCTGGAAATGATGAGCGCTCCGACCTGCTGAAATCGACCGAAGCCGCTTGCAAATACCTGAGGTTTCTGTATCGTGAATTAGGCTCCTGGACACTGGTAGCCGCAGCGTATAACGGGGGCGTAGGTATGGTGCAACGGAAAATCACAAAAGTAGGGCACCGCGATTATTACGCCATGACGATGAACCCGGAAACCGGTTATTATTTATACCGGATTCTGGCCATGAAAGAGTTGTTCACGAATCCATCCTACGGCGTCGGCTCAGTTGGTATGATGCTGGCAACGGTAGGTAATCCCTACGAGCAGGAACGCGAGCAGGCCCGTCGTATGGGCTGGCTTCAGGACGCAGAACCTGAATTATCTGGTGTTTCGGTCGAGTCGCTAACCGACTCGAGTGATATGCCAAACCACTCTCCAACGAATAGCCGCAACGAAGCCGTTGTCATGGACAGTCTGCTAACCGAAATGTTCAAAAAGAACCCAACTGTCCCAGCCGTTTTTGTGGGTGATGTAGCCACGCGATTAGTGCAGGCCGGACAGCTAAAAGTGGGCCAAAGTTGGTCGTTTGCTCTTACGGAAAATGTACAGATTGACGAAAATGAGCTTAAAATGGGCGATATACTTTACGCGGTCGTCGATGATATAGACGCTTATGGCAATCTATTTTTGCGAGCGACTAAAGCCGTTTCTGCCCAAACAAATACGACAGTTCCACTCACGCTCATAGCGATGAATCCCGCTACGGGTCTGGCAGGTATTCCTCGCCCGAAGGTTGTAAAGACCGGTTGGATTGTGCAGTGGAAATTATAAGTCTACCAACCGTCAGGTTCCGTAAGAGGCACTTGACCATACGTATCGCGGCAATCGCCCGGTGGCAAAAGCAGGCTTGATAGATAACTGGTCAACGCTCCATAAAATAGGGCATTGTAGTTAGCCTGCCGGGTGCGCTTACGCGTAATAGATGTAACGGCGTAGTAGCCACGTGCCATATCGGTTGGGTCATTAGCATTTACGACATTACCGGTAATAGGTGCGGGTAACGGATCGAAAATGCTGCCGGTTCGCGCGTTTTGCTGCTTATAAAGTTGCCAGAATTGGTAATTTGTTTGTGTGATAGCATACTGCTGCACTTCAACCAGTTGCGGGCCAATAGCATAAATTGGCACTTGTAATACTACCCGTCCACGAAGAGGATTCCCGTTAATAGCCTCATCACTGTACACATTCACGGCATCGCTCGACACCGTTGTCCAACAGCGATTATTACAGAGACTTGGGCTACCCAGGCTACAGGGAACTCCCACCGACAGGCGGTTGGTATAGCCGTAGGCAGTCCAGCGGTAATAGTTTTTCTCACTAGCCGGATCGCGCGTATTCACTGAATAGGAAGCCGCATATGGCTTGGCCAAATTACCCGTTTCACTCAACTTCGCCGAAATACTATCAATTACCGGCACAGCGGGCATCTGTTCGGGCTTCGTGACGTAGCGTTTTCCGTCAGCCAGCACAACGGATAAACTGTATGCCCGACCAACCTGACCCCGAAACGCTGAGTCTACGGTTTGGTACATTCCTGATCCCATCGCCACAAAGCGCGTCGAATGCCCCTGATCATCGGCCAGCACTACCTGAGCTTCTTTCACGTACTGATTATCCGGGTTCTGCCCGCTATTATCGCCATATTTCCCCGTATACGTCAGCCGAACAGTATAAGGTGGGGCTTCATTCGTAATCTGACCTTCAACAACCAAACGTGGCACTTCGGCACGAATAGGCAACTCAACCTGATCGATACAGGCGGCAAAAAAGGTCAGAATAAGACTATAGATAAGAAACTGACGCATGTTCAGAAATAAAAATTGTAAGCGATAGAAGGAATCATCGTGCCAAATACCGACAGCCGATACGATTCTGTACGCTGATTATAGCGGGTAAAATAAATGGAGTACGGATTTTTGTGCGCAGACACGTTATAGATACCCAGTGTCCAGATACCATAACGCCGTTGTCCTTTATTGAAACGAGTATCTTTCGAGAACGCAACATCCAGACGGTGATAATCGGGAATACGGTCGGCATTTCGTCGGGAATAGTCTTGTACCGGTTCACCGTTAAAGGTATATTGTCCATCGGGAAAGGTAGCCGGAACGCCGGTATAGTACACAAAATTTGTTGAGAACGACCAGTTGTGCGACATGGTCCAGCGGGCCTGAATGTTGAAGGTATGTGGCCGGTCGATGTAGGACGGGTAGTAATCACCACCATTGATGCGAAGTGATTGAAAAGGCGTTTGCACAGCAATCAGCGAACGGGCATACGTGTAATTAAGCTGCCCCGTGAGCCGTCCGGCACTTTTACTCAGGCCAAACTCAACACCGTAGGCACGCCCATTCGCTTGCAGAAGAGCCGTTTCGAGTTGTGGGTTCAAAATCAAATTGGCTCCGTAGCGGTAGTCAATCTGGTTCTGAAGTCGTTTGTAGTAGCCTTCCACACTTACCTCAATCGTGTTGTTCCGAAAATTCTGAAACAGGCCTACCGATACTTGATCAGCAATTTGGGGTGGTACGTAATGGTCACTCAATTTCCAGAAATCGAGTGGTGTAATGGCTGTTGTGTTCGAGATAAGATTCAGGTACTGGCGCGTTCGGCCCGCGCTGGCTTTGACAGCCGTATTTTTAGCCACCTGCACGCGTAAGGCAAACCGTGGCTCTAATCCACTATACATTTGTGCCGTTTTTCCCTTCGTATAGTGTACTGAATCAACAACGGTTTCGGGTGAAATCGGCACATTTTCCGCGTAGCTATAAACCGTCTGTGGACCCAGAAAGGCAAAGGCTGAATACCGTAAACCAGCCATCAATGTAATTCTGGGGGTTAATTCCCACTCGGTGTTAATATACGTGCCTATTTCACGGCCCCGCTCCGGATTAATCTCTTTAGGATTAATACTGGAATTTTCGCCCGTTGGTTTAATCGCCCCCGTCTGAACACCGTACATAATAGCGTTCACGCCAATCTGAATTTTATGCTTCCTATTCAGCGTATAAAAGACATCGGCTTTCCCTTCCCGCTGCTCAATGTGCGATGTAAAACGAAAGTTTAAATTAGGCGTTACACCATCTACATTCAGGTAATAGCCGCTGTAGAGAGCGGCCAGATTCAGTTGTAGATTAGGCCGTATGAGGTAACTCCAGCGACCTGTCAGCACGTTTGAATGCCAGCCGTAGAGTGTATCGCCGGGAAACCGGAAGTTATCCTGACTGCGATACGCCGACATCGAAATGGTGTTACGGTCATCAGGGGTGTATGTTAGTTTGATATTAGCATCATAGAAGGATGCCCGACTATTTTTTACACTTGCCGTCGGGAACAGTTGCAATAAATAGTTTGGGAAAGCAATACGCCCGCCAACCAACAGCGTTAATTTTTTAGTGATTGGCCCATCCACCACTACCCGTGCACTAACCGGACTCAGCCCGCCCGATACCCGCCAGCCATCTTTATTACCATTACGGGTGCTCATCAACAATAACGACGATACCCGCCCGCCGTACTGCGACGAAAAAGCACCTTTGTTGAGGCTCACGTCCTGCACCATATCGGGGTTGATGTTCGTGTAGAAACCGAGCAAATGCGATGTATTGAACAGGGGCGCTCCATCAACTAAAACCAGATTCTGGTCGGAACGCCCACCCCGAACATTAAACCCACCCGCGCCTTCGCCCGCTGTCGTAACACCTGCCTGAAGAGTCAGAGCTTTCAGAATGTCGGGTTCGCCCAGCACGACCGGCATCCGTTTCAGTTCGGGCATACTCAGTTGAATCTGCCCCATCTGCACGTCCTTGATGTTTTTATCCTCGCGGTTGGCCCGTACATCTACTTCATCCAAATCGGTAGAGCGAGGCTGAAGAAAATACTCGACTCGTTTGTTGAAATCAAGTATAACGGTTTCGCGGCCCCGCAAATAACCTACCGCCGAAACGTAAATAGTCAAAGCCCCCGGTGGATGGTTAAGCACAACAAAGCCTGCACTGTCTGCCCGTGCCCCGGCTTTTGTTTCGGAAACAAACAAACTGGCTCCCGGTATGGGCTTCTTGGTAACACCGTCGCGCACGACAACGCTCAGGCGAAGTCGCTGTTGGGCTATTACGGATGAACGAAGAATAAACAGGCCAAAGAGACAAAGTAAGAGGAGCCGAAGCTTCATAACGGCAAGTAAAGGAATAGTCTATGAAAAGATCCGTAAGGTACAAAAAGAGCTTGAGTCTGGCCTATAGTCCCTATTAACAATCAACTAGTTGTTAATTAGCGTACCTCCAAAGTCCTACTATCGTTGCTACATCACCTTCATTTATCAGGAAAACTCCGTTTACGTAGCATTCACCCACTCAAACGAGTAAGGCGGTAGCGAACGTTATGACTCCTGAGCAGTGCGGAAATACTATTCCTATTTTACTTTTGCTACAGCTTTTTTATACGCATCAATGGCACGTTGACGAGCCATTGTATGCTCAACTATTGGTTGCGGATAGGTCGGTTGGTCAACGTCAGGAACCCAATGCTGAATATACGCGGCTTTCGAATCGAACTTTTGGGCTTGTCGCGTCGGATTGAATACCCGGAAATACGGCGACGCATCGGCACCTGACCCGGCTGCCCATTGCCAGCCGCCGTTGTTGGCCGAAAGATCATAATCACGGAGTTTTCTACCGAAATAGGCTTCCCCCCATCGCCAGTCAATAAGCAGATGTTTACAGAGAAAACCGGCGGTAATCATCCGAACGCGATTGTGCATCCAGCCAATTGTATTTAGCTGGCGCATCCCGGCATCTACAATAGGGTAGCCCGTTTCGCCCCGGCACCACTTTTCAAACTCGTCTTCATTGTTACGCCATTCAATCTGGTCATACTCACGCCGGAATGAGTTTTTTTCGACATGCGGAAAATGGTCGAGCACCTGAAAATAAAAGTCCCGCCAGCAGAGTTCATTCATAAACGTTTTATCATCGGCGTCTTTCGCCTGCCGGGCCAGATCGCGGATACTGATCGTGCCGAAACGCAGGTGCATACTCAGTTGACTCGTACCGTGGGGCAAAGCGGGGAAATCACGCGTTTTGTTGTACGTATCGAGTACTTCGTCGGGTACGGTTCGAGCAGGAAACGTTTCTTCTTCGGGTTGAAAACCCATCTCCTCCAACGTGGGTACTGGCAGAGGATTGGTTTTCCAAAGTTGCGTAAAGTAATGTTCTGTCGGGTACGATTTCAGATAAAAATCAGTCAGTTTATCCCGCCACTTCCGGCTGTAGGGAGTGAAAACCGTGTAGGGCTTTTTCTTACCACTGAGTACTTCATCTCGCTCGAAAATTGTCTGATCTTTGCTCGTATGAAACCCAATAGCGTGTTCAGCCAGCAGGTCGCCAACAGCTTTATCACGTTCTTTGGCATAAACTTCGTAATCGTGGTTAGCAAATACGTCGCCTATGCTATACTGTTCAATTAGTTTCTTCCATACGTCAACCGGTTTGCCATACCGAACAATAATAGCTGACCCCATTTTGGCTAACTCGTCACGCAGACGATTAACTTCCTGAACCAGAAAATCAACCCGACGGTCGCAACGGTCTTCCAACGCATCGAGAATAGTACGGTCGAAAATGAAAACAGGTACAACATGGTGGCCACTTTTTAAGGCATGATATAAGGCCGCATTATCGTGTAGACGCAAATCGCGCCGGAGCCAGACCAGCGAGAGCGGTTCAGACATAATTTCAGATGGAGTTTATGCATGGGCTAACCAATCGTTTACCGCAAATGTTAGTGCCTGAAAGATTCAGAAGTTGCCAGGAAGCCTATCAGAATAAGAAGAACAAAATTCTTCTTTATGATTTCAGCCTGGTTACTAGGTAAATCAGGGGCTCGTCCCAAATCGTTGAGACGAGCCCCCCCTAAAGAAATCGTAAAATACCCATGCCCATAAACAGGAATAGCCCGGAAGCAACTTCCGGGCTATTCCTGTTTATGACGTATAATTAGGCTGTTTCTAGCTCATGCTCCCGACGCGAACGGTCGGAAGGGTTGATTCGCATTAAAATGCGCTTCTTAACACGCATCCAGCGCTCGTAAAGTTTCGATTCCTTCAGGAAATTCCACTTCTCATCTTTCTGCTCTTTCTTATGCTCTTCAGGATCATATTGCATTCCTGTGCAGAGACAATGTTTACGATTAGTACGGGTTAGGATATCGAAGTTAGCACAGGTTTGACATCCTTTCCAGAAGGCGTCATCGGCTGGCAATTCGCTGAGTGTTACTGGTTGATAGCCTAAGTCGGAGTTGATTTTCATCACCGCCAGACTCGTTGTAATACCAATAATTTTAGCTGTGGGGAACATAGCCCGCGATAATTCAAACGCCTTGGCTTTGATACGCGTAGCAATACCGCTTTTACGGTAATCGGGATGTACAATCAGGCCGGAGTTGGCGACAAACTTGCCGTGCTCCCAGGTCTCGATGTAGCAGAAGCCAACCCATTCGCCCGACAGTGTCATGGCTACAATGGCTTTACCTTCAAGCATTTTTTCCATTACGTAAATGGGAGAGCGCTTGGCAATTCCGGTTCCCCGGGCTTTCGCGCTTTCTTCCATCTCATGACAGATTGTTTCGGCTAACCGCAAATGATTTTCATTTGCGACTTGAACGATATATAGATCGTTAACTATTTCTGGTGTGATCATTGTCGTTTATTGGGCGGTTGTAAAGCCGCAAAACGGAGACAGCGTAATCCGAGCTGGTTTGTTAGGTGAATAAAACGAAGAAAATGGCGAGAATAGTTTACCACATAGGCAAACAAAATGATATAGTCCTTTCGGACCTAAACCGAAATGGCGTAGTATGAAAGAAGGTCGGTAAGTAAACGAGCTTTGCCATTGATTTTGCGCTGAAAACGCGGACAATGTTAGAGAGATTATCCGGGTCTTGCAATAAAATAACGGATTTTTTACAGGATAGTTCGTCAACGGTCGAAACATATTTCTTAATCATTAAGTCCTACATGTTTTGTCTACTACAGTTGATTCTGTGTAATTATACAATCAAGCCTTACCTGTGCTGACAGCCCTTCCTTCACCCGCCTATCCCCTCACCCTAAGCCGCAGCCGACCACTACGGTATACAGTGTTTCTCTATCTATATGTCATGCAGGGAATTCCGGCGGGATTTTCACTGACAGCACTAGCTAACTACCTTACAGCCGAAGGAGTTAGCCCATCAGCCATTGGCTCATTTGCCGCCATTGTAGGTTTACCGTGGGCCTTTCAATTTGTATGGGGTCCGCTTATCGACCGCTATCAACGCTCGTCTATGGGACGGCGAAAACCGTGGGTAGTAGGGGCACAGTGCATGGCATTTCTGGCATCATTAGGGCTTTTGTTAGTTCGAGATCCTATAGCTCAGGTTTCGACACTGGCTTGGTTTTTTTTCGGCCATAGTATCTTTGCCGCTATTCAGGATGCCAGTGTCGATGCGATGGCGATTACGGTTATACCTGAAGATGAACGCGGACGTGTTAACGCCTTTATGCGAGCTGGCTTTTTAATTGGCATTGGTGCTGGTGCTGCCGTATTTTCTCAACTTCTGCGTACGTACGGCTTCTTTAACGCAGCTCTACTTCAATCGCTTTGCCTGCTGACATTAACCTTGTGTACATTTTTCATTCGGGAAAAGCCCGGCGACCGTCTTTTGCCTTCGTTCAACCGTGTTTCTTCGTCATTTGCATTTGGGTCAGGGCAAGGAGCCATACAAACCGAACAGGCTGAACATGATTTTAAATGGCTATTTACTGAGTTATTTAAGGGCCTGTTTGCCAAACGAAGCTTATTATTATTTGGCTCCGTGGTTACTGCCTACGTGAGTATAAGTTTATTTCTGCGGGCGTACAACTATCATTTAATCCAGAAACTTGGCTGGGCCGACACCTCCGTTTCGATGCTGACTGGTACTTACGGGATGCTTGTGGCTACGGGCGCGGCCCTGATAGGTGGCTATATAGCAGACCGTATTAATCCACGTCGGTTACTCGTGATTGTAGTGGCTATGGTAGCCGTTTATCTGGTCAGTTTCAACGCCATGTCGGTTCTGTGGATTCAGCGCGAAGTGGCTCAAACAGGTTTGGTTGCGTTATATTTTATGGACCCCAGCATTAGCGTAGCGGCTATGCCCGTATTGATGGCTATTTGTCGAAAAGGGGTGGAAGGCTCACAGTTTACTACCTATATGGCTTTTGTGAACCTATCTGATATTGCAGGTTCATTTCTTGCCGGTCATGCACTGACTTATGTTTCGGCTCCAACTATTGGGCTTTTTGCCGGTGGATTGGCGGGTGTGGCCATGTTTGGAGCACTGCTTGCCCTGCAACGTTATCCGATTGGTAGCTCAACCAACTCAACCGTGGCCAGCTGAGCCATAACTTTGGTTGTGGGAATTAATGAAATTTAAAACGCAGGATTCATTTTTCATTGACCTTTTTGACAGCTTATAAACAGCCTTTATAGTTATCCACAATGTTATCCACAGTTAATGCTATGGGTTAACATAAACGAACCTTACGCCATCCGTACGTTCTTGCTTGCCTTTCATGGCCGTCCCTACTATCTTTGAGTATGGAAAATTTCGTGGTCTCGGCCCGCAAGTACCGTCCTGCAACATTCGACACTGTAGTGGGGCAGGAACACATTACTACCACACTCAAGAATGCCATCAAGACCAACCATTTAGCGTCGGCGTTTTTATTCTGCGGGCCACGCGGAGTTGGTAAAACCACCTGCGCCCGGATTCTGGCCAAGACAATTAACTGCCAAAATCTAACGCCAGAGGGCGAAGCCTGCGATACATGCGAGTCGTGTGTAAGTTTCAACCGTAATGCTTCCTTCAATATTCATGAACTGGATGCCGCGTCGAATAACTCGGTCGAAGATATCCGCAGTTTGATTGATCAGGTCAGAACACCACCCCAATCTGGCGCGAAATACAAAATTTACATCATCGACGAGGTGCATATGCTCTCAACGCAGGCGTTCAATGCCTTTTTGAAAACGTTGGAGGAGCCTCCCTCCTACGCTATTTTCATTCTGGCAACGACCGAAAAACACAAAATTCTGCCGACGATTCTATCACGTTGCCAGATTTTCGATTTCAACCGAATTCAGCCGGGCCATATTGCAGCTCACCTTGCCGACATTGCCCAAAAAGAAGGCATTACAGCTGAGACCGAAGCGCTCGATCTTATTGCTCAAAAAGCGGACGGTGGCCTTCGGGATGCGCTATCGATGTTCGACTTGAACGTGACGTTCTCAACCGACCGGATTATTCGCTACAAGGAGGTGCTGGACAACCTGCACATTCTCGATTATGATTACTATTTCAAACTGACCGATCTATTGCTGGCAGGAAATTTGCCCCAGAGCCTGCTAACGATAGACGAAATTCTTCGCAAGGGTTTCGACGGCCATCAGTTTGTGGTTGGCCTATGTCGCCACTTCCGCGATTTGCTGGTGTGTAAAGATGCCGCTACGGTGCAACTGCTGCAAGTAACCGAGAGTGTCCGACGCCAATACCTCGACCAGTCAATGCGGGCACCGATGTCATTTTTACTGTCGGCGCTTAGCCTGGGAGGACAGTGTGACATGAACTACAAGCAGGCCAAAGATCAACGGTTACATACTGAACTCTGGCTGATGAAACTGGCAAATCTGCGCAACCTGCTTAACTGGGATGACCTGCCTGACTTATCTCCCGGCGGTACACGTACCGGAGAGTCTGGTACGATTGGACAAGTAATTGCGGATACGGTGGGACTTCTGGTCTCTGAAAAAAAAAAAAACAGTCCAACGAATGGACACCCAAACTCGCCTAATTCAGATAACCAATTAACTGAAAATCACTCCATCACGAGTGAACCGATGAACGGTTACCGACCGGCCATAGCCGCTGCTGGTGCGTCAGCCAATGGAACAGCTCAACCGGTTGGTCAGCTGGCAGCAACAACTGGACCGGCCAAGGTAATAGATCAATTAAGCACAACCGGAAAACCACGTATTGCTCCACCGATACGCCCAGCCAACAGTCGTCTGCGGTCAACAGTTGCTTTGACTTCTAGCCCGACGGTCGCTACAGCAGACACGGACGAAGCCGTCGTTCCTGTTGCGCCCACCCGTCCTGACAAGCCATTTACATTCGATGAATTGCAGGATATCTGGCAATCATTTTCCAAGATCCGGCAGCAGCAAAACGATTCGGCTACGGAGCAAATGGTACTCAATCGGGAATTAATTCTTGATGGGACAACCATTTTTTTGACACTCGACAACACACTACAAGTGGGTTATCTGACCGACGTAAAGCCCGAGTTGATGGCCTATCTGCGTAGTGAACTCCAGAACAGCCAGATTCAGCTTGAACACAAGGTAACCGTCCAAGAGACGAAGAAGATGATTTACAGTTCGCAGGACAAATACAATTACCTCGCCGAGAAGAATCCTTTCTTACACGAACTGCGAAAAGTACTGAATCTGGAAGTTGACTATTGATCTTTATACGCCTTCGCTTCGCGAATCAATGATTTGTACTGCCCAACGGCGAGGGCTTTTTTGTAATACATTATAGCCCGGTTGCGGTCGTTTGCTCGGGCCGCAATTCGCGCCAAACCAGCATAGGCGAAAGCGTGATATTCTTTCGTGTAAGGGTCATTGAAGGGTGTCCGAAGCGCTAGTTCGTAGGATTCAGCGGCTTCTTTATCATTTTTATCGGCATATTCAGCCAGCATTCCCGTAAATGTATTGACTGCCAGCGGCACCAACTTGTTGGGCATCTGTTTCAGTCGCTGTATATAAGGTCGGGCTTCGGCATAGCGGCCTGCCAATAAAAGAGCTTCGGCGTTGCTCATGCCAAACAACGGGTTATTTGGGTATTTATCGGCTAAGTATTTTGCGTAAACAGCCGCCCGACTTGGGTTCATTTCGTGTTTAAGGTAGATATGAGCCAGGTAATAATTAGCTGCCGGACGCATAAAAAGACCCTTTTTAGCCGCTATGTCCATTTGCTTGAGACCTTGTGCCATGTCGCCATCCTCGAAAAAAAACATGAATGGCTTCACAATCGAATGGTCCATCGGATAACGTTCGATATAGTAGTTATAAAGCCCGGTCGTGAAATAAAAATCAGGATTTTTATTCATTAAGACGAAGCCATCTCTGAGGTAATTGTAGGCTTTTTTAGACTCCCCAACGGCCTTCATCGACTCATTTTTGTTGTTGTGAAGCGAGGCTAAATAGCTATGCGCCGTTAGGGCAAAAAACACCCCTTCGGGATCATTTTCATCCTTGTCGAGCATTTTCTTTGCCAGCGCAAGTCCCTGATTAACAGCCTGTATAAATTGTGCGGTGGCGGCTTTATTTTCGTGTAGCGGTAAGTATTGGAGTTCTAACTGGGTGGCTCGCAAAATTGGACCGATGGGGTGCTCAGGGTATCGGGTTTGAATTTGACGAATCATCCCATCAGCTTCAACAAATTCAAAATTATAGATGTCGTCCAGCGTTTTCAGAATTGTTTGTTGAACAGCCGGGTCGGTCACTGCCTGCGACTGGCCTGAAAATGACAGACCCAATAAACTGATAAAAAAAAGCCACTTTTTTAGGACTGATATGCCTGATGCCAAAATGTTGTCGTTTGATTCTATACAGCCGGAACCGTACTTTTGTTCATGGCGTATTATCTAACGAGAGCTATACGCAAAAGTTTTTCCCATGATTCATTACGAACAGTTTGTTTTAGATAATGGCCTACAGGTATTTGTCCACGAAGACGAATCTACACCGATGGCCGCCGTTAATATCCTGTATAATGTTGGCTCCCGCGACGAAGACCCCACGAAAACGGGCTTCGCCCACTTGTTTGAACACCTAATGTTTGGTGGATCAAGGCACATTCCAAGCTACGATGAGCCGTTGCAGAAGGTTGGTGGCGAAAACAATGCCTTTACTAGCCCCGATATTACCAATTATTATATTACCCTCCCGGCAGCCAATCTGGAAACGGCATTCTGGTTAGAATCAGACCGAATGCTGGGGCTTTCATTCGACCCGCAAGTGCTGGATGTGCAGCAAAAAGTAGTGATCGAAGAATTTAAGCAACGGTATCTGAACCAACCTTATGGCGATGTATGGCTTAAGCTTCGTCCGCTGGCTTATCAGCAACACCCCTATCGCTGGGCAACTATCGGTAAAGACATCAGCCATATCGAGAATGCCACGCTGGATGATGTAAAGGCATTTTTCTTTAAATATTACCTGCCCAACAATGCTATTCTGGTGGTAGCCGGTAACGTAACCGTCGAGCAGATCAAGCAGTTGTGTACAAAGTGGTTTGCCCCCATTCCGGCGGGTGAAGCCTATATTCGTCAGCTCCCGACAGAACCGAGACAGATCGAAGCTCGAAAACTGGAAACATCGGCTAAAGTGCCGCTGAATGGCTTATATAAAGCGTATCATATGCCGGGACGTTTTGATGCAAGCTTCCCTGCTGTCGATCTATTGGGCGATTTACTTGGTCGAAGCAAATCATCCCGGCTATACCAGCAACTGCTGCGTACGAATCCTATATTTAGTAGCATCAACGCTTACATTACAGCCTCCATTGATCCCGGCTTACTGGTTGTTCAGGGAAACTTGAATGAAGGTATTTCCCTGGAAGAAGCCGATGCAGCCGTTGAATCTGTCCTCCAGGAATTCATTGACCAGTCCGTATCAGACGAGGAGTTGGCTAAAGTAAAAAACCAGGCCGAAGCAACGCTCGCGTTCTCTGAAGTCGAATTACTGAACCGCGCCATGAATCTCGCCTATGCCGCTAATGCGGGCAATCCTGAATTAGTCAATCTGGAAGCTGCTCAGATTCAGGCTGTCACAGCTAATGATATTCAGGCAATGTCCCGGCAGGTATTGCGAAAAGACAATTGTTCAACGTTGTATTATAGAAAGTCTGAAGACGTTACGTCTTAGGCGCTCTAAACTTAAACGACAATGGAGACCACTTACCAACCCAAAGCGCTCACGCCAGACAAGTTGCAAAACCTTTCGCAGGAGGTTAAGCAGGCACTCACTGAACTTTATGGCGCTCGCCTTGATCGGGTCATCCTGTTTGGGTTGTACGCACGGGGAGATTTCCATGCCGAATCAGATGTGGATTACATGGTGATATTAAGGGATGATGACATAAAATCAGGTAAAGAGGTTAGACTGATGGCCCCAATTGTTAGTTTCTTGTCATTGAAGTATGACGTAGAGGTATCCGTATTTCCGACAGATAGAGCCAAGTACACCGCAGGATATACACATTTCTATAAAGCGGTACAGCAAGACGGTATTTATACATGAGCGAGCGGAATCGGGCGAGAGCTTATTTACAAAAGGCAGAGGAAGACTTAGAGGAAGCACGAATTTTATTGGATGCTAACCACCCTGATGGAACCTGTAACCGGGCTTACTATTCATTGTTCCACTGTATTATTGCTCTTTTGTACGCTACAGATAGTACTATTCCCAAAACGCATACGGGCGCGCATACTTAGTTTCGTAAACAGTTTATAAAAACCAATTTATTTTCTGACTCATTTAGCGTAGCAATTTCAGAGTTATTTAATTTACGGCAAGGTGGTGATTATGATATTGATTTTGACATTTCCATTGAAGACGCTACTTCAGCTGTGAATCAGGCATCAACGTTCCTTCTCCAAACCGAAGCCTATCTCCGTTCAACCGGCCTTACCTCATGAAAATACGAGTAGGACAAGGATACGACGTTCACCGGCTGGAAGAAGGCCGACCGTTCTGGCTGGGGGGTATTCAGATTCCGAGTACGTTTGGGCCGGTGGGCCACTCCGACGCCGATGTGGTTTGTCATGTACTCTGCGATGCACTGCTGGGAGCCGCTAATATGCGTAATATTGGCTATCATTTTTCCGATAAAGACCCTCGCTGGAAAGGTATTGATAGCAAACTACTTCTGGCCGAAGTCCTTCGGATGGTGCGGGGTGCGGGCTACGAAATCTCGAATGTAGATGTGACGGTTGTCTTGCAGGAGCCGAAACTTAACCCACACATACCGGTAATGAAAACATGTCTGGCCGAGGTGATGGCTATTCCTGAAGACGATATTTCGATTAAAGCGACCACTTCCGAGCATATTGGGTTCGTAGGGCGGGGCGAAGGTATTGCCGCTCATTGTGTGGCCCTTATATTTAGAGATTAGTTTGTAAATACCACCTGTTCATGAAATATCTGCTTTACATTCCGGCATTCCTGCTCATAGGCTTAGCAGCTTGTGGTCAGTCGAAACCAGCCCAACCTGCCGAGCCCTTGGGCTTCGAAGAGTATGATCCCGTTTCAACCCTAAAAGTACCGGAACACAAGCTGACGCACTCAAAATATCCCTTCATCGACGTGCACAACCACCAATGGGATATGGACAAGGCCAATCTGCGCCCGCTCCTTGCTCAGATGGATAGCCTGAACATGGGTATTATGATCAATCTCAGTGGCCGGGGTTGGGGCAATGTGGAGCAAGGCACTCAGTTTTTTGATAATGCACTGGCGAATGCGAATAAATCTAATTCGAAACGATTAGTGCTGTTCACAAATCTTAATTTCGACGACATCGGGCGGAAAGGCTGGACGGAAGAATCAGTAAAACTTCTGGAAGAAGACATTAAAAAAGGGGCACATGGACTCAAGATTTTCAAGAATCTGGGCCTGAATAACAAGGATGAATCGGGCCACCGCGTTGCGGTAGATGACCCGCGCCTTGACCCAATCTGGGCAAAATGTGGCGAGTTGGGCGTTCCAGTGTTAATTCATACCGCTGATCCCAAACCATTTTGGGATCCAATGGACCGTTATAACGAACGCTGGCTTGAACTCAAATTGCATGGTGGTCGCAAACGCGCGGCTAACGATCCTGTTCCCTGGGACAAACTCATCGCCGAACAGCATAATGTATTCCGCAAGCACCCGAAAACAACGTTTATTGCTGCGCACATGGGCTGGTATCCAAACGACTTGGGCAAGCTCGATAGCCTGATGAAAGTTTTCCCGAATATGAACGTAGAAATTGGCGCTGTCATCGCCGAACTGGGCCGTCAGCCGCGGGCGAGCCGGAAGTTTTTCGAGAAATACCAAGACCGCATTTTATTTGGGAAAGACAGTTGGGTGCCGTCGGAATACACAACCTATTTCCGGGTTCTCGAAACCGACGATGAATATTTTCCCTATCACAAAAAGTACCACGCGTTCTGGCGCATGTATGGCATGGGACTGCCGGATGAAGTACTGAAAAAGGTCTACTACAAAAATGCCCTGCGGATTATTCCGGGTTTAGATAAAAGTCAGTTTCCGAAATAACGTTTAACCGCTACGGCAAACCATATACAGCGAGCACGGAGGTTTTTCAGCGTACTCTGTGAACTTGTGTGGTCGCTGTGTTTAAGAAAATGAAAATCACCCAAATTGCTCTTTACCGCTACGACATTACACTGAAAGCGCCCATTGCCATTTCGCTCGGTACGATTGAAAACGCGCGAAATATACTGGTCGAAATTCAAACCGACGAACGCATTACGGGCTGGGGCGAAGGCTCGCATCTGTGGATGATCGTTGGTGAAACGCAGGCATCAGGGCTGGCGGCTGCGGACGATATGGCCCGGCTCCTGATTGGTCGCAATCCACTCGACATTGAAGGCTGTATCAATTCCCTAACGCGCTACCTACCCGGTCATCCAACCACGCGCTCGGCCTTCGATATGGCTCTGTATGATATTGCCGCCAAGGCCGCAAGAATGCCGCTTTACCAGTTTTTAGGTGGTGCAAAACGTCCCCTCGTAACCGACGAGACCATATACATCAACACGCCAGAACGGATGGTTGACGACGCCCTACGGATTCAGGATAAGGGTGCCGAAGCCATCAAGGTGAAACTCGGCACAAATCTCCGTGACGACATCGAGCGCATAGAGGCCATTCGAAAAGCCATCGGTGACTCTATCCCTATTCGTACTGATGCCAATCAGGGATGGGATGTGGTTACGGCTTCGGGCGTATTGCGGGCTATCGGCGATTGGAATGTACAGTACTGCGAGCAACCCGTTAAACGACATGATATTGCTGGCTTACGTCAAATTCGTCGGAACGCAACCGTGCCGATCATGGCCGATGAAAGCCTGTTCGATGCGCCGGATGCTATCCGACTGGTGCGTGAAGAAGCCGTCGATTATTTCAACATTAAACTTTCCAAAAGCGGAGGGATTTTTGAAGCCCTCAAGATCAACGCCATTGCCGAAGCCGCCGGGATTCCCTGCATGATTGGCTGCATGTCGGAGTCGAGGCTGGCGCTGACGGCGAATGCCCATTTTGCGACAGCCCGCCAAAATATTCGTTTCTGTGATCTAGATGGTTGTTTCGAGCATGCCGACGACCCCGTTTTTGGTGGCATCACCTACAACGGCTACCAAATCGAACTGCCCGAAACGCCGGGCATTGGTGCCGAAGTAGACGCTGCTTTTCTGGCTCAATGCGAGCGAAAGACCATTTCTTAGCGTTCCATGATTTCTATTACCACCGTTCAGTCCGACGCTGATGTACGCGGAATTCTCACGCTGCAACAAGCTAATCTTCGTAAAAATGTATCTGCCGATGTTCAGGCCAATCAAGGCTTTGTAACAGTTGAGCATGACCCTGACGTTCTGGCTCGTATGAACAAAGCCGCGCCAAGCGTAATTGCTAAAGATGGTGATCTAGTAGTTGGTTATGCCCTGACAATGATGCCCGAATTTGGCGCAGATGTACCGGAATTACTACCCCTTTTTGCATTGATTAACTCACTCAATTATATTGGGAAGCCGCTTGCGGATCGAGTTGATTATTATGTAATGGGCCAGGTTTGCGTTGCCGAAGGTTATCGGGGACAACGCGTATTCGACCGAATGTTTCAACACCACCGAGATGTATATGGCGACCGCTACCAGTTGTTGATAACAGATATTTCGGCCAATAATACCCGCTCACTGCGCGCTCATGCCCGTGTTGGTTTTGATGCCATTCACGAGTTTTACGATTCGACTATTGGTGAAACATGGGTCGTCGTTCTATGGGACTGGCAGAAGTAAAATAGGTATGGTTTATGGTTTATGGTTTATAGGTCAGTAGGCCGGTCAATTAGAAACTATAACGTATAAACTGTACACGGCAAACCATAAAACCCATGATGCGCTTCTCCTTCTTCCTGTTGCTCGTTACCTCCTCCCTCCTTGCCCAACCCGTACCGCAGACATTTACAACAGTTAAATCGCCCGCTGAAGCTGGTTTCTCAACCGACCGGCTCAAACGGCTAGATACGTGGCTACAAGGATTAATTGATCAGGGAATCGCCCCCAATGCCGTGACATTTGTGGCACATCGGGGAAAGGTAGTCCATTATAAGGCGTTCGGCTATAGCAATCTAGCGAAGAAAACGCCCCTGAAGCGAGATGACATATACCGTATCGCATCACAGTCAAAAGCCATCACAACCACGACGCTGATGACCTTGTACGAAGAAGAAAAGTTTCTTCTCGACGACCCCATCTCCAAATATATTCCGGCGTTTAAGAATCCTAAAGTGCTGGTCAAGTATGATAAGAAAGACCCTGCCGGTGGTAGTTATGACACCCGTCCGGCAAAGGGCGAAATAACCATTCGGCAGTTACTGAGCCATAACGCCGGTATTCCTTATGAGCACCCACTCGACCAGCGACCAGAGTTTAAAGTGCCTTTCTTTAATTCGACAGCGCCTGATAAACTCGAAGATGTGATCAATAAACTCGCGAAACGCCCCTTGTTGCGCGACCCCGGCACCGATTCAACCGGCGCGGGTTTCACCTACGGCCTGAACATTGATATTATTGGCCGATTGATTGAAGTACTATCCGGCAAACCGTTCGACGTAGCCATGCGTGAGCGAGTGCTGGAACCACTCGGCATGGCCGATACGTATTTTTATTTGCCCGATAGCAAAGCCAGTCGGTTGGTTGAGTTGTATGATAAATCGAGCATGGACAAACCACTGACACTGCACGCTAACGAAGCTTACCGAAACTTTTCCACATCGGGCGCGAAGACATTCTTTTCGGGTGGAGCGGGCTTAGTTAGTACCGTAGAAGACTACGCCAAGCTTTGCCAGATGTTGCTCAACGGCGGGACGTTCAATAACAAACGGATTCTAGGCCGCAAGACGGTTGAAATGATGCTTCGGAACCAGATTGGAACAGCCGAAGTCTGGGACCGAAAAGATAAATTTGGCCTTGGCTTTCAGTTAATTACTGAAGGCTCGCATTATGGCGATCAGGCAACGCCGGGTTCATATACGTGGGGTGGCATGTACTGCTCCGAATTTACAATTGATCCAAAGGAAGAACTTATCTTGCTCATTTTCACCAACGTACAGCCTTACGCCTATTACAGTGATTTTGTTAAGAAATTCCGCATTGCCGTATATCAGGCGCTGGAGTAAACGTTAGTATAGGAAGGCTTTTGTCATCAATCATAAAATTAACCACTATGAATCCGCAAAAAACAGCCGTTGTCCTGATCGAGTATCAGAACGATTTTACGTCGCCGGGGGGCAGCCTGCACGATGCCGTTAAAGGTGTAATGGACTCATCGAATATGTTGGAGAACACCCTCGATCTGGTTAAAAAAGCGCGCGAAGCCGGAGCAGTAATTATCCACTCGCCGATTAGCTTCCAGGAGGGATATTTTGAGATCACGAAGCATCCATATGGCATTCTAAAGGGTGTAGTAGACAGCAAATCGTTTCGAAAAGGCTCGTGGGGCGTTGATATTATTGATGTGCTGACGCCACAGCTCGGTGATATTGTACTGGAAGGGAAACGCGGTCTAGATGCGTTTGCCAGTACTAACCTTGATTTCATTCTGCGTAGTAAAGGCATAGAAACCATCGCGCTAAGCGGTTTTTTGACCAACTGCTGCGTAGAGTCTACCATGCGATCAGGCTACGAAAAAGGCTTTGAGGTAATAACACTCACTGACTGTACAGCTACAATAAGCGAAGAAGAGCAAGCCTTTGCCTGTGCGAAAAACTTCCCTATGTTTTCCAAGCCCATGACCCATAATCAGTTTTTAGATGACCTAAAGGGTGAGGCCGTCGGTGAGGTAGAAACGCGGGGCTATGCGGCCTGACCTCCCTAATCGTGTTTTCAATCTCACAAGTCTGTTGATCGAACCGGTCCACTTCGATACGTGGTCCGGTTCGGTTTGCTTATTCATCACTCCCCAGCCGTTATTACGTTTGTACTGAGCTTTGTACTAATGTAATAGGTAGTTCCAACCCATGCTCAAAAAAATTACTCTTATCATTCTAGGGCTTCTTATTTGCTTAGTTATCTGGCAATGGGAGCTAGTTAGCTATGGGTGGATGCAGGCTAAGGGTCAGATACGAATTTTATGGAATACAAAGCCGGTAACCGAGGTATTATCCGATCCAGTTTATCCTGATTCGCTAAAACAAAAAATAAAACTAATTCAAGAAATCAAGCGTTTTGCTATTGATTCGCTTGGGTTAGACAAATCGGGTAGTTACGAATCATTTTACGATCAACAGGAAAAACCAATTCTATGGGTAGTCACAGCTGCTCAACCCTATCAACTCGTTGCCAGACAGTGGAATTTTCCTATAATTGGTACGTTTTCTTATAAAGGCTTTTTCGAAAAAGATCGTGCTGATTCAACAGTAACAGACCTGCAACGAGAAGGACTAGATACGCGTATCGGTGAAGTATCTGCCTGGTCAACATTAGGATTTTTGAACGATCCTATTTTATCCAGTTTCTTAAATAGACCTGAAGGAAGTCTTGCGGAGTTGATTATCCACGAACTGACACACGGTACATTATTTGTGAAAAATAGCCTGGAATACAACGAAAATTTAGCCGATTTTGTGGGCGAATATGGTACGTTACAGTTCCTGGCTCAGAAATACGGCACAAATTCGATCCCTTACCGGGACTATTTAGCCACAAAAGTGTTTTATGACAACTACGATGAACACATTTTGCGCGGTACCCGAATGCTCGATAGTTTGTACAGAACGTTTAAACCTACCACGCAAACGGTGATCAAAGATTCGTTGAAATGGCAGACCATCCGACAAATTGTTGAATCATCAGATACAATCAGCGATCAACGGAGTTCAATACGTGTACGTAAAATAAAAAAGAGGCCACTTGGCAAACTAAACCTACCTAATAATGCGTACTTTATCGGTTATCTTACCTATCGAAAACAGCAGAACCAGTTTCGGCAGGAATTTAAAAATCGGTTCGGAGGGGATTTCAACCGGTATCTAACCTACCTCAAACAAACCTATCCATCGTTCTAAACGAAGCCCGGAGGGCGGGCGGCTGTTCGTATGAAGAAGCTATTAATTGGCATCGGTATTCTATCTGTTCTGAGCACTGGATTTGTGGCTCTGAATGCATACCGGCGTGTTGTAAATACCAGTTTCGGACCAGGTGAGCACCTCGAATATCGGGTTCACTATGGTTTTCTCAACGCTGCCGAAGCTGTTGTGGACGTTAGTCCTACCCTTTATAAAGTCAATGAGCGGCCCTGCTATCGTGTTAATGTAGATGCCCGTACATTGGGCGCCTTTGACCTCATAACGCGTATTCGCGATACGTGGCGGTCGTATATAGATACGTCAGCGATTTTGCCGCAGAAATTTTATACTAACCTTCAGGAAAATAGCTATCGCAAGGAAGAAAATATCACGTTTAACCACGAAGCAAATACGGTAAAAGCCGAAGAACGCACAGAAAAAGACGTATTCAAAGTACCCGACAACGTGCATGATTTAATTAGTGGATACTATTTTTTACGGACGATTGATTTCAGTAAACTGAGTAGTGGTCAGGTAATTGAAGTTCCGGCGTTTTACGACGATACGATCTACAATATGAAAGTTCGTTACCGGGGGAAAGACGTTATAAAAACGAAGCAAGGGAAGATTAATGTCATTAAACTAAACCCTGTCTTGCCGCAGAACAAATTGATTAAGGAAGAAGAATCTATTCGAATCTTCGTTTCTGACGATGCGAACAAAGTACCGGTAAAAATTGAAGTCGATTTTTTTGTCGGCTCGATGGTGATGGACCTGAAACGCGATGGCGGATTAAAACAACCACTAAAATATTTTTGAGCCAGATCGAACGGCGCTTAGTAAGCGCCGAAGAACGTTCTCTACAGGATTCAGCCGGTTCCAGCGCATTTCCCAAAATGGTTCCTCGCTTGTGCCGAAGCTTTGATAAAATTCACGAATAGCCAATTTTTCGGGGCTTTCGAAGTCAAAAACCAATGGTTCATCTGCGTCGTTATGCCCGGCCTGTTCACGAATCATTTGGTCAATTAGCAACGTTCGCGCATTTCTCCGGCGGCCTATTTCCGACCCTGCATTAAACAGATAAATAATTCGGTTGCCCTCCTGCACGAATAACGTACCCGCTTCAATGCGCCCATCACAACAGGCATATCGCAACGTGATCAGATTACGCTTGCTCAATTCGATCACCAGATTTCTGACTACTGCGTAGGCCCAGTCGGTCACTCCCCCATCAATATTATCCGCGTGATTTTCGCGAAATAAAGTTAGTAAAGGTTCTGGATCGGTTGACTCCACTATCGTCCAGTTAACGGCTGTACTCATTTCACGACGAGCCCGTCGCAGGTTTTGCTTACGGTCATGGGTATAGTTTTGATAAATTGTGTCGTAGCCGACCGATAGAGCCAGCGTGTGTGTTGTTGCTGCTCGAACCGTGTCAAAAGAAAGCGAAGTATCAGGCTGCTGACGCATACTGACGGTTGAACCATATCGGAAACGTTGCTGCATGACCCGAAAGAATGGCATTGGGTCAAGCGTTTCCTGACGACTAAAAACACCAAGAAATTGACAGAAAAAGGGTTGGTGAACTACCCAGGCACAGGTGATACCAGCAACAACTTTCCGTCGTAAAGGAATCGGCATAACCGTCTGATACTGGCCTGTTTCGTTGGCTATAACAGCACCAACCCATTTCCAGAAAGGGGCAGGTAAAACTATATCCAAATACCAGGAGTAGCCATACAAAATTCGTTGATGAGAATTGGCTATGCAGGCATCCCAGGCGAGGGAGTTAATCTTATTTCGGGGAAGAATTCGTATAGTTATTGCCACAGTGCCCCTTATCGCCGGGTCGTTAGGGTATGACAACAATCATTTAAACATGGCCTTCAGTTTCTCAACAATTTCGCGTGTTTCGGGGTGTTTAGCCACGAGGTCACTTATGGTTTGCACAGCATGGATTACCGTACTATGGTCCCGGCCACCAAAGTGATAGCCAATTGATTTCAGAGACAAATCAGTTTTTTCTTTGGCTAAATACATAGCCACCTGTCGCGGGTGCACTAACTCACGCTTACGGCTTTTTGCTTTTAGGTCAGCAATAGTTACGTTGAAATAACTGGCTACGGCCTCCTGCACCGAGTCAATTGTCACTTCCCGTTCAGAATCAACCACAATGTTCCGCAAAGTTTGCTTGGCTAGTTCGAGGTCAATCTCACGGCGATTCAGCGATGCCTGCGCCATCAATGAGACCATGACGCCTTCCAGTTCACGGACGTTTGTGTTGACACTATGGGCCAGATATTCAATCACATTAGCATCGATATAAATGCCTTCAGCCTGAAGTTTTTTCTGGATAATAACAATGCGCGTTTCAAGGTCGGGCGTCTGTAAATCAGCCGATAAGCCCCACTTAAACCGCGACAATAGTCGATCTTCCAATCCATCTAACGCTCTCGGCGCACGGTCGGAAGTCATGATAATCTGCTTACCCGATTGGTGGAGATGGTTAAATATATGGAAGAAAATTTCCTGCGTTTTCTCTTTCTTCTGCAAAAACTGAACGTCGTCAATCACCAGCACATCCACCTGCATATAAAAAGCCGTGAAGTCGCGAATACCATCTGAACGAACTGCATTCAGAAACTGGTTGGTGAACTTTTCCGACGTTACATACAGGACAAACTTGTTCTGGTTATTATTCTTGATAAAGTTACCAATGGCCTGCACCAGATGAGTTTTACCCAACCCAACGCCCCCATAAATCATCAGGGGATTAAACGACGTGATGCCCGGCCGTTCGGCTACGGCATACCCCGCCGAACGCGCCAACCGATTGCAGTCACCTTCAACGTAGTTATCGAACGTATAACTTGGATTCAAATACGAGTCGAGGGTAAGTGAATCAAGATCTTTGAGCAGAAACGGGCTCTTTAGAATGTCGGGATTGACATTATCAGGTTTGGATGTGTGGGTCGATTTTGTCGTAGGTACATTTACCGTAAGCGGACGATTCTGCTCGTTACCCTTGTCTACAATGATTGAGTATTCCAGTTGCCCATCGCGCCCGATGGCCGTGTCGAGCGCCTTACGCAGGGCGTGAACAAAGTTTTCTTCAAGCCATTCGTAGAAGAATTCACTCGGCACCTGAATTGTTAGTACGTGGCCATTGAGCCGCAACGGAACAATGGGTTCAAACCACGTATTAAAGCTTTGTTCGGGCACAATTTCCCGGATAACATTCAGACAGCGGTTCCACACCGTCGTTACTTCACGCTGCATGCCTGTCTGAGGAGTTACATTCACGGGTATTATAGTTCAGTTACGTTGTTGGATATCAAAAAAGGGAGACAAATGTAGGAAAATAACTGACCAGGCCATGCAGAAAAGGTCACGTTTTTTGAAAGAGTCTGTCTTCCTATTTTCAATGTTAAGCTAAAATTACGCGATTCAAACAGAACGTCAAGGTCCAGATGAAATCCCTTTGAATAATGCAATCGAGGTAGCAAGTTGACACCTTGAAACATGGTTTCTCTACAAAAAGAGAAATAGCTTACTTTTACTCGTACTTTGTCTTAAGCAAATCGAATGGAGCCACTTTTTTCAACGCTATTTCCGGCTACTGACAAATCTGTCTGGCAGGAACAGGTTCGGAAGGAACTAAAACCTGCTCAAAACGGCGAAGATGGATATGAAAGTTTGCGCTGGCATACAGGGGAAGGCTTCGTTCTGGACCCCTATTATACGGCTAGCGACCTTATCGACGGCCCATTAACCGCTCTGACGTTAGAGACAACCCAAGCTGCCCAGAAGCGTAATCCGGGTTGGCTCAACGCGCCAGAACGAACCATAACCACCGGGAAAGCGGACAATATCTATTTGCGCGATGCACTCACGCGCGGGGCCGATGCATTGGTTCTTAACATACCCGGTCAAGCCAACCGAATTGGCGACTTGTTGTCCCGGTTGCTTAACGGTATAAAGCTTAGCGATACGCCCGTTTTTTTTCGCCTGACTTCCGAAAATGCTACTGACTTTATCCAGTCATTAAAAACCGTTGCTCCTTACCAGCTCAAAGGAGGGTTGTTGATGAACACGGGAAACTCAACCGCCGAAGCCACTCGCCTGACGGCTGATTCGCCCCAGTTTCGAACGATATGTGCCAGCAGTCATACTTTCCACAATGCCGGAGCAACCGCAACCCAGGAATTAGCCTTCACGCTGGCTTCGCTGGCCGATACTTATGATCAACTTACCAGTGGTGGACTGACTATTGAACAACTCGTTCATAAAACGATGGTGTCCATGTCTGTCGGTACAAGTTATTTTTTAGAAATCGCGAAACTCCGCGCGCTCAGGGTGTTGCTAACCCGCTTCCTGTCTGCGTACTCGTTTTCCCTATTCTCACCACTTTTTGTTCATTGCCAAACCTCAACGTTTTACGACGCCACAACTACGTATAACACAAACTTGCTTCGAGCCACTACCGAAGCAATGGCGGCTGTTATCGGCGGTTGCGATGTGCTAACGGTTCATCCGTACGATGCGGTTTTGGGTAAGTCAACCGGACTGCCGGACCACGAGATACCGGATAACGAATTGCTGAACCACGGACTGCCGGACCAAAAATCGCCGGATAGTGGCTTTTCTGACCGCATTGCCCGCAACATATCGGTTTTGTTGAAAGACGAAAGTTATTTGGATAAAGTGGCCGATCCGTCGGCAGGGTCATATTATATTGAGACGCTAACACATATGTTGGTCGAAGCGGCTTGGGCATTATTTCTGGATGTCGAAAAACAAGGAGGTTTTTCTAAAGCATTGACCAACGGATTTATTCAGGCTGAAATTGAGAGAGCGTATAAGGCAAAGATCGACGCGGTACGAAATGGAAAGGTTTTGGTGGGTGTAACAAAGTTCCGGTTTGATGAACCATCGAATCAAAAAGACAAGCTATCAAAAAATCACCCAGCGGCCCGTCTTGTCGGTTCGTTACCTGAACACCGGCTGGCCGAGGAGTTCGAATAAACCCATTGTATTGTATCACCAACAAGCATGAGACCCGACTTCACCAACATACCGAATCAGTCAGTAACCGCTACAGAATCGCATGGCGATAAGCAGTCGGCAGAAGCGGTCGAAAAACCCGGAACGCCAGCCTACTTCCTGACAGCCGAAGGCATTAAACTGAGAGCCAGCTTTACAGTTGTTGACGTTGCTACGGCTGATCACCTGAACTACACGGCTGGTGTTCCGCCGTTTCTGCGGGGACCATACGCCAGCATGTATGTTCGGCAACCCTGGACAATTCGTCAATATGCGGGATTTTCAACCGCCGAAGAATCAAATGCTTTCTACCGACGGAACCTGGCAGCGGGGCAAAAAGGCTTATCTGTCGCGTTCGATCTGGCTACGCACCGTGGCTATGATTCCGACCATCCACGCGTCGTTGGCGATGTAGGGAAAGCGGGCGTGGCCATTGATTCGGTTGAGGATATAAAGATTCTGTTCGACCAGATTCCCCTCGATCAAATGTCGGTATCGATGACTATGAACGGGGCAGTGCTCCCTATTATGGCGTTTTTCATTGTAGCCGCCCAAGAGCAGGGCGTTCCACCCGAAAAATTATCCGGCACGATTCAAAATGATATTCTGAAGGAGTTCATGGTGCGGAACACCTACATCTACCCACCCGAACCATCCATGCGCATCGTCGGCGACATTTTCGCTTATACGGCCCGGCATATGCCGAAATTCAACTCTATAAGCATCAGCGGGTATCACATGCACGAAGCGGGCGCACCGGCCCATCTTGAACTAGCTTACACCCTGGCAGATGGTCTGGAATATATCCGGACGGGGTTACGTGCGGGTATGGGCATAGACGATTTTGCTCCGCGCCTATCGTTCTTTTGGGGAATTGGCATGAACCATTTTATGGAAATCGCCAAACTCCGAGCGGGCCGACTGCTGTGGGCCAAAATTGTGAAGCAGTTTGACCCTAAAAATTCAAAATCGCTGGCTCTACGAACGCACTGCCAAACGTCCGGTTATAGCTTGACGGAGCAAGACCCGTTCAACAATGTGGCCCGAACAACGATTGAAGCCCTGGCTGCCGTGCTGGGTGGAACGCAAAGTTTGCATACGAATTCATTGGACGAAGCGATTGCCCTTCCAACTGATTTTTCGGCCCGGATTGCCCGTAACACACAACTTTATTTACAACACGAAACCGACATTACCCGCGCCGTTGACCCCTGGGGCGGGTCCTATTATGTCGAGTTTCTGACGAAAGAATTAGTTGAAAAAGCATGGGCCTTGATAGAAGAAGTGGAGCTATTGGGTGGTATGACTAAAGCTATTGAAACTGGTTTACCCAAACTCCGTATTGAGGAAGCAGCCGCCCGCAAACAGGCTCGTATTGACTCAGGCAAAGATGTGATTCTGGGCGTAAACAAATACAAAACGGAGTTTAAGACTGAGATTGATGTATTAACAATTGACAATCAGGCTGTGCGCGAAACGCAGGTAGCAAGGTTGGAAGGAATAAAGGAAACGAGAGACAACAAAACAGTAGAAGCAGCTCTGAATGCCATTACGAAAGCCTGTCAACCAACATCGACTGATAAACCCGAAAATTTGCTCGCCCTCGCTGTTGAAGCGGCTCGCCACCGCGCTACTCTTGGCGAAATCTCTGACGCTATGGAAAAAGCATTTGGTCGCCATAAGGCTACAATTCGGGCTATATCCGGTATTTACGCAGCTGAAGTTTCTGACGATGAAAATTTCCGCCTGGCCCGCGAGATGAGTAATCGTTTTGCCGAACTCGATGGGCGACGTCCCCGAATTCTAGTGGCTAAAATGGGCCAGGATGGCCACGACCGGGGTGCCAAAGTCATTGCTACAAGTTTTGCTGATCTGGGTTTCGATGTTGATATGGGCCCTCTGTTCCAAACACCGGAAGAAGTAGCTCGGCAGGCTGCCGAAAACGACGTTCATATTGTAGGCGTATCGAGTCTGGCAGCGGGTCATAAAACGCTCGTCCCACAACTCATTGACGATCTTAAAAAGATTGGCCGCGACGACATTATGGTTATCGCAGGGGGCGTCATTCCGGTAGGCGATTATCAGTATTTGTATGATGCGGGCGTAAAAGGAATTTTTGGGCCAGGAACGGTGATCTCGATAGCCGCACAGAAGATTCTGAAGGAATTAATGAAGGAGTGAGTGGACAAACCAGCATACAATAAACAGAAAGTAAAAAATACTTAGTGTTATAATAAAGCAAAAACCCCTCAGAAATCATTTCTGAGGGGTTTTTGCAATTTTTGTGGGAATTACTGGGTTCGAACCAGTGACCCTCTGCTTGTAAGGCAGATGCTCTGAACCAGCTGAGCTAAACTCCCTTTTTAATTTTTCCGTCTTCGATTCCGTCTTGTGGTTGGTGTCGTTTGGGAGTGCAAAGATAAGGGGCTAAATCGCTTTCTTGCAAGTCTACGCAAAAAAAACTTAAACTTTTTGCAATCAGTTGATTGACAAGGTACTTCAATTACTCAAAATTTAAGTACAACGTCACAGAATGCGTAGTGAGCCTGTTAATGCCAATACCAGCAACGTTGCTGGTAGGGCGATAGAGATTGACAAGACCGTGGGAGAAGCGGAGTTCGGGGGCAAACTTGAAGTATTCAAAAAACTGTTCAAAACCGATACCGTACTCAATTGCGAAATCCATCGTGCCGGTGCTTAGCTTACTGACACCCTGAATCTCCTTTCGGCGTACGTTACTTTCAACGCTAAACGTACCACCCGCCAGTAAATACATCCGACTGTTGTTACGTCGTTCGGATTTATATTTTAGTAGCAGCGGCAAATCAATCCAGGTCGATTCGCGCGTTTCGGTTTTTGACGTTCCTCCAGGATAATCATACTTCACCTCGCGGCTAAAAAGAGATACCGAGGGCGTCAGCCGTAAGTCAAAATGCTTGCTGAGGTAGGTATTGACAACAAAGCCAACCCGAAAGGCGGGTTTATTAGGCGAATAGATTCGGTAAGCCGAATCAGCCGTTAGAAACTGCGGGCTATAGCCAACACTGAATCGGGTAACGGGCGCGGCAAAGAAAAAGCCGTAATGAATCGTCTTGTCGTCGTAGCGTTCAAGATGCTTGCGGACGTATTTATAGCTTGTCTGTGCCTGTGTCTTAACATGAAAAAGATTAATCAACAGCATAATGAGGCCAACCTGCACCGACAACCGGGCAATATGGTTTTTCACAGCTTGATTTGACTTGGCTAGCTTAGCTTGTGACCGATGTAAATTGACGCAACGCCGAAGGTGAGCGGTATCCATTTGGTATTTTTGAATCCAGCCGCTTCATAGATACGCAGAAAGTCGGGACCGTCGGGAAACGCCTGCACTGATTCGGGCAGGTACGTATAAGCCGATGAGTCTTTGCTCACTACGCGCCCAATGAGCGGCAGGATGGTACGGGAGTAAAAACCGTATAGTTGTTTAAAGGGAAACTGGCGCGGGTTCGAGAACTCCAGTACCACGCACACACCACCGGGGCGTGTAACACGGTGCATATCGGTCAAGCCTTTAAGCAGGTTCTCAAAGTTGCGCACACCAAATGCAACGATGACAGCGTCGAAATCATTGTCCGACAAAGGTAAACCTTCTGAATCGCCGGTCCGCATTTCAATGATTTGATCGACACCACGCTTTCTCATTTTATCGCGCCCAACCGATAACATCCCTTCCGAAATGTCCATGCCAACGATCTTCTCCGGCTTGAGCACCAGAGCTTCCAGCGCAAAATCACCCGTACCAGTGGCAATGTCGAGGATACGTTTGGGCGATTTGGTGGCAGCTTTGCGCAGTTCACGTATTGCCCGTTTGCGCCAGAGAATGTCAATACCACCACTCAGGACGTGGTTGAGCAAGTCATATTTCGGCGAAATACTATCGAACATTTCAGCGACCTGTTCGCGCTTAGAGGTGTCTTTATCTTTGTAAGGAACGACGGACATTGGATGTTGAGCGGAAGAGTGCCGCAAGGAATGTTGAAAGAACAGATTACCGTAGCGATAAAGGATGAACGGCCAGCTTTGTTTATTCGCTTACTAAATCCGTTTATCTGCCCCTTCGTTTGTCAACAAAGGTAGTGGGATAACAGCACGTTACAGACGAAAGTTTGATATTCCGGTAGGCAATGTGTAGTTTCGAGGGAATGTCATTCCTCTCTACAATCTGATTTACTATGCTCCCTTTTGTTTTTTCAACCTTACTCGCCCTGAGTTCGTTTATGGCTCAGTCGCCCGGCGATGATGATAAATTAGCTAAAAAAGCCCGTAAGATTCATCAACACGTTTTGACGCTCGACACCCACGCCGACGCGCCAATTATGATGCAGCGACCCGGTTTTGATGTGGGCGTTTCGCACGATACCAAACGCGATGGGTCACAAATCGACTTTCCACGCATGAAAGACGGCAGTATGGATGCCATGTTTTTTGCCGTGTACACATCGCAGGGACCCCGCACTGACGAAGGCCACGCCGAGGCTAAACGAAATGCGCTAAACCAGTTTGATTTAATTCATCAGGCACTGAAAAAATACCCGGAACAAGCTGAATTAGCTACCTCCCCGACCGATGCTTACCGAATAAAGAAGGCGGGTAAACGGGCCGTTTTTATCGGTATGGAAAATGGGTATCCAATTGGCAGTGACTTATCTATGCTTAAAACATATTACGATTTGGGCTGCCGCTACATTACGTTAACGCACTTTGCCAACAACCTGATTGGTGATTCATCTACCGATCCTGATGGCCCCATTTATGGTGGTCTCAGTGAGTTCGGAAAAAAAGTAGTGCCGGAAATGAATCGACTTGGTATCCTGATCGACGTGTCGCACGTGGCTGACAGCACATTTTACGATGCACTGGCACTCTCAAAGGCGCCTGTCATTGCCTCGCATTCCAACTGCCGGGCCTTGTGCGATTTCCCCCGTAATATGACTGATGATATGATTCGGGCCATTGCCGCCAAAGGGGGCGTTGTACAGGTGAACTTCGTTAGCGATTACCTCAAAAAACCGTCGGATGCCAATCGGGCGGCTAAAACCAAAATCAGAATGTCGCGGGTTGGTAAAGTGGCTACGCCCGATATGGAAGCCCGGATTACAGCCTTGAGCGATTCGGTTTCTAAAATCTACGCATCGGAGCGGGCCAGTTTGTCAGACATTGCTGATCATATTGATCACATTGTTAAAATAACCAGCATCGACCATGTTGGCATCGGTTCAGATTTTGACGGAGGTGGGGGCGTTAATGGCCTCGAAGACGTGAGCGAAATCGAAAACCTTACCCTTGAACTTGTTCGCCGGAAATATTCCGAAGCCGACATTGCAAAAATATGGGGTGGCAATTTGCTGCGGGTGCTGGGTCAGGCCAAGGTCGTTAACTGATGTAACCGTACACCGGGTTTTAAACCCGGTGTACGGTTAACAAAAACTAAACTATCCTTTCTGCATGGCTCCTGAATCTGTTTTTAGTCTGGCGAGTACGCTCGTATTGCCGCAGTGGTTGCTCATGATTGTTGCCCCACGCTGGTTCGTGACAAAATGGTTGATGAACTCGTATTTGATTCCGGTGTGTCTAGCCATCATCTATGTAATCTATTTGTTCAGCGGAGGGCCGGTCGATTTTGCCGCCTTTGGGACATTAGCGGGTGTAAAAGCATTGTTTGCGAAAGGCGGTGATGGGGTCATGCTGGCAGGTTGGGTGCACTATCTCGCCTTTGATCTGGTAGCGGGAACCGTTGTTGTTCGCGATGCGCAGGAGAAAGCAATTCCGCATTGGTTCATCGTGATTCCCTTGTTTTTTTGCTTTATGCTCGGGCCGGTTGGCTTGCTGTTGTATTGGCTAATTCGTATTGTGCGGACTCGAACGGTCTAATGAAACCACCAGTTCTTATGAGCGATTTATTAACCTCCATACAGTCACGAAATGCCACGTTGTACCAGTTGGGCTGGCTGTGTGTGGCCGCTGTGCTTATTTGCACCGTAATGGCTTTAACGACCCCGACACAGGTGCTGGGCATCAACGCCTACATAAAGCCCATTAAGTTTCTGGCGTCTACGGCTATCCTTTGCTGGACGATGGCCTGGTATATGGCCGAACTTCCCCAAAAGGGCAGTGTACGGGCCTATTCCTGGATGTTTGTCGTTGTTTTTATTATTGAACTAGGCATTATTATCTGGCAGGCCAGTCGGGGTAAACTGTCACATTTTAACATCTCGACCCCAACAGACGGTCTTTTGTTTAGCCTGATGGGCGTGGCCATTACAGTGTTTACCGTGTGGACGGCTTATATTGGTTTCTTATTTTTTCGACTCGACACGGCGACTATTAGTTCGGCCTACCTGTGGGGTATTCGTCTTGGAATTTTACTCTTCGTTGTTTTTGCTTTTGAAGGATTCATGATGGTCTCCCATCTAGGCCACACAGTAGGTGCGCCTGATGGAGGGCCGGGCTTACCCGTACTCAACTGGAGTACCCGCTATGGTGATCTGCGGGTTGCCCATTTCTTCGGGATGCACGCACTGCAATTGATTCCGCTGTTCGGCTACTACATCGCCCGCCAACCGCGCCATGTTATTATCCTGTCGGCAGTCTATTTTATACTTGTTACTGGTTTACTGATGCAGGCTTTAGCTGGTAAACCCTTAATCGCTAATCTGGATAACTGATGGTAAAAAATGGGTGGATTTTTCTTTAATGGTATAGGGACTGATAATAGGTCTGTCTCAACGTCATAACGTCTACTCTTTCCTTACCTGATGAACCGTACTGATTTTTTAAAAACGTCTGCAATTGCCGGAGCCTCACTGATCACTGATCCTGTTCAGGTCCGGGCATTTATTACCCGAAAATCCGCACAAAAATACCGTACAGCCGTAGTCGGTGCTGGTTGGTGGGGCGGCAATATTCTGCGTTGCGCGGTGCAGGCGGGCGAATCGAAAATCGTTGCGCTCTGTGATGTAGATAGTCGACAACTCAAAAAGACGAGTGAAGAACTCAGTAAGCTAACATCTGATCAGCCAAAGTTATATAGAGACTACCGTGAAATGCTCGTGGCCGAGAAACCCGAAATTGTCATCGTGGCCACTCCCGACCACTGGCATCCGCTCATAGCCATCGCAGCCATGCAGGCGGGGGCACACGTGTATGTGGAAAAACCCATTAGCCATACCATCAACGAAGGGAAGGCAATGGTGCGGGCGGCTCGACAAACAGAGCGCATTTGTCAGGTTGGAATGCACCGGCGCGTATCCCCTCATAATGTGTCGGGTATGGAATTTCTGAAGTCGGGAAAGGCTGGAGAAATTGGTATGGCGCGGGCGTTTGTTAGTTATGGCGGTGGGGCGGGTCAGCCTACACCTGATGGCGAGGCACCCAAAGAAATGGACTGGAACATGTGGTGTGGACCTGCTCCGTTGCGAGCCTACAATCCGGCAATGCATCCGAGAGGCTGGCGTAATTTTCTGGATTATGGCAATGGCACTCTCGGCGACTGGGGCATTCACTGGATGGACCAGATTCTTTGGTGGACCGACGAAAAGCATCCGCGAAAAGTATATTCAACGGGTGGGCGGCCCATCAAAAAAGATAGTACCGATGCGCCTGACCACCAGGTAGCTACCTACGAGTTTGAGAACTTTACCGTCGTGTGGGAACAGCGGGCATTCGCGGGTAATACCGCCGAGAAAACTATGCCTAATCAGGCGGTTGGCGTTTACTTCTACGGAACTGAAGGTACGTTTCACATGGGTTGGCTGGACGGCTGGACATTCTACCCATCGGACCCCAAAAAACCAACGATTCATCAGGACCCTCAACTTAACAAACCCGACGATCAGAATATCGCGCAACTCTGGACTAACTTTCTCGATAGCATCAAAACAAAAAAACTACCCATCTGCGACATTGAAATTGGCCAACGCTCAACCAATATGGCCCTACTGGGCATGTTGTCGATGAAACTCGGGCGCAGTGTGGCTTGGGATGGCGAGCAAATTCCCAATGATCCCGAAGCGAATAAACTACTCAGTCGCGCCTATCGGGGCGAATGGCAATATCCGGTGTAAAATAAAAAACTGCCACATCGAAATAATGTGGCAGTTTTTTATTGGCTGGACAATCGTTAGTTAGCAACTGGTCGTCACTTCAGTGTGCTTAAGTCAATGCCTGCTGGTCGGGCATAGCGAGAGATCCTCTTGTAATCAGCCGTAGTATGACCGGATACAACGCTCAATACAACCAAGTTTCATTTACTCCGCAACCGCACTAGACTCTGCTACCAGTGCGTCACGCTTTGTGGTAATCTGCTCAACGGCCTCAGCAATCGATCCTGTCCAGGCAGATGCTTCTTCGGGTTCGCCTAATTCCACGTGGCGTTCCATAAGTTGCGTGTAAGCGGTAATGATATCATTCAGTTTACTGATCTTGTCAGTTAATTCTTGCTTGGCAGTTGACATGATTGTGTTTGTTTACGGTGAATACTTTTGCTCTCTCCGGTTTGTTCCTGTGTATTATCCCCAACATAAAGGTTATCGTAATAAGCCTTTATGTCATTTAGTCGCTTCTGGCAATCGGCTAGCTTATCTGCATTTTCGCTTGCCCATTTCTCGGCTATGGCTTTTGTTAGTCCACTCGATAGTTTGCTGATTATCTCTTGCAGAATAAGTATACGTCCTTCTACTAACTGTCTATGATTTGGCATGTGTTATTGACTCGAACTGGCACAAGTGGCTAATTCGTGAATAACACATGGCAGTGTATTTATGTTAGAAGAGACATTTACATGTAGTAGTTCAATAGATATGCTACAGTTGGGAAGGGGGATAAAATAGGATAAAGCTACGTTTTTGCCCCTCTCTTAAAGAAGCTAATTTTTTTGTCTTCTAATTTGGTACAGTACCGAGAAAACTCAAATGGTGCTAAGTGTAACGAATCTATTGAACCACTACAGAATAAAATTCTAAGCATCATAAACTCAATATTTAAGAAAAGATACTTTTATAAAAAGCAAAAGATGGAGCATTATTGAAAAAATGTTTTGCAACTTTTACAGCAACCAAATAAAAAAGCCGCCTAACATTCCTGCTAAGCGGCTGATTATCAAGTGGGCCAGGTAGGGCTCGAACCTACGACTTACTGATTATGAGTCAGGCACTCTAACCAACTGAGTTACAAGCCCATTGCTGATTGATTGCTCAGATTCAGCGTACAAATTTACAGCTTTTTTGACACGATAAACAGAAATGGCCGGATTTTCGAGTTATTAGTCTGTTAATGCTGTAACCCTGTCTGGTATCTTTGTTCAATGGCAACGCCCAATAAGAAGAAAATTCTCAATGATCCCGTATACGGGTTTATTACGATTCCAACCGAGTTGCTTTTCGATTTGGTCGAACACCCTTACTTCCAGCGACTTCGGCGTATCAAACAATTGGGCTTGTCGGAGTATGTTTATCCGGGTGCTTTGCACACGCGCTTTCACCACGCGCTTGGCGCTATGCACCTCATGGGCCAGGCGATGGGTACGCTGCAAAGCAAAGGACATTACATTAGCAACGACGAATGTGAGGCTGCCCAAATTGCCATTTTACTACACGATATCGGCCACGGACCGTTTTCGCACGTGCTTGAGAGTTGCCTGTTAGACAATGTACCACACGAAGAAATTTCGCTGCTACTCATGCATGATCTCAACCGGCAATTTGGCGGAGCCTTAGCAATGGCCATTCGCATGTTTGACGGAACGTACGAGCGGGTATTTTTCCACCAGCTTATTTCGAGTCAGTTGGATATGGACCGTATGGACTACCTCAATCGCGACGGGTATTATACGGGTGTGGCAGAGGGCGCTATTGGCGCTGAGCGTATTATCAAAATGCTTGATCTGGTAGACGATCAATTGGTGGTCGAAGCCAAAGGTATTCTAAGCATCGAGAATTTTTTGAACGCACGCCGGTTGATGTACTGGCAGGTTTATCTGCATAAAACGTCCATCTGCGCCGAGTCAATGCTCATTCAAATTTTGCGCCGGGCACGATTCCTGATTCGGCAAGATGGGGCAGAACCCGTTTTTGCGCCAGAGTCATTTCAGTTATTTTTACAAAAAGGTGTTTCGCTGGCCGATTTTCAGACCAGCCGAACTTATATCGATGCCTTTACCCATTTAGATGACATTGATGTCTGGTTCTGTATTAAGCAATGGGCATTGCATCCTGACCCTGTACTTTCGACGCTTTGCCAAATGCTGCTCGACCGGAAGCTGTTTAAAATCATGCTATCGACGGAGCCATTTGCGGGAGAATTATTGACCGAAGTTGAAAGCCAGCTTCATCAAATGGGGTTGCCCGATGAGTTGCTTTCTTACTTTCTGGTCGAAGGCCAGGCAACCAATGCCGCCTACTTACCCTCTGAAGACCACATTAGCATTAAACTCAAAACCGGTAAGGTCATAGATATTGCCGATGCTTCGGACCTGTCGAATATCCAGGTATTAACTAACATCGTACGCCGATATTATGTCTGTTGGGCGAAGGATTTGACCATACTGACCAAGTCAATAAATCAGTGAGTAGACGGCGCTGTACCGTTTTCTAGCTTACGTGTCTACATGACTCGCCAACTATTTCCGGTTATTTTACCCGCAAAGTGCAATTTGTTAGTTACCTTAGCGCCCCAATTGCTCGTCGATATTGAGCGTTTTGAGACGGCCGTCATACGTATATGAAGTTTACAGTCAAGCAGATTGCCACACTGCTGGAGGGCGAAGTAGCCGGAAATGATACACTGGCAATCACCGGGTTATCTAAAATTGAAGAAGGGAAACCAGGCGATATTTCGTTTCTGTCGAACCTAAAATATGAACCGTATCTGTATACAACGCAGGCATCAGCGGTGATTGTTGACCATTCCTTTCAGCCTAAAAAGCCTGTTCTTTCTGCCTTGATCTTTGTGGAAAATTCCTACTCAGCCTTCACCAGGCTGTTAGAGGAATACTACAAGCAATTAAGTTTTTCGAGAATTGGTGTCGAACAACCATCGTATATCGGCGACGGCTGTCAACTTGGCGAACAAATATACCGGGGTGCCTTTTCTTACATTGGTAAGAACTGCCAGATTGGGCGAAACGTCAAGATTTATCCTCATGCTTACATTGGCAACAACGTTTGCATCGGCGACAACTCCATAATTCACCCAGGTGCCCGTATTCTGGACAACTGTGTTATTGGGCAGTACTGCGTTGTTCACCCCAATGCCGTTGTTGGAAGCGAGGGATTTGGCTTTGCACCGCAGCCCGATGGCACATATAAAACCATTCCACAACTCGGTAACGTCATTCTGGAGGACTTCGTGAATGTTGGCTCTGGTACAACAATCGACTGCGCCACAATGGGTTCAACCTATATTCGAACGGGTGCTAAACTGGATAATTTAATTCAGATTGGGCACAACGTTGATATTGGCCGAAACACGGTGATTGCGGCTCAAACGGGTATTTCGGGCTCAACGAAAATTGGTGCTAACTGTGTTATCGGTGGGCAGGTTGGCTTTGCCGGTCACCTTATCATTGCTGATGGCACTAAAGTCGGAGCGCAGTCGGGAGTGGGTAAAAATGTGGTGGAAGAAGGCACAGCCCTCAATTGTTCGCCTGCTTTCGGCATGAAAGAAAGCATGCGTTCCTTAGCCATTTTTCGAAAATTGCCAGCGTTAGAACAGCGGTTGACAGTGCTGGAAAAGAAAAACAAAAAAGAGTCGTAAGTGATAGCCGCCAGTCCGTAGTAAACGAATGACTGATGACTAACGAGCTGATGATCGCACCGGCGACCCGGTAACAACTACTAATGAATACCAAACAACAGACGATTCAGAAAGCCGTGTCAGTATCGGGAGTGGGCCTGCATACAGGTGTCTCCGCAACGATGACATTTTTGCCCGCGCCAACGAATCACGGCTATAAATTTCAACGCATCGATCTACCTGGTCAACCCATTGTAGATGCCGATGTTGATAACGTTGTGGATCTTTCGCGGGGTACGACTATAGAACAGAGTGGTGCACGGATTCACACCGTCGAACACACACTGGCCGCGCTGGTTGGTTTGCAATTAGACAACATCCTGATTCAGTTGGATGGACCCGAACCACCCATTCTGGATGGCTCGTCAATTCAATTCATTAATGCACTGCGCGACGCGGGTATCGAAGAGCAGAACGCTACACGCAACTATTACGAGATTACGGAATCTGTTCACTACCGCAATCCGGAAAAAGATATTGAGCTGGCGGCTTTGCCTCTGAATGATTATCGCCTGACGGTGATGGTCGATTACAACTCGCGGGTAATCAGTAGCCAGCACGCTTACCTGAACGACATAAGTCTGTTTCCTGAGCAGATTGCTAACTGCCGTACATTTGTCTTTCTACATGAGCTAGAAGCACTCTACAAGCAAAATCTCATAAAAGGTGGTGATCTTACCAATGCCATTGTCATTGTAGATCGGGAGGTAAAAGAGGGCGAACTGGATTATCTGGCGGAGTTGCTTCACAAGCCGAGGGTGAGCGTAAATGAGCAGGAGGGAATTCTGAATAATATTCAGTTGCATTACCCGAATGAAATGGCTCGCCACAAATTACTGGATATGGTTGGTGATCTGGCTTTGATTGGCCGACCCATCAAGGCGCAGATTCTGGCGGCTCGCCCCGGCCATGCCGCAAACGTAGCCCTTGCCAAAAAAATCAAGAAACAGATTCAGAAGAACGCGGCCAATCAAGTACCACAATATGATCCGATGCAGCCGCCGGTGCTGGATATCAATCGGATTTCGCAATTGCTGCCCCACCGCTACCCGTTTCAAATGGTTGACAAAATCATTGCTTTGGACGAGAACAGTGTAGTTGGTGTTAAGAACGTTACGATGAATGAGCCTTTTTTTTCAGGGCACTTTCCAGGAAATCCGGTAATGCCGGGTGTCATGCAACTCGAATCTATGGCCCAAACCGGTGGTATTCTGGTACTTAGCACAGTGCCTGACCCCGAAAATTATTGGCCATTTTTAGTTGGTATTGAAAATTGCCGCTTCCGACGCAACGTTTTGCCCGGAGATACTGTAATCTTTAAATGTGAGTTTACCTCGCCCATGAAACGCGGTATCGTAAAAATGCAGGGCCGGGGCTACGTTAGAAACCAGCTGGTATGCGAAGCCGATATGATTGCCAGCCTGGTTAAAAAGAAATAGTCGTCAGATATAAAGCGAAGGCGTAAGCGAAATCTTCCGTCAGCTACTTATTACCTACGACTTACGACTTACGACTATTTAGTTATGATTCAACCATTAGCTTATATTCACCCCGAAGCGAAAATTGCGCAGAATGTGGTGATAGAGCCGTTTGCCATTATCCATAAAGACGTCGAAATTGCTGAAGGATCGTGGATCGGTTCGCATGCAGTTATCAACGAAGGGGCTCGCATTGGCCGAAACTGTAAAATTTATCCGGGGGCGGTTATTTCGTCAACTCCGCAGGATTTAAAATTCAATAACGAATATACCCGCACCTACATTGGTGATAATACAACTATTCGTGAGTATGCCACTATTAGTCGGGGAACGGAAGAACATTGGAAAACAGAAATTGGCTCAGATTGCCTTATAATGGCTTACGCACACGTTGCGCATGATTGCCGGATTGGTAACCACTGCCTGATTATCAACAATGTACAGATGGGCGGCCACGTTCATATGGGCGATTGGGCAATTATCGGCGGATCCAGTTCGGTACACCAGTGGGCAAAAATTGGTGCCCACGCCATGATTTCGGGAGGCTCATTGGTGCGTAAAGACGTGCCGCCATTTACGAAAGCCGCCCGCGAACCACTGTCTTATACCGGCATAAACTCAATTGGTCTTCGTCGGCGCGGGTTTGACAATGACAAGATTAACCAGATTCAGGAAATCTACCGCTATATATATATGCGTGGCCTGAACAATGCCGACGCCCTGACACAAATTGAACTCGAACTCCCGCCATCGGATGAGCGCGACGAAATTGTGAACTTCATCCGGTCGTCGGAGCGAGGTATCATGAAAGGCCCATCAACCACGAATGTGGAACGCGAATAAATGAATCAAACCTATACGGTTTTAAAAATCGTATAGGTGGGTATACACGATGGCACAAGGCTAGCGCCTTGCGCTATCGGACTTTTACAGCGGCTTTTATCATCATTGGCCATGATAACGCACTATGCTGACAATCAGTGCCGAGGGAATCGGTAAGAAATACCGACGGGAATGGATTTTTCGGCGGGTAAATCTGACACTCAACGCCGGGACAAGCTACACCTTTGTGGGACCAAATGGCAGCGGAAAATCTACGCTACTACAACTGCTGACCGGGAGTTTACCAACCACTGAAGGCAATCTGATTTTCTCGCTAAATAATAAACTCATTGACCCCGATAACTGGTTTCGGCAGGTGAGTATCGCGGCTCCGTATCTGGAATTAGTTGAGGAATTGACGCTGGACGAACTACTTATATTTCACCAGACGTTCAAACCGTTCAGAGCCAATCTCACCCCCGAAGCTATTGCAGATCGACTGTTATTAACGCATGCACGGCATAAAGAAATCAAATATTTCTCGTCGGGTATGAAGCAGCGTGTCAAACTCGGTTTGGCTTTTTTCTCCAACTCACCGGTCGTCATTCTCGACGAGCCTACGGCCAACCTCGACCGCCAGGGGGCTGCCTGGTATCATGAGCAAGTACGACAGCTCGGCCCCGACCAACTTCTCTTAATTGGCTCCAATCAACCCGACGAATACGATTTTTGCCCAAATGTGCTTGATGTGATGCAGTGGAAATGAGCTGGTAGTTTTTCACATTACAGTCATTCCCACACCCAACTTCTTAAGCGGCTTCTGCCAATTCTTCGACGTCAATACGCACGGGTGAGTTATACAACTTGCGCATCATAAAGCCGTGTTCGATCAGAAAGGACAAATTGAACTTGCGTACCATGCCATGATTGGGCAAGACTGGACTTTCTACATGGTCAATCACATAGTTCGGGAAGTAACTGGCTACCTGCGTGGGCGAAATGCTGAACGGGGGCATTGCCATTATAGGCGCGTATTCAACTGTATTCAGAAAAGTCAAGGCTCCTACAGGCGTCAACTGTTCGAGGGTTTTCAGGTAGCGCATCCGCATAGGGTAAGGTAAAGCGACTAGCGACGCCCGGTCATAAACAATATCAATCGGCCCAAGGTCTTCAGTTTTCAGACTAAATAAGTCGCAACAAAAAATGGTGATATTACCTGAGATAAACTTATTTCCAATCCGCTTGTAGGGCCGTAAGTTTTCATCAAAGAACTGGAGTACTGCTTTTTCAGCGATCTCGACACCGACAACTCGTTTTGCAAAGTGGCTAAAGTAGATCATATCGATGCTTTTGCCACAAAGAGGAACGAATACGGACTGGCCTTCCAGCGAAAACGGAGGTAAGTATTTTATTAAGTAAGGGTGAATATCTTTTCGGTGAAAACTAGTGTGAGGGCCTTCTAATTCCCAAGAATTCAACCAGAATGCTTTTTCCATGATAAAAGAGTGAAGAGTTTGCGTGGTTTTGGTGATGCAAAGGTCTGCTATCTCTTATCTGGATTTTAGCGCGTATCTACGGCTTTTACGAACCCGTAGATACCCTCATGAAGAGCGACAATATATCGCGTGGAACTACTTGAACTTGTGTATAGAGGCAGTTCAGAGCCGGTAATGAAACCAATGGTCAGGGAGACGTATAATAACTGGCTGAACCTATACCCTGACCATTGGTAGAATATAGGTAGTTTAAAACTCCAGTATTGTCTTCTCGATAATATCGCAGGCTTCGTGCATTTGATCTTCGTTGATAACTAGTGGGGGCGCAAAGCGGATTTTGTCGCCGTGGGTTGGCTTGGTTAGTAAGCCATTATCTTTCAGTTTCAGGCATATCTCCCAAGCCGTTTCTTCGCCTAGTTCAGGGCGTTCCGTAATGACAATGGCGTTGAGTAATCCCCTACCCCGCACTGATTTAACAAGATCTGTTTTATGGGTTAAAGCCGTCATACGGGCACGGAAAATGTCGCCCATTACAGCCGCATTCTCCGTTAGATTTTCATCCTCAACCACTTGAAGCGCTTCCATTGTTACGACACAGGCCAGCGGATTGCCACCGTACGTTGAACCATGTTCACCGGGTTTAATGGTCAGCATCACCTCGTCAGACGTCATTACAGCCGACACAGGCATTGTTCCGCCCGAGAGAGCCTTGCCCAGCACGAGTAAATCAGGTTTTACACCCTCATGGTCGCAGGCGATGCGCTTACCCGTACGTCCGATACCCGTCTGCACTTCGTCGGCAATAAATAGTACGTTATATTTGGTACATAAGTCGCGCACACCACGCAGATAACCTTCGTGCGGCACAACTACGCCTGCTTCGCCCTGAATTGGCTCCACCATGAAACCCGCAATGTTAGGATCGCTTTTAAACGTATCCTCCAGGGCAGTAAGATCGTCGTAAGGAATTATAACATAGCCAGGTAATAGTGGTCCAAAATCGTTGGTACTACTAGGGTCCGTTGACGACGAAATGGCCGCTAGTGTCCGGCCCCAGAAGTTCCCGGCGGCAAACACCACTTTAGCCTGATCCTGCGGAATTCCTTTAACTTTATAAGCCCACTTACGGGTCAATTTCAAAGCGGTTTCTCCCCCCTCGGCACCGGAGTTCATGATTAATGCCTTGTCGAAACCGAAATAATCACAGAGAAATTTCTCACAAAGACCGGTCTTATCGTTATAAAAAGCCCGCGATGTTAATGTTAGCCGCTGAGCTTGCTGTATCATAGCGTTAATGATACGTGGATGGCAATGGCCCTGACTAACGGCACTATAAGCCGACAGAAAATCGAAATAGCGTTTATCATCTACGTCCCAAAGGAAGACGCCTTCACCCCGCGTCAGCACCGCCGGAATGGGATGATAATTATGCGCACCATACTTCCATTCCAGTTGCATGGCCTGATCGGCAGATGAGATGGGCGTTGTCGGTTCGAGTAGCATAGTGAAAGGCGTTTAAAATGAGTTTGTTAGACAAGCTAATTAATTTTATGCAACTAACTGGCCGCACTGTCCGTTGGCTTTCAAAAATACGGCTTCTTCTACAGACGCCCAAAAAGCATGCGATTGCAACCGTCCAAGAAAAAAATTCCCGGTTTAGCCGACGATGATTTTTACTACACGCCTGAGGGTTTTATCGTGTTTACGGCGACCTATCACCTCAAAAGGGGTCATTGTTGCCAAAGCGGATGCCGCCATTGTCCTTACGATTTCAAGAAAAAGGAAAAATGACTTGCAGATTATGAATAATTTAGCGAATTTTGCGCCCTCATACGGAAAACGAGTACGGTAATGGCCAGAGTTTGTCAAATCACAGGAAAGCGCACACGCACGGGAAACAATGTTTCTCACGCCAATAATAAAACGAAGCGTAAATTTTTCCCGAACCTGCAAAAGAAGCGGTTCTTCGTCGAATCAACAGGCGAATGGATAACATTGAAAGTGGCTACGTCGGCCATCAAGACCATCAACAAGAACGGTCTGGAAGCAACGCTTCAGAAGGCTCATCAACGCGGTACGCTGTCGCTATAGTATTTTACAAGATATTTCTTTGAGCCTCTTCCGATCAGGAGGAGGCTTTTTGTGTTTACTTTCTGGTTTGAAGTTTGTTGCAGAACGGTTTGTTGTTTGCAGTTACTTCGAGCCTTAATCAACAACGTCAAATCGCTCCGGCGACCTGCAACAAACATCAAATGTTGAAACTGAATTTTGAGGACCTCATTGTTTTCGAAAATGAGGATTACATACTCATCAATAAACCCCCGCGTGTTGCCTCGCTCGATGAACGCACGACCGACCGGGGAGGGCAAAGCATTTTGCGACTGGCAAAAGCCTATCACGCCGATGCGCAACTTGGCCATCGGCTGGATAAGGAGACATCGGGTATTCTGGCCATCGCTAAAAACCCGGAGGCCTATCGGCATCTGGCTATGCAGTTTGAGCACCGTGAGGTAACCAAACGCTACCATGCAATAACGAACGGGGTACATAACTTTGAAGGCATTTCGGTGTATTTACCAATTTCGCCTGTTAAAGACGGCACTGCCGTCCGGATTGACCGTGAGAACGGCAAAGTTGCTGAAACTATTTTCAATACGTTACAGGCTTATCGAACAACAACACTGGTGGAGTGTATGCCCGTGACAGGCCGAATGCACCAGATTAGAGTACATTTAATGTGCCTGAAAGCGCCTATCGTCAACGACGCGACTTATGGTGGGAAGCCGGTCTATCTATCTGACGTGAAGCGTAAATTCAATCTGAAAGAGGGCACCGAAGAACTACCCCTCATTAACCGCGTTGCCCTCCACGCCCACTCGCTCACATTTGCGATGTTGGATGGCGAGACGCAAACGTTTGTGGCTCCTTATCCGAAGGATATTAATGTGCTGGTAAAGCAGTTAGAGAAATTCGCCTAAAGGCAATAAAACAAGTAATGGCGCAGAAGCAGCTACTCTACTTCTGCGCCATTACTTGTTTACAAAACTCACCTCGCCGTTATTACTCGCCATAAGCGATTGTAAATGGAAAAATCACTTCTTCCACGCATCCAGTAGCCGCCGGATAATTATAATTTCGCCAACGTGATAAGCGGTATGATCAGCAATCAGTAAGGCTTCGCGGAGTAGATTCTGTCCCTCACCGTGAGCAAAAGGCGCGTATAAATCGTGCTGAGGATCATGAAGCAATGCAACAAATGCATTCCGATCCTGCCGAATTTGTTCCAGAGCCTGTTGCCAGGTAGCATCATCCGACGGTGCCACTTCCTTCGCCCAATATCCTGACGGCCAGGGGGGTGACGTATGACTTGAGTTACGGGAAAATTCAAGGATGTCCCACTGAGCAATACGAACATGGTCAACCAGTTGCCAGATACTATATGGCAGTTTGTCGGGCTTTACTCCCCGCAGTTCGGGCGCCAGATCGTTCACCGCATCGTCAAACGACAGGTGCGCATTACTACCGGTCAATAGGGAGACAAGTTGCTCCCGTAAAGCAGAAGTTGTCTCGGCGACAAGTTGATTTTGTTGGGTCATGACTGTTGTATTTAGTGGTTATCCATAACTACTAATTTTCATGCAGAGTAGTTTGACTTTCTGATCTATCTAATTCGCTTTTTTCAATTAAAGCCCCGCCCTTTTAATTGTTTTTAGCATTACCTACCAATAAACGTCCCTTTATTTCACTGACAAAAGGCGGGTATTTTCGTTATTAACGTATGAAAGCAAGCAGTATAACCCGCCCTGGCGATAGCTCCGTTCTTCACCTACAAGAGCGTTCTACCCCACAACCAGCAAGCGGCCAGGTCCTTATTCGGGTACGAGCCGCTGGCGTTAATCGGAGTGATATTCACCAGCGACAGGGTGGCTACGGTCCTGACCCAACGGGTCAAATTCCTGGCCTTGAAGTGGCAGGTGTTGTTGAGCAGTGCGGACCTAATGTTAGCCGCTGGCAGATTGGTGACGCCGTGTGCGCCCTACTTCGTGAGGGTGGTTATGCTGAATATGTAGCCGTTGACGAACGACATTGCCTGCCCGTCCCTTCGAATTTAACGTTTGTCGAAGCGGCCTCACTTCCAGAAACGATACTGACCGTCTGGTCAACGATTTTTCAGTGGGCGCATTTAACAAAGGGAGAAAATTTACTGGTACATGGTGGCAGCAGCGGTATTGGGGTAACCGCCATTCAGCTAGCGAAAGCGTTCGGAGCCAATGCATATGCAACAGCGGGCAGTGATGAAAAGTGTGCCGCTTGCGAACAGTTGGGAGCCGTTAAATGCGTCAACTATAAAAGAGAAGACTTTGAGCAGGTGCTTTCTGGGGTAGGAATCAACGTCATTCTGGATATGGTTGGTGGCGATTACACGCCAAAAAATCTACGCCTGCTAGCGACTGATGGCCGACTCATGTTTATCAATTCTATGCAGGGAGCCGATAGCCAGATTCACATTCCAACGCTGATGCAAAAGCGAATTACGATTGGCGGCAGTATGCTCAAACCGCGTAATGATAATTTCAAAGCAGCCCTGACTGCCGATGTCGAGCAGAATGTTTGGCCATTGTTAGCCGATGGTCAGCTAAAACCGATTGTTTACCGCACCTTCCCCTTATCAGAAGCAGTTCAGGCCCAAGAATTAATGGCCAGCAGTGAACATATCGGCAAAATTGTCCTTGAGATTTCCTGAGCTAAGTCGAGGTTTTACCGGAGTGCAGTTTAACTCAAAAAGCAATATATTGGCATAGCGTCCTATATTTTCTTTCAGTTAGGTCTGACTGTAAATACCCTTCAGGATATTTAGGAGTATTTACAGCCTTTCCTACTTTTCAGACTTTTTCATATCTCCGTTCCTTCTTCAATCAGCTCAGGCATCCAGCCCATCGTGTGACGTCAACGTAATTACCGAAAAAGCCACGGATAAATACACGAATCCCGTATCTTTCATTGCTATTCCATTCCACATCTTCGGTAATCGGTTCGTCTGTACGTATAAGGTGTGGGTGTCGGAGGCATTGATTGCGTGATTAGGATTAGATGTTGGATTTGATAGATGTCCTAACGGTTTGTTGGTATCCTGATAAGCGAAAAAGTATCCTATAGATAAGTGTAATATTATTTTAATTACCCTTCTTGAGCAGATTATAATCTCTCATATGTAACAACTTCGAACCACTAACAATTTTATTCATGTCTCAAGTAGAAATTGATAATGAAAAACTTAAAAAATTTTACGAGAGACTTCAAAAGGGTGCGCTTGTAAAAGCTGTGAAAGGTTGGAAAAAGTCTGATATTCCCTTGGAACTTATCAAACCTGATTTACTTACGGCAATAGACGAAGCATACGAGATTAAAAATGCAGGACTTATTTTGAGTGTATATTATGAGATTGGGCAGTTTACAAAATATCAAATTATAGATCTTTTAAAAATAATTTATACAAAAAAGGATTATTCTACTTTTTTAAAGCAAGTGTACCGTTTCGGAGTTTATAATGGATTGGAGGAAGAAATCTCAACTGCAGTAATTTGGCATGAAGACAGAAATCTACCAGATGCTTTTGCATGGAAGTTAAAATTTGCAAAACTTGAAGAAAATTGTAGAATTGAAGAATTATCACTTGATGACAGCAAACAGACACAAAGCGAATTACCCTCTCCGCTCAATATTATAAATGAAGAGCAAAGCGAAAAGAAAAAGGATTTTATTTACTTAGAATTAAGGCCAATTAAAAGAAAGGGAGCATCAAGTATTAATAAGGAAATTGAAGAAATAGACCAACAACCATACATATTATCTAAAATTTCAAAAAAGAAACTTGATAGCGCTAATCAAAAACATTCAGAGACCCTTAAAATATTAAAAAAAGAACTATTAGAATTGGGTTATGATGTAGCGGAGACGAAGCATATTGATGCTTTTGCTATTATAAAAAATTTACCAGCAATATTTGAAATAAAAAGTATTAATGAAGACAATGAAAATGACCAGGTGAGAGCAGCAATAAGCCAACTTTATGAATATAGATTTCTTTACTCATTAAAAGACGCAACTCTTTGGATTGTATTTTCAGAAAGACCTTTTAGTGATTGGATAATTAAGTATTTGTCGCAGGATAGAGAAATAAAAGTTCTCTGGATTGAGAATAATCAACTTACAGGAACTTCAAAACAATATCTAAATTGATAATAGAAACGATGCGCATTTACTACTCTCAAAATATTTGAAATTAGTGATAAATGTTTTAATTACATATAGTCATCCGAGTAAGAAATCGTACACGTATCAAGTTTTAAAACAGGTAAAGGTTGTTTTAAAACAATAGAATTGTGACGTTCAGCTTTCAGATTTATACGCGATAAATTTACGTAATGACGTGACCGAGCTACACGTATTCAGCAGATTAAAACCATAAAGATTTGGTATGACCCTTCAAAAAGCAATATATTGGCACATAAAAAAGCAGGCATCCAGCCTGCTTTTTTATGTTATTTTAATGGCTTCTACACCCTAATTTTCATTACGATGCTTGAACACGTTACGTTTTATCTGGGGATGGTGCTGGTCATGTTGTTGCTGATCATCCTGGCTCAGAGAATAAAAGTGGCCTATCCGGTGTTGCTGGTAGTGGCTGGCCTTGGCATTGGCTTTATTCCCGGCGTACCGATGCTCAACATGGACCCGGAGCTGATCTTCATCATCTTTTTACCACCGCTGTTGTACGAGGCTTCCTGGTCCGTTTCATGGAAAGAACTGTGGAAATGGCGACGTATTATCCTCTCGTTTGCCTTTCTGGTCGTCTTTGTTACGGCCCTGAGTACCGCCCTGATTGCCTACACATTTATTCCCGGCTTTACCCTGGCACTGGGCTTTTTGCTGGGCGGTATTGTGTCGCCCCCCGATGCGATCAGCGCGGGCGCCATCATGAAATTCGTTAAAGTCCCCAAGCGTATTTCGTCCATTCTGGAGGGCGAGAGCCTGCTCAACGATGCGTCCTCGCTGATTATCTTTCAGTTTGCGCTTATAGCCGTATCTACAGGTAAGTTTGACGTGCAGAATGCTTCTATGAGTTTTTTGTGGATGCTGATCGGCGGAGTAGGGATCGGTCTGCTGGTTGGCTGGCTGTTTATGAAAACCCATAAACTACTCCCGACGGATGTTAATATCGATATGGCTCTATCCATTCTCACGCCCTACGCCATGTACATTGCCGCCGAAGAAGCGCATAGCTCGGGGGTGCTGGCGGTTGTGAGTGGTGGACTGCTAATGTCCTACCACCGATTCAATTTTTTGAGTGGTCGATCCAGAATAAGAGGCTACAATTTTTGGGAAAGCACTTCCTTTATCATGAACGGATTTGTATTTATTTTGATCGGGCTCGATCTACCAGAAATTGTTGCCGGTCTGGGCCATACCAGTATCGGGGAAGCGATTGGCTATGGCGTATTGATTACAGTAGCCTTGATTGTTGTCCGGATTTTATCGTGCTACGGGGCCGTCATCACAACCCTGGTGATGCGGAATTTTATAACCGTGGCCGATACCGCAAATCCGGGCTGGACCACGCCCCTATTCCTGGGTTGGACCGGTATGCGGGGCGTGGTCTCGCTGGCAGCCGCCTTATCCATTCCCATTCACATGGGTAACGGAGCCGCTTTCCCGCAGCGTAACCTTATCCTGTTCATCACGTTCGTCGTGATTCTGCTGACCCTTGTTGTCCAAGGCCTTACGTTACCCGCTATTATAAAAAAATTCGGATTCGAAGAAAAGGATTATATCAAGCCAGAGGAGAAGGTCGATGCTTTTATCGAAAAAGAACTTGCCGCCCTGGCCCTGCAATACATGCGGGAACATCTGAGCGAGGACGAACTTACCCAACCCATTTATAAAAAGCTGATCGACCACAGTTCACGCCAATTATCGGGCGATGAAGCGTTTACCCTAAGCGAGCCGGTAAAAGACCTTTACCGGCATATTCTGGACCGGCAACGGCAATGGCTGGTTAACAAAAACAGGAGTATCATGACCCTCGATGAAGACATTGTTCGCAAGCATCTCTACTATCTGGATCACGAAGAGGAGCGGCTGTTCCTGCGCTAATGGGAATAACTTATGGTAATCTACCCCACCCCCGGCCCCTCCCCTGAAAAACAGGGGAGGGGTGACTTGCGGACTTTTTTTAGCCCCTCACCTTAGTTCAAGGGGTGGGGTAAAATGCCGTAATACCCACTCAACCCCTCCTTTCCTTACATCTCCGTTCCTTCTTCAATCGGCTCCGGAATGTGATGCCCTGTCGAGTCAACTGGTGTTGGACGAGGGCGTTTGCGATTGACGAGGTAAAATAAAGGCGGAATAATAAGGGGGGCAAAGAACAACGTTGTCGTTAATCCACCAATAATCACCGTAGCGAGTGGCCGTTGCACATCGGAACCAATACCGCTCGAAATGGCGGCTGGCACAAGGCCAATAATAGCCACGACCATAATGGCCATAATAGCCCGAAATTGCTCCTGTGCCGTTTCGATGGTGATTTCCTTTAGCGACTTCGGATTGTCAATCAGGTTTCGATTCAGGGCAGACACGAGTAAGACGCCCGCCATCACCGAAATGCCAAAGATCGATACGAAGCCCACACCCGCTGATACATTGAAATTATAACCCCGCAACAACAAAGCGCCAATGCCTCCACCCAACGCAAACAACAGACAGGTAAGCGTTAACAACGTGTCGCGAACGTTTCCGTAAAGCATAAAAAGAAACAGAAACACAACCACAATAGTCAGCGGAATGGAGATAGCCAACTGACCACCTGCCCGTTCGAGGTTTTCGTATTGGCCGCCGTAGATGATGCTGTAGCCTTCGGGAATTTTAACATGCTGGCGGACTTTCTCACTGATTTCTTTGACAAAACCACCCTGATCGCGTCCCCGAATGTTAGTTCTAACCGTAACCATACGTTTGCCGTTGATTCGGTAGATGTTTGTCTGTCCCTGCACGTACCGGATGTCGGCCAGTTCGCTCATGGGAATCAGTGCGCCCGTTGCTGAGGGTACCTGAAGCAGCCGAATGGCATCAATACTACCCCGGCTCTCGGGGGTGAAGCGTACCACAACGTCGTAGCGTTTGGCTTCGTCATAGATAGAACCAATCGCTTTACCGCCGATGGCGGCTTCAATCATATTTTCAATTTCTGCTACATTGATACCATAACGAGCGGCTGCCGGTCGGTTGATTTTTATAGCCAACTGGTCTTGCGGGCCTTCCTGCTCAATATTGACAGATACCGCACCGTTCATACCCTTTACCAAAGCGGAAATACTATCAGCTTTAGTACGCATCAATGTCAAATCGTTACCGACTATAGAAATGGCTAAATCGGCTGCACTACCCGTCACGATTTCCATTACCTGGTCAATAATTGGCTGACCCGATGAAAAGAATGCCCCCGGAAACGCTTCCTGTAATTCACTTTGCATCGAACGCACAATTTCTTTTTTCGCAATTGTATCCGACCACGTACTATAGTCTTTTAACCCAATCAATATTTCGGTACGGTCGGTTGGGAACGGGTCTGTTCCATCGTCGTTGCGGCCCGTCTGCGTAATCACGAAACTGACAGGTTTATGCGTGCTAATGATGTCCCGAATTTTAGGCGCAATCTTCGCATTTTCCTGAATCGTGATACCCGATGGCATAAACGCGCGCATGAAAATGGATCCTTCGTCGAGTTCAGGCAAAAATTCAGTACCGAGTTTCAACCCGAAGCCAATCATGATAACTACAATAGTCATTCCAACGCCGACTACTATCCCTGGCGCACGCATCAACGCCGACTTTAGCAGCCACTGATAACCTCGTTCCAACGGTGACAAAAGGAAGTTCTTGTGTTCTTTCAGTGGCTTACCGTTGGGCGAAAGTGCCTTGCGAAAGGCAAACGAAATGAGGACCGGAATAATCGTCAGCGCACAGATTAACGACCCAATTACCGCAAATGACAGGGTCAACGCCATTGGACTAAATAACTTTCCTTCAACGCGTTGCATCAGCAAAATCGGCATGTAGGCCAGAATGATGATGGTAACGGAAAAGAAAATTTCACGTGCTACCTCACCCGCCGACCGTGCTGTAACGTTTACTACGCCCTGATTGCGGTCTGCGGGCCCTGCCGACCGGTATCGTCTGAGAAGATGCTCGGCCATTACACTGGCCCCATCGACAATAATACCAAAGTCGATCGCCCCCAACGATAGCAGGTTAGCGGGAATACCAACCAGCTTCATCAGGATGAACGCAAATAACAGCGAGAATGGAATCGTAACTGTAACGACCAAAGCCGCCCGCAGACTGCCCAGAAACAACACGAGCAGTATAGCTACTATCGAAATACCTTCAATAAGTGTATGGGCAACCGTTTCGAGGGAGTGATCAATTAAAAAACCCCGGTCGTAAAGTACCCGCAAGTGAACGCCTTTGGGCAGTTCGCGCGCTTCGAGATCGGCTATTTTCTCTTTGAGTAGTTCCAGCACTTCACTGGGATTTTCACCCCGGCGTAGCAGAACAATACCTTCTGTTGCGCCAATTACGTCCAGATTTTCATCGGGAATTCGGTAACCCAGAATACCAGACGGCGAGGGCGGGTTAATTTCTACGCTGGCTATATCGCGGACCAAAATGGGCACACCTTCATTGGATTTCAGAACGATATGTTCTACATCGTCGGGGGTTTTGAGAGCCCCTAATCCCCGCACGGCAAAGCCCTGCCCTCCTCTCGAAATGACATTGCCTCCTGTATTCTGATTGTTCTTCTGAACAGCCTCGATCACATCCTGCAACGTCAGATCGAACTTGCGTAATTTAGCCGGGTCAGGAATAACCTGAAACTGCTTGATCGGTCCACCAAATGTTGTTACATCGGCCAGACCGGGTACTTGAAGCAATTGCGGAATGATAACCCAGTCCTGCAAATCACGCAGTTGCATGGGTGTCATGCTCAGGGGAGCCTCAATCACATAGCGATAAATCTCGCCGACAGCCGTTGTAAGCGGAGCCAGTTCAGGTGCAACACCATCGGGTAGTTGGGCACCGGTAAGCCGTTCAATAACTTGCTGACGGGCAAAGTAATCCGTAACAGTTTCATCGAAGTTCAACTGAACTACTGATAATCCGAAGATGGTTCTCGACCGGCGATCAGTTACGTGGGGTACACTGTTCAGCACCCGCTCAAGCGGAATAGTTACCTGCTGCTCAACCTCTTCTGCCGCCCGACCATCATATTTTGCGATGACGATAACATTGGTATCGGCAATATCGGGGTAGGCTTCAATCTTCAGCAGTTTGAAGCACCACAACCCCAGTCCCATTACGGCCACTGCCAGTCCAACAACGACCCAGCGGTTTTTGAGGGAGAATATTATTAGTTTCTGAATCATTTATTTTCGGCTGGATAAACCTGCTACGGCGACCATTTTGGATTGGCCCTTTAATTAGTATCCAAAGCTTAGCCCTTTCAATTGCAGGACATTCGCTGTTACAACCTGATCGTTTTCCTTTAGTCCATTCTGCACCATCACCCGGTCGGCACGCTGCTGGCCGAGTTGTACGGCCCGCCGTTCAATCGCTTGCGGCCCCGTTTGCACAAATACATAATCCCGCCCCTGCACGGTTACGATAGCATCGCGCGAGACAGTCATAAACTGGCCTTCCATAACGCCAAATTCTGCCGTTGCAAACATGCCCGCTTTGAGCCGCCCATCGGGATTAGCTACGGAAATACGTAGTTTAATCTGGCGTGTGGTATTGTCTACATAGTCGTTGACATTGTCAATGCGACCAGCAAATCGTTCATTAGGAAACGCCGTAAAATTTAAGTTACAAATTAGCCCTTTACGAATACTACTGAACTGATTTTCAGGTATTTCACAGACAACTAATATTGTATTTGGCCGAGCTTTACGTAGTGCTTCGGGGTCAAATCCCGCCAGTTTGAGAGTCGCTTCATCCGAAATGATAGCCGCTTCTTCGTTGGCCAACTGAGTCTGGGCCTCAATCACTTCTTTGCCCGATGCCGCTCCATGAGCCTGTAAATCTTTTACCCGATCCAGGTTGCCGCGCTCAGTCTGGATATTATTCCGGTGCTGCAAAATGGCCGTATAATTATCTGACAAACTCGGCTCATCGAATAAAACCAGTCGTTCAGCCGGGTTCTCGCTTGAGCGCAAAACCATAGCCGCCACATGGCCAGGAGCGACAAAATCGGTACGGATGGAGGCCGAACGAGCAGATTGCGTGGTAAAAGGGCGAATCATAACTGAATCCGGGAAAGTTATGCGTCCGCCATCGGTACTGATCGTTGGCCGTGGTGTTGATTTAACGACCGGCTTAGGCTTGTCTTTACAGGCAGTAACCAGCAGAACCAGCAGTAATATGGAGTGAAATTTCATTCTCAATATGAATTAATTTGCCCGGTCACGTAGAGCAGCCGGACATAGTTTTGACGGTGGGTATATAGCGATTGGTAGTAAGCCGTTTGCGTATCGAACCACGAGCTTTGTGCTTGAAGCAGATCAATTAGTGTAGTGGCACCGCGCAGGTAGGCGTACCGGACGGATGCCAGCACACGGTCGGCATCGCGACGAATGCCTATATAGCGGTCAATATTTTGGCGACTAATCATAAATGATTGATAGGCCGTTTCTATTTCTGACCGTATTCGTATCTGCACCAATGCAGCCGCTTGTCCTGCCTGTTCCTGCAATACCCGAGACTTTTGAATTTCGCCCTGGTTACGGCTGTACACCGGTAATTCGAGCGTGAGAAAGACACCTGCGTAGGGAACGGCGTTTTGGGGGTTCCAGATTAAACCGGCTTCATTCCGTGGTTTAGCCAGCACTTGTTGTAAATCTACGTTCCGCCGGGCCGTTTCCAGATTTGCTTCGGCAACGCGCACATCAGTACGAGTCGTAGAAGCCAGTTGCAGCAAACTATCAGCACTGGCACTCACTGCCGGATATAGACGCAGTGGATTTGTGAAGGCTGGGTTAATAATTGAATCATTTAGAGCCACGTTAATGCTATCGGTTGCGCCGATTACTAAACGCAGTTCATTCAGCCGATTGCGAAGATCCTGCTGAGCCGTACTGGTTTGAATAGCGTACTGATCCGATATTAATTGCGTTCGGGTGAGGTCAGTACTGGTGATTACCAGATTTTTTAACCGCACAACGTTTAGTTGAATCAGTGTATCCACGTTGGCTTTAGCCCGTTGTAGCAACGAAAGCTGGATGCGGGCATACCAGGCATCGAGGTAGCGATTGGCCGCGTCGAAAAGTAACCCGCGCTCGGTCTCTGCCACTCCCCGAACGGCTAGATTTGTGTTAGCTTCAGCAAAGCGATTTCGGTAGGTACGCTTATTGTGAATGTCGAATTCTTTGGTAGCCTGTAGCCAGAACTGCCGCCGTTGCCGGTTCAGCAGACCCACCCCTTCAGCGCCGGGCGTTGGTCTTAATTGAAATAGTGTCTGGTTGTTCAGCACAGGATTTGGCCGCAGATTGGCCGTAGTCTGGTCAGCCTGGGCTGCATTGATATTCAGTCGCTCAACACGCAGGGCGGGACTGTTCTCACGGACTTGCTGGAGTGTTTGTCGCAAAGTCAGCGTAGTCTGTGCAGAAGCTGATAGAAACGTACAGACGCACAGGAGATATACTATTATTTTTTGCTGAATCATTTGATGAACAGGGCCTCAATAGACAAACACGCAGGTGCCCTAAAAACCGCAAAATTGCGATTAAAAGGCCGTAAAATAACAATTAAAAAATAGTTAAATATACCTATACGTTCCACCTGCGATTGCTACCTTATGGTCATTCAATCATTTATGCGGAAGGTATGGAGCCAAGTAAGGATCAAGGGTTTAAAGTTAGAAGGAAGTCTCCAGCAAATAAATTAACATTTAACGAACATACTAAATTATACCCTAAAACGATTCTGCTTTCGGGACGTTCTTTCAAGCTAAATTAGGCGTCCTGCTGCCTGATTATTCACAATTCGGACCAACACTAACAAGGTTATGCACATAAAACTGAGTGATTCCTGGCCTCTAGAGTATACATTTATAGAATCAACTTCAACTGATTCAATCATAGAGATTAGTAGTAGACCTAATGAAAATTTCTTCCAGAACACGCATTATAGCTTTCGTACTGCTCCTAATCATCATTAACGTACTAGCTTTCAGCATTACATTAGTTGATAAGGGTAGTTATAAGAACACTCTTTATTATCGATTCACCCGCCAGCGGTTTGCCTGGATCGTAAGCGATTTGCCTCCGAAATATGCCATAAAGGCCGGATGGGCAAAGGTCAATGTTACCCCTAATTTTAAGACACCTATGGCGAACGATAAATCGGCTCAACGCTGGACGACTGTCCACGACTCGATTTACACACGCGCTGTCGTGCTAGATAACGGAACCACATTAGCCGCTATAATCACCATTGATTTACTAATCATGCCTCCGTCTGTTGCGCTGGAATTGCAAAAAAGGTTGCCCACGCTCGGTTTTAACTGGAAAAATGTATATCTGGGCGCTACTAATTCGCACCATAGTCTGGGCGGCTGGGCAACTGATTACATGGGCAAACAGACTGTGGGAGACTACGATGAACACGTGGTTTCTCAGCTTACGGAAGCCATTTTAAAAGCGGTTGCTTTAGCCAAAGGAAACAGGGCAACTACTCAAATTGGCTATACTAAAATGGATTTTCGTGACGGAGAAAAAAGTCCTCCGGCGGAAAACATTCATTTTCTAAAACTCCAAAAACTCACGGGAGAATCGGCACTTATTTGCTCATCCGAAGGTGGCCAAACAGGTATCAACGTGTCAACGCCTTCCTCCTTGAGCCGTGATTATGCGGGACTTTTGACAGACAGACTGGAGCAACGGACAAAGAGTTTCACCCTATTTATGGTTGGGGCAATAGAGCCGCCCAAAGGAGAAAAACAAGGAAATAAGCCAGCACAAGACAGTAAGCCAGCAAACGATACGGCCAAACAGATTGACGGCCTGCTTGCATCCATTACACCGTTGCTGGCCAACTTGCCACTACACACTGATAGTACGTTAATAGCACAAACGACACCTCTGATTCAAAATGACCCACAAGTTCGAATCAGTCAAAAATGGCGGCTGAAACCGTGGCTGGCAAAGGCCTTATACGGCGATTATCCAGCCGAGTTAAAGGCGTTACGCATTGGCAAAACGGTTTTTATAGGCTATCCCGGTGCTTTTTCTAGTCTGCTACTACCCAGTTTATCAAAAACAAAAATTGCGGAGCGTAACAATCTGATTATAACCAGTTTTAACGGAGGAAACATCGGCCAGATTGTACCAGATACTTACTATTATGCCGCTCAGAGTCCGTATCAAATTCGTGATATAAATCGATTTGGGCCATACACCGGAGCATTTGTTGAGGATATGGCCCAAAGCCTGGTGAATAGTCTTAAATAGACAGAGTTCTACCTATTTTATCACGGTACCCTTACCGAATTTTGTCCCGAAGAAGTCGTCTTTATTCCAGGTGGGGCGCTGGTCGGCCTGAGCAACTAAATAGCCTATTAGAAATTGCAATTGAACATGTTTAGTGGCTGCATTAAAATCGAAGGGCTGGTTCATGTCATCCTGCGGAGTATGGTAGATCATTGCCCGCCAGTCGAGGTTGAGTTTAGTACCGTCGAGGTTTGGATTTCCCGTTTGTGAACCACTTTTAATAAAAAGGGCCGGTATGCCCTGCCGGACAAAACTGAAGTGATCACTTCGCATAAACACCGTTTGTTCAGGAATTGGGTCGGGGCTAATCTCCATACCCAACAGAGATGCAGCCTGTTTGACTTCCTTATGCAGACTCGAATGCTCGGCACCATAAGGCACAATGTCGAGCAGTGGATGGAAGAAAAATGGCATATCTAACGCCAGATTAGCCACGATTTTATCTTTCGGAACGGTAGGATTACTAGCAAAATAGTCGGAACCAAGAAGTCCCATTTCTTCGCCCGTTACGCCCACAAACAAAATAGATCGCCGGGGTGCTTTGGGCAACGAGGCAAACAGCCGGGCGGTTTCGAGATTGATGGCCACACCCGATGCATCATCGTGGGCACCATTATAAATCGAATCTCCTTTCACAGGGCGGCCAATGCCCAGATGGTCGAGGTGCGCCACAAAGACGATGTATTCATTTTTTAGGACCGGATCAGAACCCGGTAGTAAGGCTATCACATTTTGACCAGCCACATCTTCAACAACATCAGTCTGCGTTTGCATCCGTACCGAGATATTCAGCGGAAATGCCTGCGGATGATTTTTCATGGCCGCCGAAATAGCGCTAGTGAATGATGTTGGCGAATTAGCAAAGAGTAATCGAGCTGTCGAATCGCTTAACGAACCGGCCCCTTGCAGAGCAGGAAATGTGCGTTGGGGCTTTCCCTGTTTATCCAGCCAGCGATAGATACCCTGTCGGGCGCGGGGAGCCGCTGTTTCGATGCGGTTACGCAAATCGGTTGGCAGGCTAAATGCCAGCACACCGACGGCTCCATGTGCCACGGCGATCTCGGCCTTAGCGGAGGAAAAATACGCTCGCTGATTGGATGGAAAGGTAGATGGTGCTCCATTTACATAAGCAACAATTTTACCTTTAACATCGATACCCGCATAGTCATCGTAACCCAACTCTGGGGCCGAAACGCCGTAGCCAACAAAAACAACGGGTGCTGTTACGTCGCCATTGGCATGATCGGGGGTCGGATTAAGAATAAACTGCTTCCCATAAGTCAGCGGTTGTTCACGATCTTTCGATAGTAGAGTCAGCGAACTCTTGCTTTCACGTACCTGCCAACGGCGTAGCGGCACGGCCTGTCGGTAAGTGTTATTTTCTCCAGCGGGTTGCATTCCCAGGGCTTCGAGTTGGGCTTGCATGTAGTTGGCTGCCAGTGCAAAGCCGCGTGTACCAGGCTTGCGGCCTTCGAGCGCGTCGTCGGCCAGAAAACGCATGGCGGCCCGGATGGCTTCGGGGCGTGCCGTTTTAGAAACGCGTTGTATGTCAGCCGGGATGGCGTCATTCTGAGCCAACAATGGGTTGATACCAAACAGACTGACGAATACAGTAAATGAGAGGGAGGTAGAAAAACGCATAATACACCGCTAAAATGAGAAAAACCGTCAGCTAAGATAGCAGGCAGCCTTAGTAGATCAAATTTAGACTCAACTTCGGCTACTTTTAGCGGTTTATAAACTCGCCCATCTGAACAGGGCTTTTTTATAAAAATGCTCTATGTGGTGTCGGCGGGGCCGCCCGCGCGGTTCTCAAAACCGACATCACATAGAGCACATAGCCGGTCTAATTAGCTGGTAATTGTTTCATTATAAGAAAGCCCTACCTATCCGAATGATGGCATATTAGTCGTTGATATATACACACCTACAAAAGTTGGAACACTACTCAGGCACACAGCCTCAAATACTAGACGATGAAGAAATTACCCATACTTATTGACTGCGACCCCGGCCATGATGATGCCGTAATGCTAATGCTTGCATTTGGTAGTGGTTTATTCGACATCAAAGCAATTACTACGTCGGCGGGCAATCAAACACAGGAAAAAACGCTGAAAAATGCCCTGAAAATCATCACACTGATGGGCGCCGATATTCCGGTTTACAAGGGTAGCGAGAAACCCCTTTTTCGTGAACTCATCATTGCCGACTATGTACACGGTGAAATGGGAATGGACGGTCCGATTTTGCCAGATCCCGTTTTAAAACACGAGCCGTTATCAGCAGTAGAAGCGATGGCCGCAATTTTGGCCGAAAGTCCGGAAAAAATAACTCTTGTGCCAACCGGACCCCTAACCAATATTGCCACATTTCTACTGGCCTATCCTCACTTAAAAGTTAAAATTGAGCGTATCTCGTTAATGGGTGGCGGAGCGTTTCGCGGCAACATCACCCCTACCGCCGAATTCAATATCTACGTCGATCCCGAAGCGGCTTCCATCGTCTTCAACTCAGGCGTTCCTATTACCATGTGTGGCCTGGATGTTACGCACAAAGCCTTGGTCTTTCAGAAAGATATTGAGTTGTTCCGGGCAATTGGCAATAAGTCGGGTAAAGTGGTGGCCGAATTGATGGATTTCTTCTCCATTTACTACCGTCGCGAACGCCCGGAGTTAGAAGGTGGAGCTGCCCTGCACGATCCTTGTTCCATTGCCTGGCTTATCGACCCCTCAATGTTCATATCAAAGCCATGCTTCGTCGATGTTGAAGTAAACGGAACATTAACCGCCGGAACAACCGTCGTTGATTTTTTCGACGTACTTAAGAAAACGCCTAACGTGGAATTCGTCTATGATATTGATCGAGACAAGTACATAAACTTGATTTATGACGCCGTGCGGGTGTTGCCCTAAAAAGCAATCATTTTTCGATAGCATAGGGCGAACACTGAGTTAATCCTCTTGCAGTCAGTGAAAATATGCTGTGGATATAGTACACACTTACGCCATGTTGACTGCATTTAAGTTGTGAAATACAATGTATCCTCTATAATTTTTGATTATTTCAACAATTTAAACGTATGTTTAAAAAAACCATTTGAAATAATTGCTTGTTACCTATTGACAACATACTTTTGACACGTCAGATGAAAAAGCCAATGGATTGTATCTCCTTACCGTCAAAGTCAACCGAAGAACGTATTCGGGAAGCGGCTAAGCGGGTGTTCCTGGAGAAGGGGTTTGATGGTGCTACGTCACGGGATATAGCGGATGCCGCCGGTATCAACATTGCGTTAACGAACTATTATTTTCGCAGTAAAGAAAAGCTATTTATAAACATCTTCGAGGAAATGGTTCAGCTATTCTTTAACGGAATGGTTGAGATCATGAACAAGTCGATCAGCCTTCGGGAAAAGATTGCGGAATTGATTGAACACGACTTTCAGTTAATGAAGGCGAATCCTAGCCTATCGCTCTTCGTGATGAACGAAGTTCATCGCAATCCGGAACGTATGGTCAATTGCATTGGGCTGATGAAACAGGTTCATCATTCTATGTTTGAAGAACAATTGCAACAGGAAGTTAGTAAAGGAAATGTCCGGCCGATTAGCGCCATGCATCTCATGCCAATGATCTTTTGTAACATTCAGTTTCTGTTTATTGGCAAAACTATGCACATGAAAATGTGGCAGATGACCGAAGCTGATTTTGATGAATTTGCCAATGGTCATAAGCAACTGGTCATAGACATGATTACGAACTATTTGTTTGAGTTCGAAAAAGTATAGTATTTTTTTGTCTACATTTTAAACAAATGTTTAAAATAGTTGATTAGTCAAATCATTTAAAACAAACATTTTTTCCACCATGAAAACCCATCAATGGTATTTGTCCACTACCTTATTACTAGTAAGCTCTTTAGCTAGAGCTCAGGACTACACGTTAGACAAACTAATTGACAAAGCGCTGACCAGTAACTTCAGCGTGCAGTCGGCCCGGCTCGATGAGGTCAGAACCGAAGCCCAAATCGCTGAAGTGAGAGCTGGTGCCCGACCGCAGGTGAACGTGACCGGCGATTACAGACGCTACCTCAAAATTCCGGGTCAGGTTATTCCCGCATCGGTCTTTGGGGGACCCGAAGGAACGTATTCGGCGGTAGCATTCGGACTTCCTTACAACCTATCGACGAGTATACAAGCTACCCAGCCACTATACAATCAGTCCCTATTAATTGCCACTAAAGCGGCCAAAGCCAGCCGGACTTTGTCGGCTTTGCAAACGCAGAAAATAAAAGAAGATGTTGCTTATAATGTATCGGCCACGTACTATAATCTGCAAACGACTACGCAACAAATTGCCTTTCTGCGGAGCAACCTGACCTCAACTGAACGACTGATTCGCATTACGGATTTACGTCGGCAAAACCAGTTGGCACAAGGTATTGATGTTGATCGGTTACAACTCAGCAAAACATCATCACAAACACAGATAGAATCGCTTCTGGCAACCTATAACCAGCTTTTAAATTCCCTGAAATACCTGACTGGTACGCCCCAAACGGATTCACTACAGGTTCGGACGGCCATTGAAGAAACCATTCCGGTAGCTCCCGGCAGCGAATACACCATTAACCGCACTGATTTGCAGTTACTCGACCAGCAAAAAGAGATTAACGGTCTGGAGCAACGAAACGTTAAAGCGGGTTTCGCCCCAACAGTAGCCGCTTATGGTGTAGCCAACAGTTCGGTTTATGCCATTGGCGGAGACAATTCATATGTCAAAAACCTGCCGGGTTACTGGCTAGGGCTTCAACTGAACTGGAACGTATTCGACGGTCTGGCGAGGAAAGCTAAACTGAGCCAGAAGCGCATTGATGACCAGAAATTAGACGTACAACTCCGTCAAACCCGCGAGTCTATTTCGATGGACATTACCAACTCCCGCAACAGGTTTCTGGTCGAACAGCAGAACCTATCAACCAATCGTGGTCAGGTAACGCTGGCTGAAAAAGTCTACACGCAAACACAGCTTCAATTCAAAGAAGGCACGGTTGACATTACCGATGTTGTCCAAGCCGAAAACTCACTACGGGATGCCCAGAACAACTACCTCACTACGCTTGTCAATCTACGCACCGCCGAACTTGACTGGAAAAAGGCAACCGGAAGTTTAGTAAACCGCTAATCAACTCATTTTACACCTGTCTTATAAAACAATTATGAAACGCATTTTAGTAGTACTCGCCCTTGTTGCTACGCTTGGCTTAACTGCCTGGACGCTGGTCAACAACAAAAAAGAAGTCGAAGCAAAAATTTACAAGCCTGATGCCGACCAGAAAGTAGGTGTGCGTACAGCCGTTGCCGAACTACGTAATCTATCGCAGGAAACCGAGTTTTTAGGCTCGTTTTCACCTAATCGGGAAATTGAAATTCGGCCACAGGCGGGCGGACAGATTGTCTCCTTACCCATTGAAGAAGGACAAACGATTGGCGCAGGCAGATTGATTGCTAAGCTCGACGACGAACAACTTCGGTATCAAATAGAAGCACTTCAGGTTACGCTGGAAGGTTATCAAAACGACCTCAAACGGTATGAAAATCTGGTAAAGGGCGATGCGACACCGGCTATTAACGTTGAGCGAACTCAGTTGAGCATCCGCTCGACCCACGCACAGATCAAACAACTTCAAAAACAAATTGCCAACACCACCATCACGACTCCTTTTTCGGGGATTGTAACCGAGAAAATGGTTGAAAAGGGTTCGGTTGTATCGCTTGGAACACCTATTGCTAAAGTGACCGATATTTCAATACTGAAGTTAGTCGTTCAGGTGCCTGAAAAAGCCATCAATCAATTCCGTGTTGGTCAGTCATTATCTATTGAGACAGAGGTTTATCCGGCGGCTCACTTTACAGGTCGCATTTCAATGATAGCGGCTCAGGGCGATGCAGCTCATAATTATCCTGTTGAAATTACGGTCAATAACTCCAGTGCAAATCCATTACGGGCAGGCATGTATGGCTCCATTGCCAATTCAAGCAAAGTGAAAGGGCAAACGCTGTCCATACCTCGTCAGGCCATCATTGGTTCGGAAAAACAACCCCAAGTCTACGTAATCGAAAACGGGAAAGCGGCTCTTAGATCAGTTGCTATCGGGGCGACAACGAACGAGTACTACGAAATTACGAAGGGAATAAAGGTTGGCGATCAAGTAGTTACGAGTGGTCAAATCAACTTGCAAAACGGTACGCCGGTTAGCGCGCAATAAACTCAATCAGTAAAACACTGATTTTAGTCAACAAAGAACTTATGAAATTTGTCGAAACCATAATCAAACGTCCCTCCTTCATTATCGTGCTCTTTGCGATTCTGACGATAGGTGGCCTGTTTTCGTACCGCTTGTTGAGTTATGAATTGTTGCCCGAATTTTCTACTCCGGTCATCACCATCACAACGATATATCCCGGTGCAGCTCCGTCGGAAGTGGAAACGGAAGTAAGTAAAAAGATCGAAGATGCCGTCTCAGGATTGGACAATCTCGACGATGTGAAATCCAATTCGTTTGAAAACGCGTCGGTTCTTGTCGTTCAATTTAAAGCCGGTACCGATATTGACTTAGCGCTGCAAGATGCTAAGCGGGAAATTGATAAAATAGTGAGCGATCTGCCGGACGATGCCGAGCAGCCCTCCTTATCAAAGATATCGCCTAGTGATCAGCCTATTATGCAGTTATTGGCAACCTCGACGTTGCCCAACGAAGTTTTCTATCAACAGGTAGAAGATAAATACCTGCCTATTCTTCAGCAGATTAAAGGCGTCGCCGACATAACGATGGTTGGGGGCGACAAGCGCGAAATTCGCGTGAACGTCAATGACGACAAACTGAATTACTACGGGTTATCGCTGCTTCAGGTGTCGCAGGCCATCAATCAGGCCAACCTTGACTTCCCAACGGGGAAAGTAAAAAGTACAACCGAGAACATGACACTACGGCTCGCCGGGAAATTTACGTCTCTTGATGATATTCGGAAATTAGTGGTTGCAACGCCCGCCAACGGAAGCCCCATACGTATCGGCGATGTAGCGAACGTAACCGACGGCATAACCGACCCAAACAGCATCAGTCGCTACAACGGTCAGAATGGTATTGGACTATTCATTAAAAAGCAATCCGATGCCAATGCGGTTGAAATCAGTCGATTGGTTCAGGAAAAACTAGCCTTGGTTGAGAAAGAAAACGCCAAAGATAAAGTCCATTTTGCCATTGCATATGACAGCAGCATTTTCACCCTTGCCTCTGTAGAAGCCGTTACACATGACCTGTTTCTTGCCGTTGGGCTGGTGGCGATTGTTATGCTGCTGTTCCTGCACAGCCTTCGGAATGCGTTCATTGTGATGATATCGGTACCGGCTTCGCTGATTTCAGCCTTCCTGTTCATGTATGTGATGGGCTATTCGCTCAATCTTATGACATTGCTCGCGCTTTCGCTGGTGATCGGGATTCTGGTCGATGACTCGATTGTGGTGCTCGAAAATATCCAGCGACATCTCGAGATGGGCAAAAACCGATGGCGGGCTACCCTCGATGGCGTTAGCGAAATTGGCTTTGCCGCCATTGCCATCACCCTGGTAATTGTGGTCGTGTTTATCCCGATTACGTTTGTGGATTCCGTCATCGCCGATTTGCTGCGTCAATTCGCGCTGACTGTGGCCTTTGCCACAATGGTTAGTTTAGTCGTGAGCTTTACCCTGACTCCCTGGCTGACGTCGATGCTCGCTAAACTAGAGCATTTAAATCCAAAGAATCCATTTCAGGCGTTTCTACTTTGGTTTGAGAAAGGACTTACGAGCCTGACCAGCGGGTATCACAGCAGTTTAGGCTGGGTGTTGAGCCACAAGCTGGCGTTCACCGGCATATTGATCGCGATTTTCGTTTTCACGGGTTGGGTGATGAGCCTGGGCATCATTGGCTCCGAGTTCGTTGCGCAGGGTGATCAGGGTAAATTCCTTCTGACAATGAAGCTCGACAAGAGCGTATCCTTGCAACAGAACAACCTCACCTCCAGAAGTATAGAAAATTATCTTCGCAAGAAACACGAAGTACAGACTGTATTCGCCAATGTAGGCGGAGCCAGTACGGGGTTGAATAGTACGGGGCAGGGAGCCGCTAACCGAACAGAGTTAACCATCGAATTGGCGCCCGCCGAAGACCGGCCTGGACATATGCCAACGGAGTCGTATATGATGACAGTTCGGAAAGAATTGGCCGAACGTTTTCCGGCTATCGAATTCGGTTCGTCTATTATTGGGATAGTCAATTCCGGCACAGCGCCCATCGAAATTTTCCTCAGTGGCGATGACATAAATAAGAATTTAGCCGCAGCGCAGGATCTGGCCAACCGAATCAAAAAAACGCCCGGTGCCAATGACGTCAACATATCCATGGAAACGACCAACCCCGAAGTGCGGGTAGAAATCGACCGGGAGAGAATGGCCAAATTAGGGCTGAACATTCAAACAGTAGGTGCAACCCTGCAAAACGCGTTTGCCGGTAACGACGATTCTAAATTTCGGGATGATGGCGAAGATTACGATATCCGTGTGATGCTCGATGCCTTTGATCGCAAAAACCCCGACGATGTTAAGAATATCAACTTCTTTAGCCCATCAACCAATCGCCCGGTACGTTTAGCCGAGTTTGCTAATGTATCGCTCAGCAATGGCCCTTCGCTATTGGAGCGCAAGAATCGTCGCTCGTCAGTTACGGTTACGGCCAATACGTTGGGAACGGGTTCGGGTACGCTGACGGCTGTGATTCAGGCTGATCTGGCTAGCCATCCGCTGCCTGCCGGTGTGACCGTTAGCTGGGGAGGTGATGCCAAAAACCAAAGCGAAGGATTCGGTTCGCTGGGTATTGCGATGCTGGCCGGTCTTATGCTGGTGTACTTCATCATGGTGTTACTCTACGACAGTTTTGTTTATCCGTTCGTCGTGTTGTTTTCGGTTCCGGTAGCGGTAATTGGTGCCCTGCTGGCGCTAGCTCTGACATCGTCCAACATCGGGATATTCGCCATGCTGGGAATGTTGATGCTGATTGGGTTAGTGGTTAAAAACGCCATTCTGATCGTTGACTTTGCCAATCAGCAAAAAGCCCAGGGTGTACCCTTCCGGCAAGCTATTCTGCACGCTGGCGAGGAACGTTTGCGGCCAATTCTGATGACGACCATCGCGATGGTAATCGGCATGTTTCCAATTGCAACCGCAAGTGGAGCCGGGGCCGAATGGAAAAACTCATTGGCGTGGGTACTTATTGGCGGCCTGAGTAGTTCGATGCTTCTGACTATTTATCTGGTTCCGATGATGTACTACCTCGTTGACCGGTTGCAGGAATGGTTTACCAATCGATTCAGCAAAGTAAAAGAAGCTGAAGCCGTGCCAGAAGCGGTGTAAAGGGGCTTTACTGTGGTGTCGGGTTTAAAAACCCGACACCACAGTAAAGTCAAAAAATAACAACTCATCTAACCCATGACAACTCATCAAATAAACAGCCGACTACAAGAGATTCTCACCAACATTGGCATTAGCCTGACTGCTCTAACCGATCAGGCGAATTTTAGCCGCGACTTGGGTCTTGATTCACTGGACGTAACGGATTTACTGCTACAAATTGAGACCAGTTTTGGTATTCGCATTCCCGATGAAGACTGGGGAAAGCTACAAACTGTTGGCCAGATGAAAGACTATCTAGCCAACGAAGTGAGGTAAACTTCTTAGAATCTTGGTTGTGCATAAATAACGTGAATGGCGGATTAAAATAATCCGCCATTCACGTTATTTATGTTTACGGCTGGCAATAAAAGGGTGAAATATTACTTCAAAACCACGGGCGCTTGACTTTGAACGACCTTTTCAAGCCAGTAATCAGTAGGAATGCGCCCAAAATTCCGAAGATAATCGCCAGTATCGTAATGTGTAAAATGGCGAATAAGACGGCCACCAGAATTATAAGGACCGACGCTTTTAATTTCCAGCTAATGCGTTGCCACCAGTTCAGTTCAGGGCGCAGTCTCATGCCTAAACCCTGACGAATCTGGTTACCCAATTTAAGTTTTTTCTTTGGCCTTGGGTCTGGTTGCTGGTCGGTCAGTTTGGTGGTTGATGCCGATAACAAAGATTGCATTCGGTGCATACGGCGCTCAATATGATTACCCGCTCTTTGTTCGGGCTGGCTACTACGACTAACCACAACAGAGCTAGCTGGCAGCGGCACGTTAGCTACCGGCGGCACATTGGCCTGTATTGCAGAATCTAAGGGCAATGCTTCTACCTGAGCTACTGACGGTTCAACGGATAGTCTGGTTGCCGCCGGATGAGGTGTTCGTTGGAGATAAGCAATGGGTAGGTGGCAGGACGAAAGGAAAAGGCATAACGCAGCAGCGAAAAGGGCAATAACGTTCTTCATCAGGTTAAGAGTTGTGCGAACAAAATTTGCGAAGGCAAAAGTCCCCTCTACAACGAATCAGATAGGGCTGTTAATATGATTCAAGCGAAAAAGCGATCAACGCAGACTTATTTCGCATCCCCTACTCCCGCCAAACAGTATGAAAAACAGGCCATTTGCCTTTTCAGAAGAGACTTAATTCTCTGAATCTGCTTATGGCTCGAATTCTGTTTTTATTAGCACTGGCACTTCTAACGGGCTGTTTGGCCAATGGGCAAGCAACCGAACCAACGTACAATTACGACGAAACTAAAGTTGGCACGTATACGCTGCCCAATCCGCTAATCAACAATAAAGGAAAGGCGGTAAAGACTCAGGCCGAATGGAGAAGTCGGCGTAAAGAACTCATACAACTCTTTGCCGAAAACGTGTACGGTCAAACACCCAAACAAGCCGTTAAACTCCGTTTCCAGACAACCTCAGTCGATTCGTCGGCACTAAACGGCTTGGCAATTCGTAAACTGGTATCCATTTTCTTCGTTGACTACCCGCAACTACTACCCATCGAGGTACTCTTATATCTACCCAAAGGCCGAAAAGTGATCCCTGTGTTTCTAGGGCTAAATTTTTGCGGTAATCACTGTGTCACAACCGAGGCCGATATCCCCCTCTCTACGCGCTGGATGGGCAATGCGATTGGCGAGGTTTCAGTTAACAACAAGGCTACCGAGAAAGCCCGTGGTATGCAGGAGCGACGCTGGCCGATTGAAACGATTCTGAGACGGGGTTATGCACTGGCCACAGCATATTACGGCGATATTGAACCTGATTATCCTCAGGGATGGCACTCAGGCATTCGGTCGGTTTTAGGCGAATCCACCGCACCGGCGAGCGATACAACAAAAGCCAACAGTTGGGGAGCCATTGGCGCCTGGGCTTGGGGCATGAGCCGGATTCTCGACTACTTGCAAACTGAACCGTCAATAGATGCCAAGCGAGTTATTTCCATTGGTCACTCACGTATTGGCAAGGCAGCGGTATGGGCCGGAGCACAGGACGAACGGTTTGCGGCTGTTATTGGCAATGAATCGGGCGAAGGCGGAGCCGCGCTAGCCCGTCGTTGGTATGGCGAAACCGTCGAACGGATTAATACCAGCTTTCCTTATTGGTTTTGTGGCCGATATAAAACCTATAATAAGCGCGTAGCCGATTTACCCGTTGACCAGCACGAATTGCTTGCCTTGATAGCTCCCCGACCCCTTTACATTGCCAGTGCCGATGGCGATCAATGGTCAGACCCGAAAGGTGAGTTTCTGGGAGCGGCTTATGCCGAACCTGTTTATAAGCTTTACGGAAAGGTGGGCTTGGGCACAACCGACGGTCGGCCCCAAGCTTTTCCAGCCGTGAATCAGCCCATTGGTCAGACCGTCCGCTACCACGACCGAAGCGGCAAACACGATGTAACCGATTACGATTGGGAACAATACCTGCGCTTCGCGGATGAATTAGTCCGCTAGGTCTGCCTACCTTTGCGGCTATGATCCCCGACAATGATCCCCGGCCCTGGCAGGTCGAACAATCTGAATACATTCACCGATTGCCCTGGTTTACGGTGCGTAAGGACGCCATCAAAATGGAAAATGGTGGTGTTATTCCTGATTACTTCGTCTTCGAATATCCTGATTGGATCAACGTTGTAGCCGTCACGACCAACGATCAACTGGTATTAATCCGGCAATATCGGCATGGTATTTCGGGCGTTCATTACGAACTCTGCGCGGGTGTCATCGACCCGAACGAAGACCCTCTTGTAGCGGCTCAACGCGAGTTATTGGAGGAAACTGGTTTTGGTGGCGGTCATTGGGAACCGCTAATGACGCTTTCAGCCAATCCGGGCACGCACGCCAACCTTACGCACTCGTTCCTGGCCACGGGCGTCGAACTGAAGCAGGCGCAACATCTTGAATCAACGGAGGAAATCACGGTGCATATCGTATCAGCAGAACGAGCACTGGATATTATTAACAACGGCGAGATGATTCAGTCGCTCCATTTAGCTCCCTTACTGAAATATTATCTGAACCGGCAGGCGGCTTCACAAGATTTATAGGATTGGTCTGATTTACAGGATTCGTTCGGTACCTATCTTTGCCAGCCCTACTAGTCTACTGACCTGCCTTCTCAACAAAAACAGGCAAATAAAAGCAGTCATACGAATAAGCGTTTAGAATGATTATCCCACTTGCCCACCGCGCCGATCAAACGCAGGAATACTATTTCTCGATAAAACTGGCCGAAGTCCGTCGTCTTCAGGCAGCCGGTCATGATATTATCAATCTTGGCATTGGCAACCCCGACCTGATGCCTTCGCCCAACACGCTCGACGCGCTTATAAAGTCAGTGCAGCAACCAACGGCACACGGCTATCAACCCTACAAAGGCACCCCGGCTTTGCGGCAGGCCATTGCTAAATTCTACGGCCATACATATGGTGTGTCGCTGGATGCCGATACCGAAATTTTACCACTCATCGGGTCAAAAGAAGGCATTACACACATTTCACTGACGTTTTTGAACGAGGGCGACGGTGTGCTCGTGCCTGAACTTGGCTATCCGGCTTACCGTGCGGTGAGTCAGATGATAGGCGCAACGGTTCGGGAGTATCCATTATTAGAGCATGGCGGCTGGCAACCTGACTGGAATGTTTTGACTGATTTAGTTACAAACAACGAATCGCCAAATCGCACTAAAATCCTCTGGCTGAACTATCCACACATGCCGACTGGTGCACCCGCTACCCGCGACTTGTTCGAGCGGGCGGTTCGGTTTGCGCACGACCACAAAATTTTGCTGTGCCACGACAATCCATACAGCCTGATTCTGAACAAAAAACCACCAATTAGTTTGTTGTCGGTGGATGGCGCAAAGGAAGTGGCGGTTGAGTTGAACTCATTAAGTAAATCGCACAATATGGCGGGCTGGCGCATTGGTTGGATGGCCGGAGCAAAAGCCTACGCAGATGCCGTGCTGACTATCAAAAGCAATATTGATTCAGGGCAGTTTCGGCCATTAATGGATGCCGCTACTGAAGCACTCACCAACTCTGATGAGTGGCACCGGGAGCGCAACGCGGTTTATCAGGGACGATTAGATGCCATTCATGCTTTACTGGACGCGCTGGGCTGCACGTATTCCACCGATCAGGAGGGCCTGTTTATCTGGGCCAAGCTCCCCGATTCAGTCGAATCGGCAGAAGCCCTGGTGGACGACTTACTTTTGACGAAACACGTATTTATTGCCCCCGGCTTTATTTTCGGACCTAAAGGAAACCGATACGTGCGCGTATCCCTTTGCTTACCCAAAGAACGTATTGAAGAAGCCGTTAAACGAATAAAATGATGGTTGTTAGCATTGTAGGAATAGGATTGTTGGGTGGATCGTTTGCGCTTGCCGTACGCGAGAAATACCCCAAAATGCGATTTATTGGCGTTGATACATCAGCGGTAAATTGTCAATTGGCGTTAGCCAAAGGCATTGTTGATGAGATACTCCCGCTGGCCGAAGCCATAGCGCAAAGCACGTTGGTCGTGCTGGCTACGCCAGTCAACATCATTATTGATCTATTGCCAGCGGTGCTCGACCTATTGCCGCCAGGCGCAACAGTTGTTGATCTGGGTTCAACCAAAGGTCTTATTTGCGCTGTTGCCGATGCTCATCCGAAGCGGGCGCAGTTTGTGGCCGCTCACCCAATGGCCGGTACCGAAAACTCCGGGCCTGGTGCCGCCTTTAAGGAATTGTTGACAGGTAAAAACCTTATCATCTGCGACCGCGAGAAAAGCAATCCTGACAGCCTGACTTTGACCGAGAGCTTATTTAGAGACGTAGGTATGAGGTTATTTTATATGGCTCCGCAGGAACATGATTTGCACTTAGCGTATGTTTCGCACCTAAGCCACATTAGCGCATTTGCCCTCGGGCTGACCGTACTAGAGAAAGAAAAAGACGAACAGGCCATCTTCGACATGGCCAGCACGGGCTTTAGTTCGACAGTGCGATTAGCGAAAAGCTCCCCGCAGATGTGGGCACCGATCTTTGACCAAAACCGTATAAACGTGTCCGACGCACTGGCGGCTTACATTGAATTTCTCCAACAATTCAAGCAGGTTATCGACGATCAGGATGTGACGACTTCGCTCGACTTTATGCAACGCGCCAATGTCATTCGGCGGGTGCTGGACGGGATTGAGAAGCGGTAAGAAAAAGTAAAATCTTTACCCGTCTACTGACACAAAAAGTGTTTTTGTTGGTTTATGTACATGATACAGGACGCGATCAATGTCCTGCCTGACCAGACAACAAGAAGAAACACTCATGCAAGCAACTGATCAACAACCAGCAACCCAAGCTGGCACAATTACTATCGGTGGAGACCTGACTGTCAACCGATTAGCTTATGGAGCTATGCGCATAACCGGCGATGGCATCTGGGGTCCACCCAAGGACCACGACGAGTGCATTCGTGTTCTGAAACGTACTCTCGACCTCGGCATTAATTTTATTGATACGGCTGATAGCTATGGCCCGTATGTTTCGGAAGAGCTCATCGCTGAAGCTCTCTACCCCTACCCAGATGGTTTAGCTATTGCCACAAAGGGTGGTTTACTACGTACGGGTCCGAATCAATGGCCGGTTGATAGCAGTCGGAAACACCTCGAAGAAGCGCTGAACGGTAGCCTGAAACGACTAAAAATCAACCAGATCGATTTGTATCAACTTCACCGATTCGATAGCAAAGTATCGTCAGAAGAAACCCTCGGATTTTTGAAGGAAGCCCAACAACAGGGTAAAATCCGGCACATCGGTTTATCGGAAGTTAGCATCGAACAGATCGAAGAAGCCAAACAGTACTTCGACGTTGTTTCGGTACAGAACATGTACAACTTTGGCGAACAGCGATGGAATGATGTGCTGAAATATTGCGAGCAAAACAACATTGCTTTTATTCCCTGGTTTCCGCTCAATGCGGGAAATGTGACGGCAGAAAAGGCAATTAAGAAAGTAGCCCAACGCCATAATGCCACCGATTACCAAATCGCACTGGCTTGGTTATTAGCTGCATCACCAGTAATGTTACCCATTGCCGGAACATCGTCGGTGAAGCATCTGGAGGAAAATGTTCAGGCCGCAACGATCAAATTGACGGACGAAGATTTGCAGGATATGCCACTGCCTGAATAAAGTTGTTTAGACGCTATCTAAATTAACTCTTGCTTTGTATATTTGCTCATTCATTTTCCAATCATGGGAGGCAGCAACGTACCAGCAACATACCAGGAAGTATTTCGAACCGATAAAGGAGTTGTCTACCAGTGTGACACGAGTAATCGACTGATTCTGGAATTTTGGGATACGCATACTCAGCTATCGGCCCGCGATTTTGCCCAGTTTCGGTGTATGGTCGAAACCGTCGATATTAAGCAAATGGCGTTAAGTACAGCCGCTGCCTACGATGTTGAAATTTTGGCCCCGCCCCGCTCTGAGCGGTGTTATGTATTGACCCTTTGCGAAATTGTACATCTCCGCGAATTACTCACTGGGGCTAAGTTAATGCTGGAATTGAACGCTATGCTTCGCGAATGCGGCTGCTCAATGGCCAACTAAACATAAATAGACTGTTTCTAAATTTGTTACCAATTGACCGGCTGTATAACAACAGCCGGTTTTTTTGTGTTGTTTTGCCACACGAATTTCTCACCGCAAAGAGGTACTCACCATGAAAGACTTAGCAAGATTACGCAGTTCTGTAAAGGAAAGCGTTGAACTGGCATTAAATCAGCAAATACAAATGGAACTGGTTTCGTCGTCGAAATACTTAGCGATGGCAGGCTGGTGTGACCGGAATGGTTTCGATTACAGTGCGGGCTTTTTCTACAAGCAATCGGAAGAAGAGCGTAAACATGGCATGAAGCTGTTTCATTATCTCTGCGATCAGGGTGGAACCGCCTATTCGCCCGAAGTACCAGCCGTAAGTCAGGAGTTTATCTCCCTGCGTTCCGTATTTGAAGGCGCGCTGGATCAGGAGATTGCTGTAACGGATTCCATCAATCGAATTATTGGTGTCTGCCGCCGTGAGAGTGATTACGCTACTGAAGAACTCTTGAAATGGTACGTGAAAGAGCAGATGGAAGAAGAATATATTGCTCGTCGCTGTCTCGAATTAATCGACCAGATCCCAGCCGACCAGATTTATTACTTAGATAAAAAACTCGCCAGCGTTACCTACGACGGCAATCCATTCGAATAAATAATTTATTTCTTTAAAAGATAAAAAGGCACCTATAATAGTTATAGGTGCCTTTTTGGTATTTGTTAGTTCCTCTGGCTACGATGCTACTTCAACGTTTGACTACCGTCTGGCTGGTAGAGATAACGGAACGTGAAGTAGCGGGCTACACTAGTAGCACTGGGTGTAGCAGGTGCCCCCTGATAATAGCTTAGTATCTCCATTTTGGCATATTTACTATCACCAGTGCGAATGATAAATACCTTGCCGGGAATGGAGGAAATGATATTGGTTGTTTGATCGTAGTTATACCACCCTTTACCAGAGCCCGTCGTGATAGCCAATTGAGTAGCACTTTGGTCCTGAGCAAACGTGGCCGACGTTGGCACAATCGTTAGATCATCAAATGTACCGGTGTGGATATACGCGCCCCCCTGACCCGTACGAATAGCCCCGCCGTTTACAATAATTGTTGTGCCGCGAAAACCAATATCCCATTTAGTTGTGGCCGAATCCGTGTTCGCTACCTGCTTGTTATCTTTAAAGCTATACAGGGTGAATTTGCCGGTTGCGGCAACGGGCTGCTGTCCGGTAGCCGACGTAACACTAGTTGGATCGGCGGCTATATCCTTAGCGGTTGTGGATGTTAGGGGTTGAACAATTACAGGATTATCCTCTTTCTTGCAGGAAAAAAATGCAGCGCTTAGGCAAATAGCCAGAGCCAATTGGTAGATACGCATACTCATTCTGATTGGTTAGTACAATTGTTAATTGATTCACGCCATTAATTATGGCTCCTTGGTAGTTAATTCTGGGTATTGCGTAGTGTCTCGAACCAGTGAAGCCGCGCCACCGCCCGACTCAGCATTTTTCGCAACTCGACTAATTCGTGTACTCTAAAACTAAAGCTTAAGAAGCGCGATGGGGTGCTCAGATGGATGCGTTCTTCGTACGGATGCGCATCGAAGTAAGCCGAAGTATCGATACTTCGCACGTTCCATTCCAGCGCCAGAAAGTCGTCGTAACACAACCATTGCGTGATATTATTGAATTCCAGCGCGATGTTATGGCGTTCCCGCTCCAATGTGCCGGTCGGTGCTGTAGCGTTGGAGTATACACTATCGTATAGGGTAATACGCCCGCTAACCGAGTCTGATAAAAGATGACATTGACAGTTCATACGGATTTTGAATTTCAGATTTTTGTGCTTTCACATGATTGAGATATAGAATTAATTGGCGGTCTTCCAGGCCCATCTCAGGGAGGTATACCATAACCGACCGGCCAAATTTGGAATATAAGCCGGGTCGGTATAGCCCGCCAGATTATCCACACCCGCTTGCAGCGTTATTGATTTCAAAGCCTTTGCCACCGACAGATTATAAAGCATATAGCCTTTTACATATTCCGAATCTGAATCTAAAATCAGGTTACCATCGCGATCGGCAAAGCCATACCGACCGCGATAAACACCCCGTAAGGAGGCAGAAAAGCCATTTTTAGGTTGCTCATAAAAAAGCTTGAGATTAGTCATGTGTCGTGATCGGTTAAACAAGCCCCCATACTCGGATGGCTTAACGCGCTCACTGGCCAAGGTTTCGGGATTACGTCGATAAACCGTACCCACTTTGACACCTTCTACTACCGATTTGTCCTTTGCGACCAGGTATTGATAGCCACCGCTCAAGGTCAAATAACCAGATCCGATAGTCCACCGCCAGCTACTTTCCAGCTCTGCTCCCTGCGTGAATACCTGGCTCAGGTTGTTGTAACTGAATACATTTTGACCATTTTTTTTGCGGGCAATTACCTGTGTTTCAATCAGATCATGAATATCGTTGCGGAACAAATTCACACTGACTGTCAGAGGGAAAGTAGGGGGTTTAACCTGTAGACCAGCATTGTACGCCACCGAACGTTCGGCACGAATAGTCGATAAACGGGATGGATCAAGCACAACCTCTTCAATTTGTCCCTGCTGAGTTAGCCGGGCAATGCCAGCCGCAGCCTCCTGCGTTCCAAAGACACTGTAGCCTGCCACAGCATTGTCGAAATTCAAGTACAACTGTCGAAAATCAGGTGCCTTGAATCCAACGCCTACGCTACCTCGTAAGGAAACTGCCGAACTAAGCGCATAGCGTCCTGATACTTTAGGACTAAACTGACTGGCATATTGACTATGTGAATCATAACGACCACCGGCAATAACTGTCCAGCGAAGGCTTGGCATCCACTCATACTGCACAAATCCATAGGTTGTATTGAACTGCTTACGCTCGGTATAGCGCGTCGCTTCAACACCTTCAGCAATGAAGCCAACCCCGGTTGTCAAAATATTTTTGGGGTTAATTACCCGCTCAACAACCACTTCGGGACGGTTGAAAGTTTGCCGGAAAAAGCTGGCATCATACGCTTCCTGAGTAGTCGTATACCGCAGGTTGGTCTCGGTATAATAGCCAGTATGATAATAGCGATAAATTACTTTCCAGCCTGGAGATAGTTGATGTGTCAATACAGGATTCAGGTTATAATCGCGTACAGTTCCGGGACCCGATACGGGTATATCTGGACTAACAATGAAATTATTTGATTGGCTTTCGGTAAAAAAACGACCTGATACAGACAGTTTCAGTTTCGGTGAAAAGGCAAACGTTAGTCGCCCGCTGGCCGTATAATTCGTAAAAGGCGCAACGGTCTGGCTACCCGTTTGGGACGAAACCGACTCATTAGGCAAGGAGTAACCCGCCGACTGATAACGATCGCCGAATACATAAACGCCCAATTTTCCTGACTTGCCAACTGTCCATTGTTTACTCAAATCGCCCGATAAATCGCTGGTTTGGTTAGCCCCGTAACGCACTGATAAGTTTCCTTTTGCCTCATTAGAATTGCCACCGGGCGTTTGCGTGATAATGTTCACGACGCCTGCCAAAGCCTCTGAACCATATAAACTCGATGAAGGACCTTTAACAATTTCAATTTGTTTAATATTGCCTACCGCCAATCGTGTTAGATCGAGCGTGCCCGCCGTGCGGCCTACAATCGGTTCGCCATCGACCAGAATTAGGGTATAGTCGGGCCCAAACCCTTGTATCTGAATGCCTTGTCCATGATCGGACACGACAGCTAAACCCGTCTGTTCGCGGAGTACATCGTTGAGTCGCAAGCTACCCATCTGCTGAATTTGCTTTCCGCTAATCACTGTAACGGGCAAAGGCAATGCACCCATTGGCCGCTCATTACGCGTAGCCGTTACAACAACTTCGTCAATAGGTCGTGCTTTCAGCGTATCTTTTGGTATGGGCTGCGCGAGTGATAATGTTAGTAATAGAAATAGAGGCATAGCAGCGTTCGATTGAAACTAATCAGGGCAAGTGTATTAGATTAGGCATCTATCCTAAAACTTCGTGACTGCAAACGTAGGCTCTATTTAGAATTTGTCCAAACAAATGAGTAATTATTTGTAAAAAGTCTAAATAAGTATAATTTTACTCAATCAATTTATGGTTATCGAAGTTGTGTCTATTATGAAATCAGCGTCATTTATATCAGCCCTGTTCGTACTACTGGTAGCCAGTTCTGTCCACGCGCAAATGGTCCCAAAGCCTGAAGATATTGCGGCCATCAAAGGCCAGTGCGGATGCCACGATGTCAGTTTCCTTTACGCTGAAACTTTTGCTCCTGAAAAAAATTACACCTTCAAAGACAGATACACCGCCAAAGGCACTGAATTAGTGTTTGTTGATGAAGAATCCGGCCCGGCGAATCGACCTACTAAAATCGTCATTCAGCATCTATTGGTAGCAATTCCATCCACACCGGGTGCATCCACACCGGGTGCATCCACACCGGGAGATACAATGGTTATTAAGCACTGGCGGGAAGATTGGGAGTTTCAGAATACCAGTCTGCTCAAATTTGATCAAAATGCATCGTGGAAACGCGTACAATTGACTCCCGCTCAGGCTAAAGGCCAATGGACACAGAAAGTTTTTGAAGTAGATGATAGCCCTCGCTACGAAGGATCGGCTACATGGATTCATGCCGATGGGCGCACCTATTGGGAAAGTACCGTTGATGCGCCTTTACCCCGACGGGAATACACAAAACGCACGGATTACAATGTGATGCGCCGGACCAATCACCACGAAATTCGGCCAGACGGCTACGTACACGAGCAGGACAATGACAAAATCATCCGTTCCGAAGCGGGCGACCAACTGCTTGTATCCGAAAAAGGACTGAATACATACCAGCGCACGGATGATGCTAAATGTAAAGCGGCTAAAAACTGGTGGGCTAAAAATCGGGCTTACTGGGCCGATGTTCGGACCGTTTGGGGCGAGGTGTTAGCCAACCGTAACATCGTATCTATAAAAGGTCAGGTAAAGGGCCAGGTATTGGGCCGGGAGTTAGATGAACTGGCCGCAACAACGCAACAAACGACTTATAACTCAACCTCAAGCCGCCAGTTAATTCGCCAAACAATCGAGAAGTATTTGAAGTAAAAATTACGTACATCGGTACTAATCAGGCAAGTTAGGATGCTGAGGTAGCCCCGTTAACTACGCGTAAAACATGATGGCAATAGTTGTTCACCGCGTTAGTAAGCCCGCATCCAGAACAAACTGCGAACCCGTTACGTAACGTGCTTTGTCTGATACCAGAAATAGGACCATTGCCGATACATCTTCTGGCTCAACCCACGGCACAGGCAACAAGTTGCCCGCCGAGCGTTCGGCAATCTCCTGCGTTGTCGTGCCCTCTAATTCGGCTAATCCATCGTTCATCGGTGTGTTGACGCCTGTCGGGTGGATGGAATTGACCCGAATGTTATGCGGTGCCAGTTCAATAGCCCACGATTTAGTCAAACCTACCAGACCCCACTTCGAAGCTGCGTAGTGGCTTAGGCGATTCATCCCCCGAAGCCCGGCAATGGATGAATTATTGATAATAACACCAGCCTTTTGCTTCATCATAACCGGAATTACCCGCCGGGCAACCAGCCATGCGCCTTTCAGATTAATGTCGATCATGGCATCCCATTCTTCTTCGGGTATCTCGTGAATGAGTCCGTAGGCGCAGATACCCGCGTTATTGAACAAAATATCGATCCGCCCAAAATTTAGTACGGCGGCATCGACAGCACGACTAATATCAGCATCCCGCCGAACGTCGCCCTGCGCTGTCAGACACCGCATGCCGAGCGCTTCTATTTCGTGCTGTAATGAGTCCAGTTCACTTTCAGAACCAAGTGCATAACCGGGATAAGCGAGTGGCTTGGCCAAATCGAACGCCACAATGTTGGCTCCTTCCTGGGCCAAGGCCAGCGCCACGGCCCGGCCCTGACCATGAGCGGCTCCAGTAATAAACGCTACTCTATCTTGTAAGTCAGCCATTGGCTACGGGTAAATTTTTGGTTGTGTCAATGGAAGATATGGATAGAGGTATTCGTCAATATTTACGTCCAGCACGTTGTTAAAAACATTCGTCGCAATCATTTGCCCGGCAAAGGCGACCAGTACAACGATCTGCGAGTCGGTATAACGCTCACCAATGGCGATATACAACTCGTCTGAAATCTCGCCCTTGTTCTGAGCAATTGCACTGCCGAAATCAATGACAGCCTGTTCATGATCGGTTAATCGAAGGTCTTCGGGACGCTCACCATTATCAATGATAATCCGCCGAAAAAACGTGGTACAGAGCGGGCAATTTGCGCCTTCCGAAATAGCGTGAGCAAACAAGTACGCCAGTCGGTCACCAACAATTTTCTTCACCTCTTCATACAATGGATACCACTGCATATAAACCTGAAATGCCAGCAACGAGCGGCCTAGCGTGGCTTTCATATTAGTGATGCGGCTACCGGGATAATCGGTAACATGCGCATCAAAAGCGGCCTGTATATCGGGCGTCGCTTCGTTGGCGGGAAGGGGTGTAATGCGGGGCATAGCTAAGTAAATCAGTAGGCGATTAGCACGAAACAACTTACTCACTACTAATCACGTACAACTTTAATTCGTCTCAAAAGCGTATAAACGTAGCAACCGGCGCAAATACCCGCTAATGATTCCAAGGCGGCAAAAACAACTAGTATTCCTGTTAAAATCAGCGTGTTTACACCCAGAAAATGCGTTGCTAAAATAGCGGCAGCGAACACCATACCAACGCCAGCCGCAAAACGCTTTGGAGCCTGGTCGATAAGTTGAATCGGAAAGTTAAGTGCTTTTATAACGCCATCGCTCAGTCGGGCCAACGGACTAAGGTTACCGTAATCAAATGCCCGCAACGCAAAGTCGATTAATAGAAAAAGAGGTAGAATCCAGTAAGAGGTCACTATGGAAGCAATACCTATCAGCAGGACAAAAAAAGCGACCGTCCGCACTTTATTCTCATTCACTTTAACCCCATCAACGGGGCATTCCAAGGCCGATTGGCTAAAAATTGTCACTGGATTTAGGTTTCCCCGATTACTTAAATTACTCATTAAATGTCTGGTTTATAGCTGACTAAGTCGTTCGGCGGCTTCCTGCAAAACGGCATCGTCTTTGGCGAAACAGAAGCGTATCATTTTGTAATCATTCTTCTGGTGATAGAACACGGAAACCGGAATAGAGGCCACCCCAATTTCTTTGGTAAGCCGTACGGCCAGATCATAGTCGGGCTCGTCGGTGATATTGGCATAGGAAACAGTCTGAAAAAAACTTCCTTCCGTCGGTCTGATGGTAAATCGGGAGCCACGTAAACCAGCCAGAAACAGATCGCGTTTGCGTTGGTAAAAGTCCGGCAACTGGCGGTAATGATCCGGTTCTTTCAGGTAATCGGCTAAAGCGTATTGAATCGGAGTAACAGTGCTGAATGTTAGGTATTGGTGGATTTTTCGGAACTCAGTCGTCAGGTCAGCCGGGGCCAGGCAATAACCAACTTTCCAACCCGTAATATGAAAGGTTTTGCCGAATGACCCAATTATGAACGTACGTTCCTGCAAAACCGGGTGCGTCATTAGGGAGTGGTGCGTTCGGCCATCAAACAGAATGTGTTCGTAAACCTCATCACTCACGATCCAGATGTCGCGGTTGTGCACCAGATTAGCTAATTGATTCAGGTCGTCAAGTGTCCAGACATGGCCGGTGGGATTGTGGGGTGTATTGACTAGAATAAGCCGCGTTTTATCCGTAATCTTCTGACTAACAGCTTGCCAGTCAATCGTATAATCGGGTGGCGTTAGCGTCACATAAACCGGAATACCCCCATTGAGTTCAATAGCGGGTACATAACTATCGTAGGCGGGTTCAAACACCAGCACTTCATCCGGTCCGGCGTCCCGGCTGTGGCGAACCACTGCTGTAATAGCCGCGAAGATGGCTTCGGTTGCCCCCGACGTAACCGTCACTTCGGTATCGGGATCGTAGGCTATTCCATATAGATCTAACGTCTTTTGGGCTAGCGCTTCACGCAAAGCCGGTACGCCCGTCATTGGCGCATACTGATTAAATCCTTTCCGCATGTAGTGGTCAACCAACGACACCAGTTCGGGCGAACAATCGAATCCAGGGAATCCCTGCGACAAGTTGATGGCCCCGGTTTCGGTAGCCAGTTTCGACATAACAGTGAAAATCGTCGTGCCTACGTTCGGTAGTTTCGATACAAGGCTGTCCCCTACTCGTCTGCTCTTATAAATACTCATGGTTGCTAAACAACGTCGTCTCCTACATTCGGGAACAAGTCACCGAGCGAGATTTTGTCAATGTACGGTTCTAACTCACTTGTATCGGCCAATATCCGTACCAATGTAACATCATATCGACGCTGACATACCCACATTTCGACAAAAAAAGCATTAACCGCGTATAGATGCAACCAAAATCCGGGTATGCGCCGGGCTTCAATTAACGTGCCCTGTTGCCAGACAAGGTTTAGCTGGTCCTGATACGGCAATCCATGAAAATAAGCCGCTCTATGCTTGTTTCGCTCGCTTTGCATACCAATCAATCCTCAGTTCAGTGATCCCCATAGCGTTTTTCCCCAGCGGTCACAGCCAGAACCAGCTTGTTTTGCTTGGGTGGTAACGGACAGGTGGCAAACGTGGTAAAGGCGCAGGGCGGATTGATAGACTGGTTGAAGTCAAGCACTGTTGTACCATCTGGCCCAGCTTTATCCGCGTACAAAAATCGACCTGCCCCGTACGTCCCGTGAGTATTGGTCTGATCCCCGAATAAAATAAATAGTTTAGCCCCTTCTCCAACGGCATCTAAATGATAGGTTTTGCCCAGCCGCTCAAAAACCAGTGTACCGGCCAAATTTTGTTGTGACGTTAGCCCTAATACATCGACAATAGGAATAGTTTTAGGGGTTGTTGGGGTTTCCAGATGAGCTTTCACCCGCCAGGTTTCATCTACCGGGTAGCGTTCGATACCATGAAACTCTTTCAGCGAGGGGCTGTCTACGTCGCGCAGCCGAACACCATATTTATCACCCCGTTTGATAACGAACCACCGCAACGAGCCATGCGCCAGTATAGTTGGTTTTTTGTCGGGAGCGAAAATGACCAGTGATTCTGTTAGGGGCTTCCCATCAGCCGAGACCGTTTCTTTTGCGTTAGGCGAAAAACGAACTTCCCCTTTTTCCAACTGAAACGATCCTAGATCTGTGAGGGCATTGGCAATTGGGAAAGCCACATCGAAATCGGGTCCGCGACCAACCGAATTTTTACCACCGGTTAGCCAGAATAATCCGGCCAGGTTCAGCCAGCCAGTTTCGCTTTTAAGGGCGTTCACACGGCTCTGATGCCACTCCTCAATTTGTGCTTTGTAAGATGGCTCGTCGGCGTTACGCCAGCCAACAGACAGCATCGTAGCCAAAAGCCACAAGCCGAAAAAACACCGGGAATAGCCATTTAGCGGCTCAACTGGTTGATTAATGCCTTTCATAATGGGTATTATTAAGGTTGCGAACAATGGTAGAAATCACTTCACTGTCGAGCTTTCGGTCGAAGTTATCATCTAAAAAATGGTACGCAATACGCCGGTCGGGTCCAATTACGTACAGAGCGGGTGTAAACGCTTCGTCTGAAATGCCCGATATACGTTCCCAAACGGGATCATCTTCACTATACACGCCAAACCGTTGCGCCACGGTAGATTCAGCATCGTAAGCAACTCGAAAATCCAACCCTCCCACCTGCCGCGCTAGTACGCTGGGAGATTCATTGGAAAACACAACTAGTTCTGCGTCAGCAACGAGCAAATCCTGATGCAACCGAACCAGTGAATTTAGATAAGGCCGGGCGTAGCGCCCCCAGCATGGGCAATAGAAACTGACCACTAACGGTCTTGTACCGACCAAATCTAGTATGGATGTTGCTCTCTCTGCTATTTTCTGACCAAAAACCGACGCCCGCCAATCGTTAGGGGCACCGGAAAGGCTAAAGAATGGCGCAATATCGCCCGTTAGTAACGGCTGAGCCCGGATAGTTTTGGGGCAGTCCTGCGTACTAACCGACCGTATATCACCTAATTCGTTTTCAAATTCGAGAGTCATGCTTCTATACGTTTAATTTTTATGCCACCCCTATCCCGGCTTTGGGCTAGGGTAATGTCAGAAAGAGCCATACACCAATTGAAGATATCGTTTTTGGACAAGTGAAAAATAAGTCCAAAGTGACAAGCCGCCGATGTAGGCCAGAATAATTAACATAGGATGACCCAGCACGGCATAGAGAGCCAGCCAAAGCACCGAGACCTGGCCAATTTCGAGGTATAGTACCCAACGACGCTGTTCGAGCAAGGCACCACAGTTGATGGCTGTGAGCAGAATGAACAAAGCGGTTAGCAATTGAAGATAGGCGGGTACATAGTGTTCAGTTAATAGGAAGGCGAATAAAATCAGCAGCATACCAGCCACCTGTCCAACTACGTATCCCCGGAAACGTCGGCTTTTATTATGCGCGTTTGAACGACCAGCCGCATCAGCCGAAAGAAATTGACTTTCCAGTTCCTGCCGAATGGTTGGGTCAACTGCGTCTGGACGGCCAACCAGTAAAGTCAGCTTTGTACGCCATCCCGTTGCCCGCCGAACGGCTACAAACAGTTCGAGTAAGCCATGAAAGTGCTGCCACAAAAAACTGTGGCTGTCGAGTTGTTTTGTGAGTCCATATGTAGTGTCTATCGTTTCTTCCTGCTCTTCGGCAAATGTGCAAAACAGCTTATCCCAAATGATAAACATGTCGCCATAGTTCTTGTCCAGATACTGCGGATTACTGGCATGATGAACCCGGTGATGCGAGGGCGTTACAAATACATATTCAAGCCAACCTAATTTACCAACCGTCCGCGTATGGATGAAAAAAGGATATAGTCCATGAATTAGCAGAACGGTTGTAATCATTTCGGCTGGGAAACCAACAATGGGCAGTACGGACCAAAAACCAGTGCGCACCACCGCCTGAAAAATCGTAATACGGGCCGAAACGGTATAGTTAAAATCTTCACTCTGGTGATGTACGACATGCACTGCCCAGAATACATTGACTTCGTGCGCCAGCCGATGATACCAATACCAGACAAAATCAGTGGCGATGAACAACCCAATCCAACCCCATGCACTGGCCTGAATATCCAACAAAGCGTAGTGCTGATGCAGATACTCGTAGAAAAAATAGAATGCCCCAACCGTAAAACTATCCAACAGCCGCTCAGCAATACCGACGTTGAGATTCGCAACAGAATTGTTGAATCGAAAATAGTTTTTCTTCTGCCACTTTGCCACAAGGTATTCCAGCCCCATGAAAAGCAGTAATACCGGAACGGCAAGAGCAAGCCAGTTAAGATGCATGTTAACGTTGAATTTTCTTACCCAAACGATGATAGAATGGCGTTTTACTAGTCGCGCTTTTGGGTTCATACTCACCCGTAACCAATGGAATGTACATAACCCGACGGCGACTTTCAGCACCAATATTGGGTGACTGTTCAACGCGGTGCCACAGACTGCCATTATGGATGGTCAGGTCTCCGGCTTCGATGTTGAAACCAACTTCGCGCGGGTCAGGACGGTGGTCGATGAACTGCCGTTTGCGAAACAGCGTCAACAGTGTATTTTGCTTGTGGGTGCCCGGTAAAACCCGCAGCCCTCCGTTGCTCATCGGGCAGTCGTCCAGATGCAGCCCCACATTAAGCATAGGTCGGATACGGTGGCCCAGAAACAAGTCGCGAGGACTGTCGGTATGCCAGCCCATCCGGGAAAAATTACTCTCGGGTGTCCGAACGTAATGGTTTACCACCAGACCGTCTTTCTCTTCTTCGCCAATACGACCGTTGTAAGGTTGCAACAAAGCCGTTAGCGCCTGAAGCCGCTCATCCTGCAAAAACTCCCGCAAAACCGGACTGAACAGCGACGTAAACGCAAACCGCTGGACAATAAGCTGTCCGTTTTCATCACGACCAAACTTAATGGGTATACCGTTGATTTTATCTACTTTTTCGGCAATCCAGTTCGCTTCAACCCGCTGTAACTCCCGTAGAAAAAGTTGTACGACATCTCGGCTAACAAAGTTTTTGATATGTAGAAACCCATTTTTTTCAAAGAAGGCCGTTTCTTCGGCGGTCAGCGTTTGGGCAGGGAGAACAGAAACCAGATTGTCAGATAGTGCTACCATTGGACTATTATATTAGTGATGATACTAAGATGAAACTTTATTCCCTATTTACTATACAGACTTAGTATAGTTTTAGTGGTAATGAAAAGCAAACATATGTTTGCCAGGAAAAAGTTATCGGGTTTTGACCTTACCTGTTTGGGAAAGCACAGGTGAATGTAGGGAATTTAACAACGGCACATACCCATCGTCAATGCTATTAAAGCAGACATAGATTGATTTTTTGTACACGGGCAAGTGACCTGCTGTCGGTTAAATCTCATGGGTTGTCAAACTAAATCTGAATTTACTCTTCTACTTTGATAGGCAAAGGTGATTAGTGATTTTAATATTTCCAAATTTTTTTTATACCTCTGAACAAATTGGTAAGTAGATACAGCATAACAATCTCTTTAAAGCTTTATGAATTAAAGAAGATTATTTTGTTTTATTTGAATACATTAACTTAAAATTACTTACTAGCTTATAATGAAACACAATTTACGAATAAGGGTTACTACCACTTGTTTATTGGCTTGGGTTATTCTACTCATCTCCCATGTAACGCAGGCACAGGACCACCGGATAACGGGACGGGTTTTATCCGGTAAAGATCAGCAGGCTATTCCAGGAGTAAACATTTTAGTAAGAAATACTCAGTTAGGCACTACCACCGATGGAAACGGAAATTTCACGCTTAATGTGCCTACCAACGCAACACTTGTGTTTAGCGCCATTGGTTACGCCGGTAAGACGATAGATGTTGGCAACCAGACACAGCTAACGGTTACCCTTCAGGAAGCTGAACAGAGCTTGGGTGAAGTCGTTGTAACGGCGCTGGGTATAAAAAAGGAAGCCAAACGGTTAGGCTACGCAACGGCCATTGTAAACCCCGAACAGGTTACGACAAACCGTACCGTTAACTTTATGAATGCTCTGCAAGGAAAAATTGCCGGGGTAAATATTAGTAGCCTGGGTACGGGTGCAGCCGGAACAAGTAAAATTCGGATTCGGGGTCAGTCGTCATTTTCGGGACAGAATAGTCCACTCATTGTAGTGAACGGCGTTCCGATTGACAATACCAACTTTGGTCAAAACAACGGAAATACCGGCAGTGATGCCTCTATTGCAAACCGGGGCACGAACTACTCTGATGGGGGCGACGGACTTTCATCGATCAACCCGGATGACATTGAAGGGATGACCGTATTGAAAGGCGGTACCGCTGCGGCTCTTTACGGCTCACGGGCAAAAGATGGTGTTATCATGATTACGACCAAAACTAAAGGCACAGGCCAGGGCATTGGCGTAACCTATAACACCAACTACACCACCGACCATGCGCTGGATTATACTGATTACCAATACGAATACGGTCAGGGTGAATATGGCGTTCGGCCAACAGCTCCCAATCCAACATCGGGCGTGTGGAGTTTCGGGGAGAAGTTTGCCGGTCAGTCGCAGGTGCTGTTCGGTGGCGTAACCGTACCGTATGCCCCTGTGCGTAACCGTATCAATCAATTTTATCGAGAAGGATCGACCTGGACAAACTCCGTTTCCATTTCAACGGGTAACGAAAAAGGTGGTCTTAATCTGTCGATATCCAATCTGGATAATAAAGGCATAACGCCCAATAACTCTTTTAATCGAAAAACTATCAATCTGGGGTTCAGCTACAATCTTTCGCCAAGATTGTCGATAACGGGCACAATGAACTACTCGAATGAGCTCAACAAAAACCCGCCCCAGATTGCCCAACAGGATAATAGTTTACCTACCATATTGTACACGTTGTCCAACTCAATGCCACTGGACGTGTTGGAGGCCAATCAAATAAATCCGGCGACTGGCAATGAGTTTATCTGGTCGCGGTTTATGAACCGGACGAATCCTTATTTTTCAATGAATTATAAATTTGAAAATATTCGCCGGGATCGTCTGTTTGGTAATTTATCGGCCCGCTATAACGTAACCGACTGGCTTTATGTACAGGGCCGGGTTGGGCAGGATTACTGGTCGCGCGATCAGGATTACAACAACCCAACGGGTTCGGCCTCATTGGCTGCGGCTCCGGCGGGTTTTGTCAATGGCAACTACGTGCAGGAAACCCGTAGGTTCCGGGAGTTAAACACCGACTTTCTGATTGGTGCCAACCATAAATTTGGCGTCTTCGGCATAGATATAACCGCCGGTGGCAACCAACTTTATCGTCGAAGTGATTTGAATAGTGTCCTGGGGACAGATTTCATTGTTCGGGGACTTTATACCGTTCAAAATTCGCGTCTTAAAGATCCGGTATACAGCCCTAGCGAGCGAAAAGTAAACTCGCTGTATGCAGCCTCCGAATTTTCATTTAAAGATTTCATATACCTGAATGCAACAGTCCGGAATGATTGGTTCTCGACGTTGGCACCGGCTAATCGCAGCATTCTGTATCCTTCCTTAACGGGTAGCTTCGTGTTTTCGCAAGCCTTCAATAACTTACCCGGCTGGCTGAATTTCGGAAAACTCCGGGCGGCCTATGCTGAAGTTGGTAGCGATGGCGATGTTGGTCCTTACTCGAATGGACTCTTTTATGGTACAAACGCCAGTTTATTTCCGAACCCAAGCGGAGTAGGACAACCGGTAGGTAACATCACCTCAAATACCGTTCCGAGTGCAAACCTGAAACCAAGCCGGACTGCCGAAACCGAGTTAGGGCTGGAGTTGAAATTATTCAACAATCGGGTTGGAGTAGATTTGGCCGTATATCGAAAAGTCACGAGCGATCAAATCGTTGCCGCTCAGTCATCCGACGCATCGGGGTACACAAATGTCCTGATCAACAATGGTAAAAGCCAAAATCAGGGTATCGAATTATTGATCAATCTCTCGCCTATTCGGACGAAAAGTTTCTTCTGGGATATAACGCTGAACGGTGCCTACAATAAAACAAAATTGCTCAAACTACTGACCGACGTTCCTGGGGAGCAAATCGTGGTGGGTACGGGCGTTTACGTTGGCGACCTGCGCCAGGTAGTTGGCCAGGAATTAGGTCAATTGTACTCTTACGGGTATCAGCGAGATACCCAGGGGCGTATTGTACACGGAAGCGATGGCTTGCCTAATCGTACAGCAGCACCCATTTCTTTTGGTTCGGCCCTACCTAAATTTACGGGTGGCATTACCAATACATTCAACTATAAGGGCATAAACCTCTCGTTTCTGATCGACTTTAAACTGGGCGGTAAAATGATTTCGGGAACCAACCTGAATGCCTTCCGTCATGGTTTACAAAAAGAAACGCTGGTTGGTCGTGGCGACCCCGACAACAAAATGGTGGGTGCTGGTGTGAACGCCAACGGCGAAGTGAATGCCGTACGGGCCTTTGTGCAGGATTACTATTCGGTAGGCCGCTCTAAAGCACTTGGCGAACAGGTTGTTTATGACGCTGGTTTATGGAAACTCCGTCAGATCAGCCTGGGCTATGACTTCACAAAATATCTACCCAAGAGCCTGTTTATTAAAGGTATACGCTTTAGTGCAGTAGCTAACAACGTGGCAATTATAAAGAAGTGGGTACCCAATATCGACCCCGAACAGTTCGGCTTTAGTTCTGACAACCTGATCGGGTTGGAGTCAACGGGTTTACCAACCACACGCAGCATCGGTTTCAACCTGAACGTTAAATTTTAACCCAAACCTGTAAGACGGGTTTTTAAAACCGCAACAGCGGCCCGGCTATAGGTTTTTGATATTCGATACAAGAAATCTCATGAAAAAAATAAGTCTCACTATTGGTCTTTTCGCTCTGGTCGGCTGGATGAGCAGTTGCGAAAAAGGATTCGACCAACTTAATGTAAACCCGGCAGCGGCTACGGCTATCAACCCCGTTTATACGTTTAATAATGCCATTGTCAACAGCTCTTTCCCGGCATCAATCCTCATTTTTGAGGAAGCTATTGTCGAACAGATATTTTCACCTAACTCAGGTATTACGCAGGGCGGAAATTTTAATGTTGACAATCGGGGCGTGAGTGGTTCCAATGCGGCCATCTGGCAACGCTTTTACCGGGACAATTTGCGCTATCTGGTTGATGGAATAGCGAAAACCAAAAGCGATGCCAGCCGGACCAATCTCTATAATATGATGCGGATTTTGAAGGCTCATACGGCGATGGTTCTTACGGATACGTATGGCGATGTTCCCTACACCGAAGCTGGACTTGGTTACCTGGGTACGAATGTGTTGCCGAAGTACGATACGCAGGAAAGTATCTACAACGATATCATTAAGGAACTCACCGAAGCGACCGCCGGATTAGATGCCACCAAAACCATCGAAGCGGGAGACATTATGTATGGGGGCGATGTTACAAAATGGAAAAAGACGGGTTATTCACTCATGCTCCGGGCCGGGATGCGCCTGTCGAAAGTCAACCCAACGCTGGCCCAATCAACAGTACAAAAGGCCGTAGCAGGCGGGGTGATGCAGTCAAATGCCGATAACTTTGCCGTTCGACACAATGCCAACTTCACAAACTCAGTAGGGGCTACTGTCAACTCGACCGAAGCGGCCAACTATTACCTGACAGGCAATTTTGTATCTTATTTGAAATCAACCGCCGATCCTCGACTGGCATCGATTGCGGTACGTTATGTGGGTGCCAAAAGTGGTGCCGAGCAACTACCTGCCAAAGCAGTCCGCACTGCAGACGTGCAGATTGGTATGCCACTTGGTTTCGACAATGGTACGATTGGTGCAAGGGCTACAGCCGATGGTCTGGCTAGTTTCTATGATTACTCGCAACTAGACCGGACCCGGATGGGTAGCCAGTTTGCGCCTTGTTTTCTGGTAACGTATGCTCAAACACAGCTTTTGCTAGCCGAAGCTGCGCAACGTACCTGGATAACGGGCAATGCCGCCGATTTCTACAATGCGGGTGTAACAGCACACATGAAGCAACTGGGCGACTATGATGCTACCTCACTGGTATCTGATGCCAACATTGCGGCTTACTTGACAAAGAATCTGTATGTGGCGGCTAAAGGTCTGGAGTTGATCAATACGCAATACTGGATTGCTTCTTTCCTGAATGGTCCCGAAGTGTTCGCTAACTTCCGGCGTAGTGGCTTCCCAATCCTAACACCAAATCCGTACCCAGGCAAGGAAATCAAAGGCAATTTCATCAATCGTCTGTCCTACCCCGATTCTGAGCAGTCGGTGAATACGGTCAAACGTCAGGAGGCCGTTACCCGACAAGGCCCCGACAATCTGGATACCCATGTTTGGTGGGATAAGCAGTAGATCATTTGTTTTCTACTCCACACAAACAAGCCCGACCGTAAATGGTCGGGCTTGTTTATTTCTTGGGTTCTTGTGTAGATTTTGCTGGCGTTTATACCGAACCTGATAAGACTTCTTTTACCATGCGAACGGACAGTCCACGTGACAAAACGCTACCGACAAAATCAGAACGCCTGCGTTACAGAACCTTTTTCTCTGGTCCGTTCCAGAATCTGCATTTAGATAGAAAGTCGCTCGTTCGTGAGCCGCTCTAACCAGCGTTCGCCTTGCGAATACTTCGTTTCCTGCAATTCAGCGAGGGTTTTCTGAACGTTAAGTAATACACCCCATACATCCATCACGAACCGATTTTCGGTTTGCATTTGCCGAAAGAAGTTGACCGCTTCAGCGTGCGACAGACTACCTGTTGTTTTGGCAATAGTCATCAGGACCTCAAAGACATCATCAGCCATCTTGGCATCACCGCAGACATAATAATGACAATCGGGCTGAGATAGTACCTCCCATAGATCTTTACTACGTTGCCCAATAAGATCTTGCACATAAATTTTCTCTTCATCAAGCCGGGAGAAAGCCACATCCAGATGGGTCAGTACCCCCACTTCATGCCATGTTTCTAATTCTTGTTGATACAAGTAATCATTCAAATTACGACACCCAAAGAACAGCCTGGCCTGGCCAACCTGCACGGGTAACTGGGTATGAATTTCGTGACCACTGGTCTGATTGTTCGCCCTGTGCAAGGCACGTAGTTGAACCTCACGATGCTGTAAAAAACCAAGAAGTGGCGACAGGCCCGTACCGGCTCCAACCATGAGCATTGGAGCATGGGGATCGAGGGGTGGCCGAAAGCTGGAAGGACGAACGCATACCCTTACCATTGCTCCCTGATCAGGATTGAGATCGGCCAGATAGTTAGAACACAGGCCAGAAATTACCTTACCGGCATCGGTAGTCAACTGAACAACACCTACCGTTAAGTGAATCTGGTCTGGATGCACCAACGAACAGGATGATATGGAATAGAGACGCGGTTTTTGTCTAGGTAGCAGTTCAAGTAGCTGCGTAAAGGACAACTGCGCTGACGGAAAAACGTCAAGGAAATCGACTATCGTTAAGAATGTGTCGGCGATGTGTTTTTTTAGAGAAATAAAGTCCTCATTGTCTTCTTTACCCCGACCTAGTATTTCCAGCCAAGCCTCCAATCGATCTTTATCAATTGATGATGCCGACGTTTTCAGAAGCACACCTAATAATTCGTCGTATGGCTCCCGTATAGCCAGATCAACATCTTCAGTTAAAACTTGCCACACATTAACCGGCTCCGGATAAGGGTGATCGCCCCCAACCGTTACGCCTTTATTCGTTACCAGAGATGTGGTAAACCAAGCATTCGTATCAATGCCCAACCGGGCGGCTAGGCGCTGTACTAAATCGGGAGGGTTATGTGGATAGATAGCCACATGATCTCCGGTTTCGTAGGTCTGGTCTGTATGACTAATGTCCAACGCAATGAACCGGGTAGAGCGGCTGCCGCGAATAACTTCTTTCAGTAACTCACGGTTTGCGACAACCGGAACGTTACAACCCGGCAACTTCCGTTTGTGAGTCTCCTCGGTAGACGGGGATACCTGACTCGGCTCAAGAAATGAAACCTGAAGTAGACTGTCCGACGAAGTAGACAGGTCGGCACTGGTTGGGTCTTCGCCCAATAAACGCGCGACAAGCTCAAGCCATTGCCGAAATGTGTCGGCCTGGCCTTTAATCTCGTCACCCTTATGCATCGTAATGACGCGGTTACCGCCAACACGAGCCAGTTCACGATCTAGGGTTACCCCGGCTGCGCAGAAGTGAGGATAAATGGTGCTGCCCAACGCCATAACAGAGAAGTTCAATCCGTTGAATGTCCCCTGTGGCTGTGCCTGAATCCGGGCATGAAATTTCTGTGCATTACCCGGCAAATTGCCGTCTCTGAATGTCGATGTAACGACCAGTAGTAAATCTTCCTGAGCCAGTTGCGTAATATCGTATTCGTCGAGTGCCATAACGCGTGGCTGATAGCGATTAAGACGACGGGCTGTTTTCCGGGCATAACTTTCGGCAGTGCCCGTTTCTGAACCGTAGAGAATTAAAACACGGCGGGGCCGATGCTCCGGCGCACTGGTTCGATCAGGTCGGTGCGTCAGAACATGCGTCCGGTTTGCGCCCGATAGCTCACTGCCAGCCTCCTCATCCACAATCATCAACTCGTCATCTATAACAACCCATCTGTCGGCGGCATAGTGATAGCTAGGGCTGAGGTAGAAGTCGCGCATTTCGTGGTGCCAGACCGGTGTTACACTCCCCCCTGCCGACGGCACCACCCACGACCACTGGGCCGGACACTCGCGCCCGGCTCGTTTTTCGCGCAGGTCGTGCGTAAGAAACTGACGGGCGGCTGTTTGATGGTCAACTAATGTTACTTTGGCTTTAGAAAACGAGTGTAGCACAGCCGCATTCAGCTCCAGAAACGCGCGATCGCGCCAGAGAGTCTGCTCACTGGATGTGTCCAATCCAATTGCCTGGGCAATGGCTCCGGCTTTCTCATAGCGCCCATCCTCCCACAAATTTCGGGCAATTTCAGTCTCCATAAACCAGCCATTGAATGGAATACAGCCGTATTGGATACCACCAATATTCATTCGAAAATTAGAAATAGCCGGAACGGCACACCATTTCAAGTCCAGTGCATTGAAGTCTGGATAGGCCGGATGCTCGATAGATACTTTCAGAACATCTTCGTCATTAAACTGATACATCTTCGGTGCCTGGCCAGGCACATCAATCACAATGGGTAGTGTATCGTAGGCCGTTTTTGTAGTGGGTGGCGTCCACCCCTGCCGAATAAGTGTCTGAGTAAGTTTCAGGTTTGCTTTATCGCCCAGTGTTGTACCATCTTCCTGTTCGTAGGCCGCAAAGCGGATATACTGACCATTCCAGATGCGCGGACCCCAGCGTTCCATTGGTTTTTTGGGGCGAAACACATTCATTACAATCTGCACATTACCGCCATTAGTTGCCATACGCAGGTGTTCGACACACTCACGAAACATCTCGTCGGGTTCTGTTACGTGACGTAAATCCCTGACAACCATATTGCGCCACGAAATACGTCCAATACACTTGGCCGAATTTCTCCAGGCGAGTTGAGCACCATAGGCCAGTTCCTCGTAGGTATGGGTGTAGGTCCCGGTCGCCAGAACTTCCCGTTTAATCTCTTCCCATCGACGTTCACAATCGGCAGCATCCCAGGCTAACTCGTTCCCAATCAAGTCAATGTATTCCTTTGCCTGAGCCAGTATCCGCTGCTGATTGATCATGGGCTGCCGCAATACGTTGGTAACGCGGTTCAGCAGAATACTCCAGGCCAGTTCCTGTTCAGGCGTAAAATCGGGTATGTGCTTTTTCAGTACAATCATCATAGGCCCAACAAGTTTGGGGTAGGCTTCTGGCGGCACCGAGAAATTAGTATGTATCTGACTGAGGTCGCGTAACTCCTGAACGATGTCGAGACCACTATCAAGCGACCGAACAAGAAAGGCAACGGCCTGCATCAGATGCTCCGTGAGGCTGTCTATATCTGTACGGCCAAAGTAGGGAATTATTTCGGGATGGGTCTGGAAGAGAGTATGATAAAAATCAGTACCAATAACGCGTGCATTATCGGCCAGCCGGTCGCCACTCCGTCGCATCACGCTAATCATCTCTGGGCTTAAGGCGTCAACATATTGTTTAGAAGCTTCTAAGGCCGGTGTTAGAACAGCTATTGTAAAAAACCGATACATGGCCGAATTGACCCCTTTAGCGAGGTTTTCCCGATCGTACTCTTCTAGGTAAGGCACCTGCAACAGCGCCCAGATCCAGACCCGGCGGGCGGTAATCCAATGGTTTGGGCGCATGCCCAAATCAGCAAGCAGCCTAACGTAGTCATCAACGGTTTTATACCCATTTTTAGGTTCGGGATAAATACCCCGGTAGCTTTCGCGAAGAATGCGTTCGCTGTGCGGCATAAGTCTTCGAATGCTTACATCGAAAAGTCCCGCAAAATAATTCGGCACCAAGTCCACAGCATCGCCAAAAAGGTTGGTTAACTCTGGTTGTTCATGCAGTAACCGCTCAAAAAATAATTCAATGAGCATGTCCTGATAAGCCAGAAATTTGTTCCATGTATCCTTAACAAGCACCTGCTCGGGAGCCGTTAACTGGGGCAAATTGACTGATTCTTCCGGTATAACGATTGATGGCGCTGGAGGAGATACGGGTGCTGATTTAGGGGCAAAAAAGGGACAGCTTGCTATGCTTAGGGTTGAACCGTCGTTCATTGAATGCCCTGATGGATGTTCAATATCAATCCGGTCTTCCAATGGCTCTTTTGTCAGGCGGACGCGCACCTGCATATGAGGAGCTTGTTCCCAACCCCGCAACGGAAAATAAGTATCTGTACTGCTCTGGCCGTCGGGATGCGCCTGCAAGGGAATGGTTATCTGGTCGATTTCCTGCCAATGCTGACTACCCTCGTACCGATATTGCAAGACAAGATGAAGTTCTCCATAACCCTGATGCCGCCCATTAATTAGCCACTCCGGCTTGCGTCTCGTTTGAAGAATTTGCTCCCGTAGTATCTCGCCGGTATCATCTAGCACGCGAATCAGGCCACGATATTCATATCCCTCTTCAGGATAGTCCTGACCTACGACCTCGGTAATACGAGTGGTGTGTAAGGTGTCAATTTTGTGGTGGGTATTCAGATTATTAGCAGAAGTTGGCACAGTTGGTTTATTGCTTTAGGTAGTAAGTAAAGAAAATGAGCAAACTGGTTGGATAGCCACCACTAATTTTTCCCCTATATTAACTACTTTAATAATTGGTAGGTTCGATAACTATAATATTGCGATTATTTTTTTGTGATAATAATAAATCCCCTATTAGATGCGATTGTAAACTATCAAATAAATACCGGATAATAAAATACCAAACACAGGACCAAAACATTCCAGAGCTGGCTTATAGCCGATCCTATTCTTATCCTATTAATGTAAGAGTACGCTCCTTCGCAGGGACAAGAGAGGGACAAATTCCGTTAGAATCCAATCATAACAAATTGAGACGGTTCATCAGTTCTGATTTATTGGCTCGACTAATAGGGATTACTTTATTGTTAATAACCAGGGTGTTGTCTTCAATATCGACGATTTTATCGAGGTGAACGATGTAGGATCGATGCACTCGCAGAAATTGGACGCCTAGCTTTTCTTCCAGATATTTCATCGTTGTGTAAACGATGTGGGTTTGGGTTGTGGTAAAAATCTTTACATAATCACCCGTATTTTCAATATAGGCGATGCTCTCAAATGGTAACCGGATGTAGCGCCCGTCGGTTTTGATATATATTTCCTTACGATCGTCCGACGAATTAATTTTGGCGCGCGCGTTCAATTCAACTACCTTTTCAACCGCTATATTGAAGCGGGGCAGGGTAATTGGTTTCTTCAGATAATCGGTCACATTATACTGAAAAGCCTCAAAGGCATATTCTATTTTACTAGTCGTTAAAATGACAAATGGAATAGACGGGAGTTGTTCCAGCAGATCAAAACCCGATAGACCAGGCATTTCAACATCAAGCCAAATCAGGTCTATCTCCTGCTCGGCCAGAAAATCCAGCGCGCTGGTAGCATTATCAAATACAGCCAGTAGCTCTAACGAGTTGTGCTGCTCGCAAAGCCGTTGTAGTGACTTGCGAGACATGGCTTCATCCTCAACAATTATACAGTTCAGACTCATACTTGAGAAAGCTTTTGCAGTTCTGTTTCCAAAATCGGCAGTACTTTATTTATCTCTTCAATAAAATCATTGCAATACACCTCTATCACTTTTTTGTCGACGTCCTGTCGTGCACTATTTTCGAGCTGTCTCATTTTATCTTCAAGCCCCGATAGGCCAACCATACCTAATGTTGGCTTTAGTCTATGGGCAAAGCTGGCCAGATCGGACCAGTTTTGCGCCAGACACAGGCTTGGCAGTTTACGTATATCGGGCACTACATCTGTCAAAAACATACTAAACATCTCTGATGCATAGGCGGTGTCTGTACCGTACAATTCTGACAAACGTCTCTGATCCAACGCTTTGTCGAATAAAATGCAGCCATCGTTATTCACGTGGGTAACAGGCGCAAATCGCTGTAGTACCGCTAAAAGTTGACTCGGCTCAAATGGTTTGGTTAGAAAATCGTCCATACCGGCTTCCATAGCTATGCTTTTATGATCGAGCATAGCCGACGCCGTGAGGGCAATAATGGGCACGTGTTGGTTGGGATTATGGGTACTGCGAATGGCAACAGTAGCTTCGTAGCCATTCATAATAGGCATCTGAATATCCATCAGGATAATATCGAACCGGTGTTTTTTTGCTTTCTCAACGGCCTGTTTCCCATCCGACGCTATGGTATAGGGAATAGTCCACTTAGTAAGAAGACTCCCAATGTAGGTCTGGTTCATAAGGTTATCTTCTACAATTAACACGTGGCAAGTCTTCAGCTCATCAACCAGCGCAACGTGTTTGTCGGTACTACTCTTCTGTTCGGCAGGGGTCAGTGATTTGGTATAGGGCAATACAAACGTAAAAAAGCTGCCATGCCCAACTTCGCTTCTTACGGAAATAGTCCCTCCCTGAATCTCAACCAGTTCCTTCGTAATCGCTAAGCCAAGGCCCGTGCCTTTATGCTTGTGGCCTTGCGGGTTTACCTGCTTGAATTTCTGGAATACTAAATCAAGTTTTTCGTCGGGAATGCCAACGCCTGTGTCCGAGACAGTAAATTCAACCCAATGCTTGGTTCCCTCTTCTTTTTTGACTCTAACCATGATCTGAATCTGGCCTTCCTCAGTGAACTTTTCGGCATTACCGACTAAATTCATCAGTATCTGGTTCAACATGATGTCATCGCCGATAAAATCGTCGGTAATACGGGCATCAAGCATAACATCTACCGAGATAGGACGCCCCTGAAGCTTCATCTGGAACACTTTCTGCGTACTCCGAAGCAAACCCGCCAGATCGAATGGACGGACGTGAATCTCAATACGTCCGGCTTCAATTTTTGTCATATCCAGCAAATCAGAAATGAGACTATGCAAAAAATCAGCTGATGTTTTTAGAATATCAATGTACTCCCGTTGCTGCTTGGTAGGCTGCGTATCAAAAAGCAGGTGCGACATACCAATAATGGCGTTGAGAGGGGTTCTGATCTCATGGCTCATATTGGCGAAAAACTGTTTTTCGGCCTGCTGAGCTTCTTCGGCGAAGTGTTTAGCTTTAGCTAATGCCTGCTCAAGCTGTTTCCGCTCCGTCATGTCATAATGAATGCCCATTGAGCCAACGACCAGACCATGTTCATCAACAATAGGTACACCACTGACCAGCACCCATATACGGCTCCCGTCTTTCTTAATCAATTGCAGTTCGTATGAGCCGGCGATACCTAGTTGACGTTCTTTTTGTTGCCGATCAACCACATCCACAAACTCGGCTGGCACCAGTAGATCAGACGCATTTTTGCCAACCATTTCTTCCTCTGTATACCCCAGCATTATACAGCATCGCTCGTAGGATCGGACAATCGTTTGGTTGTTGTCTACCTCGAATAGGCCCAGTTCCATATTGTTCATGATGCCCCGGTACTTCTCTTCACTTCGGCGAATAAGTTCGCGCGCCAAGTATTTTTCCGTGACATCCGTGTACTTCCACAGATGGCCCATGTACTGATGGTCATCCAGGAAGATTGGAATGTAATCAAGTTCCAGAATATGCCCGTTTACCATGCTGATTTCGACGCCAATGCAGGGCTGGCGGTTCTCCAGCAACTGATTCATCCGATCAATGAAGGCTTCGGGCTCCGTAAATAATGATTTAACCTGCTGGCGCGCTTCGGCGCAATTGTAGCCGATTAAATCCTGGGACGTGACCGGAATTTCGAAGATATCGCAGAACAGTTGGTTGGCCAAAATGACTTTCCCATACTCATCTTCAACCATCACGCCCGACTGTAAATTAGTAATGAGCGTTGCAAGCCGGGTTTGCGTTGTTTCTAATTCAGTTTCTGCCAGTTTACGATCTGAGACATCCCGCGCCACGGCAACCAATTCGTGCATCCGCTCATCTTCTTCAATGAGCCTGACCGTTTGACCGATCCACACTATATGACCATCTTTGGCAACCACCGGAAACTCATTGTAGGTACTATCCTGCCGCTCGTCCATCATTGCCTGATAGAACGCAATGAGCATCTTCCGGTAACCCGGCTGGATAAAATCCGTAAAATGCTTACCCAGAAATTCCTCTTCGGTATACCCCAATAGCTTTTCAACAACGGGGCTAACAAACGTAAAAAAACCTTCTGGTGAAATCTTGTAAATAATGTCCTGGACTGACTCTATAAGCTGGCGATAGCGTTGTTCACTCTCGCGGAGTTCGGCTAGTTTATCGCGAATCTGTTGTTCCAGATTTTCATTCAAATGCAGTAGCTGCTCGTTAGCATTATAAAGTGCCAACGCTTTCTTTTCTAAAATAGCTTCTGCCTGTAACCGAGCTGTTTTTTCGCGAACCAGCCGCCTTTTCAGTAAGTCGATGTCCTCCTCCATTGCTTACTCTTTCACGATGTCAAACAAGACCTGGCTTCCATCTTCAACGAGATCAGTTTTAGTGATTGTTGCTTTTTCCCCGAAACTGGCTAAACACCCTTCAATGAGGCCATGGGCAAAATCAGCTAGTTTTCGCTCCGATGTATAGTACATACGAAGATGATTTTCAGTTGGTTGCTCAATAACAAAGTGCGGCAGTTCGGCGTCTGGATATAGTTTTCGAACTTCAACGTGAATGTAATGCTGAACAGAACTAAGCAAGCTGAAAGCCGAATGGGACCGGTCGACGAAAGGCCGGTAACTTCTGGTAAATGAAGTGAACATATACCGACCATACGATCGAAGTAAATCAGCCACGGGAATGTTCGTCTGCTGACTCAGCTTGTTAACCAGTATAATCATTTCAATATGGTCATAAGTACCAATTGCGGTGTAGATACCGCCCGAAGGCAAATTGCTATCCTGAAGCAGTTGATCTACTAATGCATAGCCGAATTCCTCCTCAACCATTTCTAACAACTCGGTAAAAACAATTCCTTTCATTGGAATATAAATTCGAAAATATTTATATATGATAAGTGCTTTTGTATTGCAATATAGTAACACTTAATTTCGTAATTAAATATATACTTAACTAACAATTATCAAATATCGCTTTTTTTACCAAAAAATTGGTAAAAACTATTATTCATCGAAAATGGGTATCATAAACCATAGGTCAAGGAAAGGATTGCGCTAGTAGAACAACTCGTAACATACTGTCTAACTACTTCTTACCATGAACCTCAACCTGAGTATTCTAACCATAAATGAAGCAGTATAAAAGGTAGAATTCGGTTGCTACTAGCATACCAATAAAATGGTCATGAATTCTATCAATGTGCTTGTTATCAAGCGCTCTCGACAGAATTCATGACCAATCTTAACTGAAAAGAATCTATTGTATAAACTTCGACGACCTTGCCGGCGATACGTTTCCTGCTTATTTATCGTCTTTTAACGTAGACAAAAAACTGACCACATCGCGTATTTCCCGTTTCGTCAGGAGATATTTCATTTCAGGCATACTCGACAGAGAATTCGTCCGTTTCACAATTTGATTCTTCGGGACAGCGGCATCCGGCAGATCACCCACTTTTACCAGTACCTCTGTACTGGTTTCGCCCTGTAAAATACCGTTGACCGTTTTGCCATTCTTGAGTTTAAGGCTAACCGTTCCGAATCCCGGTGCTAAGCGTGCACTTGGGTTAATCAGGGCTTCCAGCAGTTGTTCGCGGGTAAGTCTGCTCGCTACTCCATTCAAACGCGGACCTGCATTGCCACCTAAGTCATCGTAGGCATGGCACCGAATACACTGAACAGTTTGGTGACGGAAGAAAATTCGTCGGCCCAAATCGGGTTCTCCGCCCGCTAAACTTCCCTTAAAAGAGGCCATCAACGCATCTGGCGACAATTTAGCATTGATCGCTTTATGCCGAGCAATCAGCTGTGGCGAATGACTGCTTTCGATGGCTTCCCCTAATTCCAACTGAAGTTCTGGAGACAGCGTGCCAGCCGCCATTTTAGTCAATAACTGATCGAAAACCTTCTGCGAACTAGCAACGGGCAGTTTGCCCAATGTTAGCAGAGCAGCCTGCTTTTCTTCGGTCGTACGTGTATTAATGACCTCAGAAAGCAGCGTAACCATCCGATCTTTAGCCATATCCGTTTTACTCAACAGGTCTAATCCGGCTACTCGCACGCTTTTTTCTTTATCCGACAGAGCTACTTCGATGGCCTTGCTTACTTGTTTATCATTTAAGGAAGCTAACGCCTGTAAAGCAGCTACCCGCACAACGGCCTCTTTATCATCTGTCAACCGGCTGAACAAGGGTCCGGCGGCTTCTGTCAAGTTGAGTTTACGAATTGCCTTTATGGCGCTCAGCCGCAGAGGTAATTCCGAGTGAGTCAACAATTTAATGTATGTGTCGGCAGTCTTAGCTTTAAGCACCACCGGATCTCGTTCGATCACGCCCCGGTAACGCCCATCAACCCGATCCAGCACCGACGGTTTGGCCCAGGTACTCAGCGCTTCCATCGCTTCGGCCCGCATAGCTACCGGGCTACCTTCTTTCTGTGCATAATCAATCAGCGTTTGCATAGCTTCCGGCGTACCTACCCGCATATTCGCGTTGATGACACGTCGTAGCAAGGCTTCGTTTGTAAAGCGTGTAGTTTCCAAGACCTTACCCAGGGCGGGCAGGGCGGCTGGGATAGACAAATCATCGTTTATACCGCGAGCCGCTTCTGTAACGATAAATTCGTCCTGATCGGCCAGGAAATTAGCAATACCTGGATGGCTCATGCGCCGAAGGGCCACGACAGCCGCAATCCGCACTCCCCGCGACGAATGGCTGGATAAAGCCGCAACGGGCTCTGCTTTTCCAATACGGGCCAATGCCAGACTACCCGCATGACGGATGTAGGCATCCTCGTCATTGTTGGCTTCCAGCAACTGAATAATAGGCTGAATAGCGGGTTCGTAGCCAATTCTACCCAACGCTTCGGCAGCGAAGAAGCGGGGCCGGCTATTGGCGTCTTTCAGTAACGGAATTAACGCAGCACCAGCTTCTTTGTAGCGAACGTCGCCCAACCATTTAGCCGCCTGAGCGCGAATTTCGGGGTCTTTATCCTGTAGCAAGGGTAGCAACAACTGGGCATGTTGCTTGTCCTTCCGGGCAAGTTGACTAATGCCCCATATGCCATGAACCCGCGCTAACTGGTTATCCGTTTGCTTAGTCACTGCGGTAAATATATCTATCCCTTTCGCTCCCCGCTTCACTAGTTCGAACTGGGCTTTCTGACGGACACGCATGTCTGGGTTTTTCAATAAATCACCCAAACTGGCTTCGGAACGTGGACCAAACTTCTCGGCGAGCAAGGTTTTAGTTTGCTGGCGATCAGCCCACGAAGCTCCCGCCTTATCGTCTAATTTCCAGATGCGGCCATAGTCTTTGGCATCCCAACCGTTAATCCAGTCGGCCACATACAAGGCCCCGTCAGGACCGAAATCAATTCCGGTAGCCAACACATTACCAAGAATCTTTTTCTGTTCTCCCAGTTCGAAAGAAGCTCCCTTTGGCTTTAATTTAAATGAATGGATTCCCGAACGGGCAGGACTGCCAACAAATTCAGCAATAAAAAAGGTGTTTTTGTAGGCAGGGCTCAAGGCCGTACCGGGATTGTAGCGCATACCTGCCGGGCCACTCACAAAATTGGCAATGGTAGGTGTAATGTAGGCAGCCTGACCCTCAAATCGGGGTTTGTACATTTGCTCATCCATCCAGACCTTGTAAGTGTTGTTATCTGGATCGCGGTATTTGCCATACTGCCAGTTACTTCGCCAGCCCGTATCCGAGCCATTGACGATATATACCAACCGTTCTTTCTCGCCCGGATGGTCGCCGTCATTGTCTTCACTAATAAGATTGCCGTATTCATCAAAGACGAACTCATGGGTATTTCTAACACCGGAGGCAAATACTTCGAAATCGCTTCCGTCGGGATTTGAGCGCACAATGACGCCACTGTTAGGGTACGCCCATTTCTGTCCGTCCGGGCCTTTCCCGTTGAAACCAATGTCGCCAATCTGCCAATAGATCTTGCCATCCGGTCCCATCTCAATACCCGACATGCCGTGACCGCCAAAACCAACGTGAACGCCGTAGCCGTGTGAAATAGAGGTTTTCGTTTCGGCAATGCCATCGCCGTCTTTATCATTCATCCGCCATAGATCAGGGGCCACAGCGACAAAGAGATCATCGCCGTTGATTAAAACGCCACCCGCCACATCGGTTACTTCGTCGTGAAAGTCATCGACCACCAACTGCGACAAATCGGCAACGCCATCACCAGACGTGTCTTCAATCCGGTAGATATTCTCTTTCTCTACGGTCATGTCCCGCCAGTCGTGGGAGCCATCACCATTGAGATCTTTCAGCCATTCATTTTTCTTGCTGTTTTCCGGCGCCAGCACCCGGTGAAGAAAAGCCCGTTTGTCCTCAACGCTTTGCAGCCGGTTCGATTCAATCTCCCAATCCTGATGGCTTCGGATGTCGAATTCCGAATTTTTTTGTCGGTTCGTTCGGGTATAGTATAAGCGACCGTTATCATCAATGTCAATAGCAATCGGGTCTGCAACCAGCGAGTCTACGCCCCACAAATGCAGGGTAAGGCCCTCGGCTAGTTCGGGGGTTACCGTCGCTTCAATGGATTTAGCTAATTGCGCGGCTTTTTCGGGAGCCATACGCTTAATTCGGCGGTCTATTGGGTCTTTCTCATTCTGATAGCCCACTAAGCATAGCATAGGAACCAGTGCCCAGAGCCAAATGGCCTTTTTATTTATTAATGAACTTACTTTCCCTTTTTTCATTCTGAACATCAGTTAACAAGTCAATGTAGTAAGCTATCCACCCGTTGGTGGTATTGAAAAAATAACCCTAGTAGTCTATTAGTTTAAACAAGCTACAAAGCTCTTACAAAGCTTTTTATCCTCATCATGAGTAAGAAAAAAAATGTACCTGTTTTTGACTTGAGCAAAGAGGTCAAAGCTGGTTTTTCATACGAAAAAGCTTACTCACTCATTAGGGTCAGACTGAGCACGATGTCGTTAGTGCTCATCGCGACGATTCTTACTTATTATCCATTCTAAAAGCCAGTTTTGGCAGAGTGCTACTTGATTTTGCGGAATATGTTTTTGCAGGGCTGTCTTTCTGTATAACTATCCCTGAATAAGTACACGATTTGCTGGATTAAAGCACTTATTACGACTGGGTAATTTCAACGGATAAAGTCTCTACCCTACTCATCTGCCTGGATAAACCAGGTTTTTCGGATGAAATTCCGCCCCTACTTGACAGGGTGCCAAAGTAAGGCGAGTTACACGTATATTCGGCTTTTTACAACGAAGCCAACGTAACGATGTCTCCGCTCACACATCGGCAACTTATTTTCCTGCGGTTGGGAGTTGTTCCAATTGCGGCTTTAGTTGCATCTCACATTGTCTTTCGCCAGGTATTTCCCGGACAAGCGGGTTATTATTTTCCATGGGCTTATTTTCTGACAGTAGCCACCGTAATGCTTTCCTGTTGGGAAGTCAATCTATTCATCTTCCGATGGCTGGACGGTCATTTACCCTTCGGAGAGCATCCCATTCGACGGTTGATTGCGCAGATTTTAATTGGTGGGTGTGCTACATTGTTAACTTTTTCATTGGTTTTTCCACTGTCCCAACGGGTGTATACAGGTCATTGGCCCCCTACTCTTGTAGTGATTAAAGGTATCGCCGTTTGCGTCACGCTGGCTTCATTCGTCAACGGCGGGTATTCTGGGCTATATCTGTTAAAAGCGTTTTTTGCCGAGCGCCAGCGGAACACACAAGGTTTAGTTCCGAACGAGTTACAACCACAGCAAGATGAGCCATTTCAGCCCTTATCAACATTGGTATCTGTTGATGTAAGTAATGGCCAACTCCGGCTGCCAGTTGATCAGATCGCTTACTTTTATTCGACGGGTGGACTGGTTTTACTGATTAAAAGCGACGGGCAACAATTAACCACGCGCTATTCATCTTTCACCCACCTGATAGAAAACTTAGATAAGCATTTCTTTTTTCAACTTAGCCGACAATTTGTGGTAAGCCTGGGAGCGGTTCGGGGCGTTCAGGACGATGTAAACCGCAAGCTTATTGTTACGCTGGCTCCGGCTTTGCATAAGCAGGAAGTCAACCAGGAAGTAATTGTCAGTCGCTATCGAAGTCTCGAACTCAAGAAATGGCTACAAGCTTCGTCCGCCCGCTAACCACTCATTCTGCGTTCTGGTACCATTCATGTAGGTAACAGCCACAACTCGTTTTTCGATTGAACAGACCCATTTTCTTTGCAACTGCAAGCACTATCGCCTGCGTTCATGAAACCTGGTTATGCAACCCAATCTATCTAACCTCTTCACGCCCACACCACTTTGGCTAGACGCTTTTTTCGTAGTCACCACCCTATTAACGTTAGGTATGCTTTATACGGCTGCTCATCGGGTATCAGTCTCAGGAGCGGTGAGAGTGCTCGTTGCAAGTTTGGTATGGCTAACACTGTTGGCGGTGCTGGCTTATCGCCACTTCTTTCAGCAACTCGATGCGATACCACCACATTTTGTCCTGGCCATTGGGGTGCCTTTGCTACTTATCATCGGTTTAGTCATTACGACTGGAGGCCGCGCCTGGACCAGTCAGTTACCGCTGCCAATTCTGACGCTCCTGCATACAGTACGCATACCCGTTGAGTTATCGCTGTATGGCCTTTATCTATATCAGCAAGTGCCTCAGTTGATGACATTTGAAGGCCGTAACTACGATATATTGGCAGGCATAACGGCTCCCGTCGTTGCGTATTACGCTTTTAAGCAGAAACGATTGGCTCCACGCTGGCTATTGCTCTGGAATTTACTCTCGGTGGGCTTACTGCTAAATATCGTTGTTCAAGCGGTTTTATCAACGCCCTTGCCTTTTCAACAAATGGGATTCGAGCAACCCAACGTAGCACTGTTAAAAATGCCATACGTTTGGTTACCCGGTTTCGTTGTCCCAACAGTGTTATTCAGCCATATCGTAGCCATTGGTCAATTAATACAACCGATTTTGCCTGGCTCTGTACCATCTTCCCCTAGCAGGTCATCCAATAGTGAACGATAATATCTCTGTGTAGTAGTACCCTTGAGATGTAAGATGTAAACCCTTCGTTGAGCTGGATACGATACATAGAAATCGGGCTATACAGGCGCACTAGTGTAAATTAGAATAGATTCGGACTGCACTATAACGGGGACGTTACCGTCAATTAAGGGTGGAGCACCCATAGGTCCATGCCATTGTGGATCAGCCGAATCCAGCAGGTTACGCCATTGTCCATCGATGGCAGGCAAGCTAAGAGACTGAGGTTCGCGCGAGAAATTCAGTAGACAAACAACAGTCTCCGCAACGTCGGATGGACCAAACTTGAGCTGCTGTTTATGCTGCCGGAAGAGCGTGAGCGTTTGGCGTACCTCGTCTACAACCACGGCTACCGACTCGCGATCCGGGTGGCGCAACGACGATTTTTTACGCAAAGCCAGCAATGTCTGATAGTACCGAAAGAGCGTGCGGTGTGGCTCCTGCGTGAGTCGTGGCCACTGAAGTTTGGAGCGTTCAAACGTCCGCTCATCCTGTGGGTCGGGCGACTCCAGCGCACCGTCGGACTGGCCGGGTACTTCGACGGACTTTTGAAAGGCGGCAAATTCTGCTTTCCGACCCTGACGCACGGCTTCAACCAGTGTCGGGTCTGAATGACTCACAAAGTACATGAACGGATTCAGTTCTCCCCACTCCTCGCCCATGAACAGCATAGGTAAATAGGGGCTGCTCATTACGGCACCGGCCATCAGTTTCTGCATGTCGAAGCTAACCAGCTGACTCGGACGCTCGCCCAGCATCCGGTTGCCAATTTGGTCGTGGTTCTGTGAGAAAACCACAAACTGCCGACCCGCATGTCCAGCAGTCGATTTGCCAACGATTCGGGCGCGCCGGGGCATGTAGGTTCCATCATACACATACGCGTCCCGGTAGGATTTGGCTAAGTGCTGGATACCGTAATAGTCGGCGTAGTACCCGTTACGTTCGCCCCCCGCCGTAACCCGCAGGGCATGGTGAAATTCGTCGTTCCACTGTGCATCCATCCCATACCCGTTATTTGCTAAGGGCTGAATAAATTTCGTTTCATTCTGGTCTGACTCGATAATCAAATAATGCTGCCGCCCGGTCTGAGCTGTCAATGCGTCAACATGCTGCTTGATCTCACGCAAAAGATGCGTTTCGCTGGCATCATGGATGGCATGAACAGCATCTAACCGTAGGGCGTCGATGTGAAAGTCCCGGAACCACATCAGCACATTTTCGATAAAATATCGACGGACGCTATCGCTGTAATCATCGTCAAAATTGAGCGCATTACCCCAGGGTGTCTGGTATTTTGTCGTGAAATACGGTCCATAATCAGCCAGATAATTTCCTTCTGGCCCAATATGATTGTAAACCACATCGAGTACAACGGCCAAGCCCCGCCGATGGCAGGCATCGACTAGCTTTTGTAGCCCTGCTGCTCCACCATAGGAGTATTGTACGGCAAATGGCAAGACACCATCATACCCCCAGTTTCGGGTGCCGGGGAACTGCGCGACCGGCATAATCTCGACAGCATTCACACCTAGTTTAACCAGATAATCCAGTCGATTTTCAATACCGGCAAACGTACCTTCGGGCGTGAATGTGCCGGTATGAAGTTCATAAAGCAGATAATCTTCCAGGGGAATATTACGCCAATATGCATCTGTCCAGACAAATGCGCCGGTATCTACCGCCCGCGATGGACCATGAACGCCTTCAGGTTGCGCCAGCGACACCGGGTCAGGGCGTTGTGTCTGACCGTTCAGAACGAAGGCATAGGTGTCACCGGGTTGTAACTGAGCGGTCGTTATTTGCCAGTAAGACCCATCCTTTTGCAGCGAAATATCCAGTTGCCGGTCGCAGTGATGGAGGGTTACACTATGCGCGAAAGGTGCCCAGACCCGCACCATTGCGCCATCTTGTGCGAACGTGACGCCGAGTTTCCGGTGTTTAACTAATGCCTGATTCATTGGTTGTGATTGGTGATTGAATAAACGGTTAGTCAAACAACAATCTACATCCGTTATGTGTTGGCAGGAATGAGCAAAAGAAGGCGTGAAGAGGAAATCAGCGTGATGGCAAAATGGCTTTTCCCTGCACCCACGTAGCAAAGCTATGGGGCGGCACTTTAACCCGCAATACACCGGTGCCGGTTACAACAGCCGTAGTCGTTGACGTGTTGCCAGCTACATTGGTGAACGTACTACCGAGCGCTACGCCATTGCGTTGCACTACTGGAATCTCGACATCGGTAGGTTGATCACCATAATTAATGACGTTAACTACCTCTTTGTGGCCTACACTGCCGGTTGCGTTAATCTGGTAGATAAGTGTACGTTTGTAGCATCCACTGATATAATTAATAGCTGGCCCACCAAATTTATTGAGATAATCAACGCCGGAAGAACCATTAATATACGTTTTCAGCACCCCGATTAATTGGTCTATTCCCGCTTTTAAACCACCCTCGGTCCATTTCGGAAAATAGCCAAACACCTGTTGAACACAGCTTGTATTATTCCAGGTTAGAACGCTCGATGGATACCCGTAGTAGTCAGGCCAGAAAATCGTAGGCACCCCCAACTGATTGTTGGTGAGCAGGTAAGCATAGCTATTGAGCGCGTCGCCCCGGTCATGAATCAGCGCATCGCCGTGGGTCGAATCGGCACTGCGGAAGTCGTGATTGTTGAGCATCGTTACAACGTTGTTCCCTTTAAAGCCACTGCCATCGTGCAAACTGCCATCAAAAATCCCCCTGACGTCCCAGGCATTTGCATCATTACAGTTAGATGAAGTGCTAACGCCATTGCCGCCGTCACTAGCTTTTTTGAGTTGATCACGGAGATTGAAGTCGAAGACTTTGAGATTAAATCCGCCCGCTCCGCAAGCATTCAGTTTGCTATACACCTGACTGAGCCAGTTGCCCTGAGGACCAGGGTCCATACCGTACCATTCACCCACAATTAGACTTGGATCTTTACCGGCTGCGTGCATGGCGCACAACAAATCACCCACGAAGGAGGCCGGAAAGTGTTTAACGGCATCCATTCGCAATCCCCGTATACCAACCTGATCCCAGCTCCAGAGCGTCCAATCGATCAATTTCTGTTTCGTATCGGGATTCTGGTGGTCATAATCATAGAAATAATCCATGCTTTGCTGGCTATAGACAGGACCCAAACAGGTGGCACTAACATCCGAAGCCGGATCGCCCGTCCAGTTGGGTCGAAAATTACTGCCGTTCATACAAGGTTCTCCACCCGGTAAGCCGCAGAAATTAGTAAAGGTCTGAGCGCGAAGTTTGTAGTTTGGATTGAAACCCCCAGCGCTGGCAAACATAGCGGAATGATTCGCCAGATCACGTTTTGACCCATTCCCCACCGAACCCAACGGGTCATACTGGATTTTCCAGGGTCGGTGGTTCGAGTAGGACGCGATGTCATTCGGATTGATATTAATCATCTGAATAAATAGCGTATCCGTTGACTTAAAATCAGCCTCAGTCAGCGAAATCTTAAATTCGTCTGAATCGCCATTTTTATCAATCATTACCGTATAGTTCGTACCTAGTTTAATGGCGTAGGCTGAACCCTGCTCGGGAGCGGCCACCGTAGCCGAATTAACGGGTGACCAACGTGAACCACCAATCTTATTCGTGGTTACGTAGAGCATGTATTGGCTGCCCGCATAGGTGCCGGTTCGCGAACTGATGTTGATATAATAATGACCAGTACCATTTCCCGACGAGCCGCCAACGGGCAAAATCATCCGGTAGCGGTCAGACGGCATCGAATATTGATAACAGTTTTGATTACTTGTATTGCCTGCGTGGTTCATAATGTAATCCATCACAGGGTCGTTGGTTTCGGGTAAGCCACCATCCCGGTGGTTATAAACCATATCACCAACGACCTGCATCCCCGCCCTGTTAAACGTAGCTACCATGTCCAGAATAGCCTGTTTGGTCCCAAGAGAAGTAACCGTGTTACTGGTGCCTATATACAAATCTTTGGAGTCATAGCCTCCGCTATTAGGCCCGTTTCCCTGAAATGGTGGTGTCCATATGTGTGTAAATCCCGAAGCAGTCAACTGAGCCGCTTTTGCCGCCATCGTATCGGCCCAGGCAGCCCCGCACTGAGCTTTCGGGATATCGTAATAAAAACCCTGCATTAACACCTGTTGGCCAAATACCAAAGTTGTAGTGCTAATAAATGCAGTGATCAGGAGGCTAGCGGTTCGTATAGTTCTCATCTTCATGGTTCAATTAGACTAGCGTCCCATCTGTATCGTATGATAAAAGATTAATACAAAACACACTCCTTATTTAATCATTAACTGCTGGCTAAAACCCAGTTTCTCGCGGTACAGCGGTAAGCGGTAACTACTAAAAGAATACCGGAATTAATACATGTACGTGCTCAACGCAGACTACTGGTGGAATGCGGGAAAATCAATAACGAGTGCGCTTGCGGACTAATTAACGGTGCTAACTTATGTGTTAACTGGTAGTAAGTGAGCTGCTTACTAAATATAGGGGCGGGTTTAATTTCTTTCTGTAAGAATTTATTATAAGGAAATACTATTTTGTATAAGCGACAAACTCAGTAGATTATTCTCGACTAATTATAAAATTAGACTGCGGTATAAGTGAGGCTTCTTTTTGTAAAGAAGCTAAGAAGTAAAGCCAATATTGTTATAGTATTTTTCACACCTCCACTTCTACTATGGTTCCATTTTCGGAAAAGACGCGGAAAGTGCCCCCCAGTTCCTGAGCTCGTGTTTCCATATTTCGTAACCCGTAGTGTTGCTCCGATACGGCTTCATTTGTCCAGCTAAAGCCCTGACCATTATCGTGAATACGCAGATTAATACGACCATCGGACTGAACGAATAAATGAACGATTGCCTGTGTAGCTTGAGCGTGTTTAATGACATTATTAAGCGACTCCTGCACAATTCGGAACAAATTCAGCACCTGCGCCGAGCTGAGCCGGTAATCAGGTGAGCCAGTCACCTGAACATCTACATGCAATCCGTTGGTCTCATGAACGTACCGGTTGATGTACTGATCGAGTCGCTCGGCAAACTCTTCGACCGTAAAACTTTCCTGATGAATTGCCCAAATAGTTTCACGCAGGAGTTTAACAGCCTCACGCGTATGTACCACAATATTGCGTAGCTGACTGCCAAGCTGTGGCCCATCTGTTATTGGTTTTTTCTCGGCCTGATCGCTGATATGGCTCAGATTCGTGACGACAAAAGCCAGATGTGCCCCTACATTATCGTGCAGATCGCGGGCAATGCGCCCTTTTTCAATCAGAAGACTATTTTTAAGGGCCAGCGTTTGTACCTCTGCTTCATACATTCGTTGCTGCTGATTCGTACTTTCCTTCATGAGCCGTTCGGTCTGGTCACGGTCTATTTTATACCGATAAGCCAGACCAACCATCAACACCAGCACTTCAAATAAGGCCGCTGGTGCGTAATAGGCGTAGTTAGCCACTGGTTCATAAGTTGGCAACAAACCGAAATTGGAGAAGACCAGCCCAAGATTCAGGGCATAGAAAGGGGAAATAGCCACTAGATATAGCCATGCTTCCGGCACACGATACCGCCGAATAATATTAACAATAATATAGGCTACAATAATCGGCAACGGCAGCCAGTACAGGGCCGTGAATAAGCGCACCATAACCAGCTCCATAGTAGGCGTCAACGGTGTAAACCACTCAGCTGTTAGGGCAATCAGGCACAATACCCCACTCCAGAGAACCACCGTTCCGGCAGTATGCCAACGATACGAAGGCGTATGACGCAGGCTCAGAAAAGCACGAACGAAGGTTAGCTGAGAATAAAACAGAACCAGCGGAAACAAAAAATACACATTCTGCCGAGGCATCCAGAATTGCGCTTCGAAAGCAAACTGATTCAGAAATCCATCGTTAATAACGAAGAATCCCACTAAGCCCAATAGACAGAAAATATATTTCGAGTAGATATTATCGAGGGTAGTCAGGAAGAAAATCAAACTCATAGCCGACACAAATACCAGCGAAAACAGTACTCCGCCCCACATAAAATAGCTCTTCTGTACAACCGATTCATAGGCTGATTCACGAACCAGTTCGACGGGCGCCACTTGCATTCCTCTGTATTTCAGTATGCGCAGATAAGCCGTTACGCCCTGCTTAGCAGGAACAGTAAACGGAAACCAGAAATGGCGGTGGTGCCTAATTCGCTGATAAGCAGGCGTTTTCCAGCCAACTACCCGTGAGGTTGACAGCACATTGTTTTGCGCATCAACCACAAAAAATTGAAGCTCATCGAAGCACCAAAAGTCAAGTTCAGTAAGCCATTGCTGCGGCTGACCAGCGGGATTCTGCAACCGAAACCGTAGCCAGATAGGACTGGCGCTCTTCGTGCCGCTAACAACGCCAAAATTGGGAATAGGCGTCGTAATTAACTGAAAAGCACCCTCATTGACCAGACGACAAACGTCAGTAATGGTTTTTGTACCCGATGAGTCCCGAAGATAAGCCAGGCTCCCCCGCAGTGAAAGTTGATCTACATTGACGGGCAAAACCACAACCGGTTGCCGACTTAGGGGTTGCGCCGATGAGCGCAGGGCCAGCAGGCAGCAGAGGAAAAACGGCAGGAATAGAGGGCGCAAACGTATCATCAGCGATTGAAGGCACCACTAATGTAGGAATTTATTCAGGGGAAAAGAGAAAGGGAAAGGTAAACGGGAAATTTTCCCATCTCTTTCCCGCTCTTCTCCCTATTATTTTACAGCATGTAGTAGTCTGTTAGAACAGAGGCCATTGGCAGCAAATGACAAGCGCTGACATACCCATTAATAGCTACAAAGTGTATCCACCATTGTATGGTCGTTTCACAAATTGATTGGCATAGTCGAAGTTGGTAATCTTCATCGTGTCACCATCCCAGAGGAGTTTTTTGCGCCCCGTGAACTTGCCGTCTTCGCGGGCCAGATAAGAGCGCGTAGCCAGATTACCCATCAAAACCGTTTCGGTGAGCGGGCCGGATTGATCGAATGACGAAGATGTATAGGCACCATAGCCTTGTTTACAGGCTTTGACCCACTGTTGTTGATGACCGTCCGTTTTGCCCTCCACCAATGGTTTCTCAGGGGCGGGGAGTTCCTTACCACTGAACTTATCGGCGGGCAATAATTTAGGGTCATTGCCGAACAGACCACCCGTCAACATTCCTTTTGTCCCGATAAACAGCATACCGCCGTTATCGTCGCGGAACACATCACTATACGCTACGCCCTCGGGCAGTTGAGGCCGAATACCCCCATCAAACCAGGAAAACTTGATTTCCTTTACTTTTTTGTCGTCCGATGGAAACGTCAGGTGGATAGCCGACGAGGGTGGACAACTATCGTCGTAAAAGGCTTCCTTGAAAAAATCAGCATAGACCGATCCAACGCTACACTCTACTGATGTTGGGTACTTAAGTTTAAGGGCGCGAAAGGGTACGTCCATAAAATGACAACCCATATCGCCGAGCGCCCCCGTTCCGAAATCCCAGTACCCCCGCCAGCGGGTTGGCATATACGCTTCGTGGTAGTCGCGGGGCGGGGCCGTGCCAAGCCAGAGTGGCCAGTTTACCTCGGGCGGCACCGGTTGCGATTCACCTTTATCCTTCGGCGACCGAACACCCTGCGGCCATACAGGACGATTCGTCCAGCAATAAACGGTGTGAACATGGCCGATGATTTTGTTCTGAATAGCCGTTTCGATGATGCGTGTGGCATCGCCCGAACTACCCTGATTACCCATTTGGGTCACGACTTTATACTTTTGGGCCGCCTGCGTCAGCATCCGGGCCTCGTAAATATCGTGCGTAAGCGGTTTTTCGACGTATACGTGTTTTCCGAGCTGCATGGCCGCCATCGCGATGGGCGCGTGCATGTGATCGGGCGTGCTAATAATGACCCCATCGAAGGTCTTCCCCGCCTTGTCGAACATTTGGCGGTAGTCCTGAAAATAGGGAGCATTAGGAAACTGAGCGCGGTATTTTTTAGCTTGTCGGTCATCAACATCGCACAGGGCCACAAAGTTGTCAGAACCACTATTGTAGGCTTGCCTGATGTTGACATCAGCTTTGCCGCCACAGCCCACAGCGGCAATATTTAGCTTGTCGGACGGGGCAATTATTCGCGAGCCGTCCGATGATTTTCCGCCCAGCACATGGCGCGGAACAATGAAGAAACCAGCCACCGTCAAGGCACTGCTTTCCAGAAATTTACGACGAGATGGTTTAGACATATCCGGGCAGGAATTGAGCACCGGTCATCCGATGCAATAACTATTTCCCCAATAAGACTATTCGTTACGCATACTACTGATAGGGACTATTGAGAGGGCAACCGAGGGTCAGTTCGCTAGTATAACTATGGTTGCCAAAGCCACAACACAGGCAGGCAATATTGTCATCTTTTCGGGTATAGTTTTTCGTAACAGAAGAGGCCGTGGTTTGACTTCAGGCAATGACTTGAGCATATAAGTGAACTAAAAATAGACAACTGGAGTCGCTGCTCACGTTTACAGGCCCCTCTTGCATCTCCTTGACTTATAAGTATTTATACTATACATTGCTTTACACACAATACTCAGATAAAGAGATTAAAATTCCCTTAAAAGAGTTCAATAAAACAATTAAATAAACCTAAAAATTATCCCTCAAACACTTTCCCTCAAACCGCTGCGATGAAACAAACACTACTCAATTTCTTCTTTCTACTTTTATTTTTTTCAACGACAAATGCCCAACGCGTCCAAATAGACACAGAATCAGGTCGAATTGTGCTGGAACTTTACGCCGACAAAGCGCCCATTGCGGTCACTAATTTTCTGCGGTATGTAGATGATAAACGGTATGACGGTGCTACGTTCTATCGCGTCGTTCGGCTGGATAATCAGGCGACCAGCCCCGTCAAAATTGAAGTAATACAAGGCGGATTACAGACCGACACTACGCGTATGTTTCCGCCCATTGCTCAGGAAACTACTCAGAAAACTGGCTTAAAACACCTCGACGGAACACTGTCAATGGCGCGGGGTCTACCTGCCAGCGGAGCCTCCGAATTCTTTATCTGCGTTAATCCCCAGCCCGAACTGGACTTTGGTGGCAAACGCAATCCCGACGGGCAGGGATTTGCCGCTTTCGGGCGCGTTGTCGAAGGCATGGACGTGGTGCGCAAAATTCAGCAGGGAGAAACGGGGCAGCCCGGTCCTACAAACAACTACTCGAACCCGTTACAATTGCTCAAAAAGCCCGTTCAGATACGTACCGTGAAGCGGGTAAAGTAAGTCAAGCTAGTCAAGTCAGTTCCACGGGTTCGGTTGTCTGACAGGCCGCCCAGTCCGATTTTTTATTTCGTTCTACTTTCCTCTTTTACAACCTCTCCTATGAAAAAAGCGCTACTTGCGTTCCTGTTATTGTGTGGATGGATGGCCCAGGCCCAGTCCAGAATTGTGTCGGGCAAGGTTACCTCGCCCGAAAACGAAGGCATCCCCGGTGTCAATGTTCTGATTAAAGGGGCCACAACCGGCACCGTCACCAAAGCCGATGGGACATACCAGATTACCGTTCCGACCAGCGCCAAAACATTAGTATACTCGTTTATCGGCTACAGAACCAGCGATGTAGAGATTGACGGGCGTAATACGGTGGACATAAAATTAGTGGCCGACCTGACTAATCTGGACGAAGTTGTTGTAACAGCCAACGCCATCGTTCGGGAGAAAAAAGAATTGGGATACGCTGTATCGACGGTGGCCGGGACCGAACTGCTCAAAGCTCGTGACCCCAACGTACTTAACTCAATGGCCGGGCGCGTAGCCGGAGTACGTATCTCGCAGCAATCCGGGTCGGTGGGTGGCTCAACAAAGGTTATGATTCGCGGAGCTAACTCGCTGTCGAGCGCCAGTGAACCGCTGTTCGTAGTCGACGGCGTTCCCATTTCCAACTCTTCCTACAACGGTTCCGAAACTGATATCGTGACGGGGGGCGTAGACGTAGGAAACCGCGCTGGTGACCTCAATCCAGATGATATTGAATCGATGAACGTACTGAAAGGAGCCGCAGCATCGGCGCTATATGGGTCCCGCGCCCGCAATGGCGTTATCGTCATCACAACCAAACGGGGTAAAGTGGGTGCAAAAAAAATGAACGTAACAGTTAATTCATCGTACCGTACAGACAAAGTCTTACGCGTTCCTGATCTTCAGAATCAATACGCCCAAGGCAACCTAGGTGTGTATAACCCCCGTTTGGGTAATGGCTGGGGACCCGACGTATCCAGCATTACGGGACCAGTGCTCGATTATACGGGTGCAACGGTGCAGGGGTTGACCGCCCATCCCGATAACTGGAAGAACTTCTTTGTAACGGGACATACGGTTATCAACAGTGTGTCAATTGATGGGGCCAGCGATCAGGGCGATTATCGGATTGGCTACACTAATCTAAATCAGACGGGCACCGTACCGGGTTCGGAACTGGGACGTAATACGTTCGCGATCAACGCGGGGCGAAAAATCACCGACAAACTTACGTCGCGGGCCTGGCTAAACTATGTCCGCACCACCAGCGACGGACGGCCCCAGCAGGGTTCGAACACAACCAATATCATATCGACAATTCTGGCCGGAACGCCCATTACGGTCGATATGAACGAACTGCGCAATAACCTGTTTGCCCCGTCAACGCAGTCTGTACCAGCGGGCTGGACGGGCGATCTGGCGCGGGCTATCGACCTTGACGGTATTCAGAACAACCCCTATTTTGTAACGGCGTTTAACAAATTCTCCAACTCGGTTGATCGGGTATACGGCGGCACTAGTCTGGGGTACGATGTGGCTCCCTGGTTCAACCTGACGGGGCGCGTCGGTACGGACTTCTTCACTGAAAACCGCCGATCAACCACGCGCCGGGGCACTCGTGGCCGCTTAAACGGGCAGTTCGACACCAACGAAATCTACGAGCGTGAACTCCAAACCGACCTTATCGGTACGATCACACGCCGAATCTCGACCGACTGGACATTCAAGGGCATCATCGGCCACCAGTTCAATCAGCGCACCATCCGGCGGTCGCGGGTATTATCAGACGGGTTGAACATCGACCAGCTTTATACATTCGCCAACGCCCAATCGAACGTAGCGTCGAACTTTTATAGCCGCCGGGAAATTTTCGGCGCATACGGCGACTTCAGTTTCGACTACCGCAACTTCCTGTTTCTGAACGTAACGGGCCGCAACGACTGGTCAAGCACTTTACCCGTCAACAACAATTCGTACTTCTACCCATCGGTTAGTGCGTCGTTTATTCTGACGGAAGCCTTCCCGAACATGGGCATCGTGAAACGCGACATTCTAAGCTACGCTAAACTGCGGGCTAACTACGCCAATGTCGGCTCCGATGAAGATCCGTACCAGTTAGCGTTTACATATAACCCGCTCACGCAGGCCAGCGACATTTATACGTTCAATATCCTGTACCCAATTGGGGGCGCGTCAGCTTTCGGGGCTACCAACGTACTTCCACCGACGAACCTGCGGCCACAGCAGCAAACGTCGTATGAAGTTGGTACAGAACTGAAATTCTTCGGCGGACGTATCGGGCTGGACCTGACCTACTACCGGAGTTTGAACTACGACCAGATCATCTCAATTGCCGTACCCCAGTCAACCGGCTACTCGGCCCGGCGACTTAACGTGGGCGAAATCTCGAACCAGGGCGTTGAAGCGATGCTAACGGTAACTCCTTTGAAAACCCGGTCGGGACTGCGCTGGGACGCGACATTCAACTTCAACCGCAACCGTAACCGCGTTGAATCGCTGGCTGATGGCCTAACCGAATTTATCACCACATCGGGCGATGGTTTCGGCATCTTCGTAGTAGCCAAACCGGGAGAAACGTTTAACATTCAAGGCGTTGGCTGGCTTCGCGATCCAAAGGGCAACATTGTTATCAACCCAGCTACGGGCCTACGAACACCAGGACCGCGTAAGCTACTGGGCAACATTTACCCCGACTGGACGCTGGGTATAAATAACAGTTTTTCGTTCAAAGGATTTGATTTCAACTTCCTGATCGATATGCGTAAAGGGGGCGTTATCAATTCGCAGACCGTCAGCAACGTGCGAAGTGGTGGCCTCGCCATCGAAACCGCCGTGAACAACCGGACGAAGTTCATCGATCCCGGCGTAATTCTCAATGCCGATGGAACCTACCGCCCCAATGATGTACCCGTTGCCAGTGTGCAGCAGTACTGGAATCAGTTGGATAACTCCGTCAGTCCGGAAACAAATACATTCGACGCGTCATACACCAAGTTGCGCGAAGTACGGATTGCCTACAATCTGCCGCGTAAGCTGACAAATCGTACCCCTTTCGGCAACATAGCCGTTGGACTGGAAGGGCGTAACCTCTGGATTATCCACTCGAACGTACCGCATATCGACCCCGAATCCAACGTACTCGGCACCGGTTTAATCGGCGAAGGGCTGGAGCGGGGCAGCGTTCCCAGCAGCCGGAGTATTGGTGCCAACCTTCGTTTCAATTTTTGATCAAAAACTAGCTAGTCATATATTAACGCTTTGCATGACCATGAAAAAAATCATTTTCGTCGGGCTACTGGCCGTGATTACCACCGGCTGTTTCAAGAATAGCGACCTCAATATTGATCCAAATCGCTCGATCACCGTTGATCCATCGCTGCTATTTGCGGGAGCAAGTACCCAATTTTCACTCCTACGCGTGGGTGAACTCACCTGGCCTGTAGCCCTGATGGGCCAGATGTGGTCGTCGGGTGGACGCTGGGGTCTAAGCCAGGCTCAGTATGACCAGACTCGCGTTCGTTCGGCCTGGGGACGTACCTACACCGATGTGTTGAAAAACCTCAGCGTAGCGATCAAAGTGGCTGAGAGTGCGCAGCCCGTTAACAAAAACGCCGTGGCGCAATGCAAAATAATGAAAGCGTTTGCCTTTGCACAAACCTCCTTGCTGTGGGGCGACATTCCGTTTACGGATGCTGCTACGGGCACAGTCGATCTACCCAAATTCGATAAGCAGGTTGACGTTCTGAACGGCAGTATAGCCCTGCTCGATGAAGCCATCGCACAAATTGACCCGGCCAGTAAAGGTATTACTGCCCCCAGCGATCTGTACTACGCAGGCGACATGACGAAATGGCGTCGGTTTGCTAACTCGCTCAAATTGCGTATTCTGTTTGCTATGGTCGATGCCGACCCGACAAAAGGAACCGTTATCGGGCAACTGCTGGCAAGCGGCAATATGATTGCGGCCACGACCGATGCCATGCAATTCCAGTACTATAATCAACCCGGTCGCCAGAATCCTCGTTACTCGTTTACGGCGATTTTCCGGGGTGGCGTTCAGTCAGACTGGTACTGCTCGAAACCGGTATACAACCTGCTGGTGTCACTTAATGACCCGCGCATTCCGTATTTTTACCAGCCGGGACCGGGTGCCGCAGCCAACGAGTTTGTGGCCCTTAACACAACCGAAGATTACTCACCAAAGTCGTCTCTGGTGAATATGAACCTGCTTAAGTCCGATCTGCCCGAAGTGTCTTTTTCCTACTCGGAACAGCTAATGTTGGAGGCAGAAGCCATTGCACGTGGGTTTGCACCGGGCGGTTTCGAGCTGGCTACGCAACGGCTGCGGGCCGGGGTACGCCTATCGATGGCGTCGTTTGGCGTATCAGCCGCTCAGGCCGACACCTACGCTAATCAATTGCCTGCTCTGACAGCAGTTAATTACAAGACGGTATTAGCGCAGCAACAGTATCTGGATTTGTTTATGCGGCCCATTGAAGGCTGGACACAACACCGCCGGTCGGGTGTAGTTGGACAGGAAATACCAACCATGAGTACACCTTCCGGTGCGCCCGTTGCGGGTCTGGTTCGGCGGTTGCTCTACCGCAGCGAAGAAATAAACTCCAACCCGAACACGCCTACCGGCCTAGCCGTGGATGCGCCCGAATGGTTCGATAAATAACCAGTTGAGTTTGTACAAAAAAACGCGGGCCTAACTTAGTTAAGCCCGCGTTTTTTTGTACAAAGTGTTTGGCTTGAACTTTTTTTAGCCCATCACCTGGCCCATTTTCATGGCGATACCCATATCGCCTTTTATTTTGAGTTTACCAGACATAACAGCCATCATTGGATTGAGGTCACCATCACCCATTTTAACAAGGTTGTCAATGCTCACCTGCAACTCACAGTCGGCAGGGTTGTCGTCATTTGACACAGTAGCGGGTGATTGCGTCGCGTCGATGAATATGGGGCCCTGATCGGTCACAATCTTAACCGTAGCGTTAATGTTGTCAGCATGCGTAACTTTGGATCGAATTTGCTCGGTTAGTTCTTGCAGAGTCATCTGATTTGGATTTCGTTGTTGGTAAAGAAACTCAGCCGCGAAAATAAGGTTTCTTCCCTCTCATTTATGCGTTCTCAATTTTTAACCGTACTCTGCATACTCACATTTATTAGTTGTGCAGTAGGAATCTCTGATGCAACCGTGTCGCTTACGCAAACGGATGCCGTATCGGAAACGTCATATGTTAAGCCAAAACCATCGCCCAAACAGGACAAGGAGGATAAATCACAAAAAAAGTATTTTGAAGATCGCTCCTCCGGCGACGCGCCCATGCCCAGCGATACGGTTGAAGTACGTCGCTTAGCCATTGCGCAACTTGCCTACGCAGTACTGACCCTTGTTGGAGCCATATTTATGTTTCGACTACGGCGCGTGGGTTTCTGGATCTATGTGGCCGGTGTCGTGGTTGGTATTATTCTGCCGGTTGTTCTGGCGGGTTTTGGTGCGCTAAATTCGTCTTTTGGCGTCTTTATTAGTGTGATATTTGCGGGTCTTTATTGGGTTTCGCTAAAAGAAATGCGGTGACCGCTTACTTACTGGCTACATCAGCCGGGCTTATCACGCTCACATCAGTATTGCTAACGAAAGCAACGCGTTTGCTATCGGGCGACCATGAGGGGGTATTAATAGTCCCCTGACCGCCATAGATGTACGCGATTACTGTAGGCTTTCCACCCGAAACAGGCATCAGCCGCAGGTAAACGTGCTTATAGGCCGGATGATCGCCAGCCGTCACTTCGTCTTTCAGAAATGATAGAAATACCATCCATTTCCCATCGGGCGAAATATGGGCAAACCAGTCGTGAAATTCGCCATCCGTTACGGCTTCCTGCTGGCTCCCGTCGGGCTTCATTCGCCAGATTTGCATGGTGCCCGTCCGGTTGGAATTAAAATAGATGTACTTGCCATCGGGGGTGTATTCGGGGCCATCGTCCAGACCTTTGGCGTCGGTCAGCCGAATTTCCTCACCGCCATTGGCTGGTATTTTGTAGACATCATACTCGTTATTGCGCGCCCCACAGAATACCAGGTCCTTGCCATCCGGCGACCAGCCGTGTAGATAGGACGGACCTTTGGGCGTAATCTGTTTAGGCTTGCCCCCGCTAGTCGGAACGGTGTAAATGATTGACCCACCCCGTTCTTTGTCGTCACTGCTAAGACCAAGCATTTTTCCACCAAACGACAGTACGTGGTCGTTATTATTGTTTTTTACGTCGCCCGTATTAAGCATTTTTTCCTGTCGGCTAGCCACATTAAAGGCGTGAATGAGGCCGCCACCGTTATAAATCAGTGTTTTGCTGTCGCTTGTCCAGTTTGGTGCCTGAATAGAATTAGGAGCCGTGTGAATCACACTGCGCTTGCCGGTAGTCACGTCTAATATTTCCAGACGACTAGCCAGATTCATCCGACCCGGCTTTTCATCCGGACTTACGGGTACGCTAATCCGAACGTCTTCATAGATCGCTTTTTCAACAACGTCCTTATTGTGCGCGCTAATGAACAGCCCTACATAGAGGTCGTCGCCTAATGTAACGTCAGTCACTTCGCGCGTTTGGAATGGTTCGCCGAATTTGGCAACCCGCATGGTGAAGGTATTATTACGACGTTCTAACTGAACAATGTCGGCATGGGTAATAGCCGCGCGATTTTCTTCGGTTTCTCCGCCAGCGGTTCGCCGGAACTGAAGTGAGGTAAGGCCATCGCCATGTACAGCAGCGCTAATATGTGGCGCGTTAGCCTCCAGACTAGTACGGGCCATCCACCCAATTTTGCGGTGCGGGTCCACGCCTTTACCGACGAAATTCGCCCGAACGTACAGGATAAAATCACCCTTAATACGCTTCCATACGAAGTGAAACTCGTCCTGTTTCGCCCATATATTTGTGCCCGAACCGCTTAATTCATACGTCTGGGTAGCGGCCTTATATACAGTCGAACCGGTATGTAGTACCGAACCAATATCGTTTTGCCCGTCAAACACGCCAACTGGCTTTTGCTGCGATAAAGCGGCATGGCTTATCGTAGCCAACAGGCACAGATTTAGTAAAAACTTCATTCGCTTTACTTTTGGTAAGAGTAAAATAATTTGTCCGGAAATAGCTAGAGCAGAGCAAGGGTTAGCATTAAACCATAGCCCCATTTCGTAGTCGAAGGATTGGTATATAAAAGAGTGCGTTGGACAAAGTTTACTTCACACACGCCAAGATTTAATGAGGCTATACACTTTAGAGATGTCCTGTTTACTATAAATTTATTTATCGATAGAACTGACCAACAGTCCTCCTATTCCGTTTATATACCAAAACATTCACGTATGAACGCGTTCCGCTTGACTACACTACTCTTACTCGTTTGCATTTCGCTATCCTCGTTAGCACCCAAAGCCGACGACCCCGATGCGCTGTTGGGTAAGTGGCTCAGTTCAAAAAAGAGAAATCAGGTTCATATTTATAAACAGGGGACGAAGTATTTCGGGAAACTAGTCTGGATGCTGGAGCCTAACGATCCGACAACGAATAAACCTAAGCTTGATAAAGAAAACCCCGACGAAAAGCTGCGTAGTCGTCCGCTTATGCAAGTAGTCTTAGTGACTAATTTGACCTATAAGGGCAACAATGTTTGGGGAGACGGGGAAATTTATAATCCCGAAGATGGCAAAACGTATAACTGTGAGGTAACCCTCAAAGACGCAAACTCGATTGATTTGCGCGGTTACGTGATGGGCATCAGTTTTCTGGGAAAAAGCAAGACCTGGACGCGGGTAAAATAAACCCTACTCAACAACCCAGCGTGTCAGATGATTGTACCTGGCCTCCAGTACAATCTTAAAAAAACCAGCTGGCAAGGCCGATACATCAAGGGTGGCAGTTTCTGTTTTGACAGGCACTTCAGCGAGTAATACATACTCATCGCGCTTGCCTTCTTCAAAATGATTCGTTGTTGAGACCCAGATTTTTACGGTCCCCTCCGGCTCTACTGCTTTCCAGTTGAGTGTAATTTTCTTTCCTTCTTTTTTAGCAACTGGTTCAACAATAGACAGTTTTCCCGTTAGTGGAATACCGTCTAGCTCGAATGCCTGTTCCTTAGGGATAGACAGTTGCAGGTGACGGGCCAGCGTAGGCATAATGTCAACAATGGCAGGTGTCTGGTTTTTAAACTGGCTGTTCAGGTCTTTTGCGTTGGTCACTATCCAGGTATTCCGCTCCCGATCCGACTGCCCCCCATGATTTTTACCCGTATCGGCGCTTCGGCCATGGTCGGTGGTGATGAACACTTGCCAATCTTCGCCAGCCGTTTTCTGCCGGTATTTAATGGCCTGCCATAACCGTCCTACCTGCTCATCCATTATCCGAACAGCTTTATAAAACCGCTCACTGTCGCCGTACTTATGGCCCATATCATCGGTATATTCGAGATAGACCCACGATAAATCCGGGCTTTCGTCATGGATATAGCGGGTGGCCTCATCAACCACTTTTTCATCAATCTGATGGATGTATTCAGACTCTTTATCGTGCGGGAAAAGCAGCGTATCGCGCTCAAGTCCATCGAATGAATAATCAGTCCGAAGGTGTCCTGTTTGCGGCAGGTCTTCGCCAATTAGTTTGGTACGATTGTCGAGCCAGGTCGAGAACACCGCACTTTTCTTATACGGATACTGGGTCTCAAAAAAGCGAAACAGTGTCCAATAGGCATAATTTGGGGCTTTTATGCTATTGTCCCACACATTGTGCTTGTTTACCCAGGTGCCGGTGAGCAGGCTATTATACCCGACTGCCGAGATAGTTGGCGTCTGGGAATACGTGTTCTTTTGTCCACCGACATAGGCACGCGCGTAGCCCCCTTCTTTGGCAATAGCATCCAGATTTGGCGTTGATTGTTTCTCGATAACATCAGCTGGAATGCCATCGATAATCACGAATAAGGCTTTTTTTGGTTTAGATTGCCCCCAACTATACTGAGCAAACAGTAAACAGCAGGAAATAATCAAGTGTATTTTAAAGGTCAGTTTCATAAAAGTAAGGGCGTGCTTCCTTGTAAGTCGGGTCACTCTTCCGAACGACGCTCAAAATAAGTATAGCCTGGCTTACGGATGAAACGCTGACGCAAAACTTCACAACTTCATAATATGCTTTCCCCGGTTGGCGCACTTACCACACAAAAAGGTTAAAACCCGATTGAGTTGCCGCCATCGACTGGCAACGAGACGCCCGTAATATATTTAGCCGCTTCGGAGGCCAGAAAAACAGCCGCCCAACCAATGTCTTCGGGTTTGCCGAACTTACCCATTGGCGTCCGGCGCATGGCACGGGCAAATCGGTCGGGGTCGCCACCCATAGCGGTTTTGCTCATCGCCGTTTCTATGAAGCCCGGCGCAATGGCATTGACCCGAACGCCGTTGCCGGAAAACTCTGACGCCAGTACTTTCACCATCCCTTCTACCGCCGATTTTGAAGCCGCATATGCAACCACCCGATCAATTCCGTAGTAGGCTGCCATCGACGAAATCATGATAATTGAGCCACTCGAACGGGCCATCATCCGCTGGGCGCAGGCACGTGTCAGGCTAAAAACCGAATTTAGGTTAGTGTAAACAATTCGGTCAAAATCTTCGTCAGTGACTTCCAGAGCAGGTTTTTTCATATTAACTCCGGCATTGTTGACCAAAATATCAATTGACCCATGTGTGGCTTCGATACGTTCGACTAAGTCGTTGAGTAACGCCCGCTCCGTTACATCGTTGACCATATAATGCGCTCTTTCGCCAAGCGTCTCAATGGCTTCGCGAAGGGGTTGCTCCCGCCGACCCGTTATGACAACATTGGCTCCGGCCTGCACCATACAGCGGGCAATATCAAAACCGATACCACTACCTCCCCCGGTAATCAAGGCCAGTTTACCATCGAGTGAAAAAACGGTTTGATTAGGTGACGATTGATTACCGTCCTGCGTATTTTGTCTTTGTTCCACTAGCGTAATTGGTAAATATCAACCAGGCGTTTAACATCATCCAGCGTTCGCTCTGGTTTCTTGTAAGGAGCCGGGATGGGTTGTCGGGAATACTGTTGGAGATACAACACCCAGGCATCCCGCCACCAGATAGCTTCTTTATGCTGGGTAATTAACCGACCTGTTACATCAGCAAAAATTTCTGGGTCAACGGCTGGTTTTACTTGTGCCCATTGCTGCTGCATCCAACCAACAGAGTCAGCACCAGTGTAAAAACGAGTACAAAGTTCATCCCAAAGTGTTCGCCCTGTACTGAGTTTCTTTATCCAGGGAATATGGTGATACCAAAGCAAATACGGCAATGGACAGGTTTCTGGATCATTCCACATTTGTTGTACTTCCAGTCTGTATTGCGCCAGTGCATTGCTACCCGTTGCAGTCCGGTTAAATCCCAGTCCAATTGAATCGGCGCGATGGTAATAAATAGCTGTCCAGTCGGGACGAGAGCTTTTTTCCAGCCACGGTTCGGGCGCGAAGTGAATACCCGACCAGGGACGCGACAACCCGATTGGCGTGTTATAGTTGACGTAAATTTCCCGCGACCGAAGCATCAAATCGGTAATCGTCTTTACAGCTTTTGGTTCGGTTGTGAGCGTCATCTTTATCCATTCGTGGGCAATATCTTCCGATGATAAGGTGTGGTCCCACGCCAGCCGCCCGAAGGCGTACCAGTTCGCTTGTGCCATCGGATTTCCGGTCCAGTTTCGGTCGGAGCCAGTGTTCGCCACGCCCGAAATAGCCGTCGTGGTATATCCATGCAGGCTACCATCTATTACTTTTGATACAGGCGAACCTTTCCCTTTCGCGTACGTATCTGTGTCTAAACATTCTTTAAAAAGCGGAGCTTCATAAACCAGGTGGGTGGCAAAACCGGTGTACTCCTGCGTAATTTGAAACTCCATTGCCAGAGGTGTTTTCGGCATTGCCCCAAACAAAGGGGAGACCGGCTCGCGCGGCTGAAAATCAATGGGGCCGTTTTTCACCTGCACGATTACCTTCTTATCGAATTTACCATCCAAAGGCGTAAATTCTTCGTAGGCAGCTTTAAAGCGATCAGCTTTAGAATCGGCTTTATAAACGAATGCCCGCCATATAACTATACCATCGTAAGGCGCAAGGGCATTGGCCAGCATATTAGCTCCGTCGGCATGGTTGCGGCCATAATCCTGCGGACCGGGTTCACCTTCGGAGTTGGCTTTGACTAAAAACCCGCCGAAATCAGGAATGACTGTATAAATCTCTTTTGTCTTGTCAGCCCACCATTTCCTTACCTCCGGGTCAAGTGGATCAGCCGTTTTCAAACCGCCAATGGTTTTCGGAGCCGGGAAATAAACCGACAGATAAACCCGAATGCCATAGGCCCGGAAGACATTCGCCAACGCAGCAACTTTTTGAATGTATTCATCGGTCAGGAAGCGGGCACTGGCATTGACATTATTCACGACCGTTCCGTTGATTCCCAGCGACGCATTAGCGCGGGCGTAATCGCGGTAGCGCGGGTCAACCGTGGCGGGCAGCTCATACCATTTCCAAAGTGATTCACCAGCGTAACCACGCTCGATAGTGCCGTTTGTATTGTCCCAATGGTTGAGTAGCCGATACTGAATTTTAGGATTGCTGGTCAGCGAGAGATTATTGACTAGTTGACCTGTCTGAATTTGCCGGAGTAAAGCAAAAACACCGTATAAAACACCTTTCTCCGTTTTACTGACAATGGCTATATTGTTCTGTTTTGGGAGAACTTTATAGCCTTCGCTGGTGAGTGTTTGGGCATCGGCGTTTGGGGCATCAGCGACTGTCAGGACAATACCGCCCGTTCGATTTCCAGCATTAGCGATAAGAGGAACAGACTTCCCCAGTAATCCCTGCAAACCCGTTTGTAATTCATCGGCGGCTGATTTCAGAATTTGGCTGTTACCGTTTAGCACAATGAACTGCGCTGACCTGACATAATCGTCTCGTTTGGCTACGTCTTTAATGAGGTCGTATTTTAACCAAAGGCGGTACCCATCGTCAGCGTAGCTAGTGGTTGACAGAAGAAACAGAAATATCCAACCGGCTATTTTATTCATTTGCTGAATTTTAATCATCCTGAAAATCAATTCGTTTTATTCCAGTGACCGCTCAATGCCCATTTCCAGTCCTCTTAACTCGGCCAGTCCCCGCAGCCGACCAATGGCTGAATAACCCGGATACGTTTTTTTGTTTAAATCGTCGAGCATTTGGTGACCGTGATCAGGGCGCATCGGGATGGTTGTTTCACCGACGCCCACTTGCTCGCGTCGTTTCTGTTCCAGAATGATGGCTTTCACAACCGCATACATATCCACATCGCCCGCCAGATGATCGGCTTCGTGGAAATTACCGGGTCGAGTCACGAAAGGCCGCCCGAGTGATACCCCCGGCGTTTCGGTCTGTTCACGCTTTGTCGTCCGTAAATGAATGAAGTGAATTCGTTCGCCGAAACGCTCAATCATGCCCGGCAAATCATTATCAGGCCGGATACCCAATGAGCCCGTACAGAACGTGATACCATTGGCTGTCACATTACAAGCCGCCATTAACTGCGACAAATCGGCTTCCGTACTGACCACACGGGGTAATCCAAGTAATGAATATGGAGGGTCATCGGGGTGAATACACAAATTTACTCCGACTTCATTCGCGACCGGGGCCACCTGATGAATAAAATAATATAGGTTCTCCCTCAGTTCTGCATCGCCAATCATGGCATATTCGTTCAGTAACCCCTGAAACGTATCGAGCGTAAACGCTTCTTCAGAACCGGGCAAACCAAGCAGGACAATATTTGACAGTTCGGTAATTTGGTCGGGTTTCATCCGGTCGAATTTCTTACGGGCCGACTCAATTATTTCTGGTTCGTAGTCCGTTTCTGCATCAGGTCGTTTCAAGATACACAAATCAAATACGGCAAAATCTTCCCAGACGAACCGGAGCGCCTGTGAACCGTCGGGCATTTCGTACTGTAGATTTGTGCGCGACCAGTCCAGCACCGGCATAAAATTGTAGCAAACGGTTCGGATGTCGCACGCTGCCAGATTTCGAATTGACTGTTTGTACGTCTCGATATATCCCTCGCGGGTTGGCCGACCCTTTTTGATGTCTTCATGAACGGGCAAACTCTCGACCACCGCCCATTGCAACGGCGAGTAGGTTTGATTAGCTGCTTCAACAAGTTGTTTTCTCTTGTTAATTTCCTCGACTGACCATAGTTCGCCTACCGGAATCTGGTGCAACGCGGTAACAACGCCCGCACAACCAGCCTGCCGAATATCCATCAACGAGACCGGATCATTTGGCCCGAACCAGCGCATGGTTTGTAACATTCCCATTAGATTGTCTGTAACATAACCCGGACGGCCACGTCCGGGAAGATGATGATTTATACTTATCTTAGATGTAGCCATTCAGCCCGGAACGACAGACTACTTTTTTACCTTAAACTGCCGTTGTGCAAATTCCAGAAAAATGGGCCAGTCAAGCGAATCCACATGGCCTCCTTCATGGTTGCGAAAAGCGAGGTCGCCGTCAATTAGCGAGACATCAGGCGCAGGCATTTGGTTGGTATTCAACCCTTTTTTACCGAGTAAATTGTATACCGGACTTGCTCCGACGCAAGCCAGAAACTCGCCTTTGGAATCAGACCAACTGTCTTTAGTACCGCCCGTAATGAATACTGGACGGGGAGCGACAAGGGCAATTAAATCGTGTGCATCAACTGGCATAGCGTCCCAATGACCACCATATTTCAGAAAATTACCCGCCATCCAGTGATATTCGCCCGAACCGGCCACATTGTCGATCGTTTCGCCGTAGCTACGCTTTTCTAACGAAGCCCCCATTGACCCAGAGCAGCTGGAAAAAACAATAGCCCATCGTTGGTCCAGCGCACCAGCTAACATGGCGGTTTTGCCCCAGCGCGAATGTCCCTGAACACCAATCTGTTTGGCGTTGATAGCCTTATCTTCTTCAAAATAATCGAGTACCCGACTCAACCCCCAACTCCAGGCAGCTAACACACCCCACTCATCGGGCTGGCGGTCTTTTCCCCCGTTCATCAGACCGATAACACCCTCGTGCAAACCGGCTCCGCTATCCATCTGAATAGCTCCGGTATTAACCAAAGCAACGGCCCAGCCCGCATCAATTAGTTTTTCGATGGTTCCCATTGGCTGGGGAAATGAACCCCATACGATGACCATCATCGGAATCTTTCCCGACGCATTAACCGGCATGTAATAGGTAACAGGAATACTCGGTGTTACCGATGGATAACGGGAATTATCAATACGGCCAAGTATGGTTTTTCGAGTCGCCTTCCCAGTCAGAACCGTACTATCCGTTCCCGAAGCGGCAAAGGTTACAGTTGGCGTGTTGGCCGGTGTTTTCCCATAGATTTCGGTCAGATAATCGTTCAGAATTTCGGGACGACGCTGTTTCCACCAGGTAGTCGCATTGGTTACAGGCTTCCCGTTTTTCAGCACCAGCGGGTCAGGTAGTTTGTACTCGTTAGCGATAGCTTCGTCATAATTCGACCAGATTCCCCAACTTGAGCGAACGTGCGTGTAACCCGCTTCGTCGAACCAGTTAGTCGAGCCTTCTTTGGGTTTAAGGTGCTGTGGACGTTTAGGGTCATCGGCGGGCGGGGGTAGCGTTGGCAGTTTCAGATTGAGTTTATCCATCATCTTCTGCCAATCTTCCTGACTGGCCTCCCGCATTTTGTTCATATAAGCCGTCCGTTCCTCTGGCGTCATTTTTTGAAAATCGGGTGATTGCGCCTTGGCACTGCCACTAGTCAAACCAGCAATCACGCATATCCAAAATAGGGGCCGGCAAAACTGGAACGAAGCCGTACGTTTTTTCATGTACTGATTACTTGATATTTACCCGGCGGAAAACAAAAATGTAAAGCATAGTCCAGGCCGCTAAATAAGCCAGACCGGCCACATAAAATATAATGTAATACCCTTCCGACAGATGCCCGAGGGCTTTATAATGGTCTAGGATTCGTCCGACAAGTAAGGGAAAGATAGCCCCGCCCAGTGTTCCCGCCATAGTTCCCAAACCCACTACGCGACTGATTACCTGTTTTGGAAACTGATCGGCGGCTACCGTAAAAATATTGGCCGACCATGCCTGGTGAGCCGCTACTGCCAACGATAAAATGGCAATGACCGGCCACATACTGTCCATCTGGCTAATGAGCATGACGGGCGTAACGCAGATGGCAAATAACGCCATTGACCACTGGCGCGCGCGTGTTGGGTGCCATCCTTTGCGGATTAGCATTGACGATAGCCACCCGCCCCCCACACTACCAATAGTGGCTGCCAGATAAATGACAATTAGTGGAGCGCCCAGTTTTTTCAAATCGAGGTGATAGATATTAGCTAAATAGGATGGCAACCAGAAGAGGAAAAACCACCAGATAGGGTCGGTCAGGAGTTTACCACTCATAAACCCCCAAATAGCTTTATTAGCAAAAATGGGGTACTTGACAGCGACTCCGTCAACCATATTAACTGAAGCAGCATCACCAGCGGTCGCGAATTCGGCAGAAGTTTCTTGTGTAATGTGAGCCAGTTCGGCAGCATTGACACCTTTGTGACGGGTTGGGATATCGTAAAATAACCACCAGACTACAATCCAGATAAACCCTAAAGCGCCTGTTACAATAAAAGCCGTCTGCCAGCCTGCCACGAGTGCCAGCCAGGGAACAATGGCCGGAGCCGCCACAGCACCGATATTGGCCCCAGCGTTGAAAATACCAACGGCCAGGGCCCGCTCTTTTTTGGGAAACCACTCGGCTACGGTCTTAATGGACGCCGGGAAATTACCGGCTTCACCAATGCCCAGAAACGCCCGCGCAATCATAAACCCAAACGTACTACCCGCCAGGGCGTGGCCCATTGCCGCCAGACTCCAGACCAGAATCGCTCCGATATAGCCGATTTTAGTACCAACCCGGTCGATAATATACCCGGCGAGCAAGGTGCTGGCACCATAGAAAAAAGTGAAGACTGTTACGATATTACCATAATCGGATTCCGTCCAGCTAAATTCTTTTTCTAAAATGGGTTTCAACAGACTGATTACCTGCCGGTCGAGGTAGTTGATCGTTGTCGCGAAGAAGAGTAGCCCAACAATTACCCAACGATAATTACTTGACTTGTTCAGCACGTTTGGCGTTATAAGTACGTTGCCAGCGGGTGGAAGTTTTTGGTTTCCCGTCATAAAGTGTTATAATAAAACAGTGGAGGGACTCATCAATCAACATCCTTGATTATACGAAGAATGGTACGTCTTTTGGCGCGTATTTGCGCATACCTTCTTCATTTATTTCCACGCCGATACCCGGCTTATTGGATAATGGAATGAAGCCTTTCTCCACCATTGGCCCATCGAAGGTGACGATATCTTTAAACATTGGCTCCTCATGGAAATAAATCTGCCACTCCAAAATCAGGAAGTTTGGCACCGATGCACATACGTGGCTGGACGCCATTGCACCCAAATACGACGCCACCATGTGCGGGGCAAAGGGCACGTAATATAAATTAGCTAGATTGGCAATTCGTTGTCCTTCCCCCAGACCGCCCGCTTTCTGCAAGTCAGGCATAATAATATCAACGGCACCAATTTCGAGTAGCTTACGAAAGCCGTGTGCCAGATAATGGTTCTCACCGGCACAGATTGGCGTATTGGAAGCCTCCCGGATTTGCTTGTAGGCTTCGGGGTTCTCTGCCGGAATTGGTTCTTCGAGGAAGAGCAAATTCAGTGGCTCCATCAGTTTGGCTACCCGCCGACCCGTTGTTACGTCGTACTTCCCGTGCATATCCACACAGATGTCGATCTTCGGGCCAACGGCCTTGCGAACACCGGCAATCTGGTTGTACATCCGCTCCAGTTCGCCCTGGCTGGCGGTCCAGTTATAGGTGTCGTATTTGTTGGGGTCATTACGTTCGTCGATATCATATTTCACCGCCGTAAAGCCCATATCGACTGCTTTTTTAGCACTCTTGCCAAACGCATCGGGGCTGGTGTCGGTTTCCCGATAGGCTCCCGTGTCGCAATAAACGCGGACTTTATCCCGGAATTTTCCGCCCAATAATTGATACACCGGCATGCCGAGGGCTTTTCCGGTTAGGTCCCAAAGAGCTGTTTCAATCGCCGAAAGGACAGAGATATACATCCCCGACTGGGCACCTTCAAAAAAACCAGATTTCCGAACGTCTTCAAATAAGCGATTGACATTGAGCGGGCTTTTACCTTTAATACGTTCGCCCATCAATTTAACCAAGTGATACGTTCCGACCGAAGCGTCGACGGCTTCGCCACAGCCCCATATTCCCTGGTTGGTGTGCACCTTGACAAACAGACTATGCCCATTGCGGGTATACCCACACTTGATATCCGTAATTTTCAGATCTGAAGGAGCCGATGATTGTGGAGCGCGGTCAACGGCTATTTCGAGCCCTTCACCAAAACTTGATAAGGCACTAGCACTGAAGACGCTGGCTAAGGCACTCTTGGTCAGAAATGAACGTCGGGAAGAGGTATTTTTCATAAAAACTCAAAAAAAAAGGCGTTAGGTCAGTGGGTTTACCAGGTACGGGTTTTCAAAAATTCTTGTATTTGCTCTTTAGGAACGGGTAATTCATTGACGTGGGCGTTGAGCCACTGAGAGAAATCTTTCTCTATGTTATCAGACCAGCGCGAGTCGATTTGGCCTGGAGTATATTTCTGTTCGCGCAACCGCAAGTGGCCAAACATGTCCCGTAACCGAATAATCTCTGAAGTCTTGACAACTTTTTCGGCCAGATGGGGCGGAATAAACGCCACGCCACCGTCGCGACCCAATACCACGTCACCCGGCATTACCATTACTTTACCGATGCGTGTAGGGCGATTAATGCCAACCAGCGTGGTATTTAAATTACCCTCTGGATTGTGATGCGATGGGTGATAACTTCGAAAATAGGACGTGAAACCGCCAATTTCTTTGAGTCCGGCAACATCCCGAACGGCACCTTCATAGACGATACCGTTGCCAGTCTTGGCGTAGATGGAATTGCCGAGGTTATCCCCAATAGTCGGCCCATCTTCGTGCATGCCGTATTGGTCAACTACGTACACATCACCCTTAACCAGCATGTCAATTGGCCAGGCATTTTGCGATTTTACCCGACCATCCTTGGTATGTCCTTTTTCATCTGTCACTCGGTGCACGTCAGGCCGACCAGGCATAAATGTGGCCGTCAGCGCCCGGCCAACCAATACACTATCAGGATTAATCGTCTGCCAATCACCTGTGAACTGATAGCGATAATTTTCGCCTTTCATCACCGACCAGGCTTCTTCCTGCGTAACCAGCCTCATGCGTTTCAGAATGGCATCCGGCACTTTCGGACGACCATCGGGAAACCGTTCGCCTTTCCAATCGGGAGTAAGAAAGATAAGTTCTTCCTTAGAAATCTGCTGCGCAAACGATAGGGTTGCCTGACTAATTAGTGTCAGAACCACCAGCAAGGAGAATACTCGTTTCATAGAAAACGTTAATAACTACAAGGATTTAAGAGAATTATATAAAATAAGAAGTATAGGAGGGCATTCTACCCGTCCATCTTGTTTGTGTTCATAAAGAACCCGGCTACTTACCACCAATTCTCCATGGAGATAAGTAAAGGTTAACCTCCATTGGGTTTAATATGCGTGTGACCTTTGTTCATATTCAAAAACTTATGTTTCCAATGCAAAAAAACACGGCTCTGTATCTCTCACTTACGCTGCTTTTTTTCCTTTCGTTTGTGCCTATTCATGCCCAAAATCTGCGCCCACCCGCCTATCCGCTTATAACCCATGACCCTTACTTCAGCGTCTGGAGCACCACCGATAAACTGACCGATTCGCCCACGCGCCATTGGACCGGCAAGCCACAATCACTGGAAGGAATTATTCGGGTAGATGGAAAAGCATATCAGTTTCTGGGCGCGGTACCAACTACGTATGAAGCCATTCTGCCAACCGGCGAATCGCATTCATACACAGCCCAGTACACACTGGCAAAGCCGGATGCTGGCTGGGAAAAAACAGACTTTAACGCTGGCAGCTGGAAATCGGGGGCGGGGCCATTTGGCGATACACCCGAAGCGAAAACGAAGTGGTCAATCAGTGAGTCAACCCCGTCGGCGAACCGTTCGAATGACATCTACATCCGGCGTGAGTTTACGTATGATGGCAAAGCCGACCCTACTAAACTGCTATTATCCATTAGTCACGACGATGATGTTGTCATTTACCTCAATGGCGCCAAAATTTTAGACAAGCCCGATTACACCAACGAATACATTTATTTGCCCCTGTCATCGGCGGGTCAGAAAGCGTTACGCAAAGGCAAAAATATACTGGCCGTACATTGTGTAAGCCCGCGCGGTGGTTCGTTTATTGATGTGGGTATTGTAAATCCCGTTACAACATCGTCTGTTACGACCGCAACCCAAACGGGCGTAACCGTATCGGCGACACAAACCAACTACACATTTACGGCTGGATCCGTAAATGTGGCCGTCAATTTCCTGTCGCCCCTGCTATTAGATGAACTGGAAGTTGCTGCCCGACCCATCACGTATGTCACGTTTGATGTGCGTTCGGAGGATAACAAACCGCATTCGGTGCAGGTATTTCTAAGCGAATCCGGCACACTTGCGACAAATACCATTGGGCAGGAAGTAGTTATGAAGGCTGGACAAGCACCCGGCCTGACTTACCAACAAGTTGGCACTCAAACACAGTCTGTACTGGCGAAGAAAGGAGACAACGTTCGCATCGACTGGGGGTATGCGTATCTGGCCGTGCCGCAAGAGAGTGGCAACTACACGGCGGCTGGTATGGCAACTGGGCTAAAACAGACATTTCTGAAGACGGGAAAACTTCCCACAGCCGCCAATAAATTAGCCCCACGAGCCGCAGTAGATGTTGCTATCGCTACCGTCCTTGACTTCAGCAACGTCACGAAGCCAACAGAAAAACACCTGATGCTGGCCTACGATGACCTGTATTCAGTGCAGTATTTTAAGCAGAATCTACGTCCCTGGTGGCGTCGGGACGGAAAAACGACCATGCCTGCTCTGCTACAAACCGCCGAGGAAGACTACGTCCGACTTCAAAAAAAGTGTACGACTTTCGACGCTAAACTCCGCAGTGATGCTCGGAAGGCGGGTGGCAATGATTACGCCGATTTGTGCGTACTAGCGTACCGACAGGCTATTTCTGCTCATAAGATTGTGGCCGGGCCGAAGGGCGAAACATTTTTCCTGTCGAAGGAAAACTTCTCCAATGGCTCCATTGGTACCGTGGATATAACTTACCCGTCGGCTCCGTTATTTCTCCTTTACAACCCGACGCTGCTGAAAGGCATGATGGAACCAATTTTCCAATATTCTGAAAGTGGTCGATGGAAAAAGCCCTTTGCCGCGCACGATGTCGGGACGTATCCGCAAGCTAATGGTCAGACCTATGGCGAAGATATGCCCGTTGAAGAATGCGGTAATATGCTCCTGCTGACGGGGGCCATTGCCGGGGCTGAAGGCAACGCTGATTACGCCAAGCAACACTGGAAAACCCTGACGACCTGGGTGGAATACCTCAAACAATATGGCTTCGATCCGGCTAATCAATTGTGTACTGATGATTTTGCGGGGCACATTGCCCGAAACGCTAACCTATCGGTAAAGGCCATTCTGGGTATTGCGGCTTACGGTCAACTGGCGGCTCAGTTAGGCGACAAGGCGACGGGCCAAAGTTATTTGAAAATGGCGCGGGATATGGCGGTCAAATGGCAGCAACTTGCCGTCGACAAAACACCCTCTGAGAAACCCCATTATGACCTCACTTTCGAGAATTCAGCTGATACGTGGAGCCAGAAATACAACTTAGTCTGGGATAAGCTGTTAGCCCTGAATGTATTCCCTAAAGAGGTTCCTCAAACGGAAATTGCGTTTTATTTAACCAAACAGAAGCCTTACGGACTACCCTTAGATAGCCGAAAAACGTACACTAAGTCAGACTGGATTATATGGACGGCTACGCTTGCCAAGTCAGACCGTGATTTTGAGGCACTCGTTAAGCCTGTTTGGCGATATGCCAACGAAACGCCAACGCGGGTACCTCTCTCCGATTGGCACGAGACGACCAACGCCAAACAGGTTGGTTTTCAGGCCCGTTCGGTGGTGGGTGGTTATTTTATTAAGATGCTCGAAGGAAAACTAGCTAAATAACAGCCTAAATAAACTCCGTAACTCCATGCATTCCCCGCGGTCTCTATTCGTTCTAGTTAGCCTTACTCTGTCAAGCCTGGGTGCAGGCAGTGTCGTTGGGCAAACGTCAGCTCCAAACCAACTCCGGCCTGCACCAATCATGAGCCGTTGGGAAAAACAAATCACACCGGAAAATGCCTGGCGTGAATACCCCCGCCCGCAAATGGTTCGTAAACAATGGCAGAACCTGAACGGCATGTGGGACTATTCGATTACGCCCAAAACCGCCCCGCAGCCAACTGACTTTACGGGAAAAATTCTGGTTCCATTTTGTGTTGAATCGACGGTGTCGAAAGTCAACAAATCACTCACCGCCGACCAACGATTATGGTATCGCCGAACCGTCAGCCTGCCAAGCGACTGGGCTGGTCAGCGGGTGTTACTCCACTTTGGCGCTGTCGATTATGAATGTAACCTGTGGGTCAACGGTGGGTTGGTTGGTTCACATACGGGTGGTTCAGACGCGTTTAGATTCGATGTTACGGACTTCCTGAAAGATGGCCAAAACCAGTTGGTGCTGGGCGTAACCGATCCCACGTCGACGGGAGAACAGCCGCGCGGCAAGCAATTGCTAAACCCTAATAGTATCTGGTACACGCCCGTGTCGGGTATCTGGCAAACGGTCTGGATGGAGCCCGTGCCCAAGCAAGCATACATCGAAGAAGTTAAACTTACTCCCGAACTCGATTCTGGGCGCATTCGGGTGGATGTATTGCTCGATCAACCAGCCAATAATTACACAACCGCTATTCGTCTGACCGCTTTAAATGGAAATCAAACAGTAGCAACGGCGCTGGTTCGGGCAGGTCGAACGGCTTATCTTACGATTAAAACGCCCAAACTCTGGTCGCCGGACAGTCCCTTTCTGTATGATATTAAGGTTGAGTTAGTTACCGTGACCGACCCCTTCGGCGATATGGCCCGAGACAAACGTCCCCGTCAGGACAACGCTATAACCATGGCTTTCGCTAAAGCAACGGCGACCGGCACACCGCTCGATGTCGTAACAGGCTACTTTGCCATGCGTAAGATTTCGGTCGGACAAGGCCCGATTGCCAATCAGCCGGTCTTGTTGCTGAACAACAAATTTGTGTTTCAGAACGGCCCGCTCGATCAGGGCTGGTGGCCCGGTGGTTTACTGACTCCACCCTCAGACGAAGCCATGACATTTGAGATTGATTTTCTAAAAAAATCCGGCTTTAATATGCTTCGTAAGCACATTAAAGTTGAACCAGAGCGCTACTATTACCTCTGCGACAAACTCGGAATATTGGTTTGGCAGGATATGCCGTCAGGATTTCTGGAAGGCCAGAACGAACATCCAGGTGACCAATCTGAGCCAATACGCCGATCAAAAGGGAAGGAGCAGTTTGAACTGGAACTTCGCCGGATGATGAACCGACTGCATAACCATCCCAGCATTGTGACCTGGGTGGTGCATAACGAAGGATGGGGCCAGTATGACAATAAACGACTGGCCGATTGGGTAAAAGCCCTTGACCCTAGTCGGACAGTAAACGCAAGCAGTGGCTGGAATGACCTCGGCGCAGGTGATTTTTATGACATCCATACGTATCAGGAAGAACCAAACGCGCCAACGCCTAAAACCGACCGGGTGGTTGTCATTGGCGAATTTGGCGGTATTGGCTGGCCAATTCAGGGTCATCTGTGGAATCCCGACATGCGGAACTGGGGCTATCAAACCTATCAGTCCGGGGATGTCGTGCTGAAAGCGTATCAGAAAAAGTACGCCAAAATTGTGGAGTATTATCAGAAACAGGCTCTGTCGGCGGCTGTCTATACCCAAACAACAGACGTTGAGGGCGAAGTAAACGGATTACTGACTTACGACCGTGAAGTCATTAAAATTCCGGTTGAGACACTCCGGCAAATTCACGCGCCATTATTTAAGTAAGACACTACACGTTTAAACAGACACTGCGCTCTTGGGTCTCACAGGCCGTACTTTCTTCGCTATTTTATGAGTCAATGCAACTATATTTTCTGGCTAAAGCCCTCGGTGCTTGCCCTGTGCACGTTTAGTTTACTAACCAGCGTAAATAGCTTGGCGCAACAAAATTTGCCCAAGCCCGTCACAATTCAGGTGGACTTGACGAAGGACAAAGGTCCTCTCAAACCCATTTGGGCATGGTTCGGCTATGATGAGCCGAACTACACCTACATGAAAGATGGCAAGAAACTACTCACCGAGATTTCACAGTTAAGCAAAATTCCCGTGAACGTGCGGGTTCATAGCCTGCTGGTTACGGGTGATGGTACGGCAGCGTTGAAATGGGGGTCGACCAACGCTTATACCGAAGACAAAAAAGGCAATCCGATTTACAGCTGGACGATTATCGACAAAATTTTCGATACGTTCATTCAGCGGGGCATGAAGCCCATTGCTCAAATTGGATTCATGCCGGAAGCTCTATCGACGAAACCCCAACCTTACCGGCACTACTGGAAACCCGGTGATAATTACAATGACATTTACACAGGCTGGGCCTATCCACCCAAGGATTATGCCAAATGGGGTGAACTGGTTTATCAGTGGGTGAAACACTCGGTCGACCGTTACGGTAAGAAGGAGGTCGAAAGCTGGTACTGGGAACTCTGGAACGAACCCAATATTAGCTACTGGAAGGGTACGGTGGAGGAATACATTAAATTGTATGATTACACGGCTGACGCTGTAAGACGGGCTTTACCAACTGCTAAAGTTGGTGGGCCAGAGGTAACGGGTCCCTCATGGGAAGGGTCCAGCAAATTTTTCAAACCCTTTATGGAGCATGTTGTTAGCGGTAAAAATGCCGTTACTGGCAAAACCGGTGCCCCCCTTGATTTTATCACCTTTCATGCCAAAGGAGCGCCGAAAGTAGTGGATGGGCATGTACAGATGAACATGGGGACGCAGTTGCGCGACATCGACAAAGGATTCGAAATTGTAGCCTCCTACCCTACGCTAAAAAACCTGCCCATTATTATCGGCGAATCAGACCCGGAAGGATGTGCGGCCTGTTCAGAGGATCTTAGCCCTCAGAATGCGTACCGTAACGGCACGATGTATTCCAGCTACACGGCGGCTTCTTTTGCCCGCAAATATGATCTGGCCGACGCGCGTGGGGTCAACCTGGCGGGAGCCGTTACCTGGGCTTTCGAATTTGAAGATCAAGCCTGGTTCCGTGGCTTCCGTGACCTGGCCACAAATGGCGTCGATAAGCCAGTGTTGAATGTATTCCGCATGTTTGGCATGATGCAGGGTAACCGAAGTGAAGTAAAAAATGGCCTTGCCTACGATTATGCCCGAATTCGGGATCAGAGTGTGCGGGCCGAAGCGGACATCAATGCGTTAGCCAGTAAAAATACTAAAACGGCTGCCGTGATGGTTTGGAATTACCATGATGACAACCTGCCCGCCCCCGACGCTCCTATTTCAGTTCAGGTACAGGGTTTGCCAGCCCAAAGAGTTCTGCTTCATCATTACCGCGTTGACAAGCAGTTCAGCAACTCGTATGAAGTCTGGAAAAAGATGGGTTCCCCGAAAACGCCCACTACCGAGCAAATCGCTGAATTGGAAAAGGCGGGGCAATTACAATTACTAACGTCGCCAGAATGGATGATGGCAAAAGACGGCAAGGTGAATGTAACCTTCGACTTACCCCGTCAGGGTGTCTCTCTATTAAAATTTTCCTGGGACTAAGAGTTGACTACCGACAAACCATTTTTAGAACTACCCAAAATAGCCGGACAACAATTCGGTTATTTTTTTCAAACAAATAACTAATGTATTAGTTGTAAAACTAAATCATTAGTCATACCTTTCGTTTATATTGATACAAGCTTAGAAATCATGCCGATACGCGAATTAACCAAAGCCGAAGAAGAAATAATGCGGGTACTTTGGCAACTCAAGAAAGGCTTCGTTAAAGATGTACTTGCTGAACTGCCTGAGTCGGACCGTAGCGACGGACTGACGACTCCGACTAAACCAGCCTACAATACGGTTTCGACTATCATTCGTATTCTGGAGCGAAAAGGGCTAGTGGGGTACACCGCCTATGGAAAAACGCACGAATACTTTCCGCTTATTACGGAGGAAGAATACCGCCGTTTCCAAACCGAGCAACTGATGACCAACTACTTCGATAATTCGCTCAAAAAATTAGTCTCGTTTTTTGTGCAGGACAAGAATATTAGTTTGGCCGAAGCCGACGAAATTATCAAGCTCCTCAACAAACAAAAAGACTAATGAACGCTCTCCCCTATCTCCTAAACGTCAGCCTGTACTTGCTGTTATTTTATGGCTGCTACGAGTTACTCCTGCGCAGAAACACGTTTTTCGGGCTGAATCGAGTGTATTTATTGGCGTCGGTGATCCTGTCGCTGTTGCTCCCATTGGTCGAGTTGCCGGGCGGGGCGGCCAATTCGCTGCCCGTTGGTATGATTACGTTACCAACGTTTACCGTTGGCAATCCTCAATCGGCATCAACCAACGGCCTGAGCGTAACGCAATGGTTTTGGCTGGTATACGGTGTTGGCGTGGCAATCATGCTCGTGCGGCTGGGTCTGAATTTATGGGCCGTATTCCGGCTCATTAGACGTGGCACTACAGAATCGAAAGGGACTTGTACACTGGTGCGGCTTCCAGATGATTCGACTCCATCATTTTCCTTTGGCCGGTATTTAGTTCTTAATCACGCGGACGCACTCACCGAACCAAAGGCACTGATGCGCCATGAAGAAGCACATATCCGCCAGGGTCATACCGCCGATGTATTGTTTTTGGAAATTGTACAAATCGCATTCTGGTTCAATCCGGTGCTGTGGCTGTATAAACATGCGATACAGGAAATCCACGAATTTCTGGCCGACCGGGCGGCACTAGCACAGGAGAACCTGAAACTAGATTACGCCCGGCAGTTGGTCGCCTACGCGCTCAATATTCCATCGGCGGAACTGACAACACCTTTTGTTTCTAAATCAACCCTCAAACAGCGAATCGTTATGTTACAAAAACCACAAACTCATCGCCGGGCAATTCTCGGCTATGCATTCGTTCTGCCGCTAGCCGCTCTGCTGGTCATGTGTACGCAGTCGGAACACGACCCCCAAAGTGAAGGCACTCTCTCTACTACGACACAAACTCAAGCCCGCAAAGCGGTAAAGGTAGATGGTGAGATTTTTACCGTTGTTGAAGAGCAGCCGGAATTTCAGGGAGGAATGGCAGGTCTGGGCTCGTACTTAGGAAAAAACCTTCGTTACCCGGCAGCCGCGCAGAAGGCTAAGGCTGAAGGTCGGGTATTTGTCAGTTTTGTAGTTACAAAATCGGGAGAGATTACAGATGTAGAAATCCTAAAGGGCATTGGCTATGGTGCCGATGAAGAAGCAATACGGGTTGTACAAAATATGCCCCGTTGGCAACCAGCCAAGCAGAACGGTCAGCTTGTTAATGTTAAATTTAATTTACCCATCAATTTCCAGTTGGAAGACGACGAATCAACAGCTTTCAAAGGAATAGAAACGTTTATGATTGACGGTAAAGTGACTACCCGACAGGAGGTTAAAGCTCTTTCGCCCGATAAAATATCGCGTATGGACGTCGATAAGGAGCGAAAAACGATTACAATAATGACGAAATAATTCCCAATACTATCTTCCTGAACGGCCTCCGGCCCGTAGTTGACTACGGGCCGGAGGCTGTTCTTTATACTCTTCACTAACCTAAATCCAGGGTTACGTTTTAGCCTTGAAAAACTATTAGCTGGCTCGGCAACTACAAATTCTTTTCTACAAAATCAGTCATCATCTGGTACAAATGAAGCCGGGTGTTCCCGCCATAAATACCATGATTTCGGTTCGGATAACAAAACGATTGAAACTGCTTTCCGGCGGCAATGAGGGCATTCTCGAAGGCGATAGAGTTCTGAAAGTGTACATTGTCGTCTCCAGTACCGTGAATAAGCAAATAAGGTCCACGTAGTTTAGCCGCGTGCGTCACAGGGGAGTTATTGTCGTAGCCCGACGCGTTTTCCTGCGGGCGTTTCAGATAGCGTTCGGTGTAAATCGTGTCATAGAATCGCCAGTTTGTGACGGGGGCAACAGAGATACCCGCTTTGAAAACATCGGCGCCGAGGGTCATACAAAGGGCGGTCATATAGCCACCAAAACTCCAACCCCAGATACCAACGCGGCTTGGGTCTACAAAAGGTAAGGTTTTTAAGTAACGGGCGGCAGCAATTTGGTCTTCTGTTTCGAGCTTACCAAGTTGGGCATAGGTGGCATTGCGAAAAGCCGCGCCCCGCGCGCCCGTACCGCGTCCATCTACCGATACAATGATGTAGCCTTTCTGCGCCAACGTCTGATACCAAAAGAAATCGCGGCTATCCCAGTCATTCTTAACCGTCTGCGACCCCGGCCCGCCATACACAAACATCAGTACCGGATATTTCCTGGCACCCGTACTATCGAAGTTCGCTGGCCGAATCATCCACCCGTTCAGGGGCGTACCGTCGGCAGCGTTGGTTTTGATAAATCGTTTGGGCGCAATTGTGTAATTCGCCAGTCGAGTTTTCAAGCCATCATTCGATTCCAGTACGCGCAGAGCCCCGGTTCCTTTTGTCTCTCGTAAACTAATGGTTACGGGCGAGTAAGCCGACGTATGATACAGCAGGTAGTAAGCAAAATCTGGACTGAAATTGGCGCTATAGGTACCGGGTTGGCTAGTGAGTTGCTGTTTTTTCTGACCATCCAGATTGATGCTGTAAAGGTGCCGTTCAAGCGGAGATACCTCGGTAGAGGTAAAAAAAATCGTACCCGTCTTCTCATCTATTCCCGATACTGTAGCCACTTCGAAGTTGCCGGATGTAATAGGCCGAATGAGTTTACCACTCAAGTCATAGAGGTACAGATGTTTGTAGCCACTGCGTTCGCTGCTCCAGATAAATGATTTTCCATCGCTCAAATAGGTCAGGTCGTCGGTAAACTCCTGATCAACGTAGGTGCTGCTGGTTTCGGTAAGCACAGTTGTGGCCTGACCAGTGGTGGCGTTTACGTGCAGGAGGGCAAGTTTATTCTGTAACCGATTGAGTTGTCGAACCGAGAGCAAGTTTGGATTTTTCGTCCACTGGATACGAGGCAGGTAACTATCTGTATCAAGGCCCGTTTGCGCCCGTACTTTTTTGCCAGAAGTAACGTCGGCTATCCAAACTGATACAAGCGAATTGGCTTCGCCCGCTTTGGGGTATTTAAACCGGTATTCCAGCGGGTACAAACCTCCCCAAAGCTGCATATCGTATTCAGGCACGTGGCTTTCATCAAACCGAATCCAGGCCAGATGTTTGCTGTCCGGCGACCATTCGAAGGCGCGCGCCATACTGAATTCCTCTTCATAAACCCAGTCGGCCCCACCGTTGATGATAGCGTTACGCTTGCCATCGGTGGTTAGCTTGGTTTCCTTTTTCGTGCCAAGATCAACCACAAAAAGGTTGTTGTCACGCATGAAAGCAACACGTTTACCATCGGGAGAAAAGATGGCGTATTGTTGTTTACCCCCTTTACTTAGCGGCACTAACTGCTTCGTATTGAGGTCATAGACGTAAAATTCAGCCATACTTGACCGACGGTAAATAGGCTTTTCCTGCGTAGTAATGAGCAGTTTTCGTTCGTCAGCCGAGAGTTGATACCCATCCACACTGATTGGCTTTCCCACACCCGATACCATTGTTTGTTTGGCATCGAAAAGAGTTTCTACGGGTGCTCCGGTTGTGATCGTAAATTTGACGATTCGCCCACCGTCGAGTGTGGTATAGAATCCTCCCGTTTTCATCCAGTTAACTGCTTCGACGGTACGTTGACTAAATACGCCCTGATTGCGGCCCCAAATATCGTCAAGCGAGACACTCTTTTGGGTTTGACCAATGACCGGAAGCGTAAAGAGAAAAAAGGAAAATCGAATCAGAAAGCGATAAGTTGTCATGAAGGCAAACAAATCAGACATGGGTTAAACCGCTTCATAGCGGCAATACAGATTAAAAAACGCCAAATCGAAAGTCCTGACACAGCAACACGGCGGACACAAAGAATTACTCTGTATCCGCCGTGTTGCTATACGTAAAAACAGTACGCAAAAAAATTACTTCACTGTTTCAGCCGGAACACTACCGGGCAACAACCCTTTGCGTCTTAGCAAGGCATCGGTAAAACGAAGGTCATTTTCGCTGGTGAATATATTAAACGGCAAATACAGAAATTGCGCTTTGGATAACCCTTTCGTAACAATTTTGGCAATCCAGTTGGCTTTCACATTTGCCATAGCCTCAGCATTATCCAGAAATAGAATGTAGGCCCCTTTGTCTTTGATAACACTGTCAATCTGGTTCCACTTCAAGATGCCGCCTTCTTTGGCATTTATCCGCATTAAAATCTGGCGACTGTCAATTTCGTATATGTACTTCTGAAACAGGGCTTTACTTTGTTCCATCTGAGCAATACCGGTAATCTGAACAGCCCAAAACAAAACATACAAAATGGTAAGCAACACAATGACGATATAAATCCAGTAATTGGGATACACGTTCGTCAGGCTCAGAATGACATTCAGAAGAATCAGGCCTAACGGCACAAAGGCCCACTTCCAGTTATCTTTTACCCACTGCCGCAGAGCGATGTTGATATACGTTTTTTGGTCTAACGCGTATTTCTTGGTCTTAACAATCATAGTACCTCTACATGAAAGTGCAAAGATAAGGCGATTTAGGATTTATGGTATACAGGCAGGCTGTAAAACCATAGATCATACAGCCAACATGATCATGATTCTTTTCTGAAATGCATCGCATTAATAGCGTATTGGTGGTCGTTCATCTGACGCATGAGTACATATACAGTGAATATTTGCCCGTTGGCTTCGTAGGTGCCGGTACTATAACGTAGTCGATCCGACGCCCCCTGATACACAAATTGAAATTTGTGGGGTGGGTATTTACGAAAAAAGGAGCGTAAAATAAATCTGGCCTGGGTAGCTTGTATAGCCTGAAATTCGACATTTTCAGTATCGATAACCAATTCAATAGTTTTAGCAAAGCGGGCCGATAACTGACTGGCATCACCAGTACGTAAGGATATACCTACCGTCTGGGCGATATCCATCTTTGTTGGCAATTTGCCTGGGAACACCCAGAGCAACAGGCCGAACGTAAAATTAATTAGTGTAGACATTGATGGTTAAAGAAGAGTTGCTTTGCACGACTACGCGCGAAAACTATGCCAACAAAATGCCATTACCAGATATTTCATTGACTAACGGCTTTTTTCCATCTTTACACCGTCAATACATCCATCAATCCGCACATGAACCACGTCCAGCCGACGCTTATCCTAAATGCAGAGCAAATCCACCAGAAAATCAGGCGGATAGCTTTCCAGATATATGAGAATAATTTTGAAGAACCTGCTTTACTGCTAGCCGGTATTTCGGGCGAGGGTTATGTACTGGCACAAGCATTGGCGCGAGAGCTCCAGGCAATCGCGCCATTTTCAGTCAGCTTGCTTCAGCTTAATTTCGACAAAAAACAGGTAGCCCAACCCATTGTTCAGTTTGACCGGCCCTCTGCCGATTATACCGATACAGTGGTTATTGTAGTTGATGATGTATTGTATACCGGTCGGACGCTGGCTTTCAGTTTGCAACCTTTCCTGAGCGTACCTGTCCGCAAATTGCAGGTGGCCGTTTTAATTGATCGCAATCACCCCCGCTATCCGGTTGCCGCCGACTACAAAGGCTACGAACTGAGCACAACGCTCACAGAACACGTGGATGTGGTGCTCAGCGATGAAAATCGGATGGGCGTGTATTTAAGGTAGAGCGTACTCCTACACCCTCGTACTACGGATCAGACCGATACCCGCAAAGAAAAAGATGCCCCCCAAAATGACATAAACAAAGGATGCCTGAGAAACACCTCCTTTTGTAAAGTCGATACCGCCATAAACGAGACCCACTAAACCAACCAATGTCAGAATAGTACCGAGTAAACTTTTAGCATTCATACGTAGAATTTTTAGCGTGAGCGATAGTGTATCGGATTGATAACTAATGTTAGCTAAAACCTTCCCCGAAATAGTTGTTTTATTTGACTAATTACTCCAGCAACACCATAATATCCTCCTTCGTCAGCGACTTCATAAAGTTTTCTTCCGTCGTAATAAGGCTACCCGCGAGTTGTTGTTTGGCGCGTTGCAGCGATAGAATTTTTTCTTCAACCGTGTTTTTAGCAATGAATTTGTACGTAAACACCGTTTTCTTCTGCCCAATACGGTGCGCCCGGTCAATGGCCTGAGCTTCGATGGCAGGATTCCACCAGGGGTCCAGAATAAACACGTAGTCGGCAGCGGTTAGATTGTGTCCTAACCCGCCCGCTTTGAGTGAAATCAGAAACAGCTTTACCGAATCGTCGGTCTGAAAAAGCTCGACTTGGCTTTTGCGGTCTACAGTTGATCCATCCAGATAAGCATACTTGATATCATGTTCTTTGAGGTGCTGCCGCACAACAGTCAAATGTTTAATAAACTGGCTGAAAACGAGCACCTTGTGATTTTCGGTCATGGCGCTTTCCAACCGCATCAGCATATCATCTAACTTCCCCGAATCGCCCTCGTAGTCGGCATCTACCATACGCGGGTGATTGGCAATTTGCCGGAGTTTAGTCAGCCCCTGCAAGACAATTATCTGCGATTTGGCGATACCTTCTTCCTCAATTCGCTCCAAAATCAGATTCCGATAATACGATTTTGCTTCCTCGTATTGGGCTGACTGGTCGGGAGTCATGTCGCAGTACAGGACACTTTCAACTTTGTCAGGCAAATCAGTAGCGACCTGCGCCTTATTGCGCCGGAGCATAAACGGCTTAATTAAACTGTAAAGCTTTGCTATTTTTCCTTCTTCGTGACGTTTCTCTATGGGAATCTGAAACTCATTTCGGAAGAACGACTGACTTCCCAACAAGCCAGGATTGATAAACGACATCTGCGACCAGAGGTCCATCGTGCTGTTTTCGAGCGGAGTACCCGTCAGAATAAGCCGGTAACTCGTATTAAGCAGCATCACTGCCTTCGTAATATGTGACGAAGGGTTTTTGATTGCCTGCGACTCATCCAAAATAACGTAGTTGAAGCGATAGTCGCTCAAGAGATCAATATCAATTCTAACGATACCATATGACGTTAAGATCAGGTCATAATCATTGAATAGAGCCGTATTCTTATCACGATAGGTTCCCGTATAAACCATTACCCGAAGGTCAGGCGTGAACTTCTTCGCTTCAAGCTCCCAGTTATACAGCAGCGAGGTCGGCATGACCAGCAAACTCGGTTCTGTAACACCCGCTTCTTTTTGCCCTTGCAGCATAGCCAGCGTCATAACGGTTTTGCCCAAACCCATATCATCGGCCAGACACCCACCGAAACGATACTGCCGCAGAAAATTCAGCCAGTCATAACCGGCTTGTTGATAGGGCCGCAGATCGCCAATGAACCGTTTTGGCAGCGGGAAGCGGTCAATTTCCTCAAAGTTGCGTAAGCGTTCGAGCTTACGGCTGATTATTGTTGTGGCCAGATTATCGCGCTCCAGTTCCTGAACCAGTGCGAGGTGGTGTTTTTTCAGCACCAACTGGCCATCGCGGTCAATACCGTCAGGGTGTTCCAGAAAACCAAACAGTTCAGAGTACTTCGTAAACCAGGCATCGGGAATAACGGCTACCTCACCATTAGGCAGCGTAAACTCGTGTTTTTTATTCAGAATGAGCGTTCGCAGTTTCAAAAACGGAATTTCGAACTCGCCGAAGCGAACATTGGCATAAATATCAAACCAGTCACGACCTTCTTCAATCGATACATTAATGCTCGAATAACCCAGAAAATAGCGTTTTGTATCCTGCGTATCCTGTCGAAGTAAAAATCCGGCCTCCTGAAGCTGACCATTGTTATTCGATAACCACGTAAACGCTTCTGCCTTCGAAATAGCTAGCCGACCATGCTGTAAATCAAGACCTGCATCGTGCAGAAAAGTAAGCTTATGACGCTCTAACCGCTGGTCGCGACGGATTTTATGGAAAATATATTCGTCGTTTTTCTTTTCCAGACTAACATTGGCCGATGCGCCAAAACTATCGAACCGAAACATAAAATCACCGTACTGAAATGACAGATCGAACACCATACGCTGGCCAGTTCCCTCATCGCTTTCCGGTATATCCGAACTGCCCTCAAACAAAGGCACCGAAACCGACCGGCTCGACTGAGCCATCTCTGAAACAGTCAGAACGGGCACCGGTGCCATCGCTTCGGTTCGAATTTCAAATCCTTTGGCATACACATCATACGACGCGATGAGGGGCGTTACGAATCGTTCGTAGTACTGTTGCTCAATGTTTCGTGGAATAACAATATGGTTTTTTGCGAAGAAAGGTCTTAATTTTTTGCCGTCTACATTTTTGCTGAAATGATAAAGCTTGTTGCTAACCATCAGATAGGCTGGCTCATCACAAATCATCAGCGCATCTTTATACTGGAAATCTACCCGTTCGGTATCACCCGACGCACCCTCTCGCGGGCCAATCGGATAGCGAATAATTGGGAAATAATGAGTCGAGTCGGCATTGCGAACAAAGTGAAAATGCACCCGTGCCGGTTCGGGCATCCAGATAATGGGTTCCCAGGCAGGATTGCCATCATTGCCCATGATATAGAAGGGCTTACCAGTCAATAAGGCCATAACCTGGGCCTTAATAATTTCCAGATAACCGCCAATGGCTTCCTGAATAAGTTTGTCGCCCTTCTGAGGGTCGTATATTTTCAGGAAGAAATCAACAGCAGGTAACTTTCTGGTATTAAACTTCTTAACGATAGTATCCTGCTGTATACTGTCAATAAGTTTTACTAATTCAAAATCCCGTTCATCTAAGCCCTTGGCAAACTCCCCGACATTTTGCGTGGAAAGCGTCTGGTTTTGCAATGTCAGTTCGCCCCGGCTGTTGCGTTGTACTACAAAAGCTTCAATAAGATAGCCCAGAAACTCGTGATTCAGAAGCGAATATACGATTTGAAACGGTTGCAAAGGCGAAACTTTCATGGTACAAGGCCGCTATGACCGATCCCTGGAGGGCAGGCCAAAACGTAGTAATAGGATGAACAATCTTAGAAAAGAAACCGTGTGGACATGGCCATCAACAAACGCAGCGAGACTAGCCAAAAGAACTCATTATGAAGAACTTATCAACTGCCCACATTTGTCAAAGGTTTCAAATATACGAATCAAAACAAAAGGTACAAGAGAGAAGTCGACAAAATTGGCAAAAGGTAAAAATCACGAAGTAGAAGCAATGAATTTGCTTTCAATCAAGCGAAAGTAGGTTCAGCTAAAACTCAACGAACTACTAGACCTTACCAAGAAGCATTAGGAATCGCTTGATAGTAGAGGAAAACTTTATAAGAGCAACAGAACTCCCTAAATGTCCCCCAAAAAGATAAGCCCCTGTAATACGATGTATCACAAGGGCTTACTAATTTTTCAATGTACCAGGAGCGGGAGTCGAACCCGCACGGGCGGATGCCCACAGGATTTTAAGTCCGGCGTGTCTACCAATTCCACCATCCCGGCAAGCCATTTCTGCCGAAGCAGTGTTTACAAAAAAAGCACCGGGGTCGGTGCCTTTTTGTAGAGCGAAAGACGGGGTTCGAACCCGCGACCTCGACCTTGGCAAGGTCGCGCTCTACCAGCTGAGCTACTTTCGCGTGTCAATTACGCCAGCCTATTGGCGAATTGTGGATGCAAAGGTAGCCTATTTTTGGTATTTGTCAAGTGCCCGTCTCAAAAAAAATTCATCCGACGCGCTAAAAAGTAGCCCAAAAACTGATTCTGAACGAGTTAAGACCGTACTTTATAATAACGATTCATTCACTTGTGTATCGAACACGCCGGTCAGAATACGACCATTTCGCTTCACTTGCACCCAAATACGATACTGCCCGGCCCGTGGGAAAGCATACGGAAACACAACCATGTTGTTAGTCTTCATCTGGTGACTCATGCCGGGCATTGATACGGCGAGTAACTGATTTTTCTCGTTTTCTGGCAGTGTTTTAAGCTTGGTAATATACGCGTCGATGCTATCGCGAAAATGAACGGCTTCGGTATAATGAAAGATCCGAGCAGTGTCGGCAATGCGCTTCACTAACGAACCTTCAGCCGCCATTGAGTAAGTTCCAATAGGGTGAAGGTGAATATAGACACTACCATCGGAACGCAAAATAGCCGCATGACCACCCATGCCTAAATAAGGCTCTAACGGTGTGGCTTTCCCCTGAGCATCGGCCACCGCAAATTTCAGCGCATACAATTTACCCGCTTCCAAAACCTGCGACGGTTTATCCATCCAAAGCATGGTTGACCCGTCAGCAAGCTTAACACTAGCGCCAGGTTTTCCACAAACGGCCATATCGTTGTCTAAATGCGGCACATTGACGGCGGCAACTTTCACACCCATTGGTTCGGTTATAAGCCAGCTGTCGTCACGATCCGATGGTTTAGCGTTCGCAGCAACTGAGCTAACCTTCAGAGAAGGCACATCTACAGTGTCAGTTATGGTTTCGGCAAAACCGCTTTGGTACACCACGTCAGCATAGAGCAGGTATTTACCACCCGGCATTGGGGGCAGCGTAGCCTCGTAATTTAGTGTATCTCGTCGGTTAGGATGCAAATGGGCAAAAGCATCTAATCCCGGGATTCGCACCAGAAAGGCGTGCATTAGTTTGCCGTGGTCAGGCAAAACATAACTCAGGGTCCGACGTTTTCGTCGATTTACGCCAAAACCAGTCGTATCGAACTGAATTGTTAGTTGCCGCTGAGCATCGGCAATTCGCACCGATGTATGGATGGGAGTCGGGCGATATAGCTGTTCATTACGGTAGTCTTTAGCCGTACTGTTCCACCAGGATCGCCAGCCGGTTAGGATCAGCACAATCGCGATCAGGCCAACACTCATACCAACTAACCGCCGACGGCCAAGTTTGGCTGGTGGAGCCTGATTTGGCTTTACAATTCCGTCAGCGTTGCTGGCTCCGATAATCGTAATCAACATCACAACCAGCAACAATCCCATAGCCGCTAACCCAAACCCCGTTCCTTCCGGCATGTCTCGTAGTGCCGTGGCTAGGGCCATTACAGGCACAACTACCTGCTGTTTCCCATCGGGGCCATCAATGCTTAATTCAACACTCGACGAGCCAGAAGCCATCAGCCATAGATCACCTTCGTAGCGATTAGCCCCAACGCGTGTCAGCATATCATGTGTTGGTGCCCCTTTATCGCCGGAGCGGAAGTAAATGGGTCTTGCACCAATGCTACTAACCCGTCCCGCTTCCACAAATACGGTGACCTGGGCAGTTCCGGGCACAACATCGGGCGGCTTTATGCTAATCAATAGTTGATACTTCCCGACTTGTTTCTGCACAATTACCCCCGAGCTGCCAACGTGTGCTTCGGCAACGAATGACACAGCAAAAAAGTGAACGAGCAAAGAGAGCAGTATAAACCATTTCATTGTCGTATACTTCCTATAGTTATTTGAATTCATGTTTCTATTTCCTATAATCCTGTTCATCGTACCACTCGTTTCATCCAGTTTCCCCAAAATAGCCCGACACGAGCGGAAAGTGTTGCATAGAGCAATGCTTTGCCAAAACCTAGTAGGAAACTACTGGCTGACTGGGTATTCCAGGGAGCAAAGGCATACCGATATTCAAATTCGGGAGGGCTATTGTATGTCCAGGAATAGGATAGGAAAATGCCGTTATGCGCGTAGGGCGACGTAAGTAGAAACTCACCGAATGGCCATTGAACTACCAATAAGACAAGCATAAAGGCAACGGCATACAACCCGGCCAGCAGCCAATCATTCAGCTTGCGCTTACCCGTGGCAGGCGCGTCGAAGCGGTGCATAAGCCAGTCGAGAATCAGGCCCGGTATGATCAGCAACAAGGGAAATATAAACGGCTGATAGTGTGTGATGGGGTTCAAAACAGGCCCCAGCCGAGGAGTAGCCGGAACATTTTGGAGTAACCAGCTTGGTACTAGCATAGCCAGCATATAAACACCGGCAATGGTCGTAATGGGCCAGCGAAGCATGGAGGCCCGCCCTACGGCCAGCAAGTAAAATGGCAAGATGATAGCGCCGATAGCGTAGTAGCTGGAGTCGTGCGATTCGCGCATACCCATCGACTCCGAGAGTAACGTATAAAGCATTGTCAGGAGTAGACCCGCCGAAATAGCAAATAGCCACTTTAAGCGCGTAACTCGCTGACTAGTAAAATAATCTTCGCTTTTTGACTGATTACGATACTGATTTTGCAGGGCCAACACGCCAACCATCGCGCCAAACTGAACGGTCATGATACCAATGGCCAGAATCGTATGCGGGGGTGTTAAAATCTGGACATCAAGCCCATAAGTATTATGCCACCAATCGTCAAACGGGGCAGATGTCAGCATCGCTAGTGCGCCCCAAACACAGAACATAGCACCCAGCGGTCCGTAAAAAATGCCCCAGAAGGGAACGGCTGCTGCCCGACCCGGATGATTTTTGGTTAGTGTTAGGTTTAGAATCTGGTAAGCGGAAAACAATCCTGCTATAATGGCTCCAACATAAATAACGACGTGCGGAGGTGCCAATAAGCCATCCCGGCCGATACTCATGTGCCACATGATGTCCCAGAGCAGGCCCACGACCACACAAAACGACGAGAAAACGACGGCATAAATATAGACGGGTATGCCTAGACGCCACCCAACAGACCGAGCCAGAGACGGCTCCTGGACAGATGGAAATGAGGAAGTAATTGCCGATTGCATAAAAAAAAAGAATGAGGTAGTTTGCTTGTGCAATGATATGGAAAGATACGAAAAGGTTGCAAAGACTATATCAAAATTGGTCAATACAACGAATGTTTTCGTAACCGGTAATCACTGTAAGTCAATGGGATAGATTCCATTTGTGGCAATTCACTCAAAATTAGCTTTAGGTATCGTTGGATAAATCAGTGGCATTCACTTGAGCCAACGGGACACCAATCAACTGGTTTATGGCGTTATTTGTACAACCATCTGTACACCGGCTTCATTATCATGCTACGTTTAAATTCACCGGTACGCGTCTTCTTATTCTCCGCCAAGACATTTCTCTTTCTAGTATTTAGTCTGGCAATGAGCGCGTGCGTGCCCGACTTTTTATCAGACTCCGACTGGGTAGTTGTTGAAGCGGGCGAACATGAACCCAATCCCAAACGCAAAGTAGGCTTGCTCATCAGTCCGCACGAAGTGTCGGCAACGGTTACATTCGACAGTTCCTGCATCTACGACGTCGGCGCAGTCGATGCTGACGACTGGAATAAAGTTATCGGCTTTGGCTTTGTGGGGTCTAAAGATCAGTCTCTGGATGGTGTCCCTCCGCACCAGGTCGATGGCGCACGGGTAGGATGGCGCTGGAACCCCCTGCGCGGGCGCATTGATTTGGGTGCCTACATTTATGTGGAGGGTAAGCGTATCGATTTTAAAGTAGCCGAAACACCCCTAAACACGCCGACTAAGATGACCATCAAAATTGACTATGCCCGAAAAGTATATCAGGTATTAGGCGGTCAGGCGGTGCCATTTACACACGATAAGTCGTTCGCCTATAATACAGGTCTTTATTTCGGGGGTACTCAGGTTGCGCCCCACCGGATTCGGGTGAAGATTGAGGACTAGCTTGTCCTGCACTATGTGATTCCAAAACACTTACCAAAAAATACGCCCGGTGTAGAGCCGCCGGGCGCAAACAAAAACAATACGTAAAGCAGTCGCCCAGTCTGTCAGGAAACGATTAAACTTTTTGCAAAAACATGGTTTTAAGGACCATCATTGTTTTATCAACGCGGCCTTCAATTTCCTCAGCGTCTTGTGTGAGATGAATACTCTTTATCAACGTTCCTCTTTTGAGCATAGTAGATGAACCTCTTACCTTCAAGTCCTTAATCAGCTTTACCGAATCTCCTTCAGAAAGGTCTGTTCCGTTACTATCTTTTACTTCCATTTAGTTTCCTTACTTTATCATTAGAATTGGCAATCTGCCGCGAATATAAGTAAAAGAGCTAGGCTTAACTTGTCGTTACGGCTCGAAGAGCCTTTCTGCCTGTAGTACAAAAGATGGACAGAAAACTAATAATGCCCTGGGGCCTGCCATTCGCCCTATAATGGCAGTTACTGGCGAAAATCTTCTTGAGGAAGCCTTATTTAATTTATACAGTCAAGACACACACTCGTTATAAAGTGAGCACAATTACGTGACGAGGCAACTAAGTAAACCATCACTGTATAAACGAGGTACAACGAAGGCCTTGTCGTTTGAACGTTTTGGATGGTTGTAAACGACCTGACAACTAACTTTACAAACCTTGTCAAGCATCTTTCGTTAGGTAATCATTTAGCTCTCGTTTACACATGGCTCATTACCTACCCCTCCACGACTGGAACGTCTCTCCCACCGAAGCCGTCGCTTTGCAACAGCAGTTACGCTCGCAGATTCGCATTGAGCCACTGGCTGAACCGCCTAAAACTATTGCCGGCTGCGACATTTCGTTCAATAAATTTGAGGAAACCGTTTATGCCGGAATTGTGGTTCTGCGACTCGACACACTCGAAACCATCGAAGAAGCGGGCGTGGTCAGCACAGCGCCGTTTCCTTACATTCCGGGTTTACTGTCTTTCCGCGAAATTCCGTCGCTGTTGCAGGCGTGGGCCAAACTATCAATTGAACCCGATGTGGTGATGTTTGACGGACACGGCATTGCTCACCCACGCCGAATTGGGATTGCATCTCACGCGGGCTTGTTTCTAAACCGTCCGACCTTCGGCTGCGGCAAATCGGTGCTGGTGGGTAAATTCGAAGAACCTGCCCCCGAACGCGGTTCGTGGTCGCCCATGATGCATTACCGCGAGGTAATTGGCGCAGCTTTGCGGACTAAAAATAAGGTCAATCCTGTTTTTGTCTCACCCGGCCATTTAATTGATCTTGAAACCGCTATTTCATTAACGCTACAATGTGATGGTGGCCGTAATGGTACTGGCTATCGCCTTCCCGAACCGACGCGACGGGCGCATAATTTGGTGAATGCGCTGCGCAAGGGCGAACGGGCAAGTACTGTATAATGACCGCATTGGCTATCAATTACGTGACTACCGCATTAATTCATCAAATGTAATGCTCACATAATAAAGCCCGCCGATACGCGCCAGACCATAGCCTTGTGCATAATATTGATTTAAAATGTTCGTGCCGCCGAGTTTAACGACCGATTTCACCGTTGGGACTTTGTAGGACACCTGCGCGTCTAAACTTGTCCAGGAGGGTAACCAGACATCGCCCGCTGTTGTGCCTTGTTCTGCCCACATTCGATCTGTCCAGCGATAAGTAAGTGTGGCCCCAAACCGGTCGGTCAGGAGTGGATTACTAAGAATTATATTGTACCGATTTTCGGGTGAGTTAAAGAAATTACGGCCTTTCTGAGCGACTTCAGGATTGCTCATTTTACGCTTTACGATGGGTACACCAGCGTTGTCATTAATAATATTTCCCTGTGCATCACGTAGCGTTACGGTCCCAACCTGATGAGTATAATTGCCGCTAATAGTGAACCCCTGACCAAGACCGTAGTCCGTACCTAACCCCCAGCCATTCACGAATGTCTGGTTAAAATTATTAAAAGTAATTTGCAGTGTTCGGTACGCATTGGCCGCAAAATCGGTAAGCTGACCATTCGTGGGTTGGTAGAAACTCTGGGCCGCCATAAAGTTGGTATATTTGCTATGGAAGTAAAATGCATCTACATATAGCTTACTCTGAATCTGGGCTTTATAGCCTAGTTCCCACGTTTTTATTTTCTCGGTCGTAATGGTAGTCGGGTTGTATGAACGGCTGCGCAGTTGAGCTTCGGTTAGGCGTCCGGCAACAAAATCCTTCACATCACTATCTAGATACGCTGGGTTGGTGAGCAGACCCGCCGGCCCAGCCGAGAGTTGTGAACCACCTACATCTCCTCCTTTTCCAGCCGCCGGAATGGCAAACAACTGGCTCGGTGAAGGATTTCGAAACGCTGACTGCCACGATCCCCGAAAATTATGCACGCCCACACTCGCCACCGCCGACGCGCGGGGTGTAAAGCCACCATTCACATATTGATTCTTATCATAGCGAATCGCTACCGTTGGTTTTACCGTCACGAATGTCCCTACTTTCAGTCCTTTAGCTGCCTGCACGTAGGTTCCATATTCGTTGATACTATATTCCGACCCATCGGCTTTTAAGGCAATAGCTGTACCTCCCGTATTCAGGGCGTAGTGCCGGATACTGCCGCCCGCAATCACCTCGACTGCGTTGTTCAGCAACTTTGTGAAATTATACATGCCCTCGTAATGCCGCATGGCCGAATTATCGCGGAATCGTGTTCCCTTGACCGTAGTTGAACCGGGTATAAAATCGGTGTTGTAGGTGTTGGCATAGGCATCTCGCACGGCATTGAATTGAGCGGAACCAGGTAGGTATCGCCCCCGGTCGGCGGTAACGCGGGCTTCCCCAACGCTAACCTTGTTTTCTACGTAAGCCTGCCCAAATTCGGTGGCCCACTGCCCCACTGATTTCCAGGTATTATTGATCGCCGTGGCCGTTTGTCCAATGTTCCAGGCTTCCGCTCTTTGCTGCGTAGTGTAAGCCCGCAAAAAGAAGTTATCGCCCCGCAGTTCGGCTTTGATCTGATGGCGCTGATAGTCGGGAAAATATTCGCGGAAACCTGCCGTACGAATGAAATTACCGTTGCCATAGTACCAACCCAACGACGCTTCGATGTTGCCCGGTAGTTTGTAATGTACTGACACGTTGGCCCGGTTATTAAATACTTTGCCATTGTTACCCAACACCTCTACTTCTCTATATCCCGTTCGGGTAACCAACTTGCTCTGTAACAAGGTATTGGCGTAGTTTTTCGGGAAAGTGAATGCACCACCCGCGTTGATGTCATCCCCATAGCTATTTACGCCATCATATTCAAAGTTCGTATTCGAGTTGTTATTAGGCACGAAACCGATTCCAGTGGCAATGCCTCCCTTACTGGGGTCAGTGGCAAAAAAATTGGTGCGGGCACGCGTTGAGCGGTCGCTGTAATCATCGGCGATGAAGTCGGTGCCGCTTAATCGCTGAAAATTCACCTTAAAGGCAAACCGTGTGCCGAGTTGTTTGGCGTAGCGAATGGCCATATCGCCGTAGCCTTTAGAGCCAAAATTTGCTTTTCCAACGTTATTGACGCCTGTTTTCAGTTGGACACTCAACCCCTGATACGTAAAGGGATTCTTGCTTGAGGTCAGCATTAAACCCTGCAACGCATCGGGACCATACAAGGCCGACGAAGCCCCCGGTATAAGTTCGATACGCTCAACGTCCAAATCCGAAATACCCGCTACGTTACCAAAACCAAAACCCAGACCCGGCGAACGATTGTCCATACCGTCGGTGAGTTGAACAAAACGGTTGTTGTTATTTGCCCCGAAACCCCGCAGGTTAACGGACTTAAATGTTAGGCTCTGGGTTAGCAAGTCAACGCCTTTCACGTTTTGAAGCGCGTCGAACGGACTGGACGCTGGCGACTGCTGAAACTGCTGTGTGCCAAGTTTTTCTACCGTCACGGCGGCTTTCCGACTATCTTCCGGGATGCGGCTCACCGACATAATGAGTTCATCGGTAAGGATGGCTTCTTTAGTAAGACTAATTACGATGTTGCGGAAGTTATTGCCTCGTACGGCTACGTCTTGCTGTTTATAGCCAGTTAATGATACGCTGATGGTAAGGGGTAGTGACTCGTTGGTTGGCAATGAAAATTGGCCATTTACCCGTGTAATCGTGCTCGTAGTAGTACCGCGAATACTAATCGTTGCGCCTGCCAACGGTTGATTTTTGTCGTCGGTAACGCTCCCCGCCAGATTAGTCTGTGCCCGGACATTTATAGTACTGATTAATGACAAAAACGAGAGTAAGAAGAATTGTTTCATAAGTGAGTTATTGCAAAGACAAACCTTTGTCCACAAGTTGTATACAAATGGTACAAACAGATAAAAGCTGTCCACGTTAAATAAAATTAACGTAAACAGCTTTCACTAATTCAATAACTTATAATCTGGTACTGGCTTTATTGTACACTACCCGCTGCCGTGGCTTCGGGTACTTCGATCAGCTGACCCGTTTTAACGTCGTAAATGTAACCATAAACCAGAATATCGGACGTAACTAATGGATGTTTTTTAATTCGTTGCACGTCTTCTGTTATGCTGTCAGCAAGGTTACTGATTGGTAGAAACGAGATAAATTTTGCTCCGTCAGAACCACCCTCTTCTGTTACATTCCGCCAACCTTTCTCATCAATTGTGGCCGTTTTCAGGCTTTTTGATAACAGGTTTCGGATTATATCATCCGTGAAGAGTTCCATGCCGCAGTCGGTGTGGTGAATAACAAACCACTCCGTTGTACCGAGAAGTTTATGCGAAATAATCAATGATCGGATTGCGTCATCGCTGGCCCGACCACCGGCATTCCGAATCACGTGAGCATCGCCTTCGGCCAAGCCCGTATATTTAGCTGGATCTAATCGGGCATCTATACAGGTTAGAATAGCAAAATGTCAGCCCGGTGGTAGCGGTAAGCTTCCTTTATCTCCGAATGACTCAACGTAAGCTTCATTTGCGGTTAACACCTCGTGCAGCACCTGACTCTGGTTTTGTGTTGCCATTACGAATAATTGGTTTATGATTATTAAGCATTTACCTAGTTAGAGCCGACTTGACCGATCAAAATATCGTCACGTCCCAAGGTGATAGTCAGGTATTACAAGCCATAGAAGCCGTGTGCCAGCCTTTAGGCTAGAAAGAGTATCGTAACGTAACACCGTATGTACGTGGATCGCCTACAATACCGGCATAATGCCCTGCGCTTCCGGGAGCCGCCAATAACTGTTCATAATAATTGGTATTGAACAGGTTTCTACCCCAGATGAAAATCGAAATCCCGGTTGAAGCCCTAAAACCAAGTCGGCCGTTTACCAAGGCGTAGCCGTCAATATTTAAATATTGAGACGGCGACGGACTCGACGAAAATGACGAGCGATAGAAAGCATCTAGCCCGGCAAAGTAATTTCCTTTTAAACTGATGAGATTTCCTCTGGCGGTTACCTCGCCACCTACAGAACCTGACCATTTTGAGATGCCGGGTAATACCCCCCCCGAAATGTCTTTGAAGGCTTGTTCTCCACCCGTTTCTTCGAGCGGCACCGGCGCATTCTTGAATGATACATACTTGCCGTCCGTATAGGCAACAGCTGCGTTTAGGGTTAACCTATTGGCTACCCGTACATTTCCGTCTACTTCAACCCCCATTACACGTACTTTCTCAGCATTGGCCAGATAGCCTCTATTTACGCCCGGCTCAGGCGTTTGTACCTGTGTCTGAAAGTCTTTGATTTCTGTGTTATAAACGACCAGATTCAGGACAGAGTTAGGAGACGGTTTTGTTTTTAGTCCAAATTCGAGGTGGTGTACATGCTCGGGCTTCACTCTGGCCAGATCAAGCAATGTCTGCCCATTGGCCGTTGGTAATCCACCAATATTAATCCCGACGGGTTTGTAGCTTATAGCATAGGTGCCAAAGGCATTGATCGCCCTCCCAGCCCTATATTGCAGGGTAAGCTGACCGGAGAAATTACCCTCTGATACGTCCGTATCGAACGCCTGGTTCGTATAAACCCCGTTCTTTAAGGCTAATAAAGCTGGATCGGTCGTCTGCAAACCTCCGTAGGTTACGCGTTTATAGTTGGCTATCTTCTTGTCGTAATTGTACCGAAGACCTGGTAGAACATGGATTTTATCGGTTATGGACCAGTCAAGTTGTCCAAAGGCAGCTAAACCTGTGCTCTGGAGTCTATTAGTTGTGCGAATACCGAAATTGTCGAATAGACCTGCCGTCTTCCAAAGGGCACTGGTGGAGCTTTGGGCAAAACGCCATTGGGCAGAACCAGCTTCTTCGGTCTGTACAGGGTCAGATTTTAAATCCTGCCAAAGACCAAATAAGCCAGCAACACCGCTCAATCGGGATGAAATTTTACCCGCATACCGTATTTCCTGCGACCATTGATCATGAACCGAGTTGCCTGACGAAATCGTGAAGACGGGTAGACCGATATAGTCGCGGTCATTCAGCGGGGTCCATTGCCAGTGACGCCAGGCTGTCGTAGAAGTCAGTGTACCATTACCAATTTTAATATCAGCATTCAGTGATACCCCGCCGAGGCCATTATCTGCTTTTGAAGGTGTGTCAAGGTCAACAATCCGTTCAAAAGCGCTTGAATAAGGAAGTTTATAATTTAAATCGGCAATGATGGCATTGAATTGACGATAGGCAGCTCGTTTGGTGGGAACAACACCAGCTACCGGCCAACCGTATCCATTCGGTTTTTGCTCGGAAACATCCCCAATTAAGGTAATTTTTATATTATCATTTGGCGTGTACAGGAGTTGCGCCCGCACGCCAATATTGTTAATATCGTTGATTGGGAGCTGGGTATGTACGTTGTAGAAGGTCCCGTTCCGTTGCGTACCCGTAAACGACACTCGCGCGGCAAGCTTTTTACTCAGTGGCCCCGTGAGTGACCCCTTAGCCTGGATGTACCCGTAATTGCCATAACTTAGTTCAAAACTTCCGCTTGGGACAAAACCGGCAGGGCGCGTCGTAATGTTAAAGGCCCCAGCCGTTGTATTTTTACCAAACAATGTTCCCTGAGGTCCCCGTAACACTTCTACCTGTTCAATGTCGATGAAATCGAGGGCTGTAGCCGCCGGACGAGCGTAGTAAACACCATCTACATAAAATCCGACACCCGGATCAATACCATCGTTCGTTAACCCAAACGTGGAGCCCAAGCCACGGATATTAAGCGTTGTATTTCGGGCATTGGAGGCATATAACTGAACGGTAGGCACCATTTCTTTCAATCGGTTCACGTTGAAAGCGCCAGCATCTTCGGCACGGTTACCACTTACAACGGAGATCGGAATAGGAACGTCCTGTGCCGATTCCTGACGCCGTCGGGACGTAATGACTATGTCGGCCAGCTGATTGACTCCTTCTTCAAGCTGAATTTCTACATTATTATCACTTATAACAATTTCTTTGGTCTGATAACCTACGAACGAAACGACAACTGTAAAGGGAAGTCTCTGGCCAGTGAGCAGATTGAATTGACCATTTATATCGGTGGCACTACCATTCGTTGTGCCTTTAATAGTTACTGTGGCGCCAATTAACAGTTCTTTCGTGCGAGAGTCAATGATTTTTCCGGAAACAGTTGAATTGATAACAGGTGCATTTTGAGCGGATAAAAAGAAGGGTAGAAAGAGTACACCTATAAAAAAAGTCAACTTTAAAGCTTGTTTCATACTAATTATATTGGTAGTCATAATGATTTACACTGAATTCTCCCTATTCTCCCGGTTGTAGATAGAGTATTAGTACTTATAGTCTATTGATTTAATAGGTTTTGCAAAACAGCGCGTAATTGACTTGACTTCCAAATAATAATCTGTAATTCCCTTTAAATCGATTAATCTTCTTGATAGTGAACTAGATAATCTATGAAAAGGACAAAAAACGGAGGTTCCCAGTAATCAGTAGATGAGATCAGTATTACTTTTGTTATGTATACTAACTTGACGAATAATATCTCTAAGGTCTTGGTCCCTAAAGAAACCTACGTGATAATGGTAGTAGTTTGATTAACACATGATCAAACGTTTATAAAGAAATGGCTCTCCCGAATGAATTGGATACTGTAGGTACAGAACCAAAATCGTTAGTTCACATCGCTTCGGCGACGTCAAACCGCGTAAAAAAGCCGGTTAGATAACGAATGTATCTAACCGGCTTGACAATAATCAACTAACGCTTAATTTGACCTACGCAGCCCGACTACTTTGCGGACGACGCAACACAGTAGAGCGTAATGGCTGTGTAGGCGTACGAGCCTCTTCAATTACCTCTTCTGATACCATGCCCAGGTGATTAGCGCGTTTCAGTACATAATCAAAGGGCAGATTGAAATAATTGGCGACTTCGCTACGGAAACTATCAGGAAAGCGGGACAGGCGCAAGCCAAAAAACTTACGCACTTCGGCTTCAGGCAACATAGCCGCCAACGCCACACGTTCGGATTCAGCTAACAGTTCTTTACGGACAGGATAGAGATATTCGAGTCCGATAGAAGCCGCCAGAATGTTCAAAAATAAGTTTTTGTACATAGCCGATAGTTCGGCGGGTAAGATAATCCAGCCCTGCTCCCGAAATTTGGCCGAGAAACCGGTTAGTCCTTTCTCTCCGCGAATTTCACCGGCAATGAGTTCACCAGGAAAACGCAGTCGATCTGTTTCGCCATCAACCTCTGCTTTTTGTAATCGGAAAATGATTGCCTCCACCGGGCTTTTTGTGAATAAAAGATCAGCCGGTATCGCGCGCGTATTTTCCCATTGGTCCGTCATACGCATGAACAGACTTTCGTTGACAGGCAGGTTTTCAGAACTACCAAGACTGACGAGCATTTGGCGGAAAGCCGCCAGAAAATCAATTTGGAACTGATTCGGATTAGAACGTCCTTTCTTCATGCGAATTGAGTTGCCAGGCTCTAATTTTTACACCAAAGCCGGCTCATTAGTCTAGTTGTTTGTTGTAAATCAGGGAGGTAAATATACATAACAACCCGCTGATAACAAAGGGATAAACGAACAAAATCGACAGATTTAACCAAGGGTACACATTCTTAAAAAATCCCGCTACATTGGCTTCTGACTGAACGATAAACAGTCTAATTTTTCACCTGCTATAACGCTCAGATGCCTCCTAGTTGAACCAAATAATTACTATTAAAAATACTGGCAAAATTTTACTCCATCAGTTCATAATGGCCATTGTATTAATCACGTGCTCGCGGGTGTCAAACCGAACTCTGGCTTCCATAATTTGACTACTATGATTGCTGGCCCAATCGCCCAGTTCAATAATCTGTACTAAAAGACTGCGACCTAAATCTGTCAATTGGTATTCGACCCGGGGCGGAATTTCAGCGTAAATCCGGCGCGATACCAACCCATCGCGCTCCAACGTGCGGAGCGTTACGGTAAGCATGCGTTGCGAAATACCATCGATTCGTTTTTTCAATTCATTAAAACGAAGTGTACCCGCATTGCCCAAATGAAAAATGGATAATGTCGACCATTTATCGCTGAACCGGGCTAAAATATGGCGAATCGGACACGTACCGCCTTCATTATCTACGTCTCCTAAAATTTTTTGCAACTTTTTTACCAGCTCATCTTCCTGATAATCAACAATAGTTATGTCCATGTGCCTGACGTATTATGAAATGCCCTCTTGTATCCGCTAAAGTTACGAAATACCTTTGAGTTACTAAAAGTAACTAAGGAACTAACAAAAACAACCATACAATGATCGCAATAACCGGAGCTTCTGGCCATTTAGGAAAAGCCACCCTCGAATTTCTGCTCAACAAAACAAGTCCCGAATCGATTGTTGCTATCGTCAGAGATCCGCAAAAAGTCACCGAATTTGCCGACAAAGGTGTAATAGTTCGTCAGGGCGATTACAACGATCAGGCGTCATTTGCAGCAAGCTTGGCCGATGTTGACACGCTCTTGTTGATATCCAGTGCAAGTTTGGGCGACGAGCGGGTTCATCAGCACAGCAATGTTATTAATGCCGCCAAGGAAGCTGGTGTCAAACATATTTTTTACACCAGTGCCCCAAATCCATCCACAACGGCACTATTTACGCCCGCCATCGATCATTTTCGTACCGAAAATTTGATTATAGAATCCGGGTTGACGTACACCATTTTCCGTAACAATCTCTATATGGATATATTGCCAATGGTGCTTGGCGACGCTGCCCAATCGGGTAAGCTCCACTATCCAGCCGGTGCCGGTAAAATCAGTTTCGCGCTACGCACCGATATAGCTGAAGCACTGGCCAATGCCCTAACCAGCGAAGGACACGACAATAAAGTGTACAACATCGGCGCAACCACCGCCTGGTCGTTCAGCGATGTTGCCGATGGGCTGAGTCAAAATGGAAAGTCTGTTGAATATATTGATATTCCTAACAGTGCCTACACAACAGAATTAGAAAAGCATCTCCCGGCACCAATCGCAAAAATGCTGGCTGGTATGGCGGAGGCAATGAAACAAAACGATTTTAACCTACCTTCTCCAACGCTGGAACAACTACTGGGCCGTGAGCCTATTAGTCTGGAGGCATACTTAAAAACGTTGGCCTAAGGCGTACCAAAGATCGCACGATCAATTAAACTCGTTTTTAGTTTGGTGCAGTATCAGGTTTTCCAATTCAAATTAGAGTGGTGTCGGTTTCTCAAAACCTATATGGCAAAGGTTCTCAAAATCTCATTAGTCAGGTTTGATAACCTGACACCACAGCATGGACTTCAGGTCGTTTTTGGTTTCGTTACTGACCTAAAAATGGCCTGAAGCCTGTGATACCTGAACTTTCTTTATTTCGTCGCTTATACTATTATCAATATAAATAAAGCTTACTTGTTCGTTTATAGGCGTATTCCTATCAGGAAATCTTATTTTTGCCATACGATTATACCTGTCTATATACCGTATGCCGCGATTTATCCGTCTCCTTCGTCCGTTACACATTTATACATTTGTCTTGTTACTAAGTCCATGCTGGATACTATCTGCTCATGCTCAGTCACGGTCAAAAGCGTCGCCCGTCACTAAATTCGAGCTGGTTGAAACCACCATCAGCGACATCCACCGGGCATTCCGGGCAGGTTCCCTTACGAGTGAGCAATTGGTCACGGCTTACCTGGAACGCATTCGAACCTACGACCAGCCGACTAAGCTGAATTCAATTATTATCCTGAATCCCGAAGCACTTGCTACGGCCCGTGCGCTGGATGCTGAATTTCGAAAAACCGGCAAACTGCGCCCACTGCATGGCATTCCAGTTATCGTAAAAGACAATTTCAACACAAAGGGACTGCAAACGACTGGCGGCTCAATAGCTTTAAAGGGGTTTGTTCCGACCGAAGATGCGTATCAGGTTCGGAAACTACGTGAAGCCGGAGCCATTATTCTAGCCAAATCGAACATGGCCGAATGGGCTTTTACGCCTATGCATTCGCAAAGTTCGATGGCGGGCGAAACACTTAATCCCTATAATTTAGCCTATGTTCCAGCCGGGTCAAGTGGTGGTACGGCGGCAGCAGTGGCCGCTAACTTAGGTACTGTCGGGTTGGGGTCCGATACGGGAAATTCAATCCGGGGTCCATCGTCGCACAACGCGCTGGCTGGTTTTCGTACATCGCTAGGTTTGGTAAGTCGATACGGCATTATTCCACTCTATACCCGAAATGATGTGGGTGGACCCATGTCCCGTACGGTTGAAGATGCGGTGCGATTGCTGGAAGTCACGGCTGGCTACGACCCCAACGATCCAATTACGAAAAATAGCCAGGGTAAAGTACCTAAGAACTATACCCAGTATCTGCGGAAAGATGGCCTGAAAGGAGCCAGAATTGGGGTATTGCGTCAGGTGAGTGACAAGAATATCCATCCCGAAATCAAACAACTTTTCGATCAATCTATTGCTGATATGACCCGTATGGGCGCTCAGGTTGTTGACGTTACGATCCCTGAATTTGATTCGTTGCGGGCCAATCAGTGGTGCGCCGATTTTAGGACTGATATCGAAACGTACCTCCGCACATTTGTCAAACGGGATTCACTGAAAACGTTAGAAGATATTATTCGGATAGGTGGCTATTCGGACATTGTGCGCGACCGCCTAACGTACCAGCAAACGCATACGGGCAGGGCTAGTCACCCCGAGATTCCGTGTGGCGATGCCTTTACCGATCCACTCCGGATTGCCTACCGCAAAGCCATTGAAACCGAAATGGATCGGCTACATGTCGATGCGCTTATCTACCCAACCTGGAATTATCCACCCGCCAAAGTTGGCGATGCGCAGGGCTACAAAGGGGATAACAGTCAGTTGATTGCTCCAAGTACGGGCCAGCCCGCTTTCACCATTCCCATGGGTTTCACCACGGGCGATTTACCCGCCGGTATTCAGTTTTTGGGACGTCTGTTCGATGAGCCAACGTTAATCCGATTGGCGTATGCCTACGAACAGGAAACTCATCATCGGGTAGCGCCAAAACGATTTTCGGCCCTTCGCTAATACCCTCTGACACAGGCTACTTTAAACGAATTCGCTAGTATTTATTGGTTCTCCGTTCACTTCATTTTATTCCTCTTTGATGAATCGTTTTACATCGCAGTCGATCTACTTATTTTTAAGCCTGATCGTCTTCCTGAATTCAACCTTTGTACAAGGGCAATCCTTTAGTCAGGCCGAAGTAACCCGCTGGCAACAACAAGCGAAGCAGGTTACTATCACCCGCGATACGTGGGGCATTCCGCATATCTATGGCAAAACGGATGCTGACGTCGTTTTCGGGCTGTTGTTTACCCAATGCGAAGATGATTTTGATCGCGTTGAAGACAACTATATTACCTCGATAGGACGATTAGCGGAAGTAGAAGGAGAATCGGCCCTGTATCATGACTTGCGGGCGCGCCTGTTTATGGACACGACACAAGCGATTGCTATCTACAAAAAAAGTCCGATTTGGATGAAGAATTTGCTGGATGCGTTTGCCGATGGCACGAACTATTATCTCCACACACATCCAAACGTCAGGCCCAAATTATTGAAACGGTTTCAGCCCTGGATGCCCCTGATGTTTAGCGAAGGCAGTATTGGTGGGAATATCAGTGTAGTATCGACCGACCGATTGAAGGATTTTTACGAGCAACGCAAAACCTCCTGGATTAACGATTTCGACAAGTACGAACGTGAACCTGTCGGCTCAAATGGATTCGCGATTGCCCCAGCCAAAAGTGCTACGAAAAATGCGTTGCTGCTGATCAATCCGCATACGTCGTTCTATTTTCGGTCGGAGGTGCATATGGTTAGCACTACCGGCTTGAATACCTACGGTGCCGTTACGTGGGGACAGTTCTTTGTGTATCAGGGATTTAACGAGAACTGCGGCTGGATGCACACATCCAGCAGTGCCGACTCGATGGATGAGTATCTGGAAACGATTGAGAAGAAAAACAATGTTCTTTATTACCGATATGGAGATGCGCTCAAACCTGTTCGGACAAAAAAGATACGACTCCCTTATAAGTCAAGCAATGGAATTCAATACAAAGAGTTTACCCTGTATTGGACGCAACACGGCCCTATTGTTGGCGAGAAAGGCGACAAGTGGATTGCCGTCGATATGATGAATACGCCCTTGAACGCACTGGAACAGTCATATCTGCGCACAAAAGCGAAAGGGTATGCAAGTTTTCAGGAAGTGATGAGACTCAACGGGAATGCGTCTAACAATACCGTTTTTGCTGATCGTGACGGTAACATCGCCTATTGGCACGGCAATTTCATGCCCAAACGAGATACCAAATTTGATTGGAGCCAACCTGTTGACGGAAGCAATCCAGCGACCGAATGGAAAGGATTGCACTCGGTTAAAGAGATCGTTCAGGTTCATAACCCGGCTACTGGCTGGATTCAAAATTGCAACTCTACCCCGTTCACCGTCTCAGGCAGCAGTAGCCCGGTGAAAAGCCAGTATCCAATATATATGGCACCGGATGCCGAAAATTATAGAGGTATCAATGCCGCCCATGTGTTAAGTCATAAATCAACTTTCACTCTCGATACGTTAATTTCGGCGGCTAACGATCCACATCTAGCCGCATTCGATGACTTGATTCCACCCTTACTGGCCGCCTATAAAACAGTTTCCGGCGATTCGGTTAATAAAGCCAAGGACTTGTCAGAGGCAATTAAAACACTTCAGACCTGGGACAAGAATTACGGAAAAACGTCAGTTGGAACGACGCTGGCGGTCTTGTGGGGTGAAAAAATACAACGGCTTGCTCGCAGCCGGGTTCCCGCCGATCAACGACTCGATTATTTAAGTCTAGCGGCTTTTGTCGGTAGCAATACGTCTCCGCAGGAAAAGGTGACGACACTCACCGAAGTTTTAAACGAACTAACCCGCGATTTTGGCACCTGGAAAACGCCCTGGGGAGACATTAATCGTTACCAACGACTAACCGGGAAAATTCAGGAAACATACGACGACCAACAACCAAGTATTCCCGTTGGCTTTACACCCTCAGCCTGGGGATCACTGGCGGCTTACGGCGCAAAAACGTATCCCGGCACAAAAAAACGCTACGGAAATGTTGGTAATAGTTTCGTAGCCGTTGTGGAATTTGGCAAGAAAGTAAAAGCGCGCTCGGTCGTTACGGGTGGGCAGAGTAGCAAACCAGGCACGCAGCATTTCACGGATCAGGCTCCTATGTACTGCGAAGGGCAATTTAAAGATGTTTGGTTTTACCCCGAAGATGTTCGTCAGCATGTTGAAAAGACGTATCATCCGGGAGAAAAGTAAACACTTTTTAGGCGGTAACGGAACAGGGCGTGAGGTTGAAAACTGTAGTTAGTTTTCAACCTCACGCCCTGTTCCGCATTATCTATTGGTTCCCCACGTCGGTTTTCGTTTTTCCAGAAAAGCGGCCATGCCCTCTTTGGCGTCGGACGTTTGTTGTAGTTGACTAAATTGCTCGTACAGAAACGCTTGCTGCTTGTTTGACGGTAAGCTTTTCTGTTGCTGATAGGCCTGTAAACCGAACTGTATTGCCGTGGGCGAAACCTGTTTTAGTTCATCTGCCAGGCGCGTTATGGCTCTATCCAGCTCATTGATAGGCACAACATTAGTTACCAGACCAATTTTTAGCGCATCAGTGGCGGTAAGAGTTTGAGCGCGAAGGCAAAGGTCGAGCGCTGAACGGGCGGGCATAATGTCAAGCAAAAGAGCCAGCACCTGAAACGGAAACAGCCCGCGCTTCACTTCTGGTAAACTGAACGTTGCCGCATCAGCCGCAACGACATAGGTGCTACCGCCTACCAGCAAGAATCCGCCCGCATAAACGCTCCCCTGCACACGGGCGATACACGGCTTATGCAAACCCGCCATCAGTTCACCTAGCCGAACCGGTCCCGATGGTTCAGGGATTGACATGGACTCCCGATCACCAGTCGAAACCGATTCGAATCCTGAACCATCAGAGCTAGGCTGTGCTAAACTTTTCAGGTCCATCCCGGCGCAGAAGGTATCACCAGAAGCCGCCAGTACTACCAGCCAAACCTCTGTGGCATAATGCGCATACGCCAATGCAAAGGCGAATTCGACCAGCATCAGCGTATTAAGTGCATTCTTTTTTTCGGGTCGGTTCAGCGTGATTGTCAGGACGTGATCATCGAGCGACGTGAGCAAATACCGAAAGCCTTCAGCGGGCAGTTGAGCAGTTTGGTCGGGCGTATAAAGCATGGCTGAAAAGTACAAAAATACCCGTTACTAAGTCGTTTTACCGACTCGTATGATTAGGTCAATTAAAAAATCTATCCTTTTGCAGGGCTAAATCTGACATACCTAAAATCATGTTGCCAGTAACTCTTCGGCCAATTTCGGCTGACGAAATTCATCAGCCAGGTACGCTCCCTTCGGTTTTGTGTCTGGCTGATGAATTTTCCACTTATTGATATGCCTTAATACGTCAAAAAGCTGACTTTTATCAACTTAACAGGTGTCTTAAATCATACTAGTTCAAATGAGCTTTAGCTTACTTTGACCTACCAAACAAGCTGACGTGCGGGATAAACCCAAGTCTGGCTTAATCAACCTAAGTCCTATAAAGGATTTCTCCTTTGGCATCATAGTCGGTCGATCCCAAGCTAAACTTGTTTTACAACATATCATTTAGCAATCCTTAAGGCCGTCGGTCTGATTCACAACACTGGCGAACAACGCGCTGATTCTATTACGCCGGCTTCTAGAATTTAACTGGCACGGCTACTTGTTTTCATTATTTACTTACCGATTAATTTTTTAATGGATAAAGACTTACAAGGGAAGACGGCTCTAATAACCGGAGCCGCTTCGGGTATTGGCAAGGCCATCGCCCTGCTATATGGCCAGCACGGAGCTAATGTCATGGTATCAGATATCGACGAAGTCCAGGGGCAACAAGTAGTGGAACAAATAACCGCTACTGGGGCAAACGCTCGGTTCTTTAAAGCTGACGTTAGCGACTCGGCCCAGTGTCGGCAACTGGTGCAGGAAACAGTCTCGGCATTTGGCTCTCTCGACATTGCCTGTAACAACGCAGGTATTGGAGGAGAAATGAATCTGACCGCCGACTATAGTTTGGAAGGCTGGCATCAGATCATCAATGTAAACCTTAATAGTGTCTTCTTCTGCCTGAAGTACGAGTTAGAAGTAATGCTCACGCAGGGCGCGGGCGTTATTGTGAATATGGCCTCTATACTGGGTCAGGTTGGAACACCCGGTTCGCCGGGATACGTAACGGCAAAACACGGTATAATCGGACTAACGCAAACAGCCGCCATTGAATACGCACCGAAGGGCATTCGGATAAACGCCGTTGGACCGGGCTACATTGACACGCCTTTGTTGAGCCAGTTATCTACAGAAGTTAAAGAGCAACTGGTTAGCCTTCACCCCATTGGCCGCCTGGGGAAAGCAGAAGAAGTCGCCGAATTAGTGATTTGGTTAAGTTCCGCAAAAGCGTCATTCGTTACAGGATCGTATTATCCAGTTGATGGTGGATACCTGGCAAAATAAACGTACCAATCACACCTTAACAAAGAGTTAGTTATGAAAACGATTATTCTTGCTACCGACTTTTCACACAACGCCAATCGGGCAGCTCACTTCGCGAGGCAACTCGCCCATGACCAGAAAGCCAGTTTAATTTTAGTACATGCCTACCAGGTCTGGCCCGACAATCCGGCTAAAACGGGTGATTTCCCCCTGTCAGTGGAAGCTACACGGGAAAGTAGCGAAAAAGCCCTGCGAAGGCTGGCCAAGGAGTTAAATGAATTACCGGGAGAGGAAGTACCGATTCGATGCATCGCGCAGGAAGGCCATGCAATGAATGTTATTCGTAGCGTATCAACGGCTGAACACGCTGATCTGCTTATCATGTCTACAGTTGGCACCGCCCCGGACAGTACGCAGTTGATGGGAAGTCTTGCCACCGAAATGGTCGCTGAAACAGAAGTGCCGCTCCTGCTGATTCCACCGGGCATTACCTACGACGGCCTAAAAAATGTAGTGTTGGGTATCGATCTGGCAACGCCCCCAAATGCAGTAGCTCTGGACACGGTGTTGCATTTCACCCGGTCGTTTGGTAGTGTAATTAATATACTATGCATCAGCGACAAACCTACTGATACCGACACGCGGCAGCAGGCTGAACATATCCGGCGGTTATTAAATCAGCAGCCCCACACCCTGACTATCGAGTCTGGAGAAGGAATTTATGACACGCTAATCACCTTTGCTCACACGAACAAAGCCGACTTGATTATAATGCTGCCGCAGATGCGCAATTGGCTCCTTAAGTTAGTTTCTGAAGGCGAAACGCAACGTATGGCCCGTCTTTCTGATCTTCCGCTATTATCTGTAGTCTAAACTTCGCGCAGAAATGTATGGGCTTGTCTCTTGTTTCACAACAAAGTGATTTACTCTTTTTCAACAAAAACTGACTGGTATGAAGATCGCTTTTTTTAGTTGCCACCCTTACGAACAGCCCTTTCTGGAAGCTGCTAACAGCAATCACCGACATCAGTTAACGTTTCTATCTCAGCAACTGACGCCAGAAACGGTTCCGTTAGCCGCTGGACATCAGGCGATATGCGTATTTGTCAATGACCAGCTTACCCGTCCAACGCTTCAGGCACTGGCAGATCAGGGCATTCGGCTGGTGGCCCTGCGCTGTACGGGCTATAATCAGGTAGACGTACCAACGGCTCAGCAGTTAGGCATCCGTGTTCTGCGTGTGCCAACGTACTCACCCCACGCCGTCGCCGAACACGCCGTTGCCCTACTGATGTCTCTGAACCGAAAGACCTATTTAGCCTATGAGCGTACCAAACAAAACAACTTTACGCTCGATGGTCTAATGGGTTTTGATCTCTACGGCAAGCGGGTTGGTGTGATCGGCACGGGTAAGATCGGGGCTGCGTTTTCCCGCATCATGCTCGGTTTTGGTTGCCATGTAGTCGCGTATGACAAGATGCAGTCGGCGGTGTTGCAACAGCTTGGTGTGGAGTATCTGCCGGTAAATGAATTACTGGCAAAAGTGGATGTACTATCGTTACATTGTCCATTAACACCCGAAACGCATCACCTGATCGATGCTTCTGCACTGGCCCTAATGAAACCCGGTGCGTATCTGATTAATACCAGCCGGGGTGGGTTACTGGATACGCCTGCCGTATTGGAAGCCCTGCAAAGCGGTCATTTGGGCGCGTTGGGCATAGATGTGTACGAATTGGAAGATGATTTCTTTTTCGCCGATTGGTCGGATAAATACCTGCCCGATGCCGATCTGAACGCACTGACGCATTTACCAAATGTGCTGGTCACCTCTCACCAGGGATTTTTTACGCAGGAAGCTATGGAGCAGATTGCCCACACGACGCTCAACAACCTGACGTATCTTGAACAGGGACAACTACCACAGCAACACTTATCCGAGGATTACGTCGTTGTTGAATAAATTCCTGATGATCAACGACTTATTATTTAACTACAGGCTACAAGTGCAGGATTAAACTCCACTGGGGTGAGTATAGACGTAAAACTGACCAGCTATGACCTCGCCTAAAGAAAGCGTTTTAACCATCAACGGAGGCTCGTCAAGCATTAAATTCGCGGTATATGCGGTTGGTGAATTGCCGAAACGAGGACTCTACGGCCACATTGACCGAATTGGCCTGCCCGATACGACGTTAACCTTTAACGACCCATCTACTAATCAGCTATCGAGTTGCGCTATAAATGCCACCGATCATACATCAGCGGTGAATTTCCTGATAGACTGGCTCGAAAAGCAACCTATTTTCGACTCAATTAAGTCGATTGGGCATCGGGTCGTTCATGGCATGGAGCACCAGGAGCCTGAACGTATCACCCAACAGCTAGTGGCTGAATTACACCGCATTAGCGCCTACGATCCCGATCACCTGCCTAGCGAAATCAACTTAATCGAAGCATTCCAAAAACGCCACCCAAACCTGACCCAGATTGCGTGCTTTGATACCGCTTTTCACCGGACGATGCCACGCGTTGCCCAGCTATTACCCATTCCGCGACGGTTCGATGCGAAAGGAATTCGGCGATACGGTTTTCATGGTTTATCGTATGCTTATCTGTTAGAAGAACTCAGCCGAATAGCCGGAACTGAGGCCGCTAAAGGCCGGGTTATTCTGGCGCATTTGGGTAGTGGAGCAAGTCTGGCAGCAATCCGGGAAGGCAAAAGTATAGACACGAGTATGGGCTTTACGCCAACCGCCGGTTTACCGATGGGCACTCGACCGGGCGACCTTGATCCGGGAGTAGCCTGGTACCTAATGCAATCGGAGAAGTTGACGCCCGCCCAATTCAATCACCTTATCAATCACGAATCCGGCTTACTCGGCGTATCGGAAACTAGTTCGGACATGCACGATCTGCTTGATCACCAGGCGGTTGACGTGCGGGCGGCTGAAGCCGTCGAGCTGTTTTGTTATCAAACCAAGAAATGGATTGGCGCTTTCTCGGCTGTACTGGGCGGACTGGAGACACTGGTTTTTTCGGGGGGTATTGGCGAGAAGTCTGCCGAAATCCGGGCCCGCGTATGTCGTGGACTGGAATTTCTAGGCATTACTCTGGACGATCAACGAAATGCGGCCAGTACGGGTACGGGCGTGATTTCTACGGTTTCGAGTCGGGTTACCGTCCGCGTCATTCCTACCGATGAGGAGTGGATGATTGCCCAAACGGTCTGCCGGATGTTGAAAAACCCCCAATCCTCTGAAGGAAGTTTACAGTAAGAATTGGCTGATAGCCCAAACGTCATTAACACACAACAGACTGTAACTAACTCAATTAATGGAAACGATTATCAATCTACAACCAAAAACGGAGAGCCAGCCGGATACGCCGTTATCGCCTGAGTTAGTCCAAAAAATTAACGCCTACTGGCGAGCCGCCAACTATCTATCGGTTGGTCAGATTTACCTACACGACAATCCGTTGTTGCGCGAACCACTCACATTAGCCCACATCAAGCACATGTTGCTGGGGCATTGGGGCACCACGCCGGGGCAAAATTTTATCTATACGCATCTCAATCGGGTCATCAAAAAATATGACCTCAACATGATTTACATTTCCGGACCCGGACACGGCGGTCCGGCGGTAGTAGCAAGCACTTACCTCGAAGGCACCTACAGCGACGTTTATCCGAACATCAGTCAGGACGAGGCCGGACTAAAAAAGCTATTTACCCAGTTTTCTTTTCCCGGCGGAATTTCGAGTCATGCGTCACCCCAAACACCCGGTTCAATTCACGAAGGGGGCGAGTTGGGCTATTCACTTAGTCACGCCTTTGGGGCGGTATTCGATAACCCGGAGTTAGTCGTTGCCTGTGTTATCGGCGATGGTGAAGCAGAAACGGGCCCTCTAGCAACGGCCTGGCACTCCAACAAATTTCTCAATCCGGTCACCGATGGGGCCGTGCTGCCCATCCTGCATCTGAACGGCTATAAAATATCCAATCCAACGGTATTGGCCCGCATCACGCACGAGGAGTTGGACCAGTTACTCCGTGGCTACGGCTGGACACCTTATTTTGTAGAAGGGCACGACCCAGACTTGATGCATCAGGCTATGGCGGCTACGGTAGACAAGGCCATCACACAAATCAAACAGATTCAGCAAGACGCTCGAATACAGGGCAATACGACACGCCCCCGCTGGCCGATGATTGTGTTAAAATCTCCTAAGGGCTGGACAGGCCCTAAAGTTATTGACGGTCTGTCCAACGAAGGCACCTTTCGGGCGCATCAGGTGCCGCTCTCCGTATCGGCGACGACACCACCCGAACATCTGGCTCAACTGGAAAGTTGGTTGAGAAGCTACAAACCCGAAGAACTTTTTGATGAGCAGGGGCGGCTGTTGCCGGAATTAGCGGAGTTGGCTCCCGTAGGCAACCGGCGTATGGGAGCAAATCCACAGGCCAATGGCGGCTTATTGTTGCGTGATTTACACATGCCGGAATTCTGCGACTACGCGGTCGATGTACCATCGCCGGGGACCTCCGAAGCAAGTGATACACAAGTGGTTGGGCGTTTTTTGCGGGATGTAATAAAGCTGAATCAGGAACCGCGCAATTTTAGAGTATTTGGTCCTGACGAAACCCTGTCAAATCGTCTGGAAGCTGTTTTTGAGGCTACAAATCGCCAGTGGGATGCTCAGACCGCCGTCAATGACGAATTTCTGGCACCCACTGGAAGCGTCATGGAAATGCTCAGCGAACATCAATGCGAAGGCTGGCTGGAAGGGTATCTTCTTACCGGACGGCATGGCCTTTTTAACAGCTATGAAGCGTTTGTCCATATTGTCGATTCGATGTTTAATCAGCACGCTAAGTGGCTGAAAATGACGAAGGAGATAGCCTGGCGTCGACCGATTGCTTCGTTGAATTACCTCTTAACGTCCACCGTCTGGCGGCAGGATCACAATGGCTTTACTCACCAGGATCCCGGCTTTATGGATCACGTGATCAACAAAAAAGCGGGCATCGTGCGCGTTTACTTACCGCCGGATGCGAACTGCCTACTCTCGGTAATGGACCACTGCCTGCGCTCCCGGCATTATGTGAACGTGATCGTGGCGGGCAAACACCCAGCCCCTCAATGGCTAAACATGGACGCTGCCCTCAAACATTGTACGGAAGGTATTGGTATCTGGGCCTGGGCAAGTAATGATGAAGGCGTTGAGCCAGACGCGGTGATGGCGTGCTGTGGGGATGTGCCGACGCTCGAAACACTGGCAGCTGTTTCTATTCTACGAAAGCATTTGCCCGACCTTAAAATCCGGGTTGTCAATGTGGTTGATTTACTGAAATTAGAGCGCAACACCGAACATCCCCACGGCCTGGACGATGCAGATTACGATGCTCTTTTCACGAAAAACAAGCCCGTTATTTTTGCCTTTCATGGCTACCCGTGGCTGGTACATCGGCTGACCTACAACCGCGCCAACAATACCAATATGCACGTGCGGGGTTATAAGGAAGAAGGCACCATTACAACGGCGTTTGACATGACGGTACTGAACGAGTTGGACCGCTTCCATCTGGTTATGGACGTACTGGACCGTCTGCCTCAGTTGGGCAATAAGGGGTCTTACCTGAAGCAAATGCTGACCGATAAACTCATTGAACACAAGCAGTACATAACCAGAAATGGGGAAGACATGCCCGAAATTCGCAACTGGAAATGGGACATCTAATACCTTGAATATCAGCCTACTATTAGGTGGTCTATTCACCATCAGCCTGGTTGCGGTTGGGCTGAAGGATTTCTTTTTCTAACATCAAAAAGAGAGAAACTCATGGAAACGACAATACCCAGAAATATCCTCCTGATTCTATTAGCGTTTCTCGGATTAGGGGCAATTGGAGGAGGTTTCGTATTGATCATTTCTCCCACCGGCAAGTTGATGGGAATGCCACTATCCATTTTGGACAGGTCGCCCTTTACCAGTTTCCTGATACCCGGAATCATTTTATTTGTGGTTCTGGGACTGGCTCCCTGTATCCTAGTTTTCGCTTTGCTAAAAAAGCCGGCCTGCAAAATTGCCGAGCGACTAAATTTCTACACTGATATGCATTGGTCGTGGACCTATAGCCTTTATGTTGCGTTTGCGCTTGTTATCTGGATACAGGTAGAAATGGCCTTTCTCCATGCTGTTCATTGGTTGCATAGTTTTTACATGTTTTTCGCCGTTGCCTTGATTTTTGTCGCGTTATTACCAAACGTCAGAAGCCTATATAAAAAGTAAGCAGTAATCGACGATAGAAACGGATACGCTCAATAGTAATTCACTCATTATCAACGGCTCCTTCTATGGATTACCACGTAGTATCGGTTGCCGACGTAGCCCAATCGCTGAAGACCTCACTAACTGGACTTGACCCGGCAACAGCCCAGCAACGGCTGGCCGAATACGGCAAAAATCAGATTGAGGACGCCAGAAAGAAAACCGTCTGGCAATTACTGCTGCATCAGTTGACGGATTTTATGATTTTAGTACTCATCGCGGCTGCCATTATATCGGGACTGGTTGGCGAGGTGAACTCTACGTATGTTATTGTAGCCATTATCCTGCTCAATGCGCTCGTCGGCTTTATTCAGGAGTACCGGGCCGAAAAGGCAATGGAAGCACTCAAAAAAATGTCTGCCAATCAGGCACAGGTGCTACGAGATAATCAGGTTAGCAAAATAGAAGCCTCTGACTTGGTTCCCGGTGATGTGACGCTACTCGAAGCGGGTAATATTATCCCCGCCGATGTCCGTTTTATCGAGACGCACGCGCTCAAAGTAGATGAATCGTCGCTGACGGGAGAGTCAACCAACGTCGAGAAAACCTCGGACGTACTACCTCCCGGCGAGTACCCGCTCGGCGACCGGTTGAATATGGGATACAAAGGTACGTTCGTCACCAATGGTCGGGCTTCAGCCTACGTGATGGGCACTGGCATGAATACCGAATTGGGTCGCATTGCCAAACTGATTCAGACCGACGAAACTGCTACACCCTTACAGAAGCGATTGGCTGGCTTTGGCAAGGGATTGTCAGCGGCTGTTCTTGTGATCTGTGGTATCTTTTTTGTTGTCGGCTGGCTTCGGGGTGAACCACTGTTGAATTTACTTCTGGTCTCTATTTCGCTGGCCGTTGCCGCCATTCCCGAAGCCCTGCCCGCCGTAGTCACCGTCGCTTTGGCGTTGGGTGCCAAGCGATTGGTAAAAAGCAACGCGCTCATTCGTAAGCTGCCCGCCGTAGAAACGCTGGGGTCTGTCACCTACATCTGTACGGACAAAACGGGCACCCTCACACTCAACAAAATGACGGTTCAGGAGATCTACGAATCGCCGACGTTTACGTTACCCGTTCTGGGCGACGGCAGTGGACTGATGACTGCGATGGCGCTTAACAACGATGTGGTCAAAGACCATGACGGAAATTGGCTCGGCGATTCTACCGAAGTGGCGCTGGCGCAGTACGCTGCGGGTAAAAAATATGAGCGCACCGCCCTGGAAATTCAGTTTCCCCGCATCGCCGAATTACCATTCGACTCGCAACGAAAATGCATGACCACATTGCATCAAACTCAGCAAGGCGTCTTGTGCATTACAAAAGGAGCCGTTGGGGTATTATTCGAGCAACTTGAAGCCAGCCAAAAAGCGGAGATTCCCGATCTGGAACGACGTGTCAACGCGATGGCCGAACAGGGGTACCGAATGCTGGGCTATGCAGGCAAACTACTGCCCGAAATGCCCCAGGATGTAGTGCCCGCCACCATCGAATCTGGCTTAACCTTCATCGGCTTTACCGGCCTGATCGATCCGCCACGCGACGAAGCCCGGCAAGCCGTGGCCGAATGCAAAGAAGCGGGTATCATTACGGTGATGATTACCGGCGACCATAAATTGACGGCTAAAGCAGTAGCCGAAAAGCTGGGAATTATTTCGTCGGTCGATGATTTGGTCCTTACCGGAACGGAGCTGGCTAGTATGGATGAGGTTAAATTTGATACCATTGTGGAAAAAGTTCGGGTATATGCCCGAGTCGATCCGGCACAAAAACTACGCATTATCAACGCCTTACAAGCCCGGCACCAATTCGTGGCCATGACCGGCGATGGTGTAAACGATGCCCCGGCCCTTAAAAATGCTGATATTGGTATTGCTATGGGCATCAACGGAACGGAAGTTTCCAAAGAAGCTGCGCATATGATTTTGCTGGACGACAACTTTGCAACCATCGTTAAAGCTGTTGAACACGGGCGACGGATTTTCGACAATATTTTAAAATTTATCCGCTACATCATGTCTGGCAATGCGGGTGAAATCTGGTCGATCTTTCTAGCTCCTTTTTTCGGTTTACCCATTCCGTTGCTGGCAATTCATATTCTGTGGATCAATCTGTTGACGGATGGCCTGCCCGGTCTGGCAATGGCCTACGAGCCATTAGAAGCGAACAGTATGAAACGCCCACCCATTGACCCAAGGCAAACCATTTTTGCGGATGGACTGGGCTGGTTTATTCTGTGGGTCGGTTTGCTAATTGGTGCCGTTACCATCGGCATTGAGGCTTGGGCTATACGTAGTGGAATTCCGCATTGGCAAACGATGACGTTTACTGTTCTCTGTTTCAGTCAATTAGGAAACGCTCTGGCGATTCGTTCCCGCAAGGAATCTGTTTTTAGCATCGGCCTGTTATCTAATAAACCAATGTTAGGGGCAGTGGGGCTGTCTGTAGTACTTCAGCTACTGATTATCTACACGCCTTTCTTCAATAATCTCTTTGGTACTCAGCCGTTGACATTGACTGAATTAGGGATAACGGTGGCCGTTTCGAGCCTTGTTTTCTGGGCGGTTGAGTTCGAAAAACTGATTAGACGTAAGCGGGCTCCCAGCCCAACCGATCCTGGTTGAGATGGAAGCTTAAGCTGAATTAGTTCAACCAGTGCACCAAAGCAAGCAAACTGCCCCGTTTTTCTATCCCCGAAAGACGTACTAAATCAGCTACACTCAATGAAATTATCTGAGAAATCCAGTCCGGCTACTGATGGTCTATTAACTTTTTGGGCTTTGCCAGCCAACGATGTACTGACGCGACTGAATACGCTCGAAACGGGACTGACCCAGAAAGCTGCGAAGGAAATCCAACAGATAGTCGGTCTTAACCTGATTAAGCCGACCGATAAGCCGTCGATATTGGAGTTGTTCTTTCGTCAGTTCAAGAGCCCAATTTCCCTTATTTTGATCGCTGCGGCCATATTGTCGTTTTTCCTGCGTGACATTACAGATGCCGTTATTATCCTGATTATCATACTGATCAGTGGGTTGCTTAGTTTTTGGCAGGAACAGAGCGCATCGAATGCCATGCAGCAGTTGCAGTCCATTGTCATCGCCGAAACGACCGTCCGGCGAGATGAAAAAGAGACCGAACTACCCGATGAACAGCTAGTGCCGGGCGATATACTCACGCTACGCTCGGGAGATTTAGTACCCGCCGATTGCTATTTGTTATCGTCCAATGAATTGTTTGTCAATGAAGCGACATTGACTGGCGAAACGTTTCCTGTCGATAAACAACCTGACCTTCTGGACACAACCACGCCGATAGCTAAACGGCGAAACACGTTGTTCATGGGTTCCAGTGTGGTTAGCGGTAGTGGTACAGCCGTGGTCGTACATACGGGTCTTACTACAGAATTAGGCCATATTGCTGAACGGATTAATGCCGCCCCGCCCGAAACTGATTTTGAGCAAGGCATCCGCCGATTTGGTTATCTACTCATGGAAATAACCTTGATTTTGGTGATCCTAATTTTTGCCATCAATGTCTTTTTACACAAACCGGTGCTGGATGCATTCCTGTTTTCCCTGGCTATTGCCGTGGGATTAACGCCCCAGTTGTTGCCCGCTATTATCAGCATTAATCTGGCAAAAGGAGCCAGCCGGATGGCCACACAACAGGTGATTGTCAAACGATTATCATCGATCGAAAACCTGGGCAGTATGAATGTGCTTTGCTCCGACAAAACCGGTACGCTGACCGAAGGTGCTGTTAAAGTAGATCGAATCATTGACATTAACGGCCAGCTTTCGCCCCGTGCCGGACTACTGGCCAAGATCAACGCACAGTTGCAACAGGGGTTTCATAATCCAATCGATGTGGCTATTATCGCGTTCGTGCCCACCGATATTTCGACATATCCGCGCGTAGATGAAACGCCGTATGATTTTATCCGTAAACGGTTAACGATTCTAACCGAGGTCGATGGACAGACGATCATGGTGACCAAGGGAGCCCTGCAAAACATATTGGATGTCTGTCAATTTGTGGATACCGGCGGGGCTACTCCCGTGGCATTAGCCGATTATCTGGCTACTATTCAAAGAACATTTCAGGAGCTGAGTACGAAGGGATTTCGAACGCTGGGTCTGGCGACTAAAAATACCAATGGCAAACGGATCATTGACAAAACGGACGAAACTGGAATGACCTTTCTAGGATTCATTACGCTGTTTGACCCACCCAAAGCTGGTATTTCGCAAACGCTGGCGACACTAACAAGGCTGGGTATCCAGCTTAAAATGATTACGGGCGACAACGCACTTGTGGCCAAAACCGTAGCTCAAAATATGGGCATTGACTGCCCGGAAGTACTGACGGGTTCTGCTCTACAGAAACTTAGTGTGGAAGCCTTGCGGCACAAAGTGGTCGAAACAAATGTATTTGCCGAAGTTGAGCCAAATCAGAAGGAAAGTATCATTCTGGCACTAAAAAAAGCCGGATACGTAGTCGGTTACATGGGCGATGGCATCAACGACGCGAGTGCGCTACACGCAGCCGACGTCGGCATTTCAGTTGATTCAGCCGTGAACGTGGCCAAAGAATCCGCTGACATTGTGCTATTAAAAAAGGATTTGAATGTTCTCATTGATGGAGTTCGGGAGGGCCGCCGGACATTCACAAACACCATGAAGTACATATTTATGGCAACCAGTGCCAACTTCGGAAATATGTTTAGCATGGCCGGGGCGTCTATATTTCTCCCCTTCCTGCCACTGCTGCCAGTGCAGATTCTATTGACTAATCTTCTGACAGACCTACCAGAAATGACTATTGCGTCGGACAATGTAGAACCAGCGGCTATCGAAAAACCAGCCAAATGGGATATGCGCTTCATCCGGCGTTTTATGATGACGTTTGGACTGCTGAGTTCGGTATTCGATTACCTGAGTTTTGGCGTGTTGCTGTGGCTATTCAAGGCTAACGAAGCCTTATTTCAAACGGGCTGGTTTGTTGAATCGGTTATGTCGGCCTCGACCATTGTACTGGTTGTCCGCACCAGAGAGGTATTTTATCGAAGTCGTCCGGGTAAATGGCTACTGCTAGCTACCGCCCTGATTGTAGGAGTTGTTTTGCTATTACCCATTAGTCCACTGGCGAGTTTATTTGGTTTCACGGCGATGCCCCTGTCTCTGTACGGAGTTATTATAGGGGTGGTGGGTTGCCATGTTCTGTCGGCAGAATGGTTGAAACACTGGTTTTACAGGACGTATAAAAAGTAGTTCATCAAAGAAACAAACAGCATAACAAACGTTAGATAGTGCACGATGAGACGCCGATTATAAAACGCAAATAGACCCAGTCTTGCTGAAAAGATCGGGTCTATTTGCGTTCTCAAAAAATGCGTCAATACTTGTTAATCACCGAATCTGGCAGCACCGTCACGTCTATACCCGTTGCTTTTTGCAAATTTGCGCGATTATTCTGACCGTCTACATAGGCTGGATTTACTACCATCGAGCGGTTGTAATAGTATGAAGCTAGTTCCAGTTTCCGCCGGTTATTTTGGGCAAACCCTTCACCCTGATAAATCACACCGAGGTTGTTATAGGCTGGAGCGTAGGCATTTGCTGCCCGAATCGTCTGTTTATAATAGTATTTAGCCGAATCAACGTTAGGCGTAATTTTCTGAAACACGTAGGCCATTGAAAAATACGCTTCGCCGAAATTAGGATAAATCCGAGTTGACTCCTGTAAGTGATCGAGTGCCCAACGGCCATGTTTGTTGGCATGAGCAATGTTGGTATCAATCAACACCTGCGCCTTTTTGATTTGATCGGGCGATGGCTTTGGCTTGATCGCGTTCGTGGCAGTAGCAATCGAATCAGATTTGGCGCGGTCTCTAAGTCCCTTCTCAATCCACTCGTTGGCCACATGTCGTTGCACCTGACAGCTATTTGGCGCATAAGGCAACGCCGAGTTAAAGAGAACAAAATTGTTTTCCCAATCGCGGTTACGCTCAACTGTTTTGAATGAATACAGCCCAGCCACCACAGCCATTACGCCCAACAACGGAGCATAACGAACTAACGAAGGTCGTAACGATGATGCGTTGGCACCATCGGTGGATTCGCTTGCGTTACGTACCAGTACCTTTTGCAAGGCCCAGATAAGCACAAAGCCAAAGCCCATAACGGCTGCATAGGAAAAGCGTTCGGCAAAAATACCCCCCCGAATCCAGATAAAGCCCAACCCCGGAGCCATGGTGACAAAGAACCAGAATATACCGAAGCCCCAAAGTGTGCGTTTAACAAACCCTTTCCAGGCCAGCCAGAGTAAGCCCAAAAATGTGAAAAAGCCAGCCCATGTCAATAAATCACCTTTGCCGCCTGATGGGATTACGTTATAGGAATAATCATAGACTAACGGATGGGGTAAAACCAACAAACGGATATAGTATTCCAGAAACTTAAACATGGTGGACTTCTGCGTCTTCTCGATGGCATACGGATAATTGGCCCAATCAACTGGCGGAGTACCGCTCAGCGTACCAATCATTTTCTGCTTCTGGTAAAAGAATAGAACTGCTACGATCAGAAAAGGCCAAACGCTAATTAATGATTGCCACACATTCCGGCGGGCAAACCAATACTGCATGGCTGGAATCAGGGCCAGGCTGACAATAGAGGATTCTTTAGACAGAAATGCCAGATAGAGCGATACACAAGCCCCGGCAATCCAACCCCACTGCTTGGTTTCCAGATAGCGCCAGTAGGACAACAGCATCAACGAAATAAACAGAAAACTCAGTATTTCGTCGCGACCCTTAATATTGGCTACAATTTCGGTATGAAGGGGGTGCGCAATGAAAACTAAACCAATCAGGAAGGCAGTAATTGTCTGGTTAGCCAGCCATTTTTGGAGTAATACACCAACAACTAAACCCGTCAAGCCATAAAGACCAGCGTTGATCATGTGGCTAATGTTCGGGTTGTCCTTGAAATATTCCTGCTCAAGGGCAAATGTGATCAGCGATAAAGGCCGGTAGTAGCCCAGCGATATATTACTGAAGTGCCAAAACTCGGTGCGAAGCAGGTCGGGAATACCAGCGATACCTTTTTTTACGAACAGGTTTTGCCCAACAGCCGCAATGTCGTCGAGCGCGTATTGATGCCCAAACGTATTGATGTACAACGCGAAACCAAGTAAAGCCAGAACAGCCGGTGGCCACCATTCGACCAATCGCTTGCTAATTGGCAGGTCGGATGCAGCCGGTGAACTGGCCGCATTTGAAGCCGCAGGGCGCAGCGGGGGACGCTGAGCTACGTCACCCGAACGAGCCGAGCCGGGTCGGGCCGAATTAGTTGAGGGAGTCGAAGCTGGTTTGGGAGTGACCGACCTTTCCTGGGCTGGACGCGAATTCTCATGGCCCGATGGTTGCTTTTTTTTAGCCATAACAGCAGATAAATCGTCTATTTTAGGTCAATCAAGTTAATTATTTACTTAATTTCATCAAGTAAACTGAAGAGAGAATCAATACATTTATGGTTTATCAAAGTTCCGTAAGAATGTCAGCAAAACCAATGCAAAGTCTGCATCAAGTTAAAACAATTGTTTTAGCATTCGCCCTTGGGCTATTGCTAAACAGTTGTCGTACTGTGCATCCGTCGGTACCAACAGTAGGTAATCATCCTGCTAATCTCAGCCGAATCGACAATCTCGCTCTTGGCAATCCGAGCGGAGCAGCGGGCAATGATCAGAACAACTACCTTATCACCCGTGCCCAGTATGTGGTGTCGTATAATCGTAGTCGAGGCATTGCCAACTGGGTAAGCTGGCACTTGAGTTTGGCTTGGAAAGGTGATAGTCGTCGAACCAACGATTTCCGACCCGACCCGTTAATACCTATGGGCTGGTATACTGCCCGTTCATCCGATTACACGAATACTGGCTTTGACCGGGGTCACCTTTGCCCTTCCGACGACCGGGATGTAACTCCTGAAGACAATGCGGCTACTTTTCTCCTAACCAACATCGTGCCACAAGCACCTCGGCATAACCGCGAGGTCTGGAAATATTTAGAAGAATATGAACGACAGCTAATGAATAGCGGCAATGATGTCTATATTATTGCTGGTGCCAGCGGCACAGGAGGCACCGGGCAGAACGGCTACGCTGCATCGCTGGTCGGTGGTAAACTGACCGTTCCAGCCACGCTGTGGAAAATACTGGTTGTAGTACCGGCCACTAGCGACAGTACGTTTCAGATTACGGCCAACACCCGCGTTATTGCCGTAAACATTCCCAATAATCAACTGGCAGCCGATAAACCCTGGCGCGCTTACATAACCAGTATAGACGATCTGGAAAATCTCACCGGCTATGACTTTCTATCGAACGTACCAGTCGAGATTCAGCGAATTATTGAAAAACGGATTGACGGCGGCAACAGTTGAAAAGTTCAGTAAGTCTACGCGGCTACAGCAACCTCTACCATTGCCGGAACTCCATTCTTCATAGGGATACGTTGTGTACGTCGACGTAAAAGCGCAATTGCATCGCTTTCATCGGCAAACGTACCATTCACATTAATCATATGCTGAGCTAACACATCATATTTCTTACGCATCAGCAAGAAGAAAACTTGTCCGAAGTCTAATCCATCGAAGATAATAGCTTGATTTTTAGCGTATTTATCAATCGTTTTCAGGAAAAATGTTGGGTGCTCACTCCAGTGCATAGCGGGCCGAACGTGATGACTAATGTGGTAGCCGTCATTCCAGCACTTTTTGTTGTAATGTACATTAATACAGGTGAGGCTGTTTTTATAGGCATTACCAGGATCGTCACCATCTACAAAAGCGTGTTGCGTCCAGTTACCAACCATAGCAATAAGCCGGTAGATGACAAGCGGCAATAAGAATACCAATACCGTAGCGGGCCAGCTTACAAAACAAAGCGCAATACAAACTGCACCGAAGACAAGCTCCCCCGTCATAGCGCGGATGGCTAATTTGGGGCGATTTTTACGACGAAGGTAAGTCAACATATTTCGCACACCCACGACGAAGAACCGGCCAAAATAGGCGATAAAACTCTGAACACTATCGCGTTGGAACGTCATTGTGCTGCTGTCATCTTCTTCAAGGTTATTCTCAGGATGGTGCATGCCGATGTGGTGGCTGTAATAAGTCTCGGGCGTATGACCAAAAAACGGAGCAAGTACCCAGGGCAGGTAGTAATTCATCCAGTTGTATTCGGACTTAAAAAACTGCCGATGGCTCGTACAGTGAAGCATCAAACCGAAGGGCCCTTTGACGCCGAACGTACTAAAGCCAAAATGTAAAATTGCCACTGTAACCCATGCCCAACCCGTCAGGAAAGGCATAAATAACAAGACACTTAGGGGAATGAGCGTTAGACTAATGCGGATAGTGAGATAAATAAAGGGCAGATCACGCTCATCTTTAATATACTGAAGAAAAAAACGGTCAAGTTTAGTATAATCCCGCCCCGTGAATGTGGGGTCCTGGATCGTGCTCAATACCTTCATGAATGATTACGGTATATACAAATATTGTGGTTAAGGAAAATAGGAAAAAGGTTCGAATAGCCTCGATTTCGATGTAGACGATAATCGAAACTATTCGAACCTTCTCGTAAAACTAACGAAAAAAAAGGAATTAAATTAAACTATACTTCGTTTAAATGGAATTTATTTTTTCTCAACGGCGTGACCACCAAACTCATTACGCAAGGCGGCTACCACTTTACCAGTGAATGTATCGTCCTGCAACGAGCGATAACGAGTTAACAACGACATAGCGATAACGGGTGTTGGAACGCCCAAATCGAGGGCTGTTTCCAGTGTCCATCGGCCTTCGCCAGATGAGAACATCCGGCCCTTTATTGACTCCAGTTTTGGGTCATTGCTAAATGCATGTTCAGTCAGTTCCATCAACCAGCCACGAATAACCGAGCCATGACTCCACATTTTCGCGACAGCTTCAAAATCGAACGGAAACGGACTTTTCTCTAACACCTCAAAGCCTTCAGCGATGGACTGCATCATGCCATATTCAATGCCGTTATGCACCATTTTGGTGAAGTGACCGCTACCGGCAGGTCCAGTGTATAAATAGCCATCCTCAACTGAGATATCCCGAAACACACCATGTAGTGGTTCAATCACGTCGGCATCGCCCCCAACCATGGTGCAGGCTCCGTTCAGCGCACCACTAATTCCTCCGCTGGTGCCGCAATCTAAGAAACCAATGCCTTTTTGTTTGAGATAATCGTGCCGCCGGACAGAATCTTTATAGTGTGAATTACCGCCGTCAACAACTACGTCGCCCGCTTGCATCACCGTTAGCAGTTGCTCAATAACTTTATCGACTAGTGGACCAGCCGGAATCATCAGCCATAAAACGCGTTTTTCGGGCAGCGCATCATAAAGCTCCTGCAGCGTGTGGGCTCCCTGCGCTCCTTCGCCTTTAATGGCTTCAACTAATACTTCGTTGATATCGTAGCCAACAACAGTATGGCCATGTTTTACCAGGTTACCGACGAGGTTGAACCCCATCTTTCCTAAACCAATGAATCCAATATGCATAACAATCAATGATTTGAGCGGTTAAATTGGCGATTTTTCCTGAATGCCAGTTCTCCCAGTTGATAGAATTTAAAAACTATAGTTTGGAAACAGCCGACGCCAGACCTGAGCCAGCAATACGCCTATACCCGTTCCTACACAGTCGGCAAAAAGATCGAGCCAGTCAGCACTACGATTAATGGGCAAAAAATACTGAAGAACTTCGATAAGAGCACCGAAAAGCACCCCGGCAATAACCACGCTTATTATTGAAGACCCTACCAGTCTCCACAGTCCGGCAAACAAGGCAAATATAGCAATGTGTAACACTTTGTCATTCCAGGTTGCTAACTCATCTGGTACCTGTTCGTGAGGAGTCAGACAACCAATCAACATAATGACCGTCCAGATAATAGCCAGCCAGCGCAGTAAGGTTGGGGTAATTTTCATTTAATTAATTTTAGCCCATTGGCTGTAAGGAGTAGAAAAAGAAAGATAAGACTAAGTAAATAAACAACGTTGCGAGAGTCGATGATGCCGCGCCCAAGTGCTCGGTATTGCTCATCCAGCGCAAAAATAGACAAGTAATAAGATAAGCCGCCCACTATCGACAAACCCGCCAGCGCACTCAACCCGATATAGAGAAGAAAGCAAAAAAACACACCTAGCACAAACGCAACAACCTGATTATCATTTATTGATGATGCCCACAAACCAATAGCTACAAACACCCCAGCCAATAAAACCAAACCGATATAAGACCCAAGTACACCAGCCGAATCAATATTACCAATGGGCGAACCGAGTTGATAAAGGGTAAGGTAATACAGCAACGTTGGCAGAAGTGTCAGGATAACAAGCAGCCAACCCGCCAGAAACTTCCCCCCGACTATACCCCACCGACTAACGGGTTTGGTCATTAACCATTCGAGCGTGCCGGAGCGCACTTCGTCGGCGATGGAACGCATCGTAACGGCGGGCACCAGAAATAACATCACGTAGGGCGTAAGGTTGAAAAAAGTACCCATGTCGGCATAGCCATTTTCCAGCAGGCTCGTATCAGGAAATACCCATAGCAGTAGCCCTACCGCCGTCAGGAACACGCCCATAATGATGTAGGCGATGGGCGATGAAAAGAATTGATTGATTTCTTTACGAAAAATGGCCAGCACGAAAGAGAAACGATTTAGGATACTCGGTTTTTCGACTATCGTTGTACGTACAGGTAGAGTCGGAAAACCATAAGCTCATTCTATTCAAACGGATTAGTTTTGTTCCGGCGTATGAACGCAGCAACGATCAGTGACAGCAGAAAGCCAATGAATAAGGTTCCGAATACGCCTGCAATGAATGTAAAGCCCGGCGACTGGAGCTTCTGCGACCATTCCATTGCCTGATCAATTGATTCGTCGGACATGGTACCCTGTTCTTCCATTTTTTCACGAGCCTGCTCAAATGCCTTTTGTTGAATTGTAGGGTCGATAACTACATTATAGAAGGTAACGAACGCAGACGACAGTATTCCAGCCACCGCCGACGCGAGTGAACCAACACTAAGTCCTTCGCCATAGGCCATGTAGCCAGCATTTAGCGATCGATAATCCCGCATTGCTATAATCAAAAAAGCAACCATAGCCCCGATAGTCAGCCCACTAAACCAGGGATTTGTAGCCTGGTCTGTCAAATACATAACCAGCGTAATACCCATCAGCGCAAGGCCAAGAATAGCACCCCATTTCAGGGCAACGAGAGCGGAAGAAGGTTGTTCATTCATGTCTAGTAAGTTACTGCATTACACTGTAATCCTGTTTGCGGAAAATAAGCGAAATAATAAGTACGGGCAGCACTGCCAGGGCTGTTTTTTTTGTCAGTTCGTCAGGCAGCAAAATACCGGGCTGCATCGTTAGCACTTTATCCCACTGTTTGGCGAACGTTTCAGGACCAAACTGGTCTGTAATTTGGCTTTTCCCGTCAAGCAAAAGTTTTTTAGAGTTAGTTACGTATTCGGCAAAGACACCTGGGTCAACCTGTGTCACAAACAAATAAATAAGCCAACCTGTTATCAAGGCCGCCATGGTATTAAGTACATAACCAATGGTTAGCCCCTCCCATAAATGCAACTTTCCATGACCTATGTGCTTTCGGTAGTACCAGATTGTCGCTATCATCATGATAATATGGATACCATAATCTAATACGCGTATGTTACCAAGAGCCGGTACCCCAAGGGCATACAGGGCCAGAAAATAGAGAAAACAAAGCACACCCGTTGCTAGCCCGGCAAGGAGCGGAATTTTCAGTAACGGATGCCCAAAATAATTTAACATACTTTTCATGCTGTAGGATTGAATTGGCCGTGGTGTACAGTGCCAATAACGCGGCCAGTGAGCGTTTGACCCAGAAATGGTGAGTTTTTCGATTTAGAGAATGTCCGGTCGTAGGTCCATGTACCGGCGGGGTCGAAGAGTGTCAGGCTGGCGGGTTGCCCCTCGGCAATAGTGACTGCCGGAAGCCGCAAAATTTGCCGGGGCCGACTCGTGAGTTTTTCAATAAGTTGCGCCAGTGGCAGGTCACGGTTGTGCGTGATAGTAATGGCGAAGACCGTTTCAAGACCCGTAATACCAAACTCGGCCTGATCGAATTCCAGGTTTTTACTTTCGGCGTCCTGTGGTGTATGATCCGATACAATAGCATCGATGGTGCCATCGGCAAGACCCGCCCACAGAGCAGATACATCGCCGGGCAGCCGAAATGGCGGATTTACTTTCAAATTCGTATCGAAGTCAGCCAGTGCCGAATCGTCGAAAACAAGTTGGTGGGCCGCTACATCACAACTTACGGGCCTGCCCTGCGCTTTCGCCTGCCGAATCAGGTCAACGGAACGAGCCGTAGAAATAGTGGAAAAATGCAGAATTGAATCAACTGGCTGTGCTGTGATTCCAACCTGTGTTTTTACAGATTGAGAACCCGGTTCAGATGAATGTCGCTCCTCCTTACCCGTTGTTTCATTACCTAACACATAATCCAGCAACCGTAAATCGCGCTCAACCATAAGTTCCTCGGCTAAGCTAGGTATTCCCTTCAGACCCAGTAACGTGCTTTGAATCCCCTCGTGCATCTGCCCAAATTGGGTTAGGAGTGTTTCTTCGGGACGATTCATCAGCAAGCCATTGATGGGTTGTAGGTATTGCAGTGTCTTGAGAAACAGATCAGGATTTTGGAGCGTGTGATGCCCATCCGAAAACGCTACAGCACCCGCATGGTGCAAGTCGAGCATCTCCGTGAAGTCTTCCCCAGCCGCTTTTACTGTCACGGCGGCAATGACGTGAATACTCACGGGTTGACCTTCTGCCATACGACGAACATAGCCCAGCGTCCCTTTGGCATCGATAACAGGCTGCGTATTTGGCAACACGGCAATATCAGTGAAGCCACCAGCCGCAGCGGCCCGGCTTACACTCGTCAGGTCCTCTTTATGTTCATAACCGGGGTCTTGAGCCGTCACACGCATATCTACCCAACCAGCAGAAACGTGCAGATTAGCGTCCTCGACTACCCGAACATCAGCCTCAACGAACAGATCGACGCCTATTTGGCGAATCAGGCCATTTTCGACCAGAATATCACGCACCTGTCCATCGAACGATGAGGCAGCATCAACAATACGGGCAGAACGAATCAGGAGTTGCATGGGTAGTTCCCCGCACCTTTTTCCAGAGGGAAGGGCCGAGGTGAAGTCATTATTTAAAAAAAAGGCTCCGTGAGGAGCCTTCTGGTTTAAAGTACAGTTAATCAGGCTCCCACTAACTCCCGGTAGGCATCGGCAGTTAGCAAGTCCGCCTGCTGAATTGCTCCAGCGGGCTTCAGTCGAACAATCCAGCCTTCGCCATAGGGATCGCTGTTAAGCAGTTCAGGTGATTTCTCGATGGCCGGGTTCAGTTCCAGAACTTCACCTTCAATCGGCAGAAACAAATCCGATACGGTTTTAACGGCCTCAACCGCGCCAAACACATCACCTTTTGCAAGCGATTGGCCGACGGTATTAACATCAATGAAGATAATATCACCCAATTCGTTTTGTGCAAATTCAGTAATACCAACCACGGCTGTACCGTCATCTTCTATCCGAATCCATTCGTGATCCTCCGTATAGCTCAGTTCTGCAGGAAAATTCATTGTAGGGAAATTGATTTATGGCTACAAAATACGGTAGCAAGGGCCGCATTTGCAAACTGTTAGACGGCAGGTAAGCCGTTTATGCTACTTATCGACTTGTTGGCGGCTTTCCAGTCGCATTACTTCGCTGTTACTGCCGACTGATTTGGCGAGAAGTTGTGAACTCCCATTCGGTCGTTGCCCTGCCGCTGAATCATCCATTGTGGATAAGGCTTAGGCGTGGCACTGATTTCGTCGAGTTGCTCAAGTTGTTCAGTCGTTAAACTCAGATCAACAGCCTTGATATTGTCCAGAAGCTGATCTGTATTTTTTGCGCCAATGATTACACTTGTAACGCCCGGCTTGGCCAATACCCAGGCCAGTGCAATTCGTGCTACTGATACGCCATGAGCTTCGGCAATAGACTGCATCGCGTCAATGATATCGTAGGCGTGTTCCTGATTTACCGGTGGAAAATCGAAACTTAGCCGACGTGACCCATCTTCAGGTTTATTATCGCGGGTGTATTTGCCCGACAGAAAACCGCCCGCCAGTGGACTCCAGGGCAGAATAGCCATTTGCTGATCCTGTACCATGGGTACAATCTCATTTTCGAGGTCACGCCCGGCAATGGAATAATAATTTTGGGTCGAAACGAACTTGGTCCAACCGTGCTTATCGGCAATTCCGTTAGCTTTCATAACCTGCCAGGCCGCCAGGTTCGAGCAACCTATATAGCGCACTTTTCCACTTCTGACTACGTCTTCCAAACCGCGCATGGTTTCTTCCAGGGGCGTTATGGGGTCAAACCCATGAATTTGATACAGGTCAATATGGTCAGTTTGAAGGCGTTTCAGACTACCTTCTATCTGTTGCATAATTTGCAAACGGCCCAAACCAACCTGGTTTTTACCTTCGCCCATCCGTCCCCGCACTTTAGTGGCAATTACGAGGTCATCCCGCGATAAGCCCAGCGATTGAATCGCCTGACCGAGTAACCGTTCTGACTCACCAAATGAGTAGACGTTGGCGGTATCGATGAAGTTTACACCATTATCGATAGCTGTTTTAACAATCTCATTAACGGCGTTTTGCTGAAGTTCACCCATGGCTTTCCAGTAGCCGCTGCCGCCGAAGGTCATCGTGCCGAGGCAAATTTCGGAGACCAATACGCCGGTGTTACCGAGCGAGTTATAATTCATGTTATTTCGATTAGTTTTCGTTACGTCAACCGGCAAATGACTAAGATTGTTGATAATCCTTTTACTCCGCCAGATTAAATTTCACCTGCACACCACCCGACGTAGTAGCCCGGCGGAATGAGTTCGACACAAGCGGATCATTGAACGTTCGGTCGAAGTAAAAGTTAAAATTCAACCGACGGTTAACGATATAACTCACCTGTGGGCGCAGTTGGAAATTTACATTACCAGCCGTAATAATCTGCTCGGCATCCAGCTTACGCTGAATGGCCCGCGTATCGCGCAACGTGAGGTTACAGGAGAACGTCAGGTCATTTTTCAGCTTCTTGTAGGCCCCGTTTATTCGGAACGGAATACGCACGTTTTGCCGGGTGAACCCTACCGAAGCAGTTAAATCTTTGTTGGTCAGTTCGGCCACCTGCGAGTTGGACAAACTCAGTGCGACATCGCGGCTTTGGTTGTATTCCAACCGACCGCTGATTCGGCTCTTGGTCTGAAACTGCACGCCAATCATCGGGGCAAACTTCTCCGACATGGTAATGGTGCTCATGGCAAATACCGGCACAAATTGGCCCACCTGATTGATAGCAGCCGCCATTGGATACCCCTGCACGGCTAAGTTGACATAAGCCGCGCCATAATCCAGATTTGAGATGAAATTACCGACGCTATACGTTGATGAATAGCTGTGGTTAATCGTGAATGCGCTGAACTGTTTCCGAATAATCCCCAAACCCGACAAGCCATTGTAGGCAATTTGCCAGTTCGGAAGGGGAAAATTATAGAAGGGCGATAATTGCGCTTTGTCTACAGGCTGACCGCTGTAAGCGGCAAAGAACGCCGGTATCAACACATCCTGCGATGTTTTGTCGTACTTGCCTTTCCCTTCAGAATTAGCTTTCGTAAGCTTATCGATGAAGAAATCCCGGTAGCTCTCGAATCTGTCGAAAATAGGTGATGTGTTATCCCCCCGCAAGCCGATGAACGCCGTTCGGAACGACCAGAACGACATACTGAATTGTCCATTACGCACCGCCGAATAGGTCTCGAACGGTCCACCCTGCGAACCCGGACGGAAGTACTCCTGATACGCATCCGTACGGTCGAGACGCCAGTTTATCTGCATCCGAAAATCCTTGAACGGCTCTAACGTTGTACTGGCCGTAAACTTCTTCGTGATGTTCTGCTGAAAGGCAGTATTGAGCACCGTACTGGGCGAAAGCCAGCCTTTGTTGGCAGCTTTATAGGCAATATTATGGTCCTGACCGCCCAACACAAAACCAAGCCCCGGCGCATTATTCTGATCTAACCCGAAGAAGGTCGGTGTTGGCAAGAAACCGGGTAGAATCGTAGACTCCTGCACCGTATAGGAGAAATTAATTCCGCGTACGGTAAGCAAAGCCCGCGTAAAGTTTTTCAATACGGTGTTCTCACTACGGACAATATCTTCGATGTCGCCAGGGTTGCGGGCAAAGTTCTTGCGAATTGGTGAGGGTGTATTGGCAAAGCGCAGATAACGAATTTTATTATACAGCCGAATTAAATCGACCCGCCCCGTAATACCCCGTTCGCGGTTGTTTCGTATGACGTTACCGAAGGGTACGCCCAGCGAATCAGTAACGCCGTAGGAATTGGCCTGAAACTGGTAGCCCACTCCATAAATGGCATCGGCGGCAATCCAGTCGAGCAATGGAATTTTGTCTAAGGGAAGTCGATACGTGGCCCGGATATCCTGCACGAAATTTTTCATTCGTCCTAGATGTTTGATACTGCTAATAATCGAGTCACGCTTAGACTGCGTATTAATATCACCCGCTGGTTCATCGATAATTGCATTGGCCTGCGAATGATACGTCAGCACTAAACTGCGCGTCAGGTTCCAGGTAAGGTCATAATACCGGTTGAACAGAAAATATTTTTCGAACTGCGGCACAATTCCATTGGTCGTCAAATCTGAGGAACGGAGTTGCGTTTTAATAAAACTACGATCCATATCGGTACGAATCGAAACCAACGTAGGTAGCAAAGTCAGGTTAAAATCCTTGAGCCAGCGTAAGTACGGAGCCTCAAACGACGCAACGTTTCGGAAGGGTTCAAGTGCCTTGGGTTGGCTGCTATATGTATAAGAAATACCACCCCGGTGTTGCTGCTGAAGGTACTCCTGCGTAAGAATGTTAGTTCGTTTGGCATCATTAAACGCATAGGTAAACGCAAAGTTCTCAATATCCCAGAAGTGGGCTACAGCGTTCGGGTTGGTTTTTACCTTTCTAACATTAGAGAAATTATACCCCCGGCGTGTTGTGTTATCCTGAACCAACCGGCGGTAACTGTCCCGCTCAGATTCAGGCTTCGTCGAAAGCGAGGTTTCTAGTGGGGTATCGGGGTCCAGCGGGTCAAAATGCGGGTTCACATTCCGGTGGTCGTAATTGACATACAGGGGAATACGAAGTCCCCAACCGGCAGGCAGAAACTTATCGACCGCCAGAGCCGATGAAAGACCGAATTCGGATGTTGTTTCAAGGGCCCGTTCGCCGATGCGCGTTTGTACCCCCCCAAAGCCAAAGGTGGTTATACGACCCGAAGCCGTTAGCGTGCCAATGTCGGCCAGTTTCATGCTCAACGCGCCAATGGCCGCCATCCCTGCATGTTGATCGTACCCGTACGCCCGCAGTTCGTCTACCCAAATGGTAAACGTTCTTGGCCGTTCGCCATCGCCGGTAATTTTCGGATTACGAACACCAACCATGATCGACTGCACCGAACTCAAATCAGGGCTTCCCACCACTGTCAGCAGATACCGTCCATTGGCCGACAATTCTGTGTACGGCAGCGATGTTCGACGAGTGAATTGCCGGTTACGATTGGCTTTTAGGGTAATGAGTTCATCAAATGCCAAATCCAGTTCATTGGCAGTAGGCCAAATCAAAGCAGCATCCGACGTGTTGGCGGGAGTACCTATCAGATTAGGTATCTCAATTTCGTAGTAGTTGTCGGTATAATCCGTCCCAAGACGCACAAACGTCGATACCCCCGGTAAACTTTCATTGTCGGGGTTGTGCATGTGAACGAACATCTTGAGCCGCTCCCGAAACAGGAGATTGAAATTGGTGTTACGGAACGCCCCACGCGAGTCGCCATCACGGAGATTCGTCACGCTAAGCCGCATCGACTGCTCGTTCAATTCCACAACGTTTGGCTGCGTATAATCGCGGTCACGGACGTATCCCGGCGGCACGGAATAAATGTATTTATCGCCACCCTGCACGTTGGTTTGCGTGCTGCTGTTTTCCTCGACGTTTACCGTTGAGACGGTAAAGTTGGCGTCGTAGGGTTCGGGTACTTCCTGCAATCCGCGTTGCGTCAGGTCGCCAGTGTATTTGCGGTACTGGTTGGCTTCCATCTGTAATTCGGCAAACCGCAACACTACCGGCTCGGCAAAATCGGTCAGGTACATTCGCATAAAGCGCATGGATTTGAAGCCGTTGATGCTGCCTACTTTACGCAATGGCTCCCGAATCGGAATTCGAAACTGGTACCAGTTGACAACTCCACCGGGTGCGCCTTTGGATGGTACCGACACCTTATCGACAATGTATTTCTGACCGACTTCCAGCTTACCCTGGCGCAAGTCTACTTCATATTCGTAGTAGGCTTCGTTGTCGTTGATGGTATTGTCAATATTGAGGTCTTCAATATCGGGTAGGGTCGATGAAGCGGGCGTCAGATACTGGTTGGCATTGGTATTTTCGGGCGAGTTATTTTCCATACCCATAAACCGCTTGTAGCGCGCCACAATGTACTTCTGTTGATCTGCCTTATCGCCCAGATAGAATATAAAATCATCACCAGAGGGATCTTGCTGAATGTCTGCCAGTGCATTTGGGTCTGTTACCCGAGTCTGAATTGCTCTTAGATACGGCTGAAAAAACTGCTGTTCCGACGTAACGCCGACTGGAATAGTTGGCTGACTACTTAGTCCGTCTAAACCGATATCCTGCCGGTCGCGAACACCAGTCTGGAACGCATTCGTAACAAACTGCTGCGTTGGCGCTTTCCCCCAGTTCGTCGTTGCAATACCCCCAACCCGAGTATTGGCCGTATCAGCACTGATGGGAAATCCATTCTCAAACTCATACCGCCCATCTTTTATAACGTCTTCCGAAATATCACCGAGGTTGAAAATCAGCTTACCCCCCGACGTATTGTTTATGTTTTTATTGTCATCATTACTGCCACGCACTACCCCAGCCGATCCCGGTACGAATGGGTCCATCAACCAGAACGTCACGTTTTCGATGTTGGCATTATCGAAATCAATATCCGAAGCAATAGCCCGCGTTACGGCCCCGAAGTTTAGCCTCGGATTAGGTAGATTCCCATTAGCATCCAGATTGGTATTGTAGTTGTACATACCCCGTTCGCTCGGGAAGTACGATACGTCCAAGATACTTTCGGGCAACTGTACTACTCTGGCCGACCGACCCGGAAACAGATCCTGTGGTAAAAACGGGCGCTCATATACGTGGGCATTGACATCGTCTAGATCAATATTTGAGGCCACACCCAGGGTTCCCGTTGAACCAAAAATACTAGGGTCAACCGTATAAACCGAAATTCGGGCGCGGTTATAGGCAAACGGCAGCGGATCCGAAAACGCCCCCTGCGGAAACTGTTGCGGAGTAGCGCCCAATCGCCAGCGTGTGGGTTGGCGGGTCAGATCAAAAATAGTACGAGCTGCTTCAAAATCATCTAAATAGCTTTCATTTCGCGCTTTAGGGTTCGTGCCGGGAAGCAGTTGGGCCACTTCGGCGTTGACCTGCACAGTAGACATTTCTTTCGTCTGCACACCGGGTAAGGCATCCAGAAAGCGCGTCAAACCAGGCGAATCTTTGCGAATGTTGGCGTTCAGACCAAGAATTGTGTTGTTGACGGGTTCATTGCCGAGGGCCACACGGGTCAGAAAACCAGCGGGTGTCTCTTTCATATGCATGGCCGTCAACCCAATGCTAATGTCTCGGTTAATAGCATAATCTAAACGGGTGCCGATCAGCGTTCGGATCTGATTCTGGAATAAGTCAGGCTGCTCATAACTTATCCGAATCTCCCGACCAGAGTTGGTTACACTCTCGTTTATAATACGCAATCGACCAATCTGCGCTTCGAGGACATAGTCTTGTCCGGCTACCAAAGGCACACCACCAGCCGTTACCGTAACCGATTGCTCATTAACGCCGTAAGGCAATTGTACCTCGGCACCGTTTCCCGATTGAAAAGACCCTTTCAGGAAGAACTTATTTTTATCCGCAATTTGCTGAGCATCAGTCTGGGTACCCCGGTAAAGCTGGTCGAAAACGTACTTGGCTTTCAGAGAGGCATCATTGCCAAGTCTAGTGGCCAGATACGCACCAAATGGCTCCAGCGTTGGAAAAATGACCTTACCGTATCGACTGTCAATAGTGAGATTCTCGACGTAATCGAAATTACCATCGGGTTGGGCATCCAGCTGCTGGTTAAGCCGATCCATACCGAAAACCTGCACCAGAGGTATATTTTGAATGGCTCCTTCCTGAAGGTTCGGGTTGTCAATACCCGTCAGGTCGTCTTTGTAAATAATCCGCAACTGAAACCCCTGCCGTGTAATTTGTGCCGTGTTGAGTGAGTAAATGTTTTTCATCATCAGATTCCACATCGGCAACTGGAGGTTGTTGCGCAGGGTGGCTGACTTCAGCAGTTTCAGCACCAGCACCTCGTCGTCTTTGCGAGACTGGTAATCTTCTGTCAGTTCACCAACTTTATAGCGTCGGCCCTGGTACGTGTATTCATAAGCAACTGCCAGAATTTCATCGTTGCGCAGGGGTGTTACGAGCGAAATATACCCTAGGTCAGGCTGAAGTTTATATTCACGGTCGGTCAGGCGTTTGGCCCCGCGTAAAAGGTCGTAATCAGTACCTTTCGCCAGTTGATACGTGCCGGTCAGAATATCATTTGTTCTGTCTACCTGCCGCAACGGATTAGCGGTGTTAGCGGTCAGTTTGTTATAGAGACTATTGGTCGCATTGTCGGATGGGGTTCGGTTATTACGCGAAAAGGGCGGCAAGTTCGGGTTTGTCTGGCTGTAGGGATTCCCTTCGCCTAAATCCTGAAAACCAACAATATTGCGCAACGATTCGGTGGTGTTGGTGCGGTTCGTCACGTACACCTCAACGCGGGTTACGTTGACCCCCGATGTAACTTGAGGTAGTGTTTTCAGCGATGACTCGTAGTTGGCCCGGAAAAACTGTGACAGAAAAAAGTGGCGATTTTCATCGTACTGATCGGCGCGAATCTCAAACGGGCGGTTAGAAGTGCCGCCCCGTAGCACGATTTCATTCTTGCGCGACCGCTGCTGCGACGCGACCAGCGTTGCGTTTAGTTTACCGAACCGCAATTGGGTTTTAATACCAAATAGATTTTGTACGCCCGGAATCAACTGACTGTTTACCGCCCAGCTTATATTCCCGACTTCCAGCCCTTGCAAAATATTTTCGTTCTGGGGAGTAAACCCTGGTGTTGTGCCATTCAGGTTTGGAACACCCGGCAGACTAGGGACATTGGGAAGTTTTGGCAGACTCGGTAAACCCTGCCCCGAACCGAGTGCGGGTAAACCACCTCCTGGTTTGTAATTGAGCTTTAGGGCATTCTCAAAATTGAAACTGGCCTTGGTATCGAAGTTGGCTAACACCCCAAGTTTCTCGCCAATCTTACCATTAAAATTAATAGCTATCTGTTCGTTAAACAGGAAGTTACCATTCCGGCGTTGCCGTACAGGAAGAACTGGATTATCGATAAATTGATAGAGGTAGCCAAAATCAAGTGTTACGAAGCCGTTAGGTTTAAAGTCTACCTCACTACCCCCAAAAAGTCGGTCAATAATGGGAGGCAATTCCAGTTTTGGAACCAATCCACGCCCACTCAACGCACTTTGCCCATCACGTTTAGCACTAGACTCGCGCCATATATTCTGCTCAACACGCTGGGTTTGGAGTTGGTTGAAAGTTGAAAACGGGATTGTTTCAGCGGGTCGATACGGCAAGCCAAACTGCGATGGCGGTAAAACCGACACTGGCTGAGTAGGCGAATTTGTACCCGTTATAGACGTACCAGATGCAGTTGGTGTAATGTCTGTTCGACCCTGCACATTGTTGGCTGTTGGCGTACCCGACAGCGACACGCCTGCCCGCACTCGTTCTGTAACACCAATTCGCCCGTCGGGGCCAAGCCGAAAGTCGGTCGAAACACCTTTAGGATCACGTAGAATAAACGGTGATTTTGACGGTCGCTCAGAGAAGCGCGTAGCTCGTCGGTCGGGCCAGTTAACAGTTGGTCGGCGGTTTGCACTGCGTAAGGCTCGTATACTATCGTTCCGATTCTGGATAGCCTGCTTAGTTGAATCGGCTCGCACAATAGCCCGACGACGCGCATCAGCACGGGCAGAATCGGCCGCAGCCTGCTGTCGTCGTCCGGCAGCCCCACGTCGGGCGGGAGGAGTGGCGGGTTGATCTTGCCCTAAACTAATGCCCAGCCCTAACAATAGCCAGCAACCCAGCATCAGCCACCCATTTGGAACAAACAGGATCCTGCTAACAGTGGGGATAAGGTGGCTAAAGACGGTACTGTGAACAAAGTAGGGGTTCACCATTGAGGGTACTTTCAGGTTCAGTATTGGTAGCGTATGGTACGTTCTTCTATCAAACGGGCAAAATCGGAACAATCGTCTAAGAGGAGAGTAGATTTTTTAAGCGACTGTTTTATTTCATTTTGGCGTAGACCGGTAACAAAAGTAGGGATTAAGCGAATTGTATACGAACAAGTAACCCGGCATTGCTAAAATTTTTGGCTCAGCAACGGGTATATGTATCCGATAATCCCACAATTACCACGCCAGACTGCGGTAATGCTAACCCAAATCCGGGTTTTTAGGATTGATTGATAGATGACAGGGATTAATCAGGAAGGCACTGATACCGGACGACTTACAGCCTGAATAAGTGAATAGATGGTGACCATGCCAAAGCCGACCATGAGCATAATATGAAGAAAGAACATACGGAAGTCCTGAATGTAGATTGCCAGCACAAGACCGCCCAAAAAGTACAATGCCAGCATCCCTTCCGCAACGGTTAACCAACTTATCCGGCGGCTTATATATTTATTAGCGGCCCAGCTATCGGCGGCTGTTTTAACATTAAACTTTGGCGTCCGCACAAACGGCGTTTTCCGCCCCATATACCCTTCAATGACGGCAATCGTATTATGCAGCGATAAGCCCATCATAAGCGATGAGTACATTGGAAAATACCAGGCTAGTTTGGCTCTATTGGCACCCTTCAAAAACCAGACAGGAATACCGTAGAAGGTGATCAGAATTAACAGGTTGAACTGAAACAGATTAATGACCACAAATACCCATTCCCATTCGGGGTGCTGGCTGCGAATATAGATCAGCGGCACGCTCATAACACCCAGGATCAGGACCAGAATAAACGTTGCGCTACTAAAGAGATGAAAAAATGCGTGCAGTTTCATTGTGAATGAAACCTCCGGCGTTTTAAGCACACTCACAAATAGTTTTCGGGCGCATTCGGCGGCTCCTTTCATCCAACGATATTGCTGAGACTTGAGGGCGTTCATCGCTACGGGTAATTCGGCGGGGGAGCCAACATCTTCACGATAAACGAATTTCCAACCCCGCAATTGAGCCCGGTAACTCAGGTCTAAATCTTCCGTTAGCGTGTCACTTTGCCAGCCGCCCGCGTCGATAATAGCTGCTTTACGCCAAACGCCCCCGGTGCCGTTAAAATTTGCCAGCAGTCCGGCAGCGTACCGACCACTCTGCTCGACGGTAAAGTGAGCATTCAACCCAAATGCCTGTAACTGAGTGATAAGCGAAAAATTTTCGTTTAGGTGTTCCCAGCGAGTTTGGACAATGCCTACTTTCGGATCGGTAAAGTGTGGTACTGTTTTTAGCAAAAACTCGGGATCAGGCACAAAGTCGGCATCGAAAATGGCTATAAACTCGCCTTTAGCTATCGTTAGTCCGTACCCCAATGCACCGGCTTTAAACCCTTTGCGTTCAGGGCGTTGGATGTGTTCAATGTTAAACCCAAGCCGTTTATACTCCGCTATTTTTTTAGCAATAATCACTACAGTTTCATCACTCGAGTCGTCTAGAAGCTGAATATCGAGTTTATCTTTTGGATACTGTATTTGTATAACGGCGTCAATCAGGCGCTCAACTACATATAGTTCGTTATAAACCGGTAACTGAATGGTTACTCGAGGGAGTGTTTCCGGCGAAATTCCGATTACTGACCGGGCAAGTTCCCGTCGTTTCTTTTCGGAACGCAAGTAAATGATTATTAAGCTTAATTGCCCACAGTTATACACGAACAACAGTATTAATGCCATTGCGTATAGTATCAGGACCAAAATTTCCATATGGATGAAGACGAGGCTTTTCTAACGTATGCTTCTTAATTCTAAGAGCTTAGTAGATTGAGTAGCATAAGTAACTAGTTGGATAAGCAAATAGTTGGAAAGAGACCGGTTTACTTAGGCAACGTAGCAAGATAGCTTTGTCAAATTTTCTGTGCGGTAAACACGGAATACAACTCTGATTTAATCAAAATAGCCTATACTTGAGCATGGAAATTTCGTTTATCGGTGCGGGCAATCTCGCCTGGCACCTCGCCCCGGCTCTCGAGAATGCTGGTCATCATATCAATGAGGTGTACAGCCGCCAGCTTCAACATGCCCGCCAGTTGGTCAGTAACCTATACGATGCCCACACTCATTCGGAGTTAAATTTTGCCGACAGTCCGTCGAGATTATTCATCTTGTCTGTCCCTGATGACGCGCTTGAGAGTGTTTGCTCTCAGTTAGTATTACCCGAAAACGCCGTTGTTGTGCATACATCGGGCGCTCGATCACTTCAATCGCTGGAGCGGTGGATGTCCGTTTATAGCGATGTTCCGGTTCGGGTGGGCGTTTTTTACCCGCTCCAGACATTTACTCAAGGGCAATCTTTTATGCTTTTCGACGAGGTTCCAATCTGCATCGAAGCCGTCGATGGCGTTACAGAAGATGCGCTGGTTCAATTGGGACAGGAGATTAGTGATATTGTATATATAATTACCTCCGAAGAACGCCGAACGCTACATGTTGCCGCTGTTTTTGCCTGTAATTTCACTAATCACTTACTCACTCTCGCTCACGACTTAGCCACTCAGGATGGACTGGACTTCGACCTGCTTCGGCCACTGATTACCGAAACTTTTCGTAAGGGGTTAGCAGCGTCAGATCCGGCTACTGTTCAAACAGGTCCGGCTCGCCGGGGCGACATGACAACTATCGAAACCCATTTGACATACTTAAGCAATCAGCCAAAACTGTCGGAGATTTATCTACTGTTGACTGAAAGTATTCGACGGCAATACAGTCATTAACTAGTGAAGTAACCTTTACATACGAGCACAAGTGTATGCTGAACAGATGAAAAACGGACCATTTAATTAATATATGTTTACGTTTTTATTTATTCGATACAAACAATAACACATTTTAATAAATTGCATTACTTAATATATGAGTATAGATAACCGATAGCTTAACTAGATAAATTCAGAGATATAATCTTAGCGGGTCACTGCATATAACAAACAATCATTGTTGCTTGGTAAATGTAATGATATGGATGAAATGAAACAGGTATATAAACAACCTACTTCTCAGGAAGTTATCAGGCAGGCAGATCATTTAGCGTTGTATGACCGGTACGGTTCAATGGCATATGGCCTCATTTTACAAATTATTCCAGAGCCTGACTTAGCTCAGGCCGTATTGGTTGACTTATTCACCTCACCCCAACTGAAATCATATGCTGAGACCCCGTCTCAGGTCGCTGGTGAAATCATTCGATTAGCGAGAAATAAAGCGCTTATTGCCAAACCAATTCACACCACTCCATCGTTATCAATACCAGTTTCTACAACGAACGATAATACAGCAAAACTCGTTTTCGATTTATCCTTTTGCCAAGGATACACACCGGAAGCAATTGCAGAAAAGCTCCAACTATCTCGTACAAACGTGTTAAAGTCTATCTACACGTATTTTAAGCAGCTTCGTTCGTCTTAATTGCCTCGACCTTGAAGACCTATCATTATTTAAAAAGCGGTATTCTGGAAGCGTATCTGTTAGGCTTGACTACAGAAAAAGAAAAGCAGGAAGTAGAGAACCTTCTGTCTACAGATACAGATGTGTTAGCTCAGTTGAACGAACTCGAAACAGCCATGGAAGAGTACTTCCTGGACAATGCTGTACCTCCCCCACCAGGTGTTCGGGAAGCTATTGAATTACGCATCAGCGCAACAGAAATCAAGAAGTGGGAAACCATAAATGGTACTGATTCCAACTCAAAATCAACTAGCTCCCGCTCCACAGAGCCATCTTATGTAGACGTCGAAGTTGACAACACGCATATTCGGGTTCATAAGAATTGGCGTGCTGCTTTCATCGCCGTGTTTATCCTATCCAAAGTATTTCTGGTTCTTGGGCTTTACTACTATTTTAAATCGAGTAGTCAGGAACAGGAAATTATTCGTCTCAAAGCCAAAACGGAACAAGCGGCACCAATTCCTCGCAGCGTAACCCCGTAAGAACATAATCAGATTGATTAGCTGGATTTCATCAGTAAAATTAACCATTTTGCAGCTAATTAATTCTCGATGAAACAGTTCATAGTTAATCTTACTTATTGCCTGTGCTTTAGCCTGCCTGCTTTTTCGCAATGGCAACATCGAGCCGTTAATACCGATGCCAGTTTCCGGGCGGTCAGCGTTGCCGGGCCTGATATTGCCTGGATCGGCGGTACAAAAGGCACCTTTCTCCACACAATTGATGGAGGAAAATCCTGGCAAACCGGTACTGTTCCTGATGCTCAAACCTGCGACTTTCGCGATGTGCAGGCTATTGACGCTCAAACTGCCTACCTCATGAGTGCCGGACCCGCCGAGAAGGGACAAGCCCGATTATATAAAACTATCGATGGCGGTAAAAACTGGGCACTCCTTTACCAAACCCAACAACCGGGTGTATTTTTTGATGGTATAGATTTTTGGGACGACCAACACGGTATTGTTTTTAGTGACCCTATTGACGGTAAATGGTTCATTCTGACAACCGACGACGGTGGCAAAACATGGCAACCCGTACCATCGGCTGCCCTTCCCCTCATGGAACCCAATGAAGCCGCGTTTGCCGCCAGCGGAACCAGTCTCGTTGTTCAGGGCAAGCGAAATGTCTGGATTGCGTCGGGCGGGGCATTGTTCGGGCGTGTATTTCGGTCTACTGATCGAGGCAAAAGCTGGGCCGTCAGCAACACTCCACTACCGGGTGGCGACGCTACCGGGCTGTTCGGTATGCGCTTTTTTAGCAACAAAATCGGTCTGGTTGTAGGCGGCAATTACAAGCAGGAACAACAACCCGGCCCAAATACAGCCATTACACGCGACGGGGGGCAAACCTGGCAACTGCTCGCACAAACAGATCCACCCGGCCTGAAAGAAGCCGTTGCCCTATTGTCCGGCGACCGTTTGCTTACTGTTGGTCCGTCAGGAACGAGCTTATCAGCCGATCAGGGTCAAACCTGGCAACGACTTGATACCGACGGTTTCCATTCGGTTGCCTGCGCCAAAGGCACTTGTTACGCTGTTGGAGCCAAAGGCAAAGTGGCGGTACAACGGTTTAAATGAACGACCCATCAGTTATAAGATGAACTCTAGCCCTAGAAATGGGCTGATTCGTTAACCAGCAGTCACCCTCACAGACACTTCCGTCGTGTATCGATGATTGTATGTATTTTCCAGACACCCCCAATTTTGACCAGGGTGAACGCATTGACTCCGCAGTGACGCTGCTGGCCGTCATAATAAAATGAGTAAGGTGTCCAGGCGGTAGCGAGTTCACCATCAATTTTGATATCCATTCCTGACAATCGCTCATCTAATGCCCCAGCTTTAGCCTTGCCTACAGAGCTGATAAATTTTCCGATAGCGTCTTCCTGTATAGATACGTTACCTTCTTTATTGGCAACGGTTTGCAGCCGGGCCGAAGGCGTAAAAAGTTCTTTCAGCATCGTTGAATCCGCTTTTTTCATGCCATCAAAGAGCTTATTTACGGAGGCTCGTACAGCAACATCCTCTTTGCCTGATTCGGCTGTAGTTGTCTGGGCAAGAAGAGGACACGTGATTAAACTAAGTAGTAAAGCAAGTTTTTTCATACTAAAATAGTAGTTTTAAATTTGTACTGATGGCTAGTTAAACGACACAGGAGCAATAATGTCAAGCGGCTAAACCTAGCTATATACTGTCCAATCTGCACTTGCTCAAACTTACTAAAACATTTTGTACGTTTATCCTTTTCGTGACCTGATGAAATCACTTTCCCTCATTGCTTTTTTGTCGTTCGGCTTGCTAATCCAGTCTATTCAGGCCCAAACACCTAAGATAGACCAGCTATTGTTTGGCGTCGCCTATTACGACGAGTATATGCCCTATGATCGGCTGGATAAGGATATTAAAATGATGCAGGAAGCGGGCATTAATGTTGTCCGAATTGCCGAGTCTACCTGGAGCACGGTGGAGCCGCAGGATGGCGTGTTTGATTTTACGCATATTGATCGGGTGCTCAACGCAATGCACAAGGCTGGCATCAAGGTTATTCTGGGTACGCCAACCTATGCCGTTCCAACCTGGTTAGTTCGAAAATACCCCGATGTACTCGCCATTACTCCGCAGGGGCAGAACCAGTATGGTGCCCGTCAGAACATGGATATTTCCAATCCTCACTTTCGTTTTCATGCCGATCGGGTTATTCGCAAGATCATGGACCATGTGAAAGCGCATCCCGCTATCATTGGCTATCAGGTAGATAACGAAACCAAGCATTATAATACAGTGGGGCCTGCTGTGCAAAAGCTATTTGTGCAGTACATGAAAGCCAAATTTAAAACGACGGAGGCTATCAATGTCGCATTTGGATTGGACTATTGGAGTAACCGCATTAATAGTTGGGAGGATTTCCCCTCTACCGTAGGCTCCATCAATGCCAGCTTACGAGCAGAGTTTTCCAAATTTCAGCGTCAGATGGTAACGGACTATCTTGCCTGGCAAGCGGCTATCGTCAGGGAATACAAGCGGCCAGCGCAGTTTGTCACTCAAAACTTCGATCTGGAATGGCGTGGTTACTCCTACGGAATACAACCGGATGTTGATCATTTTGCCGCAGCAAAAGCCCTGGATATTGCCGGGATAGATATTTACCACCCGACTCAGGACCAACTGACGGGAACCGAGATTTCGTTTGGTGGCGATGTGACACGCTCGATGAAAGTCGATGCGTCGAACCGTGGTCAGAATTACCTTGTGCTGGAAACTGAAGCGCAGGGCTTTCCTCAATGGGTTCCCTATCCGGGTCAGTTACGCTTACAGGCATTCAGCCACTTGGCTTCGGGAGCTAACCTACTGGAATACTGGCACTGGCATTCCATTCATAACTCAGCTGAGACGTATTGGAAAGGCTTACTGAGCCATGATTTTGAACCCAACCCAACCTACAATGAAGCCAAAACCATTGGTAAGGATTTCCAAAGACTGAGTTCCTCTCTGGTCGATCTCAAAAAGACGAACAAGGTGGCCATTCTGTTCAGTAATGAAGCCTTGACCGGATTCAATGCGTTCAGCTTTGGGTGGGGAGCCAAAGAAACGTATAATGATATACTCCGGCCAATGTATGATGCTCTATACCAGATGAATATCGGGGTTGATTTCGTTGACCCATCCAGTACTAATCTGAGCAACTATAAAGTGCTGGTTGTTCCGGCGTTGTATGCTGCCCCAACCAGCCTATTGGAACGCCTAAATCGATTTGTGAAAGAAGGTGGGCATATTGTGTACACATTTAAATGCGGTTTTTCAGACGAAAATGTAACGGTTAGAACCACTAAGCAACCGGGCATTATTAGTGAGGCTTGTGGCATAACGTATGATCAATTTACATTACCGGTTAATGTCTCTCTAAAAGGCGACCCTTATCAGGTAGGGAAAGAAGAGAATAAGATAAAAACCTGGATGGAGCTTATCACCCCTACAACCGCGAAGGTAGTGGCCTATTACGATCATCCCGTTTGGGGCAAGTATGCGGCCATCACCCAAAACACATATGGTAAAGGGCTGGCTACATACATAGGCTGTAGGACCAGTGACAAAGTGTTGCGAAAAATCATGGAAGATGTGGTCAAAAAAGCTGACATATGGGGTGCTGATCAGGCGATAGCCTTTCCGCTGATTACCAAATCTGGGGTTAATAAACAGGGGAAAGTAGTTCACTATTACTTTAACTATTCGGCCACGGCTAGTTCTCTAAATTATCCGCATAGCAATGGTGTGGAATTACTGTCCAATGAACCTATCACTAAAAGCAAGGCTCTAGCGCTAGAGCCTTGGGGTGTAAAAGTTGTGGTCGAGAAATAAAGTTAACTTCCTTACTAATAGTTGCTTTGCATCAAAAAACATCGAAGGTGATTGACAAAAAAGGTGGACGCGAGTAGTGCTGGCTTGAGCCCGGTCTACTTGATGGAATAGAGTATACTAAGCAAATGAAGCACAACAGCAGACATTAAAATAGCATTAAAAACTAGTTTATATTAGTCAACTACTTAACTAATCTGTTCGTCTGCATGTTTGTCAAGCTAAATAAAAGGTAATAATGTGTGAGGATAAACCGACGGTGGCTGCTGATTCTGCGGATATATTAAAAGAGTTTGCCCGTATAGCTAGCCAGGTCAATATTGCTTTTCGACAGTTTGTCCAGCGCAAGCTGAAGCAGCATAAATTTGATCTGACTTTCGAGATGCTACAAATTATAGGATATCTCTGGGAGAATGACGGCGTCAATCAACAGGAGATTGCCAACGCAACACTTAAAGACAAAGCTAGCCTGACTTATCTGATTGACAACTTAACTCGCCGTGAGATGGTATACCGGCAGGAAGATAGTATTGACCGGCGTAACAACCTTATCTTTTTAACTCCTCAAGGTCGGCAACTGAAGGAAAAGATTCTACCCTGGATTAAAGACATGTACTGTGTTGCTAATGCGGATATACCAGAGTGTGAATTTCAAAATGCGATGCGAGTTCTGCGTAAAGTGATTACTAACCTAAAGACTGAGTAATCTTTTGCCTAATTAGTTAAATACTTTACAGTAAACCATAGTATTATACTATAATTGACTGTATTGACTTTTATTAATACTCTTTTTGAGAGTCTATTGATAGTTCTTAGTAGGATTACTAATACGAAGAGCATTACCAGGTATTTGTTTAAAACAGGAGGAACGACCAACGTGGGGGATGTATTTGCCGGTGCTTCGCCAACTGAAAAGTGGAATTACCAGCGTGGAGCTTGCCAACCGGCTTGGTATGGTTAAACAGATTACTAGCCGTGTTATTAAGCGTACGAATGGAGGGTCACACTGATGGTAACGTCTGTGAGAAATAGCCGGGCAAACGAAATTCATACCGGTTCACGTCTACTCAACTTGGCTAAATCTACCCCATTTGGCTCGTCATTCTCGAACTGAATAGACTGATCGGTAGTTAGTTAATTAATATTGATTCTTGCACCAATTGAAGTAAGTAAAAACCAACTCAATGAAACAACACGTTACTGAACCCGATGGCAAATTGGGCGTACTGCTTCCGGGATTGGGAGCGGTGGCAACAACCCTGATCGCTGGTGTCGAAGCGATCAAGAAAGGTTTATCACAACCCATTGGTTCGCTAACCCAGATGGGCAACATCCGCCTGGGCAAGCCAACAGACAATAATCGCCCTCGAATCAAGGATTTCATCCCTTTGGCTAATCTGGATGACCTGGTATTTGGTGGATGGGATGTATATTCCGACAACGTATACGAAGCAGCCGTAAATGCCAAAGTGCTGGAGCCGGGCCTGCTAAATGCCGTTCGTGCCGAATTGGAAGCCATCGTGCCTATGAAAGCAGCTTTCGACAAACGGTACGCTAAAAATCTGGATGGCACCCATGTCAAACGGGCTGATACCCTGTATGAACTGGCACAGGCCGTTATGGACGACATCGAACAGTTCAAAGCCAAGAACAACTGTAGTCGACTGGTGATGGTGTGGTGTGGTTCGACCGAAATCTATTTTGAAGAAAGTTCGGTTCACGCCAGCTTGGCCCAATTTGAGGAAGGGTTGCGAAATAATGACCCCGCTATTGCGCCTAGCATGATTTACGCCTATGCAGCGCTAAAAATGGGTGTTCCTTTTGCCAACGGAGCTCCTAACCTGACGGTAGACATTCCAGCAATGGTTGAACTGGCTTACCTGACAAACACACCCATTGCCGGTAAGGATTTCAAGACTGGGCAAACGCTAATGAAAACAATTCTGGCGCCCGGCCTGAATGCTCGCGCTCTCGGTGTCAAAGGTTGGTTTTCGACTAATATTCTGGGTAACCGAGACGGCTTAGTGCTGGACGATCCGGATAATTTCAAAACCAAAGAAGTCTCGAAGCTAAGTGTCTTGGACGAGATTTTTCAGCCTGACCAGAACCCCGAGTTATATAGTGAACTATACCACAAAGTGAGGATCAACTATTATCCTCCTCATGGTGATAACAAAGAAAGCTGGGACAACATCGACATTTTTGGTTGGCTGGGATATGAGATGCAAATCAAAATAAACTTCCTGTGCCGAGATTCGATCCTGGCTGCGCCTTTGGTACTGGATTTAGCCCTGTTCATGGACCTTTCCAAACGGGCTGGGATGAGCGGCATTCAGGAGTGGCTGTCGTTCTATTTCAAGTCTCCCCAGACGGCTCCGGAACTCGCACCCGAACACGACATTTTCAAACAATTGACTAAACTGGAAAATACACTTCGATACTTAATGGGTGAGGATTTAGTGAGTCATCTGGGATTAGAGTATTACGAAGATCTGGCTCAACCGGTATAATTCATGCATAAACTGATAGCCACTGGATTGGGCATCGGCTATATCCCCAAAGGAGGAGGCACCGTAGCCTCAGTTGTGTGCTGCGGTATCTGGTATTTAGTCCAGCCTGATGCGGTCCAGCCCGGTGGTTATCTTTTTTTTGCTCCGTTACTGATAACGGTCATTATTACAACGGTTGGAATATGGTCGGCTACTGTGGTTGAACAACAGTGGGGAAAAGACAGCTACCGTGTTGTTATCGACGAAGTAGCAGGCATGTGCCTTAGCCTGCTGTTTATTCCAATTAACGAAAAAAGCTTATTGGCAGGACTTATTCTCTTTCGCCTGTTCGATATTTTCAAACCATTCGGCATCCGAAAACTGGAAAAACTGAGTGGTGGTTGGGGCGTTATGATGGATGATCTGTTAGCGGGGCTTTATACTAATTTGCTCTTACAGGGTGCCCTGGCATTAGGCTTCTTATAAAGCGTATGCGATCATTCATCAACAGGTACGTAGTTGCTCGTCTGTCGTAAAACCGTATACAACAAGGCTGGCAATTTTTTATCATCACTTATTTTCTGAGCGTCTACTATCCACAGTTCTAATCTTCTGGTTGGCGTTTGTTACAGTTAATTTTTTTTAGAAAGACTTCGTCTTTCCTATGTCATGAATCATTTATTCTCTTGCGCACCACGTCAGACAGCCCTGCTCCTAAGCTGGTTACTGTTTTTTAGTAGTATGACAACCCGTGCGCAGACCACTGTTACCGGAACTATTATCGACGGAGCCAACAATCAACCCCTGCCCTTTGCTAATATTGTTTTTGTCGGTACAACCATCGGCACAACCAGTAACGAACAAGGTGTTTATAACTTAGTGGCAACGGGAAATTTCACAAAAATAACCGTTTCATTTATTGGCTATCAGTCAGTTACCAAAACCATTACGCCCGGCACCACTCAACAATTGACGATCAGGTTAGAAGCTGATTCGCACCTCCTGAATGAAGTCGTCATTCATAGAGGCAAACAAGAGCGCTACCGTAATAAAAACAATCCGGCGGTTGAGCTGATTCGAAACGTGATCAGCCATAAAGAGCAGAATCAGATTGGGCATTATGCCTACGCGGCTTATGAAGAATACGACAAACTACAATTTTCGCTCAGTAGTCTGTCCTCAAACGTATCGAAGCGGAAGATTTTTCAGAAATACCGTTTTTTACTAGACAATCGGGATACACTTACTTTGCCGGGGAAATCGCTCCTACCCGTTTATCTGGAAGAGAAAATATCGGAATACTATTACCGGAAAAGCCCACAAAAAGAGAAAGTCCTTACTAAAGGGACTAAACGAGTCGACTTTGGCCAATTTTTTGACAGCAATGGACTCAGCCTTTATCTAAATCGGATGTATTCGAAAGTCGACATTTATTCGAATTCGATATTTTTGATGACCAACCAGTTTCTCAGCCCCATTGCAAGCAGTGCACCGACCTTTTACCAATATTTTCTGGCCGATACTATTACAATTGGACAGACGAAACTGATTGGTCTTAATTTTGTGCCTCGCAATGCGTCTGACATGCTATTTAAAGGGAAGATGTATGTGACACTGGACAGCAATTTTGCCGTGCAGAGAATCAATCTTTCGATAAATCCAAAAATCAATCTGAACTGGGTTCGCGATTTACAGATTCGCCTGCAATTTGAACCCAATACCGACGGTCGGTATTATCTCAGCAAAAGTGATTTACTGGCCGATTTTGGCGTTAGTAAAGGCAAGGGGGGCGGCATCTTCGGTCAGCGAACCCTGTCCTACCGAAACTACAAAACGGATGACGCGCGCCCGGATGCTTTTTATGAAGGACAGCAACAGGTAGTAGCGACCGATGCCGCCAGCCAACCCGACCAGTTCTGGAAGGATAACCGCCATGATACTCTTTCCAGAGCCGAATCGAAGGTATACACCAACATCGACAGTTTGAAACGGATGCCCTCCTTCCGACGAACAATGGAGACATTTACATTTCTGTTGGCTGGCTATAAATCATTCGGTCCCTTTGAAATAGGACCGGCCAATACGTTTTATAGTTTTAACCCCATTGAAGGATTTCGCTTACGGGTGGGCGGGCGTACCACGCCGGAGTTGAGCAAACGCTACTACGCCGAAACCTATGCGGCTTATGGCTTTAAAGACCAGCGCTGGAAGTACTTTTTAAGTGGAACGTACTCGCTGAATAACAAGTCAATTTACAAGTTTCCTCAAAATTACGTTCGAGCGAGTTTCCAGCGTGACACGAAAATTCCGGGACAAGAACTGCAATTTGTTCAGGAAGATAACTTTTTGCTCTCCTTCAAACGGGGGGTTAATGACAAGTGGCTGTACAACGACACCTGGCGAATCGACTACGTTCATGAGTTCGAAAACCACTTCTCTTACAGTATCGGTTTCAAAAACTGGCAACAATCCCCAGCGGGTGCATTGCAGTTCAAGCGAATTGGTGACGACGAAAACACACCAACACCAACACTGACTACCTCTGAATTTTCGCTGGAAACCCGTTGGGCACCCAACGAGCAGTTCTATCAGGGCAAAATTTATCGGGTTCCAATTGCCAATCGGTATCCGGTGTTTACGTTACGCTTTACAGCGGGGATTAAAGGACTCCTCCAGAGTCAGTATAATTACCAAAACTTGACGGCTAGCATCAGCAAACGGGTTTTTCTGTCTCAACTTGGGTATTCGACGGTTACAGTACAGGGCGGCTACATTTTGGGGCAGGTACCTTTCCCACTACTGAACATTCATCGAGCCAACCAGACGTACGCTTATCAAATAAATTCGTACAACTTGATGAATTTTCTGGAATTCGTCAGCGATCACTACGCCAGTGTAAGTATTGATCACTCGTTCAATGGGTTTTTCTTTAACAAAATCCCTTTGTTCAAGAAGTTAAAATGGCGGGAAGCCATTTCGTTCAAAGCTCTATATGGTGGTTTGCGGTCGGAGAACGACCCAGCGCAGCATCCATCGCTATATCAGTTTCCGGTCGATGCGTTGGGGGTCCCCTACACCTACACGTTGAACAAGACACCTTATATTGAAGCCAGCGCCGGTATAGCCAACGTGCTGAAATTTTTCCGGATTGATCTGGTCAAACGGCTCAATTACTTAGATCATCCCAATGTGTCACAATGGGGCATTCGCACTCGCGCCACGTTTGATTTTTAACGCATTCCGCTTACCTATTATGCAGCAGGCACTTACTCTTCGCACCAAAATTCAGCTGGGAATTTATACTATCATCAATCCCTTTGTCAGATTGCTGATCCGACTGGGGCTAACGCCCAACATGGTCACAACCATTGGTCTGGCGTTAAACATAGGTGTGGCGTTAATCTTCATTATGGGGGGCGAACAAGGCCACCGGGGCGATTTCCGTTACATTGGCTGGGCTGGAGCACTGGTCCTGTTTGCCGGTTTATTTGATATGCTGGATGGACAGGTGGCACGGCTGGGTAAGATGAGTTCGCTCTATGGAGCACTTTTCGATTCGGTGCTGGATCGGTACAGTGAACTGATTCTTTTTCTGGGGATTTGTTATTATCTAATTGCCCATCATTATTTTTTCAGTTCGCTGTTTGCTTTTATTGCCCTGATCGGCTCCATGATGGTCAGTTACACCCGCGCCCGCGCCGAAGGCTTGGGTATCGAGTGCAAGGGTGGCCTCATGCAACGTCCCGAACGGGTCATTATCATTGGCGTGTCGGCGCTGGCGTGCGGCTGCTTTGCTCCCTTACTCGCCCCCGATTTTAAAGTTTACATACCGGGTATTCCAGTGCATGTCTTCGAAACGATGTCTATTTTCACCCTGCCATTGACGGTCATGGCGATCATGACCAACATTACGGCTTATAACCGGCTGATAGATGCGAAAAAGTCACTTGAGCAGAAAGAAAAAAAGGCTTCTTCACCGAAGGCCCTACTCCTGACGTTTTTATTGTTAACGACTGTTTTGGGCTATTCGGTCGAAGTAAAAGCGTTACCTTCTGGCCTTAAGCAGGACAAAACGAAACTAAACTTTCCGACACCCCAGAATATACCAAACCAGTTGTTTTATCTCCAGCGAGACCCTAACCCCAACACTATTATTTGCGCTCTGAATTTAAAGAATGGCCAGCTGGATAAACATGATCCGGTTCACGTTTTCTGGATTCGCTATACCGAACAAAGCCAACAAAAGGAGCTTTCATACCTCCAGCGCACGTTTGCTTACGGCATTAAATCTCGTGCCCTTACAAATGAGGAGTATATCTTAAATTTTGTCTCCTACAAAAAACTCGCTATCCATCTGGCAAAATCGGAATCAGATAATAGTTATTACGCCTACGCTACTGTGAATCAGAAAAAGGTGATCCTGAAACGTATTTATCTTCGTATAGAAGGCGGCACGTTGTGGGTGCCTAATGTGAAGTATATTCAGGTAGAAGGCATCAACGCGGCAACCGGCGAGAATACAGTAGAGCGTCTTATGGTTTGAGCAGACCTGTCCAGACGACACATTTCACCTCAAAAATGATTCCTAGTTCCCCAAACAATACTCAATCCATTCGCCAACAGATTCTGACGCTAAGCGTAGTATCGCTTGGTTATCTTCTGTTATCTTATGTTCTGGTTGGGTTTAAATCAGATCAGTTGGTTCTAATTGGGGTAGTAAATGGATTGTATTTTGCCTCAGACCAGAGCCGGAAAGTCCTCATCGGCTTTTCAATTTTTATTGTTTACTGGATCGTCTTCGACTATATGAAAGCGTTTCCGAACTACAACTACAATACTGTCCACATCGAGTCAATTTATAGGCTGGAAAAACAGCTATTCGGTGTTTCCTCTGGTTCTTCAGTTCTGACACCCAATGAATACTGGCTAACTCACCGAACAAAATTACTTGACATAGTAACGGGCTTATTTTATTTATCCTGGATTCCTATTCCGTTGCTGTTCGCTATCTATCTTTTTTTTAAGGATCGGCCAGCGTTCTATCCCTTGGCGTTAACCTTCGTACTGGTTAATGCCTTAGGTTTTGTTGTGTATTACCTATATCCGGCAGCTCCGCCCTGGTATGTTCAGGCACATGGCTTTGCATTTCACCCGCACACACCCGGCAACACCGCTGGCTTAGCCAATTTCGACCGCTATGTTGGCGTCTCTATTTTTGCGTCTATTTATGGTAAAAGTTCGAATGTATTTGCGGCCATGCCTTCCCTTCACTCTGCCTATCCGGTAATTATCTTGTATTACGGCATAAAGAATAGAGTAGGATTGATGAATTTATTTTTTGCAACCCTTGTGGGGGGTATCTGGTTTTCGGCGGTCTACACCAGTCATCATTACGTGCTGGATGTGTTGGCTGGCATTCTCTGCTCTTTAGTAGGCATTTCCCTTTTCAACCAGTTGTACAAAACAACTTACCTGACTAATTTTCTTCGGCGGATAATTACGCTAACGACTTAACAAGGCGTACCTGGAAGCTGGTTAAGACGGTCGTGAAATAGCCACTCCTATAAGAAAACTTTTTTAAGGAACATTTGGTTGACATATCAACAGTGTGTAATTTTGCACGATGAGCGAAGTAAAAGCAAAAGATCTCAAAGCTAGAATCGATGAACGTCTGGGGGATCGGTCCATTTTCATGATTAATCAGGTGGGTCATCTAATAGCCCGTAAGGCAAATCGTGAACTGAACCGGCTGGGATTTACGCTACAGATTGAGCAACTTCCTATGTTGTTCATTACTTATTTTACGCAAGATGAATTGTTATCGCAACAGGAAATAGCCAACCTGCTTCAGCGGGACAAGTCTGGTATTCAACGTTCTATCCGTACGCTCGAACGCGATGGATACCTGCGCGTTGTACCGGATAGTATTGACCGGCGTAAGAATCTCATTCAAATGACGCCAGCGGGAAAATTGGTCGTTGAGAAAGTAATTGAAACCGCCGGACTCATCGATCAGCAAGTTACCAGCCACTTGACTGTTGAAGAGCGGGAAACGTTCCTAAGAACGATGCGGAAAATAGCTAATTTGTTAGAAGAATAACTTTTATTTAATTAATTAGTTGATATATCCACAGTTGATAGATCAACGTTTGTATTTATGAAAAGTAAACTTGCATTAAGCTTATTTTTATCGCTAACGCTTTCACTATATGGCGCGGCACAAAACCAGCCAAGCGGATCATTGAAGGACTGCATTGACTACGGACTCAAAAACTTTGGTACCATCCGTATTGCTCAATATCAAGTCGAGACGGCTAAGCAACAGGGGCGTCAGGCCCTGGGGCAGTACCTGCCGCAGATATCAGCAACGGGTACATCGGTCAATAACGTCAAACTACAGAAGAGCATTATTCCGGCTGGTGTGTTTGGTCCGGAGCCTAGTGTATTCATTATTGGGCAGAAGTACCAAACTACGGTGACAGCCCAAGCCACTCAAACGCTTTTTGATCAATCATTATTAATTGGTATTAAAGCAAACAAGCCAAACCAGCAGTTAGCTGTGTTGAATACGCGACAAACCCGCGAGGATGTTATTTATAACATTGCCAGCAACTACTACCAGGTTTTTGTGGCCCAGCAACAGATTGCATTACTGCGGGACAATCTTGACCGAACGCAGCAAGTGCTAAACATCCTTAAATTACAGCGCGACAATGGGGTTATTCAGCCTGTTGATTATACACGTACGGAAGTAAATTTCAACAGCACACGCTCGCAGTTGAACTTGGCGGAGAACGACTTAAACTTAGCGTTGAACCGGCTCAAATATCAAATGGGTATGCCGCAGGATCAGACTCTGACCTTGTCTGACTCGACACTACTAACCCAGCTACCAGTTCTGGGGCAGTCGCAGTTTGATGCCCATAATTTAGTCTCATTCCAACAGTCAGAAGCGAATTTAACTTTACAACGACTGCAATATCAACGTCTTCGTGCCGGTTATTTGCCCGCGTTGAGCCTAACAGCAAATTATGGTATGGTGAACCTGGGCGCACAAACCATAAACAGGTTGTATAGTAACTTCGTTGGTTTCGGCAGTTTTGGTCTACGTCTTAATATACCCATCTTCGACGGGTTACAACGTGACGCTCAGATGAAGCAGCAACGCCTGACGGTACTGACACAGGAGGAACAGCAGAAACTGAATGTGTCCTCCTACCGGCTTCAGTTTAATAATGCTCAGTCGCAGATACAACGAACGCAAGCAAATGTTCAAAACGACGATCGTAACGTAAAACTGGCGCAGGATGTATATAACATCACGACTCTCCAGTACAAGCAAGGCACCAAATCACTGACCGATCTGCTTAACGCGGATACGTCCTATCAGCAAGCTCAGTCGAACTACATCAATTCGTTGATTAATCTGTGTCAGGCCCGGCTTGATTTGGAACAATCGCAGGGAAATCTGCTTAATTTTTATAATGAACTCTAATATCATTTCCTGTCTATATCAATGAAAAAGACCACGTTAGTCATTGTTGCCATGTTGCTGGGTGTTACCGCACTCATCGGATTCCGGCTGGCTTCCAATAAAGAAAAGATCAACCAACAGAATAAACCGATTGTTGCTACTAACACCGCCATTCCTGTTACGGTAACCCGCGTAGAAGAAAGTACCGTTAGCCAGCAATTGATTAAAACCGGCAATCTGATTCCTTTTCGGGAAGCCGCCATTACGGCTATGACCGCCGGAAAAGTATCTCAGGTCAATTTTACTTTGGGTTCGCAGGTGAAGCAGGGTGCTACACTGGTTGAACTGGATAATAAGTTGAAGGAACTGTCGCTGGCAGCAACTCAGCTCAACATCGACAAACTCAAAAAGGACGTCACCCGCTATAATACGCTTCTGGCTGGCAACGCAACGACTGAGATTCAGGTAAATGATACAAAGTATAGTTACGAGAATGCCGTTAATCAGGCCGAGCAGATCAAGAAGCAAATACAGGACGCCAATATAAAATCGCCCATTAGCGGTCAGATCGTTAAGAAGAATATCGAACCGGGTGAGTTCATAGGTGTTGGCACTGCACTAGGCACCGTACTGGATGTATCGCGCCTGAAAGTAGAGGTTCCTGTCAATGAAGGTGATGTGTATAAACTTCATCTGGGTCAGATAGTACGCGTTTCGGCAGATGTTTTTCCGGGTCGGACGTTCAACGGTCGTATATCGTACATAGCTCCGCAGGGAACAGACGAGCATAATTACCCGGTCGAAATCACCATCGACAATGCGGGGGGGCTGAAAGCCGGTACATTCGTGAACGTCGATTTCTCGCAGAAATCCAACCAGAAGGCGTTACAGATTCCTAGGGCGGCTCTGGTTGAAAGTATCAAAAATCCGTATGTGTTTGTCGTGAACGGCAACGTGGCCCGGCAGCGTACCCTTAAGGTGGGCCGGGACTTTGGCGATACGATTGAAGTCCTCAGTGGCTTGGTGGCTGGTGATCAGGTGGTAACCACCGGTCAGCTAAACCTGAGCGATGGCAAGCCGGTACAAATCACTAAATAATTTAAAGAAACCATGTCTATATCCGAAATAGCGGTTAAACGGCCGCTGCTGGTGACGACCATCTTCACCGTCCTTATTCTGTTCGGTGCCCTCAGCTATCAGCAACTGTCTTATAATCTGTTGCCCAAGTTTGAGGCCAACGTTATCAGCGTAGCGACAACATATCGCGGGGCTTCGGCTGATGAAGTAGAGACTAACGTGACCAAGCGTATTGAAGACGCGCTCTCGGCGCTGGAAGGTCTGGACCGTATGACGTCTACCTCGCAGGAAGGCGTGTCGAGCGTGATTATTCAATTAAAAAACGGGGTGAATACCACGTTGGCCCAACAGGATGCCCAACGCAAAATTGAGCAGATCATTAACTTGTTGCCCGACGGTGCCGACCGCCCCATTCTCAATAAATTTTCTACCGACGAAATTCCGGTTCTTCGGATGGGCGTTACGGCCAATATGTCACCGACGGCTCTGTACGACTTAATCGACAACGACATAAAACCGCAATTGTCGAACGTTTCCGGAGTTGGCCAGATCAACATTATCGGCGGGAACGAGCGCGAAATTCAGGTAAACGTCGATCCCGAAAAATTGCGGGGGTACGGCGTTTCGATTGGTCAGGTATCGCAGGCGATTACTGCGGCCAACGCCAGCTACCCGGCGGGTCAGCTGGAAACGCGTGAATCCCAGTATTCCATTCGATTTGATGCATCCGTACAAACGGTGAATCGCCTGCGGGAGTTAATCGTTGCCCGTCGGACGGATGGTAGTCAGGTTCTTTTGAAAGACGTAGCCGAAGTAGTTGATGCCAGCACTAAGCCAACGGCTATTAACCACATCAATGCTCAGCCAGCCATTGGGTTGCAAATTCAAAAACAGTCAGATGCCAATGCGGTGTCCGTTAGTCAATTGGCGCAGGTCAAGATTACTCAACTCGAAAAGCAACACAGCAATGTCAAGTTGAAATTCAATATTGCCTCCGATCAATCGGTCTATACGCTAGCCTCCGCTCATGCGGTGGTGGAAGATATGGGACTGGCCGTTCTGATTGTTTCCCTGGTGATGTTGCTGTTTCTGCACAGTTTCCGGTCGGCCCTGTTCGTGTTGGTAGCCTTACCCTCGTCGATGATTCCAACGTTTGCCCTAATGTATTTAATGGGTTTCTCGCTGAATTTGATGACGCTGATGGCGCTTTCGCTGGTGGTGGGTATTCTGGTCGATGACTCAATTGTGGTGTTAGAAAATATCAATCGTCACCTTGAAATGGGGAAAGACCGACGGCAGGCCGCGCTGGATGGCCGGAGTGAAATCGGGTTTACGGCTCTGGCGATTACCCTGGTCGACGTGGTAGTGTTTGTGCCTTTGGCCATGACGGGGGGCTTGATTGGGAATATTTTACGGGAGTTTGCGTTGGTGGTCGTCTTTTCGACACTTATGAGTTTGCTGGTATCGTTTACGCTGACTCCATTACTGGCTTCCCGGTTTGGCAAAGTTGAGGTGTTGAATCCCAAATCGTTGTGGGGCGGTTTAAACATTGGCTTTGAACGAATTCTGGACCGTTTGACGAATGCATATGGTAGTATTTTAGTCTGGGTTCTGGGACACAAACGATGGATATTTCTGGCGGTCATTGCTTTGATGGTTGGTTCGATTTCTTTAGTGCCGACTGGTTTTATTGGGGCTGCTTTTATGCCGCAAAGCGACCAGGGAGAAACAAGTGTACAGATTGAATTAGCGCCAACTGCGTCTATTTATCAAACAAACGCTGTGGCTCAACGGGCAGAACAAATTATTCTGAAGCATCCCGAAGTGACCAACGTATTCACCAACGTTGGCTACAGTAGTAATGGTCTGGCAACGGCATCGAACAGCAATCTGGCCGATTTGAATGTAAAACTGATTGACAAAAAACAGCGGACGGTCTCAACCGAAGGGTTTGGGCAGCTTCTGAAAAATGAGATCAGTCAGATTCCGGGCGTGAAAGTGACGGTTAGTCCGGTGGGTATTGTTGGCGCTTCGCAGGCGCCGATTATGATTGCCATAAAAGGCACGAATCTGGCCGACATCCGAAAGGCAGCTGCACTAGTTAAACAGGTAACGACATCGGTACCGGGTACGCAGGATGTGAAGTATTCGGTAAAGGACCCGAAGCCGGAAGTGACGGTTAATCTTAACCGGGAAAAAATGGCACAACTCGGTATTAGTGCCTCCGATGTGGGAATTGCCCTACAAAACGCATTCCGGGGAAACGACCAATCGAAGTTTAAGCAGGGAGGCAACGAATACGACATTCTGGTTAGTTTGGATCAGTTCGACCGCACCCAACCAGCGGATGTTGCCCGGTTGACTTTCGTAAATAATCAGGGCAAAACGTTTGAACTTTCTCAATTCGCTACCGTACAAGAGCAGGTTGGCGAAAGCGTATTGGAACGGATTGACCGGATTTCGTCCATAACCGTAAACGCGCAAGTTGTAGGGCGTCCGGTGGGTACAGTTGGTGCAGACATTCAGACGAAGATGGCGCAGGTGAAATTGCCGGAGGGTGTTTCTATTCAGTACTTAGGTCAATTGCAACAGCAGTCAGACGCGTTTGGCAGCTTGGGATTGGCCTTACTGATTGCCGTTCTGCTGGTGTATTTCATCATGGTAGCCCTCTACGAAAGTGTAGTCTATCCATTTGTGGTGTTGTTTTCCATTCCAGTAGCCCTGGTCGGTGCTTTGTTGGCCCTAGCCCTGACGATGGAAAGTTTGACAGTGTTCTCAATTGTAGGGGTAATTATGTTACTGGGTCTGGTGGCGAAAAACGCCATTTTGATCGTTGACTTCACTAATCAACTGAAAGCCGAAGGCCACGATGTGGTCGATGCGCTGATTGAAGCGGGCAAAGAACGGCTACGCCCAATTTTGATGACTACACTGGCGATGATCTTGGGTATGTTACCGATTGCCTTAGCCAGTGGTGCGGGTGCCGAAACCAAAAACGGGATGGCTTGGGTCATCATCGGTGGATTGACATCATCGTTGTTGTTGACGCTGTTGGTAGTACCGTCGACATACCTGGTGGTTGACCGAATCATTGCTCGGTTCACTGGTAAGAAAACAATACCCAAAAAACCACAGGAACTGGAAGTGGCGAGAGCGATTGATTAATGGCTCATTAGTTGATTTTTACAACAAAGTCATCCTGAAAATTTCAGGATGACTTTGTTATGTATGCCCGTTTAGATTTGGGACAATAACTTACAGCAATTGCTTCCAGGTACCTTTCACCCAATTATATTTTAGCGTACTAGGCAAGGCCCGCCAGAAGTACTTAGTCACCTCAACGGCAAAGGAAGGCTGCATATAACAATTTATGGCGCAGCCTTCACAAGCAGGCAAACGCCCTTCCAAGGACACTAACTTTTGCACCTCACCAGAATGATAGAGTTCGTACAGGTTGTTGTTGATAGCAAAGTCTTTTAGGCCCAAATGATAACAGGGCAAGACAAGCTTATTTTCAGGAGAGATAACAATTGTCGTGCTACCAGCGCGACAAATGGGGTCTTCGATATGATTGCCCCCATCACGTCGAAGCTGAATAAACGCATCGTTGAGGTACACATTTTTCTGTTTGCCCCACCAGGACATCTGCCGTAGAGCATCCTCCGAAAGTCGGTCGCCAGTGTCAACAGTGTTATATTCAAATACCGGATTCAAGATCAGAACAAGATCATTCGGTTGGCAGATTTCTTCATGCATCTGCCTGATCTTGTGAACGTTGTGCTCAAAAACGGTAAATAGAATATCTGGTCGTTCGCCCAGTTTTCGGGCAATAGCAATAGACTCCATTACCTTATCGAAACACCGAACTCCCCGCGATTTGTCATGTTCCTCCGCTACGGGAGAATCGAGCGAGAAATGGAGCATATCGACCAATCCGCGCAACCGGTCCGCCTGTTTAGGATACAGCAGTGCATTGGTCGTAAGCGTTGTGATCAGACCGAGTTTTTTGGCTTCCTGTAGTAACTCGGGTAATTGGCGGTGCAACAATGGCTCTCCCCCCGTAAAATCGACAACGCGAACGCCTAACTTTTTGAGGTCACGCAGGTTCTGCCGGACATTTTCGAGCGTAACATAGGGCGAAGGCCGCTCCCATATATCGCAAAAACTACACGTCGCATTGCAACGATAGGTAAGATAGTAATTGCAAAGGACAGGATGAGAGACAAGGCGCATAGTAGAGCAAGAGATTTTGCGTCTCCCGGACCAAACGGCCTTTGCTGACGCATATGAAACGCAAAATCTTACGTCTTTACTGCAACATCCTAAATAGGTTTACCACTTTGTCCTTTAAGTCTTTTCGGTCTACGATGAAGTCCAGAAAGCCGTGGTCGAGTACAAACTCAGCACTTTGAAAGCCTTTGGGAAGATCTTTACCAATGGTTTCGCGGATAACGCGCGGTCCGGCAAAACCAATCAAGGCTTCGGGTTCAGCAATGTTAAAATCGCCCAGCATAGCATACGAGGCAGTAACGCCACCCGTAGTTGGGTCAGTCAATAAGGAAACATAAGGCAATTTAGCTTTGTCTAGTAGAGCCAGTTTAGCCGACGTTTTCGCCATTTGCATCAACGAGAACCCAGCTTCCATCATACGGGCACCACCCGATTTTGAGATCATCAGAAACGGTGTCCGGCTCTGAATAGCATGGTCGATGGCACGGGCAATCTTTTCACCCACCACAGAACCCATCGAGCCACCAATGAAATTAAAATCCATTACAGCCATCGTTACAGTCAGGCCATTCATGGGGCCGTAGGCTGTCCGAACAGCGTCTTTCAGGCCAGTTTTTGCGATCGTCGCCTTGACCCGGTCTGGATACGCCTTCGTGTCAACAAATTTGAGCGGATCAGCCGATCGCATTGAAGCATCTAGTTCGGTAAACTCATTGTCGTCGAACAAGATGGAAAAATACGCTTCAGACCCAATTTTTTCGTGGTAATTGCAATGAACACATGTATAAGCGTTGAGTTTGTGCTCCCGCGTATTCATCACCTTTTTGCAGTTCGGACATTGATACCACAACCCATCAGGAGCCTCAAGCTTCATTTCGGTTGGGGTCTGAATACCCTTATCTTTTCGGACGAACCAAGACATTTTCGGTAAATAATTAGCAGCAAATGAATCGTAAAGGTACAAAGAAAAGCAGGATCAACTAGTACACTTGTGCATTCGCAAGTAGCCACTTAATAATCGATTCGTTGGATGCACTCCTTTGGTTAGACAAAACCAGATAGTGGTTTTACAACCAATTCGATTTTTTTATGGCTATAAAGTTGTTGCTTTGCGACTATGAAACACGCATTAACCGCCCTGCTTTTAGGTATTACGGTATCTGCCTTTGGTCAGGCATCGGTAGCCTATTATCCCTTTAACAATCTTATTACGGTTAGCACCAATGCCGACCGTGCCTTTTGGGTTGACGCCCGTGTGCAAACAAATACCGTGTTTGGGTCGCTCAGCACAACAATTTGCCCGATGGTCAACGTGGCTCGACGGGCTCAGGTAAATTATTATACGGGGTTAGGCGTTCGGTTCAACGCGCTGAATGGAATAGACGACCGTGACGTGCTGGAAGGCTACTCGTTACATATTGGCGTACGAATCAAGCCGCTTACGATGATCCCTAACCTACGCGTTGCTTTCGAACTTGCCCCCTACTCTCGCAAAGATTTTAAAACAGGAAATCTCCAGTCGTTTCTGGGACTCGTGTATCAATTTTCTAAAAAACCAAAAGGGTAATAAAGTAAAGGCCCCCATATTAAAAAAATATGGGGGCCTTTACCAAACTTAGCTTTATTTCTGGTTATACGTCATTGCACCGTGTTCGAGCTTGTCGGCCCGGTCGAATAGTTTTAGTGCTTTCTGATACGTGTCGTCAGTTTGACCGATGACCCGGAAAAACTCATTGTTCTGACCAGTCTTATTATTCTTCTGATAAACAGACCGTGCCACCAACGCTTTTATCTGATTACGAATATAGTTTTTCGACCGGTTGTATTCCTTCTCGTTAAACTTAATTCCCTCGGCTGTTGCGTCTTTTATTAGGCGATTCATCTGTTCATCGTTGATAGAAACAGCACGATCAAATTCTTCGAACGGCATTTTTTCCAGCTTCTTCCGATTGTCATTGGCATATTCCATCGCAAATTCACGGATAATGTTTTTTCCGTAAAGCTGCACTAGATAGGCCGTTTGCCAAGTCGAATCTCTCGGAATAAAATAATCGGGCGTGATGCCACCACCACCATACACTACCCGACCACCATCAGTTTTAAATTTAAGTTTGGGGTCGTTTTTGATAGAGTCGGCAATGTAATATTCGCCCCGTTTCGAGCGAAGTTCGAGATCTTTTTCGTAGTCGCCTTCATGACCCGGTATGTAAGGTTTCTGAATACTTCTACCGCTGGGTGTATAATAGCGGGATATAGTCAATCGTAATTCTGAGCCATCAGACAGCGTTACGGGCATTTGCACTAACCCCTTTCCGAACGACCGCCGACCAGCAATTAGCGCGCGATCATGGTCTTGCAACGCCCCCGACACAATTTCTGAGGCCGACGCACTTCCTTCATCAACCAGCACCACTAACGCTCCTTCCTCAAATTGACCGGCAATATGAGCATACGTCTTTCGATCATACCTGTTGTCTTTCCCATCAGTATAAACCAGTAGTTTATTACCCGAAATGAACTCATCGGCAATGTTGGTCGCCCGATCCATATAGCCACCGGGATTGTTACGCAAGTCCATCAATAGCTGCGTCATACCCTTCGCTTTGAGCGATGCCAGTGCGGTTTTAAACTCGTCGTACGTCGTTTCGGAGAATCGGTTAATTTTGAGGTAGCCTGTTTTAGCGTCTATCATGTAGGCTGCATCGACAGAATAGGTCGGTATGCGATCACGAGTGACAGTAAACTCTTTGGGTTGCTTATCTCCTTTCCGCAAAATAGTTAATTTGACATCCGTACCGCGCTTGCCGCGAAGTGCTTTAAAAACAGAACTATTTTCTATTTTACCCCCGGTTGCTAAAGACTTATCATCTACTTTAACAATTTTATCACCACTCTGAATGCCCGCCGTTTCCGATGGGCCACCGGCAAGGGGAGTCACGACATATACAGTGTCTTTGTAGATATTAAACTCTACGCCAATGCCATCAAACCCACCTTCGAGTTGCGACCGGGCCGCAACTGCATCCTGAGGATTCATGTAGGCCGTATGCGGGTCAAGTTTTTCGAGCATTTTTGTGATCGAAAAATCAACCAACTCGTCCGTATTTACCGAGTCAACGTAGTTATTCTCAATGAGTTGTAGAATTTCCCGGTATTTGGTATAACCACGTCCGATGTTATTTAAACTTTTGGTGCCGCCAAAAAATGTTGCACCAATAAGCATTCCACCAGCTAACGTGATGCCCAATAACATTGGAATTCGAACGGTCGCTTTGTCATTCTGAATCCGCTTCCTGCCCCCATTAACTTCCTGACCGCCCGGTTTATTCGTAGCGTTACTATCTCCCTCCATTCGTTCGTCTCGTAAGTGGTGTCGTGTATACTTCCATAACGTTTTGAAGATAGCGAAATGTTTACCAGAAAGATTATAAGATGTTAAAAAAATAAGGACTATTGTTAAGTGTAATTGAGTGTGGCCAGTGAATAGTATCTTTTAGCTGTCATTCCTTCTGATTTGGTCCACTCTTACTAGAAAGTATTCTTACTTTTACGGGGCATCCTATAAACTGGTTTGCCCGATACTCTTATGTTTGTTCATACTGTTTTTTTCTGGCTTAACCATCCCGAAAGTCAGGACGATCGCAACGCCCTTGGCGCTGGTCTCGAAACACTGAAAGCGATAACCGACATTTCAGCGGCCTACGTTGGTAAACCCGCAGAAACCCGCAGACCGGTTATTGACCACACTTATGATTTTTCACTGACGCTCGTCTTTAGTAATAAAGCCGCTCATGATCTCTATCAGGCGCATCAAGTGCATTTGGCCTTTGTGGACAAATGTGCGCATCTGTGGGAACGGGTGAAGATTTATGATGCTGTGAGTTAGCAGAAGTCTGGGGCAAAGAGCGTTTTACCATACCTTTGCCCCAGACTGTTTCCTTTACACTAAAACCTCAATTATCATATCCATATTTCCTTTTACGGCTTTGGAATATGGACAAACGGCATGTGCGGTTTCGGCTAATTGCTGAAGCTGGTCATGGTCCATGTGTGGAGCTTTAACCGTAATTTTTCCCGACAGAAACATGTTGTTCCCGTCTTTGTTGAGCGAGATACTCACTTCAACGGCATGTTCAGGTAGAATAATCTTTCGACGTTCGGCAACGGCCATTAAAGCGCCATTATAACAGGCACTATAAGCTGCGGCAAACAACATTTCGGGATTAGTCGCTCCGCCTTCGCCATGCATTTCTACTGGCCGCTTAACTGCCAAGTCTAAAATACCATCAAGCGACTTAACATCGCCTTCGCGCCCACCAACATTACTGACGGTGGCAGTATACAGGGTTTCCATGTGTTAAATTTTTTATTTATCATTCGTCACTGAATCGGCCGAACGTTACCATATAAACTCAAAAAACCTTACTTGTTCACAAACGGTTATTCATGTCTATCCAGCTATAGTATACAGAAGGCAAAAAAGGGAGTAAGTACGCTTGTAGGGCAGAAAAACGTTGGTATTATGCCTTCCTAGACTAACGAATCGCACAAAGGCAAGTTTTTTGTTTTGGTTCGTTCGGCCGTTAACACCTTAAAGAGAGTAGGTATTGATGCCTATTTGACCGTTTACCGACATTCCATCATTTTAAACTACCTTTGTCTTAGTGGTTTATTTAAAACAAAGCCGCAATAGACCGGGTTGAGCCGCGTTTTTCGTAAGTATGCACCACGACACGCTGACCAACATGACTTCATTGTATCTATCTTATCGGAGCCGTCGGCTACTCATTGGGTTAGCAGGTGGTTTGGGTTTATTGTTTTGGCTCTCCGCTATGCCCGTTGTAGCCCAGCGCAAGCGTGACAAAATAGACCCGACACTGGCAAAACCCAGCTCTGTATCTACAACCACCGTTCGGATGGAAGCCGAAACGCAGTTTACGGATGGCGTTCGGTTTCTGATGACGGATGAGCCAACAAAAGCCATTACGCAGTTTGCCAAAGTGCTGCAAAAAGACCCAAACAATGCAGCAGCCCAGTATGAAACGGCTAGTGCTCTTCTCAAAACAGGCAAAACTGCCGAGGCTGTTCCGTATGCGGTAAAAGCCCATTCGCTGGACGTAGAGAATAAATTTTACGCATTACTTCTGGCTGAGTTATATGTTAAGCAAAAACGCTACGGCGAGGCCGAAGCCTTATACGAAACGCTACTAAAAAAGGGTCCTGAAAACGCCGAGTACGGTGTTGAATTGGCCGCTATTTATTTATTCAACGAGAAGCCCGACAAAGCACTCGATACGTATAATAAAGTAGAACGCGAATTAGGGTTGAACGAAGAAATTACCCGCCAGAAGCAGCGTATTTATCTCAAACAAAATAAGATAGATAAAGCCGTTGAAGAGGCTGAAAAATTAGTGGCCTCCGAACCATCTGACCCCGACTATCTACTAGAAGGAGCCGAGTTATTAATTGCCAATGACCGCGCCGATCAGGCTATCCTTTGGATTGATCGGGCGCTCAAATTGAACACCGACTTACCCCAGGCTCATGTTTTGCTAGCAGATATATATCGCAAAAAAGGCGACATGGATCGTGTGAGTAAAGAGTTGAATCAGGTGTTGGCTAACCCAAACCTCGAAGCTGGTCTGAAAGCTAGAATTCTCTCAAGTTATATGGGTATGACGGGCAAAAATCCCGCAGCTCAACAGGATGCGCTAAGTATGGCGCAAAATTTAGCTAAAACATCGCCTGACGACCCAAAAACGCAGGTAATGTTAGCTGATTTGCTGATGCAGCAAGGAAAAAAAACCGAAGCCCGGGATGCTTATGCGAAAGCCGCTCGATTAGATGGCTCTATTTATGAGGTTTGGGGCGCATTGCTACAACTGGATGGGGAACTCAACCAAGTTGACAGTTTGCTGGCCCACTCTGAAAAAGCACTGGAAGTATTCCCAACCCAAGGATTATTCTGGTACTCCAACGGGTCAGCTAATCTTAACAAGCGTAAGTATCAGCAGGCTGTCGATGCCTTGGAGGAAAGTCAAAAATTACTGATTTCCAGTGCAAGTAGCGAATTAAAAAAGGGCATTTCTGCCCAATTGGGTGATGCTTATAATGGTCTTGGCGACCATGCTAAATCCGATGAATCGTATGAGTCGGTATTAAAGATTGACCCTCTAAACGATTATGTTCTGAATAACTACAGTTATTTTCTATCGTTACGGAAAGAAAATTTACCCCGTGCATTACAACTAGCTCAGAAACTTGTCGAACGAAATCCAACAAATGCGACGTATCTGGATACCTATGCCTGGGTGCTATATGTATCAAAAGACTACGCTAAAGCCAAGCAATATCTGGAAAAAGCATTAGCTGATCCGGCTAATATAAGCGGGACTATTATTGAACACTATGGCGATGTGCTCTACCAGCTTGGTCAGCCCGATAAAGCGATTGAACAATGGAAGCAGGCGAAAGCAAAAGGTGGTGCCAGCCCTGACATAGAGAAGAAAATAACCTCTGGCAAGTTATAATCAGTGATTAGTGGGTGATTAATTAATAAACCATTGCCCGTCAACGACAAATCACTGCCATTACTACGTATGAATAGATACCTATTGTTTGCGTTTCTAGTAGGCATATTGCTAAATTCGGAGAGTTGTCGGCGTCATCATATGTCGCATGGCACTAGTTCGACTCCAGCCTTGCCTGTATCCATTGACTCGACTATTGCTGCCAGCCCCAACTCAAAACTGCCTATTGATTCAGTAGCAATTAATCAAACAGCTACCCACCCGGATCCATCTAGGCCGGGCATTGAGGAAGCCCGTGCCAACGTCGCCGAAATTGATTTCCGCTACCTGACCGCTAAGTCAAAAATATCGTTTAAAAGCCATCAGCAGGATATTGATAATGCCAATGTCAGTATTCGGGTTCGGAAAGATAGCTTAATATGGGTATCGATTTCCAAGTTGGGTATAGAGGCCGTTCGGGGGTTGATCACCCGTGATTCGATTACAATTATTGATAAGATACATCGTGAATATTCGGTGTATGACTTTCCGGCACTAAGCAAACAGTTCAATTTCGATATGAACTTCGATTTGCTTCAGGCGCTAATTGTTGGCAATCTACCGCTACCCAAACGCCCGGCACAAAAAATTAAGAATGAGCGCGATTATCTTTTACTTCGGCAAAGTGAAGGCAAAGTGCTGGTCGAAAATTACATTGGTGAACAAGACCGAAAACTAAAAAAATTGATGGTGACCGAGCAGCCAACCAAAAATACATTACGGTTGGACTATGACAATTTTACTTCGCTCAGCAACTTCCTGTTTCCCTACACCAGCTTAGTTACAGTAGATTATAAGTCACAGACGGATGGACAATTTTATCAAACACTACTGCGTATCAAGCATAATAAAGTTGAATTGGTTGATAAAAATCCGGGGTTTCCGTTTACGATTCCATCTACTTATACCCGTCGACCATAAGTCTATTTGTTGGTTTTAGCTCTTATGAACCCCAAATTTCTCTACGTTTCTTATGTTGTCAACTGGTCGGTAATTGGCCTGTTAGTGTTTGTTGCCCTATTGCCAGTTACATCGGTACAGGCACAGCAGACGGGGCTTAACCGGCAGGGTCTGGAGAAAGAGAAAAAGCAGAATCTGGAGAAAATGAACCAGATTCGGACGATCTTAAAACAAACATCTTCGGAGAAGCAAGCTGGCTTAGGGCAATTGAAAGCACTTGACCAACAGATTCAGACACAGTCGCAGCAAATTGGCCTGCTTAACAAAGACCTTCAGCTAACCGAATCCGAGATCACTGAACTTCGGCAGGCAAGTACTACGCTTACAAAGGATCTCAATAAGCTCCGGTCTGAATATGGCTCAATGGTGTACGCAGCCGACAAACGGCGTCAACAGGTAAATCCATTGGGGTTTTTGTTTGCAGCCGATAACTTCAATCAGCTCGTTGCCCGTTACCGATATTTGCGTCAATATTCTGACGCTCGGCAGAGTCAGGTACGGCAAATGAATAACGTTAAAACAATGTTGCAGGGAAAGCAGCATGCTACTCAGCGCAAACGTCAAGAGCAAAAGAATACAATTGGCGCAAAAGTAAGCGAGACCAAAAGTCTTGAAACACTAAAGACTGCTAAAAATCAGGTAGTCAAAGAGTTAAGTCAGAAAGAAAGCGAACTTAAGACAGAAATGGCCGAGAGTCGTCGAGCCGTTGAACAACTGGAAGCGATGATTAAACGGCTGGTTCTGCGTGAAGCAAGAGAACGTGCTGAACGAGAAGCCCGCGAACGCACGGAGCGTAATCGAATTGCCAGACTAGAGGTAGCCCGCAAAGCAGCCGAACGCAAACGGGCGGCTGATGCCATAGCGGCTGCCGAAAAAGCCGGAGAGAAACCGGCTCCCGCTGATGTCGCTAAGGTTGAGCGCCCTGCCGAACGCGACGCTGATCCGCCCGAACCAGCGCCTAAAAAACTTGATGACCGGCGGAATAATAACCTAAATGACGAAGAAGCTGCTTTGGCTTCGTCATTTACATCTTCACGGGCTCACCTGCCCTGGCCCGTTACAAGGGGGTTCATTTCCGATCACTTTGGCCGGAAACCTCACCCTGTTCTAAGAGGAATATTTGTTGAAAATCAAGGCGTCGATATTCAGACAAATGCCGGTGAAGGCGTTCGAACAGTGTATGACGGCATTGTTCAAGATGTAGCCAATATGCCCGGAATGAACAACGTCGTAGCCATTCAACACGGTGATTATTTCACAGTTTACGCCAAGCTACGTAGCGTATCGGTCCGGGTTGGACAACGTGTGAAAGCCCGCGAATCTATTGGCACAGTGGCAACCGATAAGAATGGTGTGTCAGAGATCCAGTTCCAAATCTGGAAGGAGTTCACCAAACTTAACCCCGAATCGTGGCTAACGCCAAGATAACCTGATTTACGAGTTGCATTGTACGACTGACGACGGCCCAACTGCGTAGTACTACATTGTAATTTGTACATCGTATTTGTAAATCCTTATGTCTGTTCACAATTCCGATATCAAACGCGTTACGACGCATACTATTCAGGAGCTAAAAAATAAGGGCGAGAAAATCTCGGCCTTAACAGCATACGACTACTCGATGGCGCAAGTTGTCGATGCTGCCGGTGTCGAGTTGATTTTGGTGGGTGATTCGGCTTCAAACGTTATGGCGGGTCACGAAACGACCCTACCCATCACGCTTGATCAAATGATCTATCATGCCAGTTCAGTCGTACGGGGCGTTAAACGGGCGTTAGTGGTCGTCGATTTGCCATTTGGCTCTTACCAGGGGAATTCAACAGAAGCTCTGCGGTCCGCTATTCGGATTATGAAAGAATCGGGTGCCCATGCCGTGAAGATGGAAGGCGGTCTGGAAATCAAAGAATCAATCATGCGTATTTTAAGCGCAGGTGTGCCCGTGATGGGCCATCTGGGCTTGACACCCCAGTCCATTTATAAGTTTGGAACGTATGCTGTGCGGGCAAAGGAAGAGGCAGAAGCGCAGAAGTTGATTGACGATGCCCACATGCTTGAAAGTATCGGCTGTTTCGGGATAGTACTCGAAAAAATTCCGGCTGCACTAACCAAAACAGTATCAGAAAGTCTGGTAATTCCAACGATTGGTATTGGTGCTGGTCCCGACGCCGATGGTCAAATTCTGGTTATTCATGATCTGCTAGGGATCACAAATGAATTTAAACCGCGCTTTTTGCGCCGGTACGCCGATCTGCACAAGATTATGACGGAAGCCATTGCCCATTACGTGGACGACGTGAAAATCAGGGACTTCCCGAACGAGAAAGAAGCGTATTGAGTTAGAATAGAAATGAATAACGTTCCGCACGGGGAGTCTGTATTTCATACAGATGACTTACTGCCGTGTGATGTCAGGTTGAAGAACCAGACAAGCGAGGGTTCAAAACCCCGTCTATTCGATTAACGAGGGTTTAAACCCTCATGGTGTCGGGTTGAAGAATCCAGCACCACACAAAGATTGATGAATAATGAAAAAGAAACCATTTCAGGTTATTTACGAAGATAACCACCTACTTATTGTTAATAAAGAACCGGGCATTCTGGTACAAGGTGACCGCACGGGCGATATTACATTACTGGATGTTTTGAAAGATTACGTCAAAGAAAAGTACAACAAACCAGGAGAGGTATTTTTAGGACTCGTTCACCGGCTCGACCGGCCCGTAAGTGGCCTGGTCGTGTTTGCCCGTACGTCGAAAGCGCTGGAACGCATGAACGAAATTTTTCGGAAGCGGCAGGTACAGAAAACTTATTGGGCAGTTGTTCGGCGGAAGCCCCCCCAAGATGCGGATAAACTCATAAACTGGATTATAAAGGACGAGCAAAAAAATCAGGTAACTGTCTATGACTACGAAGCGCCTAACTCGCAGAAAGCGGAACTCTCGTATAAAGTACTCGGTAAAATCAATGAGCATTACCTGATAGAAGTAAACCCAATTACAGGTCGTCCTCACCAAATTCGGTCTCAGTTAGCCCATATAGGTTGTCCAATTCGGGGAGACATCAAGTACGGATATGACCGGGCCGTTGCCGACAAGAAGATATATCTGCATGCTCGTCGGTTGTATTTTATTCATCCCGTCAAACAAGTTGGGGCACTAGACCAACCAATTATCTGCAAAGCGGGTTTGCCCAGCGATCCTTTCTGGGAAGAATTCTTGGAACTGGACAACGACGTCTATAAGGATAAGAATATGGACTTTACGTTTGAGTAAGATCAAGCTTGCGTCTAATGCCAACGCCAAGGGCCACATTTTCTGGAAATCAGAAAATGTGGCCCTTTTATATTGTTAGATTAACCGTCGTAACTATTGGTGCTCGGGCAAGGTAGAAGCCGTGTTTGACTCCGAAGGCGATATATCCGAAATAATCTGCTCCATCACTCGTTCAACCATCTGGATAATCCCGCGTAAAGCTCCGAAGATTATACATAACGGCAGAATAATGGGAAGAAAAAAGACCCACTGAAAAACCATGTACAAACGAAAATTTCTCATCAGTTTAAGGAATAACTTTAAAAATAAGTTTACGGTTATTTAAAAGAGACTACTTTTTTAGGAAAAGTTCAAATGGTTTTTCTATTCATATTCAAAGTTAACCTTGCCTTAATACAATAACAAGGTAGTATTGAAAAAGTTTAATGACGAATATATAACTCTTTGTCCAAAACAAGTAAAACCGTTGTCACTCTGAGAACCATTTAGCCATTGGTCAATTATTGTGCCAAAAAGTTGATGTATGAAGAGAAGTCAAGGGCTAGTACATCTAAGATAGGATTTCTATCTGATATTCCCTCAAATACACCTCTAAATTATCGCTATCCCTGTATTTCTGCTATATAAATATTGGTTTGAAGTAATCTATATCTATTTAGTTTATACGTCACAGTACTGATAATGGAATCGTGTTTCGCTATTCCTACCTAAGTGCTTAGCCAGTACTAACATCATTTGCCGTGCTTTTTTCTCCCATATATCGAAGCAGGGTACGTACATAGCTTCATATTACAGGCGGGAGGATATAAAAAGGGGCGGTCCAAAATTTTGGACCGCCCCTTTTTATATCCTCATTTTTATTTCAACGTCGCTACGGCATCTTTAATCCGCTGTATAGCTTCAACAAGCGACTCGTCGGATGCGGCTGTCGATATACGTAAGCAATCAGGAGCACCGAAGCCCGAACCAGCAACGGTGGCCACGTACGTAGTATTTAGTAGCCAAGACGCAAAGTCGTCGGAGTTTTCGATAGTTGTCGTTCCGTCCGATTTGCCGTAGTAATAGCTGATATCGGGAAAAGCGTAGAAGGCTCCTTCAGGTATGTTCGTGCGAAAATGTGGCACGTCTTTAAGCAGTTTTACCACTAAATCACGCCGACGGTGGTAGGCTCTAGCCATCTCTTTTGATGGTTCCAGCGTTCCGTTCAACGCAGCAACAGTAGCTTTCTGGGCAATAGAGTTTGTACCAGATGTAACTTGTCCCTGCAATTTTTCAACTCCATCAGCAATCCATTTTGCCGCACCGATATAGCCAATGCGCCAGCCCGTCATAGCATAGCCTTTGGCAACACCATTAACAGTAATCACGCGTTCAGCAACTTCAGGAATTGACCCCATGCTGAAATGGCCCTCGGTTGTGAAATTAATATATTCATAAATCTCGTCGGCTAGCACGTGAACGTTTTCATGCCGTGCCACTACATCAGCAATAGCGCGAAGCTCAGCTTCGGAGTAGATAGAACCCGTTGGATTATTAGGCGATGCGTACATCACAATTTTAGTCCGGTCTGTAATAGCGGCTTCAAATTGTTCTGGCGTCACTTTAAAATTATTTTCAAAGCTCCCATCAACCACTACAGCTTTCCCTTCGGCTAGTTTTACCATTTCGGAGTAACTAACCCAGTACGGCGAGAAAATGATTACTTCGTCACCTGGATTTACCAGCACCTGAATGACATTGGCCAACGAGTGTTTGGCACCGGTTGAAACGACGATATTTTCGGGTTTCCAATCAATATTATTATCGCGCTTAAACTTATCAGCGATGGCTTTGCGGAGGTCGGGATAACCGGCAACGGGCGAGTAACCATGAAAACCATCATCAATGGCTTTTTTGGCAGCTTCGCAGATGTGTGCAGGTGTTTTAAAATCCGGCTCTCCAACGCTCAGGCTAATTACTTTGTGACCTAGGGCGGCCAACTCACGGGCTTTTTTAGTCATCGCCAGCGTGGACGACTCCTCCAGCGCGTTGATGCGGTCGGCTAACAAACTCACGGTGTCAAGCGTGGCAGACATAATCAGTGATGTTTTGAGAAAATGATAACAAACTGACCGCAAAGGTAGTAGGTTTTCAGTGGAGGGGCGAAGTTTTTGGGGAAATAAAAATATATGATATCAGATAGAATACGATTCTTTGCCAGTATTATAATTAAAAGCACATACCTTTGTTTACTATGAGTAAACTTTCATTAGTGGACACATGTTCAACATTATAGCAAGACGTACTTTATTGACCTACTGTAACCAGTATCCCTTAGCAGCAACTGCCCTAAAGCAATGGTATGCAGAATGGCAGGAACGCGAATTTGCTAATTTCAATGAGTTAAAGGCAGTCTATGGCTCAGTAAGTATTGTCGCCGACGACCGGGCTGTTTTCAATATAATGGGTAACAAATATCGGTTAGTAGTGCGAGTAGTATTTGATTATAAAACAATACAAGTCAAATGGTTTGGCACCCATGCTGAGTACAATAAAATCGATGTTACGACCATACAATATCAATAACCATGAAACTAAAGCCGCTTAAAACCGAACAGGAATACGATATCATGATGGAATGGATTGACGAGCAGTTCGACCGAAAAACGCTACCTGATAGTCCAGATGGTGAAACATTGCAGGTAGCGTTGCTACTTATCAAGTCCTTTGAAGACAAAAATTATCCAATTCCGATCCCAGATCCAATCGAGGCCATTCGACTGAAAATGGAAGAGAAAGGCTATAGGAATAAGGATTTTGTGGGCAAAGTGGGTAGCAAAAGCTATGTATCTGCCGTCTTGAATCGACATAAACCGCTAACGCTCGAAATGGCCAAATTCTTTCATAAGGAATTAGGTATACCTGCTGGTGTATTACTAAGTTGACCTTCACTCACTCGCTAGCAGGTTGGACAAAGGCCAGCGTCACCTCACTCCTATCGCTACATTCCTCTAGCAACTCCAATGAAGTTCTCTGCAAAATTGGGTGTAAGAAATTCGGTGCAATCTCGGCAAGTGGCACGAGTGTAAAACGTCGCTGGTGTAGAAACGGGTGCGGAATAGTCAACGTATCGGTTTGTAGAACCCGCTGGTCGTAGTACAAAATGTCAATATCAATAATTCGTGCCCCCCACTTTTCGAGCCGAATGCGCCCCAGTTCCTGCTCGATAGTCTGTGTTCGACTTAACACATCTTCTGGCTCCAAACTTGTCTCAACCGCCAATACCTGATTTAAATAAGTTGGTTGATCCGTAAGGCCCCAAGGTGCGGTTTCGTACAAACTTGACTGGTGAACTACCGTCCCGACGCGTACCGCAACTAGGTCAGTGGCTCGGCGCAATGTCTGGACACGGTCGCCGAGGTTCGCGCCAAGGAGAAGAAAAATCATACACTGTAATTAGGATGTCAATTGAGTACCCTGTAGCCTACGTCATTATTAATAATCCTTAATTGGTTTAATACCGTAATAGGCGTTGATTTCTTCGTCGGTGGGGGTTTTAGCAGGTCGGACAATTCGAAAACCCACAAAGGAGGCTGACGTCAGCCACCAATCCGATTTAGGACTTTGCGGATCAAGCACTTTCCAGGCCGGGGCCGAGGGTGTTCGGGCGGCTGATCGAAGAACCGTAGCATCATCATCCCAGGAGCCCCCCCGTACAGAGTTGGGATAAAGCGTAGTCGTTGGAGCATAGGGTTCTTTAGCTTTCCCGCTGGCTACCTGTTTATAATAATCAGCAACATATTGATCCTTAGTCCATTCCATCACGTTACCGTGCATATCGTATAAATCAAAAGCGTTTGGCTTTTTCGTTCCTACTTTTTTGTAGCCACCGTCGCTATTGCCCGTAAACACGGCATACTCGCTTAACTTTTTAACATCACTGCCAAACGAATAAGGTGTAACTGTATTCGCGCGGCAGGCATATTCCCATTCGGCTTCGGTTGGCAACCGGTAGAACACGCCCGTTTTGGCATAGAGCCAGGCACAAAATTTAATGGCTGCATATTGGGTCATGTTTATGGCTGGATAACCCGCCCGACCCATTCCAAACGACATATCCACATACGGTGGGCTGGGTCGTGTAGTGGCATCAGTTTTTGTTAAATTTGCGTCAGATTCTGTATACTTTACCGCCATTTCCTTTTCCATATTCGTAAAGGCAAAAAGGTCGTAGAGATCCCACGTTACCTCGTATTTGCCCATGTAAAAGGGCTCGATCTGAACCTTATGTTGAGGCCCTTCATCGGGTGTCCGTCCTTTTTCAGTAGCCGGGCTACCCATTAGATACGACCCGCCCGGAATGCTTACCAGTGCATACGTCTGGTTACTACCCGGAATGGCTTGTGTGTATGATTTAAAATTGGTTGTGGTTTGAGCGGTCGTACTAACCACAACTCCAGCTATCAGGGCTATGGTCGATAAGAGATATTTCAGCTGCATCGTTGATTATATAGGAAAAGGGGCCGTACTGATTGACAGGTAAAAGTACGAACGATTTCCTTTGTTGTACCTTTGTAGAAATAAATGAGAACGCGACCGGACGGGCACATCAGTTGAACGGATTAAACCGATAAACAGAGTAGCCTTTTCCCTTCAGTTCGATACAAGATTAACGAATGAATTATTTATCAGCTGAAAATTTAAAAAAAACATACGGCGACCGCACCCTGTTTCAAAACCTGACGTTTGGAATAAGCCGGGGTGACAAAATCGCTATTGTTGGTGCCAATGGTTCCGGCAAAACTACATTGCTGTCAATTCTGGCCGGTGCAATGGTCCCCGATGCGGGCCTTGTCAGTCAGCGTAAAGACATCACGGTCGGTTATCTCGATCAGCAACCCGATCTCAACAACGCCTTAACCGTAATGGAGGTGGTGCTGGCGGGTGAAAGCGCCCAACTCGACGCTGTGCGCGCGTATGAACACGCCCTCGCCCACGAAGATCATGCGGGTCTCGAACAAGCCATGTCAGACATGGAAAAACTTGAAGCCTGGGATTACGAAGCCCAAATCCGGCAGATTTTAGGAGAACTGGGTATTCAGGATGTGGAGCAACTTGTTGGGTCGCTATCGGGTGGACAGCGTAAACGGGTCTCACTGGCGCGGGTACTTATTCAGAATCCCGACTTGTTAATTTTGGATGAGCCAACTAACCATCTCGACTTGGAAGCTATTGAGTACCTCGAAAGCTTCCTAACTACGAATAATGGTACGTTGCTGATGGTTTCTCACGACCGGTATTTTCTGGACCGGGTATGCAACCAGATTGCCGAAATGGACAATGGGCAGCTTTACACCTACAAAGGCAACTACGCGTACTTTCTGGAGAAAAAAGATGAACGTGAAACGGCTGCCGCATCGGAGTTAACTAAGGATCGTAACACATTCCGGCGCGAACTGGACTGGATGCGTCGGCAACCCAAAGCACGGGGTACAAAGGCACAATACAGAATTGACGCGTTTGAGGACCTGAAAGAAAAAACAAGTGGTAAAAAGAGCGACGGCGACTTAGATCTGAACCTTCGCATGGCCCGGCTGGGCAGTAAAATTCTGGAAGTCGAAAATCTAAGCAAGAGTTTCGGCAATAAAGTGTTGCTCGATCATTTCAGCTACACCTTTCAACGACCCGACCGCGTGGGGCTGATTGGCAAAAACGGCATGGGTAAAACCACGCTGATGAATATGCTGACCGGTCAGCTACGCCCCGATTCGGGAAAAATATCAACGGGCGGCACGGTTAAATTTGGCTACTACACTCAAACTGAACTCGATTTACCCGAAAACCAGCGCGTAATCGACGTTGTGCAGGATGTGGCCGAAGTGATGAAGTTAGCCAACGGCGACACTATTACGGCAACTCAGCTATTGAGCCGATTTCTATTCGACCGTTCCAAGCAGTACGATTTTGTTGCTAAATTGAGCGGTGGCGAAAAGCGACGGTTGCAGTTGTTACTGGTGCTGGTTCAAAATCCAAATTTCCTGATTCTGGACGAACCGACGAACGATCTCGACATTACGACGTTGAACGTGCTAGAAGATTTTCTGCTCAACTTTCCGGGCTGTGTACTCATTGTAACCCATGATCGATACTTCATGGATCGACTTGTTGAGCATGTTTTCGTCTTGGAAGGTGAAGGAAAAGTGAGAGATTTTCCAGGCAACTACACCGACTATCGTGACTGGCGCGATTCTCAACCTAAGATCAGTTCGCGAAATGAGAAAGCCAATTTAGCCGCGGCCAAAAACCAACTGTCCTCGCCAGATGTTTCTTCAGCACCGGACAAAGACGATGTGAACGGTACAAAAAAGAAACTATCGTTTAAGGAAATCCGGGAGTACGAAACGCTCGAAAAAGAAATTGAGTCGTTGGAGCAACACAAAGGTAACGTAGTGATTCTGCTCAATACGGGCGGATCGCATGAGCAATTAGTGGCTTGGGCGAAGGAAATTAAACTAATTGACCAAACCATCGCTGAAAAATCAGAACGGTGGCTTGAGCTAGCAGAGTTCATGTAACCCGACCAAGCTGGCGTACCACCGGGCTGGCCAGTGGAAATCAGCGCCTACCGGAGTCAATCAGCGAGACTGTTCGCGGAACGTTGTAAAAACACCGTTCCGCGAACAGTCCCCAACCAGCGGGTTCCACCCGCGTTACTATAATTATGGACCAGATTATTAACTTTTTCCACTACCTGCTTAACTCAGAAGAGATTATCCGAACAGGTGGATTAGTGTTGATCACACTCATTGTTTTTATCGAAAACGGCTTTTTCTTCGGGTTTTTCCTACCGGGCGATTATCTGCTGTTTTTATCGGGTGTATTTGCCGGAATAAAGCTACTAAACGTACCACTATGGCTATTGCTGACCTGCATTTTTGGAGCAGCGGTGCTAGGGTCACTAGTCGGTTACCTGACGGGCTATTACTTTGGCGGGAAAATCAAAAATCGGTCTGATTCACTATTTTTCAAGCAGAAATACATCGATAATACACGAGACGCATTTGTTAAATATGGCAATAGCGCCCTGATTATTTCCAGATTCTTACCCATTGTTCGCACCTTTGCTCCGCTTCTGGCTGGCCTAATTCATATGCCATTCCAGTTTTTTATGAGTTACAATATTATCGGCGGAGCTATTTGGGTACTGACACTAGTAGGTGGCGGCTTCTTCTTCGGCGAACGGTTTCCCTGGATTGTGAACTACGTCCAGTACGTTATCCTGTTCTTCTTGGCGATTACAACCTTCACTGTTATCAAAGGCTATCTGAATGCCCGGAAAGAGAAAAAATCGGAGCAGGTTAATGACTAATTCAGGTCTTCTCCACCCATATAGTTTTCGCATTCATAAACTCTTTCATGCCTACTTCGGACAATTCCCGACCGAAGCCGGAGGTTTTGATGCCCCCGAATGGTATTCGTGCATCGGAGCGCATTAGCCCATTCACGAATACGGAACCAGCCTGAATTTGTCGTGCCAGGCGGTCGGCTCTATCCAAATCCTGCGTCCAGATGGCTGAGCCAAGACCAAAATCAGATTGATTCGCCAATCGAATTGCATCAGCCTCATCTTTGGCGTCGATAAGAACGGCCAATGGACCAAAGGTTTCTTCGTCAAAGGCGGCCATACCCGGTTTGACTTTATCCAAGAGCATCGGCTGCACATTACACCCATCCCGTCGGAACGCCGAACCGTGGCCACCAACTAACAGTTTGGCCCCTTTGGCCAGTGTATCGCGACATTGCCGGTCAATGGCATCAGCAAGGTCGAGCCGGGCCATAGGTCCCATTGTTGTGGCATCGTCCGTAGGGTCGCCCTGTTTGATTTGGTTTATCTGGTGTATAACCCGCTCCGTAAACTGCTTCTTTACCGATTTTTCAATAATGAACCGCTTGGCAGCTATGCAGCTTTGTCCAGCGTTCTGCATCCGGGATTTAATAGCAACCTCGGCGGCTTTATCTAAATCGGCATCAGCCAGCACGATCAACGCGTCAGACCCACCCAATTCCAAAACCGATTTCTTAATTTCACGTCCAGCAAGGCTAGCCACCGACGATCCTGCCCGCCCGCTTCCGGTAAGCGTAACAGCCTTCACACGTTTGTCTTTTAACAGATTTTCGACAACAGGCACATCAACCAGAAGCGATTGAAAAACGCCTGTTGGTAAACCGCATGTCTGAAATATTTCTTCAATAGCCAACGAACAGCCAAACACTTTAGGGGCGTGTTTGAGCAAACCGACGTTGCCCGCAATCAGGCCGGGAATGGCAAAGCGCATAACCTGCCAGAACGGAAAATTCCAGGGCATAATGGCCAGCACTGCACCCAACGGCTGATACGTAACGAAACTTTTTTGGGCCTCCGTCTCTACAGATTGATCAGCTAGAAACGCTTCAGCATGGTCGGCGTAGAAGATGCAGGATGCTGCACATTTTTCTACTTCAGCAACAGCTTCCCGCAGGGTCTTACCCATCTCAGCGGTCATCAGCCCGGCGTAGCGTTGCTTGCTGGCGAACAAATACTGACCAACCTTGCGCAAATAATCCGTGCGCTCCCGAATCGACAAAGCCGACCAGTCGGCAAATGCCCGGTCGGCTTGTTTAAGCTTTCGTTCGATAGCAACGTGGCCATCGGCACGGTAGGTTTTGAGGTGTTTTTGCGAGTAGGGATTTATAGATGAGAAAGCCATTAGAGCATGAGGTTTCGGTTACTTGTCTACGAATAACCGAAAAGTCAGGTCTTCGGGTTTACTCATCCTCATTTTCCAATGTATTAACCAAGTCAACCATCGTACCAATGACCTGCTCCATTCGTTCCTGACCAACAATATGGTCGAATTTGTCACGAACTTCCTGCATACACACCTTGAGCGTTACAAATAGCTGTTTACCCCGCTCGTTAAGAAAAATGATACTGGAGCGCGAATCACTCGGATTTTTCTGCGTGTAGATATAGCCCTCGTTCTCCAGCAACCCAACAATTTTGCTCATCATCTGCTTAGTTACGCAGGCACGTTTCGCTAGTTCGTTGTTGGTAATACCATCCTCTTCAATGTTTGACAAGAACATCAAATAACTCATCTTAAAATCAGCATAGCCCAGCGCATGTAGACGCGGTTCAATGAAATTGCCCGTATACCGTTTAAGACGCCAGAATAAATGCCCCACAGATCGCTCCCGGACAGTGCGAAACTGGTCAAAATCAAAGGAATTTTTATCTGTTTCCACGAACATAGAGGCAAAGTAAAAAATGATGAAACGAATTAGGCCAAAAGATTGTACAAATATAGTCAACCTACTTGACTTTGTAGTCAACTTGGTTTACTTTTGCGCTGTAATAGTCAAACAAGTTGACTATTAATTTAGTTCTTACCTCACAGTAAGCTACGTACAGAACTCCACTGAAAAAAAAATGGCAACCTTAACAGAAATTACACCCACAGAAGAGAAAAGCGGAATTAAGACGTATCTACCCCGCATTATTATCGCCCTTGTTGTATTAGTTGGTGGTTACTTTGGCTACAAAGCTTTTGTACACAGCCAACAATATGAGACAACAGATAATGCTCAGATCGAAGGCAACTCCGCTCCGGTACTAGCCCGTGTAGCTGGTTATATAACGTCGGTTAACGTCGATGATTATGCAATCGTGAAACGAGGTCAACCACTAGTTACCATTGACCCGCAAGAATATGATGTGGCACTGGCTCAGGTCGAAGCCGATTATCAGCAATCACTGGCTGATCTTGCAACGGCACATGCAGATCTGCAAACAGCCCTGGCTACTGTTCGTAACGTGGCGCAGAACGCCCGCGTTGCCCAGTCAACCGCTCAGGTGCAGGCCGTCCGGCGCGATAAAGCCCGGCAGGATTTACAACGCGATCAAAATCTCTACAAAGAACAGTCGCTAACCAAAAAGCAATTGGACGATTCGCAAAATAATGTGGATGTGCAGGCTGGGCAGTACAATTCAAATGTGGAGCAGATTAATCTGGCTAAAACCTCAGAGGGTGTGGCACAGGCTGGTATTGTTCGGGCGAAAGCTAACATTCAAAAAATTCAGGCGGTACTAAAGGTGAAGCAGGCAGCTATTGACAATGCCAAACTACGCGTAGGTTACGCCCGCCTTGCCGCCCCGATTGCGGGTAAAATTGGCCGTAAGAATGTAGTTGTCGGTCAGTACGTACAGCCCGGTCAGAATTTGTTCACCATTGTAGCTGACTCGACATTTTGGGTTGTCGCCAACTTTAAGGAGACTCAGTTGGAGAAGATGCAACTCGGTCAGACTGTTGATATTAAGTTAGATGCTTATCCTGACGTCGACATTAAGGGGCGCGTAGCATCGTTGTCAGATGCTACAGGGGCGCGATTTGCCTTATTACCTGCGGATAATGCATCGGGCAACTTTGTAAAAATCACCCAGCGCGTACCTGTAAAGATTGAAATCCTCAATCCGGAGAAATACAAAAATCAATTGCGGGCTGGCTTGAGCGTAGATGCTGAGGTGCGGGTAGCAAATTAGGGACTTTATCTATTAATTATGGCAACTCAAACATTGGCCCTTCCGGCACAACCGACTTTGCCAACGGGCTTTAAGAAATGGATTATCGTCGTTACAGCTATCTCGGCGGCCATTATTGAATTAATCGATACCTCCATCGTAAACGTCGGCCTAACCGACATTGCCGGGAACCTTGGTGTCACCGTCGAAGACGTATCGTGGGTAGTAACGGCCTATGCCATTGCCAACGTCATTGTCATTCCAATGACCGGATTTCTGCAACGGTATTTCGGTCGGAAAAATTACTATATCGGGTCCATCATTCTGTTTACGCTAGCTTCTTATGGCTGTGGTTTCGCTGATAATTTATGGACATTGGTTGCATTTCGATTCTTGCAGGGTATTGGCGGTGGTGCCTTACTGTCCACCTCGCAGGGACTGATGTATGACGCGTTTCCTCCTTCACAGCGGCCTGTTGCATCTGCCTTATTCGGAATGGGTATTGTGCTGGGTCCAACACTTGGCCCAACGCTCGGCGGTTATATCATTGATAATTACCACTGGAGCTGGATGTTTTACATCAACGTCCCGATTGGTATTGCAGCTGTTATGCTGAGTTCGGCCTATATCGACAAGAAAGCAGATGAGCTGAATATTAACCGCAGTGCCATTCAAATTGACCAGTTGGGGATTCTCTTATTGGCCGTCGGCATCGGTAGTTTGCAGTATGTGCTGGAACGGGGTGAAGCCGATGACTGGTTCGATGACCGCATCATTCAGTGGCTGACGGTTTTAGCTGTAATTGCCATTCCGGCTTTTATCTGGTGGGAGTTGCGGGGTACCAAAGAACCCGTTGTAGACCTACGTACGCTAAAGAATCGAAACCTCGCAGTTGGATCCCTTTTGATGGTAATTGTGGGTTATGGCTTATTTACATCGGTCTTACTGTATCCCTTATTTGCCCAGCGTATTGTGGGGTTGACGGCTACGCAAACGGGTAAACTGCTCATTCCGGGTGGTCTGCTTACATTGCCAATGTTCGCCCTGGTGGGCCGCTTGCTGGCTAAAGGGGTGTCACCAAGATTAAATGTTGTGGTGGGTTATGTTGCCTTCGCTACGTTCTGCTTCATAATGTCTACCTATAATATTGAGACTTCGGACAACTACTTTATTTACGCTTTGATGATTAGGGGCATTGGTCTGGCCTTCGTCAACGTACCACTCATTAATCAGTCGGTTGCGACGCTCTCACCCCAGCAATTACCTACTGGTATTGCTATCGTAAATATGATGCGGCAAGTGGGCGGAGCCTTCGGGGTAGCCATCACAAACACGTACGTTACCCAACGCATGGCCGTTCACCGGGGCGATCTGGTATCGAATCTGCAACCGGGCGATATGCTTACCACCGAACGACTGAATGCCATGACGCAGGGACTTGTGGCCAGAGGCATGAACGCTTTTGATGCCGTGACAGGAGCTTACAAAAATATGGATCTGATTATTTCGAGGCAGGCCTTAATGCTCTCCTACCTGGATACATTTAAGTTGGCGGGCTTGTTTTTCGTTTTCTCATTCCCGCTGATATTCTTACTTAAAAGCAAAAAGATGGATGCAGCAACAGCAAAAGCCGTTGCCGATGCAGCTCACTAAACACTAGTTGAACAACCTCCAGCTTCTACAGACGATTGACCGTTGCCGGACTTTGACTGTAACTTAGTAAAGGTCCTGTAGGGTTGGCAGCAGTTGAATAAAACAAATTTCTTATGAAACCGAAACTTCTTACCATATCCATGCTGCTCGCGGTTGGGGCAGTTTATGCCCAGAATCAGCCGATGCAAGTGTCTGACGACCTACGGGCATTGGTCCAACAGGCGAATACGAATTATCCCACCCTGAAACAGCAGCAACAACAAATTCAGGCCGGTGAAGTGCGGGTAGATATTGCCCGAACGGCGATGCGCCCAAGTGTGAACCTGAACGGCAATTACACCTATATAACGCCCGTTCCGCAGTTTACACTTCCAATCAACGGACAGGATGTAGTAGCTAAACTGGCTCCTAATAATAATATAAACGCGAATGTATCGATTGGGCAAACGATTTATGACTTTGGTCGTACTGATGCCGCCATTCGACAGGCGACGGACAATGTGCAGATATTACGCCGAAATTTCGAACTGACTCAGCAATCGCTGGCTTATCAGGTAGCAGCGGCCTATTATGGAGTCGGTTTTTTACAACGAAGCTTAATTGTACAAGACTCGGTTATTAGAACGGCAGGTGCGAATGTTCGGCTGTTGGCCAATCGATTACAGAACGGTGATGCGCTTCAATACGATGTATTAACGGAGTCTGTACGGGTGAAAGTAGCCCAAAATCGAAGAGTTGAAATTCAGAACCTGTTAGAGCGGCAGTTAGCTGTCCTGACATATCTGACGGGGAATCCTCAACCCGAAATAAGCCGGGCTATCGACCAGTTTCAGCTTGGCGTTCAATCGGCACCCGTATCGTTGTTTGACGTAAGTGGTCAATTGCAGACGGCGGTTGCCGGTAACAAAGCTGTATTACTGGCGCAGGATCAGGCCCGAGCTGCCGAAACGGATATATTAGTCAATAATCGGGCAGGCCAACCCAGCCTTTCATTCAGTGGTTCAGCAGGCTTTAAAAACGGTTATCCGCTCCAGGTTGAACAACTTCGGGGGAACACCGCTGCGGGTATCAATTTTATAGCGCCAATTTATGCCGGCAAACGATATCGGTTGCAAAATCAGGTCGCTCAATTGAACCTGAACGCCAGTCGTTACGCCGTTGAGAATGCGAGTGCGCAGGTTCGGCAAAGTATTGCCCAGCTTAACGCTGATATCCGTAGTAATCAGACTCGACTGGCTAACCTTGAAACCCAAGTGGAGCAGTCTCAGAAAGCACTTCAGATTGCCAACGCCCGATTGCGCAATGGCGTTATCACAAATGTTGAACTGCAAAGTGCCGAAACGGGTGTAGAAGAAGCGGAACTCGGTCGGTTAAATTTCCAGTATCAGCTAATGCTTAATCAGTTAGACTTGAGAAGGCTATTGGGCGAAACCTTGTTTTAAAATTAAATATCGTTAAACATGATGCGACGTATATACTAAACTGCACCAAAAAGGCTTCTATAAGCGTATGGTAGGTTACTAACCCAAAGAGCATAGATATGAAAGAGCGAATTATCGAGATCCTGAAAGAATTTGGCATACCGGAATCAGCGATTACGGAACAGACACATTTCTCGCGCGATTTAGGAATGGACAGTCTCGATACCGTTGATCTGGTTATGCAACTTGAAAAGGAATTTGGGATTCGCATTCCCGATGAAGACTACGAAAAACTAACCACTATGCAGAGCTTACTGACGTATCTGCACGCGGATCAATCTATTGCCTGATTAAAATAGAAATGGTCTGGACGTGTTTTCCAGACCATTTTTATACCTGCATACTTACCAGTGCATTTCCCCTTAGTACCGGAACAACATCGTAGAGATCATGTTGTAGACAATAGGTGATGTCCTTCTGAATACCCAGCCGCTGAAGTCGTCCAATATGGGAGGAATTAGACAAGTAGCTCGGCAAATTATCTTTCCCCTGGCAATAGAGCCGCCACGCCATAATAGCACTATCTTCGGCCATTGCGTACGTGTCTTTCAGACGGTCTACCAAGGCACCGGCGAAGAGTGTATCTTCCAGATTGACCCTGCCTTTCCACCCGGCGCATAGCACCATAACATCGTATCCATCTGTCTTTAAATACCGCACAATAGCATCTAAATTCAGAAACGAGCCTACCAGCACTTTCACCGCCGACCGCGACTTAGTGATGGCTAGTGTTCCATTGGTGGTCGTCATGGCCACGTTAGCCCCCCGAATCCGTTCGTCCATATAGGTAAACGGCGAGTTATCTAACTCGAATCCGTCAACCTTTTTGGCATTCCGTTCGGCAGCGGCCAGATAACCTCGCTCCTGCCACATTCGGCACTCCTCAATCGTAGCAACGGGAATAATGCTATTTACGCCATAGGCAAAGGCGGTCACCATACACGAAGTCGCCCGGAATACATCAGCCACAACCACAATTGTATTTTCAACATTGTGCAAGTGGAGCAAATCGGGCGTTAAGCAAACATCAATTTGTTTCATTTTGATTGGATGTGGTGTCGGTCTCCACAACGGCAAACCGCTCGAAACCGATACCCTAACTATAAAATATGTCGTTTTGAGCGGTCCGCCGTTGCGGCAGCCGACACCACCAATACCGCTATTTTTTCACGAAAGGGAGTTTAACAACTTGTGCCTTCAGCAACCGATCACGCACTTTCACAAAAATTTCTGATCCCGGCTTGCTAAACGCCGTTTGAACGTAACCTAAACCAACACCTTTGCCAAGTGTAGGCGATTGTGTACCGGATGTAACGTCGCCAATTTGGTTACCGTCGGCATCGGTAAGTTCATAATGTCCGCGTGGAACGCCCCGGTCGAGTAATTCGAAGCCAACTAGTTTACGCGGAACACCTTTCTCTTTTTGTGCTTTCAGTACATCGGCATCAATGAAATCGTGGGTAAATTTTGTAACCCAACCCAAGCCCGCTTCAATAGGCGAAGTTTCGTCAGTGATATCGTTACCGTAAAGATTATAACCCATTTCCAAGCGTAACGTATCCCGAGCGCCCAAGCCAATCGGTTTGATACCATATGGTGCCCCGGCTTCTACAATAGCGTTCCAGACACCTTCGGCCTGGTGGTTCGACACGTAAATTTCGAAACCGCCCGCGCCCGTATAACCTGTTGCCGATACAATCACGTTGGCATACCCGGCAAAGTCGGTTTTCTCGAAGGTATAATATTCCATTGAGTCGAGATCAGCCTCCGTAAGCGACTGCAACGCTTTAGCAGCCAACGGCCCCTGTACGGCAAACAGGCACATATCGTCGGATACGTTCACCATCGTCAATGCATAATCTCCTGCATATTGGCTAATCCAGTTCCAGTCTTTCTCAATGTTCGACGCGTTAACGACGAGCATATATTCCAGAGAGCTAATCCGATACACCAACAGGTCATCGACAATACCACCCCGACCATTAGGCAGGTAGCTATATTGTACTTTACCATCAAACAGAACGCTGGCATCATTGGCCGATACACGCTGAATTAAGTCCAGAGCACCCTCACCTTTGAGGATAAATTCGCCCATGTGCGAGACATCGAAAATACCAACGACGTTACGAACGGTATTGTGTTCGTCGAGATCGGATGAGTAGCGAACGGGCATTTCGAAACCCGCAAACGGTACGATCTTCGCACCTAACTGCTGATGAATATGATGAAGGGGAACTTGCTTAAGCGACATTGGCACAGAGGTTATCCGGCAAATTTACACATGTATCTATGGGTTTCAATCGGTTTCATCTTGTATAGGCATCAATTAAGGGTAAAATTAATCGGCAGATTATACTTCACCCGAACTTTTTCGCCCCGTTGAACCCCTGGTTTCCAACGGCCACTCATGGCCTTAATAACCCGTAACGCTTCCTGATCGACGGTTGGGTGGACACCTTTTAATACTTCATAATCGCATAAGGTACCATCGGTACAGACCACAAAACTGACGAATACTTTACCTTGCACGCCAGCTTTCTGTGCCTCTACCGGATAACGAAGATTACTACTTAAGAACTGCCCTAATGCCTGCATACCACCTGGAAATTCTGGTGGTCGTCCAGCATCTAGATAGCGCAGCGTATCACCTCCTACACTTTTAGCTTTACCATTCTTGCAAACACCCTTATCATACTGTTCTTCATAAAAATAGGAGCCATCGTCATAGCGGCCTATCCAAATACCCTCCTTAAGGCCATCTTTGTAAAGCCCTTGTTCAACAAGTTGAGTTTTACTTGCCGTGTCGCCATGCGATATTGCTTTCGTCTGATAAATAGCTCGCCCGTTGCCATCTTTAATAGACTGGTTACCCATCTTATCCCAAAATGCCATGACTTGTTCCGGACTTCCCGGAGATAGTGCCTTGTATTTAGTGATGATTCGGATTTGCTTAATTTGGCCATTTGGATGCCATGATGTTAGGACTGATTTCTCGTCGTAATCGTCTGTTTTTTCGGCAATAGAGCCATTTTCATAATAGGAAAGTTGAGGTCCAATCTTTTTGCCATTTTGATAATATTCCTCATGAATGCGCCCGCCCAACTCGTTCAGGGCAACCAGCTGTCCCTCCCATTCTTGGTCACTATTTTGGTGGCCGATAAGATGAACTGATTGTCCTGCAGAATTTCGATAAGCATTTATTTTACGGACAAATTGTAAACGAACATCCTCCTTCCAATCTGTTCCTTTGAGTTTGTAAAGAACAATATCTCCCGCTGGTAGTCCATTGGTATCTAGCGGAGTAACTTGCCTGTAAGTAGCCTTAGTACTATCGGCAATAGGCTTACTCTCAGTGTCGAAAAAATTGATTCTTGCTCCGCCAGTATATATGAATGGCGCATTTGGTTTGAATGTAACTGGAATGCTTACCCGTTGACGAATAACTTTTTCGTCCTTTTGAGCTGGTTTCCAGGCGTTATATAAGCTAAACACCCGTACAGCTTCACGGTCGCAGTCGGGGCGAAGGCTTTTTATAACGTTTACATCGGATACATGGCCGTCAGTTTCCACAATCGCACTCACGACAACAAGTCCACCAACGCCTTTTGCTTCAGCCAGTATGGGTTTGCGAAGATTGATCTGAATAAACGAATTTAAGAAGAGCATACCACCGCGGGGTTCGGCGGCACTATCTGCTTCAAATCCCTGATAAACAGTAGATTGGGCTAATAAAGGCAAATAGAAAAGCGTTAGTAAGAAAGGTAGCCAGTTGCGCATGTGTGAAGAGTAGATATAGCCCAAAACTACAAAATCCCTTCTTTTCACCAAGCTACGACCGTAAATTACTTAAGCTGGTGGCCTATCGCCAGCCGATCAACTCCAGCGGCAACTAATTCCTCCATCTGCTGTTCAGTGGCGCCATCGACAATCAACTTAACCCCTACCGACTTCGGAACTGCCAAACGAAAAGCTAAAGCTGATTCATGTGTGTAGCGATACACATTCTGGCCTACGGGAAACCCAGTAGAATTTTTAATAAAATCAGCCCCGGTATCAGCGGCCAGTCTAATCATCTTCAGTAACTGATCCTGATCGAGCAGACCCGATTCCAGAATAACAGTAAAAAACTTTTCTTGTGCGTGGACTAGTGCAACCAACTTAGCCAGTTCTATCTTCAACCAGACAGAGGTAGATGAGAATAGGGCTGATGTATTTAGAACGACTTCAATTTCGCTGGCCCCGTCTTTTAGTGCCCATTCGATTTCGGTTTGCTTGGCTTCTGTGCGCTGGTAGCCAAACGGAAACCCGATTACTGTCGAAAGTGTCGCTGGGTGAGTATCGCCCATTTCACGCCGAAACTTCTTCACCCAAAACGGAGCAACAGTCAGACCTGCCATTCCCAGTTGCGTTACTTCATCGAGCGCTTCGTATTGCTCACCTATGGTTACGCCGGGGTGCAGCAACGTCCGTTCAATGTAAGGGAAGAGATGATTCATAAGTGAAAAAGAGTGAAAGAATGAAAATGGTTTTCACCAGTTTTCCACTCTCTCACTCTTTAAAAGGTTGTCAGAATTTTGACAGTTCTACGAATTCAAATACTTCAATTTCACAACCTCTTTTGGATCAAGGAAGCGCCATTTTCCGCGTGGTAATTCTTTTTTGGTCAAACCAGCATACGTAGTACGGTCAAGTTTACTTACTTCATACCCGAAATTCTCAAATATTCGACGAACGATGCGGTTACGACCGGAGTGAATTTCAACTCCAATCACATACGCATCGGGCGTAACGATACTAATCGCATCTGGTTTGATAGGCCCATCTTCAAGCTCAATACCCTTTTTGATGGCCTCAAAATGTTCGTCGGTGATTGGTTTGTCCAATTCAACCTGATATATTTTACGAATGTTGTTCGACGGATGCGTTAGCTTATCAGCTAATTCGCCATCATTTGTCAACAACAGTAAACCGGTCGTGTTACGGTCCAGTCGTCCTACCGGATACATCCGGAAATTGCCCGCATCAGCCACTAACTCCATTACGGTTTTGCGCTCATTAGGGTCCTCGGTAGTCGTAATGTAGTCTTTCGGTTTATTTAGTAATACATACACAAATCGCTCTGGACTCAGGGCTTTAGTGCCATATTTAACGGTATCGCCTTCTTTTACTTTGTAACCCATCTCGATTACGACCTTACCATTCACCGAAATATCACCGCGAGCAATAAGTTCGTCAGCTTCCCGGCGCGAGCAAACACCCGAATTGGCAATGTAGCGATTCAAACGAGTTGTTTCCGGTCCGGCATTACGCTGTCCATCAGTACGTGGTCCGTCGGTACGGTCATTATCTGACGACCGTTTTCCCTTTTCTGCATCGCTGCGCTGATCGTCACTACGACCTCGTTTGAACGAGTCATTAGCCCGCGTTTGTTCCAGATTATAGTCTGGTGCTTTCGTAAAATCGCCAGTGCGCCGATTGCCGGACTCTTTTCGTTGCTGGCCCGTAAAGCGTGATTCTACATCACTACGTCTGTCATCGCTGCCAGAAGAGCGACCGTTGTTTCGTTCGTCGGCTGCCCGATCAAATCCACCTACTCGCTTAAAAGCTGGCTTATCAGGTCTGGCGGAGCCACCAGTACGCTTCCGGTCGCCCGGAAAACGCGACGCTCCACTATTCCTTGAGTCATTATTCCGGTTACTACCACGCATAACTTCGCTCCGGGTAAAACGAGGCCGTTCCTCATTAGGGCGATCTTCGCGTTTAGGACGATCACTGCCAGGACGGTCAGCGCTTCGGTTCCGATCATTCGTAAAACGTGGTGAGTCTGTATCCCGACGACGCTGGTCTGGACGCTCCGAGCGGTTATCCCGACTAGTGCGTGGTGGTCCTGATGGACGGGACGTTGAATCCCGGGAAGTTGAACTTCCTGGTCCGCTAGGTCGGTCATCACGGCTAAAACGGGGACGGTCACCATCAGCGGGTCGGTTAAATTTGGGCCGGTCATTGTCCCGACTGAAACGGGGACGATCACCATCCCGATTAAATGAGGGTCGGTCTTTCTGGTCACGTTCAAAACGCGGCTTTCCAGTTGGGCCGCCAGCACGGTTAGTAGTATCTCGTGGTCCGGCTCCGGCTGGTCGGAAGGGACGGTTAGGTGCTCCCGAATCTCGGGAATCCCCACCTCGGGGAGCGGCACCACCTGGTCCGCCAGTTCGGCCATCGCGGCTAAAACGGGGGCGGTCACCATCGGCGGGCCGGTTAAATTTGGGCCGGTCATTGTCCCGGCTAAAACGGGGACGATCACCATCCCGGTTAGTACGTGGTCCTGTAGGTCCACTGGTGCGGGCGTCATCCCGACGGCCGAATGAACGACGATCACCATCACGGCTCTGTCCGGCTTCCCGGTCGTTCTTCTCTGAATCTTGACTCATGGAAAAATACAGTAAATCAGACTTTTTATTGGAAAATCTGGCTGATTATCAGCTTACCTGTTATAAAAAATACAAAATGGGCTACAAAGTTAAGGCTTTTAAAGACAACCCAACTATACCTGTTTTATTGAAACGCTTTTTATCATAAAAACAATCCGTAGCAACCATTAGTCGTTAGTCAATACCGAGCCACCGGTACGATCATCGGCCAGGGCCAACATATGATGTACTGATAACTTTCTTTATACTGACGACTATATCTATGCCCCAACCGACATTAATACCGCTCTATACTCCTGACAAAACCGCCATTGAGCAGTCACTTTTGAAGCGATATATGGACTGGCTGTTCGTAAAGAAAGGCTTGTATTTCCGAGACTATGACGATTTGTGGGATTGGTCGGTAACGGACCTCGAAGATTTCTGGGAAAGTATCTGGCACTTTTTCGATGTTCAGAGTCATACGCCCTATCATCAGGTAATTTTCAGGCCGAACCGCCAGGATATGATTGGCGTAAGCTGGTTTTCAGAGACAACACTTAATTATGCCGAGCATATTTTTCGCCATCGCAGCACTCAACGGCCTGCTATTCTATTTGCCTCTGAACAACAGCCAGCCATAGCAAGCCTATCGTGGGATGCGCTGGAGCAACAGGTAGCAGCGATGGCAATGTATTTACGCCAGCAACGAGTGGGCATTGGTGACCGGGTGGTAGCGGTGCTTCCCAATTGTCCTGAAGCAGTCATAGCTTTTCTGGCAACCAATGCCATTGGTGCTGTTTGGTCGAGTTGTTCACCCGATTTCGGCACCTCCAGCGTGGTAGACCGATTCCAGCAAATTGAGCCGAAAGTCCTGATTGTAGCGGATGGGTACACGTATAACGGTAAGCCAATAGACAAAAGCAAAGCTATTCGTGAACTACGCACCAATTTACCAACGCTTCAGCAAGTAATTTGGGTGCCGTACTTAAACGAAGATAGCCAGGCAGACGGCACAACGCTCTGGGATGAGGTACTGGAAACGCCGGCGCCCGATGGCTTAACGTTTGAGCCGGTACCGTTTGATCATCCAATTTGGATATTATACTCATCAGGAACGACAGGAAGGCCTAAAGCGATTACGCACAGCGTAGGTGGTTGTTTGCTTGAGCATTTGAAGGTTCTTGCCCTGCACCAGGATGTACGCATTGGCGAACGATACTTTTGGTACTCCACTACGGGCTGGATGATGTGGAATTTTGCGATTGGCTCAATGCTCGTTGGCGCTACCCTCGTCCTTTATGAAGGCGCAGCCGGTTACCCCAACCAAAACAGGCTTTGGAAACTGGCAGACGATGCCCGTATTACTCATTTTGGCAGTGGAGCGGCCTTTTACTTAGCTTGCTTTCGTGCGGGACTGAGGCCCATTGATACCCAAAAACTACCCTATCTACGAACAATTGGCTCAACAGGGTCGCCCCTGCCACCAGAGGGATTCCGGTGGATTTATGAATCGGTAAAGTCGAAAGTTTGGTTAATTTCGTTTAGTGGTGGTACTGACGTTTGTAGCGGCTTTGTTGGAGGCAATCCATTTTTGCCGGTGTATGAAGGTGAAATTCAGTGTCGATTGCTAGGTTGTAAAGTTGAAGCCTTCGATGAGAACGCCAGACCCGTCCGGGGTGAGTTGGGCGAAATGGTTATTTTAGAGCCGATGCCGTCGATGCCTATTTACTTCTGGAATGACCGTAATGATGACCTTTACCGCAAAAGTTACTTTGAGGAGTACCCCGGTATCTGGTGGCACGGCGATTATATCCGCATTACCGAACGTAACAGCATTATTATTTATGGCCGCTCCGATGCAACTCTTAACCGCGATGGCATTCGTATTGGCACCAGCGAAATTTATAGTGCGGTTGAAAGCCTGCCCGAAATTGCTGATAGTTTGGTAGTAGGCCTGGAGCAACCCGGCGGACAGTATTTTATGCCCTTATTTGTGGTCTTGCATGACGGATTTTCGCTTACCGATGAATTAATTATCCATATAAAACAGGCACTCCGAAACCAGTTTAGCCCACGGCATGTACCAGACGCGATATACACAATAACTGAAGTTCCGTACACGATAAATGGCAAGAAACTTGAAACGCCGGTCAAGAAAATTTTATCAGGAATGAACGCGTCCCTGGCCACCAGCAAGGACACACTCCGTAATCCGACAGCACTGGACCAGTTTATTAGCTTTACAAAATGACCAAGTTTGTGAAATCACAATTTTCGAAGAAGTAGCACCGTCAGACTCGAAAACACAGGCTCTCTGCGCTATCAATACAAAAAGTCCTGACTAAGTTATTAGCCAGGACTTTCATACTATTATAGCAAATAAGTAGTTTTCCTTTAACACTATTATTCAGCTTCGTGTGATCATTAAAGAAGGCATTTACGCTGTATACATCTTTCCATAGAGTCGATAAATTTTGTCTCGGCTTCGTTTAAGTCGCATTTTCACTGTACTCTCTTTCAACTGGCTGATCCCTGCAATGTCAGCAATGCTCATTCCATCTTCATACTTGAGCCGCAACAAGGTTTGTTCACCAACAGAAAGTGTTTCCATGGCCTTACTAACCAAATGAAGTGTTTCTTCATGTAGGTGTCCTTCTTTCACTTCGGCTATGTCGTACTTGACACTTTCGTCAATGCCCGTAACCTGAAGCCGTCTTGCCAATCGAATCTGGTCAGAACAGTAGTTATAAGCAATGGAATAGAGCCACGTAGAAAAACTTGACCGCTCCTGAAAAGCATCCAGTTTATGGAAAACCTTCAGAAAAATGTCGTGGGTAAAATCCTCGGCCTTCAGTGGATCTCTGGTCATGGATAAACAACGTCGGTAGACTTTGTTAACATAACGGTTGTAAAGAGTCTCAAAACACTGGGCGGGTTGACTTGGTAAATACTGACGAATCATCTCTTCGTCACTTAAAGGAACAACTATCATTACTTTTATGGGTTGATTTTATAACCTAGGTTAGGCACATTTCTGTCTACAAGTTACGTAAATCATCATCTCTTCGGTTTCATTCAATTAGTGGAAATATATTAAGTGGCATAAAATTTGATACAAAGCCACTTATTTCATCCGATAATCTTAAATAGCATCATTATTCTTATGTGTATTGACTTAATGCATTACTATTGTCACCTATATGTATATTTATACAACTAATATTATCTATGTGTTGATAAAAAAGTAAACTAACGTGTATTTACAGGGCTTACTAAGGGAATAATAACGGGTCCGTTTAATTAAATTTTCAACGGATAGATAGGCGACAGGATAAGATAACTAAAGGTTTATTTACAGACCTGTACCAATAGTCGAGTGGAATTAGATATATATTTTACATATTTTTGTTTACTTATTTTCATCGAAATACGTCTATCCGTGCGCCATATTTCGGTAAATTGGTCGTGAGCGGATCATTTATTAGTAGAAATGAGAAAATCGTCCTGGATGAAATCACCAAGGTAGTTTCAATATAAATAGACAAAGCGGAGTCAAAATTTGCACTAACTCACCGTATCTGTACTACTGATACGTGTAATACTGTCGGACTAAAGCAAGAATCTTAAGGCCAGTGTGTAAGTTATACTGTCTGTTTTGATTCACACGATAGTACCTTCTTCAATATGCTCAGGTAGCTGTTCTTTCGTTTTCAACTCTAGCGTTGATTCGCCAACGGATGCTGTAAGTAGATAATTAGTAGCGAAAGCAGGAAAAAAGGTAGCTCGATGGCAACGCCTTTCAAATTCTTATCATGCAGATGGAAAGCAATAATTACTAAAATACCAGCCGCCATAATATAGTTTCCCCACACGAATGTTTGCGGAATCAAAACCAACACGGCCCCAAGCATGGTAGAAAAACCTAAAATTGACAGACCTGTTCTACCAATGTTCCACTTGCTGAATATGTCGGCCATTTCGGATTTTCCAGTGAGCATGGCCCACCCTTGCCTGAACCCCATATATACGGCGAAAAGGATAAGCGCGGTATTGAGAATTTTCAGTGTCAGCGTCATGATTGAAAAGAGTTAATAGCGAAAACCTGCAAAAAAATATCCCCGCAAATATGGAATTTGCGGGGATGATATACCTATTGATGGTCTGTTAATTTAAGGGGAAAACCATTAATTTCTCAACGGTTTACCACCCGTCAATAGGCTTTGAATCCGTTCCAGGGTTTTCTTCTCGCCCGTAAGCGACAAAAACGCTTCCCGTTCTAAGTCGAGTAAGTACTGCTCCGATACAACTTGCGGTGCGCTCAAATCACCCCCGCATATAACGTAGGCCAGCTTGTCAGCAATTTTCATATCATGGTCCGAAATATAACGGCCCATTCGCATGGCAGCTAACCCTGCTTTGAACAACGCTATTCCGGTTTTGCCCTGTACCTTAATATCAGTACGCGGTTTGGGTTGTGTATACCCATTGTCGGCCAGCTCAATAGCCGCCTGCTTGGCTTCAGCCAGTAGACGGCTTCGGTTAAGCACAATCTGATCGGTTGAGCGGAGATAGTTCATTTCGCGGGCTTCCTGCGCTGAGGTCGAAACCTTCGCCGTAGCGATATTCATGAACACATTTTGCAGAATATTCAACTCTGGGTCGCCGGTTTGGTAAAGATCCAATGCACGAGCCGCCATTTCCTTGGTACCACCACCAGCCGGAATTAAACCAACACCTACTTCCACTAAACCGATGTAGCTTTCGGCGTGGGCCACCGCCCGATCAGCGTGCAGTACGGCTTCGCAGCCGCCCCCAAGTGTGAGGGTATGCGGAGCCACTACCACCGGGATAGATGAGAAGCGAAGACGCGCGATGAGTTTCTGAAACTGAGCAATCATCAGGTTTACTTCGTCGAACTCTTGCTCAACAGCAAACATGAACAGCGTAGCTAAATTTGCCCCGGCCGAAAACGCTTCGGTCGAATCATTGCCAACAACCAGACCCCTGAAATCCTTTTCAGCCAGCGAGATACCCTTGTTTAGAGCTTCCGATACCCCCTGTCCAAAGGTGTTCATCTTACTCCTAAATTCAACATTCAGAATGCCGTCACCAAGATCATAAATATTGGCATCAGCATTTTTCCAGACAATTTTATTACCCGGTCCGTCGCCACGAAGGTTTTCCAGAATGGTAAACTCTTCAACGCCCGGAATCGCCTTATAACTTTTGGTCGGGATATCGTAATACTTTCGCTTACCCCCTTCAACTTTATAAAAGGAATCGAAGCCAGCATCGAGCATATCATACACCCATTGAGCGGGTTTCTGACCCTGCGCTTCAATCATGTCTAGACCCGGCTTAACGCCAATGGCATCCCAGGTTTCGAACAGACCCAACTGCCAGCCAAACCCAGCCGTAATGGCCGCGTCGATGCGGTACAGTTCATCCGAAATTTCGGGGATTCGGTGGGTAGCATACTGGAAACCATCAGCAAAGGTTTTGCGGTAAAACTCACCCGCTTTGTCTTTACCGGCAACTAATACCGAGAAGCGTTTCTTGAGGTTATCAATAGCTTTTGTACTCTCCAGCGTCGCAAATTTTACCTTCTGTGATAACTTATAATCAAACGTTTTCAAATCGAGGGCCAGAATTTGGGTCTGCCCTTTTTCGTCTTTCGTTTTCTTGTAGTAGCCCTGGCCTGTTTTATCGCCGAGCCACTTATTTTCCATCAGTTTCTGCATTGAAGCAGGTAGCTCAAAACTCGCCCGCGACTCATCGTGCTCCATTTTGACCAGATTGCCCGCTACGTTGACCGTCGTATCTAGGCCCACCACATCCGACAACCGGAACGTACCAGACTTTGGTCGCCCGACGACCGGCCCAGTAAGTTTATCCACTTCCTCAACCGTCAGACCCAGTTCTTCGGCCACGCGAATAGTCTGAATCAGCGATTGAATACCAAGCCGGTTCGCAATAAAACCGGGCGTGTCTTTGCATAACACAGTCGTTTTGCCGAGGTACAAATCCCCGTAATTCATCAGGAAATTGACAACGGCAGGATCAGTGTCAGGACCGGGTATAATTTCGAGCAAACGCAGATAACGCGGTGGATTAAAGAAGTGCGTTCCGCAAAAATTACGTTTAAAATCCTCACTCCGGCCTTCAGCCAACAGGTGCATTGGAATACCCGATGTGTTCGACGTAATGAGCGTTCCGGGTTTTCTGAATTGCTCCACACGCTCATAAACCGACCGTTTGACATCTAACCGCTCTACCACAACCTCAATTACCCAGTCGTAAGTAGCAATCTCTTTCAGGTTATCGTCAAAATTGCCCAACTTGACACGCTCGGCAAATTTGGGACTATACAACGACGCCGGACTAGCTTTCAGCATTGTCTGAAACGCTTCATTGACAATACGGTTTCGTACAGCCGGGTTCGCCGTTGTTAAACCTTTGGCCTGTTCAGTCACAGACGGCTCCTTCGGAACAATGTCTAACAGCAAAACATCGGCACCAATATTAGCGAAGTGCGCGGCAATGCGCGACCCCATAATGCCTGATCCCAGCACGGCTACACGCCGAATGGTACGGTTCTTAGTTTGCGATTTAGGTTTTTCTAAGGTTGCTTCCATACGTTGGATTTACTTAGGGAGAATGAGAATGTAGGTCTAGTAGCCAGGAGGTAATTTCTATCTTAATCTAAGGGCAATTCTTCCGGTTCATCCGCTTTTATTCGGATATTTTCTTCTTCGACCATCCGGTTGAGGTCTTTCATCACCTCAAAAAAGATAACCAACTTATCGAGTGGAATTCGCTCACGAACCATGTTATTAAATTGAATAACACCATCGCGAGCCATCTCTCGTTTTGCTTTTCCCTCATCGGTGAGGTAAATTCTCACAAATCGTTTATCATTTCCGTCCACTTCACGCCGAATTAGTCGGCGCTCTTCCAGGCTCTTTAACATCCGAACTAGTGAGCGCGGCTCCATACCCAACAAAGGGCCAATTTTGGTAGCAGGCGTACCCTCATCCAGGTCAATATTCAGCAGTACGTAGCCAATCGCCGTCGTAATGCCGAAACGAGATGCATAGGCGTTGTACATGCGTGAAATAGCATGCCAACCCCATTTTATATGAAAATCAACCGTCTTCTCTTTTTTCATAGTAGGTATCATGCTATCCAACTTCTGAACGTAAATCTACCATTTTTTTTGAAAACAGTATGCATGCATACTAATTACATAGACAAAGTATTCAACATAATTGATAAGATTCTCAAAGAAATAAATCATTGCATCTTGTCAATCACGTTAAATACCTGGTTCAGACTACTCAGCTAATAACTTATCTATCAGCCGATTGAATTCCTCAACGTATTGATCGTAATATTTTCCCGTACCAGGACCAGAGAAACCGGTATGGATATGCCGTACCTGCCCTTTTTTGTCGATAAAAATGGTCGTTGGAAAGGCCACAACCGCATTTAAGTCAGGTAACGCTTTAGAAGCCTGCGCTTTATCATTTGTACCCGCTAGCGCAACGGGATAATCAATCTTGAATCGTTCCTTCATCCGGTCAATCTTCGGACCCGATTCGGCCATTTCCGGAGACCGTTCAAAAGCCAGCCCTACCAATTCAATACCACGCTTTTTATTGCGCTTATACCAGGGACTCAGGAAATTAGTCTCATCCATGCAGTTAGGGCACCACGAACCCAGAATCTGCACGATTGTCACCTTATTTTTAAATCGTGGATCGCTCATCGAAACCGTTTTACCATTTGGTTCAGGAAACGAGAAATTAAGTGTTTTTGCACTGCTTTTCAGGTAAGTAAGTTTGGCCGGATCAGGCAATTCGGCCTTCGGGTCAAAGTGTGCTACCCACGATTCGTAGCCGGAAACACCTGCCCACTGACCACCCATGAGCGTTTTGGTAGCGGGATCATGTTTGGCTTTAAAGAGATATACGTGTGAACCGTCGAAGCAGGAAAGAAACAAACTATCGCCAACTACGTTTCCATCAAGATAGCGGTAATCGCCGGTAGGTGTCAGGAATGTGCCCGTCAGATGATTGCCTTTCTGATCGAACACGCCCACTGCATTAACGGTGTCTACCTTTCCACTCTTGCTACCAAAGTCAGTTGCCCACTTGCCGGTTAGGTTGGTCGTAACGGGTTTTCCATCGGGAGTAAACCGATAATTCAGTCCATGCTGGGCTTCAAATGGCAAGGTTTGCGACTGTTGTGCTGTTCGACGCCGACGCCATACACCCCGTAGCACATTACCGTCTATCTTTGCAACTAATTCTGACTCAAACAGAGCTATCGGAATGTGGAGTGAATCATCCTGTACAGTGGCGGGGTCCATCGGCAGCCGTTCATTGCCGTTTAAGGCAAAGACAGTATATGTGTTTGCCTTGCCTGCTGTTGGTTGAATGTCTAATCCGAACGGCAATTCGCCACCTCGGGTTTTCAGGACAGCCCGGTACGTACCGGGTTTAACCGTTGCCGGGGTTGATTGACCGGAGCAGGCCGATGGCAGTAAAAGCAGGGTGATAGCTGCGATGGGAAGGAGTTTTTTCATCTTTTTTGATAAATTCAGGATACAGGTTGTAGCTAGTAGACAAATATACAGTGCGCAGTGAAACGTACTTTTAATGTCCAGCAGTTGAGCTTCAATGTCCGAAATAACGACTACCTAAGACGGTTAGTTTCTGAATGGCCAATTACCACGAACCAGTTTTATTACAAGCCTGTATTGATGGGCTAGATTTGCAACCCGGTGGCACCTACGTTGACATTACCTTTGGCGGGGGCGGGCACAGTCGTGAAATCCTGAATCAGCTGGAAGGTGGGCGGCTTTTCGGCTTTGACCAGGATGCCGACGCCCGTGTTAATGCTCAAGCCCTAGCCGATCCGAGGCTGACGTTTGTTGCCTCCAACTTCCGAAACATCAAACGATACCTTCGGCTTTATAAAGCTGAACAGGTTGATGGTATTCTGGCCGATTTGGGTATCTCGTCGCACCAGATTGACACGCCCGAACGGGGATTTTCGACCCGTTTCGATGCTGATCTCGACATGCGTATGAATCAGCAGGCGGACCGAACTGCCCGTCAGGTTATCAACGAATATTCGGAAGCTGACTTGCACCGGATTTTGGGTATGTACGGCGAAATTACGAATGCAAGAACGGCAGCCGCAGCTATCGTGTCGGCTCGCTCAAACCGACCAATTAAAACGGTAAATGACCTCAAAGCCGCCCTGCAACGCTACGTTCCGCGCGGCAAAGAAAACAAATATTTTGCACAGGTCTTTCAGGCACTACGGATCGAAGTAAACGAAGAACTACAGGCCTTGGAAGAGTTTTTGGAACAGGTGCCGGACATCTTAAAACCGGGCGGACGATTGGTTGTTATGTCTTACCATTCGCTCGAAGACCGATTGGTGAAAAACTTCATCAACAAAGGGAAATTTCAAGGTGAAGTTGAAAAAGATTTATTCGGGAATGACATCAAACCGCTACAAGCCATGACTCGAAAACCTATCGAAGCCACGCCCGAAGAAACAGCCCGCAACCCCCGTGCCCGAAGTGCGAAACTCAGAATTGCTGAGAAGATTTAATTACATAAATATTGTCATCCAATGAAGCCGACTGAGGCCCCTTTCGTGTTTTCATTAAAGCGGGATGCGTTGAAATACGTGAGAGTCAGCAGTCTGGCTCAGTCAATATACTAAAAGTGTGTAGCATTTTTTTATCATCTAACTACCTCGTATTTTTGATACACATCTGCCGTAACTGTTTACTTATAACATCCTTATGTTAGCCAAAACTTTCGGCGCAGCCGTGTATGGCGTTAATGCCAGTCTGATTACCATTGAAGTTGTTGTTGCGCAGGGTTTACATTTTCACTTGGTCGGCTTGCCCGATAGTGCCGTTAAAGAGAGCGAACAGCGCGTTGAAGCCTCGTTGAAATTTTTCGGTTACCGAATGCCACGACAAAAAGTTGTGGTTAATTTGGCCCCTGCCGACATTCGTAAAGAAGGTTCGGCTTATGATTTGCCCATTGCACTGTGCGTGCTGCAAGCTTCTGAACAAATTACGACCACTCGTAATATCGAAGATTATGTTATCATGGGTGAATTAGCCCTTGACGGCACTCTACGACCCATTAAAGGTGTGTTGCCCATTGCTATTGAAGCCCGAAAACGAGGTTATAAAGGCTTTGTGTTGCCCGTCGAAAACACCTTGGAAGCGTCGATTGTGAATCAGCTGGATGTTATCGGTGTATCGACAATTCAGGAAGCGATTGAGTTTTTTGAGGGCAAACGAGAGATTGCTCCCTTAGAGACCGATACGCGCGATTTGTTCATGAGCCAGATTAATGCTTACGATGCCGATTTTTCGCACGTACAGGGTCAGGAGAATATTAAGCGGGCGTTGGAGATTGCAGCCGCTGGAGGCCACAATGTGATTATGATTGGCCCACCGGGCGCGGGAAAAACGATGCTGGCTAAACGTTTACCCAGTATTCTTCCACCATTGACATTGCAGGAAGCGTTGGAAACAACAAAAATCCATTCGGTGGCGGGTAAACTTGGCACCCGCGCTACCCTGATTGCAACCCGTCCGTATCGGTCACCGCATCATACCATTTCGGATGCGGCTCTGGTTGGTGGAGGGAGTTTTCCACAACCGGGCGAAATTTCGTTGGCACACAATGGCGTGTTGTTTCTGGACGAACTGCCAGAATTCAAACGCTCGGCTTTGGAAGTCATGCGCCAGCCGCTCGAAGATCGTAAAGTAAGCATCTCGCGGGCGAAATGGGCGGTAGAATTTCCGGCTAGTTTTATGCTCATTGCCAGCATGAATCCCTGTCCCTGCGGTTATTATAACCATCCTGAAAAGGAATGTGTTTGCGGGCCGGGCGTGGTGCAGCGATACCTAGCCAAAATTAGCGGGCCGCTGCTCGACCGAATCGATTTGCATGTAGAAGTAACTCCCGTCTCGTTTGACCAGATGACAGGTAACCGCCCAGCCGAAACAAGTGAAACAATTCGCACACGGGTGATGCGTGCGCGGGATAGTCAAACGGTACGATTTACTGACCATCCGGGCGTTTATTCCAATGCGATGATGCCGTCGCAGATGGTGAAAGAGATTTGTGTTATCAGCGACGCGGGCCGGGCTCTGCTTAAAACAGCGATGGAGCGCTTGGGATTATCGGCACGCGCCTACGACCGCATTCTGAAAGTTTCCCGCACTATTGCTGACTTATCCGGTACTGACGAAATTCGCATTGAACACCTCGCCGAAGCTATTCAGTATCGGAGCTTGGACCGGGAGAATTGGGCAGGGTGAAATTAGTTTGGTTGCGCGGTCGGTTTTATAAAACCGACCGCGCAACCAAACTAGCACATCATTAAATTACTGATTAAACTGAATGCTGTTTAGTTGTATGATGTTGTCATTAGGCTTATCGCGCTTGACAACGATTACATATACGTCGTGCTTACCCGTGAATGGCTTATCGAACGTACCAGTCACCTGGTTATTCGTTTTCCAGTCGCCGGTGGCTTTGTAGGGCGCGCGGCTTACTACCGGCCCGGCATAGGAATCGAGCCGAACCTCAATCTCGCCATCTTTATTGACCGACGAATAATCGTACGTCAGTGACTTAATAGTAGTCATATCGATGTCTTTCAACATTACATAAGCCTTGTGATTACCGGCAGACAGGCGACTGCCAAACCGTGGAAACCCGACATAAGCATCGGCATTCAAGGTTTTGATTTTGGCATTACGCAGCGTAACAACATCTGTGCTGGTAAGCGGCCCAACAACCTTTCCACCCCGGTCGGTATATGTTGCCAGTAGACTATATTGCCCCCGTGCCTCTTCGGGCTTATGTTCATTTAGTGCGAGCGTACCTTGCAGTGGCACTGATTTTTGATTCCGCGCATCCGTCAACGAGAAGATGTATTTTACCATTTCCTGTGCATCCTGCGCCGGAATTTGTGGGTGGGCACTCATCAGGTGATCTTTACTCCAGTTTCCACCGCCCCCCTCAATAATCTTCTTCGCCAGTTTATCTACGCTTCCGGTCTGCCCTTTATAACGGTCGGCAACAGCCAGAAACGTTGGCCCTACCGATGGTTTGTCGATCGTATGACACGCCTTACAATCGCTGCTGGCGATCAGGTTTTTCCCCAGCGAACCACTACCAAGTTGAGCCAACTCCTGATGACCTTGCTTCGGAGCAGCCGTTGGTGCACCATTCGGTTGTGCACTGTATTCGTAATAAACCTTGATGCGCTTAGGATCAATTTTCGTGTCCTCTTTATCGGTCACTTTCACTGCATACGTAAACGGTTTATTTTCCCAGAAGAATGATTTATTATCTGAGCTCACAATTGCCACCTCTGGTTTAGCATTACCAACTTTCACAGCAATGGTATCCATGCCCACCAACCCCGTCTGATCGGTCACTTTCAGGATGGCATTATACACGCCCGGTTGCGTGTAGGTATACGTCCCGTTGGGTTGAGTAGCACCAACCGTTTTCCCGTCAAACAGCCATTGATACGTTAATTTGTCATCATCGTCTAAGTCGGTGCCTCGTCCGCTAAACTTCACGCGCAGAGGTGCCTGCCCGATGGCCTCGCGAATTACGGGTGCATTGCGTCCATCGGATGTCAGGAAAGCGCGGACGTTGCGTTCGGCTACAGCGGCAGAGTCAACAACACCGGCACGGGCAATGGGTGCCCGGTTACCCGTATTGTATTCAATTTTCACTAAGCGGGCATCGTCGTTATCAGCGCCATATACAGACCCATATTCCAGCATGTACATCACCCCGTCTTTGCTAAAAGCCAGGTCAATTGGTCGCCGGAAATCGCCATTTGCCGCCATAAATGGCTCATTACGAATATAGTTATCATCTTTATCGACACGGACAGCTAATACCCAATTTCGCATCCAGTCAAAAATAAACAGAGCCCCATCGTAATAGTCGGGAAATTTATTCTTCGACGTCGAGTTTTTATCATGTCTATAAAATTCACCCGCCATGGCACTCCGTCCGCCTAATCCTAATTCGGGGAAGTCTTTGGAAGCCGCATATGGATACCAGATCATAGCTGAATTAGTGGGGGGCAAATTTTTCAGTCCGGTATTATTGACCGAATTATTAACGGGTGCTTTCGGGTCAAATTTTGGACCAGCCACATTGGTCGCATAGTCCAGATCGGGGTATGGCTGGCTGTTCCCGATAAAATAAGGCCAGCCAAAATTACCCGGTTTTTTAGCCTGATTAAACTCGTCATAACCCCTTGGCCCTATAGTGCTGTCTTTTCCGGCATCCGGTCCAATTTCACCCCAATATAACACCGATGATTTCGGGTTAACGGCAATTCGGTACGGATTGCGCAAGCCCATCGTATAAATCTCCGGGCGGGTTTGGGCGGTACCTTTCGGGAATAGATTACCGTCCGGAACCGTGTATGTACCATCCGGCTGAGGGTGAATACGTAAAATTTTACCCCGTAAATCATTGGTATTAGCGGCTGAGCGTTGCGCATCCAGCGTCAGGTGGTCGGGCCGTTCGTCTATTGGCGAATAGCCATTGGAAGGAAAAGGGTTGGTATTATCGCCTGTCGAGAGAAACAAATTTCCGTCTTTGTCCCAGGCTAATGATCCACCATGGTGTGCACTGGCTTCAAACTCACCCGGAATTTTCAGGACTATTTTTTCAGAAGCCAGGTCGAGCGTATTATCGTCGTTGACAACAAAACGCGAGAGATTGTACGTGGGATCTTTCTCGACAGTGGGCGAGTAATAAACGTATAAAAAATGATTGGTCGCGAAGTTAGGATCAACCGTTATACCTTGAAGGCCAAAGCCTTGCTTCGTCGTCACCGGAAATTTGTGGATAACTTTATAGTCGCTCGTCCGGGTGTTGTAAACGGTCAAATTACCGCTTCGTTCCGTAAAGAACACTCTAGAGCCACGCCCATCTTCGGCCACGGCTAGCTCCATCGGTTCGTTCAAATCATTAACCAAAACTGTCTTCACAAACCGATTCTCTTCGGGCATCACAACAGCATACGACTTACTATAATCGAGCGATTTATTGCTACCCCTCACCCAGTTAAGCGCACCTAATAAATGCTGCACAAACAGCGGTTCGCTGAAACTGGCATCTTCGTGGCCTCCGCCCGTATAATACGCACGACCACCATCAAACTCATGGTACCAGGCAATAGGGTGATTGCTCCCATTTATACCGCCATCATAGGTGTTTTCATCCAAGTTAGCTAGTACAGTCAGGTCGGAGTAGAACGAGCGGTAATTATACCATTCGTCGGTACGTTCCCAATGGTCGGGCAGGTGAGCGGTAGAGGGATGATTTTTGTTTGTTACATCAACGGTAGCTTTACGCACATTGGATTGGCTGGGGTGACTGGCAAAATAGGCACCCACCAATTTGTTATACCAGGGCCAGTCGTATTCCGTATCAGCGGCTGCATGAATGCCCATATAGCCTCCGCCCGCCTGAATATAGCGTTCAAAAGCCGCCTGTTGTTGCTGGTTCAGTATGTTACCCGTTGTACTCAAAAAGACAACCGCCTGATAATGGCGCAGACTATCGTCGTTGAAATAATCGGCATTTTTGGTGGTATCAACCCTGAAATTATTTTCTCGGCCAAGCTTTTGAATGGCCACATTTCCAAACGGAATCGAGGTGTGTTTCCAGCCTTTTGTTTTCGAAAAAACCAGTATACGACCCGGCCCTGCCTGAACGGACTGGGATGAGTTGGTGCTGGTTGACGCAGCGAGTGCTGATGTTGGTGAAACCGCAGATGAAGCCGTTGACACGACGGTAGTTTGCGTGGTGTTTTTCTGCGTATTCATGCAGGCATACAGCCCAATAGTGACTCCTGCTGTCCCCAGCAAACGGAACGTATAATTAATAGATGGCAGTGACCAAATCATGATAAAAAAATTTGAGTAGTCGATTTAGTGAAACCGATTTGCTGTTTTCCAGTACTGATTGTCCAGTTTATCCAACTAGATAGCTTATAAGTCCTAGTTTCATATAAACTACCCACTACTCCCCTTGGAGAAGTTGCGAAAACTCCGCTTTTTCACGTACTTCCGAACCGCCTTATCTTAAACTCTTTTTGGTATGTCTGTATTCCGTCTTGTCTCTTTAACCAACCGTGCATTTACGGCATTTGTGCCTAACGGGTACACCAGTTTACCCGTTAGTTCATCTAGGTTCATTGCAAGCGGACCGAATTGAGCTAGGCGCAAACATCTTGACAAAAAGCAATGATCAATAAGGGATTAGGATTTCATAAACTATCACCGCATGGGCGGCCCCGTCCTCATTTATAATTCGTCATTTTTCAGTATATGAATCGTCGTCATTTCATTCAACAATCAGCCGGAGCAAGTGCTGGAATACTGCTTGGACAGTCTGTATTGGCAACTCCCACATCAGCATTTCCCGTTGTCCGGACGGCAGCCGCAAAGCGAAACTTTACCAGTTCGGCTGTTGAGCAGACTATCGAGCGGATGCACAAAACCATCCGGGACTCGGAACTAGCCTGGCTCTTCGAAAACTGCTTCCCCAATACCCTCGATACCACAGTTCAAATCATTTCTGGTAGCGATAAACCCGATACGTTTGTTATTACGGGCGACATCGACGCTATGTGGCTGCGGGACAGTACAGCGCAGGTGTGGCCGTATTTGCCCCTGATTAAGCAGGACCAGCAACTACGGCAACTAATTTCGGGTGTGATTCGGCGGCAGACTAAATGCATTCGCCGGGACCCGTATGCAAACGCGTTTTATGCAGATGCAACCAAAGAAGGCGAGTGGAAAAAGGATGTTACGACTATGAAACCGGGTCTCCACGAGCGCAAATGGGAACTCGATTCGCTCTGCTACCCTATCCGGCTGGCCTATCACTACTGGCAAACAACGGGCGATACCAGCCCATTTGATGCCGACTGGCTACAGGCTATGCAACTGGTTCTACAAACCTGCCGGGAGCAGCAACGAAAAACCAGCCGGGGACCTTATCATTTCAGTCGCGAAACCTCCTGGTCAACAGATACCGTTCCCGGTGATGGCTATGGCAATCCAACTCGGCCAATCGGACTGATACATAGCATTTTCCGGCCATCCGACGATGCTACAGTGTACCCCTTCTACATACCGTCAAACTGGTTTGCAGTAGTCTCATTCCGGCAACTGGCAACGATGATTGACCGGATTCAGCCTACCCCCGCCCTCGCTAACGATTGCCGGGCACTGGCCGACGAAGTAGAGCGGGCCTTAAAACAACATGCCATCTACAACCACCCCAAATACGGCAAAATCTACGCATTGGAAGTAGATGGATACGGCAATTATCTACTTCAGGACGATGCCAACGTACCCAATCTGCTGGCTCTACCCTATCTGGGTGCCTGCTCGGTAAGCGACCCGATTTATCGAAACACCAGACGGTTTGTACTCAGCCCGGACAACCCCTATTTTTTCAAAGGCAAAGCCGCCGAAGGAATTGGCAGCCCGCACACATTGATCAACAACATCTGGACGATGAGTTTGACGATGCGCGCGCTCACCTCCACCGACGATCAGGAGATTTTGGCACAGCTTCGTCAGTTAAAGAAAACCCATGCCGGAACGGGCTTCATGCATGAGTCATTTAATCAGGATGACCCGGCTAAATTCACACGTAAATGGTTTGCATGGGCCAATACACTCTTTGGCGAACTCATTCTTAAAGTAGCCGCCGAACGTCCTCATTTATTGAGTAAAGTGGTGTAGTTTGTCTGCTTAATTTTCTCTCAGAAAGTAATAAACCCCATGCTGGTTAGCATGGGGTTTATTATTTAGATTCATTGTCGAGTTACCTGCCAGGTTCCGGATGCCTGCCCACCATCTGATTTCCACGTTCCTTTTAAGGCAGAACTGGTATAATCGCCGGTAAAGCTTACATCATCATCACCATCTGCTGGGTCCTTATACGTTGCACTTAGTTTTCCTTTTTGCCAGACAATCGTTTGCAAGTCGATTGGTAACCGACTACCATCACCCGGCAGCATAATAATCTGCCCTATGAGTTTATGGTTGCTATCCTGATTAACAACAAGTTCGAATTTTCCGGACGATGCGCCCTCAAACGTACCCGACCATTTTCCTACAATAGTTGTCAGTGAATCGCTCGACGAGGTTTGCGCTTTAGCTACTGATACAAAGGCCGTAATGACGGCAATCGATAAAAATAAGGTTTTGAGTGTCATGAGTCGTTGGGATTTGTTATTTGTTACTTATACCGATGGATATTCGTCAAAAACGTTGCATGCTTTCCCATAAAATCAGGATTTTACGCCAATGAAATCTGAATTTCTGTCGCTTTTTTAATAACAAACTGCCGAGCCTCATCATATTCTTCCGAGGTGCGTAAATGCTCAAGCATCAACGGGACTTCCTGCGGCAATGATGTAACATTACGAAGGTAGGTAGCGTAGTCGAGATTACCCCGACCCGGCATTGTCTCCATAAAATGCCCATCTTTTGGCGCAATATCTTTGGCATGAGCCGACAAAATCCAACGGCCTAATTTTCGAAAAGTCTCATTGATCAAAGCCGTATTCGTATAGTAACGCGCCGGGCTGTTAATAATGTTGGCAACGTCCACATGGGCACCAAAGGCGGGGCGGTCGATTGCTTTTATAAATTTTAGGTATGAATCAGGCCCGTCGGGTAAACTCCAGCCCATCATTTCGAGGGCGAATTTAGTCCGTTTAGGTTTTACCGCATCAATCACGTTACGGCAGTTTTCGACAGTCGCGTCGAAGTACTCTTTGCTTATGTCTCGCGCATCGGGACCATCCCAATGGATGGGATTGTACGAACCCCCAATATTCACACAAACCCGCGCGCCAACGGCCTCCGCTAAAGCCAGTCGCTCTGTTACATACGCCAAATTTTTTCGACGCTTTTCGGCATCCTGATCCAGCATATTAACCCACGCACCGACTTCGGCAATAATCACATTCTGAGCCGCAAACGCTTTTTGAATGGCCTCAATTTTACCCGTATCATTTAGGTCAACGGTGGGAACATAGGCGGCACTATATCGCAACCGTCGATGCTCACGCGCCAATACTTCAGAGTCATCACTCTTCAGAAAAATGGGCCCGCCCAGCCGCAATGATTTTTGAGTTACTTTCGGTATCGATAGGTACGGTGTTAATACGGCACTACTTGCCAACATAGTAGACGACTGCAAAAAACTGCGACGGGAGACTGATTTCATTTGGCTTATCGTAACGAACAGAGTATATGCCTGTAAAAGCCGGAATATCGGCAGTTTACTATGTTTGTTTTTGGTAATTACACCTTTAGTAGACTAAAAAACACGGTTAAGTCGTCTGTCAAATCTTAGAATTCTAACTACCAACCGTCATAAACATACCCACCATGAATAAGCCGTGAACGTTGTGTCAGGCCTTGTAGCTTCACAACGTTCACGGCTTTAGGGCGTATACAGCCTGTTCATTAAATTTTCACTTCGCCTTCATCTTCTCCCTGCCAATATTTAATCCGCTCCGCCTTAACGTGAATCATAACGACTCCGGGCGTATCCAACCCATTTTCAAACCACACCTCTAAATCTTTAACCCAGTGTTCTTTCATTTTGGCTTTATCCCGAATCAATGCTGCTTTTCCATTAATAGAAATATACAGTTTTTTGGGTCCTTCAAAACTCAAATTAACGTGTGCATTCTCATCAATATCCTTCACTGTCCGTGCGCCTTCGAAGGTAAAATAATAAGAATTCCCGTTGTATTCTACATCCCCATTATTACTCATAGGTCGGCTGGTCAATTGGCCTTTCCCTGTCTGGGTAGTAAGCATTGCGATGTCTAGTTGCTTCATTTTAGCGGCAACTTCCTTAAGTGATTTCTCTGCCATGATTTACGTTTCTGGTAGTTTGTGTCAGTATCGTATCAACATGTTTCAGTATTTTGTTTTATCACTGCCGGGAACTACTCGTATTCATCAATAGACCAGAGTAAGTAAATAAGAGAGGTGTATAATACGGCCCTGTAGTCGGGTAAATCTTAGGCTAAACTCGCTTTACCAGATATATTAGCAACACTCATTCTTTATGCAATCCAATAGACGAACATTCATAAAAAGCTTATCGGCGGCTTCAGCGTTAGTCGCTACCGAGGGTATTGCCAAGCCATTCGGTGCGCCTGCCTACATCCCAAACTTGATGAAGATCAGTCCGAACGATAAAATTCGGTTTGCTACCATCGGTATGGGAATTCAGGGCAATTTCGACACGCAGTCTGCTTTGCGTAACCCCGATGTAGAGCTGGTTGGCTGTGCCGATTTATACAGCGGGCGGCTCGAACATGCCAAATCAGCCTATGGCAAAGACAAAGATTTGTTTACCACCCGGGATTATCGCGAAATTCTGGCCCGCCCCGACGTTGATGCAGTTCTTGTAGTCACACCCGACCATTGGCATGACCACATCACGATTGCTGCATTGAAAGCCGGCAAAAACGTCTATTGTGAGAAGCCAATGGTTCAGCACCTGAACGAAGGTAAAGCCGTGATTGATGCCTGGAAAAAATCGGGAAAGACCATGCAGGTCGGAAGTCAGCGCATCAGCAGTGCAGCGTTTAAAGAGGCTAAGCGTCTTATCGAAGCTGGTGACATTGGGCAAATCAATTACATCGAATCTAACAACGACCGTTTCAACGCTATTGGGGCCTGGAATTATTCGATTCCAACTGATGCGTCAACCCAAACAGTAGATTGGGATCGTTTCTTAGGCGATGCGCCTAAGCGACCATTCGATGAAAAACGGTTTTTCCGGTGGCGTAATTATAAAGACTACGGTACGGGCGTAGCAGGCGATTTATTTATCCACCTTATCACGGGTGTTCACTTCGTAACCAACACGTTGGGGCCAACACGCATCTTTTCTTCGGGAAATCTGGCCTATTGGAAAGATGGCCGCGACGTTCCTGATCTCATGGCGTGCATCATGGACTATCCCAAAACCGATCAGCACGAGGCCTTCCAGATGGTTCTTCGTGTCAACTTTGCCAACGCAGGGAAGATCAATGACGTAACACGAATCATTGGCAATGAAGGGCAAATTGAGTTTTCGGAAAACAACCTCATCATGACCAAAAAGAAACTTCCGGTTGCGCCCGGTTATGGGGGTTATGACAGCTTCTTTACGTTTACAGAACCTGTGCAGCAGGAGTTTGTGAAGAAGTATGACGCGCAATATCCAGCCGATACCCGCACATCCGAACCTGTGAAAGAGGTAAGATTTGAAGCACCTAAGAATGATGATCCATCTGCTCAACACTTTGCCGATTTTTTCGACAACGTTCGCAAAGGAAGTCAGGGAACTCTTGAAGATCCGGTATTTGGTTTCCGGGCTGCGGCTCCGGTGTTAGCCTGCAATGAAAGCTACTTCGAACAAAAGGTGGTGCATTGGGACCCTATCACAATGACGCAGACTAACGCAACAGCCCCAACGTCTACGAAGAAAAAAAAGCTTGCCTCTACTAAGGCAATAACAAATAAAGCGTAGTTGTTGACCGCTGAATTAGCCCTGCAATTGTCTAGGTTGGAGCCACAATTCAGCCGGCGATTAGGATTGATGCATTGTTGGCATTCACGTAGGTTTTAAGCGAACAATAAAAAAAGTCTAATTGACCGTTAATAAAGGCACCTATTTTAAGATTTGGTAGTTTACCAGTAACCTTTGATCGACTCCGTAGCTCAGCTGGTAGAGCAATTGACTCTTAATCAATGGGTCGACAGTTCGAACCTGTCCGGGGTCACTTGACAATCAGCCACTTATAGCGCAAAAACTATAAGTGGCTGTTTTGTTTGCATACCCTGGTCCAGATAAGCCTGCCACAATACAATACTTGAACGTGCGCTTTGCTTACAGTTTCACATTCTTAGTTTACTTACCCGGTAATCACTTATCCCCTACTCCACCGTCACCGATTTGGCTAAATTGCGGGGCTGGTCAACGTTGCGGCCGCGCATTACAGCAATATCATAGGCCAAAAGTTGCAGTGGCACCACCGATACCAGCGGCATGAGAATATCGTGGACCTTCGGAATTTCGATTGTGAAATCTACTATGCCGGGTAGATACGTATCTCCCTCAGTCGTGATGGCAATAACGCGGCCTTTGCGGGCCTTTACTTCCTGGATATTCGAGACAACTTTTTCGTAGGAGTTATCTTTCGTTGCAATGACCACTACCGGCATATCTTCATCAATCAGAGCAATGGGACCGTGTTTCATCTCGGCGGCTGGATAACCTTCAGCGTGGATATAGCTAATTTCCTTCAACTTTAAGGCACCTTCCAGCGCTACAGGAAAGTTTAGCCCCCGGCCAAGGTAAATGAAGTTACGGGCGTAGGTAAAGATGTAAGCGATTTCTTTGATCTTATCGGCGGCTTGAAGGACCTTTTCAACTTTGGCCGGAATACTCTCCAGTTCGACCAGTAGTTGCCGGAACAGCGAGTCCGAAATAGTGCCTTTGCGTTTGGCAGCAGCCAAGGCTATCAACGTTAGCACTGTCACCTGAGCGGTGAAGGCTTTCGTACTGGCTACTCCAATCTCGGGTCCAGCGTGGGTAAAGGCACCCGCGTGGGTTGCCCGTGCGATCGATGAACCAACGACATTGCAGACACCAAAAATCAAGGCTCCTTTCGACTTGGCCAGTTCGATAGCGGCCAGCGTATCGGCGGTTTCGCCCGATTGAGAAATGGCAATGACAATATCACCTTCCTTTATGATTGGGTTGCGGTACCTAAATTCGGATGCGTATTCAACTTCGACGGGAATCCGAGCCAATTCTTCAAAAATATACTCAGCCACCAAACCCGCGTGCCAGGATGTACCACAACCAATAATGACGATCCGCTTCGATTTTGCCAATTTATCCATGTAATCACTTAAACCGCCAAGTTGCAATGTACCCTCGTCAGCCTTGACGCGGCCCCGCATAGAGTCGCCAATTGATCGGGGTTGCTCAAAAATTTCCTTGAGCATAAAATGATCGAAGCCGCCTTTTTCGATGGCTTCCAACTCTAGCTCCACTTTATGGACGTAAGGCGTTGTGGTGGCATTGTCGAGCGTTACAACGGTCAATACGCCGTTTTTTATAACAGCGACTTCGTAGTCGTTGAGGTAAATGACGTCTTTGGTGTATTCCACAATTGGCGTGGCATCCGACGCCAGAAAAAACTCGTTCTCCCCAACCCCAATGGCTAACGGTGAGCCTTTACGGGCGGCTATGAGTTGAGTGGGGTCCGTTTCGTTCATAATTACGATGGCGTAAGCACCCACAACCTCTTGCAGGGCCAGCCGCACGGCTTCTTCGAGCGAACCACCGTTATTTTCCCAGATGTCTTCAATAAATTGGCCTAATACTTCGGTATCGGTTTCACTGGTGAAGGTGTGGCCTTTTTTGAGTAATGCCTGCTTGATGGCCGCGTAGTTCTCGATAATACCGTTATGAATGATGGCTAACTTCCGATGGAAAGAGTAGTGCGGGTGGGCATTTATATCGTTAGGTTCGCCATGGGTAGCCCAACGGGTATGACCCATGCCGATGGTGGAATGAAGTTCTTTACCAGCCAGTTCCTGCTCCAGGGCTACAACTTTGCCCTTTTTCTTGTAAACCTCCAGATGATTACCGTTCATTAGGGCCACACCTGCGCTATCGTAGCCTCGGTATTCGAGACGCTTCAACCCTTTTAATACCAATGGACACGCTTCACGGTGCCCCACATAAGCTACAATACCGCACATAATCAGTCAACACCGGGCCACCGGCGCGTTTATTGGTTGGGAAGGATAAGAATACAAACTAATTCCAGCGTACAATAAAGACAAAAAGCCGGAGGTGTCCGGCTTTTTGTCGAGTCATTTGTTTGACCCACTTGAAAATTTAACGCCTTCGTTATACGTTTCATACGCATAGACCGGCAATGTACATGAACTATCCTGCCAGTTGCGTGTAAAGGTTAAAGTATCGGTCAGTTACGTCTTCGTCTTCGACAGTTTCAAATTTATGTTCAGGAAAGTCCGTTAAGATGGCGTTGAGACTTTCGCTCGACTCTTCTTCTGCCCGAACAACAGCGTCGGCATAGGTAGAACCAATACGAATAAACCCTTCAAAATCAGCCGTTTTCAACTCAGCCAGCATCTCATCGTCAATGTCCATCATACGAGCTTTTTCGATGATGTCACCTTCAAAGCGGTGTTCGAATGAGTTATTATAGACGGTAAAAACAGACTTAGTGTCCTTGAACATTGGGTCGTTTTTATAGGTGGTTTTGAGATACAAGGGAATCAGAGCCGTCATCCAGTCATTGCAATGGACGATGTCGGGTGCCCAGCCTAGTTTCTTAACCGTTTCCAAAACACCTTTGCAGAAGAAAATAGCTCGCTCGTCATTATCGTCGTAGAATCGGTTTTCTTTGTCGTGGAAAACATATTTACGCTGAAAGTAGTCTTCATTATCAATAAAGTACACCTGCAATTTAGCCGTTGGAATCGAAGCAACTTTAATAATCAGTGGCTTTTCATCATCACCTACAGCAATATTAATACCTGACAACCGTACCACTTCGTGCAACCGGTTCTTGCGCTCGTTGATAAGTCCAAAGCGAGGCACCAGAATTCTGATTTCCATCCCACGCTCCTGCATGGCCTGCGGCAATTTGCGGACGAAATCAGCGACGTCAGACGTTTTCAGGAAAGGATTAATTTCGCTGGCAACGTAAAGGATGCGAAGTTTGCTCATAAGTAAGGGAAGCGTGTGTTGTCTGTGAACAAAAAAACTTGCAAAATTATACAAATTTTTCCCATATTTCAATACATTTTGTCCAAAAAAGATATGGTTCCCGTATTATTGCAGCCCAAAAAGGATTTTCCTGCTATGCATCGTTTCGACACCATTTCTGCACTTCACCAATACCTGAATTCAATTCGTTCTCAACAAACCATTGGCTTTGTGCCAACAATGGGTGCGTTGCACGAGGGCCATATAACACTTATCGAAACGGCCCGTCGCGAAAATGACGTGGTCGTGAGCAGTATTTTCGTCAACCCAACCCAGTTTACTAATTCCGACGACCTGGCCCGGTATCCGCGCACGCTGGAAGAAGATTGTCAGAAGCTCGAAGAAGCTGGCTGCGATGTGGTTTTTACTCCCTCAGTGTCAGAAATATATCCTGAAGCACCCACATTACGGCTGAATTTTGGCGAGTTGGAAACCATGATGGAAGGTGCCTTCCGGCCCGGACATTTCAATGGTGTTGGTATTGTGGTAGCCAAATTATTTAACATCGTACAAGCTGACCGGGCCTACTTCGGTCAGAAGGATTTGCAGCAAGTAGCAGTAATCCGGCGGCTCATACGCGACTTAAGTTTTTCAGTCGAACTCATTCGTTGCCCAACCGTTCGCGAGAGCGATGGGCTGGCCATGTCGTCGCGAAATCGTAATCTAACTCCTACCGAGCGTGGGCAGGCTCCAGCATTGTTTCGATCGTTGACACTCGCTCACGAATTGATAAGTGAAGGGCACAGTACGAGCCAGGCAAAAGCGGCTATAACGGGTTTTTTCAGTAGCAATCCCTATTTTCGGTTAGAGTACGTCGACGTTGTTAATGCAGACACTCTACAACTGGCGAACGAAGTGCTGGCTCCAGGCCAAACGGCTATTTGTGTGGCGGCCCACTTAGGAAAAGTCAGGCTAATTGATAATCTGGTATTTTGAGGAGAAAAATACATAAACAGGTCTGCATTTTCTCACAAATTTTATCCTCTTAATCGTACTTATATTTCATCGTTAATTTAACCGTTTCAGGTTTTTCAATACGGGGTACGAGCGCACTAAAGCCAAACCATTCACTCCCTTTATTTTTAGCACTAACTGTTACAATATATTGCCATTCGCCGTTGGTGTTTGGCTGCAAATCTTGCTCAACACTTTTTATATTGGCAGGTCCATCACTCATAAATGTACCGTAGTTTCCACGATTGCCAACAAGTAATGTATACCGGTTAAAATCAATAACGACTAGACCACTATCGGATGTTTGGTCAAAAAAGGTCTGGTATGTTTTCTGGTCATTAATAGCCGCAAATTCTACTGACTCTTTACTTCTACCCTTGTACCAAAAGTCAAGAAGTTTACTGGTTTGATATCCACGAAACTCTGTTTTATACTGATTGAAAAAAGGGACGTTTAGAACTGGATCGGGGTCTATTACAGGCGTCGGTGCTGATACTTGCTGGCATGAGTTAACTAGTAAAAACAGTACCGATATACCGACAAGCAATAGTATGTTTTTCATGGCAGTTAGTGTTTTCAGAGGTAACGTAAGGATTTATTTTTTGTTACTATACTTTCGCCAAAGCAAATCTGATCATTGAGGAAAGACAAACCGGACTTTTTTTTGCCCGAGAGCTTTTTTCAGCGTCATCCAACTCACTTTACAAGGAAGAGTATTAGCAAGCCAGTAAGTTATTATATAAAGGCATTAATGTCTTTCTGACTTTCAGTAAAACAAAAAACCGGTCAGAACGACCGGTTTTTTGTTTTACTGAAAGTCTATTATCTACACACCAATATTAAGGGTGCTCAGTACGCCATTCATATTCCGAACCGCGTCAGCCGATTTACTGAAAGCAGCCTGTTCTTCGTCGGTCAGTTTATAGTCGATGATTTCCTCCCAGCCGTTACGTCCTAAAACGACCGGCACACCGAGACAAATATCTGACTGACCGTATTCACCTTCCAGCAACACACAGGATGGAATCACGCGTTTTTGATCGCGCAAGATACTCTCAACCATATAGGCACCAGCTGCACCCGGCGCATACCAGGCCGATGTACCAATCAGGCCCGTCAGCGTAGCACCACCCACCATTGTGTCAGCGGCTACTTTTTTCAGGGTTTCGTCATCTAAAAAGTGGCTTACCGGAACACCGGCTTTAGTAGCCAAACGCGTCAGCGGAATCATGGTGGTATCGCCGTGACCGCCAATTACTGAAGCCTGAATATCGTTAGGCGAGCAATTCATGGCTAACGACAAATACGTTTTGAAGCGGGCAGAGTCCAGTGCACCACCTAATCCAATGACCCGATTTTTTGGCAAGCCCGACGCCTTGAGCGCGAGGTAAGTCATGGTATCCATCGGGTTCGAGATAATAATGAAAATCGCATCGGGCGAGTATTTCAATATATTTTCGGTTACACCCTTCACAATACCCGCATTGATACCAATGAGGTCTTCGCGGGTCATGCCCGGCTTGCGCGGCAAACCCGATGTGATTACAACCACATCCGAACCAGCCGTTTTTTCGTAATCATTTGTAGAACCTATCAGCTTTATGTCGCAGTCAAGCAATGTTGACGCCTGAAGCATATCAAGAGATTTTCCTTCGCTGATGCCTTCTTTGATGTCCAATAGTACGACTTCATGGGCGAGTTCCCGGCGGACGATGTTATCAGCGCAGGTGGCTCCAACAGCCCCCGCACCTACTACGGTAACTTTCATACGGTATTCGAAATTAAAGGGTTAACAAGTGAGCGCAAAAGTACGTTTCAGGTTCAAGACAAACCAAAACGTTCAGAATAAAACTTATAGTCGGTTACGCCGTTTATAAATTAATCAATGATTTTTTTGGTAGACAATCGGCATTAGTTGCTTTGTTACTTGGCTACCGGTAAGAATGACAGTAAAAACAATGGCAAACAAAAGTCTTATTTCACGGATTTTAGCCTCCATTTTCTTTAAACGAGCGAATATAGGGGCTGTTCGATATGCGCGTAACTCCCGCAGTCTCTTTGAGTTAATTCGGGAAGCATTAGCAAAAAGTGGTGGCTTATCTGGTAATAACATTGCGGCCTTTCGGGAACAGTTAGGCGTTGTTACCCGTCTATTAAAAGCCTATGCATCGGGCGAATACCGCCAGCTGCCGTGGAAAACCCTAATTCGGGTTATTGCGGTGCTGATTTATTTTGTCTCCCCAATTGACATCTTACCTGATTTTCTGCCAATTGTGGGTTTAACGGATGACATTGCGCTGATGTTTTGGCTGTTTAGCGCCATTAGCGATGACATTGAGAAGTTCCGTCAGTGGGAACAAACGACAGCCGGTTTGGGCGCAACGGCATCCAAATCGGTTAAGACTATTAAGATTTGATGGATATAGTATAGTCGTTGAGGTTAGTTTTAAGGCCAAATTCATCTTTTTACCCAGTAAGCCTAAAACATTAAGCCTGACACTTGAAACCAAACTACCCGTTGTTGCGTAAGTTTCACCGAGTTTTAATAGATTGTACGAAAGAGTTTTGTTAATTTTGCATACATTCAAATCCCAGGAAACATGATTTCGGCAAGCATTTTAGCATTTATGGGTTTGGGCGGTCAGGAAATGATATTCATTTTTCTGGCGCTGCTCCTTCTGTTCGGCGCCAAGAAAATCCCAGAGCTGGCAAAAGGCTTAGGAAAAGGTATCAAAGAATTTAAAGATGCCACTAAAGACGTTCGCGAAAATATCGAAGATGGTCTGAAAGAGTCAGAGAAATAATCCAGTTTTTTTTATAGACAGACCATTAAGCTGCTTCGATCTGGAGCCGCTTAATGGTCTGTTTCTCATTTTGTCATGGCTCCGGCCAGCCGGACTACCGAAATAACAAAAACTGTCCTTTGTTTTGACATTATACCGTAGCTTTCTCTCCGTTCAGGCCGATCTCAAAACCGGTTCGCTCACCTGCCGAAAGCTGGTGGAGCAATACCTTACTCGCATTGATGAGTACAATCACCTCAACGCTTTTACGGAGGTTTATGCCAGCGAAGCCCGGCAGCAGGCTGACATTATCGACCAAAAGATAGCCTCCGGTACGGCTGGCCGCTTAGCGGGCATGGTTATTGGCATAAAAGATGTGCTAAGCTATGCCGGACATGGGGTTCGGGCGGGCAGTAAGATTCTGGGCAACTTTACAGCACAGTTTACAGCAACGGCGGTCCAACGGTTGCTCGACGAAGACGTTATTATTATTGGCCGGCAAAACTGTGATGAGTTTGCCATGGGCTCGTCGAATGAAAATTCGGCATTTGGCCCTGTTCTTAATGCCGACGACACAAGTCGCGTACCGGGCGGGTCGAGTGGTGGGTCGGCTGTGGCTGTTCAGGCGGGTCTTTGTTTAGCCAGCATCGGTTCTGATACGGGTGGCTCTGTTCGGCAGCCAGCCGCTTTCTGTGGCATTGTGGGTCTAAAACCAACCTACGGACGCATTAGCCGTTGGGGTTTAATTGCCTATGCCTCTTCCTTCGATTGTATCGGACCAATTGCCAATACTGTTCACGATGCGGCCCTGCTTCTTGAGATTATGGCTGGTCCCGACGAGTTCGACAGCACCGTATCAAGCCAGCCCGTTTCTTCTTATACACAAACAACCCTACCCAATCGTCCACTCCGCATTGCCTATTTGCGCGATGGCGTTGAGAGTGCGGGCGTAGACCAGAGCGTTCGCGAAGCGACCCAGACTAAGATCGACGCGTTGAAAAATGCCGGTCATACAGTAGACCCCGTCGATATATCGCTTCTTAAATACCTGCTTCCCACCTATTATATCTTAACTACTGCCGAAGCATCATCGAACCTGTCGCGCTTTGACGGCGTACGCTACGGGTATAGAAGTGTTTCAACGGACGCATCAGTGATGGATCTTTTGTCGTTGTACAAAAAAAGCCGTACAGAAGGATTTGGCGCGGAAGTACGTAAGCGTATTTTACTCGGTACGTTTGTCTTGAGTGCCAGTTATTACGATGCTTATTATACAAAAGCCCAGCAGGTTCGGCGGTTGATTCGTCAGGAAACCGAACGTCTGTTTGAGCAGTATGACTTTTTATTGTCGCCTACTACGCCAACATCAGCGTTTCGTTTAGGCGAAAAAACTGGCCGGAGTGCGGAGGATAATCCATTGCAGATGTATCTGGCCGACATTTTTACGGTGCAGGCTAATGTGGTTGGTTATCCAGCTATATCTGTTCCCAATGGCACCGATGATACGGGATTGCCTATTGGGTTACAATTGATGGGCCCACCCTTTGCGGAGGGTGCGTTGGTAGCACTGGCAAAAAGTTTGTAATGCGGCTGGAAAGTCGCCAATCTTTAGTTGACGAAAGCGGCTTTTCAGCCGTACTATAAAATGTAACGAAACCTATATGAACTACCTGAACCGTAGCCTGATAAAAGTAGGGCTGTTGAGTATGGCACTGGGACTAATGACTATAGCCCATGCCGAGACTACGTTTCACTTAGACAGTACAATCGTCAGGAAAGACACTATTGCGATTGTGCCAACGGTGCCTGACAGTTTGTTGCGAGAGCGATTGGCAAAGTTGCAGAAATCCATTCCACTGAATTATCATAAAGCGGTGCAAGCCTATGTGGACTACTTCACCTTCCGCAAGGCCAGCACGACAAAGACTATGTTGGAGCGTATGCCGCTCTTTTTCCCGCTTTACGAGCGAATGCTAGCGGAATATGGCTTACCCGATGAGTTAAAATTTCTCTCCATTGTTGAATCTTCGTTGACTCCAAGAGCCGTCTCCCATGCTGGAGCAGGGGGCCTCTGGCAAATTATGCCGGGCACTGGCCGAGATCTGAAATTATATCAGGACGATTACATTGATGAGCGGATGGACCCGGTTAAAGCGACCGAAGCCGCTTGCAAATATCTCCGCGATCTGTATGCAATCTTTGGTGATTGGGAGCTAACACTGGCCGCTTATAATTGCGGACCGGGTGCCGTTAAACGGGCTATGCGCCGGTCGGGGGGTGATTCATTCTACACAATTTACGATGCTTTACCCAAAGAAACTCGGGGTTACGTGCCTCAGTTTGTAGCGTTCACGTATCTGATGCACTATGCTAACGAGCATGGTATCGTTGCCGAAAATTATGAGTATCCCATTCCGCATGACACCATTCAGATTAGCGGCTATTTAAATCTTGAGACATTTGCCAGGCACAGTACCATGGCATTGGTCGATTTGCAGAAGATGAACCCGGCCATTACAACCACCATTCTGCCTGACTATACAAATCGCTATCCGCTAAGGGTACCTCGGCAGCAATACGCTTATTTCGCAAGTCGTCGGCGGGCTATTCTGGATTCAGCAAGCCAAAGACCGGGTGTTATGGAGCATATCCTGCTGGCTACTGCCGAAAATGTCCGTTACGGTAACGACTCGATGGGAGCCTGGACCGCATTGGGCCGTAATCCGTTGGCTCGTATGAGCCTCGACGACACACCCGTTGGAGAAGTGGTTGCTGCGATGGGTAAAAATGGAGAGAAACCAGCGAAACTAGCGGCTCAACTCGCCGTAGCTGAATCAGCCGATACACCAGAAGAAGATATTGAAACGGTCGTATTGCGCAAGCCCCGGAAACAGACTTATGTAGTTAAAAAGGGTGATAATCTAGGCGACATTGCCGAGCGGTATAATGTTGACCTGTACGACCTGAAACGATGGAATCACCTTCGGTCAACGACTATCCAACGTGGGCAGAAGTTAGTCATTCTCAAAGAAGTTGCTGAAACACGCGCCGAGCGACTGGCTGATCAAGGCACAGCTAAAGGTCGCAAGAAAGCAGAAGTGGTCGCAAAAGCAACCCGTTACAAGCCGCGTTATCACCGCGTACAGGATGGTGATACGCTCTGGAACATCGCTCAACGCTATGACGGTTTAACCATTGACCGACTCAAGAAATTGAACCATATCCGAAGCAATTCGCTGCGGGCCGGTCAGAAACTAATAGTTGGCTAGGTTTATATCTAGTCCATTCAACCCACGACGTTTTACCCAAAAAGTCGTGGGTTTTTCGTATCTTTACATTATCATAACTACCTAAAAAACAAGCCTTTCCAACCAACGAATGATTGCTTATTTAGACGGAATTCTGTCCTATAAAGAACCCGCTTATGTCATTATTGACGTACATGGAGTGGGCTATTCCATTCATATCTCTCTTCATACTTATACGGTGCTGCCCGGCGGGGGCGACCGGATTAAACTGTTTATTCACCACCTTTTCCGTGAAGATTTACAAGCCCTTTATGGGTTTGCCAACGCAGATGAGAAGAGTTTATTTTTAGACTTGATTGGTGTATCAGGTGTTGGCCCGAACACGGCTTTGGGCATGCTGTCGGCGATGCAGCCGGGCGACTTACGGCTGGCGATTCTGGGAGAAAATGTCCGGGCGGTGCAAGCCATTAAAGGTATTGGTGCCAAAACAGCACAGCGTATCATTCTCGAATTGCGGGACAAAATGAAACGGTCGGGCGTTGTACCCGACGGCCCAAGTTACCGCCAGCAACCAGCTGCTAATCCGATTCGGGAGGAATCGATGGCGGCACTGATTGCGCTGGGATTACCAAAACCAACGGCGGAGAAAAGTGTAGATGATGCCCTGAAAGCAGATCCAACGTTAAGCGTTGAAGACGTTATTCGACGGGCACTACGGTAAAAAATGTGCGGTCAGGTTTGAGAACCTGACCGCACATTTTTTAATACCTCTTCTTAGTTTGCTATCGTTCCACCTTTCAGGTACGTTTCCAGGTAGGTCGTGTACTGCTGATATAGCAATAATTGCGTGCCTGAACTATAAGCCACGCCATGCGCACCGGGCGGATAAATACGCAGGTCGGCATCTTTACCCGCATCTTCCAGCGCGTTCATAAGTTGGAACGTGTTACGCACATGTACATTTTCGTCCATTGTCGAGTGAGCGATGAACATCTTGCCAACCAGGTTTTTGGCATAGGGCGAAACGGCGCTGATCTTATACTTTTCTTCGTTTTCGGGCAGTAAACCCATGTATCGTTCGGTGTAAATAGAGTCGTAAAGCCGCCAGTCGGTTACGGGTGCTCCCACAAGAGACACTTTAAACACGCCGGGGTGCGTCAGCATGGTGAAGCTACTGGTATAACCACCATAACTGTGGCCCCGAATAGCCATTCGGGTGCCGTCTACCCACGGTTGTTTCGCCAGATAAGCTGCACTTTCGGCAAAATCCAGACTCTCATACTTACCCAGCTTTTCGTAAACGACTTTCTCAAAATCGCGGCCATATCCCCCGCTACCCCGGTTGTTTACCCCAACCACAATGTAGCCCGTTTGCGCCAGCCACTGATGCCAACCCGTGGTAGCGAACTCATTATAAACCGATTGCGCACCCGGTCCGCCATAAACATCCAGCATAACAGGATATTTTTTCGTAGGATCAAAGTCAATCGGTTTTATAATTGAAATGTCTATTTGCTGACCGTCGGAGGTTGTAAAGTTGACAAGTTCTTTGGGCGAATACGTATGACTGGCCATATAGGTCGCCACGTTCTTATTCGTTTCCAACGCCTTGATAAGCTGACCTTTGGTATCACGCAGCTCTACCTGCGTAGGGGTTGAAACATTCGAATATTTGTCAATAAAATACTGCCCATTGGGCGAGAAATTGACCGCGTGCCGACCCGGTACGGATGTTAACCGGCGTTTGTTTTTCCCATCTACGTCGGCCACGAACAACTGCCGTTCCAATGGCGATGCCTCGGTCGATGTAAAGTAGACCTTCTTCGCCTTCGGATCAATATGATGAACGTACGTTACCTCCCACTTGCCGCTTGTAACCGCACTGAGCAGTTTCCCCGAATAATCGTAGCGATACAGATGCGCAAAACCGTCGCGGTCGGACACCCAATAAAACTCCTGAACACCTGCCGGGAAGTAAATCAGGTGATTAATTCCCGCGAAGAAATCGAAGATATCAACCCAGGTGTTCGATTTCTCTTCCATAATCTGACGGGCATCACCAGTACGCACATTCGCCATAAAGAGACGCAGGTGATTTTGTTTGCGGTTCAGATGCATCAATGCGAGTTGGCCTTCCTGCGATGTCCAGTAGATGCGCGGAATGTAGCCATCACCAAGTTCAACGTTCATCCACTTCGTTGCCTGGGCTGGATTGGCTTTGTTAGCCAATTCAATGACACCAATGCGCACCGTTGGATTCTGGTCGCCCACACGCGGGTAAGGCAGCGAATCAAATTTTTCGTCGAAGCCCTTATAATCCGTCAGTTTGTAGATCGGTACCTGGCGCTCGTCGGACTGCCAGAAGGCAATGAATTTACTATCAGGCGACCATTCCCACGCTTGTGCCAGACCAAATTCTTCTTCATACACCCACCCGAAACGACCGTTCACGAAAGCTACTTTAGCATCATTGGTAAGTTGCGCTTCTTTTTGTGTCGAAAAGTCGAACACGAAGAGATTACCACCCCGCTCATAGCCGACTTTGCTTCCGTCGGGTGCCAGTTCAGCCGTCTGCGCATCTTTGGCTACCAGTTTCAGACTCTTATCGGCCACGGCATAAACGTAATAATCGGACACGCCCGACCGCCGGTACACGGGTCGAAAGTTAGCTTGAAACAGGATATTCTTTGAATCTTTCGACCATTGAAACGAGCCGTAAGCAAAAGGTTTGTCTGTACCGGGAAACTTTAGTTGGCTACCGTCGAAAACGACTTCCTCTTTCTGGTCTTTCGGCGACAACGTCTTGATGATACCCTGACCATCTGTAAATGAAAACTTAGTGCCGCCCTCTGTCCAGTTAACACTGCGTGGCCCCGGCGCACCCGCCAGTTGACCGCCAGAAGACAAGGCTTGCTGGAGGGTAGCATACCGTTGTTTAGCTTGTGAATTGGCCGGTTGTGCAGTTGCCACCTGAGCAAACAGGAGGGCAGTAATAAACAGCCATCCAAATAAGTTGCGATTGATCATGAAGTATATGGGACTTATCGAAGATTCAAATTTACTAAAAAATGGCATTTTGTTTTTTATACCTTAATAAGGTCTACCAGATGGACTAGACACGCTTTTATACTTATATTTCACATTAAATTATCGTTATTTTCTAATCATCTACCCCTTTTACTACTAACCTATGGACAACAGGTACATACTTGTTAGCCGACGTATTCACCTCATCTGGATGCTTTGGCTACCTTTATTACTTTGCACAAACGTGTTTGCGCAGAGTGCTCGCTTCACGATCAAGGGCCACGTTACAGACGCGGATAAATTAGCCCTCCCCGGCACTACAGTGGTTATTGTTGGCACAACGCTTGGCACAACAACTGATGCGAACGGCGACTACACGTTTCCCGTAACGATTAAGCCGGGACCTATAACGCTAGCGTTTACGGCTATCGGTTACGAAACAGTCCGTCAAAATACTACGCTGGGCAATGCCGACCAAATTACGGTAAATGCTGAACTAGTGGCCGCGACGACAAACCTCGACGAAGTCGTTGTAACTGGATCAACATTGTCGGCTCCCAAGCGTGAATTGGGCAATGCCATCAGCACCATTAAATCCTCCGATTTGCAACAAACGGGCTCAGCGAATCTTATCAATTCGTTGCAGGGCAAGGTACCTGGTGCACAAATTACCCAGAACTCCGGCGATCCGGCAGGGGGCATCAGCATTCGGCTACGCGGCATAAAGTCATTGGTTGGCTCTTCAGACCCGCTTTATGTAGTTGATGGCGTGATTGTGAGCAATGCCAGTACCAACGTTTCGCAGATTGCCTTGTCGAATGATGTGGGGAATGCCAACGTCGGCCAGAATCGTCTATCAGATATTAACCCCGACGATATTGCCACACTAAACGTAATAAATGGCGCGGCTGCGGCTGCTCAATACGGTTCGCGGGCGGCCAACGGCGTTGTAATCATCACAACAAAGCGTGGACAGAGTGGTAAAGCGCAGGTGACGTTCTCGACCTCTTTCAATATCAATGAACTGCGAAAAAGCGTGCCCATCAATACCTACGGCAAGCAATTCGGCTTTGCGGCCCTGCGACTTTATCCCATTGGGGGCATTTCGGCGGCTCAGATTGCGGCTAATCCTGGTACAACAACAACGAGTATTTACCGCGATGGCGCGAATACACTGTTAGCCACCAATTTGGTCGATGTTCAGCGGTACAACTACTTCGATCAAATTTTTCGGACGGGCTACGGCACCGATAATAATTTGTCTGTTTCGGGTGGACGCGACAACACGCAGTACTACGTCTCGTTCGGGTATCTGAAAAATGAGGGTATTATTAAAGGAACTGACTTTACGCGGTATAACCTTCGCGCCCGCGTCGATCAGCGGTTAACTAACTGGGCCAAAGTATCGATAGGATTGAGTTACGCCAACAGCTTTTCTAATGAGAAAGCGAACGGTAATGTATTCTACAGCCCCATCAACTCCGTTAACATCACTAACAACATTTACGACATTACGAAGCGCGATGCCGCCGGGAATCTGCAAGCCGTTGAACCAACGCGTGTGAACCCACTGTCTACAATTGAAGACATGAAGTTTTCGCAGTCGGTGAGCCGCACCATCAGCAGCTTCCAATTGAATATAACGCCGTTCAAAGGACTAACGGTTGATTATATAGCGGGAATAGATGCTTATTCGCAGTTCGGCAAAAACTACATTCGACCGTACCCGTACCAAGCCATTGCCGGTCTGCCAGCCGCTCGTTATCCGGGTGGGTTTGCTGCCACCGCCACCAATCAGGTGCTGCAATTCAATAACGATCTGAACGCGCAATACGAGCGGCAGTTCAACGACAAGTTCAAATTGAATGCGGCTGTTGGATACAGCTATCAGTATTTCCAATCCGATTACTCGGTTAATAGTGGACAAAACCTGTCGCCATTTATCGAAACCGTTAGCGGAGCCAGCAATACGACGTATCAGGTACGTTACGATTTGGATCGATACAGTTTGAGCGGCCTATTTGCGCAGGCTACGCTGGGCTACCGGAATCTGGCGTTCATTACCGGGGCCGTCCGGCGCGATCAGTCGTCGAAGTTTTCGCCAAGTCAGACCAACCAGTATTACCCCAAAGTAAGCGGTTCGTTTATCGTGTCGGATCTTGATTTCTGGAAAAACATGTCGTCTGGCAACGTTTTCAACAGCCTGAAACTACGAGCTAGTTACGGCGAAGCGGGTAACCTGTCGGGTATTGGTTCGTACGCGCGTTTCTACCAGTTTAGTCCGGTGGGTTTTCTTGGCAAAAATACCGTGACACCCGGTACGCAATTGGCTAACCCCGACGTGCGCCCTGAACGCATGGCCGAACTCGAAGGTGGTGCCGATCTATCGTTCTTCAATGGCCGGATTGGGTTAGGCATAACCGCTTATCACCAGAAGATCAACAACCTGGTTGTAAACCGGACGTTGGCTCCAACCACGGGCGGCACGAGTATCGTGAATAACGTAGGGTCGATGGAAAACAAAGGATTTGAAGTTGTTCTGGACGTAACGCCGATCAAAACCAAAAACCTGAACTGGGATGTTACGCTCATCTACAACAACAACCGGAACAAAATATTGGACTTGGGCGGCCAGCCAATCATTAACCCCGATGCAGCGTCGGCGTCGGGTGCTCCGGCCAACCTAATTGTTGGTCAGCCAGTTGGAGTTTTCTACGGTAGTGCGTATGCTCGCAATACGGATGGTTCGCTGCTACTTTCACCGTCAGGCTTCCCTCAATCGGAGCGGGCTACAGGACAAGCGAATGGCGCTATTGATTACGTGCCATCCCGTAATTCTGACGGCACGTTAGACGTTAGCAAGCCGACGGCCAACGTTATTATCGGCAATCCAAACCCAAAATGGACCGGTTCATTTAGTACCAATCTGTCGTACAAAAAACTAAATCTACATATCCTGCTAGATGCCGTGCAGGGAGTTGATGTCTTCAACGCTGACAAACGGACGCGCCAAGGCGTAGGTTTAGGTGACTACGCAGAAAAAGAACTGAGAGGTGAACTACCGCGCGGCTACATTTTCGGCATTTACAACACCCAGGAATTCCGCGTTGATAAGGGTTCGTACACCAAGCTGCGTGAAGTATCGATCAGCTATACGCTGCCTACGCTGGTCAAAAGCATCAGCCGTTTAAACGTGGCGATAGTGGGTCGCAATCTGTATTCATGGGATAAGTACACGGGCTTCGATCCCGAAACAAATGCAGGTGGCAACAACGACCTGTTACGGGCTGTCGATTTCGGAAACGTCCCCATTCCACGTACGTATCAACTTAAACTATCGGCGACATTTTAATCATGAAAAAACTTTATATATCTATCCTTCTGGCAGGCATGCTCCTGACGCAGTTGGCTTGCAGCACCAAGGAATATCTGAATCCAAGTACCATCAGTCAGTCGCAGGCGGTTAGTTCGCCCGATGGGTTGATGACGCTCTGCAACGGGCTGCAATACCGCTACACGACTGGTGGTGCATTAAGCGTGCTTTATGCCAGCACGGCGGGCGGGGGCCTGACAACACGCGAAGAGTTTGTATTGAACGTAGGCAATGCAGACGAAGCCAACCTTGCCCTGGGTGCAAGTAACGTTAGCAATATCAACAGCGTTGTGCGCAACCTCTGGACACAGAGCCACTTAGTCCGGTCAAACGCCGAACTGATTTTAGCCAATACGGGCGTAGTGAGCGATGCCGGTACGAAAAGCGGGATTGTCGCTTACGCGTCTATATTCCGGGCATTATCACTGGGTACATTGGGTCTGTTTTTTGAGCAGTCGCCTATTACGACGGGAAATAATGTACCGTTTGTACCACGAGTACAAGTGTTCAAGGAAGCTATTACTACGCTTGAAGCAGCCGCCACACAGGTAGCCACAACGCCCGCATCAGCCGACTTTACGGGTAAGGTTGTAACGGGAATTGATCTTGCGAATACTATTCAGGCCCTGATTGCCCGTTACGCACTGTTTTCGGGTGATTACGATAAGGCGCTTGCCGCTGCTGCCAAAGTCGATCTGACGAAAAAATCGGTCTATAACTTTGACGATAATACGCGTAATCCGCTATTTGAATACACCTTTGGCAACCTGAACGTGTTTCAGCCAACCAATGCAAGCCTCGGCTTGACGGGTACGCTGACTCCCGATGCCACTGACAAACGGATCGCCTTTTTAACGAAAGTTAGTTCTAATACAGCCGTAGCTCCTGTAATTGCAACGGCTTTCTACACGGCCAACAACGCGGCTGTACCAGTTTACCTACCGGGTGAAATCATGCTGATTCAGGCCGAAGCATCTGCTCGCAAAGGAGATCTGGCGGGTGCTGTAACGGCGTTAAATAAGGTGCTGACCAAAACAACCGCTACGGATGCGTTCGGTTTTGGCGCAGGGCTTCCTGCTTATACCGGGCCACAAACAGCCGACGCCATTCTGACAGAGATTTATCGGAATCGTCAAATTGAACTGGCGTATCAGGGTTTCCGGCTTGAAGACAGCCGCCGATTTAATCGGCCCGGTCCGGGAGCAGCCAACGCAGAACGGAACCGGAATTTTTTCCCGTATCCCCTGACCGAACGTAATAACAATACCAGTACGCCAGCCGATCCAACAAACTAATTCCTTGCTGATTAACAACTTAATAGAGAGGGTAAGTACGTACTTACCCTCTTTACTTTTTTACATCTTCACCGGCAAACCAGTGCGGGTCGATTCGTAAATGGCCTGAAACAAAGCCACGACTTTACGACCGTCTTCGCCGGTTACAATAGGTGGGCGGCCTTCCCGAACAGCATCGCGAAATTCGGCGATTTGCAGCCCAAAATAATAGACCGTCGCGTCGATTGTATTAAAGAAAGCAGTGTCTTCAGTAATGAACTGAGCCAGAAGATTTTCTTCACCGGGCACCGTCCAGAGATCATTGACGGGTGGGTCTGTGATCGTTGACATCCCCGCAATGAACAACGCCCCGCCATCGGTCTGAACACCTACCGATGCCCCATTCTGACCGTGAACGTGAACCTTCCCAAAGATTCCCGGCTTCTGCGAATTGCTCACGATGATGTTTCCCAAGCCGCCGTTTTTGAATTTTACGATGGCCAGCGCGGTGTCATCCACTTCAATATACGGGTGGTTCAAATTGCGCCAAACCCCAAATACTTCGTCAATTTCACCCATATACCAGAGCAGTAAATCCAACTGATGGGGTGACTGATTGACTAATACACCCCCGCCTTCGTCGGCCCAGGTTCCACGCCAGGAATCACTTTGGTAGTACGCTTCGTTGCGCCATCCCAGCATCTGAATGGTGCCAAGCACAGGTTTCCCGATCTTCCCCGAATCGATGGCCTGCCGGATACGCTGGCTAGGTTCGTAAAACCGCCGTTGGCTGATTACACCGAGATAGCGGTTATTCTGTTTGGCCGCTTCGATCATGGCATCACAATCGTCGAGGGATGAAGCCAGTGGTTTTTCAACCAACACGTGTGAACCCGCATTGAGGGCCGCTACCGTCGGCTCGCGGTGAGCCGGGTGCGAGGTACAGACAAGGCAGAGATCGACGTTTTCACTACCTACCATTTCGTTCACATCAGTATATGCCCGGATGCCATACTTATTGGCGAAATCTTCAGCTTTCTGACTCGTCCGGCCATAAACGGCAACTAATTTGGTATCTGGCGTTTGTAGAACGGCTTGGGCGTGCAAGTGGGCCACTTTGCCAGGACCAATAATGGCAATACGAAGGGGATTGGGCATAATGTTACATGTATTCCAACGAAATGCGTTAGAACAGGCTCTTCTACTCAAAACCTGACGAAATTATGAAAGGCTTACTATACGGGTTACTAACGCTGAGTGTGGTTGTAGTAGGCTGTCAACGAGACAACGCGACTCCCATTTCCAGCGATCTGTTGTACCGGAAATGGGGTATGACTGAGGTACGCTATAAAAATGGTCAGACGGTGTCGGTTTCGCCGACCAACGAATGGACTATTGTAACGTTTCAATTAAACGGCACAATCTTATACGGCGACGATGGAAAATATGACCCTTGTTGTTCTCCTGCCCGGTTTAAGCGTAAAGGCAATACATTAGATCTTGCGGATGTAGACTCTATTCCTTTTCCAGAACGGACGCCAAATGGCATATGTGCCCAGGTCAGCTGCATTACCCCGGAGAGTGTCTGGCGAATTGACGAGTTAACGACGAACAAATTGGTTATCGATCAAGTCTACGCAATAACCGTCTATCAGCCTTATCCTTAATATGAAAAATCTGCTTATTCTTTCGGGCTTACTTGCTGTCCTATCCAGCGCCTGCAAGAGCGACGATTCTATTGGCCCATCTGACTTGCTCTACAAACGGTGGCAAATATTGCAAAGCCGTAATGTGAATAATCCAGTCTGGTCCATGTATGATACAGATGCTTACTACGATACAGAATATCAACCAGACGGAACTCTCATTTACCGCAGAAATGGCCTCGTTACGTCAACACCCTGCTGCTCTGGCAGCCAATTTGAGCGAAACGGAGTACTAATTCAGTATAGTGAATTTATACCTTGCCCGTTAGTGTTATGTGCTTCTGTTACAAAGACTACGATTACTTTCCTGAAAGACAATTTATTGGAGTTACAAGCTGGAGATCGGATTACTCAATACACCCCAGCTCAGTAGCAATAATTATGGCTTCAACACGACCTTAATTAACCCCTTTTCTTTATCATATATTAGCCCTTCTGCGAGCGGCACCTCGGCGCTTAAAATGGCTTCAACGTTCATGCAGCCCGACGAAATCAGGGCTAGCGCGGCTTCATACTCTGGCGATGCGTGAGGGAATAGACATAAGTTTTTTCGGCAATACGAGCTTTATTTATTAAAATGCAGGGCATTCCAACGTTCTTATTTAAATGAAGATAACTCTCACTCTTCTACTGATTTTCTCGTCAATTAGTAATGCATTAGCGCAGTCTAACCCGATTCCAACTATCCGGACAACGAGTAATCGACTAGTGATGTATATCGGCAACGAACGTGGCAATTTCAATGGTGTGAACAGTTTACCTACTTCTTTTTCTTATAGCTTCGGCCTGGAACAGGAAGTATTACCGTTCACGCTTGTATCAGAAAAAGATTCCATTTCGATGACGCTCCAGTATGGTACTACGACAATATGCCAGATCATTCGCGAAGCCCAAAGTGATACCGTAACCTGTTTTTTTACCAGCCGTAAGCTAGTTAAGGCAGCTATTTTCAACGATGCCTACAAGAAAGCAAACAAAGGTAAAACCAGTATCGAAGTGCCGGAAGTGTATGAATTGGTCAACGTCATTTTTGCGCTGACCAACTACGGAAAAACACCCGCTATTTATAAAGAAACGGATTATTACCCAGCGGTTATGAGTCATTTTCTTCCCTACAAAAAACACCTGGCGGTTCGTACTATTGACTCGCTACTAAGTAAGTCAGAAGACAACTATCCAAATCTGAAAATGGACAGTTATGCTTACACGTTTGAGGGTGATAAAATTGTGAACGGCGGGATTTATGACCGGGTTAGTTGGGGCGAAACGAATCAATTAACGCCCTATATTCCACTGCTGGAACAATTTACCAAACAGTCTAACTTCCGATCTTTCTACAAAAAGAATACACCGTATTATAAAAGTCTGGTTGAGGATTTTCGCCGAAATGTGGACGTAGCAACGATGAAAGCATGGTTGGAGAAACAGTTTCCAACAACTCATTACTCGGCTGTAAAAGTCTTGTTTTCGCCATTGGTCGGCTGGAATCAATCGGCTAATCAATTCGAGGACAATGGCTTCACGGAAGCTCAAATGCATATCAACTTCCCATTCATTAATACGACCTCTAAAAAGCAACCTCTTGACATAACAAAAGGCCAACGTATGACAATCGCGTTCACCGAATTAAATCATAGCTACCTTAATCCTGAAGCAGAAAAACATACTCAAGGAATTGCAATAGCCTTCAAAAACTTGGCGAATTGGACAATTCCCAATAAACCGGCGGCTAATTACAGTAATGATCTTTCCTGTTTTGAAGAATACATGAACTATGCGCTCGTGACACTGCTTTATTATGACCTGTTCGAGAAGAAAATCGCTGAAATACTTAGGGCCAATATTGAAAAGGGGATGGTTGACAATCGAGGGTTTCGCCGATTTAAAGAGTTCGATCAGGAATTGTTACAGTTGTATAAAAATAGAAAACCGGGCCAAACCGTTGCTGATTTGTACCCGGCTATAATAGACTGGTCGGCTAAGCAATAATTATGGTTTCAACACCACCTTAATTAACCCCTTTTCTTTATCATACAACCGCTTAAACCAGTCAGCCCCTTCTGCGAGCGGCACCTCGGCGCTTAGAATAGCTTCGACGTTCATGCGGCCTGACGAAATCAGGGCTAATGCGGCTTCGTATTCTCCGTTGATGGCACAGGAACCCTGTAACCGTAATTGCCGCGTTACAACCGCCTGCAACGGTATCTCAACCGTTTGAGCGAGGTTGCCTACCAACGTCACAGTTGCCCCTTTCCGAACGCAGTCGATAGCCATTTTGACGGTTGGGCCAGCGCCCACTACCTCAAACGAAACATCGGCTCCACGTCCGTGGGTAAGGTCCTGCACTTGCTTTGCCAGGTCGATCTGTTGATTGTCCGGCACTCCGGCATTAATTGTGTGTGTTGCGCCAAGTTTTTTGGCCAGGGCAAGCCGATCGTCGTCCAGATCAATGGCAATGATCGTCCCGCAGCCAGCCAGTTTCAACACCTGAATGACGAAAAGGCCAATCATCCCTGAACCGACGACCACCGCCGAATCATTGACTTGAATAGGCGTCAGACTAACCGCATGAAGAGCCACAGCTACCGGTTCGACCAGAGCCGCCTGCGTAAAACTTACATTGGCGGGAATAGCATAAAGAATATGTTGTGGCACAGCTACGAACTCCGCAAACGCTCCCTGACGCTTGAAATCGGGGGTGGATACACCAACGACTTCCCGACCGTCACTGAGGTTATATTGTCCCCGGCGGCTGTACCAATCGTCTAGTATATAAACCGTTGAGTCGAAGGTAACGCGGTCGCCGGTCGCCCAGCCGCGCACGTCGCTTCCCACTTCGGCGATAATCCCGCTGGCTTCATGGCCCATCACGATGGGCGGAATACGCCGACCGCTACTGCCATCCATACCGTGAACGTCGGAGCCGCAAATGCCTACAGCTTGCACCCGCACTAATACCTCGTTAGGCCGAATCGTCGGCTTGGGCACGTCTTGCAGGTCGAAATGATTGTATTCAGTGAGAACGAGCGCTTTCATTGCTTCTTATAGTGGTGTCGAGTTCTCAAACGCGACACTATTAATGATATGAGTATGCCAGGCTTGAGAACCGGACACCATCAAGAGTTCTTGACGAAAAGCGGATTTCCATCCGCATTACTTACTACTTCTGATAAATCTTCACAAATGCGTCGGCAGGTATCTGCTCATAGTCGCTTTGTTGTAGACTCGGATTAATTTCATAAGTCACGACCTCATCTATCGAGTCAGGCATTTCGCCAAATAATTTACTGGCGGCTGCGGATGTATATTTCTTTTTAATCCGAACTAAGCGCAGATCAGGGTCTTTTCCCCAAGCTGAATTGTCGCCTAAAATTAGCTGGATTTTAGCCCAATCATTAAAAAAATACTCTTGCAATAAGGGTATAATCCGGTCGCGGAAAGCAGCACAAAGCTTAGCGTGAGTATCGACATTGGTCAGATAAGCGTGACCAATCTGGTGGTCGCGGTCGAGCAGATATTCAATGCGTTCGTTCATTGTTCGCAGCAACGACCCCAACTCTACACCGTCAACTACACCTAAGATTGTTGGATCGGGCAACATCTCGCGAAACGAAAACCGGCGTCGCAATGCAATGTCCAACAGCGCAATCGACCGGTCGGTGGTGTTCATCGTAGCGACCACAAACAGATTTAACGGAACCCCAAACCGTTCCTGCGAATAGGGCAACGTCAGCCAGAGTTCATTCTCCGCACCAAGCCGTTTATCGGGTTCAAGCAGTGTAATCAGATCGCCGAATACGCTGGCGACATTGGCCCGGTTAATTTCGTCGATCAGCAGATAACAGGCGGGTGCCTTTTTCAACTTCCGGCTACGGTTTTCGGGTGTGTCGTTCAGGCAATCGGCCAGCGTGCCATAACCCGCTTGCTGAATGGCCGACGAGCAGGCTTTATGGAAAATACCCTTGCGAATTTTGTAACTAATCTGCCCGTTGCTAATTTCTGGCCGAATACCCTCCACAAACTCTTCGTAACTGTACGACGGATGAAACGTAATCAGGCTTGAATTTTTGTTAGCTAAATATGGCTGTAAGGCAAATGTTTTGCCCGTACCCGGTGGGCCGAATAAGACCAAGTTATGCGGTTGATTGGGCTGTTCCGGTTCAACTTCATACTCAGCTTCCGGCTCCTCGACACTATACCCGTTCAAAACACGATCCGCTAGGGTTGGATCGTCGGCGAGCCGAATAATGTCACTCTGAAAGGCTTCATCTTCAGCGGCCCGGTACACATCAGCATTATGCTTGGCAGAGTGTGGACCTCGTTTGTTACTCTCAACAAGCTCAAGTAGGCAATCTTCCCAACAGGTTCGTAAGGTGGGTTGATACATCAAATGAACGTTCGACTGCCCAATGATGACCGCCAGATAATCGGACTTTTCAGTCAATGGCTCAAACGCTAATTCTTCATTAATTTTCAGCCGGTCGTGGCAGGATTTCTTGACAGTCAGGTGATATTCGACTTCGCCCCGACGCGGTTTCTGGATACGAAGAGCCTGAAAGAAATTAATATTTGCGATGATAGTAACTTTCTCCTGTCGTACCGTAAACGCCAGCCGAGCATCCCCATTAGGCAGGTTAACAATGTCGATTAGCTCCTTCAATAACCCAAAGAATCGCCGAACTGCTTCGGGGTGACCGATGTCGCGAATACAGTCAATAAGGGGTTGTTGTTGGGAATCAGGTAGCACAGGAAATGGCAAATTATCGTTTACGAATTTACGATTTTTTGGTGTTTTATGGTTGATTTAGTAGGATAGCTATGTCCAATTTATGGGCTACGCTAAATAACTCCCGATGCTAACCACGTCGGCAAACACACCCGATGCCGTCACTTCAGCACCCGCACCGGGTCCTTTGATAACTAGTGGCCGATCCTTATACCGTTCTGTCGTAAATGAGACGATATTATCGGCTCCGGTTAGCTGATAGAAAGGATGCTCCGCACTCACCGGACGCAAGCCGATTGTGGCTTTGTTATTCTCAAAACTGGCCACAAACCGTAGTTTTTCGCCATTCGCTTCGGCTGTACTAAGTAGGTTTTCGAAGTAGGCATTATTGTTTTCCAATTCCTCGAAAAAGGCCGGAATTGTGGGTGCATCCAGGCACGATTGTGGCAGAAGATTATTGATTGTTACGTCTTCTGGTTCGAGCGGAAAACCAGCTTCGCGCGCTAGAATCAATATTTTCCGAGCTACGTCCTGACCGCTCAAATCGTCGCGGGGATCGGGTTCAGTATACCCTTTTTCTTTGGCTTCCCGCACCACATCGGCGAAGGAAGTGCCAGGGCGAAACGTATTGAAAATGAACGACAACGTACCCGATAAAATCGCTTCGATTTTCAGGAAGCGATCGCCGGAGGTCATTAGTCCCTGCACCGTGTTGATAATCGGCAGACCGGCTCCCACGTTGGTTTCATACAGGAACTTGACACCCCGGTTTAGGGCGGTGCGCTGCAACCGTCGGTATTCGGCATACGGACCGGAATTGGCTACTTTATTGGGCGTTACAACCGAGATATTAGCATCTAACAACGACTCGTAAAACTGTACAATATCTTTGTCTGATGTGCAGTCGATGAATACCGAGTTAGGCAGGTTGTAATCCTTAATTTTTTCAACAAACGCTGGCAACGACGTCGTGACGCCTTCGGTCAGAAGCCGCTCCCGCCAATCGTCCAGCGAGACACCTTTTGAATCGAGCAGCATCTTCTTGGTATTCGTCATTCCCACTACGCAAACCTTCAATAACTTTTCTAACCGTAAATATTCCGATTGGTCGAAAATCTGTTTTAGAAGCGTTTTTCCGATCAATCCCGTGCCGACCAGATACAAATTCAACACCCTCGCTTCGGACTGAAAGAAGATGTTATGCAGCGAGTTAAGGGCTTTTGAGAGATTATTTTTGTTAATAACCACCGAGATATTAATTTCCGACGACCCCTGCGCCACCGCTACAATATTGACCCCGTTTTTACCCAGTACCGAAAACAGTTTCCCGGCAATACCAGAGCTTTTCTTCATCCCCTCGCCCACCGTGGCAATGACCGACAAATCGCGCTCAATGGCAATGTTGTCAATGTGACCGTGCGAGATTTCGATGGCAAATTCGGCATCCAGGATTGTCTTGACATTTTCGGCTCCGCGCGGGTCGATGGCAAAGCAAATCGAGTGCTCCGACGATGCCTGCGAAATCAGAATCACGCTGATTTTGTGAGCCGCCAGCACGCCAAATAATTTGGCAGATACCCCGGCCACGCCAATCATGCCGGAGCCCTGCACGTTCACAAGCGCGATGTCGTCGATGCTCGAAATACCCGTAATGGTGTACTGTCGCCGTTCGGCGGTTCGGCTCACCACCGTGCCCTCGTGCGTTGGATTAAACGTATTCAGCACGCGAACGGGAATGTTGCGGGCAAAAGCCGGTTGCAGACTCGGTGGGTAAATCACTTTCGCCCCAAAATGTGACAATTCCATCGCTTCGGCGTAGGTAATTGTCGGGATATTGAACGCATTGGGCACCTTGCGCGGATCGGCGGTCATCATGCCATCAACGTCAGTCCAGATATCAATGATTTCAGCATTCAGAGCCGCACCCAAAATCGACGCGGTATAATCTGAACCGCCCCGGCCAAGGGTTGTCGTTTCGTTTTTCTCAGTTGAGCCAATAAAGCCCGTAACCATCTGGAGATCTGTTGTCTTGGCGAAATAATCCTGAATTAGTTGATTTGTTAGCGTATAGTTTACCTCGGCTTGGCCGAATTGTGTATCGGTTTTGATGATCTTACGAGCATCGCAGAACTGCGCGGGAATACCCCGGCTTTTTACGCATTCGGTAAGAATCGTTGTGGAAAGGCGTTCGCCGAAACTAGTAATAAGATCGTGGGTGCGGAGCGTCAGCTCCCGAATAAGTGACACACCACGCAACAGGTCTTCCAGCTCATTGATAATTCCCCGCACATTTGCAAACACTTTGCTCTGTTCTTTCACCGGAATTAGTGCCTTCACGACGTTGAAGTGTCGATCTTCAATCCGTCGAACCAGTTCCATATAATCGGTTTCCCCGCTTGTAGCCATGCGTCCGATTTCGATGAGTTGGTTGGTAATGCCACCCATCGCCGAAAATACAACTGCTATCTGATCGCCCTTTTGGCGATGGTTTTCAATGATTTGGATAACCTGCTTTATACTTTCTACGGACCCAACCGAGGTGCCGCCAAATTTAAGAACCTGCATTACTACAAATCGAAAAGGTGAATGCGCGCGCTGGCGTACCAGCAAAAGAGTGTCCCATCAGTAAGGTGATTACTCTATTCGCGCAAGTTAATCAGGAAGCAGTTGATGAAAGTAATTCCGGGACGGCAAAGATACTAGAGGAAGCCCACTTCTGAGCAATTTCAACAGAAAAGGCGCACTCTGAAGTGCGCCTTTTCTGTTACCTATTTCACTAAAATATGTTAGAATGCGTTACGAAGCGATGCACTTTCGTTGACGGTAAGCCATCCCGCACCCATCGTCAGCGCATCTTCGGCAACGGCTACCAGCGGATCGGGCAAGCCTTTTTCGTGGGTCAGCCAGTGGCGCAGGTGAAAAAAGGCAAATGTGCCGACAACGGCACCCAATGCGCCTAAAACAGCCCCCGAAGCAACCGGCTCATCATCGGCTTCGGTTAAGGCGGCTCCAGATAATGCACCCGATACAATGCGGCCCAACATTTGTGGAAATTTAGTACGATCCGGGCTACTGGGTAACTTATCACCAACCAGTTCTCCACCAGCCAATACAGCCAGCGTAGTTGCAGTTTTGGTAGAGGTCAAGAAATGAAGAGGTGAATCCGATAGGGGACCGGGCGTCATGTGCGACAATTTGTGGCTAACAAATGCGGGTGCCGACATGGCACGCATGCCCGCAACGATACCTATCTGGAAGGCATTTAAGTATGTTCGATTCATGTTATTTTATGTTGAGTTAGTTAGTAACCGGCCAACAACGAGGTTTGTTTGGCTAGTTACCGGGATGCCCACGCCAACAACATCATCGTGTCGTCAGGCGCTGGCAGGTTTGGCTTCCGGTTGTTCTTCCTCCTTTCGTTGCATCACAGTTTTATCGGTATATTTCCTGGCTTCTTCCGGCAGGCGCAGTGTCCACCATACAACGACAACTGACGACAGGGCACAAAAAATAAAAGGCGCTTTCATACTCACGCCCGACAGCAGACTGTTGACTAGGGCCGTCACGAAACTAGCCAGCCCACCCAGCGCCTGAATATTACCGAACACTTCGCCCTGGCCACCCCCATCCTGCGTCACCTCAGACAGAATACCCCCGATTAGCCCGCCAATCAGCGAGACGGTAAGTGCGTCAATACCCGCCACCACATACAGCAGCGTTACCGATGACTCCGAAAAACAGTAACCTGTCTGCAAGACAATGCTGAGAAGGATGATGCCAATAATGGTTTTTCGTTTATTAACATGACTAACGATATACCGGAAAAACACAATGTTGGCGAGGAAGGCTAACCCACCAAAATAGAGGAAGAAGTAGGCCGTATCTAACGGTTCCATTCCCAGATCGCTCTGAGTTAGAAATGCTACAAAAAAAGCATAGTAACCGAATCCAAGCGTCGCCAGCATGTTCAGGATAAAGATCGGTTTGATACCCGGAACCTTTTTATCAGACTCGGACAACTGATCCCATATTGTTTTGATTTTCAACGAGCTAAGGGCTTTATCTCGCAGCTCCTTAAACTCGACTTTTTCTCTCGGCTTATCATTCGTTTCCTTAAAAAAAAGAGCCAGCACGATATTCAGACCGCCCAAACTAAGAATCATAATAATCAGTGGAAGGGCATCATGGCGGGCTTCGTTCAGGCTTAGCAACAATAGAGCACCGAACATGGGACCAATAAAGGCTCCGCCCCCGACGATGAAGCTTAGCATGCCTGAATATTTAACGAGATCTTCCCCCTGCGTTATATCGGCCATAGACGAACGCAAAACGGCGTAGAGGCCATTTGTCCCCCCTTTAGAAACTCGGTTAGCCACGTAGCCCCAAGCTTGCACCGGCAGCAAAAGGAATGACGACAACAGCGAAACAATGGTAGCGGCAATAGCGACTGGCCGGCGGCCAACTTTGTCGGATAGAAGACCAACAGCGGGCGAAAAGGCTAATTGAACAGCTAACATCAGGGCAGTTCCACCAGTAAGCCATATAGCTTTAGCGGGCAAATCTGCCACGAATTTAATCAGTAAAGCACCCAGAGCACCGGCAACAACAACATCAATCACGGCAATAGCAAAAATCAACAGCAACCGGCGGTCTTTAAACATAACGTTAGTCTACAAAATATCGAAACTTGATTAAGCATCTTACATTAAGTAGATAAGCGTCAAAGTGATTGTCCTAAAAGTCTAAAAAGGAGGGAATATTATTGAATAGACTGATCCTGTTTGAATAATTATACGCGAGCCGCTATTGTTACAACTCTCTCCAAAATGCCGGAACCATTGCCTCACAGAACGTGACAATGTTTGTTTCAACTAAGAAAATAAATGTTTGACGATTCATAGTTTTCGCAGCCGCATCACCTGACCTCCACCCGAGGCCAGTTTTATCGTCAGCACGTCGGTACGGCTAATCGTGCGGGTTTGCTGCGTCAGATGGTTAGGATTCTGGGCAACGTCGGGCGCATCAGAATAGAGTTCGGCAGAGTATTTACCATCCGGCAGAAAATCAAACTTAACCGGTATGTCCCGCGCTGTCGAGTTCGTGATACTGCCAATAAACCAATCGGTGCCTTTTCTTCGGGCAAGCGTAATGTATTGATTAACGTCGGCGTTCAGGACGCGAACCTCATCCCAGATTGTTGGTACCTGCGCCAGAAAATCGAAACCCGGCTGGCCTTTGTACGCATCAGGATAATCGGCAATCATACCCAAATAACTTTCGAGCACCACATACATAGCCATGTGGTGACAGCGGGTGCCGTGCATGAGTGGCCGGGTGTACTGAATTTTATACTGGCTATTGGGCACCGCCCGGAAACCGCCAAGATGCATATCCATCGGCCCGGCAAGCAACCGCGTAAACGGGAACGAAAGGTCGTGGTCGGGCGTGGCTAAGCCACTCCATTTGGCTGTTTCATAATTGAGGGTTGCCTCGCGGGTCAACTCATTTGGATAAGTGCGGTGCATTCCTGTTGGTTTGTAGGCACCGTGAAACTGAATATGCAACTTGTGGCGAGCTGCCGAGCGCAGAATTTCAGTTTGAATATTGACCATTTCCTGATCGTCGCGATCCATAAAATCCACCATCAAGCCACTGAGCCCCCACTTTTCATACTGCGTAAAAACTTCTTCCAACTTCGGATAGAGCGCAGACCAAAACACCCAAACCCGGATGCCTACACCCCGTTGTTTGGCATAGTCGCAAACCTGCTGCATATCCAGACCGGGCACTGCCTTAGCCGCATTGACATTCGGCCCCGGCACAAATCCGGCTCCATCATTCACATACCATTCATGCAAGCCATACTCAACGACCGAATGATACTCTATGTGGTTGGCAGCACAGAAATCAATGTAGTACTTCTGCGTCTCAAAATTATTGCCCGGTGCAAATGTCGTGTCTGGTGTTATATTGCCGTTCCACCAGGGGAAGGTGGTTTTGCCCGGTTTCAACCACGATACGTCCGGGATTTTGCAGGGTTCATTCAGGCTTGTGAGCATGTTCGATTCAATCAATGTGCCAACCCGGTCTCCAATGAGCATTACCCGCCAGGGCGTTTTGTGCGGCAAAACGGCTTTTACTTTTTCCGACCCGGCGGCTCGGCTGGGTTGGTTCGGCAGGGGCGAAAGCTGACTGGTTAAAACTGAAACGCCGGGCGTACCGGAACGTCCATTTCTCTTTGTCAAATACATCCCGGCATAATCGTTTAAAGCCGCTTCGGTGATGGCCAGATAGGTTTTATCAGGAAATTCAAACAGCGCTGGCATGTCCATTAACGTATCATTCTTAATACTGCCAAGTGGGATAGTCGTGTATAAACCTTCGTGCGAACTCGTATAGTTGGGCAGAAACAACGCACGAACGGTGGGGTTCTGCATCAGCCGGAAGGTTGTATTTTCGTCCGTCAGTGTGTAGGACGCCCAATTTTGCTGCTTCGGAAATTCGTAGCGAAACGCTACGCCGTCATCAAATACGTGGACAATCAAGTTAATCTGCCGCTTACTGGCAACCTTCTCGCTCAATGGAATAACTGCCTCACGGCAATAATTTCTGGCCGTCTTAACCTTGCCAACCACCAGTTCGTAGGTTTCATCAATTAGCCGAATCGTTGGCGTATTCTGGAAAAGATTTGGCCCAAATACCCCTGTTCCCTGAAACACTAAACTTAATTCCGACTTATCAATGAGCGTCTTTTTGTCGAACGTGACACGGTAGGTTGGGGCATTTTTAGTCAGGTTAAACGAGAAAATAATTCGTCCGTTGGGCGATGCAACATGCAGCTCTTTCTGAGCTAGAGCTGACGCTATGGACACGAAAAACAGTAGGATACTTAATTGACTAGTTTTCATTAAAATATAGAATTGACATTAGTCGATATTAGCGGAATAAGCTGCAAGACATTCCAGTGTTCAACGATTTTGGCCGTATCGTCGAAACGAAAAGTATCGATACCGGCCCAGTCTTCAAGGCCCAACCCATCTACCATAGACCATTGCTGAAAGCAGTGGAGAACAACCAGATTTCCTTCCGCAACTGCTCGTTTCACCTCCACGCGTTTACCGGAATACGTCTTCGTCATACGGTCAAAATAGGCGATACACCCTTCCTTGCTATCACCTACCGCCGGATTGTGCTAAATGTATTCGTCGCCGACATAGTGTGTAATAGCTTCAGCCGGTTTGCATTGATTGACTGTCATAAAAAATCAGTAGCATTCTGCTTATTTTGCTCCAGCTGCTTCATCTTTATACAGTTATGCCATTAGAAGGACAGGTAGTATATCTATCTACCATACGAAAGGGTAACGAACTTATTTGGGGCTGAATTTATAGCCGTAATCACCTTCTTTCAGTAACCCGTTTACCTATTTCTGGGGGGAAAATAAATCCAAGTCCGAAAAGTTGCCGTAAGTGTGTTAAACCGTCTGGCAAAATTGCGGTTATATTGACACACTTAATTAAACTCGTTATGAGCAAGCAACAGAATGAATCGGGCCTGACCATGTTGCCAGGCCAATTGGAGCCGGTGATGGTAGGCCGCCGGTTGTTTCTGCGCTACGCAGGCGCTTTTGCCGCAGGTGGCGCCCTTTTGGCATCCTGCAAAGAAGGAGAAGAAAACCCAACAACAGTGATGGCCCCTGTCGACTTAGGCACGGGCGATTTCGGCATTCTTAACTATGCCTATGCGTTGGAACAGTTAGAAGCAGCTTTTTATACGCAGGTAATTGCCACACCATACAACGGCATGACGGATGCAGAAAAAACACTGCTGACCGATATCCGCGATCACGAAATTATTCACCGCGAGTTTTTCAAAGCAGCTTTAGGAACAAACGCCATTGGCGCACTAACACCAAATTTTAGTGGTATTACATTCAGCGATCGGGGTAGCGTATTAGGAACAGCTAAAGCCTTTGAAGATCTGGGCGTATCGGCTTACAACGGAGCAGGACCACTTATTACGGATGTTAATTATTTGGCACTGGCTGGTAAGATTGTGTCGGTGGAAGCCCGCCATGCAGCCGCTATCCGCGACTTGCTGAATCCAAAATCGGCGGACTTCGCCGGTGACGATGTGGTTGCACCTACAACTGGACTCGATGCTGCCAATAAACCAGCAGTTGTGCTGCCTATCGCGCAGAAGTACGTGAAAACGCAGATTACGGCCACTAACCTCCCCATGTAAACCTGATACAACGCCATGAATCTATTTAAATTAATATCTGAAATTGAACAGGCTGATCCCGAAATTAGTGAGCGTTTCAGCTTCTATTCACGTCGGAATCTCCTCAAATTTAGTTCAAAGCTGATAGCAGCAGGCATTCCAACCCTTGTTGCAGCCAGCCTTAACAAAGCACTTGCCCAAACGACCACCGCACCATCGCAGGCGGCTATTGATGTGGCAAACTTTGCTCTCACGCTCGAATACCTTGAGGACGAATTTTACCGCACAGGTCTTGGCACAGCAGGATTAGTACCAGCTTCTGACTTGGCGGTTATCAATCAAATCAGCAAACACGAAACGGCACACGTTGCCCTTTTAAAAGGAGCATTAGGCGCGGCTGCAATAGCCAAACCAACATTCAAATACCCAGCCGGGACATTTACGAGTTATGCAGCATTTCTGGCTACAGCCCGTGCTTTAGAAGATACAGGGGTTCAAGCATACAAAGGTCAGGCGGGTAACTTAATTAACGACAAAGGTATTTTGCAGGTCGCCCTGCAAATTCACTCTGTCGAAGCCCGACACGCATCGGAAGTTCGTCGGATGCTGGGTATGAAAGGATGGGTTTCTGATCCAACACAGACTACATTTACCCAGGGGGGCGTTAATCTAAAAACGCTGCCAAACGTGACAGGCATAACAGATGATAATTTCCGGGGAGCCTTTGACGAACCATTGACCAAAGCTCAGGTTTTGGCCGCTGCAGCCCCGTTCTTATAACAAAAAATCATATATAGGGAGGCCGGGAAACCGGTAGGGTGACGGAAGGCATCGGGGATTTTCTCCGGTGCCTTTTTTTGTTTTCGTATTGCTTTCCCATCCGTTTGTTTTTTCGTTGCTTGCAGACAAATTCGTTAACACTGGCTGCAAGCCGTATGAAATTCCTCCGTATTTTCCTGAAAGTCCTACTGGGATTTATTGTTTTTATTCTTCTATTTCTGGCAATTAGTTTAGCTCCGGTCGATGATACGCCGTACCAGCAAATGCCTTATTATGCCCACACCAGGCAGCGATTGGCACAACTCACTTCCTCTCCGGCGGCAAAGTTTCCGATTCGGGCGGGTTGGGCAAAAGCAACTATTACGCCCCCTTACTCTACACCAACGGGTGGCTATGGTGCCCGGCGCGGCAAGCACTGGCATATTATCAGCGATTCGATTTTTGCTAGGGCTATCGTACTTGATAATGGCGGCACAAAAGTCGCTATGGTGGGACTTGACGTGCTTATTACACCCCCAACTGTTGTAGAAGCTCTCAAAAAACGGTTGCCCGAAGTCGGATTACGGTGGGAGAATGTCTATATGGGTGCCATTCACTCGCACAATAGCGTAGGCGGTTGGGCACCGGGCATAGTGGGCCAACTGATTGCGGGCGGCTATGATGAGAAAATTATAACCCGCATTACCGACGGTGTGCTCAATGCGATTCGGGCTGCTCAGGGCAACATGGCTCCTGTGCAGGTTGGTTTTGGCCAGATCGACGCCAGTGACCTCATCTATAATCGTATCAGTTCCTCTGGTCCAACAGGCCCACTCGACGGCATGATTCGGCTATTAAAGTTGAAAAAATCAACCGGCGAATCAGCCCTACTTTGCACCTTTGCGGGTCATCCGACACTTTTTGACGACGACAAATGGAATTATCTCAGCCGCGATTATCCGGGTTCGCTGGTAGACCGGCTGGAAAAAAAATCGGCTGACTTTGCCGTGTTTATGGCAGGTGCCGTTGGTAGCACAGGGCCGCAGGCGCGGGGTAAAACAGATTTTCAGGAAGTTCGAAATTACGCGGGTGATTTAGCCCTGCGCATCGAACGCACTGTTCCACAAATACAGACGAAGCCCGACAGCACTCTTTCTATACTCACGCTGCCACTTGACCTGCGCGAACCCCACCCCCGTGTTATTGGCAACTGGCGCGTGCGGCCCTGGTTCTTTTACGCCGTTTATGGTGATTACCCTTCAGATTTGAAAGCCCTGCGAGTGGGTAAAACAGTGCTGCTTGGCACACCCTGCGACTTCTCCGGCGAGTTAGTTGCCGATTTCAAACCGCTAGCCGCTCAAAAAGGCGTTAACGTAATCATTACCAGCTTCGATGGCGGGTACATTGGTTATGTAACACCCGACAAATATTATAACCGATCGACTGCCGAAACCCGTGATATGAACTGGTTCGGGCCGTATAATGGGGCTTATTTTGAGGAAATGATGATGGGATTATTGAAAAAAATATAGCGAGTTATGTCCGACAAAAAACGCTTTAATACAGTGTTCTTGAGCTTGGTGCTGGTAGTAGCATTCAGTTTAGTGGCTCTTGTCGTTCACAAAGAGGAACCCGCCGTCATACGGATTAACCTGCTTGGCTACCGGCCAGATAGCCCCAAGATAGCCGTTTGGGGAAGTATGAGTGACCAACCAGTGACCAGGTTTCAACTCATCGATGAGCAGACAAATCAGGAAATTCAGAACCTATCGGTTGGCCTGGCATTTGGCGAATATGGTCCGTTCAAGCAAACGTACCGGCTCGATTTCTCGGTCTTTCGAAAATCAGGTCATTATCATTTGCAGACCGATGATGGAACCCGTTCGCCCAGTTTTCGCATTGGCGAAGACGTTTATAGCGGTAAGGCTGACTTTTGTCTGCGTTATATGCGCCAGCAGCGCAGCGGCTATAATCCGTTTTTAAAAGACTCCTGCCATACTCATGACGGCTACACTATGTATGGCCCTATGCCCGACAGTACGCATATAAACGTATCGGGCGGCTGGCACGATGCCACCGACTATTTACAATATGTAACCACCTCTGCCAATGCCACTTATCATCTGCTGGCTGCCCTGCGCGATTTCCCAACGGCCTTTGGTGATACTCATCAAGCCAATGGACTGGATGGTGCCAATGGTCAACCCGACGTGCTTGACGAAGCCCACTGGGGTCTTGACTGGCTATTAAAAATGCACCCTACTGACGATTGGCTATTCAATCAGCTCGCCGATGACCGCGACCATGTTGGTTTCCGTTTGCCGAAGGAGGATGCCTTTTACGGGAAAGGGTTTGAGCGGCCCGTTTACTTTGCTACCGGAAAGCCACAGGGCCTGTTTAAATACAAAAATCGGGCAACGGGTGTGGCCTCCACAGCCGGTAAAGTTAGCAGTGCGTTGGCGCTGGGTTACCAAATGATCCGTAAAAGTCAACCTACGTATGCAAACAAGCTTTGGCAACGGTCGCAATCGGCGTATAAACTTGGGCTGGAAAAACCCGGCAATAGTCAGACGGCGCCAGGCCGGGCGCCTTATTTCTACGAAGAAGACAATTACACCGATGACATGGAATTGGCCACTATTGAGCAACTCAACGCCACAGGAGCAACCGGTGTACAAGCGACTAAGTGGCAGAATACAGCGTTGGAATTTGCCCGTCGGGAACCGATAACGCCTTGGATTCTGAACGATACAGCGCGGCATTATCAATGGTATCCATTTGTGAATGTCGGTCATGTTGAACTGGCAAAACGCTTACTTACCCGCAACAGAAAAACCGTCACTGATTTTTATAAATCGGGAATTGACATTATTTGGAAACGGGCGCGACAAAATGCGTTTTATCGAGGTGTACCCTTTATCTGGTGCAGCAATAATCTCACCACTTCCTTTGCCACACAGTGCTTCTGGTACCGGCAACTCACTGGCGACAAACAATTTACGGCGCTCGAACAGGCTAACTTTGACTGGTTATTTGGCTGTAATCCCTGGGGAACGAGTTTTGTCTATGGCCTCCCCGCCAATGCCGATACACCCATTGATCCACACTCGTCGTTTACGATCCTGAACAACTATCCGATTGATGGCGGGCTAGTCGATGGGCCAGTGCGGGGTAGTATTTATGGAAATCTGCTTGGTATAACTCTCCACGAGGCTGATGAATATGCGCCTTTCCAAAGCAAAGTAGCCGTATATCATGATGATTATGGGGACTTTAGCACCAACGAACCAACAATGGATGGGACGGCATCTCTCATTTATTTACTGGCGGCTAAACATACGGAGAAACTTACACCTGTCCGACGTACTGGTGGGCAGCAGAAGGGTAAACAGCCAGTCAAGAAATTAACCCGGGTAACATCCATCGACCCTAAATCAACTTATTTTAGTGGAGCAAAAATTAGGGGAGACACCACTGTTCGACGACTGGCGCTGGTATTTACCGGCGATGAGTTTGCCGATGGTGGCTCAACTATCACCCGAACGTTGCGAAAGCATAATGTCCGGGCTTCGTTTTTTCTGACCGGGCGTTTTTTACGAAACCCAACAGTTGCCTTGCTGGTCAAACAACTAAATCAGGATGGGCATTTCCTCGGCCCACACTCCGATCAGCATTTGTTGTATTGCGACTGGACCAACCGCGACAGTTTACTCGTTAGTCACAAACAATTTGTAGACGATTTACGCGCTAACTACGCAGCTTTAGCTAGATTCAGTACGCTTAAAAATACGAAAAAAGTATTTTTGCCACCTTACGAATGGTACAATGACAGCATTGCCGTTTGGACAAAGGCCGAAGGAATACAACTTATCAATTATACCCCCGGCCTGTTGAGTCATGCCGACTATACCACTCCTCAAGAGAGGAACTACCGCAGCAGTGCCACTATTCTGCAATCCATCCGCACATATGAACAGCGGAAACAGGCTGGACTAAACGGATTTATTTTGCTGATGCACATCGGTACAGCATCTAGCCGTACGGATAAACTTTACAACCACCTGGACGAGCTACTAACCGAACTCCACCAAAAAGCCTACCAACTTGTGCGCGTTGATGAGTTGTAAAACTAACTTGAAACCTTACGCATGAATGCGGGTTGATATAGTACTCAACAAACTATCTTTTCCTATGCGTCCTCTCTTCGTGTGTTTCGCTATTAGTTTATTTAGTTCAACGTGTTTCGGTCAGAGTCAGGCCGATTCGTCAAAGACAACTCAGGAACCCGTTCAAAAACAGGTTTCTATTCCGGGGGTCGATACCCCCACTTCCGGTCCTGGAATGACGGCACAGATGCCAACGAATCCTATGCCGCCTGCTCAGAGCAACAAAAAGCGAAAAACGTCACCCCCCAGCGACCCAAGGGCATTTGGTGTGGGTATACCCGTTGGTAAAACGAAGAAAGATACGTTGAGAGATTGACCAGGCGTCAACTTGTTGGTTTGTCGGGTAGTGGGGCCGATGCGTGGAACTCTTCATAAATCCGGTGCATGTAGTCATCCAGCAGGGTTCTGATACGGACTCGGTCGTTGGACTGAATAATTAGCCCGACGTGGTATTCACGGTTCATACGCCAGAAAATTTCCGGTTCGGTAAATACGGATAGGTCGGGCCATTGTTGCCGGGCCAGCGATACAATAAGTCCGGCATGACTACCTCCGTCAACAGGCGGCACGTAATGTTCTTTACGGGCAACGGCGGTTTCAAGTTTGGCCCACTCACTCCAAAGATTCACACCCGACGCAGCTTCAACCATCTCAGCAATATGTGCACCGCCCACGCGTGAGGCTGTTTCCAGAAAATACAGTTCACCATCGTGATCACCCCGAATGTATTCGGAATGCGACGCACTGTATCGCATTCCGAAAGCGGCCATCACCTGATCGTTAATCTGGCAGAGGGCATCGGTTTCGGGTGTATGGAGGGGGAGCGTTCCTGTGCGAAATACCCCGCCCCCATGGGCTACTTCCATCGGGGTAGCCAGATATTGACTTACCCGCGTGAAAACGGCTTTGCCGTCAACTGATAGGGAATCGACATGATAGACCTTCCCCGGCTTAAATTCTTCGATGAGGTAGTTGTGCCGGTTGTTGCCCAGCAAATGAACAGCCGACCACGCTTCGTCTAAAGTATGCACTTTGCGGATGCCAGTCGCCGATGCCTCCGAACGTGGTTTGATAAGCCAGGGAGCCTCCGTAGTTTGCAAAAATGCCGTGACGGTTTGATCGTGAAAAAGCGAACAAAATGCCGGAACACGAATGCCAGCGGCAAAAGCCCGCGTTCGCATGGCCAGTTTATCGCGGAAATAGCGGGAGGTCGTTTGGCCCATTCCATCAATGCGGAACGTCTCCCGAATTAAGGCTCCTTTCTCAACATCGAAGTCATCTAAAGCTACCACCCGGTCAATTTGGCGGGAGCGCATGGCATGAGCCAGCCCCAGCACCATTTGCGCCAGATCGTCGGGGGCGTTGCTGGGCGAGGGCAGAAAAAACATCTCGTCGATCGACTCTCGGGGCCATGCTTCGTTGGCAAGTTTCTGATCGGTCAATAGATAAACTGTGTTACCCAACTCTTTGCAGGTCCGCATGAAATCCTGCCCCTTTAAGAAGGTGGCAATGCACAGAAAAGACAATTGGCTCATAAGCTGCGATAATATTTTGCCAAAAAAGATACGGCCAAATGACCAAACAACGAATTTTTCTTACTTATTTTCTGCAAGAAGCAACTGTAAGTAGGCTATCAACAAGCGAATCCCAAATCCGGTTGCGTTTTTTTGCGAACCAAATTCTGTATCGGCAAACGCCATCCCTGCAATATCCAGGTGCGCCCAGGCGGGGTGTTTTTCAGAAAACACCTCCAGAAACTTAGCCGCACTGATAGCTCCGGCAATGGGTTTACCACTGTAATTTTTCAGGTCGGCCACATCCGATTTTATGTCTTCCTGGTAAACGTCCCAAAGCGGTAGTCGCCACAGTTGCTCGCCTGTCTGGTTGGCGGCTTCGGTAAGTTGAGCAGCTAATGTATCATTTTGGGTGAACATTCCAGCCGCATGATACCCTAAAGCCGCAATAACGTTTCCTGTCAGGGTGGCCAGGTCAATCAACACATCGGGTTGGAAATTGCGCATCATATAGCCCAGACCGTCGGCCAGAATTACACGTCCTTCGGCGTCAGTATCAATGACTTCGATGGTTTTGCCAGAGTAGGCTGTAACGACATCGCCGGGCTTTGTCGAGCGGCCATCAGTCGAGTTTTCTGTTGCCGGAACAATACCAATCACATGAATCGGCAGTTTCAGTTTAGCCGCCACTTCTACGGTTCCGAGTACGGCTGCTGCCCCGCCCATGTCACTTTTCATAAGGTGCATACTGGCCGACGTCTTAATGGAAACGCCACCCGTATCGAACGTGACGCCTTTTCCTACCAAGCCTACTTTCCGGGGGTTGGGAACACCTTCGGGTTTATACTCGGCAATAATCAGTACAGGCGGCACATCGCTACCCTGGCTAACACTTAGTAAGGCACCCAACTTTTGGCGTTCCAATTCAGCTTTGTCTAGTACTGTTACCGCATACCTATACTGACTTCCTGATGCCATGGTCCAGTCGGCCAGGGTTTGTGGATTTTTATAGTTGGCGGGCGCGTTCATCAAATCCAGCATTTGCCGTTGGGTTTGGGCAATGGCTTCAGCACGCGTCAACGCTTCCTGCGCGGTTGTCTGTTGCTCAGCCGTTACGTAGAGGGTTAGCTCTCCGGCATCAGAAAAGAAAACCGGACCATCGGCCTTATCCGTCTGATAGAGTTTCAGGTCGTAGCCACCTCCGCGAACACCCAGCACAACCCCTTCGATTATAGCCCCGTTAAACGCAGACAACTCAATACCGAGTTGCGCTGGCAATTTAGTCTTATGGTCAAAGAAGAATTTTCGGAAAGACCGCAGCCAGTCCATTTCCTGCGGATCAGTCCCCAAACCCAGTAAGTACGTTTTTTGTCCGTTCGGGCCATAGACAGCAAGCACTTCTTTAGCCTCAGCTTTAAAATCGCGTTGCAGCACTTCGTCGGATAAACCCAATTGCTGGGTTAGGCTGGTCAATTGATCGGCCAGCGTAACCGTTTGCACTATTGGAATAACTAGATCGCCGATAACGGGTGATTGGGTATTTAGGGTAATAGTCATGTTGCTTTATTAATAAAATAACCATTCTACTGCTTTTGGAAATTCGCGACTCCAGTGAGCTTCCTGATGCGTACCCGTTGGGTCAACCGACAGGTGAATATCGATTGCATTTCCCCCGTACTGCTGGCGGACTAATGCTTCATTAAAGCGTTGGATATTAGGCACCATATACTTCGATTCCTGTTCGCCACCGTAAGCATATATTTTTATGGGCACCGGGGCCCGAAATCGAATGGCATCAAAATAAATTTTAGGCGAAATCCAGAGCGAGGGAGAAAATACCATCAGTCGCCCGAACACATCAGGGTGCATGAGTCCGGCATAAATACTAATCAGGCCGCCCAATGAACTCCCGCCAATGCCCGTATGAGCGGCATCGGATAGCGTTCGAAACGTTTGGTCAACGAGGGGCTTTACTGTGCGCCGAATAAAGTCTAAATAGTACTGTCCTTTTCCAGCGCCAGCCCGCGTGCGGTGAAACGTAAATTCCTGAATTCTGTCGTCGTGGCCATGGTCAATTGAAACCAAAATTACTTCGTGATGATTTCGGGCAGCCAGCAAAGCCATTTTCTGATCGACTTCCCAACTTCCGTACCCAGCGCCCCCACCAAACAGATTCTGACCGTCGTGTAAATACAGAACAGGATAGTGTTTCCCCGAATCAGCATAATCGTGGGGAAGCAGCACATGAACCCGGCGTGTCTGGCCGAGTTTCGGTGCCGTAAATGTATCGCCAAGTAGTTCTATTTTGGGCAGAAACTCAGGGTTGAACGGCATACCAAACCACCGCCAGTGGGGTACATATTCCTGTTTTGAATTCACAGAACGCGATATAGTCCGATTGGTAACGCTCGCGCCCGATGCATCCAACTCGACATGATCCCACCCACCTCGCGTGTATTTATACTCTAGTGTAGTGGGTAGGTCTATATCATCAGGGAACTCATACACAAACTGGCCCGGCCCAATGGACTGCATTCGAAAAAAATCTAAATCGGGAAGCCAGTCACAAAAATTGCCCGACACAAATACCGGACGATCATCATTGATGTGCGTACTCAATTCTAAACGTAGTGATGAAGACATACATTTAGAATCGGATACCAGGGGGAGTTGGTTCAGAATATGCCAGGAAAGTTAGCTAAGTAGGAATAGAATACTATCCTTAGGCTGTTTAGGCCAGTTCCCATTGTTTGGTTAAATCGTCAACCAGGGTCAACAGCTGATTGTAGCTGGCAGGCTTCGTCATAAACTGATTAGCCCCCAGTGCTAAACTACGCTGGATATCGAATGTATCCGACGAAGTAGTCAGCATTACAACGGGCAAATGGGCAAACGTAGGTGTGTTACGGAGTTGCCGAAGTGTCTCGAACCCGTTTTGGCGAGTCATATTAATATCGAGCAAAATCAATTGGGGCAAGTGCGTACAGGTCGCTAGCTTCGGTAAAAGCTGGTCACCATCGGTAAGCGTCAGTACGTTGATGGGCCGTTGTGTATGCTCAAAAGCAGAACAAATAAAAAGCCGGTCGTCTTCGTCGTCGTCAACGACCCAAACAGTTGGGGCATCCGAATGCCCAAAGTCCGCAGGCGAGTGAAAAGCCATGACGAATAAACGTTAGAGGTGAAGTGCACTAAAGAATTTAATTGACTCGCCGACTGACTACGGCGTATTATAATGAGCCGATGAGCAAAGCCAACCTTACTATTTAAGTAACGTTTTTCTCCGTTCGGCAGCTTTGTATCTATACGACTAAAAGAAATTGAATCACTAGTATAAACTCGGTTAAGATTGAGCCAAATATATTCTCTTACTGAGCATAATTTACTTACTTATTATTTAATTAATCAAAATTTAACTGTTTTTCCTACTATTCATGACAAGTTTATTGATAGACTCAATAAGGACAACTCGTTTAACAGTATGTACTTACATAAATTTTTAAATTTATTTTTAATACCTACTTATAATTAGTCTAAATACCTTCTACTTTTGTCGAAACATTCCATAGTAGAAAAATACATAATGCTAAGACCTACTTCACTCTATCGATTTATCCCTGTTGTACTGCTTGTTGCTAGTTTGTCAGCTTGTAAAGACGACGAAAATCCGACTACGGTTACCCCGCAACTTCGCAAGTCCGTTGAGTATACAAAACTAACTGACACCACTACGTACGCGAATTTTTTCGTAGATGAGACCGGGGCTAAAACTGTGGACCTGACCACCGGTGCTAACCGCCTTTTGATATTCCGAGCCATCAACACGTACAATGGCACAGCAGTTGGCACTGGCGCTACGCTGGATGCCACCGTGTTGAAAAACATGTTTTCGAATACAGGTAGCCCATTTTCGGGTACGGCTAATACAGCCTTAAATACCTCGGGGGTGCAGTTGCGTAATGTAACAGCATCGTCGTTACCAGCGGCTGATGCCGAGAAAGAACGGCTACGAGTTGAGGAAGGTTTTCCTAAAATTGCGACGGCCAGCCAATCGGTAACGGCTACGGCTTCGGAAGGAAAAGCGGGCAAACTAGGAACTTACCTCGTTGATGCACAAGGAATTGAGTGGGGACAAATCATTCAAAAAGGATTGATCGGCGCTTTTCAAGTCGATTATATCGGCAACGTTCTGCTAAGTGACAAGAATTTTTCGCTGGACAACACGACACTGGTTGCTGGCAAAAAATACACGCAGTTAGAACAAAATTGGGATGAAATCTACGGTATCCTTACGGCAAACACGATTTACGGTAGTAAAGCTACAGCTACCTCATCAGGTGAAAGTTTTATCGGTTCCTACCTTTGGGAATACAATATCACTGATTTCCCGAAGATTCACTCGGCATTGCTAAAAGGTCGAGCGGCTATCGTTAATAACGACACGAAGGTTCTGAAAGAACAGGCCGCTTTCATTCATTTGGCCATGGAAAAAGCTATTTCTGGTGCTGCATTAGGGTACCTGAGCAAATGGAAAACCGGCACTACAGATGCGGCTCGCGCCCATGCAATGGGCGAAGGGCTGGGCTTTATATATAGCCTGCGTTATGCTACGCTGAACAAAGCAGATGCTGCGTTTTCGGATGCTATTCTTACTGGCCTGATTGGAGCGCCAAATGGTTTCTGGGGCCTGACCAATGCCAAAATTGATGCAGCTTCGGCGGCCATCAAAACGAAATTCAATGTGCTTTAAGCTGGCTTAATGCCTCATTATTTACTCATTACAGAGCGGTACAACGAGTATCGCTCTGTCCCTTTTTTACGTCATGATAAAAAATAGGTGGAAACAAATCGGGTTTATGTGTGCGTTTATGAGCGCACTATGGGCATGCTCGGGAAGTAGTTCTGACACACCAACGCCAACGACGCCAACCAACCCAGTCGATCAGGCGAGCAGTGATCGTAAAGCAATGCTGACAAATATCGCGGACAATATCATCCTGCCCAGCTACGCGAATTTCAAGACAAAACTTGACCTGATGCTAACCAAATCGGATGCGTTTACAGCTAAACCTGATAAAGCATCATTAACTGATTTTCGGCAAGCCTGGGTTGACGCTTATACAGAATGGCAGAAAGTCGAACTGTTCGATGTGGGCCCTGCGGAGCAGTATACACTCCGCAACTTTTTCAATATATACCCAACCAACACTACTGGAATTGAGGATTACATTACGGCTGGTTCGGGAGCATTTGACTTGCCAGCCTCGTATCCTAAACAGGGTTTCCCGGCGTTGGATTATCTCATTAATGGCCTTGATGCAACCGACGACGCTATTGTAGCCCGCTACACAACGGCGGCTGATGCCCCCAAACGCATTGCTTACCTGAAACGGCTGACTACCCAAATGAATACGCAGTTTACGACGGTGTATACGGCGTGGACTACAGGTGGTTACAGAGACACATTCGTCAATTGCACAGCGTTAAATGCAGGCTGTTCAACGTCGAAACTGGTAAATGGTTACGTACTCAATTATGAACGCTACATCCGGTCGGGGAAATTCGGTATTCCGTCGGGAGCCATGAGTAACGGCACAGTCGCCCCCGACAAAATTGAAGGGTATTACAAAAAGGACATATCGTTGACGTTGGCCAAAACAGCGCATCAGGCGTCAATTGATCTCTTTAACGGAAAGAGCGTAAAAACCGGCCTGGAAGGACCGAGCCTGAAAACGTACCTCAATTCGCTTGGTGCCAAAGATAGCAGTACGGGAACGTCGCTGGTCGATATTATCAATAAGCAGTTTGATGCAGTCAATCAGCAACTTACTACACTAAAGCCCAATCTGTCTGACGAAATAAAAACCAACGATGCGGCTGTTGTGCTGGTGTACACTCAAATGCAGAAAGCCGTGAGGATGCTCAAGGTTGACATGACTACGGCTATGAGCATCACGATCACCTATACCGACAACGACGGCGACTAGCCGGACCTTGATTCTATGCGGAATTATTTTCGCGAAACTACTTCTGCGGCTCCGCTGGCCGTTTTCAGACTTCTGTTTGGACTAATGCTCTTCGGGAGCATTGTCCGTTTTTGGAGTAAGGGCTGGATTGCGGACTTGTATATTAAACCGCGCTATTTTTTTCCGTTCTACGGCTTCGAATTTGTGAAGCCGTTAGGCATTTACACCTACGTCCTGTTCGCCGTTTGTGGTCTATCGGCGCTATTCGTGGCGGTGGGATTGTTTTACCGGGCCGCCATTGTGAGCTTATTTCTGAGTTTCACGTACATCGAACTGATTGACAAAAGCACGTATCTCAACCACTACTATTTCACGAGTATGGTTTGTTTCCTGCTGGTTTTCCTACCTGCCCATGTCTATTTTTCGGTAGATGCGTACCGAAATCGGAGGTTATTAGCCGACCAGATTCCGGCCTGGTGTATCGATTCGATGAAGTTGTTTGTGGGCTTACTGTACTTTTTCGCGGGTTTAGCCAAGCTGAACAGTGACTGGCTACTGAATGCTCTACCCCTACGCATCTGGCTACCAGCGCATAACGACCTTCCTGTGGTTGGTTTTTTATTCAACTATCCCTGGATACCGATCGCCTTTAGTTGGTTTGGCTGTTTATATGATCTGAGTATTCCCTTTCTACTCTGGAATCGCCAAACGCGTCCCTGGGCGTATGCCGCTGTGGTCGTGTTTCATGGGTTAACGGCCTTTCTGTTTCCAATCGGCATGTTTCCGTACATTATGATTGTGACCGCGCTGATTTTTTTCTCAGCTCACTTTCATCTAACCCTCATCCGGAGATTAGGCAAGCTTTGCTTCTTACCAACTTCTTTTCTTTTAGCCCACAGAACATACATCTATACCCCTGTGATAGCGAAAAGCATACGGGGCTTGCTTGTGTTTTTCTTCGCTATTCAGTTGATGTTCCCGCTCCGTTACCTGCTATATCCAGGCGAATTATTCTGGACGGAACAGGGCTACCGGTTTTCGTGGCGGGTAATGCTGATGGAGAAAGCGGGATACGCTCAGTTTACAGTTAAAGACAATTCAGGTCATCGAACCATTGTTAACAACACCGAATTTCTGACGCCCCTACAGGAAAAAATGATGGCTACCCAGCCAGATATGCTGCTGCAATACGCGCATTTACTACGCGATTATTACGCTCAACACGGTTTCCAAAAACCGGAGGTATATGTTGACTCGTACGTAGCCCTCAATGGTCGCCTGGGAAAACCAATGATTAACCCCGAGACAAATCTGGCTAACGAGCAGGACTCATTTAAAAATAAAGAGTGGATCACCTCCTTCAATGACAAAATTTACGGTTTTTAGTTTTCTTCTCTTTTTCGCAACGGCTGTTTCTGCCCAACACCAGCTTTCGGGAACGGTACAGACTCGCCACGACAGTTCGGCGGTTTTTGGCTGCACAATCTATCTGAACGATGGCAAACGTAGTACGACCACCGATAGTGCAGGTAAATTCATGTTTACGAACCTGCCCAATGGTCAATACGTTTTGCATACCAGTTGCCCCGATTTCAAAACAGCAAAGCAAACAACAACTATTGCCGGACGTGATCAATTCGTACTAATTCGACTGGTTAGCCGACTCGAAACGCTGGATGAAGTAACCGTCACCGACAAGCAATCTGACTTTGGCTTTACCCGTATGCGGGGTGTTGAAAGCATGGGAATTTATGAAGGCAAGAAATCAGAAGTTATTATCCCCGATCAGCTGGTAGCAAACTTATCGACTAATAACGCCCGGCAGATTTACGCGCGTGTTGCTGGCTTAAACATATGGGAAAATGAAGGCGGAGGTCTACAACTAAGCATTGGCGGGCGAGGCCTTGACCCCAATCGAAGCTCTAATTTCAACGTGCGCCAGAACGGTTACGACATCAGTGCCGACGCGTTAGGCTACCCGGAGAGTTATTACACGCCACCGATAGAAGCTGTTGGCCGGATTCAGATTGTGCGAGGAGCGGCTTCACTTCAGTATGGTACGCAGTTTGGCGGGTTGCTCAATTTTGTCATGAAAAAGCCAGTAGCCAACCGCAAGTTTGAACTGATCGCTCGGCAAAGCATCGGGTCATTTGGCTTTTACAATGCGTTCGTTAGTGCTAGTGGTACAGTTGGCAAGTTGAGTTATTACACATTTTTTCAATACAAAAAGGGCGATGGCTGGCGGCCTAATTCGCACTTCACCAATTACACCGCTTTCGTCGATATTGATTACCATTTTTCGGAGAATACAACGCTGGGTTTCGACATGACCCAAATGAGTTATCTGGCCCAGCAACCGGGCGGCCTGACCGACGCCATGTTTGCCGAAAATCCCCGACAAAGCAACCGGGAGCGGAACTGGTTTAAGGTGAACTGGACCATGCCCGCCCTGCATTTCGACCATAAATTCAACGCCAATAACGAGTTTAATCTTCGGGTTTTCGGCTTGTATGCGTATCGGTATTCGCTTGGTTTCCGCCCCAACCGTGTGGCCAGCATTGACGATAATAGCGAGCGAGATTTGATCAAAGGCGATTTTCAGAATTACGGGGCAGAAGCTCGTTATTTAAAACGGTATTCTGTAGGTAAGCAGCAGGCCGTTTTGCTGGTGGGTGGCCGCTATTATCACGGCTATAACCATAGCATACAAGGTTTGGGGAGCACGGGTAAAGATGCCAATTTTAACTTCGTCGATACCGACCAGGCAATTGCCTCCGACTACCAGTTTCCGAATCGAAATGTGTCCCTCTTTGCCGAAAATATTTTGTACGTAGGTGATAAATTATCAATTACGCCCGGCGTCCGCTTCGAGTATATTCACACAACGGCCAACGGTTTTTATGGCACCATCACACGCGATTTAGCAGGGAATATCATCAATGCTACCCGAACGAATGAATTGCGCACGAATGGACGGCAATTTGTGCTGGGTGGATTGGGAATAAGTTACAAACCAACCGCGCAGTTGGATGTATATGGCAACATTTCGCAGAACTACCGTTCGATCACATTTAGCGATATGCGAATTGCCAATCCATCATCGGTAATTGATCCGAATCTGCAAGATGAAAAAGGGTATTCCATTGATCTGGGTGTTCGCAGTACACAAACGACGCTCTACAACTTCGACGTTAGTGCTTTCTATCTGAACTATAATAACCGCATTGGCGAAGTGCAATTCTACGACGCAAACGACCGGGTTCTTCGGCGACGCGGCAACATTGGTCAAGCCGTTATTATGGGGTTAGAGTCCTACGCTGAGGGCGACTTTCTACGGTTAGCAAATCCGCTGAATCCCAATCTGAGTGGGGTTATATTTGTCAATGTAGCGCTAATTCACTCTACGTACAAAGCCAGCGAAATTGCCGGAGTGACGGGCAATCAGGTTGAGTTTGTCCCAAATGTAAACCTAAAAAGTGGTGTCCGATTGGGCTATAAAAATTTGAAAGCCTCGTTTCAATACACGTATCTATCCAACCAGTTTTCTGACGCGACCAATTCGCGCGAAGGGGGCGTTTCGGCGGTTATCGGTCTAATTCCAGCCTACGCCATCATGGATGCCAGTTTGTCCTATCAGTTCAGCCGGTTTCGTCTGGAAGGCAGTCTGAATAATCTAGCGAATACAGCCTACTTTACGCGACGGGCAACAGGCTATCCGGGACCGGGCATTCTACCTTCTGATGGGCGGGGTATTTACCTAACGGTGCAAGTGAAATTGTAAGGTGGCAAACCAGAGACTTAATGCGTTGTGTCAACGTCTGCAATAAGTTGCCGAATGGCCATCTGCCGGTCGATAGCCAGCGACTGAATCGATCCACTCAATGAATCTTTAAGCTGCTGCCACTGGAGAGGTTTCAGAATAACCAGTTCGGTTGTGAAATCGACCGTCGTCTGATTCATTAAATGGTCTGACTCGCTAATTCGATCGCTTCGATTGATTGATAGCGTTGATTTAAGCGCGTTAATTAATTGTTGAGATAACTCACTGCGGACATACTGATCCAACGTATGTTCGGGCACTCGCCCGTCGGTATCTGCTTTTTTTAAAGTAGTAGTGGCTTTATAATTCATCATTTCCGCTCGACGGAATCACTTATTTCATAAAATACGAATTGGTTTCTTGTTTTCATCAAGAGCCACGAAGGTAAACGTACCATGAATGGCCTGGTGCCGCTCCATCGAATACATCTCTTCTACATAAATTTCGACGGCGATTCGAATGCTGGTATTCCCAACGTGTTCCACATGCCCGACCAGTTCAATGATGGTTCCTGCCGGAATTGACTTGGTAAAGTTGATCTTATCGGAAGATACCGTAACCATCCGCTTACGAGAGAACCGTGTTGCAGTAATGAAGGCGACTTCGTCCATCAGTTGCAGGGCAGTTCCCCCAAAAAGAGTATCGTAATGATTGGTTGTATTGGGAAATACAGCTTTAAAAATTCGCGTTTCAGCAGCAGCAATCCGGTCGTTTATAGAAAGGTCTTCATCAATGGCCATGCACTAATCTAATTTATATTTCCTGATGGGTCAGCTGATTAAATTCCGTTCGTAGCTCCAGCAGACAGTTGGCGCACAGGCAATCCTGGTATAAAGAGCCGACATAGTTCTGCTGATTTTCGGTCAACTGAACAGCCTGACACTGGCACAGATTAATGCTCCCCACCCGACACTCGAAAGAACGCTGGCAACGCGGACAGGCAATGTGCTCATGTTTAGCGGTCAACGTAAGACTCATCCGATGGAACCTCCTGTTCGAAGGCGATAAAATTCACTACCTGTTTCTGCCGGTTAACGATCGGTCGAATCACAATCTGACACCAATAGGGCGTTTGATCTTTTCGATAATTCAATAGCCGCTCACTCACTGATCGGCGCTGTTGAATGGCCTGTTTAATACGCTGACGGGATAGTAGAGACGTTCTCTCACCTTGTAAAAAAGTTGGCCGACGGCCTATCACTTCCTGATGGGTGTAGCCCGTCATTTCTTCGAATCGGGGGTTAACATACTGAATAACTTGATCAGAATCCGTTACGACAATCACCCATTTGTCGCTCATCAAATCGTGACGGATTGGCGCTGTTAATATCCAATCCTGGTTTTTCGCCAACGAAAGCCACCCTGCTTGCCCTGCCAACAGGGCTGGCTTTTGTCTGAATTCCCATCCTGCCAATAATGGAGTAAGTAGCCCCCCCCGATATTGAGCAGCAATTTGTTTGTCGTAAGGTCCGCTGAAGTTCATAATGACGAAGGTAGTACCTTCTGCCCTATAGAGCAGAAGGTTGTTGTTACTTATACAGATTCAATAACTAATTCGCGCGCGGTTTGGGCAGCCTTCACCATATTTTTTAGGGCTTCGGTCGTTTCCGGCCACCGGCGTGTCTTCAATCCGCAGTCTGGGTTTACCCACAAATTACGGGTGGGCAAAACATTTGCAGCCTTTTGAAGTAGCTCAACCATCTCCTCTACCGTTGGCACGCGCGGGCTGTGTATATCATAGACACCCGGTCCGATTTCGTTTGGATAATCGAAACGTGCAAATGCATCCAGCAATTCCATCTGCGACCGGGACGTTTCAATAGTAATCACATCAGCGTCCAGATCGGTAATGGCCCCAATAATATCATTAAACTCCGCGTAGCACATATGCGTGTGTATCTGGGTATGGTCCTGCGCCCCCGAAGCCGCCACCCGAAATGCCATAACAGCCCACTTCAAATAATCGCTCCAATTTTCCCGACGCAGCGGCAGACCCTCCCGCAAAGCCGGTTCATCAATCTGAATAACACCGATGCCAGCCGTTTCCAGATCAATTACTTCATCGTGGATGGCCAGCGCAATTTGCAAACAGGTATTCCGGCGCGGCTGATCGTCGCGCACGAATGACCATTGCAAAATTGTAACGGGTCCGGTAAGCATCCCTTTAACAGGCTTTTTGGTCAGCGACTGAGCGAACTTGGACCAGCGCACGGTCATTGGTTTGGGTCTATGAACATCCCCATAAATAATCGGAGGTTTTACACAACGTGAGCCATAACTCTGCACCCAGCCATTTTCACTGAAAGCAAACCCGTCGAGTAATTCACCGAAATATTCCACCATATCGTTTCGTTCAAACTCGCCATGAACTAATACATCCAGCCCAACTTCCTCCTGCCAGCGAATGGCTTGTTCGGTTTCCAACCGAATGAACGCTTCGTACTGGTCAAGTGTTTGCTCGCCTTTTTTAAATTTAGCCCGATTAGACCGCACAGCATCCGTCTGCGGAAACGAGCCAATCGTTGTGGTGGGAAACAAAGGTAATTGCAATCGCTCATGCTGCAACGATTGACGTTGGACAAATGACCCCTGACGTTGGGCATCCTGCTCAGTCAATCGACTCAGACGTTCCTTCACAGTTGGTCGGTTAATAAGCGTCGATTGTTGACGAGCGATCAATGCAGCCTGATTAGCGGCTAACACTTCAGCCACACGAGGGTTGTCTGGTTGGTGAATCAGCGCTACCAATGCGGCTACTTCGTCCAGCTTTTGACGGGCAAATACCAGCCATTGTTTAATTTCAGGCGTTAGATTCTGTTCATTGGTTTCGGAGTTCAGATCACAGGGAACGTGCATCAATGAGCAGGATGGAGCAATAAGAATGCGCTCCTGCCCTATTGCTTGTATCGCCCGCCGAATCGTAGCCCGTGACTTTTCCAGGTCATTAATCCATATATTCCGTCCATCAACTACGCCCAGCGATAGGTGCGTTTTCTGATTAACAAAATCAGTTTGCAGGATATCGTCTAACTGACTGGGACAACGTACCAGATCGAGATGAAGCGCATCGACCGGTAACTGAATAGCCAGATTCAGGTTGGCTCCATAACACTCAAAGTACGAAGCCAGTAGTAATTTAAGCGTTGGAAACTGGTGGCGAAGTCGCGTGTAAGTCGTGGCAAAAGCTTCCCGTTGTTGGTCGGTCAGATCCAGCGACAGGCATGGTTCATCGAGTTGAATCCATTCGGCTCCCTGCGCTTGCAGGCGGGTTAGCACTTGTTCATAAATCGGCAGTAAGCGGTCGAGCAAATCCAGGCGGTCGAAGCCAGTTTCCTTCTCCTTACCCAGCAATAAATACGATACCGGCCCCAATAATACGGGTTTCGGGATCGTATTGAGTGTTTGCTTCGCTTCGTCAAATTCGGTGAAAACTTTTTCGGAGAGAAGCGTAAACGATTGATCTGCCGAAAATTCAGGAACGATGTAGTGATAATTCGTGTCAAACCATTTGGTCATCTCCATCGCGGTCAGGTCCAGTCCATCCTGCTGGTAACCCCGCGCCATGGCGAAATACAGCGTCAAGTGGTCTGGATGGTCCACGTTTGGTTGACCGAGCAATGGCAAAAACCGTTTCGGAATCGCGCCAACGGTCAGGGACATGTCCAGCACCTGATCGTAGAGCGAAAAGTCGTTGCAGGGAACAAGCGAAATGCCAGCCTGCTGCTGCGTCAGCCAGTTGTCCTGCCGGATACGCCGACCAACTTCCTGAAGTTGCTGACGGGTAATTTTGTTGGCCCAGAACTGTTCAGAGGCCCGTTTGAGTTCGCGGTGGCTACCGATTCGTGGATAGCCGAGATTGTGTGCGATCATGTTGATTAATTAATAAAAATGATTGATCGCGTTCGATGCCGAACTCCATACGCCCACCCTATTATCAGGAGTTTAACCAACACGACACACCACTCCCGGCCTCGGAGAGAAGCAGAAAATTAAAGAAGAGGAGGTCAATCTTGATGAAACCCAATCGCGTGTGGGCGTAATCAGCAAAGCTAAAGGTAAGTCTCCTGGCTTGTGACGGTATTTGCCGTCCTTCTCATCCCATCGGTAAACCGATTATGGAACAATGGACATCGAGGGCAAACCCTTTTTAAATGGTCACTTACAGTAGCAACGTCTGCTCGTGATTTTCACACGATTCCTTTTTCATTTCCTGAACCTCTCAGGAAAACCAGTAGCTTGTTTGACGGAAAACAAAGAACGTTGGGACAAACTAACTGGGTTAAACCGGTAAAAACAAGGAATAAATGAATAAAAGCCCAGATGGGCTTCCGTTTACATTTTTGACTACCTGTTGCATTCTCTACCCCGACGATCTTCACCGAGGATGCCAAGCGATTATCGTTTCGGGGGTAAATTTATGCTCGACACGCAATGACCAAACTGAATCGTCGATTGGCCTTAACGTAGACATTAATTACAGAACTCAGTTAGGAAACGCAACAACGCTGGCCGTGAATCAGTTGTTTTTCTATACGCAACTAAACCAACTGACAGTGCTTACAAACCAATCGGACGGCTACAATTTCCGAACGGCTAATGGTCACCTATTTACGCGAGGTTTTGAAACGAATAATCGGTTAGTATATCACGACTTCCATACGTTTCTGGGCTATTCGTTCATTGATACCAAGCGGCAATACGACAACCTAACGGTCGTGATTCCCTTATGGCTAAACATCGGCTTTACTTTACAACTCTCTACAAAACCGATAAATTGAAAACTGATTTTGACGCATTTTATCCGGGATTGCAACAACGCACGAATGGCACCACGACACCTGCTTACTGGACAATGAGCTACATGATTGAACGAAAATAGAGTTTTGGCCGGTGGCTGGCGGGGAACCGTATGAAAGGCTGTATTTTCATTAACTTCGAGAATTTTCTTGATGTCCGGCAGTCTCGTTTCGAGCCATTAGTAAGGGGGACTAGTGCCCAGCCCACATTCGTTACAGACATTTATGCCCCCACCGATGGCCGAATCATCAACGGAGGAATTAAACTGACATTATAAGAATGGCGCACGACCATCACGAACATAGTGAAGAACATGGGCATCACCACGGGCCTACCGTCCTGACATCTGTCAATCGGGCATTAATTATAGGGGCAATCCTGAATGCAGCTTACGTTGCCGTAGAGTTTGGCATGGGATTTTATTATAACTCCCTGGCTCTCATTGCCGATGCTGGCCACAACCTCAGCGACGTAGCCGGTTTGCTACTTTCGCTACTGGCATTCCGGCTGGCCCGGGTTCGCCAAACGCCAAGTTTTACGTATGGTTATCGGAAAAGTACTGTGCTGGCATCACTCACCAATGCCGTCATTTTGTTAGTGACGATTGGGGCTATTTTATGGGAAAGTATCCAGCGATTTCGACATCCCGAACCCGTTGCAGGTCTCCCGGTAGCGTGGGTTGCTGGCTTAGGTATACTAATCAATGCGGCATCGGCCCTGCTGTTTTTCCGGGATAAAGACCACGATCTTAATATCAAAGGGGCCTACCTGCACCTTGCCGCCGATGCGCTGGTATCGCTCGGCGTGGTGATAGCCGGTATCGTTATTAGTTATACCGGCTGGGTCTGGCTCGATCCAGTTATCGGGTTGGTTGTAGCAGCAGTAATTCTGGGTTCAACGTGGCAATTGCTAAATGACAGTCTGCGACTTTCCATGGATGGCGTTCCGGCGGGTATCGACCTCAACAGCGTGCTAACTGACCTGAAGGCTGTAACTGGCGTGCAGGATGTACATCATGTACACGTGTGGGCCATGAGCACATCAGAAAACGCACTTACTGCCCACCTTGTACTGTCCCCAAACCTTTCTCCTGCCGCCGTCAGCACGCTCAAGGCCGACGCACGCCACCGACTCGAACACCGTAAAATCAGTCATGCCACGCTAGAAACCGAAGTTGGATCGGAAGATGATTGCGGAGCAGAAATCTGTTGACAAAGGGGCAAAGTAATGTCGCGGGTTCTCTACAGTATGAAAGGCATTTAGATGCGGTGGCCCCTGTTATCGATAAAGCATTGGTAATCTGGCTGACAAAGCAGCCAATTAATTAATCAAACTCTCTGTCAACCCATTCGCACATTATACTGGAGTCGAGTTTTCGAACCGACACGATAATATGCAAATGGGTTGATCTGTTTTCACTACCGACTTTAGTGATTTTTAGATAATAAACTGCACAATACCACCATAATCCATTCCACATGATGAAAAAGGGAAGGAAGTGGCTATTTTAGTAGTCATCGACAACCTGCTGACGTTATGCTTCCTTACTTCCCTTTCGGCAACGAATTTGACCATCGTATGGGTACGGCCCCGCTCCAGGCGCACGAATCGCTGGTTGAGGTAGACGGAGACTATGGCCATGAAATTGCTCACAAACGAGAGTTGTTATCACGCGATCATCGTTATTATTTTCAGGCCCAGCCGGATACTGAACTGGCCCAGTGGGATGTACTGGGACGCTTGCTGACGGAAGCCGCCGAACGCTACCCAAACTATTTTTCGCTCACCAAATCTGGCGACAAATGGCACTGGCAAAACCATCAGTTGGCAGAAGAACAACAGTTCACATTTGGCGACGCAGTTACGCTTCCACTCGCTCCGCTTGATTGGGTTGGGCGACAAGTGCAGGAAGATTTGGTCATTCTGAGTGCCGACGGAACGGCCACGCTCGTAGCAGGTCAACTTTGCTTTCCCAACGGCTGGTGTTTGGATGATAAGTTCGGTAAGACGTTTATGGGCATTCACCGGCCAGCACCGGCAATGGTTCAGCCCACCATGCAGGCAGCTCACAAACTTCTGGAACGTATTCCGGCGCACCGACCGATCTGGCGGGCAAGTTGGAACTTTAAGATTACCAATCAGTTAGACTTATCTACTCAATACTCAGCGGGCTACAACGACGACTTGGCCCAACTGGCTCCCACGCTCACCCCTGCTACGATCGGCGATCAGATTTTTATCCGAATCGAACGCCAAACGTTTACGCGACTACCACGATCGGGAGCTATTCTGTTCGGAATTCATACCTATCAAAATACGCTGGCTAGCGAAGCAACCAATACTAGCAAAGCTCAACGAATGCTCGGCACACTACGCACAACACCCCGAGAAATGCTTGATTACAAAGCTATAGCGCCCTTTGAAGACGCGCTTATTGGTTTTCTGGAAGAGAAAATAGCCTCACATTGAGGCATGTCTTGGATCGGGTAAAGAGCTGAGCTATTGCTCAAATCCATAATCTCGTTCTACTTTGCAGATACGGGTTTTGTAGGTTTCATACCAGCGTTCACGTCCAGTTTGCTGAGCAATTTGGTGTTCGGCCTGTTGTCTCCACGCCCGAATCGATTCTAAACTTTCCCAATAAGATACAGTAATGCCAAGCGCGCCATCGGTCTGTTCATTTCGGGCTGATTCGACACCAAGAAAACCCGGTTGTTCGTGGGCCAGTTCGACCATACGCAAGGCCATATCGCCGTAGCCATCATCAATATCGGTGCGGACAGAGGTAAAAATGACAGCGTAATATGGTGGTGAGGGAGTTGTAGCAATCATGTAGACCAGATAAAACATTACTTTCTTTCGCCCATATATGCAACATTGTTGCATATATGGGCGAAAGATTTACCTTTGTCCAAAATAACGAGCTAGTATGGAGAAGGACAATTTATTCGATGTAATCATTGTAGGCGGTAGTTATGCCGGATTAAGTGCAGCTATGGCTTTGGGTCGCTCCTTGCGAAATGTGCTCATCATTGACAGCGGTAAACCCTGCAATCGTCAGACACCCCATTCACACAATTTTCTGACCCGCGATGGCGAAACACCAGTGCAGATTGCCGCCATCGCACAAGAGCAGGTACTTCGGTACCCAACTGTTTCATTCCTGACTGATTTTGCCACAAAAGTACATTCCGAGCCTTTTGGGTTCGCAGTTGAAACAGCCTCTTGCCAACAGTTTAATTCACGAAAGTTGTTGTTAGCAACGGGAGTTGAAGACCTGATGCCGCCAATCAGCGGTTTTGCCGAATGTTGGGGACAGTCGGTATTGCATTGTCCATACTGTCACGGCTACGAAGTTCATGGTCAGCGGCTTGGCATTCTGGCTAATGGCGAAGTGGCTTACGAAATGGTACGCCTTATTCAGCATTGGAGTACTAACCTGACGCTGTTTACAAATGGATTCGCAACACTCACCCCAGACCAGCGGCAACTCATCGACCAGCTCAGCGTACCGATTATCGAAACTGAATTGACGGCCATTGAGCATGAGCAAGGCCAGTTGAAAACCCTGCGATTTACGGATAGTTCAGCCCACGAATTAGATGCGCTTTATAGCCGCGTTGCCTTTCGGCAACACTCAGATTTAGCCATGCAATTAGGCTGCGATATGGCTGAAACAGGATTGATTACTGCCACCGAATTTGGGCAAACCAATGTGCCGGGCGTGTATGCTGCGGGAGACAACAGCCTTTTATTTCGGCAGGTATCAATTGCGGTGGCGAACGGAGGGAAAGCGGGTGCTAGGCTAAATGGGGAATTAGTTACCGACGATTTAGCCGTTCGTTTCTTACCAGCCAGCCTATTGACTTAACTGTTTATACCGATCAATATCTTCGTCATACCAGCCGCGCTGATTCCTGTTGGCTTCCAGAAAAATATTCCCCAGAAAAATGTGTAGGTAATAAGCGTGTATTCGCTCAGTCAGATTCGCAATAAATAAATCGTTTTCAGCTGCCCACTGACGGAAGGCTCCAACGTAGTCGACGCCCAGATTGTTATGATAAACAATGTAGGTGAGGTCGTACAGCCAATCGCCACAGCGGAGTTCAGCCCAATCTAAAATGGCCGTTAAATGATTCCCATCGGCGAGAGCGTTCTCAAAGCCAAAATCCCCGTGTACGTAGTGCCGATCAGTCGGTAACAACGGCAGCAAATCAGTCAGGTGCTGGCGGGCATCCCGCACGACAGCGGCATCTAAAAACGTGGTAGCAACTAACTCATCCCACGATTTATAGACTTCATCACCGCGAGGGGTAAACGTTAACGGGAAATCGTCGATAGCCCCAATAAAATTAGCCCACGTATCGTACCGGCTCCGCGCTTTTCCTTTGCTGTTTAGTATCCCGAAACCCGTTTCGGAAGGTACAGGAACACGGCTTATGGTCAGAAGATTGTTAAACAAAGAAGGCAGGAATTTTTCAGTCCCACCCTTGTCAAAATCCGTCAATATGTGTCCTGGGAGCCAGGCTGATATACAATAAAAATATGTGTCGTCGTACAATCCAATTGCCAATACCTTCGGAATGGGTACAACATGGCCCAAACGCTCATAAGCTAGTTGATCTTTTTCGAACGCTTCGCGTGTGACGCCAATTCGCAATACGAATAGTCCGTTATCAGTCTTAAATCGATATGCTTGCGAGAACATACCTGCTCCCAAAGGCTGAATGTTGCGAGCGGAGGAGTGACCGTGAGCCTGTAAAAATAGACTAAGTTGCTGGATTGTGTCTGTCACCGGCGCTTGAGCAACGCGTAGACGCCAGCCGTGGCCAATCCACCAACCAGATACCAACCGATAGTCATAGCTGCCGTGGCTGTTGTGCGACTACTGGGGGCCGTTCCTAAACCCATTGGCCCAGGCAACGCTACCGCGCCAACGCCCGCAGCAAGCCCTAATGCAGCACCAGTTAGTACGGCATTTTCGGGCTTGGCAAGACCAATCAGGCTATAATAGAGCGCATTCGACACCACATCACCCCCTAACGCCCATCCGTGCAGTTCGTCGTCGGCGGGTGGTTCCTGGTCGGCACTTTCCATGACTTTCTTAATGGCCCTCATACCCAGAATGTCAGCACGGGGTGCATCGGGGATAAACTGGCGGGCCGTTTCGTGAAGAACTGTCAGCGCACACGCACCAACTAAACCACTACCCAATGATTGCAGAATCGTCTTGTTTATATCAGTCATAGGTGCTTAACTTGTGACTGAGTCCAAATGTTAATTACCCTACCTAAACCTTGACGTTCTGTGCAGTTTCTCACTCTATTTCTTCTGACAATCTGTTCGGTTGGGGCTATAGCTCAAGCTCAACAAAGAACGTACTGCAATCCGATGGATATCAGTTATCGGTATAATTTCGAGCAACTGAATGAAAAAATCTCGTACCGTTCCGGGGCTGATCCGGTTATAATCAACCACAAAGGAGAGTACTATTTATTCGTCACAATTCAGGGTGGATGGTGGCACTCAAAAGACATGGTTAACTGGAAATACATTGTGCCTGATAAGTGGCCGATGGAAGATATGTGCGCTCCGGCAGCTCTGTCTGTACGAGACACCCTGTATCTGTTCCAGTCCACGTTTGAGCAACGGCCTATTTTTTATTCGACGGAACCAGACAAAGGAAAGTTGAAATTTCTCAACCGTTGGCTGCCTCGCTTACCCAAAGATATTGGCCCGTGGGACCCGGCTCTGTTCCATGACGATGATACCGACAAGTGGTACATGTATTGGGGTTCGTCGAACGTATACCCAATTTTCGGGGCGGAACTGGATAAGGGCCGTAATTTGACGTACGCAGGCCAAAAGCCTGCCGAAGCTTACAAAGCCATGCTTTGGCTCGACCCATACAAACACGGTTGGGAACGTTTTGGCCCGAACCACTCAGACCCGTTCAAACCGTTTACTGAGGGTGCGTGGATGACCAAATACAACGGCAACTATTACCTGCAATACGGCGCACCCGGCACCGAATACAATGTTTATGGCAACGGCACCTACGTCGGCAAAGACCCATTGGGACCCTTCGAATATGCGCCTTACAACCCCATAGCCTACAAGCCGGGCGGGTTTGCAACGGGCTGTGGTCACGGCAATACATTTCAGGACAATTTTGGTAACTACTGGAACACCGGCACGACCTGGATTGGCCACAACTGGGGTATGGAACGTCGGATTGTGATGAACCCGGCGGGTTTCGATAAAGACAACCAGATGTTTGTCAATACCCGATTCGGCGATTTTCCGCACTACTTGCCAACAAAGTCATGGACTACCCCATCCGGGCAAAATCGCGATGCGTTATTTACTGGCTGGATGCTTCTCTCCTACCGCAAACCCGTCGTGGCATCATCTACGTTCAGAGCTTCTGGAGTCGATTCGCTGTCGGCGGATAAAACAACCGACGAAAACCCGCGCACATTTTGGGTGGCCAAGCAAAACAAACCCGGCGAAACATTGACCCTGGATCTGGGAGCCGAACGCGAAATCCGCGCGGTGCAAATAGATTACATCGACTATAAGCAAACCATTTACGACTCTGATTCGACTGTTTACACCCAGTTCAAAATCTTAACCTCGACTGATCGTAAAAAGTGGGAGATTGTATCTGATTTAACCGAAACGTCAGACCGAAAAGAACCCAAGCGCGACCGGGCCTGCGCTTATGTAGAGTTGAATTCTCGGAAAGACGGCAAGCCTATTCGCGCACGTTATGTACGATATGAACACGTTTATGTAGCCGGTTCACATCTGGCAATCAACGCCTTTCGGGTGTTTGGTAATGGGCTGGGCAACGTTCCGGTCACCCCCGCAATGCTGACGGCAAAACGACAAAAAGATCAGCGTAATGCCGATCTCTCGTGGAGTAAAGTGCCGGGTGCCGTAGGCTATAATATACGATGGGGCATTGCACCGGATAAACTTTATCAAACGTATCAGTTCTGGAACGATGAGCCTAATACCTTTGAACTCCGGGCATTAAACGTTGGTGTACCATACTATTTTGCCATTGAAGCGTTCGATGAAAATGGCGTTTCAGCGTTGAGCAAGGTGGTAAATGACGGGTCTGGTTTGGGTAAGCCATAAGTTGAGTTCTCTTAAGAGCGCCATTTAAAGACAAAAAAAACACCATCGAAAAGTAACGTTCAATGATAAATACAAAGATTTATTAGGCAGACATGGTAGTTAACTCGAACTATTTATTCACCTAAAACCCCGAAGGAGTTAACTATATGCATAGCTTACGGGAAACAACCTACCCTATGACTTTTTCTTTCCGAAACGACCAGCCAGACGTAGCCCTTGACATACTACACGAGGTGGGCCAATGGCTCGTGGATAACGACCGTGAACTCTGGAAAGTAGATTCGCTCACGCTCGAAAATCTGCTGAATGAGTTTACGACTAATAATCTCTACGTGATGTATGCCAACCGTGGCGATGGAACGGCACCTGAACCGGCTGCGGTTTTCATTCTTCAATGGGAAGACCCGCTTTACTGGCCCGACGTTCCGGCTAATACATCAGGGTTTATTCATAAACTGGCCATCCGACGACCGTTCAACGGGCAGAACTTATTCGCGTCCATCGTTGATTTCTGCCGAAACAAGTGTTTGAAACGGGGTATTAACTTATTGCAGCTCGAAACCGACGCTACCAAGCCCAAGCTTATGCAGTTTTATGAACGACACAATTTTCAGCCAACATATCAACACGAAATTCAGGAATTTGGGGACACCTTTCTTTGTCAGTTTTACGTACTGGCTCTCTAGCGGTTCAACATTGGAAATAACTTCTCCCGCTGGTTATACAGATTCTGCGCCATACCGATTAGAATTTCGAATTGGTCGGCTTGCAGACCTGCCAGCGTAGCATCGGCTACATCAACTGGCGGAATGCCACGATCCTGCTGGCCACGTTCATCGCGTCCGCTGCCACCCAGTTCGGTGTTGACAATTGGTGGTACAATCTCAAATACGTTTACGGACGTATCGCGTAGCTGATACCGCAACGATAAAGTAAACGAATGCAACGCAGCTTTGGTCGCGCAATAAACCGGTACAGCCGCCAGCGGAGTAAACGCCAACCCGGAAGAAACATTCAGAATAGCCGCTTCGGATTGCTGCCGAAGAAGAGGTAACAACAACGTTGTCAGGTGAATTGGTGCGGTTACGTTCGTAGTCAGTTCACGTTCGATGTCGGCCAGAGCAATCGGCTCGCCCGCAAATGACAGCATTTGCTGAATACCAGCATTATTTATCAGAATGTTCAGATTGGGAAATTCTTCGTTGAGCCAACTACTTAATTCCTCCCGGTCCTGCGCCTGACTAACGTCACAAACGCGTGTATGTAAATTGGGAAATTTGGCTTTTGCCTCGGCCAGTCTGTCTTCGCGACGACCACAAATAATTACTGTATTGTTCTCCCGGAGAAATGCTTCAGCAAGGGCCAGGCCGATACCCGTAGCGCCACCTGTAATCAAAATTACGTGATTCGTGCTCTTCATAACGTTCAGTAAACAGATACTTTATTGAACTTACAAGCCTGTGTACTGTTCATTTGTTTAAGAGCGTTTCCCAATTTATTCTCTCTCAACTAAAAATGATTTTGGCGAAATAAACCAAGACTTTTACACATTCTGTCTATGGGAATGGCGCAGAACTCCAGCTTAGTGCCAGAACCACGTCACACATGCCAAAACGCGTTCGCGATTATCGTCTGACTCAGATTTATGCCATCATTTTCATCGACGTTATTGTTGGTTCAGCGGTCGGGCCAATTCTGCCGGAATTTGTTAAAGGGCTACAGCGTCCTCAACTATGGCTCGCCGTTGGCACAGCTCTTTTTTTAGGTGTGCAACTTTTTTCTGCTCCGCTGCTAGGCAAACTCTCCGACAGTTACGGACGCCGACCAATTTTCATCGTCTCAGCAATCGGTACGTTTCTAGCTGATTGCCTGCTACTGCCCGTGCGTGTCGGCTATTACTTTGCTAACCGAATCAGCGACGGAACAACGAACGGCATGTATGCAACCGTCCGGTCAGCCATCACCGATATTTCGCCCAAAGAGCAGCTATTTAAAAACCTCGGTATTGAAGGTGCAATCATTTCGCTCGGGTTCGTGATCGGGCCGGCTGCGTCGGGTTTACTGCTGACTACATTCGACATAGTGCAGGGCAATCAGGCAAAAGTAGTGGCAATGATGGCCGTTACGCTATCGGGTCTGAACATGATCTTGAGTTGGACACTGCGCGAGACACACCCAAGCCCACCCGCCCTGGCTAATGCGTCGGTGGATGTCGCTGTGTTGGGAACTGAACTGGCACAATCGCTCAATGTGCACACACTTTGGACGCGCTTGTTAGCCAAAAATCAGCAGTACCGGGGGCTGAAAGAGTTGGTACTAATGCAGTTGGCTCTGACGCTAAGTACTGGCTATTATTTCTACTTCGTCACATTCGTCAGCTTCGGTGCGTTGCAAATGGACGCGAAAGCTATTTCATATTTCTTCATGTATTTTGGGGCGTTAAGCGTCGTTATCAGCTACGTGTTCTACACCTATATTGCTGACCGAATCAACCAGCGCCGGGCTATTTTCTGGTTTGCGTTACTAGGTGTCCCGATTTTGGGCGGCTACGGGTTGGTAGGATCGTCGATGATGTGGTTGTATATCCTGATCACAATTGATTGCCTGACTTTTTCGCTCATTCAGGGGCTCATCGAAGGTTTGATAGCCCAACGAACAACAGATGAAGACCGGGGCGAAGTATTTGGCATCAATCAGGCTTTGCAGGGACTGGCCAGTTTTGTTACCACGCTAGTCTTTGGCATCCTGTCATTAGTTGATTTACGGTTACCATTTGGGTGGTTTGGGGCTTGCCTGGCCGTAGTGGCGTGGTTGGCATGGGGTCAGCGAACCGAACCAAATACGCAATCCGTTTAAGGCTTGCAAACACCCGCCCGACGTATTAGCTTTAAGGTATCCTTAAGCCGATCTTCATGCGCCCGTTTTCGCTATTGACGTTGTTGATTTTAACCGGATTGACAGGCTGCCAGTCCAGTTCGCAACCTGAACCGATCCAGTATAGCGTACCAGCAGAAGCAGAACCTTACGTCCAGTCATTTCGGGATGAGGCTAAGAAACACAATAGTACCGTTTCGACGGCGAATCTGGTCGTTACCTACGGGGCTACACAAAGCGAGGATGTTTGTGGGCAATGTCTACTGCAAAGTGGAAAAACGCCCCATATTACATTAAGTACCGATTCATTCTGCTGGCAGCAGGCTAGTCAATACGAGCGCGAATGTTTGGTTTTTCATGAACTAGGCCATTGCCTTTTGGGTCGTACGCATAAAACAGATAAGTTTCCAAACGGAGCGTTTGTCAGTCTGATGAACCCAGACAATGTATCTGTATATGCGACTTGCCGCTACCCGATTGGCGGGGATGTTTGTGATAAACGCACTCGCCGGGATTATTATATCGACGAGCTTTTTGTTGCCAGTACGCCTACTCCTGACTGGGGCAAATAAATGCGTACTACTACTGCACGCGAATAAATTCTACACCAACTACAGGCCGACCATCAGCAGAAACGCCCTGCACTATTACGCGCAACGTTCTGACAACGTCCGACAATGGGAAGACTAATTGGCTATGACCCTGGCTGTCTGTTTGAACAAGAGGTTTCCAGTATAATACATCCCGCCGATCAACACGGCCCGATGAATCCGGCTGCGCTTCACTGGGTCGTTCTGCCGAAGCACTTTCATAGCGCGGCACATAAAATTCGCGCTGTATAGATGGGTATCCAATAACCTGCATAGAGGTCATACCCACTTTTTCGCCAGTTGAAAGCTGCTCCGGACGGAAGCGTTTGGAATAAAAAGCAATAACCCCATTTCCTGCGCGCATACCATAAATACCAGCCGTTGAGGAATTTTTCAGAACTTCAATCCGATCAATATCGCCGGGATTAAAGTTCAGCAATGCCATTCCATCATTATCCTGAATCGACATACCATCCATCAAAAACAACGGTTGTGGATTAATAAGTAAGCTACCTATACCACGAATAACAACTTGATACCCACCAGACACCGACTGAGTGACACTTACCCCCGCCACTTTACCCCGAATCATTTCGTAGAGATTAGCAAATCGGGGAGATTTATCATCGAATACAAGCGTAGCATCGGCTCCACTGTGCAAACTCGATCGCCGAATATCGTCAGGTCGTTCTTCCAGTTTTCGCGCCCGAACGGTTACCTCCTTCAACAGCTTAGCTGTTTTATCACGGTATAAATCTGCGTCACCTTCCTGGCGCGTTCGGGCGGCTTCCAGTTGCACTCGCAGTGATTCCCAATTTGGAAGTACGTGTAGTGTATCCGTCTCCCACGCGGTTTCCGGCCCTTCCAGTACCAAATGAGCCTCTTTGGCCGGGATGTTTTTCATTTGACGATCCGTAATTTGCGTCATTAATTTCAGGGTATCAGCAATGGCGAAACCCGCCAACCGAAACCGCCCTCGTTCATCGGTCCCCGCCGACCGTACGAACGACTGTTCGGGCACTGTAGAGGCTACCACGACTTGTGCCCCGGCCATCGGCTGATTCTTTGCGTTCAGTACCCGACCCATCAGTGATACGCCCCCAAGTAGTTCGGTAGCCGCGGTGCCACTCACCCGTCGCCAACCCTGCGTTAACAATAAATCATCTACTGCCCGGCGTGTTACGAGGGAGTTATTTTGAACATAAAAATTAGGCCGCTCCACCCGCCCGCGCAACTCACCGGTTAGCAGCAGATGCGCACGAATTGTAGCGGCAGCCGTATCGTCAGGCACCTGCCCAATATCGGTGATGGAAGCCGACAACGCTGCGACAACCGGCTGCCCGTCATCATTCAGGTTGATACTAAGAATTGCTTTTTCGCGGGGTTGATAGCGTGATTTATTAAGACCCAGTATTACCCGTATAGGTGGCACTTGCTCCGGCAAAAACACCAATCGTTCAGCCTGAGGGTGCGCTGTAGCGTCATAAAGAGTGATTTGATTTAAACCCGCTGGCAGAGCAGTAATTGGCAGACTTATGCGAGCGCCCCCATTTTCTAACAGTATTTTTCGCTGATCGACCAATCGACCCTGCTGCTGAATCAGTACATAAGCAGAATCTTTTGCTGGCCGATTTGTGCCGGCAATTATGAGCGTCAGTCGGCTGCTATCACTAACCGCATCAACCGCCAGCCTAAATCCTTCCGGGTCGGCGGGAGGTAACGGCACCAATTGACGTTGGTTGTCGTGAAGTGTTTCGGCGTAGTATTTCCGACCAGCCAGAGGTGTCATAACAACGCTGCCAATGCCCATCGCATTCGTAGTAAACTCACTAATCTTCGTCCCCTCATCATTCACAATTTGGCCCGCCACTAACACACCATGTGCATCAGGCCCAACAATTTTAATTCCCAACCGCGCTGGCAATCCCACTAACCAACGCCCACCTTCGGGCAACAGTTGTATATCCATTACTTTCTGGGTCGTATCCGATGTTTTTGGCGTAGTACCCTGAAGTATGTTGTAAATAGCAATCGATCTATCAAAAGCCGGTCGGCGCTGCCCATCGTCTTCATCCGTATAAGCCCTCAACCGATACGTTCCCGACACAAGAGTGTCTGAAAGGCGAAAGTTTCCGGTGGCACGCCCATCCATTACACGCAGCCACTGGTGTTGCACAAGTCGCCCCGAGGTCGTTAGCAAGTCTACATGAATGGCTGTTTCACCCAGCGGTCGGCGGTTAGTAGCCGCATCGAGCAGATACGCACTTAACCACATCCGGTCGCCAGTGGCGTATAAAGGTTTGTCGGTATGCACAAACAGAACGGGTGCCAGTGCCTGAAACCGCTCGTTGAACGCTGTTGCGATTCGTCCCATTCGGGCATCAGGCGGCATCAGTTTTCCCTGGACTATTACGGGTGCGCTGGTGCTGACAGAATCACCCTTGTCTCCATTGGGTTGCCAGTCGTCGGGCAGCATGGTTGACAAGCGGTCGTCAGCCAGCGACCCCTGGATTTCCATACCTTCCGGCAGGGTAATTATCCCATCCACCGTTAGTTGCAGATGTCCGGTAGGCAGCTTAATTTGCGAATAGGCATAGCGGGCATCGAGATACGGAGAGTATGACGATGTGGCATTCGTATAGAAAACCACTAATTGGCGGTCTGATACCAACTTTCGTTCAAACGCTAAACGCCCCGGCTGAATTAACTGCTTTATTGATAATGGCTGCAAATGCCCCTTAATCGAGCCAGATAAAGTTGTCCGATTTTCTCTTGTTCGGGCAATCGGCACGGCCATATTTTCCTGATACACCAGAAACCCTTCCTGTTCATAGGTGCTATCAACTAAGCTCGCCATCAAATGCCGGGTCGACCCTTTGTAGGCTGTCATCCGATTGCGCCGGAAGCGGCTGGCCTGTCGCTCATCAGCTACTTTCAGTTCCTCGAAACGAGTCGAACCAGCGTAATACACTTTTTGAAAGGTCCCATCAAAATACAGCATATCATACCAGAGTCGGTAGCCTAATGCCTGATTTTCTATAACTAGCGGCTCGCTAGCCGTAGCATTCAGATGGCCATTTTCCTCATGAAAGCTGAGGACATCGGGATTCATAATCTGGCATTGTCCACCAAACGGTTCACCAAGTAATTGCCGTTTAAATTGCTTGAGGTGTTGCTGCCACTTTTTGGGGTTTCCCCGAACTATCACGGCGGCCAGTGTTTGATCGCTCGGTTTCAGCCGAAAATTAGCCCGACTACCCTGGCTATTATCGACCCGCAGTGTATGCCGTTGGGGTTGGTAGCCAACAAATGAAGCTACTACATCAATCGTACCGAGCGGAACACCCGCCAGTGAATAATGGCCCTGCTCATTTGTGACCGTGCCGCGTGTGCTACCGTTCAGATACACATTGGCAAACGGCATCGGCTTACCTGTTGCGGCATCGGTTACATAACCAGTAAGTGTAATGGTGGTTTGGGCAAACATTCCCGTAGTCAGCCATAGTAGCAGACAGGTAGTCAACCAAATAATAGAAAGCAGACTCTTCATGGTGGTTGTGCCGCAAGTAGTTTTCCACCGTGAAGAAGGCAAAATCTAGGTGATTTTACTCATAGTTTATCCGGGTCAACCTCCTCCAGTTTTTCTCCTGAGAAGGCCACGGCCCGCTCGGCAAATAGGCTTTTTGTAGCGGCCCAAGTTGTCCGAAATAAGTCGCTTTGCCGGTACGCTTCTAGCGCGTTTGCAGAATCCCACAAACTATAAGTCATACGCACATTGGGTTGGTCGGGATCGCTCAGGAGTTCAAGATGATTATTTCCGGAAAAGGCACGGATATGGTGTTTTGAGTCATTAAAAATGGCATGAAAGTCAGAAAGTTTATCTTCCAGAAACGTCATACGGACAATACGAACAAGCATATCTAAAACTTAGTTTGTGGTTTATACCGGGTCGACAAGGCGGTTCGTTGTTTGATGTTTATACAACCGTTTACTTTGTCAAGCTACAAATAATAAACCCTATCTCATGAATTACCGCACATTCGGCCGTACGGGCTGGCAAGTTTCTGAAGTTGGCTATGGCATGTGGGGCCTCGCTGGCTGGACTGGCTCCGATAAACAGGAAGTCTTACGCGCCCTCCAACGCTCCGTTGAATTAGGCTGCAATTTTTTTGATACGGCCTGGGCATATGCCGATGGCGTTAGTGAAGAAATCCTGAATCAGTTGCTAAAAAATAACACCGATAAGCAATTGTATGCGGCTACCAAGATTCCGCCAAAAAATCGTCAGTGGCCTTCAAAGCCGGAATCCAAACTGGCAGATGTGTTTCCAGCCGATTACATTATTGAATACACTGAAAAAAGCCTGAAAAATCTTGGTGTCGAAACTATTGACTTACAACAGTTTCACGTCTGGGAAGATGCCTGGGCGGACCAGGACGAATGGCAGGAGGCCGTTACCAAACTAACGCAACAAGGCAAGGTTCGGGCGTGGGGGCTTTCGGTCAACCGTTGGGAACCGGACAATAGCTTAAATACACTTCGCACGGGCCTGATCGATGCGGTACAGGTCATTTATAACATCTTCGACCAGAATCCCGAAGACAACCTGTTTCCGCTCTGCCGTGAACTAAACCTCGGTGTTATTGCCCGCGTGCCGTTCGACGAGGGCACTCTCACCGGTACCTTTACGAAAGAGACGACTTTTCCGGCCAGCGACTGGCGGTCAACGTATTTTGTTCCCGAAAATCTTAATAGCAGCGTAGATCATGCCGATGCGCTCCGGCCCCTTATTCCGGCGGGTATGACCATGCCTGAAATGGCGTTACGATTTATTCTCAGCAATCCCGATGTTCATACGACTATTCCGGGTATGCGCCAGATTCGTAATGTGGAAGCCAACACCGCCGTTAGCGACAAAGGCGAACTATCGCCAGAGTTGCTGCGCGAATTGACAGGTCATCGTTGGGATCGGACACCAACCGAGTGGAGTCAGTAGGTATAGTGTTAGGCCAGTTTTTCAACTGGCCTTTTTTTTCTGCATTTACCTGAACGGTATAGTCTACTTGGTATGAAAATCCTCTTAATTGAAGACGAGCCAGCGCTACAAACAGCAGTAAAGCAGTACCTGGAGGGGGAAGGCTACGCGGTTACAACGGCCAACACCTATCGTCAGGGAGCCGAAAAAGCACACGATTATGATTATGATTGTTTGGTTATAGACCTGATGCTGCCCGATGGCAATGGTCTCGATTTGGTACGTGCGCTGAAAAGCCGCCAGTCAACGGTCGGTATTATTGTCGTGACGGCAAAAGATGCTTTGATCGACAAACTGACTGGGCTCGATGCCGGAGCCGATGACTACCTAACCAAACCCTTTCACCTGCCCGAACTCAACGCCCGACTGCGGTCGGTTTTACGTCGGCGGCTGTTTGGTGGGCAGGCACAAATCAAGGCGGGCGACCTTACTCTCTGGCCTGACCAACAACGCGTGAGCGTCCGCGACACTGACATTAAATTGACGGGTAAAGAATATGAATTGCTCCTATTCTTAATCACGAACGCCGACCGTCTACTCTCAAAATCGGCCATTGCCGAACACGTTTGGGGCGATGCGATGGATGCGGCAGACTCGCACGAGTTTTTGTACACCCACGTCAAAAATCTACGTCGTAAACTTATTCTGGCGGGTTGTCCCGACTACATCCAGACTCGTTACGGCGCAGGCTATATTTTTTCGACCCGTCTGCCATGAGCCTGCTTAGTCAAACAGCCCGCTACCTACTACTCACGGCCTTAGCTATTGCGCTGGTAGGAGCCGTGGGGTTTTACACGCTCATTCACCGGAAAATCAGGCATGAGGTTGATGAAATTCTGACGAGTCAGGTGAAACAGACTGGAGTAAAACTTCGTCAACAACCATTTGTTAAAATATATGATTGGGACAACAACCCACGCATTGACCGCGTAACAACAACAGTACAACCCACATTTGCAGATATAACCATCCTGGATTCGCTGGATGGCAACAAACCAATACCCATACGGCAGTTGCAGGAAACAGTGTCGGCCAATGGGCAGCTATATCTGGTCACGGTTCAGCAGCCGTATTATGAATTTAATGAATTGGCCCGCGAAATGTCAGCTGGTGTCATTATCGGCTTTCTAATCCTGATGGGCTTGTCGGTGACGGTCGGACTTGGATTAGCCCGCCAATTATGGCGACCATTCTACGCAACCATCGACCAGCTTGGAAGCGTCCGAATCGATACGGGAACAGAACCGATTTTTCCGGAAAGCCGCATTCGGGAATTCGGTTTGCTTAGTCGGTCATTGGGTGAATTGACCCAAAAATTACGACGCCAGTTTTCATTACAAAAACAGTTTACCGAAAATGCATCACACGAATTACAAACGCCCCTGGCCGTTGCGTCGGTAGAGTTAGATTTCCTGCTGCAGTCGGAACATCTAACCGAAAGCGACTATGCGCATTTGCAACGGGCTACCGATGCGCTTAGCCGGCTGAGTCAGTTGAATCGTTCGCTCCTGTTGCTCACGCAAGTAGAAAACAACCAATTCACCAACGATGAAGTTTTGAATTTAAGTGAGTTGCTAAATCAGTATACGGATGAATACGAGCCGTTTTTTCAGCATAAGAATATGCCTGTTGAACGGGCAATTTCCCCAAATATCCAGTTGAGTATGAACCGGCAATTAGCGGGTGCGTTGTTAACCAATTTGCTAAAAAATGCGGTCCGGCATGGAGTTGCCCGGCATAGAAATGCTCTGCATGGAAGTGTCCAGCATGGAAGTGTCCAGCATGGACAGGGTACTGCGTGTGTCCGTATCGAATTGACAACAGATTCACTGGCTATTCGGAACCCCGGCGCACCGCTTCCTTTTGCTACTAATCAGTTATTCAACCGCTTCGTAAAAGACCCCGCCCGCTCCGATTCGACAGGGTTAGGTCTGGCATTGGTGAAACAAATCTGTGACCGCTACGGCTTATCACTAACGTATTCTTATGATACTGATAAGAGCGTACATGAATTTCGGGTAAGGTTAGTACAGCAAAAAGCGTAAATCTCTTGCTATTCCAGCTCTAAATTTATACAAATCAAGCATTTAGATTCTTCTTCAAATTCTCTTCATAATTCTTTCCGAAACTTGTAGTCAAATTTTACAAGTGATGAAAAAACTCTTTTTTATTGGGTTGCTCCTACTGAAGGTCATTTCTGTGTTCGGACAAGCCATTCGTATTATTCGGGTTGAAGATAGCCTGACTCGCGAACCCGTCATTGCGGCAACAATTCGCACGCCAACCAAACTGAACGTAACGCGGCTAGTTATTGGGGCCGTCACCGATGTCAATGGTATTGCCAGAATTGACAACCTTCCAGACGATATTAAAACCCTGGCCGTTAGTGCAGTTGGCTATGAGACCGGGCAATTTCCTGTAACACCGGGAGCCGATACGCTCGTATTTCGGCTGAAAGCCGCCGAAGAAACCATTGATGAAGTGACGGTAACGGCTACCCGAACCAACTCGCGCATCGAAGATTTGCCTATCAAGGTTGAAGTGCTGGGTCAGGAAGATATGAATGAAGAAAGCGCGGTAGTGCCGGGCAACATAAGTAGTATTCTGGGCGACATTTCGATTATTCATATCCAGCGAACATCGGCGGTAAACGGCAATCAGGCCATTCGAATGCAGGGACTCGACCCCAAATACACACAGATTTTGCGGGATGGTCTGCCGTTATACGAAGGCTTTTCGGGTAATCTTGGCGTATTGCAGATTCCACCGCTGGATTTGAAGCAGGTCGAAATTGTTAAAGGATCGGTTTCGACGCTCTACGGCGGTGGTGCGATTGGGGGCATGATTAACATCGTTTCTAAATCACCTACGTCTGATAAACCCACATTTACAGCCTTACTCAACCACTCGAACCTAAAAGAAACCAACCTGAATGCCTATTATTCGCAGCGGTATGGAAAAACGGGCCTGACGCTGTTTAGCGGCTACACCCATCAACAGGCGGTTGACGTAACGGGCGACGGTTTTACCGATAGTCCGGGAATCAAGCAATTCAACTTTCACCCCCGCTTTTTCTGGAACCCATCTGACTATACCAAACTCGATATTGGGTATGCCTTCACAACCGAACACCGCGAAGGTGGTTACCTGTCTGCCCTCGAAGGCACCCTGCCTAATGCGTACAAAAATGTTACCGACTTACAACGCCATACCATTGATTTCAACGCCAGCCAGAACACCTCAGAAAACAATTTACTAACCGTTAAAGGCGCTGTCAGCACGTTTCACCGCCAGAATACCGACTACCAAAAATTATCCGACGGGCGGCAGTCGTCTATTTATCTGGAAACCAACGACCTTGTGCGGTTCGGCAAACATCAACTCATTGTGGGGGCTAACCTTACGGTCGAAGCCTTTCGAAAGAACCCGGATAGCACTCGGCTCGTTGACTACACTTACCAAACCCTCGGTGGATTTGTGCAGGATGATTGGCAAGTAGGCAAAAAAGTAGCGGTACAGGCTGGCCTCCGACTGGATCACCACAATACATTTGGAAACTTTCTGTTACCTCGACTGTCGGTCAAACTAAAACCATCAGAGCCATGGACAGTGCGACTGAGCGTCGGGACAGGCTACAAAACCCCAAACCTCTTTGTGAACCAAACACCCGGCGCGTTGAATGTAAGCCTGATTTTCCCACGCCTATTACCTATTGATGTAGCGAACGTAAAAGCTGAGCGGTCGGTGGGGGCCAACGTAGATATTGCTTACACCAAATCATTCGAAAGTGGGCTGTCTGTACAGGTTGATCAGGCGTTTTATTACACGTATGTCAATTCGCCGGTAGTATCGGCCTTTGCCAGTACATCGAGCAATCTGGGGGCTTACACACAATTGATTAACGCGCCTTACAACCTGTTCAGCGTTGGGACGGATACGTACGTACGGCTCGAATACAAAGCATACGAACTCTATTTTGGCTATAATCACACGCTGGCCCGGCGCGATGGGCCCACAGATAACACCTATCTGCCGTTGGCTCCACAAGACAAATTCTCGACAACAGTAGCCTGGGAAAACGATCACTTCCGGTTTGGTATCGAGACCAGTTATGTGGGTACGCAATACCTCTACAACAACCAGAAAGTAGCGAATTATTGGTTCTTCGCAGGTGCTGCCGAATACCATTACAATGACCACTGGCGGCTGGTGCTGAATGCCGAAAACATGTTCAACATCAAGCAGGCCAACTACGAAACCGTTGTGAGTGGTCCCGTTACTCAACCAACTTTCCGCCCAGTCTGGGCACCTTTGGAAGGTAGGATTGTGAATGTAGCCTTGAAGTACACGCTGTAAATTTATGCTACAATTGGCCCCGAATGGAGGGCTGCTTAAGCAATTACTGGCACAGACAAACAATCACATGCCCCACCCCAGCACTTAATACATAAAAGCAAGAAAGAGGAGCGATGCTCCCCTTTCTCAATACTCCTGCTCCAGTGGATGTACCATAAACTCGTCGATGACGACGTGGGCGGGGCGGCTAATAATGAATAGCATAGATTCGGCCATGTCTTCGCTTTGCAGGTAATGCTTCGAGGTTTCGTGGCCGTGTCCTTTCTCGTGAAAATGGGAATCAACCAGTCCCGAATAAACGCCCGACACTTTGATACCAAACGACCGGACTTCCTTACGTAACGCACCCATAAACGCTTCCTGCGCGTATTTGCTGGCGGTATAAAGCGACCCACCCGCAAACGTCCGTTTCGCTACATCCGATGCCACAATAATGATATGTCCCGATTCCTGCGCCTTCATCGTTGGCAAGGCCGCTTTGGTCAATAGAAACGTACCTTTCACGTTAGTGGCCATTACGGCATCCCACTCGTCTACCGTGATTTCGTCCACGTTTTTGAAGATTCCGTAGCCAGCGTTATTTATGACCACGTCAATTCGGTGGAAGTGATCGAGGGCGGTTTGTACAACGGCAGCCATATCTGACTCGTTGACAACGTCGCCCGGTATGGCTACAATTTTCCCACGAACATGACCCTTGGCAGCTTCGGTTTCAAGTTGGTTAAGTTCATCGGCGTTGCGGGCGGTAACAACAACATTTGCCCCATGTTGGGCTAACAATAGGGCCGTTGCCCGTCCGATACCCCGCGACGCACCAGAAATAATGATAGTCTTGTTTTCTATTGTCATACGATAAGTAGCAAAAAGGCAACTATTCTAACAAAGCTCGCATTGGACTTGGTTCTACGCGTTCTTTGTAGCAAAACTTTACCGCAGGTTCTAGTCTGCCAGTATCATCATGCACGAATCACTCACCGACAAACTGGACCAACTCGAACAGAAATTTGCGGCTATGGGGCAGGATATGGCCTCTTATCTCGAAGGATTACTTCAGGCCGACTACTTGACCTACTGGGACTATATTCATCTCGAAACGCTGTTATCACTGCAAAATCCTAAAACCACTTATCCTGACGAACTAATTTTCGTTACCTACCACCAGATTACCGAGTTATACTTCAAACTGATTCTGCACGAAATTGATCAGATTGCCAATGCCACCCCGCTGACCACCGCGTTTTTTGTGGACCGGATGCAGCGCGTCAATCAGTATTTTAAGTTGTTGGAAGACTCCTTTAAGATCATGATTACGGGTATGGAACGCGAGCAATTTCTGAAATTTCGGATGGCCTTGCTTCCGTCAAGTGGCTTTCAATCGGTCCAGTTCCGAAAGATTGAGATTGTATCGACTGATTTCCGAAACCTTCTTGTCTCAGCCCCACCCGATCCTGAATACATTTCCGACCTCTACGAATTTATGTATTGGAAACGTGGGGCCACCGAACTGGCTACTCAACAGAAAACACTGACGCTCAAGCAATTTGATCAACACTATGGCCCACAGCTTGTCCGGCTGGCAGAGGAATACCAGTTCAAGAATTTATACCATCATTATCAGCATCTGGAACGGGATGGTCTGAGCACCATAGAATTAGCAAACGTTTTGCGTGAGTACGACTGGCGGACCAATATTCGCTGGAAACTTGCCCATTTGCGGTCGGCGGTACAGTATTTGCAAAAAGAACCAGAAAATATACGGGCAACAGGTGGTACGAACTGGCAAACGTATCTGCCTCCTAAACAACAGCACGTCGTATTTTTTCCAGCGTTATGGACCGAGGATGAACTACAGAGCTGGGGGCAATCATCATGGCAACCGGATACCTTATAAAAACAATGAACTGCTGATATTCCTCAGCTACTATTATTTTTTAGACTAGCCTAAAAATAAATAACTGACATACCATAACAGATGTTTCTTATATTTGGTTGAAATTTGACGCATTGACAATCAGCCAATAGTAGAAAAGAAGATGATCGATTGGCTTCAACTACATCGACTACGCTTAGCCCGTTTGCTGCTTGGCCTATTCCTGGCCATCTGGCTTAATGGGGTAGTGTTTCGCCATGCTCACCGGCTACCAGATGGTCGGCTAATCGTTCACGCGCACCCCTACTGGCCTTTTGGCAAAGGCCCAATTTTACCGAATACCCACACGGCACAGGAGATTCTGCTCCTGGATTTAGCCGCGCACCTTCCCGTTGTCGTCGGTGCTTTTTTTGCTTTCCTTTTTCTGCTGCGCACTCGCCAGCAAATCACGTTCCGGTTCACTAGCCGACCTGTTCGTTCCGTCTCCCCATTTTGCTGTTTCTCTCATCGGGGACCGCCCATCGTTTGATAATTTCCTGATCTGCTGACTCTGGCTTCCTGGCTGGTAAGCAGTATTACATTCCACTGGAACTGTTTGGCCACCGAACCGTCGGACCACCGAGTTGTCGGGCCACTCAATCAAACGAAATTTTCCTGAATGAAACTACTTTTTCTGCTGATTAGCCTTGGGCTAACCGGAGGACTGGCGTACGCGCAGTCATCTCCCACTAAAACTATTTACGGTTCGGTCATCGATGCCGATACTCGTAAACCAATCTCATACGGTACAATAAGTGTAGTTGGCCAGAATAAAGGCGCTCTTACCGATGCGCGAGGGCAGTTTTCCGTGTCAATCAAAGGGGATACACTACCGCACGACCTCATTATTTCCTGTATCGGTTATAAGCCTGATACACTACATATTCGGCCCGAAACCAACACCTATGCTGTAATATTGCTGCCCATTGTCAATGCGCTCAATGAAGTAGTAGTAACGGGGGTAACGCGGGGTACGCTGCTCAGACAGAATCCAGTGGCTATTCTGGCCATTTCGCGCCGAGCCATTGAGAGTACAGCCAGTAGCAACATCATCGATGTACTGGTTAAGAATGCTCCCGGCCTAAATGCGGTCAAAACAGGCCCTAACATTTCAAAACCGTTTATTAGAGGATTGGGCTATAACCGGGTTCTGACGCTCTACGATGGAGTTCGGCAGGAGGGCCAGCAGTGGGGCGATGAGCATGGGATAGAAGTTGATAATTATAACATCGATCGGGCCGAGGTTATCAAAGGGCCAGCCAGCCTGATGTATGGTTCCGATGCGCTGGCGGGTGTGGTTAGTATGATGCCGAATTACCCAAAAGACACGGAGGGTAAAATCAAAGTAGGATTTGTGTCAGAATATCAGTCAAACAACCGTATGCTTGGTGAGTCGGTTAGTTTGGCATCGGGAGGAGCACGCTGGTCCTGGAACCTGCGTGGTTCGGTGCGGGCAGCCACAAATTACCAGAACAAAATCGACGGCCGGGTGTATAATACGGGCTTTTCCGAAAAAACAGCGACGGCAATGGTTGGCTATTCGGGTCAGCGTGGCTACTCTCGCTTCGGGGCCTCCCTCTACGATAATCTACAGGGCATTCCAGACGGAAGCAGGGATTCATTGACACGCCAGTTTACCCGTCAGGTTGCCGAGTCAGCTACAGACGACATAAAAAACCGGCCTGTAGTGCCAGCCAGTGAACAATCGCCGTACCAATTTAGCCCGCTGCACCAGCGCATTCAGCATTATCGATTGCATACAAACAATCATTATCAGATTGGCAACGGCGAGATAGACGTATTGCTGGCTTTCCAGCAGAATGTGCGTCGGGAGTATAACCACCCAACTCTACCTGAGCAGGCAGGGCTATATGTTCGGCTCAACACGTTCAATTACGGCATACGCTACAACCTGCCGGAAGTGGCTCACATTGCGTCCACAATAGGGGTCAATGGCATGTACCAATCCAATAAAAACAAGAATGGTACTGATTTTCCAATCCCGGATTATTCACTTTTCGATGTCGGCACCTTCGTTTTTCTGAAATGGCAAGTTGATAAACTGACTCTGAGCGGTGGGGCACGATACGATCGGCGTCAGCTACGGGGTGATGATTTTTACTTGCGTACCAATCCGAAAACTGGCTTTGACCAGAAGGTTACACTACCCGATACGGCGGGAGCAACGCTTCAGTTTCCGTATTTGCGCCAGTCATTCACCGGCATTTCTATGAGCTTGGGTATGACCTATGAGTTCTCAAGCAAACTAGCGCTGAAAGCGAATATAGCCCGGGGATACCGAGCACCAAGCATCACCGAGATCGCTTCCAATGGACTTGATCCCGGTGCGCACATCTATTATATCGGCAGTCGAAGTTTCAAGCCTGAGTTCAGTTTACAGGAAGATATTGGCCTGACGCTCACACTGCCTGATGTAAATATTGGGGTCAGTGTCTTCAATAATTACATTCAGAACTATATTTCCCTTGCTCAGTTAGTTGACGCGCAGGGGCAATCGGTCATACTTGTACCGGGCAACAAAACGTATCAATATCAGCAGGCATCGGCGCAACTTTACGGATTCGAGACTCAGTTTAGTTTGCACCCAACCGGCTGGCGGGGCTTTAGTTTCGACAATAGTATTTCTGTGGTGTACGGCTATAATCGGGGAAACCTTTATTCTGATGCGGGTGTAAATGGTGAATATTTGCCCTTTATTCCACCCCTGCGAGTTTCTACAGGTATAAGCCAGACGCTACCATTGAAACGCAAGTGGTTATCGGACGTGACCGTGAAAGCCGACGTGGATTATAATGCCAAGCAGGATCGATATCTGGCCCTGAATAGTACAGAAACACCGACGGCTGCCTACACGCTTGTGAATGCCGGGATAGACGGACTTCTGCACGTTGGTCAGAATAGACCCGGCCTGCGTGTTCTGTTTCAGGTCAACAATATATTCGATGTTGCTTACCAGTCGAACCTGAGCCGATTAAAATACTTTGAATATTTTACCCAATCGCCCAATGGCCATCTGGGTATGTACGGCATGGGACGCAACATCTGTTTGAAAGTAATTATTCCGTTTAATTGATGATACGTTGCTCAGGGCTAACTAGTTAACTCTGCTTCTTGAAATACCGAATCATCTCACTATAACCCATACCCATCGACAAGCCCCGTAACGCTTTGGCGATGCGGTTGGCTTTGGTTTCGGGAGTTTTGGCTTCCTCAATCCAGTTGTTGAAATAATTCTGGTGGCCTTTGGCTAATGAATCATAGTGCCGCTTTGCATCGGGATCATCGTCCAGACAAGCTATGAAGTCAGCCGATTGGGGTAATGGATCGTTATCTACATCAAGGCTAACCCGTATCGATTCACCTTCTTCGTTTTTTCCCATCCCACGGCGCATAACGGAATTTATGGGCATCATAAACCCACCGTTTAAGCCATCGGTAATACGCGATATTGAACGTCCCATTGGCAATAGAGCGACTAACTTAATTGGGTAATTATCTAATGTACCCTTCACCCGGAATGATGTTTTCTGACCGGGTTTTAGTTCGTTAGTTACGGCAATCGGAATTTCAATGTATGTCCAGCGAGTTTTATCACCTTTTTCGCCAAATTTCTGAAGGATAGTCGTAAAGGATGACATAGACAACGTGCATTATTACTTTTATATATAAAATTTGACTACGTATTAAATTAGCTAAGCGTACTTAATTTTTAACAAAACCGTTATCTTTTGTCTACTACGGTTTTTCCATCTTTCATAACCCAGCGTACCTTATTAATTACCACCTCGATATCATCTAATGGATTTCCATCAACGGCAACAATATCCGCAAAAAACCCTGGAGCTATTGCGCCCAATTCGTTTTTTTTACCTAGAAGGTCTGCCCCATTTATTGTAGCTGTTTGCAAGGCTTGGCCTGGTGTCATTCCCGCTTTTACAAGCCATCTTAATTCCCTTGTATTTTCACCAAATCCAGTAAAAACAGCATCAGATCCCATAGCTATTTTTACGTTCATTTTAATGGCTAATTGTAGACTTTTAAAATTTCTGTCAATGTAATTATTTAGCCCTTTTACAATTATACTGTTGTATCCGTATTCTTCACGATGATCAACATAGTAGCGATTATGGTCAACAGTTGGTACATAAAAGGTGCCTCGTTTAACCATTTCTTCAAAAGTTGATTTGTCCACATCGGTTGCATGTTCTACCGATTCGGCACCGGCAAGTACAGCGGATAAACAGCCATCCGGTCCATAAGAATGAACGGCAACCCGTTTGCCCGCTTTGTGAGCAATATCCACGGCAGCTTTCATTTCTTCCGTCGTAAAGGTTTGGAAACCCGTTACATTTTGGGCGCTTCCGGTTGACCCATAGATTTTTATCCAATCGACACCAGAACCTAATTCCTGGCGTACCACTTTTATTACTTCCTCTACTCCGTCAGCCCGGCCAGGATCGAAAGTAGTATTACCAGGGTTGATTCTTGCTCTTGATATATGCAATCCATTTCCAGCAACAAACATTCTGGGGCCTTTCATGGCACCCCGATTAATTAAATCTCGCATTGATATATCAGTACCACCCGATGAACCTAAATCCCGGATTGTTGTCACTCCCGTTTCTAACGTTTTCATAGCACTTTCCTGAGCCAGAAAAACAGTTGTTGCAGGGTCTAAGCGACTAGCCCAGGGGTTTGTTCCCGATGTTTTATCCCAATAATACGTTATGTGCGTATGGACATCAATAAGCCCTGGAATAGCAATCAGCGGGCGAAGATCAATAAGCGTTGTATTGGGTAAAATATTCTTTTCTCCAGAGTCAACCTTAATAATTTTATTGCCCTCTATAATCACAACTGCATCTGAAATTACATCGCCTTGTCCTGTAATAAGTTTTGCAAATCGAAGGGTAGTTGTCTGAGCATTAATTTTGGATGAGCTAAAGAAAAGAGCAAAAAACACAAAAAATAAAACTCGATTTAATCTACTCATATTACTATTTATAGAGATTTTTGACTTCATATTATTTGGGTTCAAGATTTGATACGCCTTATGGAAAGATAGATATTTTTCAAACTAATTTTTATCTTTTCCTTAACTGTATCATAAACAAAAATAGCTGCTTCAACTTGTCAATACCGCTCCAACGTAGCCTCCAACGATGCCCTTAACTCCTGCACCAAACTGGCCGGTTGCAACACGGTCAGGTGCTCGCCGTAGCTGCGCAAGTGCATGAGCAGATCGCGATTGGGAGCCAATCGAAGGCGCACAATACATTCCGTATCCGTATCGCGCACAACCTCCTGCGTCTGGTGAATCGGTTTAGCTTTTACGTATCGGCCAAACAGGGGCGAAAAGGATAATAGAATATCCTCGGCTGGGCCGCTACTATCGGTGATACCGTAAATGTGCTCAAACAGCTCGCTAACGTTGGTCAACACATCGGGCGGCACAGCGCAGAATTCGTCGGTAATTTCCAGGTCACTCATGCGGTCGAGCGCGAACGTTCGCTCTTTACCCGTAGGTTCATCGTAGCCAATCACGTACCAGCTATCGGCCACTTCGCGCAGTAGAATTGGGTGTAATATGCGGAGTTTCGACACGTCGGCTACGGCATCTGCTGTGTCAGCCGTGTCATGTTTCCGATAGTGAAAGGCAATCTGCCGGTTCTGGTTAATAGCCCGAATTAATACCGGAACGTATTGTCGATTGCCCCCAAGTACGCGCTCTTCCATATACACCACCCGACGCGTCAGCCCTTCGGTTTTCACTTCCCGAATAATATCCAGGCTTTGCCGAACCTTCTGGAGCGCGTTGGCTAACTCACCCGCCACCGACGCCCCCTGCGTAGCCGTCAACACCTCGCGGGCGTAGTCGAGTGCTTCCATATCATCAGGCGAGAGCATGAGCCGAAGCAATCGAAACTGTGGGTTAGTGTAGTAATAACCGTTGCGCCGTTTGTCGTAGGCAATGGGCGCGTCGTGGTCTTCCCGTAGTCGTTGGATATCTTTCTCCAGCGACGAAACAGAGCGAATCCCGCACCGCTCACGGCACAACTCAAACAAACGCTGCTTGGAATACTGGCGCGGGTAACGGCTGATAATTTCGTCAATCAGGCGATAACGCTGGAAGGCAGAGCGGGTTATGGGCATGCTAGCAATAAGTGAGATCACCAGACTAAAGTCCAGTGTAAATGATCATACTATCTAAGCTTGTGCTGGATTTGTAGTCCGGCAATTATAAGCAAGATTATCAAAAATAATTTCACAAAAAAAGAAGAGCGTAAAAAGATTACGTTTTGCCCGATAGAACTTTGTTCTGTGATTTTTTAAACAACAATACTAATGAACACTCTTATGAACACTAATCAAAATCGTACCACCGGATTTGCGTCATCGCCCTTTCCAGCCCTGAATACGCCGGACCGCAAACGGGCAGCTTTGTCAGCCGGGCAATTGCTAGACATCGAAATGGGCTTATTTCTGTTATCGCAACTATTGCCCACGGCCCCACCCGATGTTCTTCCCAGTCTGCTCCACGACAATGGCTCGTCGTTTCTGGACCGGCCTACCTGGACACCCAAACAACACAAATTGCTAAACCGGGGCCGGACGTTGCTGAGCCATATTCAACAACGCAATGCATGGTCTATGTTGCTGGATGCCTATACGACCATTCCTGATCGTCTGCAAGCGTACGACATCAGCGCTGACCGCAGCCGATTTGGCGAAAAGACTGTCGGTTTTTTCCGCAATCGGATTATTACACTGCGCCAAATGGTAGGGTGATTTCCAATTACAGACTTGTTGAATAAAAGTGAGCTCAGAAATGAACATAACAATGAAGCTAATAACGCCTTTTGCGGTTTGTCAGGCAGCCACAGCATTAATCTTGGCGGAGGGCGGTACGTCTACACTTCTCGTTCAGCAATTGCTGCGAAACCGGGGCTATCAGACTCATCAGGCTGAGGTGTCGAAATGGTTATCGGCAGTCGCCTTGCAGGAAGGCTGGACTGTCAACGACAATGGCTTGTTTAAAATTTATTATTCGTCAACCCTCAGTGTTTTACCGCACTAACAGAAATAACGGTGCGGCACAGCGCGTAATCATGATGATTTATTGGGCACTAAGAAGTCAGATACGATTCCTGAAACGAGGAGTTAAGATTAGCCGACATATGTATTGGTGCTATCTAAGTTTTTCTGGATCAATGGTTTGCAAATCCAGTTCATTTTGCTGGGCCTATCAGCCAGTGGCACGGCTCTTGGTTCAAAAGCTTATGCGACAGGTTTTGTCACGTTGGCGAAAAAACTTTCGCTTCGGGTGAACAACGTAAAAAGGTTACGTTCTTAGGATATTATCTTTGATTTGAACAACAAATAACCGCAACGGCGGTCCAAATTAAAATGAACACGGCATCGACTTCCACGTATTCTATGGTTCGCCCCAGCCTGACTACTTTGTTGCGCTGGCAGGAGCCGCTGGTCACCCGACTCCGCTACCGTCACATGCTGCCGGGCATGGTCGCCAATCGACTACTCAACGTCGAGATAGGTTTATACCTGATGGCAGAATTGCTACCGTTAATCCCACCGCAATTTCTGCCCGATTTGCTCAATGGTCAGGGTGCCGCTTATCGTCTGAGGCCCATCTGGTCGCCCCGGCAACACCGCGCGCTAAATCTGGCTCGAACGTTGCTGGCTCCCTATCAAGAACGAACAGTTTGGCTCAAGGCGCTGGACAAATACGCCACCTTATCGTCAGACGTTCGGATATTTTCGCTGAGTGGACGGGGCGGTTGGAACTCTGATGTCAGCAGCTACGTGCTGCGCGAGCGACTGAGTTTGTTTCAGGGCGTGTTGGCGTAAGAAATTAGCGAACTTCCATCACTGCCAGTCTTCTAAAGTTTCTGTACGTATAGCAAAGTTTTCTCAGAACGCCAGGCTAAACGTGCTGCCTTCGCCCGGTTTGGAGTTGGCGGTGAGTTGGCCATTGTGGAGTTGCATAATTTGCCGTGACAAGCTTAATCCAATGCCAGAGCCAGTTTTCTTGGTGGTGTAAAACGGGATAAAAATCTGTTCCAAGGCTTCAGGTTCGATGCCCGGCCCGTTGTCTTTTACGCGAATAAGAACACGAGGCCCAATTGACTCCGCGTCGAGTCGGATAGCGGGATTCTCGGTTTTCCCTAAACTCTCTACGGCGTTTTTTATAAGATTTAGCAACACCATTTCAATCTGGGCAGCATCAGCACGAATGGCTAGATTTGACGATGGCACTGATACCGAAATCGTAATTTGGTGTTTCTGCGCGTCGGACTGAACCAACTGAACAACATGACGCACTAATTGCTCAACCGACACATCGGAGAAGATTGGCTGCGGAATAGTTGTAAAATGCCGGTACGCGTCCACAAATTGCATAACACCTGCCCCGCGTAACTCAATGGTTGTCAGCGCATCGCGCAGATCATTGATCGATTCGGCAGCAAAGGCAGGAAGCGTTGCCGATTGCTCGGGACCGGGTAAAGCCAACGGTAATAAGTCGGTTTCGACGATGTCGCGCATGGTACCCGCCAGCGATACAATCGGCGTAATGGAATTCATGATCTCGTGCCGAAGCACTTTCGTCAGATTTTGCCATGCTTCGAGTTCACGCTGCTGCAGCTCCGTACGAATATTCTGCATCGACGCTACCGTAACCAATCGCCCCCGCAACCGAACGGCTGTGCAACGTACCGACAACTCGCCATCAGCCCCGGTTTGATAGGATACAGGCGTCGATGAGGCAGTGGAAGCCTTCAATACATTAGCCAGATCAGGATGGGTAGCGTTTAGGTCGTTAAGCGTACGGAGACGGTATATTCCAAGCAGCCGCAAAGCCGTTTGATTGACCAACTCAACCTGCCCGGTGGCATCGAAGGTCAGTAACCCAACACTTACATGCTGAACAATAGTATTGACATAGTGCAGGTTGGCTTCTTTTTCAGCCCGCGCCTGCCGAAACGCATCCAATACTTCATTAAACTGGTCATTCAGTTCATAAAAAGACGGGCCGAGATTACTATCGGCCCGGAATGCAACCGCAAAATCGGAGTAGCGCACCGATTCCAGAAAGCGTGTCAATTTACGATTCAGACCAGTAACGTACTGATACAGGTTTATCGATAAAAATATATGAAAAACAAATAATGCAAAGAGTAATAAGGAGTTAGCTTGCTGAAGGTAAAAGTACGTTACCGCGCTCGTCACAACGACGATGGCAATAATACGCCAGCCGATGCCTATGGCGAAACGATTCATAGCCGACTCAGACAATCCAACTGAACGGATATTCAAGCGTAGGTATTTTTGTACGTTCGGCTACCCGACGAAGACGCGCTGGAAGAGCCATCAGGTAATCGCGGGCACGTTGACCGGCATCGTTAAGATCGGCGATAGAGTCAACTTTCCACTCTATCAGCAGCGACTCTGCGATATCAATATAATCCTGAGTGGTATAAACGCCCAATCGCTGAGCAGCATCAGAGAAATGACTAAATGTCTGCCCGATTTGAACTCCGGTTTCACGCAAAAAGTGAGCGGGCATGACAATCTTTTTGCGCATCATATCCTCAAAGGCCAGCATCATTTCGGATGGGTCAACGGCAAAAATCTGGTTTACAAAATCCTTGTATGCTCGCGCATGACGCATCTCGTCGGAAGCAATTACGCCACATATTTTTGACAACTGATTACAACCCGCCTGTTTGGCCAGCGTGGCCGTTCGGCGGTGAGACACGTTGGTAGCCAGTTCCTGAAACGATGTATAGATGAAGTTGCGATATGGGTCTCTGCCCGTTCCAATGTCGAAGCCGTCGGCAATAAGGTACTGCGTCGATACTTCCATGGCCCGCATGTTAACCCGCCCCGACAAATACAGGAATTTATTGAGCAAGTCACCATGGCGATTCTCTTCAGCCGTCCAGCTACGAATCCAGCGTGACCAGCCGTGCTGACTCCCCTGCTCAACACCTTCCATATCCATCAACCACGATTCATACGTAGGCAGGGCTTCTTCTGTGATGGTATCGCCAACAAGCACCGCTACATAATCGTACGATAGCTCGCGGGTGCTTTCGCGAAGAAATTTAACCTCGTCTAAAAATGACTCCTTCGTTGTATCGGGTAGCAAATCGGACGGCTGCCAATTCGTCTCGATAGGTTTAAGAAATTCATCCATAGAAACGTCGATTTTTTCACCGACGAATCGCATAACATCCAAACGTGTGCCAGATAAGCTCATGTATTATTAACAGAAAAACAGGTCAATTTATCTCATGTTTAGCAAAGTTCGCCTAAAAGAGTCGATGTTTTAGGATAGCTTTCGTTTTTCTTCCCGACTATACTCAACTCGTTACTAATTTTATGCCTAAATAGTTACTGTGCCCAACGCCTGTAGCCTGTATGAAGAAACTTTTAGATTATGTGTTAAGCAGCATTTACCTGCTTTATTTTGGGGTAGTTCTGTGTGTTTTTCACGTTGCACAGGTCATCTCGTTCCACCTGTTTGGCCGGCCAGCTCACAAAAAAACGGTGGATTGGATGAACGCCAGCATTGCCTATGGCTGGTATCTAACCGGTAGCCGGATCAGTTTTCGGATGCTTACCACACTGCCCCCCGACCGACCAATTATTTTCGTAGCCAACCACCAGAGCATGTTCGACATTTCGCCGATTAGCTGGTTTCTGCGTCGGCACACCCCAACATTTGTCTCAAAAATCGAACTGTCACACGGCATACCGGGTATATCGTATAACTTGCGCAAGAGCGGAGCCGCACTTATTAACCGCAAAGATTCTAAGCAGGCAATTGTCGAGATTGCCCGGTTAGGCAAGCTCATTCAACAGCAGAATCTGTCAGCGGTAATTTTTCCCGAAGGAACACGATCTGCTTCGGGCCAGATGCGCCCTTTTGTAGCGGGCGGAGTTGCTATGTTACTCAAACGGGCACCGGATGCGCTTGTGGTGCCAATTACCATTCGGGGAACGGGACAGTTTAATCCAAAAGGTATGTTTCCACTCACTTCCTTTTCGCGGATGTCATGGTACGTACTTCCCGGCATCGAACCCGCAGGCCGAACCCCTGATGAAGTAGTAAGACTAGCCCAAGAAGCTATTCTTGCAGAGTTAAAGCAACCGGTTTGATTCTGGTTAAAATCAGCGTTCGTTCACAGCCCGAACTTTTCCAGTCGTCGGTACAGTGCCTGCCGCGATACACCCAACTCCCGCGCTACATCGGTAATACTGCCCCGATGTTTCTGCATCGCCTGCTGAATCAACTGCCGTTCCATATCTTCTAATTGCAGTGTTTCACTAACCGGCGAGTTGGTGCTACCGTCTTTTCTGAAGACAAAATTACCCGGTTCCAGCATCGTTCCAGAAGCCACGTCAGGCCGAGCCATATCAGGCCGAGCCAGAATTACGGCCCGCTCAACGGCGTGCTGTAACTCCCGAACATTGCCCGGCCAGCGATATTGCTTCATCTCGGCCAGTAACGCCGGGCTCACCCCTGACACTGGTCGGTTATATTGTTTGGCGTATTTTTTTATGAAATAGTCGGCCAATAGCCCAATATCGGCTGGCCGTTCGCGCAGGGGTGGCAGGTGAAGTTCAATAGTGTTGATCCGGTAAAGTAAATCCTGGCGGAATCGTACTGACGAGCCGTTCCCCTCAACTACGCGTTCATCAAGATCGGCGTTCGACGCGCAAATGAGTCGAACGTCGAGCGGACGAGCTTTGTTTGAGCCTACGCGTGTTACCTGCCGCTGTTGCAACACTGTCAGGAGTTTGGCTTGCTGAGAAGGGGTCAGGTTACCAATTTCATCCAAGAAAATAGTGCCGCCATTAGCTTCTTCAAATCGACCGGCGCGGTCATCGCGGGCATCGGTAAAGGCTCCTTTTACGTGTCCAAACAATTCACTCTCGAACAAACTTTCGGTCAATGCACCTACGTCTACACTCACAAAGGGCTTGTCGTGCCGGAGTGATTGATCATGAATAGCCCGCGCAATCAAATCTTTACCAGTACCGTTTTCACCCAGAATCAAGACGTTAGCATCAGTTGGAGCTACCTGTTCGACAGTATCCAGAACCGAGCGCATAGCACTGCCAATGATTGACTGACTACCCGAATTAACTTTTTTGCGATTAACTTTTTGAGCGTCTTCCTGCTCTTCTTTTGTCTCCTCCCGACCTCTTACCGCTCCGCGAATAGTATCTAAAAACTTGTCGTTCTGCCAGGGTTTCAGGACAAAGTCAACCGCTCCGGCTTTGATAGCCCGCACCGCCATCTCAACATCGCCGTAAGCTGTAAAAAGAACAACGCGCGCTTTGGGGTCGATATCTAAAATACGGTCAAGCCAGGCAAATCCCTCGCGTCCACTGCTCACATCGCGCTGAAAATTCATGTCAAGCACGATGGCATCATACCGATTGTTGTTAAGTAGAAACGGCAGTTTTTCTGGATTTTTTTCGATATCTATCGCGCCAACATGTCGTTTAAGCAGCAACCGAGCCGCCAGCAATACGTCGGGATCATCATCGACGAGTAAGAGTTTAGCATCTTGCATATACCAAAGATAAAAAGCAGAACGATTTGTTGCACGTCGGCACTGATTCGACAACGAATTACGGTTTTCTTACGTACTTTGACCCCTCAAAAGTCGTTAAGCGGTCATTATTGTCAGTAGGTGGTTATTGTTCCGGGCCGCCGGTGCGGTCATTGGGCGGTCAATCATTCCACTCGATACGTGAACACGATACGATGACCGCACCAGCGGCCCGAAACACTGACAACCGTGCGGGCGGTTTCGCAATGACAACAAATGACTGATAATTACCCTTCCTTTGATACTCGCTGGTTTTATGCCCTCGTAGCTGTAGGTGTATTTCTAAATGCTACCGGCTTATTTCCGCCAGTGATGGAACTCGATGGTGCGCTCTACGCCTGTATAGCCAAACAGATGACCCAAACTGGCGATTTTGTAAACCTTTACGCGGTTGGCAGCGACTGGCTCGACAAGCCGCATTTTCCATTCTGGATTATTGCCACAAGTTACCGAATTTTCGGCATCAATACATTTGCTTATAAATTCCCTGCGCTGCTATTTTTTCTTGGCAGCGTATTTTATACCTATCAATTCACCCGGCTAACGTATTCAAAAGTAACAGCACAAGTGGCCACGCTGGTGCTACTGACGGCGTTTCACGGCGTTTTGTCCAACAGCGACGTGCGCGCCGAACCATACCTAATGCCGCTTATTATTGGGCCAGTGTATCATTTTTACCGGGTCTTTCTGGGCAGTAAAAATGATCTATCTCCAGGATATGGCCTATCTAAAAGCAGCCTTCATCTACTAGCTGGCGCTTTCCTTACCGGGTGCGCCCTGATGACCAAAGGTGTCTTTGTCCTTATACCCATTGGTGGCGGCTTAGTACTGCACTGGCTCTTAACTGGTCACTGGCGGGAGTTGCTTAAGCTACGTTGGTGTGTGGCTGTTGCCTTATCATTTGCATTCACCATTCCCGAAATTTACTGTCTGTACCAACAGTTCGACTTACACCCCGAAAAAGTTATTTTTGGCAAAACGGGCGTTTCGGGTGTTCGGTTTTTCTTCTGGGATAGCCAGTTCGGGCGATTTTTCAACACGGGTCCCATTAAAGGAGAAGGGGATAAATTTTTCTTCGTCCATACGCTGCTCTGGGCCTTTTTGCCCTGGTCGCTGCCGTTATATATAGGCGTTGGGAAAATATTGATTAACCTGATCAAACGCCGGAATAACTCTACTCCGGCGACCTCACCCGAGTATATCTCGCTTGGGTCTGGCGTGGCTACCTTCGCTTTATTCTCGCTATCAGGTTTTCAACTACCCCACTATCTGAATATCGTTTTTCCTTTCTACGCTATACTAACGGCGCAGTTTTTAGTTGGCCTGAAACCTACCAGTCTCCGACGGTGGACTGTTGGACAAACAGCCATTGGATTAGCCATAGCCGGAATAGCGATTGCCTTACTAGTGCTGGTTCAGCCTAACAGAGTAGTTGTAGCGTTGGTTTGGGTGCTACTAATCACGTTGGCTACGTTCACCCTTTTTCGGAAAAATACTCTTTTATCACTATCGGGACGGATGATGGGAGCCATGCTGGTTCTGGCTGGAACGCTGAATCTATTTCTGTATCCAACCTTTTTGCAGTATCAGGCTGGCATGGCAACGGCTCGCTATGTAAACACAGAACCAAAACTGGCCAAACGCCCGACAGTACTGTATGAACCCGGTACCGGCGTTGGAGGAGGTAGTTTTTGGACGTACGAATTTTATGCCAAAGCCCCCACAGTTTATGCGCGTACTGATTCGGCTTTACGCGTTCAGGTGCAGACAGAATCCAGGCTGGTATTCACGACGGGCGTTTATGCCGATTCGCTGATGATGCGCGGTTTCCGGGTTAAACGGCTGGCCATGTTTCCCTATTACCACGTCAGCCAGTTGACATACCCATTTTTAAATCCGACTACCCGCTCCCAAACGCTATTGCATTATGTCCTGGCAGAGGTCAGTCAATAAGCAGAATACCGGGCCGTCAGCCGGTAAAAGCGTGCAATCAGACTATTAATGGCCAGCTTCGGCGGTATAAAACGAAGGCATTAATTCGGATATTACAACGCCAAAAACGGACAATTTACGTCCGAAAGCGGACACAGGATTAGCCTAATTATAACATAAATTACTGACAATCAGAGCACCCATCCTATTGGCATGACTATTGGCACATACTTTATGCAAATGAGTCTGGAGCCATTTATCCACTGAATTGTTGGAATGCTCCGCACAGCAGCGGCTGACCATTGGCGGCCCGGTTTCACTCTTTCTCTCATTTGTTTATTAAAATAATGGATCGCGCATTACCTAAACGTTTCTGGACAACCCAACGCATGGCACTTTTTGGAGGTGGCACGTTGATTATAAGCTTACTGGCTTACACATTTCTGTTCGCCGATCGTCGGTCGAAACTCAATGTTGAAAAAGACAAAATAACCGTCTCAACTATCTCAACGGGCCCATTTGAAGATTTCATTGCTGTAACCGGCGTTGTACAACCCCTGAAAACGATTCGATTAGATGCAATTGAAGGGGGTTACGTAACGCAAAAACTCGTTGAAGGCGGGAACACGGTGAAGCAAGGTGAGGTTTTGCTGAAACTCGAAAATCAGAGTCTCAAATTGAGTTTTCTACAATCAGAAACCGAAGCCAACCGGCTCGTGAACGATCTGCAAAATACGCGTCAACGGATACAGATCGAACGATTTACGCTACGTAAAACTCTGGCCGATGTAGATGCTCAAATTTCTCAGACGAAAGACACCTACGAGCGTCAGGAAAAGCTGTACAAAGATAAAGTCGTGTCGGAAGAAGACTATTTGAAAGCGAAACGCGCTTACGAACGATTAACCTCCCAGCGTACTATCGAAATCGAAACGCAGAAGTATCAGGAGGAAAACGCAAAATTTCAGATTAAACAACTTGAAGGCACCTTGCAACGTACGCAACGAAATGTTGCTCTTTGGCAGCAGACACTGGATAATCTGGTCGTAAAAGCACCGGTATCCGGCCAGCTATCAAGTATTGATGTAGAAGTTGGTTCGAATATTAACCGGGGACAGAACATCGGGCAGATTGATGACCTGAACGGTTTCAAAATGCGCGTCGGTGTTGATGAACACTATATCAGCCGGGTATTTTCAGGCTTGAAAGGATCGTTTGAATTCAACGGAAAAATGCATGAACTCTCCATCAGCCGGGTTTACCCCGAAGTAAAAAGCGGCCGGTTCGAAGTGGACATGATCTTCCCAAACGGTGCGCCAGAGGGCATCAAACGCGGCCAATCGTCGCCGATTCAACTGGAGTTGGGCAAAGCGGCTAAGGCAACGCTTCTTCCCGTTGGCGGTTTCTTCTCCGATACGGGCGGCAATTGGGTATATGTAGTGGATAAGTCTGGCAAACGAGCCCTGAAACGTCAAATTACTTTAGGACGAAAAAATCCAGAGTTCTACGAAGTACTTACTGGTCTGGAACCCGGTGAACAGGTAATTACAAGTTCCTACGAAAACTTTGGGGATAACGAAGTTCTTGAATTTTAGAAATTGATGGCGCGAGGCTCTGGCTTCGTGCTATCTGATATCATTTACAAAGACATTGACCACCAAACAATATGATTCAGACAGTTAACCTTCAGAAGCTCTTCTCGACCGAAGAAGTAGAAACCACCGCCTTGAATGGCATCAATATGGATGTCAAAGACGGCGAGTTTGTCGCTATTATGGGACCATCAGGATGCGGCAAATCTACCTTGCTCAACATCCTCGGTTTATTGGATAATCCCAGCGAAGGCGAATACAACTTCTACGGAACAGAAGTGGCCAAAATGACCGAACGCCAACGGGCACAACTCCGCAAAGGATCCATCGGTTTCGTATTCCAGAGCTTCAACCTGATCGACGAACTGACTGTCTATGAAAACGTTGAACTGCCATTGTTATACCTGAAAACACCGGCTGACGAGCGAAAAATCCGCGTGGAGGAAGCGCTGAATCGAATGGCAATCATGCACCGGCGTAATCACTTTCCACAGCAACTATCGGGCGGACAGCAGCAACGGACGGCCATTGCGCGGGCTGTCGTAGCAAAACCCAAGCTGATTCTTGCCGATGAACCGACGGGTAACCTCGATTCGAAAAATGGCGAAGAAGTAATGAAGCTGCTTGGTGAACTAAACGACGAAGGCACCACAATCATCATGGTGACTCACTCACCGTATGATGCCGGTTTTGCCCATCGCATTGTAAATCTGTTTGACGGAAAAGTCGTAACCGAGAATTTCCACGTGTAACGACGGCAAAGGCTGGCCGACATTTCTTACCATTCACTTTCACCAACCGACTGGACCGGTCGGGATGACAACTATGTTCCGAAACTACGCCAAAATTGCCTTTAGGAGTTTGATGAAAAACAAACTCTATTCATCTATCAATGTCTTTGGTTTGGCCCTTGGCATGGCGTGCAGCCTGTTGATTGGGTTATGGGTGAAGGACGAACTAAGCTACGACCGCTTCATACCTGATGCGGAGAGTATCCATTACGTGCGGGTTAACTTTCCGTACAATGGCGAAACTGTGACGAATTTCGTTACCCCTGGCCCGTTGCAGGAAGCCATTGCGAAAGACGTACCAGAGGTCGCGGCTGTGGCTAAAATTAACTTCGGCCCGGAATATCTGATAAAGGTAACGGGTGGTCAGCTTGGCGAAAAAGCAGCTAAAGAAAGAGGCCATTTCGCTACGGCTGACTTCTTCGGTGTGTTCGATTTGCCCGCGCTCTACGGTAGTCCGAAAGCGGCACTTGCCCAGCCCGACAAGATTATCATTACCCGTAAACTGGCTGAAAAATATTTCCCAAACGGGCTGGCACTTGGCAAAACGCTTCAACTTAACAACGATAAATTTTACACCGTTGGCGCCGTAATCGAAGATTTGCCAACCAACTCCACACTGCAATTCGACTGGATGGTGAACTGGAAAGTGCAGGAGCAGGACTGGATGAAAACCTGGGGGAATAACGGATTTCAGACATTTGTCCGGTTGAAGCCAAACACTACACTGGCTCAGGCAGAAGCGGCCATGAAGGATATTTATCCGCGTTTCGCCGGGAAAAACTTCGCAACGGGTCGTCCAGTCTTGCAACCCATTACGGATCTCCATCTGTACGGCGAGTACAAAAATGGCCAAAGCATAGGCGGGCGGATTGAGTATGTGCGTATCTTCTCTATTGTAGCCTTATTTATTCTGCTCATTGCCTGCATTAACTTCATGAATTTGGCCACGGCACAGTCGGCAATGCGGGCAAAGGAAGTGGGGGTCAGGAAAGTCGTTGGTGCGCTGCGTTCCTCATTAATTGGGCAATTTCTGAGCGAGTCGGTGCTAACGAGCCTATTGGCTGTTGTACTGGCATTGGGATTAGTCTGGGGGGTGTTACCGACCTTCAATACTGTATTTGATAAGCATCTAACCCTCAATTTGGCTGAACCAATACTCTGGCTCATCATTGGGGTGCTGGTACTTATTACGGGTTTTCTGTCAGGTAGTTACCCGGCCTTGTTCCTATCATCTCTACAACCGATAAAAATCCTGAAAGGTCGTTTACAATTCGGCCCTGGTCCTGCTCTATTTCGGCGGATATTGGTCGTATTTCAGTTTTCACTGTCTATTTTCCTAATTGTTGGAATGCTGGCGGTAGGTAAACAAATGAATTATTTGCGCACGAAGAACCTCGGCCTCGACCGCGAAAATGTGGTTTATATACCTTTAGAGGGTGAAATTGCCCGCCCCAAAAAGGTAGAACCCTTCCGGCAAGAGGTAATGCGTACGCCGTCAATCGCGTCGGCGACAACGACGATGTCACTACCGGTAAGTGTTCAAAGTACGTCGGGCGATTTAAAGTGGGCAGGCAAAGATCCCAACATACAGACCACGGTATCTGTAATGGCCGTGGGTGGTGATTTCATTAAAACGATGAATATCAAACTGTTGGGCGGTCGTGATTTTCGAGTAGACAGCCCCGCCGATTCATCAAGTTACCTCATCAACGAGGCCGCGGCCAAAATGATGGGCATGAAAGACGCAGTGGGAAAGGAGGTCGAATTCTGGAGTGGCAAAGGTCGGATTATGGGGTTAATGAAAGACTTCCACATGAATTCACTGCACGAGGCCATTAGTCCGCTGATATTGGTTTTCAACGCGTCGAATACCAGTTACCTACTCGTAAAAACCCGCGCCGGACAAACACAGCAAGCCATCGCCGATCTGGAACGAATTACGAAAGCGTTCAACCCGAATTATCCCTTCAACTACCACTTTGTCGATGAAGCCTACGAGAAATTGTATCGCAGTGAACAGCAGGTCAGCACCCTTGTAAACTACTTCGGTATACTCGCCATTCTTATTTCGTGTCTGGGGTTGTTTGCCCTGGCCGCTTTCACAGCGGAGCAACGGACGAAGGAAATCGGGGTTCGGAAAGTGCTGGGTGCCAGTGTGCCGAACATTGTCGGTCTCCTCTCCAAAGATTTTTTGAAACTGGTATTGGTTGCTCTCGTGCTGTCTTCTCCACTGGCATGGTGGGCGTTGAGCAAGTGGCTTGGCACGTTCGCCTACCAGACTGAACTTGCGTGGTGGATTTTTGCCGTAGCAGGCGTAATGGCCTTTGTTATTGCCTTTCTGACAGTGAGTTATCAAAGTATTAAAGCCGCGCTAACGAATCCGATAACAAGTTTGCGAAGCGAATAAAGCACCCTAGCAAACCGCAGTATAAACTGAAACGATACGTGAAGAATAGCTTTTTGTTCTTCACGTATCTTCTTCATTCGACTATGTTCCGCAATTACATTAAAATCGCTGTTCGGACGCTGTGGCGCAATCGGCTGTTAACGACTATTAACGTGCTGGGCCTGTCGGTCGGGCTGGCCTGCGTAGTAGTGCTAGTGTTGTTTGCCCAGAAATGCCTGACCTGGGACAGCTCCCACGCCAACCTCGACAACATCTACTACGTTCGTACACAATATCCTGGTGGCGACGTCGGCAACCAGACGGTGTATCCACTGCTCGACCAGATGGTGCGCGATTTTCCGGAGATTGAGACGGGTACGCACAACCAAAGCTGGAACTGGCCCTGGATCGAGTACGGTGGCAAGAGTATTCAGGAGTCAACCAGATTCGTTGATTCAACCTACTTCCGGGTCTTCACATTCCCTTTCAAATACGGCGATCCAGCTACCGCCCTCATCAACAAACGGTCGGTGGTGTTAAGCGAAAAAATAGCTCAGAACCTGTTTGGCGAGACAAACCCAGTCGGCAAGTACGTGACCGTTAGTGATACGCTGCAATATGCCGTTACTGGTGTATTGGCAAAACTGCCATCCAATTCATCGCAACAGTTTGAGGTGTTGCTGCCTGCCGCTAACCTACTCGACAATCCCGGGTTTCGCCAAAACGCCGATTGGTCTAACACCTTCGCTTCAACGTTTATTCTGTTGAAGAAAGGCGCTGATCCCACCCGATTAGAGGCCAAACTACCTCAGTTGGTAAAAGCCCACTATGAGCCCCATGCGAAGAACTCAATTCTGCGGCTGGCTCCGTTTAAAAACTTCATCTATACCGAAAACCCGTCGTTTCAGGGCCTCATTTACGGCTCCATCACCATTGCTCTGTTTCTGCTGTTCATCATCAGCATCAACCTCATCAACCTGAATACCGCTTCGGCGCTGCCCCGCGCTAAAGAAGTAGCCATGAGGCAGGTGGTAGGTGCTACGCGACGGTTGGTGCTGGGTCAGTTCTGGACGGAGTCGGGCCTGGTTGTGGTTATCTCGCTGGCGTTATCGGTGCTATTCGCCGTGTTCTATTTAATACCCAACTTCAACCAACTGCGGAGCGAAAACATGCAGTTGAGGATTGATCTGGCAACAGATTACCCATCCATCCTGACCGTGTTAGGTATCGCACTTACGGTGGCACTAGTAGCCGGAACATACCCCGCCTTATATCTGATGGGATTGAAGACGACGGAGGCCGTGAAAGGTAAGATTTCTGCCGATCCAACGAGCGGACGACTTCGGCAAAACGGGCTCATTGTGTTACAGTTTACGCTGGCCGTTGTCCTGATTCTCGGCACCATTGGTATGCGTGAACAACTTAAGTACATGAAGGAGGCTAACCTGGGGTATGACAAAACCAACGTACTGGTATTCAAGACCGATCTGGCCTATCGCGACGAAAAGCTAGCGATGGTGCGTGGAAAATCCATTCTTGCCCAGCTTCGGCAGACCCCCAATGTCGTGTCGTTTACCAGCACGTATTACACGCCGGTTGCCTACCAGGAAAACTTTAACCAGTATTATCCTGACGGCCACGAAAACCAACAGGTACACTTACGGCACATGGGTGGGGCGGTCAATTACACCGAGACACTAAAAATCCCGATGCTGGAAGGACGAAACTTCTCGGATGCTACACCCGCCGATTCGGCTAACAACGCCGTGATTATTAACGAATCGGCCATGCGAGTGTTTGGCTGGAAAACAGCAGTGGGCAGAAAACTGCGGCAGCTAAACAATACGTCCGTGTATACCGTCGTCGGGGTGACGAAAGATTACCACTACCGCGACCTGACCGGCCGCGTAGAACCAATGCTACAGGCTTATGGCGGCCACGAAAGTCTCAGCGGATACCTGATGGTTCGGGTCAGTGACCCCACTAAAGCGCCAGCTGTAATCGCCGGTCTGGAGCGGGCATTCAAAAAAATACCCGCTCGTCGGGCGCTCACCTACACCTATCTATCCGACGATATAACCCGGGTGTATCGGTCACTCGACAACATTTGGCGGATGATCAGCTTCGTAACCATAATTGCCATTCTGACGGCCTGCGCGGGCATTTTCGGGCTCATCTCGCTCGTAGCCCGAAAACGCACGAAAGAGATTGGGGTGCGGAAAGTACTGGGCGCGTCGGTAGCAAGTATTACCATGCTGCTCTCGACGGACTTCCTGAAGCTGGTGGGGCTGGCAATCCTGATTGCTACGCCTGTAGGCTGGTGGTTAGGCCAGAACATACTGAACTACTTTGCTTACCATACCCATATTCAGTGGTGGTACGTCTTTGTAGCAGGTGGACTAGCCGTGGGTATTGCACTCGTGTCAGTTCTCTTTCAAGCCCTGAAAGCTGCCCTAATGAATCCGGTGAAGAGTCTACGCTCGGAGTAGTGCCGACCAGGACGGTTGCTTATCAAAAACATTATTTATTTATCCAGCCAAGACAGTCGGTACTAACGTATGTTCCACAACTACCTCAAAATCGCTTTTCGCACTCTTTGGAAAAATCGTACCCACTCACTGATTAACATCGTTGGTTTATCGGTGGCGTTTGGTACGTGCGTGCTACTATTTCTGACGGCCACATTTGAACTATCATACGACGGGTTCCACACCGACGCCAACCGTATATTCCGGCTGTATTTCCTATCGACCAACCGCGATGGCACACCCAACAAAAGTGCCACGATGCCCTATCCAATTTCACCCGCCCTTAAAGCTGAATTCCCAGAGATAGAAGGCGTCTCACGCTTCTTTAATGGAACTGCGGGGGTTCGTCGGAATGAGCACACGTATAGCAAAAGTGTCAGGATGGCCGATGCCGATTTTCTGCAACTGTTTACGTTCCCTCTCCGGAAAGGCAACGCCAAAACAGCCATGAACAGCTTGAGCGACATTGTCATCAGTGAGAACATGGCCAAAGACATTTTCGGAAAGGAGAACCCGTTGGGCAAACCCCTCCAGCTTCGCATGAACGATAGCTGGAAAGCGTTTACCGTAACCGGCGTAATCAGTGATTTTCCCAGCAACTCTACACTTGAGTATGATGCACTTATCCGCAGTGAAAATGCAAGCGACTATCAAGAATTTAAAAGTCGCTGGAATCATGGTAACCACGAGGTGTATGTAAAGTTGAAAGCCGGTACAGATCCGCAAACGCTGCAACGGCGGACGCAGGCATTCCTGGACAAATACCTTACGAAGTCTAATGAAGAGCAAAAGGAACAAGGCTATCCAAAAAATGAATTAGGTTTTCAGCAAAGCTTACTTTTGGAGCCGATGCGGGATGTGCATTTCGATGTGGAAACAATGCATGGTCAGGCCATTAGCAAGACATACATTTATACACTAATGCTCATTGGCTTGTTTATTTTAGCCATTGCCTGCATCAATTTCATAAACCTGACTATTGCACAATCACTCAAGCGAGTTAAAGAAGTGGGCGTTCGCAAGTCATTGGGAGCGAAGCGGTGGCAATTATTCGGCCAAATTTGGGGCGAAACGCTGATGCTGTGCCTCGTCGCCCTGCTAGTCGGGTTAGGACTGGCTTACGTTGTTTTACCTACATTTAATCGATTATTCCAAAGTCACCTAACGCTAGACAATTTCCTGAAGCCAGGTGCTTTGCTGGTAACAGGTCTGGGTTTTCTGCTCATAACCCTTGTAGCCGGAGGTTATCCTTCCTGGTTCGTAACGCGCTTCAATGCCGTGGAAGTGCTGAAGGGAACCGTTAAAATGAGTCGTCCGGGTTTATTACGCAATTCGCTCATTGTGACTCAATTTACCATTGCCTGTTTGCTCATTGTGTGTACTCTAATTGTACGTCAGCAAATTAACTACTTACAAGAAAAACCGATGGGCCTGGACAAAGATCAGGTAGTTAGTATTCCGGTCGGTGACGAGCTTAACGGGGCTGTGGCGTTGAAAACCATGCGCGACCGGCTGTCTAGTCAACCAAACATCACCGCTGTATCGGGTTCGGGTGTTAACATCGGGGCAGGTCTGGATGGTAGTTCGTCGCGCAGGATGTTTGGCTTCCTATATGGCAAACGGGACATTCTCTGCGACTGGTTGCGAGTGGATACAGACTATCTAAAAACGTTGGGTATCAAGCTATTGCAGGGCCGTGATTTCAGTACAAACTTCAGCACCGATTCGAGTTCGGCCGTGCTCATCACGCAAAGTATGGCCAAGCAGTTGGGGGAAGTCAACCCAATTGGCAAGTTTATTAAACCAGACAATAAATCATTTCAGATTGTTGGTGTCGTATCAGACTTCAATCTGTATTCCCTGCATCAGGAAGCCAAACCCGTTGCCTTACAAATGCAGTCAAGTTCCCCGATCAATTATATTCTGGTTCGGGTAAATCCGAAGAACTTACTTGGTGCGATGGAAACCATCAAAACCGCCTGGAAGACGATTGCCCCAAAGCAGGAATTTATTGGTTCGTTTCTAGATAAGAATACCGAACGCTGGTACAAAAAAGAACAGCGGTTAGGCACCATTTTCTCGTCGGCGGCTGGGATTGCCATTTTATTGTCGTGCATGGGTTTGTTTTCTATTGCCCTACTATCAATTCAGCAACGCACCAAAGAAATTGGTGTCCGCAAAGTGCTGGGTGCATCGGTCGGCAGTATCGTTACTCTACTTTCCAAAGATTTCCTCAAACTGGTCTTCGTTGCCATTCTCATTGCCACTCCAATTGGCTGGTGGGCCATGAATAAATGGTTAGCTGATTTTGCCTACAAGATTGATATTGCGTGGTGGGTGTTCGCGTTGGCAGGTGCGTTAGCCATTTCCATTGCGTTGCTGACAGTGAGTTTACAGAGCATCAAAGCGGCCCTGATGAATCCCGTCAAATCACTACGGTCTGAATAAGGATAGAGCATAAACTAAAAAACGTCAATTATCGGTCTCAAACTCTGACTCGTCTGCTCTATGCTACGTAACTACATCAAAATCGCTTTCCGTAACCTGTGGAGAAATAAGGTTTTCTCAGGCATCAATGTAATCGGCCTATCGGTTGGACTGGCTTCGTGTCTGTTGCTGTTCATGTACATAACTCATGAACTGAGTTATGATGACTTTCAGCAGAAGGCCGACCGGATCGTGCGGGTAACGATGGAGTACAGCATGGAAGGCCGGGTGGCTAAAATACCGCAGACGGGAACAAAAGTAGCCCCGGAATTTGGTCGGCAATTTCCAGAAATAGAATCGGGCGTTCGAATGATAAATCGGGACGCTGTTGTGCTCAAGGGTGATCGGCAGTTCAGCGAGAAGCGACTCGTCTATGCCGACTCGGCCTTCTTTTCCCTGTTTTCATTTCCATTGCTAAAAGGCAATTCGCAAACGGCACTGAACGGACCAAATCAAGTCGTGTTATCGGAAACAACGGCTGAGAAGTATTTTGGAACAGAAAGCCCGGTTGGGAAACCGCTACGTATCAATACAGGCGGCTCTTTTCGGGATTATTCTGTAACGGGTGTAGTTAAAGACTGCCCGGCTAATTCTCAGATCAAATACGATCTAGTGGCTTCGTTCAAAACGCTCCCGGCAGCTAAAAAGGAAGAATGGTATTCGTCGAACTACGCTACGTATCTGCTGCTACGTTCTCCCGACGCCATCGCTCCGTTACAGGCAAAAATTCCGGGCTTCATGAAAACGCAGTTCAGTAAAGACGAAATGTCGCCCGGAAGTTACCTCACATATACCCTTGAACCGCTCCGGCGGGTGCATCTGCACTCAGACGTAGAGGGCAGTTTTGAACCCAACGGCGACCTGACATACATCTACATTTTCGGGTCAATTGCCTTACTGATTTTGCTGATTGCCTGCGTCAATTACGTCAATCTGGCTACGTCACGGGCCGTCGAACGGGCTCAGGAAGTTGGTGTCCGGAAAGTAATGGGCGCCATGCAGGGCCAGTTGTTTGGGCAATTTATGGGCGAATCGATTATCATTACCTCGGTTGCCCTACTGCTGGGTTTGCTACTGGCAGCCCTGACACTCCCCTTGTTCAACACGTTGTCTGACCGGCAATTTTCATTTGTCGTATGGCTACAACCCAAAAATCTGCTGATGTTGCTTGGTGTTGGCGTAGTGGTTAGCCTGATAGCTGGGAGTTATCCCGCTTTGGTGCTGGCACGGTATCAACCAATCCGGGTCTTGAAAGGTCAGTTGAAAACTGCCGGAGCGGGCCAGTTTCGCCGGACGTTGATTGTCTTTCAGTTTGCCATAACGGCCTTCCTTATCACCAGTACGTTGCTGGTCCGAAATCAGTTGACGTATATCCAGCACAAAAAACTTGGCTACGGCAAAGACCATATATTGCTGCTACCCGTTGATAGACAGGTCAATGAAAAAATACAGGCTATAAAAAGTGAGTTTCGCCAAAACGCCGATGTGCAACGGGTTTCGCTGGCATCTGATTCGCCGGTATATGTTGAAGGAGGGTATGGTATGCGTGGATCAACCATGCCGGAGGGGCAACGTAAGATGGTGGCAGGGCTATCGATTGATGAAGATTTTGTGCCAGCCATGAGCCTGCATCTTGTTGCTGGCAGCAATATAAATGCCGCCGATATGGAACGGGTTTCGCGCACGGATAATGATAGCCTTACCCGCAGTCGGTTTATTCTTAACGAGACTGCGGTAAAAGAACTCGGCTGGACACCCCAACAGGCTATCGGTCAACGTCTTGACATGAGCGGACGATTAGGCGAAGTGAAGGGCGTAGTGGCAGATTTTCACTTTGCGTCCATGAAGGAGAAAATTGGTCCTCTGGCTCTTTTCCCGGAGAATGGTGGCGAAATCCTGCTGGTAAAACTGTCGGGTAGTCAGTTGTCCAATACACTCCAATTTCTGGAAAGCAAATGGCGGACGATTATACCAGACCGCCCGTTTGCTTACGAATTTATGGATGAAGAGTTCAATAAACTTTATGCCGCCGAAACACGTACCGGCCAGATTTTCAGCATTTTTGCCTTCCTGTCGATCTTCCTTGCCTGCCTTGGACTTTTTGGTTTATCGGCGTACACAACGGCTCAGCGCACGAAAGAAATTGGTGTCCGCAAAGTGTTAGGCGCGTCAGTAATCAGCATCGTTGGATTACTTTCAAAGGACTTTCTTAAGCTGGTGGTTATCTCAATTTTAGTTGCCTCCCCCCTGGCTTGGTATGCCATGAATCAGTGGTTGCAGGATTTCGCCTACAAGATCACTATCGACGGGTGGGTGTTCGCGTTGTCGGGTGCGCTGGCCGTGGGCATTGCCTTGTTGACAGTTAGTTTCCAGAGCATCAAAGCCGCCCTGATGAATCCGGTAAAGAGTTTGCGGAGTGAGTAAACGTACTCATGTGTATGCCTGACGAGTACGACGGAACAAGCTTCGTCGTACTCGTTTTGTCATGTCCTGACGGATGAAAACCAACTACAAATTTGCGCTACCCTGCCGCTAAGAAATCAGATCTTGAGCGTCAATTAAATAGTTTTACAATTCCTTTACAATGTTTTACAGTGGTTTTGCAAGCCTTGTAAAACGGGCCTATACTTTTGATTCACTGGTCATTTAAAAACACGAACCATGAAAAAAGTAAATGGACTTATCCTTGCACTCATTTGTACTTTATTCTCTGCCGCTAGTTTTGGACAAAAGGTCTTCACCGATTGCTCGGCGGCTTTTCTAAACAGCAAAATAGTTGTCGACAGCTATACCGATCAGGGAAAATGTCTCCTCTCATCAAGGGCTACCGGCGAGTTGACCGTTTGTACGGTGAATCTGTCACCCACAGAAAGCAAAGCCGTTGATAAAATCGCCTTCAAAATTGCGATTAGAGATAAAGACACGAAAACCGTATTGCTATATTCTAATGAGAATTTTAAGCAGGTAGCCATTGAACGAGTACTGGCAAAATGTAAAAAAGGCGACCACATTATGTTGCTCACGCTGGACAATAAGTACGCGATGCCGCACAACGAAATTCTGGTACAATAACGCACCCATTAGCTCTTACTCTCATGAAACTATACGTAGTAATTCAACAAGCGGTTGTGCTATCGACTCTATTCCTGTCGGCAATTACAATTACCGTCATTGCCCCGAAAAATAGCATAACTACCAGCCTTGCAAGTGTGAGTTTGCAAGCGGCACAAAATCGGGAAGAAATAATCTATCACGACGCGTTGTTGCTTAACAATAAACCGGTCAACTACGCTGATTTTTCCCTTCTCACGAAGGGAATATTAACAGTCGTAACTGCAAATCCGGAAACGACTGATGTAGAAAAAATTCCGTTCCGAATTTATTTACGGCGGGATGGGGAGAACATTATCAGTGGCGTATCCGACACAACCCGATCTTTACTTACCGTTGACGTTGCTTCTATTCTGTCCATCGCCAAAGCTGGTGACTATCTGATTATTGACCCGACCCGGGAAAGCGATTCAGAAGCCCGACGAAGTATTAAAGTGAGAGATTTCTATTTTAACTCTATCTTGTTTTCGTTTCTAAAGAATAAGAATGATGGTTGTTGACCCTAAACAGGCGTAGACTTCCTACCGATTATGAGAAAATCAGTCGTTGTACTGTGATGTCGGGTTTAAGAACCCGACATCACAGTACTCGTTCTATAAGAAAACCCTGCTATTGATTATGAGAAAATTAGCCGTTGTTATCGCAGTTTTAGGGGCCAGTCTGTTGTTTACACAATTTGTGTGGCTGGCTCCCGCTGTGAACAAGGCTGATAAATTCCTTTTTGCAAAAAAGGTTAATCTTGCGCTTCGCCGGACAGCCCATCACTTACTCATTGAGAAGGGAGATTCCACGTCTCGTATTTTGCCCGTAAAACAACTAAACGCCACTACGTTTTTGGTCCGTTTGGAGCATCCATTCGACTATAATCGGTTGCCAGCGTTATTACAACAATCGTTGGCTATCCATAAAATCACCGACAATTACGACGTTTCAGTACTGAATTGTGTGGATGGGGAATTACAATTGGGCTATAACTTTCTGGATTTGACCGAGCGCAATGAAGTTCCTTGTGGAGGTCGCAAACAGGAGCCGGGATGTTATACGTTACAGGTCACATTTAATACAGCAGAAACTCATAGCCAGCAGGCCGCTACTTTGTGGCCGTGGGCTTTGGGATTTTTGTTGGTTGGGGGAGCCTATATAGCCTGGCGAAAATCAACATTACCAGCACCCGCTACCTCTACTACAGAGGCAGTGGAAGGAGTAATTCAGATAGGGCAAACCACATTTAATGTTTCCAACCAATCCCTAAATATAGCTGGCCTTACCTATACGCTTACGTATCGGGAAACTAAGCTATTGGACCTTTTCAGTCGCCATCCGAACCAATTATTAGAACGTGATTTCATCCTTAAATCAGTCTGGGAAGATGAAGGTATTATCGTTGGGCGCAGCGTAGATGTCTTTGTGTCCCGTCTGCGTAAATTGCTCCAGCCCGACCCCACTATACGGATTGTAGCCGTACACGGAGTTGGGTACCGACTGGACATTCGACAAGGCGAAAGCGATAGTTCTATTCGCTCTTAACTTTTTGGACTGGGCTTTTTCTTACGGGAAAACCGTTTGCCGATAGGAGGTTGGGGTTATACCTTCGAGCATCTTGAACAAGCGGGAAAAATAATGCAGGTTATTGAACCCCACTTGATAGCAAACTTCGGTGACGGTGGCACTCGGATTAACCAGTAATCGTTTCGCCAGGCTTATCCGTTCCCGGATGATAAACTCCATTGGAGACAAGCCGAAGGTTTCTTTGAACGACCGAAAGAAACCAGATTTGCTCATGCAGGCTTTCTGACAAAGTACATCAATGCCAATTTTTTCTGGCAGATGCTCGCGGATGTATTCGACCACCGTGGCAAACCGATTATTGGCCGACAGACCATCTTCTACCATAGCCATATTCTGGGTCTGAATCACCCGAATCAATAGGGATTTGAGTGTCAAATCGGCCAGAGCGTCTTTTGCAATGTCGTCTTCCATGCTGATACTAATCAACTTGTTCATAACATTGGCCAACTCCCGATTATTGTAAAAATGGTACTGGCTGAAATTCAGTTTCCACTCGCTGATTTCATCTTTTCGGGGGTAATACTCGTTCAGAAAATTCAGCATGTGGGTCACTACATCCCAGTCTAAGGCAATGGTTGCACATTGAACCGGGTGTTTTTCGTCGGCTTCCGGGAAATCCACTTTCATGGAAATTCCTTCCGGCAGAATTACTGTTTCTCCGGGCAGAAAATCAAACCCTGGATTTTTGGACAAATGCATCACCTTTTTGCCCCGCAACATACTGGTGATTACCAGCCCACTATACGATAAAACAACGTCTGAGCATTGCTGATATGTCTCAAAAATATTCAGCTCACAATGGTTTAGATTGAATACCCGACGGTGCTCAACCAGTGAGTTCAACTTCTTAGTGTCCGATAGGTTGATGGTCTGGAGAGGATAGCCGTTGTTCATCATATTCATTGTTATTCTCTATAAACGCGTTTTGACCACAATGTTTATTTCCTTCTGATTTGTAAAGTTGGACAATAGTAGTATTTGTTGGTATTATCGTGCAAATAAAAACTTTTCTGATTGCCTAGTTTTGCGTTGGGACTCATAGAAAGAGTCCAACTGAACTAGTCAATCTAAAAAATCAAATTATGAGCATTACGTTAGAACAAGCCGAAGTTGCCGTAAAAGCGGCCAAAGCAAAAGCGGTAGAAATAGGAACCCTGATGAACATTGCCATAGTCGATGCCGGGGCTAACCTGACGGCGTTTGCCCGCATGGATGGCGCCTGGCTGGGGTCGCTTGATATTTCGCAGAAAAAAGCCAAAACGGCCCGCTTTTTTGATATGCCAACGGGCGTAATTGGTAGTTTGTCGCAACCGGGTGGTTCGCTTTACAACATCGAACATTCCAACGGTGGGCTGATTACTTTTCCGGGCGGTATTCCTATCAAAAATGCGGCTGGTGAAGTCATTGGAGCCATTGGCGTATCGGGTAGCAGCGTCGAAAACGACAATACCGTTGCTCAGGCAGGTGTGGATGCTCTAAGTTAAATTTCCTCAATCGTCTAAACCCCAGCAATATGTGTCAAAATCGTGGTGTTGCGTACATTGAACCCGGCGTGGTTGAAGTACAATCCATTGAGTATCCGAAACTGGCCCTTGGCGACCGCAAATGTCATCATGGGGTTATTCTGCAAATCGTTTCGACGAATATTTGCGGTAGTGATCAGCATATGGTTCGGGGCCGTACAACGGCGCCAGCCGGTCTGGTGCTGGGTCACGAAATAACGGGGCTGGTCATCGAAGCCGGGCGCGATGTTGAATTTATTAAGGAAGGTGATCTGGTATCGGTTCCGTTCAATATCGCCTGCGGACGCTGCCGGAACTGCAAAGCGGGTCAGACAGGTATTTGCCTGAATGTCAACCCCGGTCGGGCGGGAGCCGCTTATGGGTACGTCGATATGGGCGGTTGGGTTGGCGGTCAGGCCGAATACGTCATGGTGCCTTATGCTGATTTCAATCTGTTGAAGTTTCCGGATAAAGACCAGGCAATGGCCAAAATCCGGGACTTAACACTGCTTTCCGATATATTTCCGACGGGTTATCACGGGGCTGTTACAGCCGGTGTGGGACCGGGTTCAATTGTGTATGTAGCCGGTGCCGGTCCGGTTGGGCTGGCCTGCGCGGTTTCCTGTCACTTGCTGGGTGCGGCTGTCGTTATTGTCGGCGACATGATTCCTGAGCGGTTGGAGCAAGCAAAAAGCTTCGGTTGCGAGGTTATTGACCTACGAAAAGATGTGTCTTTAGCCGATCAGATTGCCGAAATTATTGGTGTTCCGGAAGTTGACTCGGCTGTCGATTGCGTTGGTTTCGAAGCGCATGGACATGGTTCAGAGTCGGGTACAGAACAACCGGCAACCGTATTGAACGCGGCCATGACCATAACACGGGCGGGTGGCGCCATTGGTATTCCCGGCTTGTATGTTACAGGCGATCCCGGTGCGTCTACTGAGGCTGCCAAACAGGGAAATTTAAATATCCGCATTGGGTTAGGCTGGGCGAAATCGCACTCTTTCTACACAGGTCAATGCCCGGTGATGAAGTACCACCGCCAACTGATGAATGCCATTTTGTACGATAAAGTGCAAATTGCCAAAGCGGTAAACGTGGAAGTAATTAGCCTGGATAAAGCACCAAAAGGCTACCAGGATTTTGATAAAGGAGCCGCTAAGAAATTCGTAATCGACCCGCATGGATTAATTCCGAACTGAGTACATTAAGTGTGCTAGATTGACCTATCGGTACAGAGATATAAAGCCTCTCTGTACCGATTTTTTTTGCATCAATTCACAGCTGATATTCACTGACATTCAATAGTATAAACCGGGCAATTCGTTAAAGAATGTTAACCTAACGCGCTAAAAAGAACAGGGAAGTCGATTAACATTTTTTAACGGGACGACAGCACGAAAACGAGGCCAATGAAAAGCAATAACAAATAACTTCATGGCTTTAAAAGCTTGCTTTACAAGAAATGCTTTTTGCTTTTCACCCTTTCGCTTATGCTCCAGAATTACATAAAAATTGCTTTTCGCAATCTCCAGCGTCGTCGATTTTATGCGCTCGTAACCGTACTCGGACTAACTGTCGGCATTACCTTTCTGTTGCTCATCGGCAGCTACATTCAGGGGGAACTAGCCGTGAACCGAACACTTCGGCACGCCAGTCAGCAGTACCTGATTCAGAGTCGCTGGAAAGAAAAGGATATGGGCATGGATATCACAACGCTAGCGCCCATTGGCCCCACGCTGAAAACCCAGTATCCTACCTTAGTTGCCAATTACTACCGTTTTTACGGGGCTACGGCAATTGTATCGAACGACCAGAAACATTTTAGAGAACAAATTCAGATTGGCGACTCCACTCTGCTTTCCATGTTTGGTCTTCCACTAGAATACGGCGACCCACAAACTGCCCTTCTCGCCCCCAATTCAATTGTTATTACGGCGGCTCTAGCTCAAAAATATTTTGGCAAAACCGACGTGCTTCGCCAACAATTAATCGTACAGACTCCTGCGAGCGGTAAGCAGCTATTCACGGTTACAGGTGTGTTACAAGCCCTGCCCTTTAATAGCGTTACGCATCTACTTCAGTTACCTGAACAGATTTTCATTCCGATGCGTAACGTTGGCTATTTTATACCGGAGGCAGCTATGAATTCCTGGCAGAATCAGTATATTCCTACCTATCTGGAATTGCAACCGGGCGTAACGGCGGCTCAATTAACTCAACCCATTGCCCGTACGCTGGCAATCCACGCGCCACCCGGATTTAAAGAGAATTTAACGGCGTATCTAAGTCCGCTGGAAACATATTATTTGACAGCCAACAACGGCTTAGTCAAAAAAATGATTCTGACACTGAGCGTTATAGGCATCTTTATTCTATTAATGGCCGTGGTTAATTTCGTCAATATTACCATTGGCATGTCGGCAACACGCTTGCGGGAAATCGGGGTTCGGAAGGTGCTGGGTGGCCTCAAAAAACAAGTAATCGCGCAATTTTTGGTCGAAGCATTCTTACTGACAGCCGGTGCTACCCTACTGGCATTAGGTTGTTATGAACTCTTCCGGTCAACGTTCGCTGTGTTACTGGACAAACCAATACCGTCGTTGCTGGATTGGTCGCCCTATGCTTTTTTGGCCCTGACGGGACTGGTATTAGTCATTGGTTTACTGGCTGGTAGCTATCCAGCTTTTGTGTTATCGGGGCTGCCTTCTGTCGATTCGCTCAAAGGAAAGCTGGTGGCATCGGTGCAGAAAGGTGTTTTGTTACGCCGGGCGTTAATCGTATTTCAGTTCACGGTGGCCATTTTCGTTTTTGTCGGGGCACTCGTGATCGGCAAACAAGTGTCTTATTTCTTCACTAAAGACTTAGGCTACCAGAAAGAACAAATCATGACCGTAGCGTCTGTACCTCGCGATTGGTCGCCCGCCGGAGTGCAGCGGATGGAAGACATTCGGAACCGACTGGCCCGCATTCCCGGTGTCTCTGACGTAAGCTTATCGTTCGAAATTCCCGATGGCAGAAGTAGTGGCAGTGGCCGGGTATTTCCACAAGGCCGCGACAGTACGCAGGCCATAGTCGCGACTGTGTTGACAACTGACGAGCAGTTTGCCCAAACGTATGGCCTACACATGCGGGAGGGAAACTATTTCAACGCCAACGGAAGCAGTTCAGATTCGTTACGCGTTGTCTTAAATGAGTCAGCGACACGGGCGTTAGGCTGGGCTACTCCGGCAAAAGCAATAGACCAGGTTGTACGGTTGCAAGGCAGTAATCAGATTTATCGGGTGGGTGGCGTCCTGAACGATTTTCATTTTGGCTCCCTTCATGAAACGATCAAGCCACTCATTCTCCTGAACATTCGGAGCAACACCATTTACCGCTATTTCTCCTTCAAACTTACACCCCGACAGGCCAATGCTCAACTGGATGGCCCCGGTAGTTTACCCGAAACTGTAGAAGCCATTGGCCGGGAATGGGCGCGGCTGTTTCCAGAGGCTCCCTTCGATTACTCGTTCATGGACGACACGCTCCAGAAATTATATAAGACCGAAATTCAACTTCAAAAAGCGTCTCGTTTGGCGACTACCCTGGCGCTGATAATCGTTTTGCTGGGCGTATTGGGGCTGGTTTCACTGAACGTAACTCGCCGGACCAAGGAGATTGGCATTCGCAAAGTGCTGGGTTCATCGACATTCAGTATTGTCAATCTGTTTATGAAGGAATTTATCCTGATTCTATTGATTGCCAATGTCATTGCCTGGCCGATGGCGTATTATTTACTGAGTGACTGGCTAACGCACTTTGCCTATCGAATGGACTTATCGTGGTGGCCGTTCGCCGTTGTGGCTGTTTGTCTGGCGCTCCTGACGGGCTTTATTGTGAGTACGCAGGCAATTAGGGCAGCGTTAACGAATCCAGTGAAGAGTCTGCGAAATGAATAAAACTAGTCTCTGTTCCTGATCACCCTTCAAAAATATCGCTTAATCTAAGTTGTAGCCCTGTTTCAGGGTCTGTGATAAAACCTTCTGTGAAGTTGGCTTGCTTATGATTGGGCAATAGAATCGATATGATTTGCAAACTTGGAACAAGTAACCAACCAGTTTTGACACCTGCCGGAAAATGCTTTTTGTAAATACGGTCTATTAACCCATTTAGGCTCTGTTCGGTCGGACCGTCGCACGGAGAAAGAAATTCGATAGTAGTAAGCGGAACATCACAAACAATAATTTCGTCGGTCACCCAATCCATCTGACGTTTAGGGAAGATGCACAGATCTGGCCGGGTTTTGCCAGAAGCAAACTCAAGATCAAGTTCTGTAAAAATACTATACTGTTGTCGACATGAATAAGAAAGCCAAACGACTTTGCCGTTCGGAATAATTCAGACTTGATGTCTTTTCGTCATCGTATTCGATGGGTTGCTTACTACCTGCTTCCGTAGACGAACGAGTGTTTTTCAAAGATAACCAAACCCTCAACCTAATGCTTCGCTCGTATTTTAAAATCGCCTTCCGCAATCTACGTTCGCAACGCAGCTATACCCTACTTAATATCATTGGTTTGTCTGTTGGGATGGCGGGCGGATTGCTCATTTTCATGTTCCTGCGTCATCACCTCAGCACCGACCGGCACCACGCTAAATTTGATCGCATTTTTCGGATTGATACAGATTTACACCTCGCCGACGGTTCTATCGAGTACAATCCAGAAGCCCCGTTACCGATGGCGCAAGCGTTGCGGACCGAGTATCCGCAGGTGGAGCAGGCCGCTTTTCTGATGATGCTTCGGGAACTGACCGTCAGTATTAAGCAGTCCGATCAAGCTAACGGTTCCCCGTCGGGACCGAAACAGACGCAATCCATGCGCTTTCAGGAACACAAAGGCGTGGGTCTGGTGGAGTCTGAATGGTTCGACATTATGGATTATAGGTGGCTACAGGGCAATCCTAAAACGGCACTCCACGAGCCGAACAGCGTCGTGTTGACAACCTCCTGGGCGGAACGGTACTTTGGTAATGCCAACCCGATTGGCCGGGTTATGACCCTTGACAACAAAGTTGACGTGACTGTGACGGGTTTATTGGCTGAACCACCCACCACGACCGATACCGATCTGGGTTTATTTATCTCGCTGGCGACGCTCAAAACAATAGATTCTACATACAGCATGACGGATTGGTACTGGCTTAACAGCACGAACCGGGTTTACGTCACGCTGAAAAGTCCGGATGCGGCTCCTTCCATCGAAAGGACGTTTCCGGCGTTGTCAAAGAAACACTACGGAGCCGATGCCAGCGTGTTTCATTTTCACCTCCAGCCCATGCGCGAATTCCATTTCGACGTGGCGCGGGGTGGTACGACCATTCGGGCATCACTGCTGTGGTCGCTGGGTGCGGTGGGTATGCTGCTGATTGTGGCGGCCTGTATTAATTTCATCAACCTTGCAACGGTGCAGGCCCTCCGGCGAAGCAAAGAGGTAGGCGTCCGCAAAACGCTGGGTAGCTCACGCAGTCAACTGATCGGGCAATTTCTGCTCGAAACAACATTGATTATTTTAGCCGCGACCGGATTAGCCTTATTGTTTATTATTCTCTTACTCCCACTTTTTAACGAATGGGTTCAATTGGATTTATCCCTCCGCCCCGACTGGCTGACAATGTGCTTCATTGGGCTGCTGCTCAGTGGTATTATCCTGTTGGCTGGTGGGTATCCGGCGGCTGTGTTGTCTGGGGTTGAACCCTGGGAGGCTCTCCGGGGTACGCTCAGCGCTGGCTCCGATAGGGGTTTTACGGTAAGGAAAGTGTTGGTCGTGACGCAGTTCGTCGTTTGTCAGGCACTTATTATCGCGTCGTTAGTGGTGGCTAATCAGATTCGATACATTCAGCAGGCAGACTTGGGTTTCCGGAAAGACAATGTTGTGATCGTCACATTGCCATACGGTCAAAAAGCGAAGCAGGATGCCTTCAAACAACAGCTTTCACACTATGCTGACATTCAATCAGTCAGTCTCAGTCACCTGACTCCCGCCAGTAACCTGCAATTTGGCGGCTCGTTCAAGTTCAACGGCAGTACGGAGTGGTCAAAATTCCCGATTCGGGACCGGCTCGCCGACGCCGATTACCTGAGCACGTATGGTATAAAACTACTGGCGGGACGCAACATAACACCCGGCGACACCATCCGTGATTACGTGATCAACGAAACCCTGCTCCATAAACTTGGCTTTCGCAACCCGCAACAGGTGTTGGGTAAAATGCTACAGTATTACCTCTCTCCGATTCCATTGCCAATAGTTGGTGTTGTAAAAGATTTTCACCAGAAATCACTGCGCGACGAGATTGGTCCCTGTTTCATCGCTAATCAGGCCAGTTGGTACAAGCAGGCGGGTATCCGAATTTCAGGAAATGACCCGGCGCAAACGCTTCAGCATATTCGGCAAACGTGGCAACAACTCTTTCCCAACGACGTGTTTGAGTATCAATACGTAGATCAACAACTAGCCAAGTTCTACGAAACCGAAACGCTGATCGCCCGACTCACAAACATATTTACCAGTATTGCTATCCTGATTTGCTGCCTCGGTTTATACGGTTTAGTCTCGCATGTTGTCGTACAACGCACCAAAGAAATTGGCATCCGTAAAGTGCTGGGCGCATCGGTCGCCAGTATCGTTACGTTGCTCTCAAAAGACTTCCTGAAACTAGTTCTGATCGCTATTGTCATTGCTTCACCTCTGGCCTGGTGGACTATGAATCAGTGGTTGCAGGACTTTGCCTACAAGATCACTATTGGCTGGTGGATGTTTGGGCTGGCAGGATTAGTGGCGGTCAGTATTGCGCTCCTGACAGTCAGTTTCCAAAGCATAAAAGCCGCCCTGGCGAATCCGGTGAAATCATTGAGAAGCGAGTAATGGATATCTCGTAATACCTCTCTGCGAGGTTGTCCGCAAGTGTACGCCCAGCGTCCGTTTGCGGACAACTTTTTATTTATCTCTAAATATTTACTCTGATAATCAGTTAGTTGGTTTTCTGGTACGGCATTTGGCGCACTTATCTGTTGTGCCACCTCTTTCTGTTCGATTTATGCTACGTAACTATCTGCTCATCGCCTTTCGCAATCTGCGGAAATACAAAACGTTCAGCTTCATCAACATCACGGGTGTGGCGGTTGGGCTAGCCTGTTTCCTACTGATTGCGCTTTACGTGCGAGATGAGTTGAGTTACGACCGCTACAATGCCAACGCTGACCGTCTTTACCGCGTTACCCGGACATTCCTCACATCAGAAGGCACTGTTTCGCTTCGATTAGCCCAGGTAGCGCCACCGTTTGGCCCATTAATAAAACAGGATTTCCCGGAGATTGAACAAGTGGCACGAACGCTTGAGAGTGAAAGTTTACTACGCTATGGCGAACACTCATTCAATGAGAAAAATGTTTTTTTTGCTGAAGGAAATTTATTTAAAACGTTGAGCTTCGACATGGTTAGTGGCAGCCCCGATCAGGCGCTGGTCAATCCATTCTCGATTCTGTTTTCTAGACCGATGGCCGAGAAATATTTCGGCACCGAAAATCCCGTTGGCAAAACCGTTCGGCTCAATAACCAATATGATCTGACTGTCACGGGAGTATATGAGCCGCTGCCCGCTCAGGCCCATTTCCACCCAAATTTCCTTCTTTCTTTTTCGACGCTGAACGACAGTCGTATCTACGGGGCCGAACAACTGCGGACCAATTGGGGAAACAACTCGTTCAATACGTATGTCCTGTTAAAGGCGGGGCAGTTGGAAGGAGGCACTTCCAGCGATCGGCAACGTATTGAAGCCGCGTTTCCGGCTTTTCAGGATAAACATTTCCCAGCCAACGAAGGCAAAAATCCCTCTAAATGGTCAATCCTGAATCTGCAAAAACTCACCGATATTCACCTGCGTTCGCATACCGATTCGGAGCTTGAGCCCACCGGTGACGTAAGTTATATTTATCTGTTTTCGGCCATTGGCTTATTCATTTTGCTGATCGCTTGCATCAACTACATGAATCTGGCCACAGCCCGATCTGCGGGGCGAGCCAAAGAGGTTGGGATGCGCAAGGTTGTAGGGGCTTTGCGTTCCCAACTGATTGGCCAATTCTTGAGCGAATCCATCTTGCTGGTAACCCTATCGCTGGGCGTCGCCGTTGTGCTGGTACTTTTCTGTTTGCCCGCACTCAATAAGTTCACGCAAAAACAACTGGCCTTTACTCAAATCGTCGAACCGGCATTTCTCAGTATTCTGGTTGGCATTACGTTGCTAACAGGTGTTGTGGCGGGCAGTTATCCGGCTTTTTTTCTCACGTCGTTCCGGCCGCTTGGCGTTTTGAAAGGGCAAATTGTTTCGGCCATGCGAACCGGCAAACTACGTCAGGTGCTGGTAATTACGCAGTTCGCCATTGCCATAGCGCTTATGATCAGCACAGCCGTTGTATACAACCAAATGAAGTACATTCAGGACTACCGGCTTGGTTATCAGAAAGATCAGGTCTTGCTGCTGCCTGATGTCGGCGACTCGACAACGAATTATGAGACGCTCAAGCAACAACTCATCCAAACGGGTGTGGTGCGTGATATGGGCCGCTCATCGCGGATACCATCTTCGCGATTGCTGGATTCGTACGATGCTTCTGCGGCAAAAGGCGACAGCATGGCTCCGGTCAAGATTAACCTTCGGGGCCTTCGTATTGACTACGATTTCATTCCGGCTTATCAGATTGCCATGGCCGCCGGTCGCAACTTCTCGCGATCTTACTCAACCGATACGTCGATGATCGTTCTGAACGAAACGGCCGTACGTCAATTGGGCTGGACGCCCGACCAGGCCATTGGCAAAGCGTTTCGGTATGGTCCAACGAACGGCCAGATTATTGGTGTCACGAAAGATTATCATTTCGAATCGCTGCACCAGAAAATGGCCGCGATAGTCATGGTCATGTCTACCAGCCATTTCAATTGGCTCTCCATTCCCATTCAGGGCAATGTTCCGGCTGGTGTGAAGCATGTTGAAACCATCTGGAAACAGTTTTTTCCGGAACGGCCATTCGATTATCAGTTTCTGGACGAACGATTTGACCAGCTCTACACCCGCGAACGAACCCAGCAAACGTTATTCAGCATTTTTGCTGGCGTTGCCATTTTGATTTCGTGTCTGGGTTTATTTGGCCTGTCGATGTTCATAGCTGAGCAACGGACCAAGGAAATTGGCATCCGCAAAGTGCTGGGCGCAACAGAGCTGAGTCTAGTAACTATGTTCTCCAAAGACTTTCTGAAGTTGGTCCTGGTGGCGGTAGTAATTGCGTCTCCGGTGGCATGGTACGCTATGCACACCTGGCTAAATGATTTCGCATATCGGACAACCATTCACTGGTGGGTGTTTCTGCTGGCGGGTGGCCTAACGGTGCTTATTGCACTAGTAACGGTCAGTTTCCAGAGCATCAAAGCCGCCCTGATGAATCCAGTAAAATCACTACGTTCCGACTAGGGTAAAATTATGCTACAAAACTATTTCAAAATCGCCTGGCGAAACATTGTTCGCAACAAAGCTTTTTCGGCTATCAATATTTTGGGGCTAGCCCTTGGTATGGGCTGTAGCCTGCTGATTTTCCTGTGGATTCAGGATGAAGTAAGCGTGGATAATTATCATGCAAATGGCCCACAACTGTATAACGTCATACATCGGCAGATATATGATAACAAGACTGAAACGGGCCGCTTTACACCGGGCGTATTACCCGACGAGCTAAAAAGGCAGTTTCCCGAAATCGTGTATGCGGCTGGGTATACGGGCTGGGATGCCGATATGACGTTTACCGTTGGCGATAAGATCAATAAAGAGATGGGACATTGGGCCGGAGCCGACTGGTTTAAGATGTTCAGCATTCCGCTGCTGGCCGGTACGCCCGCAACGGCGCTAAACTCGCCGACAGGCATGGCTATCTCTCATAAAGTGGCTGACTTCTATTTTGGCAATCCGGTAGCGGCTCTCGGCAAAAGCATACGTATTGACAATAAGAATGACTATCAGGTAACGGCGGTGTTTGAAAACCTACCGGACAATTCGTCGGATAAATACGACTTCCTGATCAACTGGAAGGATTGCCTGAATCGTAATCCCTGGATGAAAGAATGGGGAAACAACGGTCCACATACGCGTATCATGGTCCGGCCAAATGCGAATATTGCTAATCTGGATGCTAAGCTGAAACCCTTTCTGCGTAAATACGATAAGAATGTTGGTCGCACATTTGATGCACAACTCTTCCTGCAAGCCTACCCGGACGGTTATCTTTATTCAAATTTCAAGAATGGACAACAGGACGGTGGGCGCATTGGCTACGTAAGATTGTTTGGTATTGTCGCCATATTTCTGTTGCTGATTGCCTGCATTAATTTCATGAATCTGGCCACCGCCCGGTCGGTCAAACGGGCGCGGGAAGTGGGCGTTCGGAAAGTTATTGGTGCAGGGCGAGCTTTACTAGCCGGGCAATTTATTGGCGAGGCTTTATTGTTCACGGGTCTGGCGTTGGTTATCGCGTTGTTGCTCGTTTTTTCCCTGCTGCCCGCCTTTAATTCATTGACCGGTAAACATATCAGTTTGCAGGCTACACAAGCGTCATTTTGGCTAGTGCTGGTCGGTATGGCGCTGCTCACTGGCTTAATTGCCGGTAGTTATCCGGCGTTGTTTTTATCGTCGCTCGAACCCGTTCGGGTATTAAAGGGTGCCCTCACATTCGGCTCGGGTGCCCGGATGCTTCGGCAGGGCCTGGTCGTTTTTCAATTCGTTTTGTCTATGCTGTTAATCGTTGGTACGATCGTTGTGTACCGACAGGTTCATTACGTTCAGACGAAAAACCTCGGTTACGAGCGTGAGAATCTGATTTACATACCCGTTGAAGGCGAATTGACCGCGCCGTCAACGTACAAAATGTTCAAAGACGAATTATTGCGACAACCCGGAATCTCATCTGTATCGTCGATGCAGGAGGCTCCCACCAATATAGGCAGTACTACGGGCGGGGTAAGCTGGCCGGGGAAAGACCCAAACGTCAATGTTGAAATTACACATACGGCGGTCGGTTATGATCTCATGAAGACGCTGAGAATAAAATTAACAGGCCGCGATTTCTCTCCGGAATTTAGCACCGATACAACCAATTACATTATCAACGAGGCCTCAGCCAAACGCATCGGTTATAAAGATCCGGTCGGCCAGCCCATTACGATGTGGGGCAAGCCGGGAAAAATAATTGGTGTTATGGAAGACTTCCATTTTCAGTCGCTGCACATTCCTATTTCACCCCTGATTTTTCGGTTAGGTGTCGAATCTGATAGGCAGAATTTCATCATTCGCACACAACCCGGACAGACAACGCAGGCCCTGGTCAGCGTAGAGACTTTATGGAAACAACTGAATCCGAAATTTCCATTTGCGTACCGATTTGCCGACGATGAATACCAGAAACTCTACAAAAGTGAATCTGTAGTGGGTAGTCTGGCCAATTATTTCGCGTTCCTGGCCATTTTCATTTCTTGTCTGGGGCTTTTTGGTCTTTCAGCGTTTACAGCCGAGCAGCGCACCAAAGAAATCGGGGTGCGAAAGGTATTGGGCGCATCCGTTGGTGGTATTGTTGGGTTGCTCTCAAAAGACTTTCTAAAACTGGTTGTAATTGCCATCGTCATTTCTTCGCCCCTGGCTTGGTACGCCATGAACCAGTGGTTAGAAGGGTTTGCCTACAAGATTGATATTTCGTGGTGGATATTTGCCCTGGCGGGACTCCTGGCTGTGGGTATTGCCCTAGTGACGGTAAGTTTTCAAAGCGTGAAAGCCGCCCTGATGAATCCCGTAAAGTCATTACGTTCCGACTGATGCACAGTAGGGAACACGAGCGGTCCACATAGTATAACAGACCCAACCAATTGTTGAGTTTGCGGATGACACGATGAGTTGTCAGCGACTGTTTCTGCCCCTGCCCTGCGCGTCAACCCACGCACGCCTTGTCCGCAAGTGTACGCCCAGCGTCCGTTTGCGGACATTATCAGTTTAGGTAAAACCACTATTTGACTGACATTGAATTACTTACAATCGTGGTACGTCATTTGGGTATAGATATGTAGCGCTTAGCCCGTATAAACGTCGAGTACCCATGTTACAAAATTATATAAAAATCGCCTGGCGGAATTTAGTCCGCAATCGTGCATTCTCAGCTATCAATATCATTGGGTTAGCCCTCGGATTAGCTACGTGTCTGCTCATTAGCCTGTTCATTCTCGACGAATTAAGCTACGACCGCTTCAACGAAAAAGCGGGCCGCATGGTGCGCGTTATTTTCCGGGGCACGATGCAGGGAGGGAAAATGAACGAAGCACACGTGATGCCGCCCGTGGCGCAAACCCTTAAAGCAGACTATCCCGAAGTGCTGGAAGCCACGCGTTTACGGATGGGTGGTGCACCCCTCATTACGGTAGGAAACAAGACATTTAGAGATGCGTCGATGGTGTTTGCCGATTCCAATTTCTTTCAGGTATTTACGCTTCCCCTTTTGCAGGGTGATGCCAAAACGGCTCTAGCCCGACCAAATACGGCAGTCATTACCCAGGAAATGGCCCGGAAATATTTTGGGACCGAAGATGCCATTGGTAAAGTGCTGACGCTTAAAGGCAGCACCACGACGTATCAGATAACCGGAGTCATTGACCGGGTGCCTGTCAACGCGCACTTCCATTTCGACATTTTTGTGTCGATGGCCAGCTTTCCGGATGCCAAAGCACCTTCCTGGTTAACATCTGAGTTTTTCACCTATCTGGTTCTTCCTAAGGGGTACGATTACAGGCAACTGGAAGCAAAACTGCCGCAGGTTGTAGAAAAATATATGGGGCCGCAATTTCAGCAGAGTATGGGCATGAGCCTGGCCCAATTTCGCAAAAAGGGCAACGACATTGGCCTGTATCTGCAACCACTGACCGACATTCATTTGCGGTCTACTTTTGCGTATGATCTGAGTACAAATGGTGATATTCAGTACATCTATATTTTCGGGGCTATCGCGTTGTTTATGCTGCTGATTGCCTGCATCAATTTCATGAACCTGTCTACGGCTGGAGCCGCTAAACGGGCCAAAGAAGTAGGCATTCGGAAAGTGCTGGGTTCGGTGAAGATGGCTCTGACCAATCAATTTCTGGTCGAATCATTATTACTAACGGCGATTGCGTTGCTCCTGGCTATTGGGTTGGTCTACCTGACATTACCGTTCTTCAACGATCTGGCAGGTAAAGAACTAAGGCTCAATTTTATGGCTAACATTTGGCTGCTACCGGGCCTGCTGCTGTTTGGGCTACTGGTCGGCATTCTGGCAGGAAGTTACCCCGCCTTTTTCCTATCTTCTTTCAAACCAATTGCCGTACTGAAAGGCAGGTTTACATCAAGCAAAAATAGCATCGGCTTACGGAGTGGTCTGGTCGTTTTTCAATTCTTCATTTCCATTACACTGATGGTGGGCACTACGGTAGTCTATCGGCAGCTCAGCTATATTCAAAACAAGAAATTAGGATACGATAAAGACCAGGTACTGGTATTGCCGGAAACGTGGTTGCTGGGCAAGAAAGAAGATGTATTCCGTAGCCAGATTATGCAGGACCCTCGGGTGGTGAACGTTAGTACGTCCGGTTATTTGCCAGCCGGTCCGAGTAATAACAACAATTTCATGATTTATCCCGAAGCCAATTCTACCCAATTGGTGAAGACGCTTCGCTACGATGTCGATTACAATTACATCCCGACGCTGGGTATGCAACTGGCCGCCGGACGCAATTTCTCGAAGGAATACGGCACTGATTCGTCGGGGGTAATTTTAAACGAGACAGCCGCCAAAACGCTTGGCTGGACGAGTTCTGCCCTGGGACACACTATAACCAACACCAATAACGAAGGAAACAAGGGAACGTATCGGGTGATTGGTGTGGTGAAAGATTTCCACTTCAAATCGATGCACGAACGTATTTCTCCGCTGATCATGGTGTTGGGACATACGGAAGGTGCCGTGATTGTAAAAGTAAAAACCAAAGACATTACCGGCTTACTAGCTAGCCTGAAAACGCAATGGAATCAACTTGCCGCCGACTCCCCTTTTGTGTATTCGTTTCTGGATGACCGGTTCAATGACACCTACAAAGCAGAACAGAAAATTGGCCGTATTCTGGGCATATTTGCGGGTCTGACCATCTTCGTCGCCTGTCTGGGTTTGTTCGGATTAGCGACGTTCACAGCGGAGCAACGCACCAAAGAAATCGGGGTTCGTAAGGTACTCGGCGCGTCCATCGTCAGCATTGTCGCCCTCCTCTCCAAAGACTTTCTCAAACCGGTTAGTGTGGCCATCGCCATTGCCTTACCCATTGCCTGGTACGTCATGAATCGCTGGTTACAGGACTTTGCCTACCGTATCGATATTGCCTGGTGGATGTTCGCGCTGGTAGGTGGACTGGCGGTGAGCATTGCCCTATTAACCGTGAGTTTCCAAAGCATCAAAGCGGCCCTGATGAACCCCGTAAAGTCATTACGGTCTGAATAAACTCCGCGCACAAATACCATGCTGAAACATAATTTTCTGCTTATTTATCGGAATTTCAAAAGGTTTAAAAGTACCTTTTTCATCAACCTCATTGGCCTTTCTACGGGTCTGGCCTGTGCCTTGCTCATTTACTTGTGGGTAAATGACGAATTGAACGTTGATAAATTTCATTCGCAGGGCAGTCAACTGTATCAGGTAATGGAGAATGACCTGAATTCGAATGGAATCAGGACGCAGGATCGTACGCCAGATCTTCTGGCTGAAACGATGGCGGCCGAACTTCCGGAGGTAGACTATGCTACGGCTGTCCTTCCCGCATCCGCAATGCCATCGCTGCTCACCATTTCGGCAAACAATGTCAACGTAAAGGCGGCTGGTCAATTTGCGAGCAAGGACTTTTTTAACATTTTCTCTTATCCACTCCTCGAAGGTAACAAAGACAAAGTCCTGGCGGACAAAAACGGAATCGTCCTATCCGAAGATCTGGCCATGAAGCTGTTTCACACCACAAAAAACGTAGTCGGCAGAACGATGCAGTGGCAACTGGCGCAATTTAAAAAGGCAGTTTTGGTAACAGGAATTTTCAAAAAACTGCCTGCCAATTCATCGGCACAATTTGATCTTTTGCTGACGGATCAGGCGTTCAGAGACCCCGAACTTTTCCACCGTACTGTCTCCTGGGATAATCATGCACCGGCTACGTATCTGGTGTTAAAAAAGGGGACAAACATTGACCAGTTCAACAAGAAAATTGCGGGTTATCTCAAAACCAAAGCTAGCGAATCAACGGTCACGCTGTTCGTAAGGCCCTTTTCGGACAGTTATTTATACGGCACGTATAAGAACGGGGTTCAGGCTGGCGGTCGAATCGAGTACGTCAACCTGTTCTCAATAATCGCCATTTTTATTCTGGTCATTGCCTGCATCAATTTCATGAACCTGTCCACCGCAAAAGCATCGGTACGGCTCAAGGAAGTGGGCGTAAAAAAAGCAATCGGTGCCAGTCGGGGAGCACTTGTTTCTCAATACATGGGCGAGTCAATGTTCATGGCTTTTTTATCGTTGCTGGTGGCTGTTCTGTTGGTCGTTGTGTTGCTCCCCACCTTCAATGATATTACCCAGAAGCACCTGTCACTCCATCTCGATGTCAAGCTTATGCTGGCTTTTCTCGCCATTACGTTGCTCACAGGTATTATATCCGGCAGCTACCCATCCCTATATCTGTCTGGTTTCAATCCGATAACAGTGCTGAAAGGCGGCTCGCTCTCCCAGAAGCTTTCGAATTCGGTGGGTGAAGTCTGGACGCGACAGGGGCTGGTGGTGTTTCAGTTTGCGCTATCGGTCATCCTGATCGTATCGGTTCAGGTGGTTTACCGGCAGATCAGTTACGTTCAGAGCAAGAATTTAGGCTTCAAAAAAGACAATGTTATCTACTTCTCGAAAGAGGGAAAAATAGCCGAAAACACCGAAGCATTTCTGGCGGAGGTAAAGAAAATACCAGGCGTAATAAATGCCTCGGGGATGGAACAATCGATTATTGGCAGTCAGGGCGGGACAGTAGGATTGGACTGGAAAGGTAAAAATCCGAAGGAATCTATCCGGTTCATCAACATCACCGTGGATTATGACGCTATAGAAACGCTGGGCATGCACATGAAATATGGCCGGTCGTTCTCCCGAAAATTCGGTGCCGACAGTACCAACATCATTTTCAACGAAGCAGCCATCAAAGCGATGGGCCTGACAAATCCAGTTGGACAAACGGTGCAACTGTGGGGGCAAAACCGGCAAATTGTGGGCGTGGTGAGTGACTTTAATTTCGAATCGCTCCACGACGACATTAAGCCTGTTTTCATGAAACTCAATCCCTCGGAAACAATGACGCTCATGACTTCTATTGAAACAGGAAAACAGCCGGAGACGATTGCTAAACTTCACCAGATTTATCAGGCATTTAATCCGGGTTATTCGCTGGAATACAAGTTTTTAGATCAGGATTTTCAGGCGCAATACGTGTCGGAACAACGGGTTTCGATCTTATCCCGCTACTTCGCGGGGCTGGCTATCCTTATCTCCTGCCTGGGTCTTTTCGGATTGGCAGCCTTCACTGCCGAACGAAGAAATAAGGAAATCGGCATTAGAAAAGTATTGGGCGCGTCGGTGGCAGGAATTATAGCACTTCTTTCCAGAGACTTCATCAAACTGGTCGCCATCGCCATTGTAGTTGCGTTACCAATAGCGTACTATTTCATGCATAACTGGCTACAAAGTTTTGCATATCGCATTGATATTCAATGGTGGGCACTAGCTTCGGTAGCTGTTTTAGTGATGGGCATTGCCTTGTTAACCGTGAGTTTTCAAAGCATCAAAGCGGCCCTAATGAACCCCGTCAAATCGTTAAGATCAGAATAAACATTGCCGTTATGCTACGTAATTATCTCAAAATCGCCGTCCGTAACTTGCGAAAGAACGGGGCTTATGCCTTCATCAACGTAACGGGGCTGGCACTTGGCCTGGGCTGTGCACTGCTGATTTTCGCACTCGTTCGCTACCATTACCAAACCGACCGCCACCATCGGAATTACGACCGGATCTATCAATTTACGTCCCGGTTTACCTCGTCCGGTGGTGAGTTTAGCATATCGGGTGTCCCGTATCCGTTTGGCCAGTCGGTTCGCAACGATCACCCCGAAATTGAACGGGTAGCGATGCTGGATGAGTGGAACGCTCCCCTGGTGGTGGTACCTGTCGCGGGCGGGGCCGACAGGAAAATCAAAGACAAAGAACATGCAGGGGCGTTCGTGGAACCAGCCTACTTCCGCATCTTCGACTATACCTGGCTGGCCGGTAGCCCCGACGATCTCGGGCAGCCAGGTACGGTTGTGATGAGTGCGGAGATGGCCCGCAAATGCTTCGGCACTACAACCAACGTAATAGGCCGTACCGTCCGGCTCGATGCCCGGATTCCTGCCCGCGTGGTGGGTGTATTTGCCGATTATCGGGACAATACTGACCTGGCTTACCCGATCATGGCCTCGTGGGGGTCGCTTAAAGAGCAGCTCGGTACCCGACCTGAAGACGAACGGTTTGACAATACCAACGGCAGTACCCACTGTTTCGCGCTATTCAACGACCGCTTCACCGCCACCGACTGGAACCGGCAACTCCTGCCGTTCGTCAAGAAATACAACCCGGAAAAAATAAAAGAGACGTCTTACCCCGTCCTGCCCTTCAGCACCATGCACCTGTCGCCCAATTACGGGGGGGTGAGCCGGGGGCTGTTGCTGTCTTTGGTATTGATTGGACTGCTGCTGATTGGTACGGCGAGTATCAATTTTGTGAACCTCGCCACGGCGCAGGCCCTCAACCGGGCGCGGGAGGTAGGCGTCCGAAAGGTGTTGGGTAGCACCAAGACGCAACTCTTCTGGCAATTCATGGGCGAAACGACGCTTATTGTGTTGGTTGCAACAGCGTTGGCGGCTGTCGTGTTTCAATACGGTCAGACGCTGGCGCACACCTACCTAAACGGCCCGTTCCGGTTTACGTTTTACTTCTCACCATCGATACTTGGGTGGCTGGCCCTGCTGGTAGTGGGCATTATTCTGCTGGCGGGCCTGTACCCAGCGCTGGTACTGGCGGGCTTCCGGCCCGTAGTGGCGCTGGCGGGGCGGATCACCACGCGGCAGGCGGGTGGCATCTCCGTCAGGCGGGGATTGGTGGTGACACAGTTCGCTATTTCGCAGATGCTCATCATTGGGTTGCTCGTCGTAGCCAATCAGCTTAACTATGTTCGGGAGAAGGACCTAGGTTTCCGGAAGGATGCGATCCTGACCGTGAGTCTGCCGAACATACCTACGCAGGACCTGAGCAAAATGAGTACGTTCCGCAACCTTGCCACAGCCCTGCCTGATGTAAGCCGGTTCAGCTATTCCATGGGCGGGCCTCCGCAGTCGAAATGGACCAGCCAAACAAGCGTCCACTTCGATACCCGCCCTGAAAAAGAGCCATACGGGCCGCAGCAGGCCTGGATTGATGCCGATTATGTGGGTCTGTACGGCCTGAAAATAGTGGCCGGGCGTAATCTTCACCCTTCCGATACAGCCCGCGAAACGCTCATCAACGAAACATTCATGCATCGGCTGGGCTTCAGCCGACCAGCGGACGTAGTGGGCAAGTTTATCCACAAAGGGGGTTTTGCCCCGCTGGAAATCGTCGGTGTATTACATGACTACAACCACTCAGACCTCAAAGAAGGCATTAAGCCGCTGTTTCTGACAACTCTGGCAAGTGGCTTCTATTCGGCTAACATTCAACTGAATTCTGCCAACTACGGCCGGGCGTTGACACAGTTGGGAAAAGCTTACAACCAGGTTTATGCTGACAGTTTTTTCGAGCCGACGTTTGTGGATGAACAAATCCGGAACGCCTATCAGCAGGAGCAGACGATGGGCAGGCTCATCAACTTTTTTGCCGGGATTGCCCTATTCATCGGCTGCATGGGCTTGTACGGACTGGTCCTGTTCATAGTGGTGCAACGCACGAAGGAGGTTGGCGTGCGCAAAGTATTAGGGGCCAGTGTGGGCAGCATTCTGTGGCTATTTAGCCGGGAGTTCGTGCGGCTGATCGGGATTGCTTTCTTACTGGCTGCGCCCGTGGCGTGGTGGGTGATGAACGGGTGGTTGAAAAATTTTGAATATAAGATTACCCTTAGTCCCGGCCTATTTCTGACATCGCTGTTGGCAACGGTAATCGTTGCGCTGCTGACAGTCAGTTTTCAAAGCGTAAAAGCCGCTCTGATGAATCCAGTGAAAAGTTTACGATCTGAATGATGCTCCAAGCTAAACCACAAATCCCATGTTAAAAAGCTATTTCACCACTGCCCTCCGCGCCCTAAAGCGCAACTGGAGCTATTCGGTCATCAACGTGCTGGGGTTAACGCTGAGCCTGGCCTGCTGTGTGCTCTTGTTTCTAGCCATTCGCTACGAACTGAGTTTCGACCGGCACAATGCCCATGCCGACCAAACGTACCGGATTATTTCGTTTAACAAAAAGTCGAATGTCGACCGCCGAAACGCAGGGCTACCATTACCCGCATTGGCCGCTCTGCGAAACGATTTCCCGAACCTGAAACATCAGGTAACGATGGTTAATCGGATTACGAATGTGGTGGTAACCGTGAATGGGAAAGCAAGCCAGTCTACCAAAAAATTTCAGGAGGGCGACGGTGTGCTGGCCTTTGTCGAACCCGAATACTTTCGGCTGTTCGATTATACCTGGAAAAGTGGCAGTCCTCAAACGTCGATTTCCAATCCAAATACAGTTGTTTTAAGCGAACGAATGGCCCAGAAATATTTCGGCACGAGCAACCCAATCGGGAAAAAACTACGTGTCGAAAACAAGATGGATTTCGTCGTCACGGGCGTCGTGAAGGAGCTTCCTGCTACAACTAGTATTCCCTTTGAAGTCTTGCTATCGTTTGCGTCACTGAAACAATTTGGATCGGCCACGGACTGGGACGACTGGCAATCGACTTATGGCGGGGCACAAATTTACCTGATGCTACCAGGTACGGCGCAGGATCAGAAAACAGCGTCGGCGCAGATGGATCAGCAACTGGCGACTTTCGTCAAAAAATACCACAAACCCGACGACGCTAAAGATCTGATTTATGAGTTACAACCGTTGACCAATATCCATTTCGATACCCGCACCGACAATTACGCCAAACGTACGGTCAGCAAGGAAATGATTTGGGCAATGGGTCTGATTGGTCTGTTCATTCTGATTACAGCCTGCGTTAATTTTATCAATCTAGCCACGGCTCAGGCGATTCGGCGGGCCAAAGAAGTGGGCGTCCGGAAAGTAATGGGGAGTACGCGCGGCCAACTGGTCCGTCAATTTCTGGGTGAAACCGGCGTACTAACGGGTTTGGCTGTAATTCTATCCCTGATCGTGGCGCAGCTAGCACTGCCCTACGTGGGTGAGTTGCTCAATATTAAGCCGGGTGCCGCAACGCTCTTTGACCCAACAGTACTTGGCTTTCTACTAGCTATGGGCCTGGTCACCACCGCCTTAGCTGGTTTCTATCCCGCCTTGGTTCTGTCTGGTTATCAACCAATTCTGGCGCTCAAAGGTAAGATTCGGGCATCGGGGCAAGGCGGCTCGTCGGGCATCAATCAGCTAACGCTACGCCGGGGCCTGATTGTTGGGCAATTCGCTATTTCGCAGATGCTCATCATCGGCACTATTATCGCCTATAGCCAGATGAAGTACTTCCGCTCCGCCGATTTAGGCTACAGCCGGGATGCGGTAATGACGGTTTTGATACCAGAGAAAAAGCCCGGCCAGTTAGAAAGTCTTAAAGCTAAATTAACCGGACTACCGGGTATTCAGTCCATGAGCTTTGCCATGACAACACCGTCGTCGACCAGCAACTGGAGCACTGGTTTTCGCTTTGGAAATTCGGAGAAAGAACCCGATTATGGTGTACTAATGCGCCCCGCCGATACAGCCTACGCGCATACCTATGGGCTGAAACTTATTGCTGGCCGCATGTACCAGCCTGGCGATACAATGCGGGAGTTTGTTATCAACGAGGCTTTTATGAAGCGGTTAGGGTTTCAAAAGCCCGAGCAAGTCATTGGCAAGCTTATGACGGTGAATGGCGAAGTCGTTAAAAAGCCAATTGTTGGCGTGGTGAAAGACTTCAATGCTTTTTCGCTGCACCAGCAAATTGAGCCCAGTGTACTAACCTCCTATCGGGATCAATACCGCAGTCTGGGCATCAAACTCTCACCACAGCAGGGCGGCACCGAGGGCATAAGTCTCTTGCTGAAGGAAGTAGAAACCGCCTGGAATGAAACCTTCCCCGACTTTGTGTTTAAGTACGGTTTTCTGGACGAAACCCTAGCCAATTTCTACAAAAGTGAAGAACGGATGTATTCGCTATTTCAGTTGCTGGCGGGAATAGCCATTTTCATCGGCTGTCTGGGCTTGTACGGCGTAGTCGCGTTCATGGCTGAATCCCGCACCAAAGAAGTAGGCATCCGTAAAGCACTAGGGGCAACAACCGCCCACATTTTTGGCTTATTCTCCCTCGATTTCGTTCGGTTGGTCTTAATTGCCCTGGTGATTGCGTCGCCCATTGCCTGGTACGTCATGACAAAATGGCTGGCCGATTTTGCCTACAAAATTGACATAGCCTGGTGGATGTTCGCCCTGGCGGGTTTGATGGCCGTGGGTGTTGCCTTGCTAACGGTGAGTTTCCAGAGTATTAAAGCCGCGATGATGAACCCCGTAAAATCGTTGCGGTCGGAATAACCCTTACGATCATGTTCCGAAACTACCTTAAAACATCAGTACGCAACTTACTGCGCAACAAGCTGTTTTCCTCCATCAATATTGTTGGCCTTGCCATCATTATGTCCGTGGGGTTACTGCTGATTGCGTTCGTTCTCGACCTGCGTTCGTACGACAAGTTCCACAAGAATGGGGAAAGGATTTATCGCATCACCAGCGTATTGACCGAAAATAGTGAACAAAGCCGAACGCGGCCCGGCCAATCGCGGCCCGGCAGCAAGTTTGCAACCACATCCATAAAGACCGGAAAGCTTATCCGCCAGAAAGTGACCGGTATTGAGGAAGTGACTATTATGCGTAACGACTTTTCGCAGGACGCCAAGGTTGGCTCCACCACTATCTCTATCAAGGGCTTCTGGGCGGATCCGTCACTATTCAGGATCTTTACTTTTCCGATGCTGGAAGGCAACCCCGACACAGCGCTGAAAGATCCTTACTCGATCGTTCTTACCGAGACCGCTGCCAGGAAACTCTTCGGCGACCAATCGGCGCTTGGTAAGGCAATCAGGTTCGATACACTCGATTACCGGGTGACCGGTGTCATGAAAGACGTTCCCTTCTTTTCGCACATCAACTTCGAAGCGTTGGTATCGCTCTCAACGGCCGAGCAGCTCAACAGGAACAACAACAACTTCGAGAGATGGACAAGCATGTCGTCGAACTACGTGTACCTCCTGCTGCCTCCAACTGTCGACGTAGCATCAATCCAGTCGCAGCTTGACGCCCTTGCAAAAGAGGAAAATCTCGCCGAAGACAACACGAAGATCCAACTCGAACTTCTTCCTTTAGATAAGATCGTGGTCGGAGAGACCCTCCGTCGCTCCGAGGGGGGGCCGGGCTCCGTAGGACCTCATATGTCTCCGGTTGTGCTTTGGATACTCGGTGGGCTGGCACTCGTTGTGATCTTGTCTGCATGTTTCAACTACACCAATCTTTCGATGGCGCGAGCCATGCGTCGCTTTAAGGAAGTAGGTATTCGCAAAGCGATCGGTGCCGGAAAGAGCCAGGTATGGCAACAGTTCCTGGCCGAGGCAATCATGATCTCCCTGGCAGCCCTTATTCTTTCCTACTTCCTCTTCCTCGTATTGCGGCCGCAGTTGATGAACCTGGCTCCGGAGATGCAGCGCACGGTGAAGCTTGAGCTTACTCCGTTTATGGTCATAGCCTTTATCGTCTTTTCAGTCATCGTAGGTGTTATTGCCGGTTTGTTGCCTGCACTATTCTTTTCGAAAGTCAGCGCGATCAATGCACTCAGGAATGTATCGTCGGTGAAAGTCTTCAAACACGTAACACTCAGACGCGCCCTGGTAGTGATTCAATACACACTCACCCTGATCTTTATAACTACAACCGCCATCGGCTATGTACAATACAAAAACATACTTGCATTCGACCTTGGATTTAGTACAGAAAACATCCTGAATATCAATATGCAGGGTAATAAACCCGATGTGTTTCTGAAAGAGCTGAGCGAGATGCCGGAAGTAACGGCACTATCGCGTTCGTTAATAATCACCAGCGTTGGGAATACTTGGGGTGGATTTATGAAATACAACGATTCGCGCGACTCTGCGCTGGTCATGACCAACAACGTCGACGAAAACTACTTGCCGCTGCATGAATACAAGCTCATTGCCGGAGGAAATTTTATGGCACGACCCATTACAGCCGAAGCCGTCAGAGAAGTGATCGTTAACGAGCAGTTCTTAAAACGATTTAACATCAGCAATAATGACCCAGAGAAAGCAATCGGGGAAGAGATTACATTCAGTAATTTCAATGTACGTGGTCGCAAGATGACCATTGTTGGCGTAATAAAAGACTTTCACTATGGCAAGGTCGACAACCTCATCGAGCCGGTAGCCTTCATGTCCTGGACACCCAAAGATAGGGCAGTCATTAACGCCAAAATACAAAGCACCGACATGCTGGCGACCAGGGCCAAGATCGAGTCTGCCTGGAAGAAAACTGATCGTGTTCATCCATTTCAGGCTAAATTCTATGACGAAGAAATAGAAGATGCCTACAGCGAATTTTCGGCCATGATCAAGATCATTGGCTTCCTTTCATTCCTCGCCATTTCGATCGCATCGATGGGATTGTTCGGCATGGTGGCGTTCACGACCGAAACCAGGCTGAAGGAGATCAGCATCCGCAAAGTGATGGGCGCAAGCGCCGGCAACCTTATCTACTTATTAAGCCGCAGTTTTCTCGTACTGCTGTCGCTATCGGCACTCATCGCTCTGCCCGTAACGTACCTTTTCTTTGAAACTCTGGTGCTCACCAATTTTCCGTATCACAAACCCGTGCAGGTCGCCGAGTTGTTCGTCGGCTTGCTGGCGGTATTGCTGATCGCGTTCATTATGATCGGATCACAGACGTTGAAAGCGGCACTGGAGAATCCGGTGAAATCATTACGATCTGAATAAACCCTTAATCTTATGCTTCGTTCGTATCTCAAAATAGCCTTTCGGAATCTCAGGACAAACAGTACATTCTCGCTCATTAATGTAGTAGGGCTGGCCACTGGTTTGGCGGTGGCATTGCTGATTATCCAGTACGTGCGCTTTGAGTTGAGTTATGAGAACACGAACCCACTGGCTAATCGGCTTGTGCGACTCACCATAGACTATATGAATGGTGGCGCAGTGGACGCGCAGGATGCCGAAACCTACCCACCAATGGGGGCCAAAGCCACGCGGGATATGAATGAAGTAGTCAATTATACCCGCGTCTATCCCTTACGCAAACCAAAAGTGACGGTCCAGATTAGCGATAAGTATTACCTAGTCGATAACGTCTACGCAGTCGATTCGTCCTTTTTCTCGATGTTCAACTACCCGCTCATCCGGGGAACTCGAAACGGTCTCTTTACCAGACCCCGGCAGGTTGTACTGACGAAAACGTTGGCGCTGACCTATTTCAATACGCTCGATGTGCTGGGTAAAACCCTGAAAATCCCAAAGTCGGAAGGCAGCGTTCTGTTGGAAGTGGTGGGCGTAGTGCCTGACAGCCCGGCCAATACGCATCTAAAATTTGACATGATTGTCTCGTACCCGACTATGTTGTCGGACTTTGGCGAAAAAGAAGAAAACTGGAACAACAACAATACGTATGCCTATTTGCAGCTAGCCGAAAATATTAGTTACGAAGGGTTTACAAAGTCGCTGGCTGCCTTCAGCGATCGATTGCTTCGGGCTAAGACGCTAAACAACGAACGGGTGATCGGCCAGAAGATCGGCGACATCCACCTGTATTCTCATAAAACATACGAAACCGAACCGAATGGCGAAGCGAGGTCGGTGTACTTTCTGCTGGGCGTAGCGTTTCTGGTACTCCTGAGTGCCTTTGTCAACTACGTGAATCTAACCACCGCAAAAGCCCTCGACCGGGCGCGGGAAATTGGCATGAGAAAAGTGGTTGGCTCTACCCAGGGTCAGATCAGAACACAGATTTTCACGGAAACCGTTCTGATCAACCTCTTCGCCGGAATCCTGGCGGTGGGGCTGGTGGCGGGCCTGCGATCGGTGTTTGTTGAGGTGGCGGGCCTGCCCGAAGGTTTTACCGTGTTCGAGGACGTATTTTTCTGGGAAAGCGTAGGAGCATTTCTGTTGCTCAGTATTTGTCTATCAGGATTTTATCCTGCCTTCGTCCTATCTTCGTTCGATCCGATTACGGTACTCAAAGGCAATTTCTCGCGCTCAACCAAAGGCACTTTTCTGCGCAAGTCGTTAGTCGTTTTTCAATTTACGATTACCCTGATTCTGCTGGTGCAAACGTTCGCCGTTTACCAGCAGGTCAACTTTCTGCGGGAACAAAACGTGGGGGTAAACATGGAGCATACTCTGGTGGTGACAGCCCCGGTGGGAAACAATGCCCAGCAGGATTACGGTGCGTTTCGGCAAATGCTGCTCGATCAGTCGCAGGTAAAGGCAGTATCCCTGTCTGGCACCGTACCGGGCCTGGGGTCAGTCCAAATGGCGACAACAACGGGCATCAATCTGTCGGACGCCGTCAAGAAAACGTTCTACAATTATTACCTGACTAAGATAGATACGTCGTTTATCGACTTGATGGGCATTAAGCTATTGGCGGGCAAAAACTTCGATGCCACGACCCGACCGGGCTTTTCGGATACGACAAATCGGCAACTTATTGTCAACGAGGAAACCCTTCGGCTCTGGGGAATTCCAACCCCTGCCGAGGCTATCGGCAGGCGAGTAGACTTCTGGGGACGTCAGGCAACGATCCGAGGAGTTGTCAAAAACTACCACTACGAATCGCCCAAGGCCGCCTACATTCCCATTATCCATATGTACTCGCCCAACTTCGATTCATTCGCCAGCGTGAAGTTTGTGGGGGGGAATGCAGAGGAGCAACTTGCTACGTTAAAGAAGGTTTACAAGGCTAATTTTCCTTATTCGCCGTTCAGCTATTTCTTCATGGACAGTGAGTATGACAAACAATACAAAGCCGATGACCGCTTTCAGCAGGTATTTGGTGCCTTGACTGGCTTCGCCATTCTGATTTCCTGCTTAGGCTTGTTCGGCTTAGCTACGTTTACCGTTTCCAAAAGAACCAAGGAAATTGGTATTCGTAAAGTAATTGGTGCCAGCACAACAAATCTACTGATTTTACTCTCAACCGATTTTATAAGAACCGTCCTGCTATCCATACTAATCGGCCTGCCCATTACCTACTTTTTAGTCAAAAACTGGCTGGCAACTTACGCTGCCCGCATCGAATTGGGCTGGTGGCTTTTCGCTGCGCCTGCCCTATTGGTCTTGCTTCTGGTAGCGATATCAGTTAGCAGTAAAACGATTACTACTGCTCTGATGAACCCGGTTAAATCATTACGATCTGAATAATTCTTGCAACTATGCTCACAAACTATTTCAAGATTTCCTGGCGAAACCTGATGAAGAACAAAGTTTTTTCATTCATCAACATCATAGGGTTGGCCGTCGGGATGATATGCTGCATTCTGATTGCGGCCTTTGTAACGGATGAATTAAGTTATGACCAATACCCGACTCAAGCCAATCAGATTTATCGGGTAGGTCTGCACTTGACCGAAAATGGTGGCATAACTGATTTTTCGAATGTTGACGCGGCTGTCGGACCGGGCATACAGGCTGCGTTCCCGGAGGTGCTGGCGGCTACTCGCCTGTTGACGTGGCATCAGGTGTTCATACGGTATCAGGACAAGCAATTTAAGGAGCAATCCATTGCGATGGCCGATTCTAACTTTCTGGAAATCTTCTCTATTCCATTGCTGGAGGGCGATATAAAAACGGCACTCAAAGAGCCGGGTTCCATTGTTGTTACCAAAGCTTTTGCGCAAAAATATTTTGGCACTAGTCCGGCGATGGGAAAGACAATTCTCTTTGACAAAGGACAGGAAGTACGCAAAGTGACCGGTGTCATCGAAAAAATACCCAGCAACACGCACTTTCACTTCGACGCATTTTTGAGCACCGCAGATCTACCTATTAAGTCGCCAAGCTGGAGCAACATTGGTTTTTATACGTATCTGGTCTTAAACAAAAAAGCTGATCCTGAGAAGCTGGAAGCTAAATTCCCTCAGCTGGTCGCCAAATACGTAGTGCCGGAAGTACGGCGCGATATGGGTATTAGTTTAGCCGAAGCGCAAAAATCGGTTAATACGTTCCGTTTTTCCCTGATGCCGTTGACCGATATCCATTTGCATTCGGCATCTAAGTACGAGTTGGCTGCCAACGGCGACATCAATTCGGTGTATATATTCAGCATTCTGGCTATTTTCATTCTGCTCCTGGCGATTGTCAATTTCACCAACCTATCAACGGCGGGTGCTGCAAGCCGGTCGAAGGAAATTGGCATTCGGAAAGTGATGGGTTCGATCAAAACCCAATTAATGAAGCAGTTCCTGCTCGAATCAATTTTGCTGACATTCGTTGCCTTGCTCCTGGCGGTTGTTGCTGTTGGTTTGCTGCTGCCTTATTTTAATAGGTTGGCCGGAAAAGAAATTTCGATAAACACGTTGGTATCAGTAAAAAACGCAGCTATTCTTGTGGTATTTGGCTTTTGCGTCGGTATTCTGGCGGGGGCTTATCCAGCTTTTCTGCTTTCCTTCTCAAAAATTACGGCGGTTTTAAAAGGCGGTTCTGCGGTAAAAGCCAGCCGTCGCAGTACGCTGCGAAGTGGCTTGGTGGTGTTCCAGTTTGCTGTTTCCGGAACATTGATTGTGGCTACAATGGTGACGTACCAGCAGTTGCATTTCATGCAAAACAAGAAAATCGGTTTCGATAAAGAACAGGTGCTGGTTATTCAGGACTCGTACATGCTGGGGCAAAATGAACAGGTTTTCAAACAGCAACTTCAAAAAGACAGCCGCGTGATTCAGGCCAGTCTCTCAGCCAATATTCCGGTTGGCATGAGTAATATAGAAGGTTCAACAATTTACGCTAAACGAGAGAACGATAAAGAAGCCCACAGTGAGATCACCACCAACATTTATCACGTTGACGAAGAATACCTGGCAACCCTTGGTATGGAACTGAAAGAAGGCCGGTCTTTTTCGAAGGAATTTTCAACCGATTCTACGGCCACGATTATTAATGAAACGGCAGCTCGTGACCTTGGCTTCGGAAAAGCCAGTCCAATCGGGAAAACAATTGTTCGTTCCGGGCAACGTGAATTTACAATTATTGGCGTTGTAAAAGATTTCCATTATGCGTCGGCTCGACAAAAAATAGCACCTCTGATAATGCTTTTGGGACGTAATTCCGGAGCGATTATCGTAAAAGTTAAAGCAGCCGACGCGGCTGATATTGTCGCTTCATTCAAGAAGCAGTGGGAAACCTTCAATCCGTCGGCTCCGTTCACGTATTCATTTCTGGACGAGCGTTTTGCTTTTCTGTACGAAACCGAACAGAAAACAAGTCAGTTGTTTACAGTTTTTGCCATTATCTCCATCGTCATTGCCTGCCTTGGCTTATTTGGGCTGGCTGCTTTAACAGCCGAACAGCGCACCAAAGAAATCGGGGTGCGTAAAGTACTCGGCGCATCAGTCGTCAGCATCATTGCGCTCTTATCCAGAGATTTTTTAAAACTAGTCCTGATCGCTCTAGTCCTGGCGGTACCCATTGCGTGGTTTGCCATGAATCGCTGGCTGGAAGATTTTGCGTATCGGATTGATCTTTCCTGGTGGGTGTTTGCCATGGCGGGACTTCTGGCCGTAGGTATTGCCATACTAACGATCAGCTTCCAGAGCATAAAAGCCGCCTTGATGAACCCCGTGAAATCGTTACGAAGCGAGTAAAACCCCGACAATCATGTTCCGAAATTACGTCAAAATCGCCTGGCGGAATCTGCGCAAACAACGCGGACTTACGTTCATCAACATTGCTGGATTAGCGATGGGGCTGGCTTGCTGCTTGCTCATTATGCTCTACGTGGCTGACGAACTGAGCTACGACCGCTACAACGCCAAAGCTGATCGCATCTATCGCATCCACACCGACGTTAAGTTCGGTGGAAATGACTCAAAGAGCGCCGTATCAGCTGATCCCATCGGGCCGATGCTGAAACAGGATTACCCACAAGTGGAACAGTTTGTGCGGCTCCACCAGCGCGGTACGTGGCTCGTTAAACGTGTTGGCTCAGCCAATAGTCTGCGCGAAGAAAACGTGACCTTTGCTGACTCGACGCTGTTCGACGTCTTCACCCTGCCGCTCGTCGCGGGTGATCCAAAACGAGCATTGACCCAGCCTAACACGGTCGTTATCAGCGAATCAGCAGCCAAACGACATTTTGGAAACCAGAACCCTATGGGCCAGATCCTGACTTTCGATAGGGATCAGAACTACAAAGTAACGGGCGTTATGCGCGATATGCCCGTTAATTCGCACTTCCACAGCGACTTTTTCCCGGCCATGCTCAGCGACGATTACCAGTGGGGACAGTGGCTGAGCAATAATCACCATACCTACATTGTCCTGCGCGAAGGCACCGACTACCGGCAGTTCGAAAAAAACTTCGATGCCGTAATCGAAAAATATGTCGGTCCGCAGGCGTTACAGTTTATTGGTGTTACCCTGGCGAAATTTCGGCAGGCGGGCAACCGCTTTGAATTCTCGCTGATGCCGCTGACCGATATTCACCTGCACTCGAAAGAAACCATTCAACTTGCCCCCAACAGTGACATTCAGTACGTGTACATTTTCTCGGCGGTGGGCCTGTTTATCCTGCTCATCGCGGGTATCAACTTCATGAACCTGGCTACTGCGCGGTCGGCCAACCGCGCCAAAGAGGTGGGTGTCCGTAAAGTGCTGGGGTCGGAACGGCACCAACTCATTGGGCAGTTCATGGCAGAATCCGTGCTAATGACGGGACTGGCGATGGGGTTGGCCCTGCTTATTGTCGCCGTATCAATCCCCTTTTTCAACACCCTTGCCGCAAAGGAATTAAGCATTCGTAGTCTGTTATCACCTTACTGGCTGCTGGTACTCGTCGCACTCCCAATTGCGGTCGGCCTGCTGGCGGGTAGCTATCCGGCCATCTTTCTCTCATCGTTCAAGCCCATCAGTGTCCTGAAAGGCAAAGTTAACGTCAGTGTCAACCGCTCTGGGCTACGGAGCGGATTAGTCGTATTTCAGTTTATGATGTCGGTGGTACTCATCGTCGGAACAATCATTGTGTATCGACAAATAATCTATATCCAAAGCAAGAATCTAGGTTTCAAGCGCGATCAGGTCCTTACGGTCAACGATGTGTACGCCTTGGGAAAACAGGCGGAAACCTTCAAACAGGAAGCACTCAGACTACCCGGCGTGGTGAGCGGTTCCATCTCCGGCTACCTGCCTACACCGTCCAACCGAAGTGGCAACTCATTCTTCCCTGAGGGGAAGATAGACCAGAAAAATGCCGTGAGCATGCAAGTTTGGGGTATCGATCATGACTACGTGAAAACGCTGGGTATGACTATGGGGCAGGGCCGCGACTTCTCACGGAATTTCGGCTCCGACTCGTCTGGCGTTATCCTGAACGAAACGGCGGCTAAGCTCCTGGGCAGTAGCAATCTCATCGGGAAGCGCATATTGCAGTTCACCAATCCGCAGGAGAAAACGAGTATAAAAACGTACACCGTGATTGGTGTAGTCAAAAACTTCCATTTCGAATCGCTCCGGCATACTATAGGTGCGTTAGCGATGGTACTGGATGCCAACTCCGGTGCCGCTTCGTTCCGGATGAGCAGTACAAACCTACCGGCCCTAATTGGTCAGATTGAAACGAAGTGGAAGCAGGTGGCTCCGGATCAGCCGTTCAGTTACGCGTTTCTGGAAGACAGCTTTGACGCTATGTACCGCGCTGAGCAACGCATTGGCACCATCGCCCTGACGTTTGCGGTACTGGCGATTATGATTGCCTGCTTAGGTTTGTTCGGTTTGGTCACGTTTATGGCCGAGCAGCGCACCAAAGAGATTGGCGTGCGCAAAGTGCTGGGTGCATCTGTCACCAGCATCGTGACATTGCTCTCCAAAGACTTCCTCAAACTCGTTTTTATCGCCATCCTCATTGCCAGTCCAATTGCGTGGTTCGCCATGAATCGGTGGTTGCAAGACTTTGCCTACAAAATCGACATTGAATGGTGGATGTTCGCCCTGGCGGGTTTGCTGGCGGTAGGCATTGCGTTGCTGACGGTGGGTTTCCAGAGTATAAAAGCAGCCCTAATGAATCCCGTCAAGAGTTTAAAAAGCGAATAGTTGATAGTTGAATTACTGTCCGCAAATGGTCGATCAAACCGTCCGTTTGCGGACATTTCATTAAACAATTCTATTTTTTACCTCTGTATATCAGCAATTTATCTATTTGGTACGGCATTTGGGCAGTTAACAGAAAGAAACAAAATAAGCCACCGGCGGCATTTCTTTGTTCTAAATTTTCTCATCATAGCGTCAACGTTTAACTGACTATGCTACGCAATCACATAAAAATTACGATTCGGACATTCTGGAAAAACAAGCTGTTTAGCGGTCTCAATGTTGTTGGGTTGGGCGTTGGCATGGCGGCTGTGTGGCTGATGGTGCTGTATGTAGCCGATGAGTTGAGTTTCGATCGTTTTCATACCAAAGCTGACCGCATTGTCCGGGTAGTTCAGTATGCGCAGTGGCCGGGAGGAAATCTCAAACTCGCGCCCACCTCAGCGCCGTTTGCGCCAGCGCTGAAAAACGATTACCCAGACGTTGAAAAAGCCGTTCGGTTTAATACGGAAGGCGGTGGGCAGATTACGTTTAACGACAAAAAAATGGACGTAGGCAACATTTTTTTCACTGACCCCACGGTGTTCGATGTGTTTACATTTCCGTTTCTGTACGGCGATCCGGCTACAGCCCTGAGTAAACCGCAAACCATTGTCCTGACCAAAACCGTTGCCGAAAACTTGTTCGGAGATGCCAGTAAAGCGGTTGGAAAAGTCGTTGAATTCAGCAATCATTTTCCGAATACTGTAACGGGTGTTATCGAAGACGTACCGGCCAATTCTCATTTGCAGTTCAGGGCGTTACGTTCCTATCCGGACAATTACACAAACGGATGGCAGAGTTTCGAACTCTATACGTATTTGCTGCTCACCGAGGGAAGCGATTACAAAACGCTGGAGGCCAAACTACCCGGCTTTTTCCAGAAATACCTGAAAAAAGAAATGGGTGATATTGACTACCGGCTAGAGCTTCAGCCAATTACGTCTATTCATCTTCACTCGCAGTTAGACTACGAAATCAGCCCGAACGGCAACGCCCGAACGGTAGCTATTTTTTCGGTGGTGGCCGCCCTGATTTTACTGATTGCCTGCATCAACTACGTGAATTTATACACCGCCCGCTCGCTCAAACGGACCCGCGAAGTGGGCGTTCGGAAGGCGATTGGTTCGTATCGGCAGCAGTTGATCGGGCAGTTTTTGACCGAGTCGATGCTCATGACGTTACTGGCGGGATTGGTGAGTGCCGGGTTGGTTGTTATGACCTTACCGTATTTTAACCAGATGGCCGATAAGTCACTGTCGCTCGGCAGTTTACTCAATACATTGTTGATCGTTGCGATTTTCTCCCTGTTTATTGGCGCCCTAAGTGGTCTCTATCCAGCCTTGATGATGTCGGGTTTCCGACCCGTAGCGGCACTGCGCGGGCAACTCGGCAATCAGTCGGGAAGTATCCTGTTCAAGCAATCGCTGGTGGTATTTCAGTTTGTGGCCACGGTCGCCCTGATCGCCTGCTCCACTGTTGTGTACCGACAAATGAAGTTTGTGATGCACACCGATCTAGGCTTTAATAAAGAGCAGGTACTCACATTTCATATCAGCAATGAGGGCGTTCGCCAGCGCGTAGAAGCCCTTAAGGAAGCGCTGTTACGAAGTCCGTTGGTTGAGGGCGCATCGGCCGCCAGCAATCCCATTGGCAACAACAATATTGGTGGAAACGGGATGTTTTTCGAGCAAAATGGCGCTTTGTCATCCAGTACGCAGATGGTCCAGAAATTCTCGGTTGACGCGGACTATCTCAAGACAATGGAGATTAAACTACTGACTGGCCGGAATTTCTCCGATTCGTTCAAAAGCGACGCATTGGCGGCCGTGCTGATCAACGAAACGCTGGTAAAGCAACTCGGTTGGAAAGAACCCATTGGCAAGCGGGTCAGATATTATATTGATAACGAGAAACATACCGCCGAAGCCCGCGTAGTGGGTGTTGTCAAGGATTTCCATACCTATTCGCTCCAGCACAAAATTGAACCGCTGGTGTTGCAGATGCCTGCCGCTCAGGACAAAGACAATATGTATGTTCGAATTCAGCCTGCTAAAATAACCGAAGCGCTGGCCTACATCCAGTCCGTGTATCACACCTTCGACCCAGCCAGCACGCTTAATTTCCATTTCCTGGATGAAAATTTTTCACAGCAGTATAGAGCGGAACAGAAGCAGGGCGAAGTCTTATTGACGTTCACGATTCTGGCCGTGCTGATTGCCTGTTTGGGTTTGTTTGGGCTGGCCGCTTTTGCCGCTGAACAGCGTACTAAAGAGATTGGCGTGCGCAAAGTGCTGGGCGCATCCGTCGCCAGTATCGTCCTGTTACTCTCCAAAGACTTTTTAAAACTGGTTCTCATTTCTATCGTCATCGCGTCGCCCATTGCCTGGTTTGCTATGAATACATGGTTACAGAGTTTCGCCTACAAGGTCGAAATTACGTGGTGGGTCTTCGCCATAGCGGGTCTGCTGGCGGTGGGCATTGCCTTATTGACGGTGAGTTTCCAAAGTGTAAAAGCCGCTCTAACGAATCCGGTGAAGAGTTTACGCAGTGAGTAGAGCCGCCCGTCCCGGTTAGCTGTTAACCAGTAGTTTCTCCGCCGACCGGGATTGGTGGGTGCTACATAAACCTTAACTAGATGCTTTTCAACTACTTAAAAATCGCACTGCGCACGCTGAGAAAAAACCGGGTGTTCTCTCTCATCAACATTGCGGGACTAGCCCTCGGCATAGCGGCTTTTGTACTCATCCTGGAATATGTCGCTTACGAACGCAGCGTTAACGGATTTCATAAAAACCTGCCAACGCTCTACCGGGTACTCACCCAAACCCGTGAGGGCGACATTTGGACCGACATGGCCCCGGCCTTAGCGCCACTTGCCAAACAGGAATTTCCGGAAGTGCGGGACTTTTGCCGGGTGGGTGAACATTCGGCTAACGGTATAATAAGTTTTGCCGACGGACAAGATAGTCGTTCTCAACAATCGTTTCGGGAAAGTAAAGTAGCCTATGCTGATGCCAGTTTCTTTACGCTCTTCACGTTTCCGCTCGTGCAGGGAACGGCAGCTACCGCGCTCATTCAACCAAATAGCGTGGCTCTGTCGCAGACGCAAGCTCAGAAATATTTTGGCGATAAAAAACCATTGGGCAAAACGCTGACGCTCAATAACCAGTTTGGCAAAACGCTCTATACCGTCACGGCGGTGTATGCCGACATGCCCAAAAACTCCGACCTGATTTTCGATGCGGTGTTTTCGCTGCAAACGCTGGCGAATCCGGCTAACCTCAACGGAAACGATTGGGCGCGGTTAGACAGCTTCGATGGTTCCTATTTAACGACGTTCCTGCAACTTCCTGCCGAACAATCTGGCGAACAAGCCAACTATAGAGCACTTGCAGATAAATTCAATGCGTTAAAAAAGAAAAGGACTCCCAAAGACGAGAGCCTGTTTATGATACAACCCGCCACAGACATGCATCTGGCGGCATCATTAAGTGATCCGTATCCCACCAGTGGCAGTTTAGGATTTGTGTATTTACTGAGTGGTATTGCTGGCCTGATTTTGCTAATCGCTTGGTTTAATTACGTCAATCTCTCAACGGCGGGTGCCCTGAAACGAGCCAAAGAAGTGGGCGTCCGCAAAGTAATCGGTGCCGGGCCGGGGCAGCTTATCGGGCAGTTTTTAGGTGAATCGTTACTGCTGAATATCGTTGGGTTTGGGTCGGCCCTCATACTGGTGGCGGCATTGCAAGGGACTTTCAATAAGTTTGTACAGAAGGAATTATCCATAGGCGTGTTGAATACGGATGGCTTCTGGCTGGCCGGATTAGCACTACTGATTGTAGGTGCGTTAGCATCAGGCGGCTATGTTGCTTTCGCGCTGACTTCCTTTCAGCCCATACAGACTCTTAAAGGAGCCGTTCAAGCTGGCAAAGGTGGCTGGTTGCGTAAAACACTGGTTGTAGCGCAGTTCAGCGCGTCGGTAGCCTTAGTGATTGCGACAATGGTGCTTTACCGGCAGTTGCAATATATGCAGGACAAAGATCTGGGTGTCCGGCTGGCACAGCGCGTAGTGATCAGGGGACCGCAAATTGGCGACGGTCCATTTGCACCACGCACCTCTATGCTGGAAGACCAACTGGCGCAATTGCCTTATGTAAAGAGTTTCTGCCAAACGACCATTGTACCAGGCAATTTCTACAATTTCACGGCGAATGGTATTACCAAACAAAATCCGCGCCCTAACGATGACAAAAAAGGCTATTCGATGGGTATCATCGACGACCGTTTCCTGAAAACGTACGAAATTGGGTTAGTGGCTGGTCGAAACTTTACGGTTCGTGAAGCCGAATTGGGTTGGGAGAAAAGTGGCAAACTGATGATCAATGAAACCGCTGCACGACAACTAGGTTTTGCATCGGCTGAGAAAGCGGCTGGCCAGATTATCAACTGGGGCCAGCCTTACGAGATCGTTGGCGTTGTGAAGGATTACCACCACCAGGGCTTACAGCGGGCCATTGACCCGGTTATTTTCATGCCTCGTCGCTCCGTAAGCGACCTGACCGTTCAACTGACAACGGACCCAGGACAGGGCGGTCGTATTCAGGATAAGATCGCCGAGTTAGAACGACTTTACAAGGCCAGCTATCCCGGTAATCCATTTGAGTTTTTCTTCGCCGACGAGAATTACAATAAACAGTATCAGAGCGAACAGCAGTATGGCCAGGTGTTTACGATAGCATCGGCCCTTGCTATTTTCATTGCCTGTCTGGGTCTGTTTGGGCTGGCGGCTTTCACAACCGAGCAGCGTACCAAAGAAATCGGGGTTCGCAAAGTGCTGGGTGCATCTGTCGCCAGCATTGTGACATTGCTCTCCAGAGATTTCCTAAAACTGGTTCTGATCTCTATCGTCATTGCCTCGCCCATTGCGTGGTTTGCCATGAATCGCTGGTTACAGAATTTTGAATATAAAGTTACCATTTCGTGGTGGGTATTTGCCCTGGCGGGATTGCTGGCGATTGGCATTGCCCTACTAACGGTCAGTTTCCAGAGTATAAAAGCGGCCTTGATGAATCCGGTTAAATCCCTACGGTCTGACTAAATCCAGATTCTGACGTTTGTCCGCTGTCGTACAACGTTTGTCCGATATCGGACAAACGTCAGAATATTCATATATCAACTGACTGATAAACAATTAGGTATACAGCTGGCACGATGATGGATAGAGTAAATCTACTTATCTATCATTCTCCAATTTCTGCCGATATCATGAAAACGCTATTTACCCTGTTACTGCTCACAGTTGGTTTCAGCGCGTTAGCACAACGGTCGTCCAGCAAGCACATAACGACCGATAATCGACAGCTTCGTATTCGCGTTGACATTGAGCAGCCTGGTCGCTCAGTCCATTACAGTCGCTCTTTCGACGTGACAGATATGGAATCAAGCGCCGTAAAATCACTGGAAAATCATATTGTTGATTCGTTGGAGCAAGTCATTTCAGATGATGCTTCGGTAGTAATTATTGAACAGAAGCACGAGAAGCGGACTGTAAAAAAATCACGCGATGAGCCCATCGTTTATGTATCAAATTCAGACGAAGGCCGAAATGAGCGACTGGAAGCTAATTCCACCTCGTCGCTCACGCCAAGTGATGTAGCTCCATCGTCGGTGTTAGTTCGGGAAGACAAAGAAAACGGGCGGCTCTGGATGCAGTACACATTTCAGAAAGATGGCGAAGAACTGATCATCGAACGGACAGCTAATGTTGTCGGCAAAACGGAGCGCGAAAAACAGGCTATCATCAAGGATACCGAACGCAGTTTTGGCATAAAGACCGGCAATCAATAAGAAGAAAAGTCTAATTGGTTCAGTATTTCTTTTCACAATAGGTTTCTTTAATGCACAGGTCGCCCAATAGGCGACCTGTTTTGTTACCAGACCTTTTACCGTTGGGTTCTTTCTAAAAAAATTTCCTATTTGTCTGTAACCTTCCTGACTTCGCACAGTTTCCAGTCCAAAATCCACCAAATCACCATCTTTACAACAGTTGAACGCCCTGACAGATAACGCGCTCATGCTTCAGGTAAAAGCAGGCAACATGGATACGATGGGTTTGCTCTTTGAGCGATACAATCGTCCCCTGTTTGGCTTTCTTTTCCACATGACTAGCCAGCATGAGGCCAGCGAGGATATGCTGCAAACGGTGTTCTATCGGATGTTGAAATACCGTCATACCTTCACGGGCGACGGCGAGTTTAGAAGCTGGATGTACCATCTGGCCCGAAATGTATTGGTCGATCACAGCAAACAAAATAAGCGTTCGGCACAGCAGTACAATCTGGCGGATGTAGCCGAAAAAATTGGTGGTGGACCAGCCGCCGATGAACGGATACTAAAGCAGCAGGAACTGGAGACTCTCCATAACGCAATGGCAAGACTGAGTACCGAAAACCGTGAAGTGCTGGTATTAAGCCGCTTTCAGGAGTTGAAATACGATGAGATTGCGCGGGTGTTGAACACAACAGAGGGAGCGGTGAAAGTGCGGGTACACCGCGCGATGAAGGAGTTAAAGAAAATCTATCTGACAATTGAAAATGGAAAGACTGCCTATAAATTGTGAACAGACAAAGGAGCAGTTAGCCGACTGGGTAAGCAACCAGCTGCCTGATTCTGAACGGGTCAGCCTGGAAATGCACTTGGCACAGTGTCCGGACTGTCAGGCAGAAGCAAATTCGATCCGGCAGCTTTGGCAACTCATGGGCACGTTGCCCACGCCAGAACCGAGCCCGAATACACGAGTTCGATTTCAGGCCATGCTGGATACGTATAAGGAAACCGTTACCACAAATCAAGAAAGCACAGTTGACGGCCTATTAGCGAAAATTCGCCAACTGTGGGTTCCAAAAACTGCATTTCGATTGGCTTATAGTGTCGTCCTGTTGAGTGTTGGCATAGCTGCCGGATATTGGTTCCACCGACCCGGTACAACGACCGTAGCGTTTCAGCAACAGCAAATTGATACGCTCTCAACACAGGTGCAGGACATGCGCAAGATGATGTTGCTCTCGTTGCTGGAAAATCCGGCGGCTTCCCAACGACTTCGGGCGGTTAGTTATACCGAAGAAATCAATCAGGTAAATGGGCAGGTTGTTGAGGCTTTATTAACAACGCTCAACAATGACCCCAACGTAAATGTGCGTTTAGTAACGTTGGAAGCGTTGGCAAAACTGGCTACAAATCCAACTGTGCGCGAAGGCTTAGTGCAGTCCATTACCCAACAGGAATCGCCACTTGTCCAGTCGGCGCTGGCCGATGTGATGGTGAAATTACAGGAGAAACGGTCCATCAAACCGCTCCGCCAATTACTCCACGACGATAATTTAAATGGCTTAGTCAAAGGTAAAATAGAGCAAAGTATCAAGGATTTATCCTGAGTTCTTACGTAAACAACTTACATCCAAACAATAGCTATGAAACAATTTATAATCCCCGTGCTGGCGGGGTTGGTGCTCTCTTGTGCCCAATTTCCAGCCAACGCACAGGAATTCAAGAAGCATATCAGCGAAGAATTTACGGCCTCGAAAGCCGCTAACAGTACGTTGGCGATTTACAATATCAATGGTTTCATTAAAGTCGAAGGCTATTCGGGCGACAAGATCATGCTGGAAATAGACAAAATAATTACGGCCAAAAACGATCAGGATCTGGAAACCGGCAAGCGGGAATTCAAACTTCAGTTTGAGCAAAAAGGTGATAGCCTTCTAGCTTACATCGTTGAACCGTTCGATTCGCGTCCGAACCATAATCTGGGACGTAAAGACAAGAATATCGACTACGATTTTACGCTCAACTTCACTGTAAAAGTGCCAACCCACATGAATTTGGTCGTTTCTACGGTCAATTGCGGTAACGTAACAGTAAAAGATGTAGCGGGAGCATTGAACGTGAGCAACGTAAATGGAGCCATTGCGCTGAGCAATGCCAAGGGTGCCACAAACGCACATACCATCAACGGAAATGTCGATATAAACTACGTAGCCAGCCCACCTGAGCAATCGGCTTATTATACACTCAACGGCGACATTCGCGTGAGCTATCCGGCCAATCTCTCGGCTGACGTACAGTTCAAAAGTTTCCAGGGCAACTTCTTCACTGACTTTGACAATACGGAGGTATTGCCATCACAGGTTGTTAAAACGAAGCAGCAAACCGGCAATGGCACGGTCTATAAACTCAACAAGAATACCGCTATCCGCATCGGCAGTGGCGGAAAAACACTCAAGTTTGAAACCTTCAACGGAAACATTTACATAAAAAAGCAATCCTGATGACAATCAATAAACTGATTATAGAGATTCTGTTAATACTACTCGCTGCGGCCAGCCCGTTGGCCGCTCAGAACGATACGAAAGAGCAATTAGTCGTTCCCCTGAGCAATCCTGGTAAGCCCGGCACCTTACATGTTGGCTTAATAAATGGGTCCATTCATGTAACGGGTTACTCGGGGAAAGACGTCGTGATCGATGCCGTATCGGAGGCCCGAAAAGAGAAGAAAGATGACAATCGCAACGATCAGGCGGCTAACGGCATGAAGCGCATTTCGATGAATAACTCCCTCGATGTCAGTGCCGAAGAAAAAAATAATACGGTTAATGTGAATGCCAACAGTATGAAGATACCCGTCAATCTGACGATAAAAGTTCCACAGCTGTTTTCCCTGAGAGTCAGTACAATCAATAACGGCGACATTGTCATAGACAACGTAAACGGCGACATCGTTGTAGAGAATGTAAATGGTGCTATTCAGCTTAACAACGTGTCTGGTTCGGCTGTAGCCAATACCGTCAATGGTGCCGTAAAAGCTACCTTCAAAAGCGTAAATGCCGAAGCGCCAATGGCCTTTTCCACCCTCAATGGCAATGTAGATGTAACCTTTCCGGCCACGACCAAAATAAACGTAAAACTCAAATCCGATCAGGGGGAGATTTTCACTGATTTCGATATTGACGTTGATAAAAGCCAGCCTAAAGTGAATCGATCCAGCCAGAACGGTATGTACCGGGTCAACGTAGAGGATTGGGTGCAGGGCAAAGTCAACGGCGGAGGGCGTGAGATCATGATGAAAAATATGCACGGCAATATTTATATCCGCAAAGCCAAATAAAGAATCTATTTAAGATTTATAACCCATGACATTCACGCGCATCCAGCCACTCATTATCACCACCTGTTTTGTCGCGCTAGCAACAGCGTTAGCCTCTGGGCAAGAGAATTCGCCCAAGACGAATGCCCCTCAGAAAGCCCATATAGAAGCCGTTATTCAACAACTGGGAACGGCGTTCATTCAGGAGAAATCACACGTCGGGCTTTCGATAGGTATTGTCCAAAATGGCCAGACTTCTTTTTACAGCTTCGGCACGACTGAGAAAGGAACAAACCAGCTACCCACACAAAACACTATTTACGAGATCGGGTCAATTAGTAAAACGTTCGGGAGCCTGATGCTGGCGAAAGCCGTTGTCGATAAGAAGGTTAAATTAGATGATGACATTCGCCAATATCTAGACGGCGATTACCCGAACCTGGCTTACCAGGGCAAGCCGATAAAGCTAGTACATCTGACCAATTGGACATCTGCCCTACCCGATAATTTTCCGGATAACCCCGACGCATATAAGCAGGCTAATCCTGATTCAATTCCGTTTCTGATTGTTAGCAAGCTGCGCGATTATACAAGACAGGATTTTTTCAACGACTTGCACGCGGTTACACTGAAGGTAGCTCCCGGTCAGAATCCGCACCATTCTAACGTAGCGGCTCAACTACTGGGTTACATTCTGGAGAAAATATACCAGATGCCCTTCGAAGAGTTAGTCAAAACGCAGATTGAACAACCGCTTGGCCTGCGCAATACCTTCGCTTCGGAATCATCTTCAGATCAGTTCGCCGTTGGCTATAACGGGAAAGGAACCCAGATGCCCGCGTTCACAATCAAAGACCAGCAAGCCGCTGGTGGCCTTCGCTACAGCACAACTGACCTGCTGAAGTATGCAGCCTACCAGTTAGACGAAAGCAACGAAGCGGTTAAGTTAAGCCATCAATCCACTTGGGGGAATGCAGACAATCAGAGCTTTGGCCTTAACTGGTTTCTTAACAAAACCATTGACAGCAAGCGACGAATAGAACACTCGGGTGGTACGTTTGGCTTTGCCAGTTTCTGTGATCTGTATCCCGATCAGAAGACTGGACTAGTTCTGCTTGCCAACGACGCCGACCAGTCAACGCAAAACCAACTTGACGAATTATCCAAAAAGATTATGGCTGTTCTATATGGAGAACCAGTCGGTCTTAGCGCGCTCAACACAAGTATAAAAACTCGTGGCTATGCACAGATTATTGACGTAGTGAAGGCAGTTCGCAAAAAGCATCCTGAACTCCACCTGTCCGAAAACTATGTAAACGGATGGGGATATATACTAGCCAGGCAAGGGAAACTCAAGGAAGCTCTTGAGATTTTCAAGCTGAATGTCAGTCTGTACCCCAAAGCGTGGAACACGTACGACAGCCTGGCCGAAAACTACGAGCACATGGGAAATCGTGCCCAAGCCATCAAGAATTATACTCGCTCTCTGGCCTTAAACCCCCAGAATACTACCGCAAGTGAGTACTTAAAAAAGATTGGTGAGCCTACAGTAAAGTAGTTTACTCGGTCTGGCTAACTGATTAAAAAGGAGACAGTTTTAGTAGTGTCCGCAACTGAACGTAGTGTGTCCGATTTCGGACACACTACGTTCAGTTTTTCTATTTAACATTCTATATGTCAGAAACTTGTATTTAATGGTACAACATTTGGGCAGTGTAGAAAGGCTAGAATACATTTCACTCTACGGTTGGGTCAGATGGCTTCGCAGCGTTCCCCAAATGGTAAGAAATCTATAGTATTAATCACCTTTTTCTCTCCTGAACTATGTCATATATCGCTATTCCTATCTCCTCGTTGCCTGGTAAGCAGGATATCGAAATCGACGTGACTATTAATGGACAGAAACAAGCCCTTCATTATCGGGTCGAGCTATTTTACTGGGGTGATTGCCTGGTGCCGACCTTCGACCGAGTAGACTGTATTCGGCAGCTACTGGCCGACTACGACCACGACTGGACACTGTACTACATCGGCTCGCCAACCGACGAATTCGTGCCCATCACATTTGTCAAAAAAGAGGATTTAGTAAAACAGCGAAAGTTATTAAGGGCTTCTTAAAAGATGTCTTTAGGATTGAGTTGAGCTAGCATGATCTATAGGCTTCCCCATGCGTATGGATCACACCTAAATAGTACTCCATATATATAAGAAACTTATATATATTTGCTTCATTCTATATTATTTATTTTTCTTCCAGAATCAATGTTTCGCAATTACATCAACATATCGCTTCGTAATCTGTGGCGTAACCGTAAGGTTAGCGTAATTAGTATGGCCGGTCTTTCCATTGGGCTGGCCTGCGGCATTGTTATTTTCCTGTTGGTTAGCTATATGTTCAGTTTTGATCGCTACCATGCCAAAGCCGACCGAACCTATTGGGTTGTTACGGATATAAAACAGGAAAATATTGTCCCGACAGATGCCACACCGCGCCCATTGGCTGAGGTTCTGCGCCGGAATTTTCCCTTCGTAGAAACGGCAGTGCGACTTGAAAATATCTTCGGTCGCATTATTGGCGTACCTAATGGCAAAGGAGGTTTCATCAAAAAGTTTGAGGAATCGCGTACGCTGTGTTTCACCGAACCGCAGTTTTTCGAGGTGTTCGACGCTGAGTGGATAAGTGGAAACCCTAAAACAGCGTTGTCGGCCCCGAATACCGTGGTACTCACCGAACGATACGCACATAAATATTTTGGCTCGGCCAATCCAATTGGCAAAGTGTTACGCTTTGATAACCAGGCAGACCTAACCGTTACGGGTCTCATAAAAAATCTACCCTCCAACACCAAGCTCCGCTACGACGGGTTTATTTCCTACAGCACGATTCCGACCTTACTTGGCAAACAGGCTATGCAGTCCTGGGAAGGTATATCAGCCGTATGTTTCGCTACCCTCCGTGAGGGAACACCTGTCGAACAACTGCTTGAAGCTTTCCCAATTATCCGCCAGAAATACCTGACTACCCAGGAAGCAAAAAAACTCGACTTTCATGCCATCCCGCTTGGTGAGTCAGATCATATACCTCAATACGGCGGACGCTCACCGAAACCGATTCTATACGCGCTTATCATTGTCGGGCTATTTTTGGTGGTAGCCGCCTGTATCAACTTCATCAATATAGCCACGGCTCACGCGCTAAAACGCTCGAAAGAGGTGGGCGTTCGGAAAGCGATGGGCAGTTCGCGCGGGCAACTGGTTGGGCAGTTTATGATCGAAACAACACTGGTTACGCTGGCAGCTGTCGCCCTTGCTATTCTACTGGCTTATTTATGTCTGCCGATGCTGAACAAAGCACTGGCTATCATGAACACTGACATCTCAATCAGTAATCTGTTCCGAATCGATTCGCTGGCTTGGTTCAGTAGCTTACTCGTGGGCGTAATTCTTTTGGCCGGATTATATCCGTCGCTGGTTCTGGCCCGCTTTAATCCCGTGGCAGCTTTGCGCGGACAGCTGACTACTCAACAGGTTGGTGGTGTGTCGGTTCGACGCGGATTGGTAGTAATGCAATTTTTCATCACCCAATTATTTATCATTGGCGTAGTGGTTATGATGGCGCAGGTACGACACATGCAAAAGGCAGATTTGGGCTTTCGCAAAGAAGCTATTCTGACCGTATCTCTCCCAACTACGAATCCGCTCAAACAGGACGTAGTACGTGCCCGGTTGGGGCAACTAGCGGGTGTCGAGGCCGTGTCGTTGGGTGCTGAACCGCCAGCAGCCTACCGCCGGTTGCCTGTCCCCTTTACGTATGACACGCATACTGAACGCGAGAAATTTCCAACAGCGGTTAAGGTAGGCGACAACAAGTACATCTCCCTTTATGCCATCAAACTGCTGGCCGGTCGTAATTTTCGTAACAACGACACAACCAATAACGAAGCCCTTGTCAATGAAACGATGATAAGGCAATTGGGGCTACACGCTCCTAATGACATACTCGGTAAACGTATTACTATTTGGGGTGGCGACAAGACTGTAGTCGGGGTGGTGAAAGATTTCCACCTGAGTGAACTACGGGAGAGCATTCCACCGACGACCATTCTGAATTATTACCGGGAAAACAGAATAGCTTCCCTGACACTCAACCCGACCAACATTCCGGCTACGATGAAGACCGTCGAACGTACCTGGAATGAGTTATTTCCAGAGGCTGTTTTCAAAGCCGATTTTGTGGACGACCTGCTGAATAATTTTTACATAACCGAGCAAGTCCTGCTGGGATTAGCGCAGGTATTTTCGCTAATTGCGATTCTAATCGGCTGCCTGGGTTTGTATGGATTGGTGGCGTTTATGGCCGAAGCGAAGACCAAAGAAATTGGAGTGCGTAAAGTGCTGGGGGCCACCCCAAATCAGCTTATCTGGTTGTTTGGCCGCGAGTTTAGCCAATTGATATTGATTGGCTTTTTGCTGGCGGCTCCGTTGGGCTGGTTTCTGATGAACGGCTGGCTGCAAGGCTATGCTTATCGGATTAATCTCGGATGGTGGGTCTTCGCCATTACGCTTGGCATAGCAACGCTGATTACCGCCCTGACCATCGGCTACGAGTCGATGAAAGCCGCCCTGATGAACCCGGCTACGAGTCTACGAACGGACTGAGTTAAACCTTCTTAATTTTTAGCTTTTTATAAACAATCGTATTTTAGAAACGACCATCTTTGCTATAAAGGCTTACTGATGAAACCGATAGCGATACTTGGGTGGCTAGTATTCTGGCTAATGGGAAGTCAAACGATTGCCCAATCAGGTCTGAAAGGTGAGTACTATAAAGGAACAAATTTCGAGCAGAAAATCCTGACCCGGATTGACCCACAACTCAACTTCGACTGGTCATCAGGTGGGCCTGCGTCTGGTATACCCCGTTCTTATTATTCCATTCGCTGGACGGGTAAACTGCTGGCACCTGTCACGGGGCAATACAAGTTTTACGCCAGAGTCGATGACGGCATCCGAGTCTGGGTCGGCAACCAGAATGTTATGGACTCCTGGCAATTAAACGATTCCAAGAATTATACCGGCAGTATCGTACTGGAGGCAGGCCATTACTACGATTTACGGATAGATTACTTCAACGATATGATGGGCGGTGAAATTGAATTATACTGGCTACGACCCGACGCAAAAAAAATAGTCCAGGACCCATACACTACGCCCGGCGACCCGATAACAGCGCAGTACTTCTTTCAAAAAGCCCCACCCATTGCCGTGCCTAAAGCACCAGCAAAGCCAGTTACGTTGACACCCGTAGTCGTTTCAACTCCACCAATACCAAAAGCTGTTCCCCAAAAACGGCTGATACCTGTTAAACCGAAGCCAATCCGCAACCCGTCACCACCATTACCACCGAAAACAATAGCCATTGATAATTCAGCAACCACATCACCAGCATCAATTCTCAAACCCACCGCAGAACCGCCATCCGAACATACGCCTGGCACAACATTCATTTTGCATAACGTGCAGTTTGAGCAAAGTAGCTATGTGTTATTACCCGAATCGGCCACTGAGCTGAATAAACTAGTGCTGGCTATGAAGACGAATCCACTCTGGCACATCAACATAGCGGGCCATACCGACAATGTGGGTGATCCCCGCTTAAATCTATCCCTCTCAGAAAATCGAGCTAAAGTGGTGGCCAGCTACTTGACCCGGAGAGGTATTGACGATGCCCGAGTTACAACAACTGGCTACGGCGGTACACGGCCAATTGCCGATAACACCAGCGAGAGTGAACGCAGTAAAAACCGACGCGTGGAGATTATGACTAAATAAAATGCCTAAGATTATAGAGACTAAACCTGTCCGACAGCGAACAAACCTTGTCCGTTGCCGGACAGATTTAGTTTTAAAGTAACAGCTAATAATTTGACTATCAAAATCTTATACTATATGGCACGACACTTGTTACTTTACTAAGAACGGTTCACTACTGGTACGGGACTAAAATTACCAGACAGCATGCAACCTTCTTACAACTAACGACATCTTTACTACATAAACAGATAAGCCACATGAAACGCAACCAGTTTCTCCTGACCCTACTAAGCGCAAGTACACTCGCGCTGACATCCCTCGCCAGCAATCCTAACGACGACCGCGATACGCCTTATCAGATTAAAACCTTTTCGGGAAATATCAATGCGGTGCGGGCCGAAACCTCGGGCGGCAGTCTCACTATTGAGGGTGGTTCGACAGGTACGAAAGTCGAGATGTTTGTGCGGGCCAACAACTGGAACGACAAACTCGACAAAGCGGAAATCGACGAGCGTCTTAAAGATTATGACATTACTATTGCCCAGGAAGGCAGTACGCTTGTGGCCATCGCTAAGCATCGGGGAATGAATACCAATTGGAAAAAAACGCTGAGCATTAGTTTCAAATTCTATACACCCCGCAACGTCGCTACCGATCTACGCACCTCGGGCGGAAGCATTCAACTCTCTTCACTGACGGGTACGCAAAAGTTCCGTACTAGTGGTGGTAGCCTGAACCTAACAGACCTAGAAGGCGACATTAACGGACAGACGTCTGGTGGTTCTATCAACATGGACCGTTGCCGAAAAGATATTGACCTTCAAACCTCTGGCGGAAGTATTGAAGCGAAAGCCTCGTCGGGTAAGATGCGTCTGCATACGTCGGGGGGCAGCATCCGGCTTACGGAACTGAAAGGTAATATCGACGCTCAAACCAGCGGAGGCAGTGTGAATGGGGACGACATCGAAGGCGAAATCAAAGCAAATACTTCAGGCGGCTCAGTGCGGCTTGCTAATATAGCGGGTAGTGTTGACGCCAGTACGAGTGCCGGTGGCGTTGATGTGAGTATTGTGAAGTTGGGCGAATACGTTCGACTGACGACCAGCGCGGGCAACGTTCGCGTAAAAATGCCGCTCGACAAAGGAATTAGCCTGAATTTGAGCGGTAATAACATCAAAATTCCTTTAAGTAATTTCAACGGCGACACCGAAAAAGATCGCATTAAGGGTACGTTGAACGGAGGTGGCATTCCAGTAACGCTTTCGGCCAGCAGCGGAAGTGTTTATGTGAATCAGTAACAAACAGCCGGAACGCACAACGCTATAGTATGGCGTTCGGAGCAAGAATAATTTACGTCTATTATGTTATAACTTGGAGGCTCTACCGAACACTCGGCAGGCCTCCTTTTTTATGACCACTTCCTTCTTCGACCGTCGACTGTTGCTCAACTTGGGCTTAACGCTTATCAGTAGCACCATAATTTTACTCTGCATTAAAGTTGCTCCATCAATCCATCTTCCCTACTTGATAGCTGCGGCCTTTGCAACGGGACTGGGTTTTCTGGAGCCGCGTAAGGGCTGGTTTCTAGCCGTGGTGCAAGCTGCTCTAATCTGGATCGGCTATGTGATTTTCGCACCGACACCCGACGGCACCGCCGACCGTGACGTTGAGAATTTCGGTCTCTATGGCTCAATGATTCTAACGTTTGTAGGCAGTTTTATTGGTGGACTGTTGAAGCGGACACTCGACCGGGGATAGACCGTATATGTTATCAAAAAATCGGTAAGGTGAGTTTTCGCAATAGATGTGATTTTAGCCGATTGATGACAGACCATCGCTGATTCCACAAACGCGTCTCGGTTTTAGTATCTTTACAAGACGTTAGATGCTTTTGCTACTATGTTTCGCCTTTCCCAAAAACCTTCCTTTGCCAGCCTGTTGCCCTCCTTCGAAGGTGATCTATACTTTGATGATTCGCCCGAACACACGGCCCAACGGATACTGTACTCAACCGATGCGTCAGTCTATCAGGAAATGCCAATAGCGGTGGCTTTACCCAAATCCGTTGTCGACATTAAGCGGGTGTTGCGATTTGCCCAACAGTATGAACTAGGGCTGATTCCGAGGGCAGCTGGTACCTCGTTGGCGGGGCAAGTTGTAGGAAGCGGCATTGTGGTTGACATTTCTAAGTATTTCGGTAAGATTCTGGAGGTCAACGCCGATGAGCAGTGGGTACGCGTTCAGCCGGGTGTGATTCGCGATGACCTCAACGCATTTATAAAGCCCCACGGTCTGCTATTCGGACCCGAAACGTCTACGGCTAGCCGGGCTATGATTGGCGGCATGATTGGCAATAATTCCTGCGGCTTGCACTCCATCATCTGGGGCACAACCCGCAACCATTTACTCGAAGTTAGGGCAGTGTTGAGCGACGGGGCCGAAGTCACTTTTGGCTCACTCACCCGCGACCAATTCGATGCGAAATGCCGGGGCGAAAACGTCGTGAGTCCGCTTGAGCAACGACTTTACGTCCAGTTCCGCGACTGGCTCTCAAAACCCGACGTTCAGCAGCATATTTGTGAAGGGTATCCCAAACCAACCGTCACCCGGCGGAATACGGGCTACGCGCTGGATGCTTTGGTTGACTTTTTTAGTAACGAGTCTTTGGTCATTCCGCCGAGTGAGAAATCTTCGGGTGAGGCAACTAATCCTGTTGACGGAGATTCCTCCTTACGTATCGGCAGACCGTCAAAAGTGAGGACGTTCAACTTCTCGCAGCTCATTGCCGGTTCTGAAGGGACACTTTGCTTCATCACCGAAGCTAAATTGAACTTGTTGCCCCTGCCGCCCAAAGAAACGGCTTTAGTCTGCGCTCACTTTGACACTATCCGCCAATCGCTTGAAGCCAATTTGGTGGCGTTGGCGCATGGTTGTTCGGCGTCGGAATTAGTAGATGACTACATTCTGCAACTAACCAAAACCAATATTGAACAAGCCAAAAACCGAACATTCGTAGAAGGCGATCCAAAAGCCATTCTGATGATTGAGTTTTTCGATGAAACGGTGACGGGCGTCGAGAAAAAGGCTGCGGATTTCGTGACCGCGTTACGTCAAAAGAACCTCGGATACGCTTACCCGACTCTTTTCGATACCGATACGCAAAAACCCTGGGCATTACGCAAGGCCGGGTTGAGTATCATGTATAATATCCCCGGCGATAATAAACCGGCTAATGTTATTGAAGACACCGCCGTAGATGTGCACGACTTGCCCGACTATATTGATGAACTGGACCGCATGGCCTGGGAACAACACAGTCTGAAACTCGAATATTCGGCCCATGCCGGGGCTGGTGAAATTCACGTCCTGCCACTCATTAACCTTAAGTCGTCGGAGGGTCGGGCCAAGTTTCGGGCGTTGCTTATGGACACGGCTCAGTTGGTCAAAAAATATGGCGGTTCACTCTCTGGCGAGCATGGCGACGGTCGCTTGCGGGGCGAATGCATTGCGTTTATGCTCGGGCCGGAAAATTACCAGTTGTGCAAAGAGGTAAAAGCCCTTTGGGACCCGCACAACACCTTCAATCCCGGCAAGATCGTCGATACGCCCCCCATGAATGAGTCACTTCGCTCGGAAGCCGACGTGGTGATTCCACAGCCCAAAACCGTGTTCGACTTCTCTCAGGATGGCGGCTTACTGGAACTTGCGGAGAAATGCTCCGGCTCCGGCGACTGTCGTAAAACCGAAATTTCGGGGGGGACGATGTGCCCAAGTTACATGGCTACCCGACGCGAGCACGACACCACGCGGGCGCGGGCCAATATTCTGCGCCACTTTTATAGCAACACGAATAAACCGACCGAACACGATTACGAAGCGGTTAAAGACGTGCTGGATTTGTGTTTATCCTGCAAAGCCTGCAAAGCCGAGTGTCCGTCGAGCGTGGACATGACCAAGATGAAGGCCGAATTTACACAACAGAAATATCGTGAAACGGGCATTCCATTACGGGCGCGGCTAGTGGGTAATTTCACAAAACTGATGTCGCTGGCGAGCATTGTTCCCTGGATTTACAATTCGATCTACGACAGCCCTGCCCTGCGCCGGATGGCGAACCGCGCCGTTGGGTTTCACCCCGACCGCACCATGCCGGAGTTGGCAGGAACGACGTTACGAAAATGGTGGTGGCAACAAAAACGGGATGAGAACGAGAGAATCGGTCGGCAAAACCGATCTGCTTATTCATCATCGTCTCTCCCTGCTTCGGCTGAATCACAACCAAGGTCCGTTCTGCTTTTTGCTGATGAATTTACAAATTACAACGACGTCGCAGTTGGGCAGAAGGCGATTCAGTTGCTTGAGCGATTAGGGTATGTCGTTACGATTCCTGAACACGTTGAAAGTGGCCGGACGTACTTATCAAAAGGGTTGGTAGAGGATGCCAAGAAAATAGCTATCCGTAACGTGACATTACTCAAAGACCTTATCACCGACAAAACGCCCTTAATCGGTCTTGAGCCATCAGCCATTTTAACCTTCCGCGACGAATATCCTGACCTTGTTCCAGCCGAATTAAAAGATGACGCGCAACGTATTGCTAAAAACGTTTTCCTATTTGAAGAATGGCTCGCCCGAGAAGTAGATGCCGGGCTCATTGACCGAAGTCTGTTCACGACAGAGGCTCAGGTGGTGAAAGTTCACGGCCACTGCCATCAGAAAGCCCTTTCGTCAATGATTCCGGTCAAAAAAGTGCTCTCACTGCCCTTAAACTACAACGTGCAATTGATTCCGTCGGGTTGCTGCGGTATGGCGGGTTCATTCGGTTATGAAACTGAGCATTATGATCTGTCGATGCAAATTGGTGAGTTGGTCTTGTTTCCGGCTGTGCGGCAGGCCGAAAACGCTATTATTTCAGCAGTGGGTACCAGTTGTCGTCATCAAATTAAAGACGGAACTGGCCGTAAAGCTCAACACCCTGCCGAGATTTTGTTTGATGCGCTGAAGTAACGAGTCTGGAAACCCGCGTAACCGAAGGTTAAGCCAAACCTTTTCCACTCCCAACAGTTCTCAATAGACCTAAAATAGTCACAATAATCATGGAAAATAACGAAAATCTTAGTGATGGAGCCAGGCAGGCTGATATCGTCTCGAGCGAACATGCTGAAACGATGTTCAGTGCCGACCAGGCCGAAACCAATATGGTGAAGTTGGTAGATGGCAAATTAGTCGCTACCGGCCACACAGAATCTGATGTTTCAGACGACATGCCCCGAATTCGGTTGGGTAGCGATGAAGAACGGGCGTTGGAGGGTGACGATAAAAAGAAATACGAAAATTCAGAAGCAGCCTTACGGGCGGGCACCATGTTCGACCCATCTGTTATGCCTGACGACCCTATTGCCGTTGGCGATATTACCGGAAATCCGGATGCAGGCTCAACGGTTAACACAGGTTTGCCTTCTGAAGATGAACCCGAAGCCACACCAACTAATTCATTTGGAGGTTGGAACTTCATTACCAGCGGAAATAATCCAACGGGAGATATGATTCCGGCAACGCCGGGTGCACCTGACCCAACACAACCCACACCGGGTATTCCCGAAACACCGCCCTACAATCCGGTTCCCGGTCCCGAAGTTCCAGAACTGCCCGGCACGCCAAGACCGGCTGTACCGGAAATTCAGGAACCTGATCAGCCAGACCGTTCGTACGAAATTAATGCGCGCACATTGAGCACGTTCACATCGTCAATAGCGGGTGTAGCACCGACAAACGAACCAAAATCGGGCGAACCAGTAGAAGGAACGCAGTACGAAGGGTTGGCCGCCGGACCAGACGATCAGGGTATGGAAGACAAACCCGATACCGGCGACTCGGCGCACCCGTATGATGTAAATGCTAAAGATACCGCCGAAAATCAACCGGGTGAGCGGCCTGAAGAAGCGAAGGAAGCCCAGAAATTTCCCCGTGAGATGGCCGACGAAAGCAGCATCACAGCGCAGGACATGATTTCAGGACCAGATCGTTCTGATCAGAAATCAACGGATGGGCTCGATCGAAAATACAACGATCCGCAGGCCGCCCGTGAGCTGGCAAGCTAGATAAGAAGAAAATGTAATGCGGCTGGGAAGCTTCGCTTGAGAATGTCATTACACTCATCTCAAAGCGCGGTTTTTCAGCCGCATTACGTTTTTCCCTACCTTTAATCCCAAAATACTAAACTACATGAAAAAGTTAATCATTCCCTGTCTGCTGCTTAGTGTAATCGCTTTAGCAGCTCCGCCAAAATGGACATCCCTGTTCGATGGAAAGACAATAAAAGGCTGGCATAGCTACCATAAAGATGGCGTTGTGGGTTGGTACGTTGAAGATGGTGCCATGACCCCCGACGGTACGGGTGGAGACCTCGTAACGGATAAAGAATACGAGAACTTCGAGTTGGAATTCGAATTCAAGGTCCCGAAAGGCAGCAATAGTGGCGTTGTCTACAAAATAATTGACAGCCCTGATATCAAATCAACATACATGTCTGGCCCTGAATATCAGGTGATTGACGACAAAGGCTATTTGGACAGTGACGGTAAGCCTTATAAATTGAAAGATACCCAAATGACCGGCGCTGACTACGATATGATACCACCATCGGACTTTACCGTTGCGAAAACGCCCGGTGAGTGGAACAAAGGCCGCATTGTCGTTAACAAAAATCACGTTGAGCACTTCCTGAACGGCAAAAAATTAGTGGAGTACGAATACGGTTCCGACAACTGGAAGACATTGGTTACCAAAAGCAAATTCGCCAACTGGCCCTACGCGACGCCCCACGCTAAAGGCAAAATTGCCCTTCAAAATCACAGTCCTAAAGAGCGCGTCTGGTACAAAAACGTGCAGATTCTGGAGTTGTAGTTCTGATTCAACAGTTCTTAAAAGCCGTCGTGAACGCTAAGCGCACGACGGCTTTTTCTATTTTCTTGGATCGACCGACTGCGGCAGCCAAACCCGAAAACGTGACTGATCGTCGAGCGTGTTACCGGCAGATGCATAATCGCAAAATAGTATTGGCACTGGCTTATTATCCCCTTCTTTATGCGATTCAAGCAGGAAAGGGGTTTCAAACTGCATCCACATTCCATTTTGATTAAGTTTAGCTGTCTTTAAGTTCAGGTATCCTTCTTTGTCGAGTACAGGACTAATGGTTTCATCCACGTTTGGGCCAGCCAGCCGAGTATCCCGCGTAAGCACAATCGGCCCGCGTACAAGGGCAATATTTTCGGGTAGTTCGCCCAAGTGTACAACCCGGCCACGCATGTCCAGTACCAAACTAACCTGATCTCCGGCTTGCCAGATTCGGCTTATTTCGGTGTACTGGCCCGATGTTACGTCAGAAACGGGCCGCCCATTTATCGTTACTGTCGATTGCGTACTCCAGGCTGGAATACGCACCCGAAGAGTTAACTTCTCCGCTTTTGGAATAGCCAGCTTTAGCGTGATTGTGCCTGAAACCGGGTAATCTGTTTGCTGAATCACGTCAGCAGATTGCCCGGTAGGCGTTTGTGTATGGTACACCCCTTCCGCAAAGAAATTGACCTGAATCCCGACTTTGCTACTCATAACAGCCGTAAGCGGAAGCGTAAATAACCCTCTCGGTCCGCTGGCTACGCAGCAGTTAATTCCCATTCCGCACTGTTCGCCACCTTCCAGCCGTTGCCCCGCCAGTGGCGTATATTTCGTCCAGTCAGATCCATCAGCTTTCATCGAACCCAGCAAGGCATTGTAATACGTTTGTTCAATCGCATCGGCATATTTCGCTTCACCCGTCAACCGTAGTAACTGCTGGCTCAATTTAATCCAGGTTGCCGTCACGCAGGTTTCCTGATAGTGATTGATCGACAGAGTTTGCAGGCGTTTACCGCCAAACCAACATTCGACGCTTGAGCCGGAACCAGCCAGATTAATTTCGGTATCGCGAATGTTTTCCCAGGTTTTTTCAACGGCAATTCTGTACTCACGTTTCCCCGTCAGGCGGTACAATTCCAGTAGCCCTTCGTAGCACGACATCATTTCGTACGCCTTCTGTCCCTGCTCCCAACCGAACCAGTTTTTGGGTTTCGGAAACCGCTTGGCAACGTCAACAGTTGCTTTAGTAATTAACTGTGGCCCCTCGGCAGATTCCCACTGACGAACAATTTCCTCGGCAAAATCAAGGTAGCGTTTATCTCCCGTTCGCGCATAGAGCAGACAAATAGGCTCCATCACGGATGTAGCAGCCATGCCCCGGTGATTACCCTGTTTAACGAGCAAGGCTTTTTTACTGGCCAGTTCACCCATCAAGTGATCGGCTACTTTGCGGGCGGCTTCCAGACTTTTTTTATCTTTTGTGAGGTCATAATAAGCGAGCAAACCCAGCATACAATATTTCCGCCCCCATATGTCCCACTGCTCCAGTCGGTTCGCTTCGGTATAATTGCCAATATAGCCATCGGACGTTTGCGTAGCGATGAGTTCCGTTACGGCCTTGTCAAGTACCGCTTTGAGCGCAGGCTCAGGACGGTAGCGATACGCTAAAACAGCAGACGTAAACCACTTTCCCCAGAATTCACTTTGCCAACAGCGGGTTTCGGTTCGGTTTCGAAAAGGCTCAACAAGGCGGTTTACGTCCTGAGCCAGAATACGATTCTGATAGGAAGCATCCAGTTTTTCACCGACAAAGCCAGTCATCTGAGCAGCCGTTGCGGTTTGCAATTGGTCAAAAACAGCCGGTTTAACAAGGGGTTGAGCGGTGACAGCAGCCATGCCAATCAACATACCGACTGCGATTATTGACTTACGATAAAACCGCATACGCATTATCTGCTGGTTTAAATGAGATTATTTTCTTGTCGGTGGTTGTAATGTCAGTTGGGTCAGCAGGGCAATTTCAAACCTGACACCGTAAAACGCTAAAGCCTGACTTCACTGTTACTTCGTTGGTAGAGAGATCAATCGAACAGCCTGTTCACTGTTGACATAGCTCAATAAATCTCGCATAGAAATCACCTTGTACTGATTATCGTGCAGGAACTTCATATACTCTTCAAAGAGAGCAGGCGGAATATTTACCCATGGATGGGCAATGTCGGGCACGCCATGAATCGTCCACACAACCACTTTCCCGTTTTTAGCTTCTTGTAGGCTGTGCATCATAATTTCCTTATTGGAATCAGTCATACTATAACTGGGAACCAACAAGGGATGGTCGATGGCGGGGTCATAGGCCCGGTCGCCACCGACGCGGGCAAACTGGTATTTCTTTTCGGCCAATACATCAAAGGCAATTGGACTTGTAAAGTAAGCAGGATAAGCAAACGTGACGGGTTTGCGAATATGATTTAGTTTGCAAAGGATTTCCAGCGAGTCTACCTCATTGGTAAGCTGCGGTTTTGATAGCTTAGCGAGGTTTTTGTGGGTAAATGTGTGATTACCAATTTCGAAACCCACTCGGTCTACCTGACGGATTTGTTCCCAAGTCAGGTACTTCGTTTTATCGGCAAAATCAGGGGCAAACTCGCAGACATAAAACGTACCCCCGAAGCCGTACTTTTTCAGGATCGGAGCAACAAACGTAGCGTGTGAACGGCTAGCATCATCGAATGTCAGGACAATAAGTTTATCGGGAATGGGTTTCCGAAGAACTTGCGCCCAGCCATTACTCACAAACAGCAAGAAGGCCAGCGTCAGACATAGCAAATGGATGACAAATCTATTATACGTTCGGCGGTTTTGCATGACAGATTAAGTTATAGAGTAACGTCAAATTGATATGTTCCGGCCTGTAGTTTCTGGGAAGCTGCTGAGTTCGGCAGCTTGAGCGTAGCCGTCGAGTTTGGCGGAATCGTGACAGAATACGTAACACCTTTACCCGACCGTTTCCACAACGACCGTATCATACCCTGTGGACCATTATGTGTGGCCTCAAAATGATCGAGACCCGTTACAAAGTGCGGTTCTAAAAGTACGTTTTTGAACCCTGGCTGCATCGGGTCAGGCTTGATTCCGCCGAGGGCTTTATAATACCAGGCACCAATTTCGCCAAACATAATATGGTTCATTGAAATGTCACTTTTGGCATCAATTGGCCAGTTTTCGTAGAGCGTTGTCGCACCATTGGCAATCCACCAACCCCAGGATGGAAACGTTTCCTGCGAAGCAACTTTATAGGCCAAATCAGAATGACCGTTTTCGCTAAGTGCATTCAGAATGGCTTTAGTCCCCAACAACCCCACGTCGATATGATTATTGTCTTCTTCTACGCGTTTGGCCAAATTAGCTGCCACTTTGCTTTTCAGTTCGTCGGGCACCAAGCCCCAAACAAGCGGTGTGCTAAGTTCAGTTTGCAAACCACTGCCGTAACTGCCGGTTTCTTTGTTTAAATATTTGGCATTAAACGCGTTTTTGATCTTGGTAGCCAGAGCCGAATACAGACCAGAGTCTCCTTGTTTACCCAGCAACTTCGCCGTTTTCGCCAGAATAGATACATCAGTGAAGTAATAAATGGACGACGTAAACTCGACCGGCGATTTAGATTTCACCGGAACCCAATCGCCTAAACCCCACGAAGTCAGGCCCGACGGACTTTGCTCGTTGATGTGGTCAACATATCGTTTGATGTTATTGTAGTTATCCGCCAATATTTTATTGTCGCCGTAGAATAGGTAAATATTCCAGGGAATAAGGGCGATTGTGCTCGTCCAGTCGGGACCATTGCCCCATTCGTAGCCCCAGCCACCCGTCGGAATAATGGACGGCAATACACCGTTCGGTTGCTGTTCGTCGCGGTGATCAGCCAGCCATTTTTCGTAAATAGTGATGCCGTCGAAATTGTAAAGCCCCGTTTCAATCGCGATATGAGCGTCGCCCGTCCAGCCATTTTTCTCCCGCTGCGGACAATCAGTAGGATAGCCAAACAGGTTCGATAAATAGGAATTATTGGTTGCCCACCAGATTTTATCCAGCGTTGGATTTGCCGATTTTACTTGTCCCGCAACTGGTACATCGCTGTGCATAAAATAGCCCGTCAAATTCTCTTTAACCAACTCAATGGGATGACTGCTAGTCACTTCAACGTATTGAAAACCTTTATAATTGAAATGCGGCATGAACGTTTCTTCACCTTTTCCACTTAGGATAAAAATGTCGGTTTGGAACGGGTCGGTGGTATCGGTTGGGCGGTAATGCGCGTCAATATTGGACTGGTCTACCCGACCATTTTTGTACAGCCGTTCGGCATGTTTCAGGCGAAGCGTAGTACCCGCCAGACCTTTCACCCGAATCTGGCTAACACCGGCAATCGTTCGGCCCAGGTCATAAACAAAAACGGTATCGTTGATTTTGGTGATGCTTCGGGCCGGAATGGTCTCAACGTTTCGAATAGGATGAACAGCCTGAGCAACGATGTTTGTAGAAGGGGCGGCCCGATAAATTATATCCTTCCACTTCGAATCGTCAAATGGTACGGTATTCCAGCCGGGTTGTTCCAGTCGAGCGTCGTAATGTTCGGCGGTGTAAATGCTGTTAAAAATAATTGGGCTTAAGGCTGTTTTCCAGTCTTTACCAGACGTAATAGTTTCGACAGAACCATCGGTATAAGTGATGCGCAGATCCAGACAGAAGGTGGGCCGTGCTCGCCAGGGGGCTTTATCAAAAAACCAAACGGCCGTTGATTGGTGGTTGTACCAGCCATTGCCCAGCAAGACACCGATGGCGTTCTTGCCGTTTTGGAGTTGCGACGTCACATCGTAGGCGACATATAACGTACGGCGATCAAAGCGGGTGTACATGGGGTCCAGTCGGTGATTTCCCACTTTCTTCCCATTCAAGGACAATTCGTACAAGCCACCAGCCGCAATGTAGGCCCGCGCCGATTTGATTTTCTTCGTTGTCTCAAATGTCTTTCGAAAATAAGGAGCCGGTTTCAGCGCGACATCGGTACCATCGCTAATCCAGGAACCCTGCCAATTTTTGCTGTTCATCAAGCCGGTTTCAAAACTGGCTACCGACGAAGCCGACGGTTTCCCATCTTTATCCCAGGCATCAATCCGCCAATAGTATTTGGTGAACGGCTGGAGCGTTTTTCCGGCATACGTACTCAGTTGAGTATCTAACATTACCTTACCCAATTGCCAGACGTTTGCTTTTCCCCGGCTAACCTCGACCGAATCCGTACCGACATACAGTTGATAAGCCGTTTGCTTCGCTCCTTTTCGCGTATCATCCAGCCGCCATGACAGCCGTGGTGCGGGCGCATCAATACCGAGGGGATTAAGTAAGTGCTCACATGTCAAACCAACGGGCGTACAAGGCGGAGCCGCGTAGGATTGAAAAGTGGCAAAAAGGGCTTCTACAAAAATCAAGACGATCAGGAAGGCAGCGTTATTAGTTCTTGGCAAAAAGGTCATGGGGTGTTAGCTACAGTTAGGAGTTAGGGACAAGATTAATTAGCGGATTCTAAAGACACCGCTTTATAAATGTCTGTTTGAGCCTGACAAATTCAACATCCGGGTAACATCATTTATCAGTTAGTGATACGTCCCGGTTCGCGAACATTGGCACCAGTGCGTTTCTGTAAATCATCGCCCAAATCGACTCTGGCTTCTTCGGCCAGTTTTTCCAGTTTAGCGACCAAATCAGGATGCTGTTGCTGAACGTCATACCGTTCGCCCGGATCACGACGGAGATCATACAAGGCCGTCGCAAATTCATGGGTCTCGGTGCTTGGTCCCGGTAAACCACCCTGCCCAGGCAGGAATCCTTCATACGTTCGGCCAGGATGAGCAAACACCAGTTTCCAGTCGCCTTGCCGGACGGCTTCCAGGCTGTTTTTCCGGTAGTAATAGTAAAAATGATCGCGGGGCGTCACCGTATTATCACCTTTCAGCAACGCAACCCAATCGACACCATCAATTCGTTTTTTAGGCAATTTCGCTCCACAGAGCTTAGCCACTGTCGGCAGAATATCCATCGTCGTCAGCAACTTGTTGCATACCCGACCGGCTGGAACCACGCCTGGCCAGCGAACCAGACAGGGAACGCGATGACCGCCCTCAAATGATGTTCCTTTGCCTTCCCTGAAACCGCCCGATGAGCCTGCATAGTCGCCATAGTTTAGCCAGGGGCCGTTGTCACTGATGAAAATAACCAGCGTATTTTTATCCAGACCCTGTTGTTTCAACTCCCCTAAAATCTGCCCAACCGACCAGTCCAATTCGGTCACTACATCCCCGAAAATACCACGTGTCGTTTTCCCTTTAAACCTGGCCGAAGTAGCCAGCGGCACATGCGGTAACGGATGCGGTATGTACAAAAAGAATGGCTGCTTCTTGTGCTTTCGAATGAATGAAATGGCCCGTTCTGTAACGGTTGATGTGATTCGACCGGCATCGTCTAAATTCTTGATTTCCTGCCGGGGTTCGTTGCCGTCAATCCAACGCAGAGATGGGTAATGAGCGTTAGCCTGGTTAGGATGAAGCGGCCACATATCGTGCGAATAGGGTACGCCATAATACTCATCGAACCCCTGTTGTAAAGGCAAAAACTGTTGCTTATCTCCCAGATGCCATTTGCCAAAAATGCCCGTAGCATAACCGCGCTCTTTGAGCAGATCAGCGAGGGTTTCTTCGTTCGGGTTCAGACCAATGGGCGATGCTGGTCCCAACGCCCCCGAAATGCCCAGCCGATTGGGATAGCAACCCGTCAGGAGAGCCGCCCGCGACGCGCTGCAAACGGCCTGTGCCGCGAGGAAATTCGTAAAACGTGTGCCTTCGGCGGCCATACGATCCAGATTAGGCGTAGTATAACCCAACGCACCCGTACAGGACAAATCGCCATAACCCATATCATCCATAAAAAACAGAACGACATTAGGGGTGCTTGCCGGAACTGGTTTTACTATCCAGGCGCTAATCAGCAGGCCAAAGCCAACGACCATAATGACGCTCAACAGAAGACAAGACGGACGTTTAGAGATTAATGCCATAAATACCCTAATAGTCCACTTTTTTGCGTTTTTCCTTTACATCACCTTTCTGCTTTTTGCCGGAAATGCGTTTCTCGACAGACGCTTTCGACGGTTTCGTCGCTCTGCGGGGTTTGGGTTTTTCAAACGCCTTTTCAATAAGCCGATAAAACTTCTTAGTTACTTTCTCCTTGTTGGCCAACTGCGTCCGCTCGGTCTGGTGAGTCAGCACTAATTCGCCTTCGGTGGTCAGCTTATTGGCTAATTTTTCTTCCAGAGTGGCTCGTTCTTCATTGGTTAATACCGTTGAATTACGCACATCGAACCGTAACTCTGCCTTCGTCGCTACTTTATTCACATTCTGTCCACCCGCCCCTCCACTGCGGGCAAACTGATACTGTACTTCGGGTTGTAAACGTGTGGCATCCATACTTAATCAAGCTAATCTGTGGGTGACTAGAAAAACATGTTCATCCAGCGAACAATCACCAGAGGTGTCGGTTCTTTTCTCAAAACTAATTGATTCAATGTTATGGCTCATCACGATCAACTCCACTCTACCGGACAGATACGGTAACCGCTTCTGGCAATGGTTCGCCATCAGCTAGTTGACGAACGATATTGGAGGATTTTGACAGGGCCTAGCCAAGCATAGCAAGGTGTACAACAAAACAATTCCTTAACGACACAAACTATGATTTCTAACGATGAAAACCAGCTCTCGCTCATTGGGCAGACAGTGAATACATTCGATGGAGCCATTAATGAAACGACCGCTAGCGATGGCTTGTCACTCATTGACAAATGGTTAAATAGACTCGATGAAGCAGGTGATGAAGCTACTGACGACATCGCTGAGACGCTCGAACGGTTACGTCCGGAAATTGATACGGCGCAACGCTACAACCGAATTGACAACCGGCAGATTGCGTCTTTATTGCAGGAACTGATTGAGCAGACCCGGAACGTGGCGGCTTCGGCTGAAGCCAGCGCAGAACAAATGGAACTTTCGCAGTTGATTGCTACACTCGAAAATCTGCACCGGCAAGCAGTCAGTCTTATCCAATAACTCAAAACTACCGATACTCATGGCTATAGATCAGCATGCTTCGAATTTAATTAACATTACCGTAAAAACCTTCAACGGCGACGTAACCAGCATATCTCCACTAGATGGCATTTCGCTTATCGACAGTTGGATTAACTTTCTAAAAACGGACGATCAGGCGCCTGATTCCATTGTCAACAGCCTAAGCGATTTAAAAGCTGAATTGCAACGTGGTAATCTCGACGGTGCGCAAATTCAGCATATCCTGAAAGACCTGACCGGGCAAACATCACAAATTACTAAGTCAGCGAATGCGGATAGTAAACCGGAATTGACCACCTTGTCAGATGCGTTGCAAGGTTTTAGTCAGCTCCTTTACGGGTCTAAAAAAGCGAATACCGGCGGTCAGGCTCCGATGACGAGCACAGTTGGGGGCGAATCAAGTCACAGTGGTACAGAGGCTTCGACTGTAGACACCAATGACGATGACTTCTCGAACCGAAACGGCGGCACGACCAGCAGTGCGCCAACCGTCGATATGGACGACACGACAGGCAGCAACGGTGGTTCGACCGAAGAGCGTCTTTCGGGAGACAATTATGCGGGCAATTCACAAGGAGGTAATGGTGATAATTCGTCGCTTTCACGTTCGTCCCGAAGTGATACATCTCGGGTTGAAGGCATAGGCGTTTCGGGCGGCACCGGCGATTCAGATTCCAGTCAATCGGGAGGCCGGTCGCAATACTAAAGGTTACGAAGAGCAATTCGTGCAGTTGAGCTGACAGGTATTCCTCTATTACTCAACGGCACGAATTGCTTTATATCCCGTTGCCTGGTTCCTTTGGGTGGGTTAAACAAACCATCCTCAGGCGGGTTATTTATTAAAGTACAATCCACCAACGGGGTAAGAACATAATTCTTTCGCCACAGTGCGAAAATACAGTTCTTAGAGGAAACCCTGTATTTTGGCATTGAATTTTCTACCCCTATAGCTACGCAACTCTACAATTTATCAAGATGATGGGATCGAACATTTTGGAGGAGGGCATGCTTAAGGATACCCTTAGTACATTCCGGGATAACAGTCAGGACGCTATTTCACCAGCGCAGGGAATTATGCTTATTGATGGCTGGCTACAGGCATTGCAGGGCGACCCGAATCTGGATCAACTCACAGATCAGCTTAACGAACTTCGTACGGCTTTGCAGGCGGCAAAACCTGATGAGCAGGCTATTCGGGAGTTACTGCTTAGCTTGGCTGACGAAACGCAGGAAATAGCCGAAGCACCCAACTCAGAAGGCACCTGGACGGGTGGACTTGAAAGTTTGTCAAAAATTTTACGAAATTTCGGGAGTAAATCGTAACGTAGCTTTTGTGTTGGGGAGTTGCGGTAATACTACTCTCTACACAAGCATTATTCATTAGATACACTATGGAAGGAACAGAAACCACACTTGAACACCGAATGCTTGCCGATACTCTGGGTGCTTTTGGTGAAGATCATATCACGACCTTATCAGCCGAACAGGGTATCTTGTTACTCGAAGGCTGGCTAAACGCCCTGCAAGGTGATATTGGTGCCGAACGGATTCTGGCAGAAGTAGCTGCCCTTCGTGACCATCTGAAAACCGGCAATTTCGATAGCGAGAAAATCCGGCACCTGCTTCTCAGTATGGCTAGCCACACATCGACACTTTCTCATGAGCCTTCCGTCGATGGGAAAGCAGCCGGTCAACTCACGCAGTTATCCCAGACGCTACGCAACTTTAGTAACCATTTCTGATATGCTCACTCACGAAGAATCGACAACGCTACTGGACTCGACGATGGACGTTCTGGAGGGAGATCTAGCCAACACGACCCCCCAAAGCGGTAAGGGCATTATTGATCAGTGGCTCGCTCAACTTAATCAAGTCGAGAATGCCACGGAAATTTCCGACACGCTCGAACAGGTGAAAACGCAACTGGAAAGCGACCAGATTAACACCGATGAGTTAGTTCAATTGTTCGATACGTTAGCTACACAAACGTCTGAATTTAGCGCCCTTATGGGTTCGGAGGGTGATATTGCCACCCGGCTCGAAGGCATGGCATCAGCGTTGAAATCGCTGGCTGGCCAGTTAAAACATCAGTAACAAATCATTCTCTCTGAGAGACCAATTAGGGTTTTTAGCTCTAATTGGTCTCTTTTATTTTTGTTGATTCCAGTAAATCAGCACGTTCAGGGTTGCCCGACCTGACGCAATCAAGTCCAGATCGCCATCGCCGTCCAGATCAGCCGCTTGCAAATCTTCGCAGGCCATGCGAACGCTGTCATCGAGCGGATAACCTTGCCAATTCTTGGTTTCCTGAGGTTTGAACAAGCGAACCCCGACTTTTTTGTCCGCATTGGGGTTGCGCCAACCCGCCACAATCTGATCGCTGCCGATACCCAGAAAATCACCACAAACCAGCGCATGACCCTGACTAAACATATCGGTAAGGATTGATATTTGCTTATCTGCTGACTGCTTTTTTGGTTTTTTGGCTGAATAAGACCCACTCTCTATCTGCAATAAATTTCCGTGCATTGGTTGAAGTGTAGCAATGGTCTTACCCTTATCTAAGCGTCTGATTTCGCCAATACCTTCCACATTATTGGTCAGCAAAGGCAGTGCGTTACTGGCCGACTCATCGTCTACCGATTGCCATCTCTTTTTGCGCCATTGAAAAATATTTCCGCCTTCTTTGCTGGCTACAATCAAGCCTGTTGTACCGCCATCCTCCCATATTTCAAAATTATGGGTTAAATGCATCGTCGAATCGACCAGATGTCGCGTCCACACCCCACGCGGATTTTTCGGGAACTCATATCCCCAAATCCGAACCCCACGGCCCTGACCCAGTCCTTCGCCCCGGGTTTGGTTGCCTAATCCATGTAGGGGAACAACGATCAGCTGGTAACTATCCTTCCCCACTTTTGCCCAGCGCATCCGGTGCGTTGTTACTTCGTGCGGTAAACGAACAGCCTCCCAAAGTTGGGTCGGGTCTTGTGGACGGATGAGATAAAAAACGGCACCCGATTTTGTGCTATCAACCGTTTCGGCTGGATTCCAACCTGCCCCAACGGCTACTTCTACACGGCCATCGCCGTCGAGGTCGCGGGCAGCAATACAAACGTTATCCTGGGGAGTCAGGTTGGCAGCCATAACATACCGTTTCCATTGACCGTCTTTATTTCCCTGAGCCGGGCGTCCTGGATTTCGATACCACACAAATTCCTTCTGATCGGCCAGCAAAATATCGGCTTTCCCGTCACCATCTACGTCGCCAATAGCCAGTCCGTAACCAATATTAATTTGATTATCGACAACCTGAATTTTAAAATTCAGCGCTTTTTGCTGAGTTGTATCGTTTTGGGCCAGCAGTGGAGAGGTTATTAACAGACAGAAAACTAGGACGTTTTTCATAAAGGAAGTTGTCATACATAAGAAAATGACGGTCTTTCTGATTCTACTGATTTACACGCAGCCGTTCGCCTAACTGCATCACGCGGTAAGGTGTTCCATGCTGTTGACAAGCGTTTACAAAGTCAGCGGGGTCGGCAGTATTGAATTCAAATAAATCGTAATGGTGCGGAATAACCAGTTTTGCCCCAATGTCGCGACCGAGTCGGGCGGCTTCGTCGGGGTTGAGATTGCCCGCCACATGTCGTTCGGGTTTATTTCCATTGATGGGCAGAAATGCGATATCCACGTTAAATGGCCGTAGACTATCAACCATACCGTCGTACCAGAGTGTATCGCCGGAGTGATACACGCGATACGGACCAACCTCTACAATGAATCCCATGAATTTATAATGGCCTTCGGCATCTCGTTCAAGTTCATTGTGCGCAGCCGGAACGCCATGAATCATAAAATCGCCGACAGTGACCGATTGGCCGTCAGTCAAGCCAATCGGCCAATCGAGATCAGTCTGAAGTCGGTCAGCAATGAAAACTCGGTTCGCTTCAGGAATTACAAATTGTACCGTTGGATTAGCGGCTAGTAACGGTAGCAAGGTTTCAGCATCAAGGTGGTCGGTGTGATTATGGCTCGATGTCACAACGTCGATCATATCCAGTCGAAACGGGTCAATTACGCGTTCCGAAATTCGAATATGGGGTTTACTAGTATCAGCGTATTTACGACTCAGGGAATCGGATAGATAGGGGTCGAACAGTAAATGGGTATTGTTATACTGTATCAGGAAACCACTTTGACCAAGCCACCAGATATGTAATGCACCAGGTTGACTACGAGCCGCTTCAATGTCGGCAAGAAGGGTATCGTCTTTTTGAAAAGCGGGCTTGAGCATGATTCATGTGAGTTGTATCAAATCAGGATAATCACGTTGGTTGCCGCAGCCCACTAACCCGTCCCAGAAGCCAATCCAAGGTTTGGGCGGGAAGCAAACGAGGCAGAATCCAACTTGTTAACTTACTCGGCACCAAGGCGTAACGAACACTGGGGCGGGCCGTCTCGTGTATATCGACAATGCGTTCACCTAAATAATCGATAGAAAGGCCCCTATTTTCGGAGGCTTCGACTTGCTTCAAAAACCATTGCATAGCCGGGTAGTAGGCCGTGTTTGCGTACGGGCTGATATCCGTTCCTTTTCCCCATATCGGGGTTTTAACCGCCCCCGGCCCAACCAGAATTACCTTGATACCGAACAAAATTAACTCTCGGCGCAGGCTATGCGTCAATCCCTCTACCGCATGTTTGGAACCAACATAAGCGCCCATGAACGGTATGGCAATCTGACCATTGACCGAACTAATGTTCTGAATTCGGCCCGGCTGAACCGGATGATTTTCTCGCGCACCCAGAAGTGGCAGAAACGCCTGCGTAACCTGAAGTAGCCCCAGCACATTTACATTGAAATGTTGCCGAATAGTAGCCATGGGCTGATACTGTAGCGGCCCGCCAATGGCAATGCCCGCGTTGTTAATAAGACCACCCAGACCACTGCCAGCCAATCGTTCGGTTAGCAACCGGACCGCTGCGGACACGGCTTCGGCGTCAGTTACGTCAAACAAAAGCGGAACAAACGTATCCCCAAACTCGGCCTGCAAGCGATCAGCGTCGGTTTGCGTTCGGACACTGCCAAAAACGGTATACCCACGTCCGATAAAGTGCTTCGTTGCACCGTAGCCGATGCCCGTTGAGACGCCGGTAATTAGGATATTTTTGCTAACAGGTTTCATATTGTAAACATACCTATAATCAGCATCAACAAACGGCTGAAAATTGACGTTATGCTTTTTGGCTGGCCTGTTTGAAACCCCCGGAGCCTACCAACTCTCGATTATGCAGAACATCGAACCTTTCTACGGCTGGGAAAAATACTACACCGCATCGGAAGACGAACGGTCGCCGTTCCACGAGCGGGAGTACAACATGCAGCAGTATGAAAATGATATTTACGGATATTACATTCATCCATTATGGGACGAAATAGGCTCAGAAACGCTCTATTGCAAGATTTTGTTTGCTAATTACGAACGACAGTTTGTAGTGATCGAACTCTTTGGGGAGTGGAATGATACGCTTCACAATGACATCATGTTTCTTAAGCGTCAGGTTATTGACCCGCTTGTGCATGAGGGCATCAAGTATTTTATCCTCGTCAGCGAGAATATCCTTAATTTCCACGGCTCCGATGATAGTTACTATGAAGAATGGTTTGAGGATGTGGAAGATGGCTGGATTGCGGCCATTCACTCGCCGGATTTCATTGAGCGGGAATGGAAAAAATATCACCTTGACTATTATATCAACTTCGGCGGCACCCTTGACCTTGCCAACTGGCGAACCCTCAAACCCGCTGGTCTGTTCGACTTGGTGAATAGCTTGATTGTACGACGATTAGGATAGAAATGAGGTCTTAGAGAGAGCAGTTTTCCGCCTTTCTCCCTGCTTCTTTTACCCTTCTTCCCTTTCTTTTTGCTATTCCTGCTGTTTCTGTTCAATTTTCGCATTAGTTAAATCCCACAAGTAATCATATGGAAAACAACGCAAAACCCAAACCAGTGGAAGACGTGCAGGCTGCGAAAGCAACAACCGCCGAAAAATTAGACGCATTCAAAACCGAAGCTGGTCAACACCTGGACGCTGCCGCTACCCAACTCGACGAAATGAAAGACAAGTTGGTTGCACAAGCACAGGAATTCGGAAAAGACATTGATATTGACGGATTGAAGGCGAAAGCAACGGAGCATTTTGACGCTGCGAAAGCATCTACAGCCGAAAATTTTGCCAACTTGCAAGCCCAGGCCGAAACGGTATTTGCCGCAGCCTCGGCCAAAGCGGACCAATTATCGGATGTGGCCGAAGATAAATTTGATGAAATGAAAGCGGAAGCCACGGTACAATTTGCAGCCGCACAGGTCAAATTAGATGAATTAAAAGCCGAAGCAACCGTTCAACTAGACATAGCGAAAGAAAAGGCGAAAGGCATCTGGCATCAATTATTTGGCGAGTAATAAATAGATCAGTATAAAAAGCAGTCCATTGGCCAATGGACTGCTTTTTTATGTATGATTCTGTTGCTCAAGCAGGCAGGAGCCCACTAGCATCCCAGCCTGGGACAATGTGCCGTTGATTTACAACCCAAATCACTACCTTTGCGTATTGTTGCCCCCTTCTTCTATCGTGGATTCTATTCGAGTATTTGCCCCCGCCACCGTTGCCAATGTAGCCTGTGGGTTCGATATTTTTGGCTTTGCTGTTGATAATCCCGGCGATCAGATTACCCTGACTACCAGTGATGAACCAGGCGTTCGCATCGTTGACATCATCGGCGACGGAGGCCGGCTGCCCCGCGAGGCTGCCCGAAATACGGCTGGCATTGCCATTCAAACCTATCTTCAGCATATTGATCGTACCGACATTGGCCTTGATATAGTGCTGCATAAGCAAATGCCCCTCGGTAGTGGTTTAGGCTCCAGCGCGGCTAGTGCGGTAGCTGGTGTTTTTGCCATTAATGAGTTGCTTGGACGGCCACTGCCTATCCTGAAATTGCTGCCCTTTGCTATGGAAGGCGAACGCGTTGCGTGTGGATCGGCCCACGCCGATAATGTAGGGCCTTCGCTGCTTGGTGGATTTGTAGTCGTTCGAAGTTACAACCCATTGGACGTTATTAAGATTGAAACACCGGCCACGTTGTTCTGCACGCTGGTTCACCCCGACATAGAGGTTAATACAAAAGATGCCCGCTTCATTCTAAAAAATGAAGTCTCGCTAAAGAATACCATTATACAAATGGGCAACGTCGCAGGGCTGATTGCTGGCCTGATGACCCCCGACTACAGCCTTATTAGCCGCTCGCTCGTAGATGTAATTATTGAGCCTGTGCGGGCTATCCTGATACCAGAATTTAACGAAGCCAAAAAGGCCGCAATAGATAACGGTGCATTAGGATGCAGCATTTCTGGCTCCGGACCCTCTATGTTTGCCCTGAGTCGCGATGCACAAACGGCTGAAAAAATTGGCGTAGCCATGCAACAGGCATTTTCGGCGGTCGGTATTACCAGCGAAGCCTACGTTTCTGAAATCAATCGGCAGGGACCGAGGGTATTACCCAATTAATCCAACAGTCGCAGCCCGACGATTTCGACTGGATCGTGTTCAACCACGTTCAGCAGCTACCCGTTTTCTTACAACTATTCGTCTTCTCAGTCGAAAACACTTTGTATGGACCGCCTTCAGGTTCAGCTGAAGGCGAAATACTCCCACAATACTTGGCGGAAACGTTTCCCCGACCAACAGGTTCTATTGCGCTGATAGCTTGTAAGTAAAGTTTTTTTGAGAATTTCAACAAAGCGCACATCCCGTTTCCGTATCGTTATCCGTTATCTAAGAGGTTATTACTTGCCTCTACGCTTCATCATATGCTTTCCCGCCTTTTATTAATTTTAGCGCTTATAGCTCAACTAACCGCTGCTTTTTCTCAGGCTACTGACCGATATACCATCATTCCGCGACCGGCTCAACTCGAGCCACGCGCTGGCGATTTCGTTGTCAGTCAGTCAACGACGATTACAGTGCCGTTTGCGCAGACCGATCTCAAAGCAATTGTCGATACATTTGCCTATCATATTAACCGTAGCGGTGGTCTGAACCTATCGGTGCGGAATGTCAATAAATCAGCACTGATTAGCCGGGACGCCGGACCAAACTCAATCCAGTTTCTCTCCTCCCGCGATACAACCTTGGGTGCAGAAGGCTACCGTATCGACGTAACAGATAAACTTGTAACGGTCGAAGCAGTGAGTTCGAAGGGGTTTTTCTATGCTGTACAGACCCTCTATCAATTACTGCCGCGTGCCGTTCTGAACTCCACCCATCCAATACCAAATACGAATCTTAACAGTTGGACAGTTCCCGCCTGTCGGATTCAGGACCGGCCCCGTTACACATATCGCGGTATGAATCTTGACGTTAGCCGACATTTCTTTTCGGTTGCTTATATCAAGAAATACCTTGATTTGATGGCTCTGCATAAATTCAACAATTTCCACTGGCATTTAACCGATGATCAGGGCTGGCGCATCGAAATCAAGAAATATCCTAAACTAACACAGGTTGGTTCGCAACGGCGTGAAACCATTGTTGGGCACTATGATGATTATGACCCTCAGGTATTCGACGGAAAACCCTATGGTGGCTTTTACACGCAGGATGAAATTCGTGAAGTGGTTCGCTATGCCGCTACAAAATACATTAATGTAGTGCCCGAAATTGAGATGCCCGGCCACGCGCTGGCAGCTTTAGCGGCTTATCCTGAGTTGGGTTGCACAGCAGTAGGGTTGGATTCACGACCGTATCAGGTGGCAACAAAGTGGGGCGTGTTCGACGATGTTTTTTGCCCGACAGAAGCAACATTTACCTTTCTACAAAATGTACTGACGGAGGTAATAAGCCTGTTTCCGGGCAAATACATCCATATTGGTGGAGACGAGTGCCCGAAAACCGCATGGCGAAAAAGCGAGTTCTGTCAGCAACTGATCAAACGAGAGGGCTTAAAAAATGAGCATGGGTTACAGAGTTATTTCATTAATCGGATTGATAAATTTGTGACTTCGAAAGGTCGCCGAATTATTGGTTGGGATGAAATTCTGGAGGGCAACGGCCCGTCGATTCGACTTTCGCCCAATGCCACCGTGATGAGTTGGCGCGGGACAAAAGGAGGTCTCGAAGCGGCTCGCCAACGCCACGACGTAATTATGACACCCGGTCAGTTCTGCTATCTCGATCATTATCAGGGCAATCCGGCGCAGGAACCGATGGCATTCGGGGGATTGTTGCCGCTGCCATTGGTGTACTCGTATAACCCCACGCCCCCTGACTTATTACCCGCCGAAGCGTCGCATATTCTGGGCGTGCAGGGTAATTTATGGACGGAGTACATTGACACGCCCGATCAAGCCGACTATATGATTTGGCCCCGTGCTGCTGCCCTAGCCGAAGTAGCCTGGACTCCCTTAATACAGAAAAATTACGATGATTTTGCCCGTCGTCTACCCACTCATTTTTCCCGGCTGGCTGCTCTAAACGTCAACTTTTCCCGAACTTTTTACGATGCCGTGCCGTCTGCCAAACCTACCACTGATGGGAAACTAGACATAACGTTATCGATGGGTAAACAGCCAACCGACGGTTCAGCTTCAGAAATTCGCTACACGTTGGATAGCAGTATTCCATCGGGCGAGTCGCCACGCTACGAAAAACCGTTCGTACTTGACAAGTCAGTAACTGTCAGAATTGCAACGTTTGACAATGGCAAGCCGCTGAGCCAGCTAGCAAAAGTGCAGAAGGAGTACATTGTCTCAAAAGCAACCGGCAAATCATACACCCTGCTGAGCGCTCCCACCAGCGGGCGCCCTGATAAAAAATATAGCCTGACCGATGGCACAAGCAGCGGCATGGGTGGGTATGAAGTAGATGGTGTTGTCTCGTTTGTTGGCGACATTGATGCTGTACTTGACCTCGGCCAGCCGCAGCTTGTGAAGAGCGTTCGTGTGGGTTTTTTGAAATATACGGCTAAGAATATGTGTCTTCCCAAGCAGGTCGAAATTTCAGTTTCCGACGATGGAAAGACATTTAATTCTGTACTCATTGCCAAGACCAACGCTGCCGAAAACGGCAAACGAGCCATTGTCAGACTACCGTTCGATTTCGCTGCCACCACTGCCCGCTATATACGAATCATCGCTCGAAACATTGGGCAGGTTCCGGCGGGTCTGCGTAATCCCGGCAAGCAGGCACAACTGGCGATAGACGAATTTGAGGTAAACTAAGTGCATCTATCTTGACACTTGCCAGCACGAACTATAGGGTTCAAAAGCCTGCTACTACCACAGTATTATTCATCTGTTTTTTGTGATTATCACCAATATAATTACAAATTTGGCCAGAGAAGTAAGGTTAATAGACTGTTCTTGCCGGAAATGGTTGCTTTTCCGACAAAACGCTTGCTTCTTGTCATTATATCTTCTTTTTCATGGCAGAAAACCTACCGAACTCTCTTTCCCCGGCCGATTTAGCAACGGAACCGACAGAATTTAAACGTTCTTTGAGTCTGCTCGACTCCACGCTTATCGTTTCCGGGTCGATGATCGGCTCCGGCGTTTTCATCGTTACCGCCGACATGGCCCGTAATCTTGGTTCTTCGGGTTGGCTATTGATGTTGTGGGTGTTAACAGGTGTATTGACGGTGGCGGCTGCCCTTAGTTACGGCGAGTTGGCGGGCATGATGCCCAAAGCCGGTGGTCAGTACATCTATATTCAACGCGCCTTTGGCCATTTGACAGGCTTCGTATACGGCTGGACGGTTTTTATGGTTATCCAAACCGGCACAATAGCTGCGGTAGCTGTTGCCTTTACCAAATACACAGCCGTCTTTATTCCTGCACTTGGCCCCGATAATGTACTACTTGCCCTCGGTCCGATTAAAGTAACGCTGGGGTCATTATTCGCTATTTCGAGCCTGGTACTGCTAACCTGGCTTAACAGCCGGGGCGTTCAGAGTGGTAAACTTATTCAGAATGTGTTTACCTCAGCCAAATTAATTGCTTTGCTTGGGTTGATTGTCATCGGTATTACAATTGGGCTAAGCACCGGTTTACTGTCGGCCAACCTTACAAACGCCTGGGATGCCAGCACAACTTCGGCTACGGGTGAGGTACTGCCACTGGCGGGTTTCGCCCTGTTATTGGCCTTCGGTACATCGATGATTGGGTCGCTGTTTTCGGCTGATGCCTGGAATAACGTCACATTTATTGCGGGAGAGATTAAAAATCCACGACGAAATATCCCGTTGGCTCTGTTCTTCGGAACGCTTATTGTCACAACGATTTACTTTCTGGCGAACGTCTCTTATCTGTCGCTGTTACCGCTCAAAGGTTTACCGACCGCCACGGATATTGTGGGGCGGGGGATACAGTTTGCCGACGCGGATCGGGTGGCCACAGCCGCCGTTGAGACTGTTTTCGGTAATATAGCTGTTGCCATTATGGCCGTTCTGATTATGGTGTCAACGTTTGGTTGTAATAATGGACTTATTCTGGCGGGTGCGCGTTTGTACTATGCAATGGCCAAAGACGGTCTTTTCATCAAGCAGGCTTCGCACCTGAACAAGAACGCGGTGCCGGGCCGGGCATTGTGGCTACAGTGCATCTGGGCATCGTTACTGTGCCTGTCGGGTAAATACGGCGATCTACTCGATTACTGTACATTTGCCTCACTATTATTCTATATTGTCACTATTGGTGGTCTGTTTCGGCTTCGGCGCACCGAACCCAATGCGGAGCGGCCCTACCGGGCCTTCGGCTATCCGATCGTTCCGGCCTTGTATATCATTGCTGGCGTAACGATCTGCGCGATTTTACTCTATACAAAAACCTTCAACACGGGCATGGGATTACTCATTGCAGGTCTGGGCATCCCGGTGTATTTCCTGACAAAACGGAGTCAGCGGGCCGAAGTATAAACGGACTTGTATCCAGTTAGTTAGTGCAAATAAATTTACCCTAACTAACTGGATACAATAGCCTATATGATTTGGAAACGGTTCCAAAAGCTTACACAACTACGTGCATTTTACCCCCGATTAAAATCGGGAACTGATACAAAGTAACCTGCCATCTTGTAAAGAGCCAACGCATTTACCAGGGGCTAATTCCTGTTTCAGGCGCGTTGTCATCACTAAAAAATTGACCTGTCAGGCCGTCAGGACCCAACGTAGCCGCTTTTACCACCCTGGCAGCGGCATCCTCTACGGTTCCAGGTCCCGAATGATGATTAAAATCGGTGGCCGTATATCCCGGGTCAACGGCATTTACCTTAAATGGCGTATCGCGCAGGTTATGAGCCAGCACAATAGTATAGGCATTGAGGGCAGCTTTTGACGGGACATAAACGGCAGCCTTAACAGTGTAATACCTCCATGAAGGATCGTTATGTAGGGTGAGCGACCCCAGGCCCGAGGTAACGTTTACAATCCTTGGTTCCGGTGATTGCTTCAGCAGATCTATGAACGCCTGTGTTACTTCTATTACACCAAAAAAGTTGGTTTCAAAAACCTGCTTAAATACACTGATATCCGTTTCCAGTGGCGTCTGGTCCATAGTACCGAGTATACCCGCATTGTTAATCAATACATCCAGCACATTAATTTTTTGCCCAAGCACCTCACGAGCTGCCTTTATTGATTCAATGTCATCTACGTCAATTACTATGGGCTCGACGTTGCTAAAACCCTCTGCCTGTAGCTCGCTAACCGCCTGCTGACCTTTTTTGAGATCACGACTGCCCAGGTATACAAAATATCCTTGCTGTAATAATTGCCTGGCTGTTTCAAAGCCAATGCTTTTGTTTGCTCCAGTTATCAGTACTGTTTTCACTGTTTTTATCTTTAGTTGTTGAACAGCACAAAACTACTACGTTCACGTTTCACGGCTGGAACACATCCAATGGTATTAATGGTACATTTTACGGACGTTGTTGCGGTACTCGGCAGGCGTTGCGCCGGTTTCTCGCTTAAAAAAGCGGTTAAAATAAGAAGCGTCTGAAAAGCCGAGGTCAAACGCTATTTCTTTTAAAGAATTATTGGTGTGAAAGAGCAGGCGCCGGGCTTCCAGTACCAGTCGCTCATGTATATGCTTAATGGCCGGTTTGCCGCTTTGTATTTTAACCACCTCACTCAAATGCCCGGCAGAAATGTTAAGCAGAGAAGCATAATCACCTACTTCCTTCAGTTTACGGTAGCCCTCATCAATCTTCTCCTGAAACTTCCTTAATAATAACTTGTCGACAGCAGTACCGTTATCTGTAAACTGTGCGGTATACAGCCGACTCAAATAAGTAAGCAATACCGCCAGGTAAGCGCCCAGCATGCGTTGTTGCCATTCACCGGGGCGCTGGTACTCAAAATTGATTTTTGCCAATATATCCTCCACAAAATGTATATCAGCTTCCGTAAGCAACAATTCATGGGCGTTCTGGGAGTTCTGAATGAGCGGCAGCCTGCTTAACGCAGCGTTTTCCTGAAGTGATAGAAATTCACCCGTAAACGCAATACCCGTACTCCATAATTGTTGTACCCCTTCCTTTACTATAATCTGGTTTAGTCCCGAAAAATAAACGGTATTATCCTTAAGCACGTAGGGCGTCATGTCTATCCATTGGCGGCTGCCACCCCGTCTCATAAAAATAAGCAGGTAATGATCCTTTCGGTGTGGTATAAGAAGATCGGACTGGCTGGGTAAACTTCCTTCAAAATTATATACCCTAAACTGTTTGTTACCAGTTTCGTCCGGCTCTAAAGAATAAATCGGTACTTGTTGATTGTCGTTAAGTATATGCATTGCTTAAAGCTATAACTTTTTAATGAGCTGTGTAGTGTCAGAAACACGGTTTACAACTATTCAGCATTCTAACGGTTTGTTTGACAGATACTCAACACCCGATGAATGGAAAAATTTCAGGAAAGTGAAACCCTCCGCATGGAAACGTTCAGCGATGGCGTTTTTGCAATTGATATTACACTGCTCACCTTTCAGCTTAAAGCGCCTAGTTTGAAAGACGCCACCTCTAGCCATACTCTGGCGCTGGCATTACTCCACCAATGGCCGAATTATATTGCTTACTTCATTAGTTTTACCACCATCTTCATTATCTGGCTGAATCACCACCGAATGTATAATGTCATCCGGTACAGCGATGTCCGGTTTATGTTTTATAACGGCGTGCTGTTGCTGCTGGTCAGCATTGTTCCCTTTACGACATCGTTACTGGCTGAATACATAAATACCCCTGCTCACCAGCTATCGTCGGTTATATATATGCTACTTTTTGCCTCTATATGCGGTACATTATTTCGGATGTGGACCTACGCCACCCACAACTATCGGTTACTTAAACGCCCGGCTGCTGGTGTACGTGTTCAAACAGTTCGCACCAGTTTAATTATTAGTACCGTTACTTATACCGCTGTGGCAGGATTGTCATTTCTGCTACCTTTTTTGAGCATCTTGATTGGTTTGATAATGGTTGTTTACCTATCTCAGCTGAAATATCACCGCGAAAAAGTCGTTTGAATAATAGGAATCTTATGGCCTTTATACACATATCGCGTTCTCTTTGGATTGGGTTGCTACTGGGTGGAGTCAGTGCGTGTACGGGTGTTGGCCCAACAGCGAATTTATTTCGGCCATCGTCTCCCCACGACCAGTATGGTCAATCACTCAAAGAGGCTAAACTTGACCGCACAGCTTTAGGTACCGACTGGATTTCGGCTGGAGAACGTGCTCTCCGCGACTCGCTGAAGATCACGATACCGTACCGGGAAAGTGGCTATTTTGCAGCCAATAAAGCCTTTGCCGTTGGCTATAGGCTCGATGCTCAACAGGGCGACCGCTTTCTGGTACGAGTGGAATCACAGGGACAGAAAGAAGCGCAGGTATTCATTGATGTATTTGCGCTGGAAGCCCGCAACCGAATTAGTCTGATTGCGGCCTCAAAAGCCGATACAAACGTGCTGGCCTGGGAGCCCCGACGAACACAAACGTACCTGATTCGTATTCAGCCCGAATTGCTGCGGAGTGGCCGTTATACGATTACAGTCACTCGCGAACCGGCCCTGAGTTTTCCAGTACAGGGACGTGATAGTCGCCAAATAAGTAGTTTTTTTGGTGCCGTCCGCGACGGTGGGCGTCGGCGACATGAAGGAGTGGATATTTTCGCTCCTAAAGGCACCCCTGCTCTGGCATCAGTAGATGGCATTATTACGGGCGTTAGCACAAACAGTTTAGGCGGCAATGTTGCCTTTCTAACTAGTAACGACCGTAACATTCGGCTTTATTATGCACACCTCGACCGATGGAATGTAAGTAATGGGCAACGGGTATCTGTTGGCGATACGGTCGGTTTTGTAGGTAATACTGGTAATGCCCGAACTACGGGTCCACATTTGCATTTTGGTATTTATGGCTTTACCGACGGAGCCACCGACCCACTGCCCTATATTCGTATGGGACGCGGTCCAGCGAGGCAATCGCTGCTCACGCTATCTCGGTTGGGCGATTCGGTACGCGTATCAGCCGCTCGATCCGTTGTACGGCTTGCACCTCATAGCGATGCCACTGTTCTTCGCGAATTACCTAAGTCGTCGGCCCTAACCATCATCGGCGGCACCGAAACATGGCTGCGTGTTGAATTGCCGGATGGACTAACCGGCTACATAGCTAGTGCTACGACCGAAGCTGAAAAGAAACCGCTTCGGCGTTTAACGTTGCCCACTACCAAGCCTTTGTTAGATGCGGCTAATGGACGAGCGGCAGCCATCAAAATACTGCCAACTGGCTCAACAGTAGATGTGCTGGCGACCGCCAGTTCGTTTCAGCTAGTGCGCAATTCGGATGGGCAAACCGGCTGGCTATCCCTGTAGAGGCTTCGTAGAAACTCCTTAAAGTAATCTAAATAGTTTTGCTACTTACCCAAAAAAGCCTGCCACGTGGCAGGCTTTTTTGGTCTACTTTAGTAGATAATATCTATGCTACTTTTTTCAGTCCTTTCACTTTTTCCCAAGCTTCCTGTAACTCAGAAAGCTGCTTTTGCAGGACTTCTCTGATGTAAGCTGGAATGTGATCTTTAGCAATAGCATCCTGGTACGACTCAACGGCTGCACTTTCGCCAAATTCAACCGAACTCAACACTGTATCCCGATCCTTACCCGTTAAAGCTGACTTAATGTCGATCCAGGCACGGTGAATTTTGCTCGATACGTCTGTTGATGTAGCGTCAGATACGGCAAGGCCATCAATACGCACAATATGGTCGGCCAATTGGCTACGAAAGTTCTGGCTTTGGATAACATAATGCCGGAACAAATCATCTAATTGGGGATCTTCTGTATCTTCAATAGCTTTTTCGTACCCCTGAATGCGGTCATTGTTGATTTTGACCAGATCGTTTAGATCGTCAACGATTTCTTTATTCGTGATCATAACAGTCTAATTTCTATAATTTAGTGAATTGACAGTACAACTACGTCCATGACCGATTGTTTATTGAAGATGTAGAGTTTTACAGAAACATAATTCACATATATCTTACTCAGGCACGAACTCTACAGTCGCATTCATTGGCAACGATAGTTTCGTGATAGGCCCTAGAACTACTGTCTGTCAACTGTAGTTGAGGTAGTTTGGCCGCTAATTCGTTTCATCGGCATAGACCTACGCCCTGAATCAGATACTTACCTCCTTTAGATGCCGGTCATAATTTGGTAGAGGTTACGCTGCGTATGCGTACAGTTGACCCTTTCTCGAAATTGTACTGGCTTGCCGGACTCGTTAGTGATATTTGAGAAATAACCCCATCCCACCCCGAAAGCTGACCTGTGTTGATTTCATAAGTCCGAAACTGGCCATCGCCAACAATAGGAAAATCAATGTATCGACCCGGCGTTTCCATAAAATCTATTTCCTCTGCCTTACGCCACGACAGTCGGGCAACTGTACCTTGTGTTTTAAAAGCCGCCTGAATATAAATTTTGGGCACATCAGCCGCATACCAAAAGGTTAACGGGGCGGCAATACGGAAGTCTCTGTTCCCTACATTATCCCGCGCCCATTGCACATTTAGTTCGGTCTGGACAGGCCAGCCCTGATCGTGCGTGTTGATGTAGAACCACTTTTGCCGGTCTTTCACAAATACATAATCAGGACCCGACGGAGGCCGGGGCTGGTTATACACAAACTGCCGAATGTCGGTCAGTGTCCCGACGATAAGAGTGTATTCGAATTCGTATTCGCCATTGTGATCGACAACTAAAAAATCCTCACTATTGATGTAACCAGCCGACACGTCAAACTCGCCACCCACATGAGGCTGACCAAATCCAGCCGTTCGGAACCGCACTTCTCTCGCTTTGAACAAGCCAACTCCCCGCCCCTTTTCATTCAGCAAGGCTGCCCAGTTTTCAGTGGCATACCGGTTGATTACGTTCCGATCGGTGAATTCAGATACCGCATCATTCGTGAATGGCTTCAAACCCGTGTAGGTAAACATGTGATCGTATGGACCATTCAAATAAACACAGGGCGTTTCCTGAGTTCGGGCATCATAATGTGCTGTGTCGGAGCGATTCACGACCACACGACAGCGCACATGCACGGTGTTATCTTTAATGTCAATCCAATGCTCAAACGTACACTCAGCCGGTTCGTCGAAAAGCGGCCAGATAAGTGGTACTGTCTTTACATATAACTGATTATCAGTCTGCTGATAGCTAACAATGCGGGCTGGATGAAGAAAATAATCGCCCGCCTGCACCGGATTCCACCCCAGGTATTTCCATTGTTCAACAGGTTGCTTACCGTTTTGGGTATAGGGATACGGACCTCCATAAATGGCCGTCTGAATTTGGCGGCCTAAGTCCGGATTATTAACCATATTTTCGCTGCTCCCCGATTCAGCCAGATAAGTAATTGCCCCGCCCATATTGAGATCGATACCTACCCGAATCTTGTCATTACCCAGAAATAGCCGTTTTTGGGCGGAAGGCTGCTGCTGCCCTGGTAATCCACCAGATGGCGGATTAACGACGGGGGGCGCATAAGGTGCATTAGATGGATAATCACGAACGCAGGTAACAGCCAGACAACTAACGAGAACGTACAGAAATAGTAAATAAGGACGTGTCATAAACGCAGAGTAGGAACAACCAGTTTAGTCAAAAATAAAGTGTTAACACCCTTTTTCCAAGAATGGCTACAAATTGAGAGGGTAAAGGCTCCATTTATATCTGCTTTGCAAGCAAAAGTGTAATTTTTTGATTAATACCCTGTTCCTTTCCTTCTTATACGCTACTTTTGCAGGATTTTTGGGTATCCGTTAACGGCCTATCAATCAGTATTCGGTTTATTCATTCATTCACAATCAATAGCTATTATTCAATCGGGGCCGCTCGGCGTGAATTCGCCCGCGCGGTTCATTGTCCCGCTGAAAAATGCCCAAAAATACCAACATTCGCTCCGTTCTTATTATTGGCTCAGGCCCCATTGTTATTGGCCAGGCATGTGAGTTCGATTACGCTGGCTCTCAAGCCGCTCGTTCTATCCGTGAAGAAGGCATCGAAGTATCGTTGATCAACTCCAATCCGGCCACGATCATGACCGACCCGATCAACGCCGACTATGTGTATCTGCTGCCGTTAGAGAAGAAATCCATTGTCGAAATCCTGAAAAAACATCAGGAAATGGGAAAACCCATCGATGCGGTTTTACCCACAATGGGTGGCCAAACGGCACTGAATCTAGCCATTGACTGCGACAAAGCGGGGATCTGGCAGAAATACGGTGTCGATATTATCGGCGTTGATATTAAAGCCATCGAGACAACCGAAGACCGCGAGAAATTCCGGTTGCTGATGCTTGAACTTGGTGCAGGAGTTTGTAAGGGCCGTACCGCCCGTTCGTTTCTGGAAGGGAAAGAAATAGCCCAGGAGATTGGCTTTCCACTCGTTCTTCGGCCGTCCTACACGCTTGGTGGAACAGGCGGAGGATTCGTATATCGGCCCGAAGATTTCGATAAAGCCCTCACGGCTGGCCTGCACGCGTCGCCCATTCATGAGGTGCTGGTTGAGCAAAGTGTGATGGGCTGGAAAGAATATGAGCTGGAATTGCTACGTGATAACAATGGCAATTTCATTATCATCTGCTCTATCGAAAACTTCGACCCGATGGGTATTCATACCGGCGACAGCATTACGGTTGCGCCAGCTATGACCCTGCCCGATACACTGTACCAGAAAATGCGCGACCTGGCCATCCGGGTGATGAGCGGCATCGGGCAGTTTGCGGGCGGGTGCAACATCCAGTTTTCGGTCAATCCACAAACCGACGACATTATTGTTATTGAAGTAAACCCACGGGTGAGCCGGTCGTCGGCGCTGGCATCTAAAGCAACGGGCTACCCGATTGCTAAAATTGCCGCTAAAATGGCTGTCGGGTATAACCTCGACGAGCTGATGAATCCCATTACGGGCACAACCTCGGCTTTTTTCGAACCGGCTATCGATTACGTAATTGTAAAAGTGCCGCGCTGGAACTTCGATAAGTTTCCGGGTGCCGATCGGTCCTTGGGATTGCAAATGAAATCAGTGGGTGAAGCGATGGGCATTGGACGGAATTTTCAGGAAGCCCTGCAAAAAGCCTGTCAATCGCTCGAAATACGGCGCAACGGTCTTGGTGCCGACGGTCACGAACTCACCGACCGTAACGCGCTGACAGAAAGCCTACAACACCCAAGCTGGAACCGGCTGTTCCATATTTATGATGCCTTTAAGGCCGGAATGTCGTTCCGAACGATTCAGCAACTCACCAAAATTGACCCCTGGTTTTTGCACCAGATTGAGGAGTTAATTGAGGTGGAGCGCGAAATCCAGCAGTATGACCTGGACGATATACCGCCTGAACTACTTCGTATTGCCAAGCAGAAAGGCTATGCCGACCGACAGCTGGCGCATCTATTGCAGGTAAAGGAAAGTAAAATATATGATTACCGCCAGCGGCACAACATTCGGCGCGTATTTAAGTGCGTGGATACCTGCGCTGCCGAATTCGAGGCAAAAACGCCGTACTATTATTCGACGTTCAATAATCAGGTTCCTATCACAACCGATCACGCAGAGCCCGTTTCCGACTTACCCGGTAACGAGTCGATACGAAGTGACCGACCAAAAGTAGTGATACTAGGTTCAGGACCGAACCGCATTGGGCAGGGCATCGAGTTCGATTACTCCTGTGTGCATGGTGTATTGGCCGCGAAAGAAGCGGGTTATGAGACAATCATGATTAACTGTAATCCTGAAACCGTCTCGACTGATCCTGATATTGCTGACAAACTCTATTTTGAGCCGGTTTTCTGGGAGCATGTTCACGCTATCATCATGCACGAGCAGCCCGTGGGCGTTATTGTGCAGTTGGGTGGGCAAACGGCGCTGAAAATGGCGGAGAAGCTGACCCGCTACGGTATCAAGATCATTGGTACCAGTTGGAAAGCCCTCGACTTAGCCGAAGACCGGGGCCATTTTTCGGAGTTGCTCAAAACACTGGATATTCCGTACCCGAAATTTGGAACGATACGGGAATCAGAAGGCGCGCTGGAACTCTCCCGCGAGTTAGGATTTCCCTTGTTGGTACGGCCAAGCTACGTGCTGGGTGGACAAAACATGAAAATCGTCATCAACGAGAACGAGCTGGAACAGCACGTGATGAAGATTTTGGAAGATATTCCTGATAATAACATCCTGCTCGACCACTTTCTCGAAAATGCCATTGAAGCCGAAGCCGACGCCATTTGCGACGGAGAAGATGTGTATATCATCGGCATCATGGAGCATATCGAACCGGCGGGTATTCACTCTGGCGACTCCTACGCTGTGCTGCCAACCTTCGATTTGAGCGACAACGTGATTCGGCAAATTGAGGAACACACCCGAAAGATTGCCATTGCCCTCCAAACAGTTGGTCTAATAAATATTCAGTTTGCCATCAAAAACGAGGTGGTCTATATTATCGAAGCCAACCCGCGCGCCAGCCGGACGGTGCCGTTCATCTGTAAAGCCTATCAAGAACCCTATGTTAACTACGCCACGAAGGTGATGCTGGGCTTTAAAAAGGTGAAAGATTTCGACTTCAAGCCCGTAAAAAAGGGTTACGCCATCAAGATTCCGGTGTTCTCGTTCAGTAAATTCCCGAACGTCAATAAGGAACTCGGCCCCGAAATGAAATCGACTGGTGAGGGCATCTACTTCATCGACGACCTGACAGATGATTTCTTCCAAAAGGTGTATTCAGAAAGGAATTTGTATTTAAGTAGATAAGCTATAGCAAAAGAGCCACTCGAATTGAGTGGCTCTTTTGCTATAGCTCCGTTTTAACGCTGTCGCCTGAAATCACTGGTAAAACCATCAGCCGCATTTTCGCTAATTGACAAGTTTTGGCTAATTGCATGTGCTATAGATTTGCTCTTACATATGTACCAAATATTCTTTAAAATGGTTTTTTGCCAATTATTTTCTTTAGAACCTCTTTCACGAGCACAGGCAGCGTAAAATTGTGACTCACAGCATAGCGGAAATTACCGGTGTTAATCGTTTCGATGGATTTTCCGTTCTCACTATGTTGTACCACTTTTCCTGTAGCAATATTAATTACATGTCTGAGGTTGAGATTTTTAGAGAACATATCTGAGAACCGGGGGGAGTAGTACATACAACCCTCAAAGTAATAATGCGTCACCTGCGACCAACGAGTTACGTTCCCGCCTTTGATGGGCATACCACCATGTGCTAAGTTAGACGACCAGATTAGTACATCGCCCTTTTGCATATGTATTTCCTGCCGTAAGTAGCCCTTGGCCTCCATGAATTCCTCCATAAAGTCTTCATAGTTGTGATATTCAGCATAGTTTTCTTCCGCTTCGATGCCAATATCAAAATAGTTAAATTCCTCCTGACGGTGCGAACGCGGATAATAAAATAAAGGTCCATTAGTAGCATTGGTCTCTTCTAGAGCCACCCATACACCACACATAAACCGGGCGGGAGTGCTGCTGAAATGGATCGTATCGGAGTGCGCCCGCTGCTGCGTACCAAACTTAAAGTTAAGTGTCTGGAATGGAACCGGTTCCCGGTCGTAGAGCATCCGCAACACATCGAAAATCTGCGGTTGGCTGGCTAGTTCGCGCACGGTCCCGTATTTTTTCCACAGGTCCTGATGCCGGGTTGGGTCTTCACCAACAGTAGCCGGATACTCTCCCTCTATTTCCCGCAACGTCCGATCGATCAGCTCATGGGCCACCTGCTGACGCAACACCAAAAAACCTTCGCGATTATAGTGAGTAACCATTTCGCGTTGTTCGGGAGTAAGGTCTTTTTTTAGTAGTAAATCATCAAAGAATGGAGACTCTACCCAAGGCAGGTTCATTCGTTGAGCGACGGAAACGTTCTTCATAGCTTTTAGGATTAGGTAGTGAATAAGCCTGGGTAAATGAAATGTGCTCCTAGCAAGACGAGGAAGAACTTCGGCAAAGAAGAAAATACCTGCTCAAATTTGAGGTACTAGGCTCAGGCAAAGTAGCTGCTCAAATGAACAAGTAAACATGTTCATTATCAGGGACTAACGTTTGAGGAGACCAATGTATCAAAATGATTCCATCAACAAACGTATATAGACTATTATTTCTTTTTGCTTATTCTTTACCCTTGCTTCAGAAGTTTTATCGGAAGGCTTATTTTACACTGAATAAGTACAGCAGACACCAAAAAAAACGGTCTCCCTTGTTCATCACAAGGGAGACCGTAGAGCACTAGAGACGGATAAATCAGAAACCTAAGCCGAGAGCAAATCCGCGAATGATAGGGTTTCCTGGCAGTAAAGCACCAGATGTAGAGGCACCATTCATTAGGTTGATGGTATAAATCCGCGTTGATCCATTAGACCGCAGCAAGGCGTAGGCCGTGCCCGATGTACCACCAATATCAAACCCGTTGGCACTTTCTGCGGTGAATCCCAGCGAACCCACAGGTACAAGCGTACCAGCGTTTGGTGGCGTTTGCTGGAAAAGCATTGCCATATTCGTTTGGGTATCAATGTTATACAATGTGGTTGTGGTTGCCCCAGCGAAGTTGTTGGTATAGGCCGATGCCGTCACATTCGGCATCCCCGGATTCAGGGCACCATCTATAGCAGCTACGGCACCATCATTCGGATTTAGGCGCAGATTCTGCCCCGTATTGGTAGTGACCCGGATACGATCGACAGTGGGGTTGAAATCGAAACCAACGTCATTACCTGACAATAGTGTACTAAGTGGGCCAGTTCCAACCAAAGCAGCAGCCCCGCTGGAGGCATTAATTGTGTAGAGCCGACTGGTGCTGCCAATGGCATATAACTGACCATTAACGGGCCGAAAATCAATACCATAAATCATTTCGCCCGATTGAAGACCTGTGATGGTTTTCGTGATTGGCGATGGATTCATCGGATTAAAAATGAGCAGATTATTCGATCCATCGATGGCATAAGCAACCGGCTCAGTTGGAATAGCCAAGCCAATAATTGTACCCGGCAGATCACCTAACTTCTGCAAACGACCCGTCGAAAGATTGATTTGTTGCAGTTCAGAACTGCCATTAAACGTTACAGCGACTAATCCATTTCCATCGGGAGCAATATCAAAACCAGCCGCACCGGTAATGTCCAAGCCGAGCGGACCAACGTCGGTTAACGTACCGTTATTTGGTGGATTTTGGATATACAGCCGATCTGTTGCGGGGTCGATATCATACAGTGTGGTCGTTGTTGCACCCGCGCGGTTGTTAGTATACGCAACCGCTGAAATCATAGCACCTGATACGCCATTAATCGACCCATCTACGGCGGCCACGGTACCTGTTTCGGGGTTAAGTCGCAGATCCTGCCCATTATTACTAACAAGCCGAATACGGTCAACAGTGGGGTTAAAATCCAACCCTATGATCATACCAGCAACACCTGGTGTAAATTGGGCAGTTGTGAGCGGGCGGGCTTCTCCCGTTGCCGGGTTAATAACAAACAGACGGCTCATGTTGCTCACGCCATAAAGTTGTCCGGTAGCAGGCCGAAAATCAATTGACAACATCCGCTCGCCATTCTGAAGTCCCGCGCCGGTGATACCTATTGTTGCCAGGGGCGCATTTGAATTTCTAATGTTTAAACGTAGCAGTTGATTGGCATCATTCAGGGCATAAATGGTAGCATCAGGCAGGGTAGCTGGATTTGGGGACAGGCGGTGGTCCTGACAGGCATTGAACGTCAGTAAAGAGCCAATCGCCAACAAGCTACCGACATTACGAAGGCGTCTTTTGTAAAGCATAGTCATAGTTTTCTATCGTCGAAAATTATCAGGGATAAATCGAAAGGATACTTGTGACAATACGTTGGTGATTCCAGCTTGGATTTATTCTGATTAAAAAAAGATTAAATTTTTATTAAAATTTAATTAAATGAAACATCAAAAAGTTGCTGCTGAACAACTTACCACACCTTCTTCAAACTGACGTAACTACCAAAGCTGTCGGGTAATAACTCGCCCCGGTCAAGAGCCAGCGACGTTGTAAGCAGCATGCCGGGCCATTTATTGATAGGCCACTGAGCAGCCAGCGATGTGGATAACTGATGAAATACTTGTGGATAAGGTTGTTTATACGACCCAAAATTCCGGCTGTAGGATAGGCGAGTCGTTACTGTTGGACCCCGCCGAAACGTGCCTATTGCGCCCAGATACCAAGCCACAACCCGGTTGTTCGGGTAGTATCCATTACCGGCAAATCCATTGCCTATGGCTGGTGTCAGATCGGCGCGGGGCATGATAAACGGCGTTCCAATTGTGCGCCCGCGATACGACCAGCCCTGAATGTACTGGCTATGGTTGAAGTAATTGTCGGCCCCCTGATACCGGGCTGTTGGATCAAAGGTTGGGCCGCTTTGGTCGGTGGTACTCAGCCATTCGAGAACAACACGCTGAAATCGAAAACGGGAATTTTTGATTGAGTGGTTTAGATAACGTAAACCCGTTAATCCATCAGGTACATTCTGCAACGCCAGCCCCGACGCGTCATCATACATATGCTGATGATAGAGCAGCCAGTTACTCTTGTCGCCCTTCCACTCCAGAGCCGCGTCGTAGCTCCCAACGTGATTTCCTAGCCGGTTGGTGCCATCGAAACTCGTGAATCGGGCATTTTCCAACGCATCTGGATAGATACCAATTACGAGCGCTAAATAGTCCTGAAACGACGTAGACAGATGCCCATTCACCGCCAGCGGTGTTCCAATCAGGTAATCGGCATGGCCACCCCACTGCACCTGATGATTCAATCCACCATAGAATCGAACGCGCCAGTTTGGTTTGCCGATGCGACCATATAAATATTTCTGATGGAGATAACCTCCTTGAATGTACGAGTTTATGAACCATCCGTGGGCATATCCCGCCCGGAAGGCAAGGAGTTTTTTGGTAAAACCCAAGGGCACAAAATCTGGTGTATGCAACTGTATTTTCGGAAAAGGCATAGCATTGCCTGACCAGGCCACAAAGCCCGATGTCAGTAATGTATCACCCAATCCGAATACTTCACGCCGATTACCTCCATACAATTCCAGATACTTAAAACGCACTTTTATATATGCATCAGGCAACAGTACAGCAGGGTTATCTGATGTTGGCTTGGGGCCAGCATTCGCAACGGCATACAGGCCAAACCCCCAATCAAGACGGGATTTGTGCTTGATGGTCGAATCCGATCTGGGTTTGTAATCTCGTACTATCCCGAGCCGAGTCGTTCCAAACGAACCCCGTACCGGAACGGTGTTGTACTGATTGGTCCGCAGCCAAAAAGGGCTTTGTGGCGATGACGTTGCCAATCCGCCAATCTCAACGGAGTACCGCAATGCACCCGCCGACGAAAGCGGTTGTGCACAGGACAATGACCGACCCACCAAAAGAAGACCCGTAAGCAAATACAGTACCCGCATAAGTTACTAAACTGATAAAAAACTAGTATGGACAGGCAAACATACGGCACAACAGTTAATAGAGTTTGCTTACTAACTTATTGGTTCTCCAAAACATCTTGTCTACGTTTTCAATTACTATACTATGCAACAACCGTAGCATATGACTATACCATCCACTACGCTTAATAATGGCGTCGAAATGCCTTTATTAGGTATCGGCGTTTATGCCCCCAGGCAGATTGATGAAGTTCGACCAGCTATCGAATGGGCGCTTGAAGCAGGCTGCCGATTAATTGATACAGCAGCCGCCTATGGCAATGAACGCGAAGTGGCCGATGCCATCCGGTCAAGTGGTATCCCGCGAAGCGATATTTTCATTACTACTAAAGTGTGGAACGATGACCAGGGCTATAATCGCACGCTACGGGCTTTTAACCGAAGTTTGGAACGCCTTGGACTCGATGTTGTAGACTTATATTTAATTCACTGGCCGATAAAGCAATACCGACACGAAACCTGGAAGGCCCTCGAAAAAATTTACACCGACGGACGTGCCAGAGCCATTGGGGTCTCAAATCATTATCCGGCACATTTAGATGAGTTGCTGACCGAAGCGTATATTACACCGGCTGTTAATCAGTTTGAGTTCAGCCCTTATTGTTATCTGCCTGATGTACTGGATTATTGCCGCCATAAAAACATCCAGCACGAAGGTTACGCGCCCCTGGTGCGGGGCCAGAAACAGAACGATCCAAAGCTGGTTGTGTTGGCCGAGAAATACGGTAAGTCAACCTACCAACTCTTGATAAGGTGGTCGTTGCAGCATGGAGCCGTTACGATTCCAAAATCAGTGAAGCCCGAACGTGTCCAGGAAAATTTCGACGTGCTCAACTTCAGCATCTCCGACGAAGACATGGCTCTGATGAATACATTTTACGACAACACCCGCGTAGCCGACGACCCCCGCGGAATTCAGTAGTTTGTCTTTGGGCTAACCGATTATAACTTACTGATTACTGTCGGTTCGTGAACAATGCACTCGATAGACCAGCGTTCGCCCAGTAAATCGGCCAACGCCCGAAGGCCCCATACCTCGCTTCGGCGGTGCCCAACGGCAATAACAGCAATCCCGGTTTCATCTACCGCTTGCTGACCGGGTTTGCGGTATGACCCTGTCAAATACAGATGCGCACCCCGTTCGGCAGCCTCTCGAACAAGGGCATCAGTCATGGCCCCAACTACGGCAATTCGAGAGCTGGTCGTCTGCCATCCCGCAGCCCCACTGCCTGCTTCGGCCCGGTCATAACCCCCAAATATACCTTTAACGGTCGTGAGCCAATAATCAAATTCCTGTTCAACAACGTCAATAAGCATACCGATGGGACGCTCGGGCAATAGTGTACCGTCTTCGGTCGTATCCTGTTTATAACCAAGTGGCTCCAACGCGCCCGTAGCTCCTATCCGCTTAGCCAGTTGGGTGTTATTCCCCATTGTCAATGTCTCATCAAAGGGCAGATGATGGGACAGAATACCAATATCCGGTGGTAAATTAGCCAAGTCGAGTTGCCACGGACGATGCAGCCAAAGTGCGTCAACCTGCGTTTCGTTGACCCAGTCAGATAGCTTAGGGAACGGCTCTAAAGCTAGCCCAAGCCGCCTGATAGGCCGTTTTGAGGGGTAATAGATACCTCCCTTCTCAGCATCTGGATAGCGACTGGCAGCTAATTCATTTTGCAGATAATCATTAATATCATTTAGAAAAAAAGGCGAGGTGTCCATAGGTAGCTTAACTTTTTACACACTGGATAGTTTGTTGGTGCGGAAACTGACTTTACATACTGCGACTCTGCTCGACGGTTTCATTGCCCGCGCCAGTGGCGAAATCGACGGGTACGAAACTACACCAAATCTGAGTCAACTTGATTACAGGGGCGCACATTCTACACATCGGTCGATACCACATTTATAGGAAATTCGACCTATTGACCTGTTTACTAATTCGGCCCAATTTAGCAAAGAATGAGTTATTTGAAACAGTCCTTGTTCAATTGACATACATTCCCATTATTGCCAATTGAGCATGGCAGATTGTTTTCTTTAAGCAACTTTTATTTTGTCCGAACGACCGTTTACTCAAACACTGTAGGTTTCTTGAAGAAGAATATCGTAGGTTTGTACCCTTAACTGCGACCGCAACGGTGGTCCGACAACGCCCATGATTTTCCTCGCTTAAGAACCCACGCGGTTTTTCTTCTCCAGATTTATGCCATCCCCGATGCAACGTGTCGGGCTGTTTAGGTGGTCATTCTCGTTTTTTCATCTCATTCATACGCTGCCAATAGCCGTCGGGTTATTGCCTATCTTTTTGTTTCAATGACCAAATTCTTTCGGTTATTCATGACCGCACTGCGCGGTTCAGAAACCAATTTCACGTCTGGCAGCATCAATCGGGCTATCTTCCTCTTATCAGTTCCAATGATTTTGGAGATGGTGATGGAATCGCTGTTTGCGGTTGTCGATGTATTTTTCGTTGCTAAAATCGGTACGCAAGCCATTGCCACCGTGGGGCTGACTGAATCTGTCCTGACAATTGTATATTCCATTGCCATTGGCTTGAGTACAGCGGCTACGGCATTGGTCTCTCGCCGGGTCGGTGAGAAAAACCAACGCGGAGCAGGCACGGTAGCCGGTCAGGTGATTCTCGTGTCAATAATGCTGGGGCTCATTATGGGCGTAGTTGGTTTTCTATTTGCCGAAGACATCCTGCGACTGATGGGTGGTGATGAAAAACTCATTGCTAACGGAGTGAGTTTCACCCGGATGATTTTCGCCAGTTCACCCGCCATCATGTTGCTTTATACCCTGAGCGGTTGTCTGCGCGGTTCGGGCGATGCGTCCGTAGCGATGCGGTCGCTGTGGTTAGCTAACGGTATCAATATCGTGTTATGCCCGGTGTTTATTTTCGGGTTAGGACCATTCCCTGAACTTGGCGTTATGGGATCGGCAGTAGCCACTACCATTGGCCGCACAATGGGTGTTTTGTACCAACTTTACGCTCTCACGCGTGAGAAAGGGACAATACAGGTTCTCCGGTCAGATGTTTCACCCGATGTAAGCCTTATTCGCCATCTACTCAGTTTAGCCATTGGTGGCACCAGCCAGTTTTTGGTAGGCTCGGCCAGCTGGATATTCCTGACGCGGATTCTGTCAACATTTGGCAGCGACGTTGTAGCGGGTTATACTATCGCTATTCGTATTATCGTGTTCACCATTCTGCCATCGTGGGGTATGGCCAACGCGGCTGCTACCCTGGTTGGGCAGAATTTAGGGGCTGGTCAGCCCGAACGTGCAGAAACCTCCGCCTGGCGGGCAGCTTTCTGCAACATGCTCTTTTTGGCAGTTGTCGGCGTCGGTTTTTTCCTGGGAGCTACGCCAATTGTTGGTTTGTTCGACAACAATGTCCAAGTTGTAGCCGTGGCGGTAGAATGCCTTCGGGTATTTTGCCTGGGCTACCTGTTTATGGCCTATGGCATGGTCCTGACTCAGGCACTTAATGGCGCGGGTGATACCCGAACCCCAACACTCATCAACATTGTGTGCTTTTGGGTTGTCGAGATACCGCTGGCTTATACGCTTGCCCATACCCTAAATTGGGGGCCACCGGGCGTATTCTGGTCGGTGGCAATCAGCGAAACGTTGCTGGCTGGTATAGCCGTTTGGTTTTTCCGTCGGGGACGCTGGAAAACGGTTCATGTGTGATGCTAATTTGATTTTACATGATTACTTGGTTCATTTTTGACAGATTACAGGATTTGCAGGCAGGCCGCTAGTGCGAATTTATGCCAGACGATATCTTGTAAATCTCGTAACCTGTTCAGAAAAAGCAAACTTGTCCTGAGCCTGTTTCTGCGGATTCACTACCGAAACTTTTACCCAATATGACCCGTTATAATTTACAGGCTTATTGCTTTTTGCGCATGATTCAGTTAGTCATTCGCACAGTATAAACTGACGAACAACCTTTACTAATTTATATGGTCGATACGCATAAACCACCCGAAACCGCTGTGTTGGTCGCGCTGATTACGCAAAAGCAAACGGCCGACCAAACAAAAGATTACCTGAACGAATTGGCCTTTCTAGCCGAAACGTCGGGTGTTACAACGATTAAATCGTTTACTCAACGACTCGAACATCCCGATAACCGTACGTTTGTTGGAAAGGGCAAACTGGAGGAAATCCAGACATTCATTCTCGACAATCCGGTTGATTGCGTCATTTTTGATGATGATCTAACGCCGTCTCAGGTACGGAATCTGGAAGATAGTTTTAAGGATATTAAGGTGCTTGACCGCAGCCTTCTTATCCTGAATATTTTCTCAATGCGGGCACAAACCGCTCAGTCTCGGGTACAGGTTGAACTGGCTCAGTACCAGTACATGTATCCTCGTCTGACCCGGATGTGGAGCCACTTAACCAGCCAGAAAGGTGGCGTGGGGATGCGTGGACCGGGAGAGAAAGAGCTCGAAACTGACCGCCGGATTGTGAAAGACAGGATTTCGTTTCTAAAGGAGAAACTGGAAAAGATTGATAAACAAAGCGTTACACGCCGAAAAGAACGTGACCGTTTAGTGCGTGTGGCCTTAGTGGGATACACCAACGTAGGAAAATCGACGCTTATGCGCACCTTGGCGAAGACCGATGTGTTTGCCGAAAATAAGCTGTTTGCTACGGTCGATTCGACGGTTCGCAAAGTAACGTTCGGAAATATCCCATTTCTGTTGACCGACACTGTTGGCTTTATCCGTAAACTGCCAACGATGCTGATCGAGTCGTTTAAATCGACACTCGATGAGGTTCGCGAAGCCGATATCCTGATTCACGTTGTCGATGTATCGCACCCGAATTTTGAGGAACAGATTGAAGTCGTCAACGCTACACTAGCTGACATCAAAGCTGCCGATAAACCCATGGTGCTGGTTTTCAACAAAATGGATCGGTTCTCACCGAAAGACGCATGGACGGAAAAAACCGAATTACCGGACGAGGACGAGGTGTTCAACGGCTCTGAAGAGGTGATGATTCCGGTAGCGGTGCGCCGACAAACCGCGTTGGAGTACCTCAAGAAAACGTATCTGGCCCAAAAAGCAGACTATGTAGCGTTCATCTCAGCCGAAACCGGCGAGAATGTGGGTGAACTGCGAGAGTTACTTTATGACTTAGTAAAAGAGAAGCATTACTTCATTTACCCCAACTGGGTCAGCATACCCCTCACCAATTCGGCAGAGGAGTTTGGCGATGGTTTGGCCAGTTGACGGATTTTAGGCAATTTTGCAGTTACAAGCGAGCGGTCACGTTGACCGCTCCTTTTTTGGTCTCGTAGTTCAACGGATAGAATAAGCGTTTCCTAAACGCTTGATACGGGTTCGATTCCCGTCGAGACTACCCATTTTGTATAAAGCCCTATACGTTACGTATAGGGCTTTATCTATGCAACTAGCATGAGAAATACCCTATCCTACCCTTAACGATAAAAAATCAACCTATAACTGAAGATTACTATTCACTTTCCCCAAAAATAATCACCCCGAAAGGGTAGTGATAACGATAAATCTCCTTATTTCATGAGCATCTCGTAATTTACACTCTCATGAATTTTCTTCGTGCTTTATTCATTGCCGGAATTTTAGCAACCATCAACCTATCCGTTCAGGCGGCTAAAGTCGATACCGTAGAAACCTATAGTTCGTCTATGAAGAAGACGATCAGAGCGGTCATTGTAACTCCAGACTCTTATTCAATTGGGCAGGATTTTCCGGTGGTGTACTTACTCCACGGCTATGGTGGCAATTATAGTGATTGGGCAAAAAAGGTGCCCGCCCTCGGTAATGCTGCCGATACACACAAGATGATTATCGTTTGCCCGGATGGCAATATTGGCAGTTGGTATTTCGATAGTCCGGCTGACCCCTCATTCCGGTATGAAACCTATGTTGCCGATGAGTTAGTAACCTGGGTTGATGGGCATTATAAAACTATCAAAAATCGAGCGGGACGAGCTATCACAGGCTTGAGTATGGGAGGTCATGGCGCGTTGTATCTGGCATTTAGGCACCAGACTGTTTTTGGTGCAGCCGGTAGCATGAGTGGCGGGGTAGATATTCGGCCTTTCCCCAACAATTGGGACATGGCCAAACGCCTGGGTACATATGCTCAGTTTCCGGAACGATGGGAACAAAATACCGTCACTAATTTACTCTACTTACTCACGCCGGGAGCCTTGTCGTTGATCATTGATTGTGGTACTGAAGATTTTTTCTTTCGCGTTAATAATAACTTACACGATAAGTTACTCGAGCGAAATATCGCCCATGATTACATCACCCGGCCCGGTGGTCATAACTGGAATTACTGGACGAATGCGGTAACATATCAATTTCTGTTTATGCGACAGTATTTTGACAAACCAAGACCTAATTAGCTTTTAGAGTACCAAAAGCTAGATTCCAGATTTTTTCCTCAAAATGAATACCTCACCCACTGATTCCATGAAACGGTATTATTTCTGCTTTCTTTTCATTCTATGTTACCCGCTGTTGTCTCCTTATGCATATGCGCAAAATAAGGTTCGGATTGCTTGCATTGGAAACAGCATTACTTACGGTCATGGTCTTACAAATCGGGAGCAGAATTCATATCCCGGACAATTACAAACCCTGTTGGGAGCCAACTATGAGGTGATGAATTTTGGGGTGAGTTCCAAAACAATAATTCGCAATGTTGATAACTCGTATGTGGACACACCTGCTTATCAGCAGGCGCTGAAAAGCAACCCCGATCTGGTTTTCATTAAATTGGGAACGAATGATAGCCGCTTGCCCTATCGCTTGCAGATTAATAGGTTTGTGCCTGATTATAAACTACTTATTCAAACAATTAAAGCCCTACCAACGCACCCACGAATTATCTTGCTGTCGCCGGTAGCTTCTTTCCTGACAGATACGACGCGGCAAACCGATCAGGCTATTTCCGCATTGGTTATCCCACGAATCCAGCAGGTGGCCTTTGACGAAAAATGTGAACTGATTGATTTACACGCCTTATTCATTGATCATCCAGACTACTTTCCTGACAAATTACACCCTGATTCACTGGGTACAGCAGTCATTGCCAAAAGACTTTATGAAGCGGTGATCAGTCAGGAAGAAAAGGGCTTCGACTTCTTTAAAACAATAAACGAACCCGTTAAAGTCTCGTCTTTTTACGGCTACGACTGTGCCGATTTTGTGCTGGATGGACGGGCCTGTAAAGTGGTTAAACCGCGAAGAGCCGCCAAAGGGCTGCCCTGGATATGGCGGGCGCGGTTCTGGGGTCATGAACCGCAAACCGACATTGCACTCTTGGATCGTGGGTTTCATGTCGTGTATTGCGATGTGGCCGAACTGTTTGGAAACGCTCAGGCAATTACCGCCTGGAATAACTTTTATGCGTTTGCCCGGAAAGCGGGTTTAGCCCCTAAAGTAGCTTTGGAAGGGTTAAGCCGCGGGGGCGTTTATATATATAATTGGGCCGCTGCGAATCCGGAAAAAGTAGCCTGCGTGTATGCCGATGCACCCGTACTGGATCTCAAAAGCTGGCCGGGTGGCAAAGGAAAAAGTAAAGGCAGTCTGGCAGATTGGGAGATTTTCAAAAAAGACTACGGGCTGATTTCTGAGGAGCAAGCCTTAGCGTTCACAGGCAATCCTATTGATAAAGTAGCCGACATTGTAAACGGACATTATCCACTGTTGCATGTGGTGGGCGACATAGATGAGGGCGTTCCGGTAAGTGAGAATACGGCTCCTTTTGAGGAGAAAGTAAAGGCACTGGGCGGGCAAATTCAGGTGATTCACAAACCCAACATCGGCCATCATCCCCATAGTCTTCCCAATCCAACGCCCATTGTCGATTTTATTCTGAACGCTACACACCCGTAATTGCAATTCGCACTGTTTCCTGCTGTGGGCTATAACTACCGTTCAAGGGGTAGAACCAGAATTTTGGCTATGATTGATCCTGCTTTGAATTTCGTAAGTTTACGACATGGCAAAGACCCAGACATTAGAAGATTTCTATCAATATAAATTCAATTGGCTACCGGATAATCTGCAACAGGATATTGGGCATTTTAATACATTTCGGCTGGACGATTGTCTGGGGCCGGGTGTTGCTCCAGTACAATATAGCCGCCGGGATTTTTACAAAATCAGCCTTATACGTGGTAAGAACATATATCACTACGCCGATAAGAGCATCGAAAGCGACGGGTCTACACTTATCTTTTTTAATCCGCAGGTTCCGTATGCCTGGGAGTCGGCATCAGACGACACAACCGGCTTTTTCTGTATTTTCAAGGAAGCCTTTTTTACCGAAAAAATTCGGGGAAACCTTAGTGAGTTACCCATGTTCGCTAATGGAGGGAAACCAGCCTATCTCCTCGACAAACGGCAGGATGACTATGTAAGCCAGTTATTTCAGAAAATGATTGATGAGATCAAAGGTGATTATCGGTTTAAATACGATTTGCTTCGCAATTACGTAACAGAACTTATTCATTATGCGCTCAAACTGCAACCCACAGAAACGCTGCTCCAAAACCCAAACGCTAAATCCCGGATTACAGCCGTCTTCACTGAGCTACTGGAACGTCAGTTTCCCATCGAATCACCGTCTCAACGGTTTAAACTGCGATCAGCCAGCGATTTTGCCCAGCAATTATCGGTGCATGTAAACCATTTGAACCGGTCTATCAAGGAAACAACCGGCAAGACGACGACCAATCATATTGCGGAACGGTTGGCGAGTGAGGCCAAAGCGTTGCTGCGTCATACTGACTGGAATATATCTGAAATCAGTTACAGTCTCGGCTTTGACGAACCAGCTCATTTCAATTACTTTTTCAAAAAACAAACGAGTATAACTCCTTCTGCTTTTCGGATTGTTTGAATTTAGTAAGTATTGGTTTGGATACCGCAATGTCCTTTCTGCCTAAGCCAACTAATTTTGCTCTCACTAAAAAGAGCAAAATTATGGATACGAAAAAGGTTTGGTTTATCACAGGAGCATCTAAAGGGCTTGGCCTCAGCCTCGTCAAACAAGTACTGGCTAAAGGATTTAAGGTAGCGGCTACATCCAGGAATATTGACGACCTACGCCGGGCAGTTGGAACATATAATGACAATTTTCTGCCATTGACCGTTGACTTAAAAACAGAAGCTAGCGTTAAAAAGGCTATTGACCAGACGATTGGGCAGTTTGGTCAAATTGATGTCGTGGTTAATAATGCCGGATACGGTTTGTTGGGTAGTATTGAGGAACTTACCGATCAGGAAGCCCGCGAAAATTTTGACATCAATGTGTTCGGCTCTATAAATGTCATCCGTAGCGTTATGCCGCATCTGCGGGAACAGCGTTCCGGGCATGTAATCAACATCTCGTCTATCGGTGGCTTCACTGGAGCTTTTCCTGGTTTTGGCATTTACTGTGCAACCAAGTTTGCGGTAGAAGGTCTTTCGGAGTCTCTGTCTGCCGAGGCCAAGTCTTTTGGCATTTATGTTACGGTCGTAGAGCCCGGCTATTTCCGAACCGATTTTCTTACGGCTGGTTCATTGGGCGTTCCTGCACACCCCATTGCTGCGTACCAAGAAGTAAGGGATTCACAACAGGCGCACCAAAATGCGATTAACGGTAATCAACCGGGAGATCCTGAAAAAGCGGTCGAAGCGCTCATTCGGATTGCGGAAGAACAAAACCCGCCCCTTCATTTATTTCTGGGTCAGGATGCATACGACATGGCTTATGAAAAGATAAATGCCGTTAAAACTGATTTAGAGAACTGGAAGAGCGTCACCGTCTCAATGGGTTTTGAGGCACAAGACAGTACGGTTGCGGTTTAGTTTACGTCAACTAGAAGTAGTCAGTCTTTCAAAAAACCTATCTGCCAAAACCCAGAAGCTGGGCGCATTGCTTACTGTAGACGTGATTCAGTGTGTTAAGCTGATCTACAGGCAGCTAGTAGAGTAGACATTAAGCTGCGAACGGTTGGCGTTGGGTCGATACCAGTGTCTTTGTACAGAACACCGTTTCAAAAAATCAACTTTAGCAGGAAAATTATGTTAACAGGCTATACATGTGTGTAATCTGGTCAATAGCTTGTGATTTCAAAGGCAATCGGCCAGTTAACGCGCTACATGTCCAGCGTTGACACTGCAAAAAACAATGAGAACCGAAACGATCTACGAATTATTGACAACGGCCATCCATGAGGTCATTACCGAACCCTGGACAATAGCTGAACTCAATATCCAATACTTGGTATCGAGCAAAGAAGCGGAATGCGATGGTACTTATCTCGATGCTTCCGGGGAAGTTCAGATATTGTCGACTGAATTTCCTGATGAAGTTATAGAAGCGCTCCCGGAACTGTTTACAAATCGGGCTAACGAGGGACAGTCACCGGCCAATAGTTTACAGATAACGATCTCTTTTGAAGGACGAATTGCCGTTGACTACGACTGGGATCAGGAGCTTCAGGATGAAGACGAGCATTTCATAAAGGGTGGAACCGTGAAGGAATGGGTACAGATACGTAAAGAAAAATACGGTCTCTCACCCGAACCGTTGGACTAATTCCAGCTACTTGTTTAATTAAAAAGTCTCGGTTTTGATGGCCGTATACAGCTATCAAAACCGAGACTTTCTGTCTAAAAGTCTCTACTAGCGCTCAAAGACCACATCAGCAAAATAGCCTTTGCTATCGGTGAACCAGCCCGTCATCGAAAAGCCCGTTTGCTGGGCCAACTGCTCAATTTGCATACGGGTGAATTTGCGCGAAATCTCCGTATGAATAATTTCGCCGTGTTGGAAGGGAACCCGCATATCCAGCGCTTTAATTTCTACGGCCTGCGCTTTCTGGCTAACTAAATACGAACGGGCTTCACCAGTTTCGGGATTGTACGTTTCGTAATGGTCAAAAGTCGCCAGATCGAAATTAGCGTCGAGTTCACGATTAATTCGACGGAGAAGATTCAGATTAAAAGCCCGCGTTAACCCCTGCCGATCATTATAGGCCGTATGAATTACAGCCGGGTGTTTTTGCAGGTCGAAACCTGTCAAGATTAAATCACCGGGTTGAAGGCGGTTGTAAAGTTGTTGATAGAAGTCTACTGCTTCGTCGGGCGTGAAGTTGCCAATATTAGACCCCAGGAAAAGGACAACTTTTCGACTGTTGGTTTCATTGGAAAGATGCTCAAGTGCGCTGAAATAATCATCATGACGCGGATTAAGCTGCAAATCAGGCCATTGCCTACGCACGTCGATAACCAAACCCTCCAGCGCATCGGCTGAAATATCGACCGGCGCATACGTAAAGTCAACATGCTGACTTTCGAGAAAAGCCAGCAAAATTTTCGTTTTCAATCCGTCACCAGCCCCTAGTTCGACCAAATCGAACGGACGATTGTCCGGCGTGAACTGCCGGAGAAAATCGGCTTTGTACGTATCCAGAATTTCGTACTCCGACCGCGTCAGGTAATAATCCGGGGAGTGCATAATTTCCGCGAAAATTCGACTTCCTTCTGCATCGTAGAAAAACCGGGAAGATAGACGTTTGGGTATTGTCTGCAAGCCCGCTCGCACTTCCTCAACCAGGGCTGGATCAACCTCATTACTAATCGTTAGTGGTTCCGACGTCATGGATTCACTAAACGTATTCCGGTAAACTGCCATCGTTTGTCTGGTTGAAAAAAATTGCGGTAAGTTGGCCGGGAATGACCTTCGGGCGTAGCGACTGATGCCCCTCGCAAAACCATCTGCCCACTCATAAATTTACCATTATATTCACCTACGGCCCCTACAGCAGTTATGAAGCCGGGATAAGGCAGATAAGCGGAATTTGTCCACTCCCATCGTAATCCCCAATTGAGTTGTTGTGAGGATAAGTCCACGGCGGCCAAATCCACGGCGGCAACTTCCCATTCAAATTCGGTTGGTAGACGCTGTTCTTTCCAACGCGCGTAGGCATCGGCTTCATAATGACTCACGTGGCAAACCGGAGCATCCAGATCGACAAGTTTGAGCCCGTCGAAGGTGTAACTCCACCATTCACCATCAACCTGATGCCAGTATAATGGTGCTTTTATGTCATGCGCTTTTACCCACGCCCAACCATCGGAAAGCCAATGCCGAAAGTTTTGATAGCCGCCCGATTCTATGAAAGCCAAATACTCTTCGTTTGTAACCAGACTACCGGCAAGCGTCGTTTTATTTAGGTATACCTTGTGCACGCCCACTTCATTGTCGAAGTAGAACGGCTCATTATTCTGACCATTAGTCGTTTGATAACCAACCCTATAAATTCCTTCGTCGATTACGATAGGCTGGCCGGAAATCTGCGCCTGATGCTCACGAATAGGCATCTCGATGGCAGGCAATAAGGGATTGTGGCCCAGAATATATTTAATGTCGGTAATAAGCAATTCCTGATGTTGCTGCTCGTGGTTCAGGCCAAGTTTAACCAGCGCGTAGAGTTCGGGCGATAGATCCGTAGTATCCAAGAACCGGCTCATCTGTTCGTCTACGTAAGCGCGGTAAGTATACACGCCCGCTACCGTTGGACGACTGAGATTTCCCCGGTCGGTGCGGAGTACTCGCTTCCCAACCGTCTCGTAATAGCTGTTGAAAACGTAGCTGAAATCTTCGTGAAAAATGCGATAATTGGGTGCATTTGGCACTAACACAAACGTTTCCCAAAACCAGGTTGTATGCCCCAAATGCCACTTGGGTGGGCTGACATCGGCGACAGGCTGCACCACATAATCCTCAATTTCGAGACCACGGCATATGGCTTCGGAATGCAGCCGCACGCGGTAATAGTGCTCGGTAAGCGTTTGTTCGGCAATCATTCACTAGTTGTCGTTATAAGTTGTCTTCAGTCTATAGACAATTCTACCTCTAAAAACACAAAACGACAACTCTTGTTCAATAAGTCACCATTTGTTCGTCAATATAACACCAAAGCCACCGTTCGCCCGGTTCAGACGAGACAACAACGGGGTGACCACTCGCGTGAGAATGCTTGGTTGCATGCTGATTGGGCGATGAATCGCAGCAGAGTGTTGTACCACAGGTTTGGCAGGTTCGCAGGTGTACCCAGGAGCCGCCCGTTTTGACGCATTCTTCGCAAAGGTATTCCTTTGCAACATGGATTTCCGTCAGTGCGGACAGGTGAGAACAGATAGGTTTTTTAGACATACGTGTAAAGTAGGCAGTTCGCCGTTGCGATGGAAACCCGCAATTTTACGCATTTTTACTGGATAGGGCTACTTTCCACCGCAACAGCGAACTGGACATAATTTTAGTATTGGCGGATTTCTACCCGCGCTACGTTAATTTTCAGCTAAATATTTGTGAACAAAACTCACGGCCATTGCTCCTTCGCCCACAGCTGATGCAACACGGTTCATGGCTCCGGCCCGCACATCGCCAGCCGCAAATATACCCGCGCTACAGGTTTCGAGCGCAAACGGTTCACGCGGGTATCGCCAGACCTGTTTAAAATCGGCATATTTAGCTAAGTCCCGTCCAGTGGCAATAAATCCCTTCGGATCTTTAATAATGTCCATCTCAATCCAGTCGGTCAGGGGTTTGGTACCGATAAAAATAAACAGGCCTGCAGCCTCCGCGGTCCGGCGTTCCTTGGTATCCATATTTTCCAGAACCAGACATTCCAAACGTTCCTTACCTAATCCCTCTACCACTTCGGTACAGCCGAGTACGGTAATGTTTGGTGTCTTTTCAATCTGCTCAATCAGGTACTGCGACATGCTTTCTGACAGGTCAGGCCGACGTACACAAATGAACACCTCAGAGACCGTTCGGGAGAGGTACATGGCCCCCTGCCCTGCCGAATTCCCTCCACCGACAACGTAAACCGGCTGGCCTTTAAAGGCAAACGCTTCAGTGGTAGCCGCGCCATAATACACGCCCGCGCCAGTAAATTTCTGGAGACTTTCGTTTTCCAACTGGTGGTAGGAAACGCCCGTGCTAAGTATGATGGATCGCGCCACAACTTCGCTGCCGCTACCCAAATTAATGTGTTTATACTGCCCCTGCGATGTAATGGAAATTACCTCCTGCGGAGCCAGAAACTCTACCCCAAATCGCTGCGCCTGGGTAATGGCTCGGCGGGTAAGGTCGGATCCACTCAGGCCATTCGGGAAGCCAAGGTAATTTTCGATACGTGAACTTGTTCCGGCCTGCCCACCAGGAGCCCGTTTGTCAATCAAAATCGTTTTTAGTCCTTCAGAGCCACCATACACTGCTGCCGCCAAACCAGCCGGTCCAGCACCGATGATTGCCAGATCATATAATCCTTCGGACGCTTTGGGTTGTAACCCCAATTTTGCCGCTAAATCGGCTAAACTAGGCTGCTTAAGCACCGTGCCATCTTCGAGTAGTATAGCAGGTAAATCATTCGTACTCAGGCCATGCAGATCGAGAAGATCCTTTGCCTGTGAATCGCTCTCAATGTCAAGCCATTGGTAAGGAAATAGATTGCCCGCCAGAAAATCCTTTAACTCATGCGAACGGGGCGAAAACTGATAACCAAGTAGTTTTAAGCCCTCATAAGCCGGTCGATAGTCGGCGAGCCAATCGCTTAGCAGATCGTCTAGTACAGGGTATAGTTGTTCTTCGGGTGGGTCCCAGGGCTTGGCAATATAATAGTCCAGTTGTACCTCGTTGATGGCCCGCACAGCCGCGTCAATATCGGAGTAAGCTGTTAGCAGAACACGTTTGGCACTCGGGTAGAACTGGCGTGCCTGCTTTAGAAACTCGACACCAGACATGTCCGGCATGCGCTGATCAGATAAAAAAAGGGCAACTTCTTCCCCTTTTTTCTTTAATTCGGGCAGCGAATCAATCGCTTCGCGGGCCGAACTGGTACAGAGAATACGGTATTTCTTTCGGTACTGCTGTCGCAGATCGTGCTGAATGGCCTGCAATACTTGCGGATCGTCGTCGATGGAGAAAATAATGGGTAGTTTCATTGATAAGAAGGGAGAGGTGATTAAATGAACAGCAACCCAGTTTTATTGAGTAGGTAAACAGACACTGAACTCTGTGTGGCCCGGTTCTGACTGTACTTTTATGGACCCGTTATGGTGCTTAATAATGCCCTGAACTATATCGAGGCCGAGACCAGTGCCTTTCCCTATTTCTTTGGTTGTAAAAAATGGCTCAAATATTTTATCACGTATGTCATCTGGAATACCAGTTCCGTTGTCGATTACTTTTGTCAACACAAAATCCACCCCATCAGAACGTCTATCGGGTTGACTGTTGATTTCGAGTTTACCGCCGTCGGGTAAAGCGTCAATGGCATTGTCGATTAGATTTGTCCAGACCTGATTTAATTCACCCGGCCAGCCACAAACAGCGGGCAGATCGTCAGCAATGGTCAGGGTTAGAGCAATATGCTTACTCTTGACTTTATGAGCCAGCAAGGTAAGTGTATTACGAATACCTTCGGCGAGTGGAATTTGTTGCTTGCCCACCCCCCGGTCCATATGCGTGTAATTTTTGATCGAGTTAATTAGGGTAGAAATCCGTTTAGAGGCCTCGCTAATATCGAAGACCAGCTTTTCGGCCACTAAATTGTTGACTAACCAGTTGGCTACGCCCGCCAGGTTTTCATCGCCAATTTTTTCCAGAATCCACTCCAGATCGTCTACCGTAAAGCTATAATCAACCAGTGGTCCAGCCAGATCCATACTGTCGTCAACACCATGATCGTCGAGCCAATCAGTAATATCATCTTCCAGAGTCGTTCGTTCGAGTAACGTTAGTTGGTGCGTATCGGCAGCTAATTGCTGGTCTATTTTCTTAAAAAATACCACCGTCACACAGTCCACCTGCTCGGCGGTTAGCTGAAGATTCATAACCGCCTTGAACGCTTCGGGTGTGGCTCGCAAATGTGTCTTGAGCGTATCCACCGAGCGGACAACAGCGGCCACGGGATTGTTCAGTTCGTGGGCCAGTCCCGCCGACAGTCTCCCAAGCGAGGCCATCTTCTCGTTTTGCTGCGTCAGTTTTGTATAATCCCGAACGCGGGTTGTCATCTGATGAACCAGAGCTTCCGTCAGTTCGTAGCAATTTTGGGCCAGCCCACGCAAATCGTCGCGATGAAGTTGAAGTAAACGGGCTGGTGTCTCGGCCACTATCCGATTAGGAATGCTTGTCATCCGCGAGAATGGCAGCACGCCCAAAAAGGAGTAAGGGCCGTAGGTAATCAGTTCGTCGCTCGGTCCATTGGCACCAGAATCTATACGAATGCGGCCATCCAACAGCAACAGCAAGTAATCAACAGGTTCATTGGGCTTGTAAAGTACGGCCTCCTTTGGATACGATACCTCTTCGGACCGGTCGATAAGCCATTGAAGTTGCTCATCCGGGATAGTTGCCAAAGCCGGAAATTGGTGCAGAGTTTCTAATAAGTTCATAGAAAGGAAGGCATTAACAGACAGACGGGTAACCAATTGTGGCTCTGAATGGTTACAGCATTGCTTATGAACCACCTAGCTGATGCGCCTTACCCTATTGCTGCTTTGTTTTCTGGCCTTCTCTTTCCGACCCGATAAACCCGCTTACCGACTCTATACGCCAAAACTAAAAGCAACTACGTATGCCAAGCTGCTTCATCAGGCGGCTGAAGCTGACGTGATTTTGTTTGGCGAGTTACACAACAACCCCATCTGCCATTGGCTTGAGTTTCAACTAACAAAAGACTTACAGGCCGCAAAAAAAGGTAATCTTGTGCTTGGTGCCGAAATGTTCGAAACCGATAATCAAACGGCGCTCAGCGACTATGTGCAGGGACGAACCACCTCTAAAGAACTAGCTACGCAGGCCCGACTCTGGCCCAACTACGACACCGATTATAAACCTATTGCCGACTTCGCCCGGGAGCAGCATATTCCGTTTATTGCGACGAATATCCCGCGACGTTACGCCCGATTGGTCTCGCGGCAGGGATTGTCGGCCCTTGATACATTACCCGCTGAGGCTAAACGTCAGATAGCACCGCTACCAATATCTGTTGACCTAACCCTGCCCGGCTACACAGCCATGATGAACATGATGGGGGATAATGAAGGAAAGTCTGGTGCCAATCCGCACGGCACCCAGACGGACATGACAGCTAATTTTGCGCGTGCTCAGGCGATTAAAGATGCCACGATGGCTTATTTTATTCGCCAAAACTGGAAACCGGGGCAAACGCTATTGCATGTCAACGGTGATTATCACTCCAAGAATTTCGATGGTATTGTCTGGTATCTGCGGCAGCAACAACTAACAAGCAGCGCCCGACCGCTCAAAATTCTCACCATATCCTCCGTCGAATTAGCCGACATTGAAAAGCCTACAACTGAAAATCGTAATCTTGCTGATTTCGTTATAGCGATACCTGCCGACATGACTAAAACATATTAAGACTATTAGCTACGATTTAAACGCTCAAAAGTATCGTTTTTGGTTTGCTGTTTTTGTAAGTTACCTACAAATTCAACTAGCTAATGATTAGGGACTTGCTCAACTTATCAGGAAAAAATGCCCTCGTAACGGGATCAAGTCAAGGAATTGGGAAAGCCATTGCACTGGCACTGGCAGAATTTGGAGCCAACATACTGGTGCATTATCGAAGTGATAAAGACGAAGCGCAAGCTATTGCCAATGAAGCCAAATCTTTTGGGGTAAAAACAGCCATCGCTGGCGTTGATTTGGCACAGCCCGATGCAGCCGATGATTTGTTTCGTCAGGCCGGTGAGCAATTTGGGTATATCGACATCTTGGTTACCAACGCATCGGTACAACTACCCAAACAGTGGCACGAAACCACAGCCGACGAATTTGATGAGCAAGTTGACACCAACTGGAAATCTACGTTGCTACTCATGCAACGCTTTGCACCGGGTATGACCGAGCGCGGGTGGGGCCGGATTCTTACCATTGGCAGCGTTCAGGAGGTAAAGCCCCATCCAACCATGATTGTCTATGCAGGTACCAAAGCAGCCATTGCCAATACAGTTCGCAATCTTGCTCTGCAACTTGCCGACCAAGGCGTTACAGTCAATAACCTCTCGCCCGGTGTTATTAAAACGCCCCGTACCGAGCAACCAATACCCCCAATTCCTAACCGCATAAGTCAGCGGATGGTTATTCCAATCGGCTCCGCAGGCCAACCCGAAGACATTGCTGGTCTGGCTGTTTTGCTCTGTTCCAACGCGGGCCGCTACATTACGGGACAAACGATTTTTGTGGATGGCGGTATGGGCTTATAACAATGCCTGGTCTGGACGATTTTCCATTATTCCTTATTCTTCTTCAGCAGAGCAAGATACTCAGCGACTAAAGCCCAGCAATGAGCCTCGCATTGCCAGCGCATTTGCATGAGTGGGCGGTCGGCAAACCGGCGTAGCCAAGGCTGTTCGTAAGCCGTAAGCAGACCCGCAATGAAGAAGTGGAAACGATCAAAATCCTGCTCGATACCATCAACAGGTAGCTCAGGAATAATTTCGCCTAACCGCAGCAAGGCTGTAGACAGCATCATTTGCTCAACACGGTTACGCACGTTAGACAATTGTTGATGCCCGTCGGCAATAAGACGCGGACGAACAGCATCAAGTTCGGGAATATCAAAAGCCGCCATGAGTCGCGCCAGGTGGTAAATAATCAGCGAGGCTCGGGCGTAGTGGGGCGCACAGCGGAATGGCTCCGACACATAGCGGCCTGACTCCACTACCGACCGCAGATACACCAGTGAATCAGCGTCGTGCTGGTTGCGGGGCAGATCATATTGATAGAGGAAAAACAGGATGTTGCTCAACGCACACGCGTCGAAGTCAACGCCCATATGTTTACCAAACCAGGTCGAATAAGCGCTAAGGTATCGGTAATCAGGGTACGTGTTTCTAATTCGGTACTGCTGGCTACCATTGGCGTGTTGGCCCAATTTATGTTTCAGCCAAAGACAATCGTCGGGTGTGGGCTTGGTCGTCAGGTATACCATAGCCGTATCGTCGATATCGTCGGGAATACGAAAATGCTCAAAATGGCGGAACACATAGCCGTTAGAAAAATGCTGGGACGGGCGTGTAGGCCAGAAATTATAGGTGTTCAGTCCATCTTTATTTCGAAAGAGAGGATAGGCCAGTCGCGCTCTTTCCGAGATTTGATTAATTACTTGCTGAGTACCCGGCGAAACAAGCGACTGCAACGACTGCAATGTAAAAACCGTAGTGGCCGTAAAGAAAATGTTGGTATCCGGGCGTCGATAGAAAATAGTTGGATTATGACGAAATGAAGGAAATAAACCTCTTTCATCCTGCAAAACAGCGATGTGTTCTATAAGGTTGTCCGTAGTTAGTGATACTATATTCTTCGTAAACATCTGTTACACTACATTTTATTTTGGCACATAAAGTACCATTACGTCAGAATGATAAAAACCTAACTGTTAATACGTTCTTTTTTTTCAAATTAAGGTTGAATATTTACGTTCGCAATTGCTCGTATGCATGTCTAACTTAGTTTTATTCGACGATCCGACGATCCGGCCAGCACTGCTGCCGTTTACGTTTACACGACCAGTAGCCGATATTCGGGTCGGTATCCTGACCATTGCCGAAAAATGGGCAATACGCCTTGATACAACGCCATCGTTTATAACAGAGACTTATCTTAGCGGTAAATACCCGCTACAAACAGCCACCAGTAATCTATACGTCAACGGAGCCTTATGCCCGACTGACGAACTGGTTGATCGGCTAAAAACGTTAGCCCTGGGCGAAAGCCTGATCTCTCCCAGCGGTTTACTGATGGCTCTCCACACCGACTATGTGGTGAAGGAGGCTGCTCAACTCACCGACTTACCGCAGCATACCATAACGTTCGACGCGATGGTACCAACGATACGGCATCTCTGGAGCCTGATTGCTGCCAACGGAATCCAGATTCAGTCTGATTTTGTGCTTCTTACAGCCGGTCGCCAGTCGCAGCCAATCACCGACCCGTTCACTCGCTGCTACGCCCCCGAAAACGTGTTTATCGAAGAAGGTGCCATAGTCCGGGCAGCTATTCTGAATGCCGAAGATGGCCCGATTTATATTGGCAAAGATGTTATTATTAGTGAAGGCAGCGTACTGATTGGCCCCTGTTCATTCGGTGAAGGAACTATGGTACATTATAATAGTTCGATGCGTAAAAATACCAGCGTAGGGCCGTATTGTAAAGTAGGTGGCGAAATCGGTAATTCCATCTTATTTGCCAACAGTGGTAAAGGTCACGAAGGCTATCTCGGCGATTCGGTTGTGGGCGAGTGGTGCAATCTTGGCGCTGGAACAAATACGTCGAACCTCAAAAACGACTATTCGACAGTTAAGCTCCACAGCTACGTTACAAAAAATCCGGTGGACACAGGGCGAATGTTTTGCGGCTTATTCATGGGCGATTTCACCAAGACGGGGATTGGAACTATGTTTAATACGGGAACAGTTGTAGGTGTCAACGTCAATGTGTTTGGCACGGGTCTACCACCTAAATATGTACCTTCGTTTTCGTGGGGTGGGGCCATTGACGGTTTTATGACGTACCGTCTTGAGAAGGCCGTCCAGGTAGCCCGCGAAGCATTTAAGCGACGTAATCAAGCATTCGACGGACAGGAAGAAAGCATTTTAAGAGAAATTTTTACGATAGAGCGGATGGGATCGCCCCACAATACCCCGCTCAGTTTCCTGACCGATTTATAGCTATCCAATCAGCTTAAGGACTAAATGGAGCATCACCCTGACGTGGTACTTCCCGGTCAACGAGATTATGCAATTTTCCGAAATTATAGGCCATACTGAAACTAAACAGTTGTTGCTAAGGGCCGTTCAGACGAATCACCTTGCCCATGCACTGTTGTTCGATGGTCCTACAGGCAGTGCCAATCTGGCGCTGGCGCTGGCGCTGGCTCAGTATGTCAACTGCGAAGATAAGCAACCCGATGATGCGTGTGGACGTTGCGCGTCGTGCGTGAAAATTCAGAAATTCGTGCATCCAGATTTGCACATGGTTTTTCCGGTGGCAAATCTGGCAAAGGGAAAAACGTCAGAAGCGTATCTGGCCGACTGGCGGAAGTTCCTGCTCGATACGCCTTACCGTACCCTACCCGACTGGCTGGAATTGATGGGGGCCGACAATAAGCAAGGCAACATTTCGGCGGAAGAAGCCCGGAATATTCTGCAAAAACTATCGCTGAAAGCCTATGAGGGTGCGTACAAAATTATGCTCATCTGGCTACCCGAGCTGATGAACGTGACCTCGGCCAACGCACTGCTGAAAGTGCTGGAAGAGCCGCCTGCCCAAACGCTGTTTTTGCTCGTAACAAATCAACCCGATAAGTTGCTCATTACCATCCTGTCACGAACGCAACGGGTGGCGGTTAGAGCCTTTACGGATGAAGAAGTTGCCACGTACCTGCGCCAACACTTAAATCTCGACGAAACCACTGCCCGACGCGTTGCTTATCTTGCCGATGGAAATCTGGCGGAAGCGTTGCAGTTGAGCCAAAAAGGCACTCATTCGAACCGCAACGGCGGGGGGAGCACTTTCCAATCAGATCAGCACACGTGGTTTGCCGACTGGATGCGGACCTGCTACCGACAGGATTTAATTGCGCTTGTTAAGCAGGCCGACCAGTTCGACGGATTCAGTAAGGAAAAACAAAAGGGATTGCTGGATTACAGCATTCGCCTATACCGCGATTTGTTCTTGTGGCAACAGGGTGTTGCCGAGTTGTTGCGGTTGCCTGATGACGAAATGGCTTTTGTAAAAAACTTCGCTAAAATCTTGACTATCAACCATATCGAGCACATTGTAAACGACCTCAACGAAGCCGCTTATCATCTCGAACGAAATGCCCGCGCAAAAATGATTATGTTGGATATGTCGCTTACCTTCAGCCGATTGATACGCACATAATGACCTTTGATTTCCAGTTTCCGGCGAACCCAATCCATAGACCGCAACCGAAAATCAAGCTTATTTATCCATGAAATTACCCGTTCCTGAAAACTTGATAACGAAGCCAAAGCAGATCATTGGTATGACGGATCTGGTCGATTTTCCAGATTTAGGGTTGTTCGATGTACAGGCCAAAATAGATACGGGTGCTTTTACATCGGCTTTGCATTGCAAAGATGTTCGGTTGATAAAGACAAGACTGAGAACGAGATTAAGTTTTTGGTTGATCGACAAACCCGGTGAAGATTCCCGGCGATTTTACAGCGACCAATTTAGCCAGCGCATGATTCGTAATTCGTTTGGTGTAGCCGAATTACGATACGTCATTAAAACCCGCATTGTTTTGTTCGGACGCAAAATCCGGGCTGAATTTACCCTTGCCGACCGCGAACAACTCAAAAACCCTATACTTCTAGGCCGGAAGCTGCTCCGTAACCGCTTTATTGTCGATGTATCAGAGAAAAACCTGTCATACGAAGCTAAAATTGCGCGGCAAACACACACGTCATAAGTGCAGTCAGTAAGAGATCAACTTGTCTTCTATTCGCTTGCCAACAACTGTTCGCTCATAACTTTTCACTGAATCAATGCGAATTGCCATTTTATCGGCCAATCCGAATTTATACTCTACTAAACGACTCCTCGAAGCCGCCAATCAGCGTGGTCATGAGGGCGTCATTGTGAATCATTTGAATTGCCATGTCATGATTGAAGGTGGTAAGCCTTCAGTTCTTTACGAAGGTCAGGAATTAGATTCGTTCGATGCTATTGTTCCCCGCATTGGCGCTTCCGTAACGGATTACGGCTGTGCTGTTGTTCGACAGTTCGAGATGATGCGCGTTTTCACAACGGCTAAGTCACAGGCGATTACGCGCTCACGAAACAAATTAAGAAGCTTGCAGGTGCTTTCTAAAGCAGGCGTTGGGTTACCCAAAACGGTCTTTGCCAACCATCCAAAAAACGGCGACGTGATGCAGCTTATCAAACTCGTTGGTGGTCCGCCGGTAGTGATTAAACTGCTGGAAGGTACGCAGGGAATTGGGGTGGTACTGGCCGAAACGACAAAAGCTGCCAAGTCAACCATCGAAGCGTTTTATGGCTTGAAAAAGCATGTGCTAGTGCAGGAGTTTATTGCCGAAGCCAGGGGTTCTGACATTCGGGCGTTCGTTGTGGGTGGTCGCGTAGTGGGTGCTATAAAGCGGCAGGGTGCAGAAGGAGATTTTCGCTCCAATATTCATCGGGGTGGCAACGCGGTTGCCGTGCAACTCACGCCCCACGAAGAACAAACGGCTATTGCAGCCGCCCGCGCGCTCGGCTTAAAAGTGGCTGGGGTCGATATGCTTCGGTCTGACCGTGGGCCGCTGGTGCTGGAAGTCAACTCGTCGCCAGGTTTAGAAGGCATCGAGCATGCAACGAGTAGCGACGTTGCCGCCGAAATCATCGCTTATATTGAAGACAAAATCCGAACTGATGAAGGTGATACGGTAGGCGTTTAAGAGAATGATGAATTATTACTCATAGCGAAGTATTTTTACATTTATAATCGCACCGGCGACCCAGTCATCATCGCACCGGCAACCCAGTCATCATTTATAAATGCCTGCTCTCGATTCTGACCTCAAAAAAGCTATTGTCCGAATGCCGGGCGTAGAGAAAGATAAATTACTGCTGCGCTTGATCACCAAAGATGCCGTACTGACCGAACGGCTTCAATTCGAGTTGGTTGAAGAGAAAAAAACTATTGATGAACGGCGTCTCCTGATTCGAGAATTTATTGACCGCACGTCCAATCTCCACGCTGACACCCCCGGCTGGCTAATGATGGATATGCGCACAGTGAGCGGCTACATCAGCCGCCACCTGAAAGTTACAAAAGACAAATACGGCGAAGTTGAGCTGATGCTATACATGCTCAATACGTTTTACGACCACAACGCCCACCTGCTGAAAAAGTATAATTCCCGCTCCGATAAAGCCGCCGAGTACATTGCCAAACGCACCGATCAGGTGTTAAAAAAAACAAATAAACTCGATCCCGACTACCACATTGAATTTGCTGAAGAAATAAATAAACTGCTGCAATGGGTTCACCAGACAGCCCCGGCGCATTATGCCCGCCAATTGAGTTTACCGAAGGAGTGGGTGGTGTAAGATGTCTATTTCCTGGCGGTTTGTTTATAAACCCATTAAATCTTATGAACTGACAGAGTTATAATAAGACTTTTCACTCAAATTCTAACAGAATACAACAGATGTTATTTTCGGCTCATGACGCTCTTTATGCACACGAAATGACAGCGTTTTTTACTGGTTTTACTTGTGTTCTGGATAGTCATTTTCAGGTATAGGAACACGGTATAATGACACGGTATGAGGGCTGCTTTTACCGTACGTTCACAAACACCCGGCCCCTTTAGGGTGTTATATAGCTACACCCACCAACCTCTGACGGATGAATCAAACGGTTTTAATTACAGGTGGCACCGGCTCTATTGGTCGTCGCCTAACGCAATTGCTTCAACAGGAAGGCTATCAGGTGTCGCTACTGAGCCGGTCTCAAAAGTCCATTCCCGATGTTCGTGTTTATCAGTGGGATATCAAGAAAGGTCATATCGATCCACAGGCGATTGCCACCGCCGACCATATTATTCACCTCGCGGGAGAAGGTATCGCTGATGAGCGCTGGACCGACAAACGCAAAGACGAAATTCTGACTAGCCGCACTCAATCGACTGATTTGTTAGCGCAGGCATTGTCAAAAAATCCACATCACGTTAAGTCTTTTATTGGCGCATCGGCCATTGGTTATTACGGGGGCAACACCGATGACCGTCCCCTCACCGAAACCAGCCAGGGCGGTTCTGATTTTCTGGCACAGGTGGTACGGGCATGGGAACGTTCAGAAGAACAGGTAGCTTCGCTCGGTATTCGTACCGTGAAATTTCGGATTGGGGTAGTGCTGATGCCCGATGGAGGAGCTTTACCCAAGTTAGTCCAGCCCGTTCGGTTGGGGGCGGGAGCGCCCATTGGTTCGGGGCAGCAGTACATTTCCTGGATTCACCTGGATGATTTATGTCGGCTGTTTATTCGAGGGCTTTCAGATGATTCGTGGCAAGGTGTTTACAATGCCGTTGCGCCTAATCCCGTCACCAACGAAACCCTGACGCGAGCCATTGCGCAGGTATTGCACCGGCCTATGTTACTGCCTAACATTCCGGCATTTGCCATTAAACTTCTATATGGCGAAATGGCCATTGTCGTTATCGGCGGTAACTATGTTCTGAACAAACGCATTACCGACGAGACTCGTTTTACGTATAAATACACTGACTTGACAAAGGCGCTGGAAGATTTATTAATGTAATACGGGCGGAAGCCCGTGAAGCCGAAAGCAGTATTTTTGCTATTACCACAACGTCGGCTTCACGGGCTTCCGCCCGCGTTACTTAGGTTAACTCCACTCCCGATCGGCAGAATCCTTGGTATTCCATATGTCGGTGGGCGCAAACCAGGTAGCTCCTTTCTTAAGGAATTTTTTGGCTACTTCCTCATTCAATTCAACACCAAGTCCCGGTTTATCAGGCACTTTAACAAACCCTTTGTCCGTAATGGGTTTCATACCGGTAATGAGGTCTTCCCATCCAGCAACGTCTACACCGTGGTGTTCGAGCGCAACAAAGTTCTCGGTAGCAGCCGCACAGTGCACGTTAGCCATCATAGAAATGGGTGAACCGGCAAAGTGCATTGCCATCGGAATCCCTTTTTCTTCAGCGTAATCACCGATTTTTTTAGTTTCCAACAAACCACCCGACGAAGCCAAATCCGGGTGAATCATGTCGATGGCTTTAGCGTCAATTAGTTTTATAAAATCTTCTTTTAAATAGATGTCCTCGCCCGTTAGCGTTGGCGTGTCAATAGCATCGGTAATTTGTTTCCATTGATCGGTATAAAACCAGGGCACAAGATCTTCGAGCCAGGCTAGCCGAAACGGTTCCATCGCCTTGCCAATTTGAATAGCTGTGTTTACGTCGAAGTGGCCGAAGTGATCAGCTGCCAAAGGCGTATCGTAGCCGACAATATCGCGTACTTTACCAACGTGTTCTACCAGATTGTCCAATCCTTTTTTAGTAACCTGGATGCGTGTAAATGGGTGCTTTGTATTAGCGTAATTACCCAATTTACCAGATTCCCGATCATTCCATTGTTGTTTCACGCTCCAGTTATCGGCATTAACCAGCATACCAGGCTTACCGGCCAGCATACCAATGCCAAAATCCATTTTTAGGAACGTGTACCCCTGATCTTTACGCTTTTTCATATTCTGGGCAAACCCTTCGTAGGTATCGGCTTCAGGCGTATCGGCGTATAGTCGGATGTAGTCGCGAAATTTACCCCCCAGCAATTGATAGGCGGGTACGTTATACGCTTTACCAGCTAAATCCCACAGAGCCATCTCAACGCCACAAACACCCCCAGCCGCCCGGCTGTGTCCACCAAACTGCTTAATTTGCTTGAATATCTGGTCAACATTGCAGGGATTTTTACCTAGCAACCGGCTTTTTAACATCAGCGCATAGTTGGCACTGGCACCATCGCGCACCTCACCCCAGCCAACAAGACCCTGATTCGTATCAATCCGAATAATAGGGCTGGAAAATGGAACACCCGATAGAACGGCTACTCGCAGGTCGGTAATTTTCAAGTCTGCCGGTTTTGAGTCGCGGCTAACTTTCTGCGTGATAAACTCCATTTCCTGTTCAGCGGAGAATCGTCCAGGCTGCTTATCAAACATTAAACCAAGTGAAAGACCACCTAGCCCGGCATTACGCAGGAAACCACGGCGGTCGGACGATTTTTCGGGGGGTGACAATCGGGAGAAGATATTTTTCATGACAAAAACTTCAGGGGTTTATGGATAATCGTACAAGTATTGCCGTAATGAGCTGAACGATACGTTCTAACGACATCGAAATAATTTTAGCCCAGCTCAGTAGGGTAGTCTAGCACGCACATAAGTAGGTTAATGCCAGTATTTTACTTATGCAATGGGCTTTTTGGTTAGAATTCTCTCGAAACCCCTCGTTTTCAAGCGAAAAAAAAATCTGTCTCCTTAACCAGTCAACACAAAGTAAAGTCATGATAAAGAGAACATTACTACTAGTAACTTTCATTGCCCTTGTTGCGGGGAGCTTTTCAGCCCAAGCCCAACGGGTAGGCTCATCGCCAGAATATGTAAAAGCATTGACTGCCGATTGGAAAGGAGAACGGCTACCCGATGGCCGCCCTAAAATTCCTGATATCGTTCTGGACCGACTACAAAATTGCACTCTGGAACAGATATGGGGTTATCTGGGTAAAAAAGGCTATCGCAACCAGGTCGAAAAAAACTGGATAATTCTCAAGCCCGGTGAGACCATGACCGGACGTGCTGTAACGGCGCAGTTCATGCCTACCCGGCCCGACCTCGACAGTTTGGTACGAGCACAGGGCAAAGCCGAAGGCCGGTCTCAAAAAGGAGGCATAAATATCTGGCCGATTGATGTATTAACGAAAGGGGATATTTACGTGGCTGATGGCTTCGGTAAGATTAAAGATGGCACATTGATTGGGTCGAGCCTGGGCAACGCTATCTACGGAAAAACGGGTAAAGGCGTAATCTTTTACGGATCGGTCAGAGACATGCAGGAATTAAAAGATACGAAAGGCTTTAATGCGTGGGTGAAAGGACACGACCCGTCTTACATCAAAGACATGACGCCTACCTCCATCAATGCGCCCATTCGCATCGGTGATGTTACAGTAATACCCGGCGATGCTGTTTTTGCGAATGAGTATGGAACGGTATTTATTCCGGCACACCTTGTTGAAGGGCTGGTATCGGCGTCTGAAATGACGGCCCTGCGTGATGAATTTGAACGGGTACTCCTGCAACAAGGCAAATATCCATCTGGCGAAATACACGGCGACTGGTCTGACAAAATCAAAGGTGAATTCAGAACCTGGGTGGGCAAGTATCCAAAGAAATTAGCCATAACAGACAAAGACGTAGAAACCTATTTGGCGAAAGAGGGCCACTAATGAGTGTTAAGACAAGTTTGATATAGGTGAATCTCTACTTCGTTTTTTTTCGACAGGATTGTAGGAGTAAACAGGATTTAAGACTACTCTCATCCTCTGTAATCCTGTCGAAAAAAGCGAACTTGATTTGTCTTAAAGTCTACTAATTTACCAGACGAATGAAATCCAGAATTGCTTTTTTATTTACGTTCATTGCTGTCGTTTGCGTCGACCGCCCGTTGCTCGCACAAACAATTCCGAAAGACGAATTGATTTTTTTAACATCGGAATGGAAAGGAGAGCGGTTCCCGGATGGTCGCCCCAAAATTTCGGATGCCTTAGTGGAACGGGCCAAACACATTGGTATTGATGATGCCTGGACGGTTTTAAAAAACGAAGGGTATACCAACCAGTTTGAAGGCAACTGGAAACTGATTCAGAATGACGTATCGGTAACAGGGCGAGCGGTTACGGCTATGTTTATGCCCAGCCGACCGGATGTTGAAAAAACCATCAAGGAACGGGGCATTACCAAACAAGGACGAAAGGGCAATACAAATACCTGGCCGATAGAAATTCTTACCAAAGGTGATGTTTATGTCGCTGACGCTTTCGGTAAAATTGGCGGGGGAACGCTCATGGGCGCTACATTGGGCAATGCAATTTTCAGCAAAACGGGCAATGGGGTTGTTTTTAATGGGGCCGCCAGAGACCTTCAGGAATTACAAAACATCAAAGGATTTAACGCTTTCGTCCGTGATTTCCATCCCTCTTTTCTGGAAGAAATGGTACTGATGGGACTAAATGCCCCAATACGAATAGGTAACGTTATGGTATTACCGGGCGATCTGGTGATTGCCCAACGGGAAGGTGTTCTTTTTGTACCGGCTCATTTGGCCGAACAGGTTGTTGGCACCGCTGAGTTTGTTACCCGAAAGGATCAGTTTGGTTTTGAAACGGTTAAATCAGGACGGTACACAACTGGTCAGATAGATAGCCAATGGACAGACGAGATTAAAACTGATTTCCTTAAATGGCTTGGTCAGCATCCCGAACTCGGCACTATGACCAAGCCCGAATTAGATAAAGTGATGAGCAAGCGAACCTGGTAATTTCTGATTATTCACTGATTGAATTCAGAATCAGAGCACTGTTTATTAAGTAGTATGTCCATAACGGGCCGCCTAATGTGAATTGGGTGGCCCGTTGTGCTACCAGCCGGTGTGACAAATTAACAAGACAGAATTCATAGCCTGATTTATAACTAATTGATCGACATTACATCGTAATCATTTCAGACCGTCCGGGCGTTAGTCCGGCCTGCTTCACAAATGAAGCCAGTAGATTCTGGTAAGTCTGTATTTGTTCTAGGCGGTGATTATCACTCCATCCCAGTTCGGCTGCCATCAAATCGGCTACTTGTGGAGCAAGTTGGGCGGTTAAGTGCCAGTTGGAAAGTTCGAGCCGCCACCGGCGAGCCAGTACATCGCGGAGAGTAACCGCCATTTCTTCGCGCACCTGATACACCACTTCAGCCTGAATAAATGGTTGGCTATCGGTCAGTTTCTCGGCCAAACCTAGTTGCATCTGAGTTAACATAGCTACCTGTTCAGCGCGGGTACCGTAGGTTTGCATTAGGTGCTGGCATGTATCTACTGGAAAATTATAGTGACTTTGTAACACCTGCCAATCTTCGAAACTATAATTTTCACCACCAACCAGATAGTGTTTCTCGGTGTTTCCAGGTACTGTCTTATTCAGTAGTTCGCCCGCTCGGTCAATAGCATCCTGCGCCATTAGGCGGTACGTTGTCCATTTCCCACCAAGTAAACTCAGCAAACCAGACACCGAATCATGTTCAACTTCGTGGTCTCGAAGAAGCGTTTTTGTATCGGCGCGACTACTCACAATAAGCGGACGGATACCGCCAAAACCCGCCTGTACATCGGCGCGGGTGGGCATTTTGTCTAAATATGGCCGCACCGTTTCGAGCAGGTAATCGACTTCGTCGGGCTCTAAAACCGGCTCTCGGGTCAAATCAGAATAATCGTTGTCGGTGGTACCAACAAACACTTTATCGCCAAATGGAATGGCAAACACCACACGCCCATCCGTAGTTTTCGGAATCAGTATAGCATAATCACTCTGTAGGGTTTCGCGCGGCAACACAATGTGAACGCCCTTGCTGGGTCGAATGCGGGAGTCGAGGGCCGGGTTGGCTAACAACCGAATAGTATCGGCATAAGGACCCGTACAATTTAAAAACACCTTTGCCCGAACGGTCAGCGTTTCTCCCGTCAGCTGGTCTTTTACAGTAGCCGTTTCTAGTTGACCGTTCTCATAGCCGAAGCCAGTTACAGCCGCATAGTTTACCACAGCAGCACCGGCTTCGTCGGCCGAATGAGCTAGCGCAAGGGCGTAGCGGGCATCGTTAAACTGACCATCGTAATAAAGCACCGCGCTGTGCATCTGGCGGGTTAACGTCGGTATTTTTTCGAATGCCTGTGCCTTGTTAAGCCAGCGACCTTTGGGAAATGCATCATGACCGGCAATAAAATCGTAGAGGGTCAGGCCAATAGTCATGTACATCCCCTCAAACCAACTGAACACGGGCGTCAAAATAGCCAGTGGATGCGCCAGATGAGGAGCATTTCGTATAACGGTCCGGCGTTCGGCCAGTCCATGGTGCACCTGCCGAAGTTGGGCCAAATCGAGTTTTTTAATAGCCTGTTCTAAGTACCGAACACCACCATGAATCAATTTTGTTGATCGGGAAGAAGTCTCACCGGCAAAATCACCCCGGTCAATCAGCGCAACACTGTAGCCGCGCAAAGCCGCATCCAATGCAGCACCGGTACCACTGGCTCCTGCCCCGATTATGCAAATATCAACGGTTTCCTGCCGCAGTCTCTCCCAGTTTTTTCCCCGATTCATACACAAAGGTACGGTTATTGGCGAAGTAAGTGAAAGGATTCAATTGTCAGATGCATAGGTAACGATTTGTTAACCAAGCTATTTACTTCACTGACTACACATAGTTTATCAGCGATACGATTCACTGATTATCCCGAAAAGCTACGGCTGCGCCCACCAAAGAAACCGCTACGACCACCCGATGGTCGAACGGTACGAGTTACGCGCGAACTACGAACGCTCTCGCCAACCTGCGTTGATCGCTGATATAAGCCTGAATTGGCATAAACCCCGGCACCGTACCGACGTTGATCATTGCTATACTGAGACGAGTTGGAGCGGCCAAGCATGTAACCCAGGCTACCCCATAGTAATACATTGGCCAGGCCATTATGATGCTGCGATTGGTAAGCCTGAGGATTGTTGAGGTACGTGCTGGTTGATTTGTCGGTGGCAACGAGTCGTTTAGCGGCTTCAACACTCAGTGTATCACGGTGCCCATCAGCATAGCTCACTACAGCTCCGGCCTGACCGGGACCCGTTTGCACTTCATCTGTAATTTTAAAATTACCGGGCGCGGTTTCCGTGATATACGTCCGCACACCCCGCCCAAAGTGGGTTTCGGTTCGCTCAGCCTGATCTTCATCAGAGTTATTGTTTCCGCAACTCTGTAGCATACCTGCACCGTTGAGCAGAGCCAGACTGAGGGTCGTACTGAGGGTTATATCTTTTACGCGCCGAAGAACGGCATGTCGGCGAAGGGGTGTCATGGCCTGAAGGATAAGATGTTCGACCACTAAACTACGCTACTGAACCGAGGGTTACAACCCGATATGGATGAAGTGTCGGCAAAGTCAATCAACGGTCGTTAGAACGGACGGTAATTATTCCCAAACAGGACAGCTATTCCCGCTGATACACTCACGACACTAACAACCCGATTGCTGCTATAGGTTGAGCTTTCGGATCGGGTGCTGCCGGTTATAGCGGTTGACGTGAGGTTAGTAAAGGTAAAATCAGCGCGGCTATAATCAGCATTAAGTTGAACTGATGTAACCCGACCAAGCCGGTACCGCAGCGATAAGCCGCTCCCGAGTGCCAGTGCGGTACTCGTTGCACCCGTTGTTTTCACCGATAATTCTGTGTTGCCGAAATTACTAACCATAGTGGTATTAGGTAAGGAAGCCAACGCTTGCCCGGCCAGCAAGCGTGCATCGACGGAGAAGCGACCCATCGGTATAGAAACATAGGGGCCAGCCATCACGCTCATAACCGACCAGTTATCAGCTTTGGCAGTCCATACGTTCGTATTAGTACGATATCGTGCATTGAGCATGGCACTGGTATTAACCGTGTTACGATACTGTTCTCCCCGAATCATAAGGCCCACAGAACCGACAACCCGGTAACCAGCTGATATACTGAACGCGAGCCCCTGACCGGCCATACAAGCCTGAGCATCATAGGGCGAGCAACTCGCAAACCGGCCAACGGGTAAACTGGCTCCCGCCGATACGGCAAAAAATCCTTTCTTATCCTGATGCGATAAAATAAAAGTCTTCTGGCAAAAGGCAGTGGTTGTCATACCAGCTGCCAGCACAGTTACGAAGAGCTTTTTCATGACGTAATAAATTGCTGCTATATGCAGGGAGAATAGGTATATCCACACCCCTACAAATTCAGTGCCATGATTAAAAACTCCTCTAATGGTGTTTACCAAAATTGCATGTAGATTGCTACTACACTGTTTTTGCCAAATAAATAAACAGAATACAATAATTAAGTAACCTATATTGACCTTTAAGAAGACTATCAATCTATTACGCGAATGGATTTAGAAATACTCCTTTCGAGCTACTTAATCAGAAGAAAAATGAGCAGCAGACACAATCAAGTTGTTTATTAAATCGATTAAAATCCACATTATTCAGGTGGTCAGGGTGGCGAAAATAGAAGCCTTGCCAACTATGATCGTGTTTTATTTACAGCGGCCTGTTAGTTCAATTTATCGGCAAGTAGTCGCAAATAGACGCCGTTTGTCCAGCCGAAGCCGTCCTGATTCGGGTACTCACCTCCGCCAGTAGTTAAGGCGGCATCGACCACATTATATTTTTCCATCATTTTACCCGTTGCCCGGAATACCTTGTCGTTCAGTTCCAGCCAGCGGTCACGACCTTCATGAGCTGTTTCGGTAAACCCATAGTTGGTTAAACCCTGATACACAATCCACTGCAAAGGTGCCCATCCGTTAGGCCAATCCCACTGTTGGCCGGTTTGGTTCAGTGTTGTCACCCAACCGCCGGCTTGCAAAAAATCGGCTTTGAGTCGATCATGAACGCGGGTAGCCTGTTCAGGAGTAGCAAGGTTAAAAAATAATGGAAACACCCCTGCCAACGTTAGTGTATCGGTTTGACGACCGGCGACCGCATCGTAATCGTGAAAAAATCCGGTTTCCTCGTTCCAGAATGTCTGCTGGATAGCCTTCTCACGATCTTTAATCAGCCAGTCATACTCATCGTAAGCCATCTTGTATAAACCACTCTGATTATAGGCATCATGCAGGGTTATTTCGAGCAAATAAAGCAGGCAATTCAAATCAACCGGAACAATATCAGCCGAATGAATTGTGGCCATTGTTTGCTGATCTCTAAACCAGCGGCTACTAAAATCCCAACCCGATTCGCAGGCAGCCCGAATATGATTATACAATTCCTCTGGCATTACACCAAGCGATTCAGTTTCTTCGGTTAATTCAATTTCCTGGCGATACGCTTCGGGGCGGGGTGCAGGCGTATCGTCCCAATACCGATTCAAAACCTTATTGTCATCTATTTTTACAACGCGTTTATTAATCGGCTTGGCATCCGTCAATCCACGACGTCCATCCATCCAGAAATCGTATTCCCGTTCCAGTTGCGGTAGGTATTTCTTCAACGTGTCTTGGCCATCAATATCAGCGAGCAACTGTACCATCAAGGCAAAATAGGGTGGCTGCGACCGGCTTAAAAAATAGGTACGGTTACCGTTTGGAATGAAGCCGAACGTATCAATCAGGTAGGCAAAATTGTCGAGCATGCCACGCATTAAACCAACCTTACCCGATTCGTTGAGGCCGAGCATAGTAAAGTAGCTGTCCCAATAGAAAATTTCTCGGAACCGCCCGCCCGGTACGACGTATGGATGCGGCAACGGCACCCGCGAACTGCCCTCTACGGGTACGTCGGCTTGACGGGTGAGCCGGTCCCACAGCCGGTTAATGTGTTCAGCCGTGCTGATGGACGTATCGCTGACGTAATTGTCAGCAACGCTCTCTGGCACAACAAAATAATTATGCACAAATGCACTCAGATCGAAATCAGTTTTTGTTTTCTCAGCTTCGTACAGCGCAACGATATTGGCCGGAACGAGTTTGGGCACACAGTCTACAAATGTTTTCGAGTCGGCGAAAACGTGGCCTAGCTGCACATCGTGAAACAAGCTGCCAAAGAGTTGATCGGGTGATTGAGGGAAGGATAAATTTGCCAAAGTAGAATAAATACGTTTCTGATAGTGTAACAAAAAAGGACTCCATTTGTCGTTGTGCGTCCGACTGGAGTGACAAAAATGCGAAATACGCAAGTACAACGGATAAAAAACAATAGATATAAACGCGTATGTTTAGTGACCTAAATCTATTAACCACCGTACATAATGACTCACTGGCGTATTAAGCTTTCACTGTTTCTTAATTACTTCGTTTTCGCAATCCTGCTTAACAGCGTTGGAACCGTGATTTTACAGGTTCAAAATAATTACGGCGTGTCCTCTTCGTCGGCCAGTATACTCGAAGCATTTAAAGATTTGACGATTGCTATTGTCTCTTTTGTTGTAGCCTCTTACATTACCCGTATCGGCTATAAACGGGCCATGCTGGCCGCGTTGGCCCTAGTGGCGCTAGCTTGTTTACTAATGCCGCAGGTACCCGCATTCTGGACGACTAAACTGTTGTTTGCTGCCACGGGAGCCGGTTTTGCGCTTATTAAAGTATCGATTTTTGCGACCATCGGCCTCATCACAAAAGACTCGAATGAACACGCTAGTTTCATGAATTTTCTGGAGTCGTTTTTTATGGTTGGTGTTCTGTCAGGCTATTTCTTATTCAGTGCCTTCGTCGATGATACAAACCCGCAGTCCACAGCCTGGCTGACAGTTTACTATGTTCTGGCAGGCATTGCCTTAGTGGCCTTTCTGTTGTTGCTCAGCACGCCCATCGACGAATCAAGTGTTCAGCACGAAGCTACGAAAAGCCTTGCCGACGACTTGGGCGATATGTTCCGTTTAGCCATTACGCCCGTTGTATTGGTGTTCGTTATTACGGCCTTCGTCTATGTGCTGATGGAACAGGGAATTATGAGTTGGCTACCAACTTTCAACAGTAAAATTCTACGACTTCCCACATCCCTCAGCATTGAAATGGCTAGTATTCTGGCCGCGTCAACGGCCCTCGGACGGTTTCTGGCCGGGCTGGTATTGGGCCGAATATCGTGGTACTGGCTTCTAATGGTTTGCTTAATGGTATCGGCGGGGTTGGTCCTTTTAGCCTTACCACTGGCGTCTTCGGTTGACGGGCGGGCGGTAACGGGCTGGGGCGATGCACCTATAGCAGCCTTCATTTTTCCCTTGATTGGTCTCTTTATCGCCCCAATTTACCCAGCCATCAACTCAGCTATTTTGAGCAGTTTACCCCTGCGCCAACACGGACCAATGGCGGGTCTGATTGTGATTTTCTCGGCCCTCGGCGGCACAACGGGTTCCATTATTACGGGTCATATTTTTGAGGCTTACGGAGGACAGACCGCCTTTTATTTTTCACTCGTACCAATTATCCTGTTGCTAATATTAATTACCATATTTAGCCAGATGAAAAAGCGCGTACTGGCGTAACATGGCCTTTATTTCCCCACCACATATCCCGGCCCCATGAGCAACTGGCCCGGCCGCTGACCCGTGTGCCGACTGTTTTCGACAACGGGTGTTCCGTTGACTAAGACCCACGAGATCCCTGTCGTGTAAGCGTGGGGCTGATCATAGGTGGCGCGGTCAGTAATGGTTTTTTCATCGAACAGCACAATGTCAGCCGCATAACCGGGGCGGAGAAGACCCCGATCCGTTAGTCGAAAACGCTGGGCAGGTAAGGAAGTCATGCGCCGAACGGCTTCTTCCAGCGGGATAATATGGCGTTCGCGCACATAGCGACCCAACACGCGGGCGTTGGTACCATACCCACGCGGATGCGGCATGCCCGACCCAAACGCAGAAACGCCTGCGTCGGAGGCAATCATGGTGTTCGGGTAACGCATAATGGTTTCTACATCGGTTTCAGACATAGTGTGATAGACCATTTGCACATGCTTCATGTTGCACCGCTCCATCAGATCCATAACCAGATCGGCCTCAGTAGCGGCTGTGTTTTGCCGTCCTAATTTCTGATTTATCTTACTGATATTCATACCATTAAACGTTGTGTCGGCTCCGTAATACGACACCACAGCGTACTCATAGTTTTTGCGTAGGTTTTTCGTTAGTGTTTCCAGCATTTCGGTCCGAATTTTGGCGCGGGTAGCCGGAGTACGAAACCGAGTTAGCACCGCCGAATCACCATCAGCCAACGCCCATGACGGGATGATACTGGCCAGCGATGTGCTGGAGGCAGTATACGGATATTGATCGACCGTTATATCCAGTCCTTCACGGCGGGCCGCTTCGACCAATTCAATCGTCTCGGTGCTTTTACCCCAAAGCGGTTTACTGGCTACTTTAAAGTGTGATATTTCAACGGGAATATGGGCTTCCCGGCTAATTAGAATGGCTTCTTCGATGGCTTGTTTAACGTTCTGCCCCTCATTGCGAATGTGTGACGCATAAAGCCCACCATAACGCGACGCCACACTGGCTAATTTGACAATTTCGGGGGTGTGCGCATATGTACCGGGCGTATAAATCAGGCCGGTAGAAATACCAACAGCGCCGTCTTTCATGGCCTGTTCAACCAGCGTTTCCATTTCGGTTTGCTCGCGGGCAGTTGGGTCGCGGAAGGCCGTTTTCATAACCCTCAATCGCACAGAGTTATGGCCAACCAGCGAGCCTAGATTTACCGAAATTCCCTGGGCACGAAGGGTATCGAAATACGTTCGAAGGTTTGTATGAGAATCCCCACAGTTTCCGGTTATTAATGTTGTGACGCCGTCGTACACAAAGTTTTGTGCGCCGGGCTGAACTTCCAGATCGCCTTCCACATGGGTATGTACGTCAATAAAACCAGGCGCAACAATTAGTCCGGTTGCATCGATGGTTCGTTTGGCATCGGCTGCCGCCACCGGCCCTACCCGAACAATACGCCCATTCTGGATAGCCACATCAGCCTGTATCCAGGGGTTGCCCGTCCCATCTATAACCCGGCCATTTTTGATAACAAGATCATAAGGTGGTTGTGCGTAGAGAAAACAGGGTAAAAGCAGATAGAGAATGACGGAGAGAAAACGGCACATAGCTTCTTACGAGGAGGTTACAGAAGTCCAATTCAACCTTCAATTAGGTCTTTTTTTTCGTTAAGACCTAATTTTAAGGGGGATTGCCAGCCGTACTGACCTAAGTAGAGAAATGAGGAATTTGTATGCTGGAATAATTCCTACATTTGGTCAACTGATGATGAACGTTACTCTAACCGGAGTTTCGGTAGTCTTCAACAATCTTTTCCCACTCGCTCGATGAAACGACTTCTTATCTTTCTACTACTGTTTGGTGTAACGGTAATCAGCTTTTCACAGCCATCGAAACCCACTTTTCTAATTCCCCTGAGTCCGCGTCTGGCTAATTACCAGATTAATGTAACACTCGATCCAGTCTCTAAAAAACTCGCTGGTCGGGAAACGCTGACATGGCGAAATTCATCGAACGATGTGATTCGAGAGTTGCAGTTTCACCTGTATCTCAACGCCTTTCGAAATGAACAATCCACCTTTATGCGCGAATCGGGTGGACAGTTGCGGGGTGATGAAATTGATCGTAACGCTAAACAAAACCCCTACGGGTCTATTGATATTGTTTCCATGAAGGTGCGCGGTGGCGAGACGCTGGCGTATGAGTTTATCCACCCTGATGACCAAAATCGCGACGATCACACGGTGATTCGGGTGCCGCTGAGCAAACCTGTCGGGCCGGGCGAAACCATCGTTCTAGACATTGCATTCCGGGCCAAATTGCCTAAGATATTTGCTCGAACGGGCTTTAGCCGCGACTTTTTTCTGGTGGGGCAATGGTTCCCGAAAATCGGTGTGTACGAATCGGTCGGAATGCGCTACCAGGCCGCTGGTCCGGGAAAAACCGGGCAGTGGAACTGCCATCAGTTGCACGCTAACTCCGAATTTTATGCCGATTATGGCGTTTATGACGTGACTATGACCACGCCGAAAGACTATTGGGTAAGCGCAACCGGCCTGTTTCAGTCTGAGAAACTACATAGCAACAACACTAAAACCGTTCGCTACCATGCCGAAGATGTAGTGGATTTTGCCTGGACAGCCTCACCCCATTTTCAGGTTGTAAATGATCAATGGAAACGCCCTACTGGTGGTTCTGTCAGCATTGAACTGGCGATGCAACCAGAACATTTGCATCAGGCTAAACGATATTCAGATGCGGCAAAGGCAGCACTGGCGTATTTTGATAAACATCTCGGCAAATATCCGTTTCCAAACCTCACCATTATAGACCCTCCCCTTCATGCTCAGGGATCGTTTGGCATGGAATATCCAACGTTTATTACAGCTGGATCCGCCTGGTTTCTGCCCAGTGGAGTACGATTTCCTGAAGAAGTAACCATCCATGAGTTTGGGCATCAATATTTCATGCAATTACTGGCCACAAACGAGTTCGAAGAAGCCTGGCTAGATGAAGGCTTTAACCAATATTACGAAGGCCGCATACTGGACGCAACCTATGGCCCGCGCTCGTCGCAGATCGATTTGTTCGGCTTCGGCATGGGTGATTTGGAAAATTCGCGGGATAGTTATGTGCACCAGGATAATCCAGCCATTGGGTCGTCGTTTGGCAATAGCTGGCAATTACCGGACGGTCAATATGGTGTACTTACCTATTCCAAAACGGCAACCTGGCTACGAACGTTGGAAGGCTTGGTGAGTAGACCGGTGATGGACGAAATCATGCAGACCTATTTTATACGATGGAAGTTTAAACATCCAGACGGCCAGAATTTTATTGACATCGTGAATGAGGTTGTGCCAAAGCGACTCGGCACCAAATACGGTCCCGATATGAACTGGTTTTTTGCCCAGGCGCTTTACGGCGACAACGTTATTGATTACGAACTTCTTTCGCTTAAAAACAGAAAGCGAGACGGCAAACAGCAGTGCGTTGTAACCGTGCAAAACAACGGCGATGGAAAGTTTCCAGTGGATGTACTGGTTCATTTTGACAATGGCCGTGAATCGAGGCTATTTTGGGATGGCAAGGGCCGCCAACACCAATTTACGCTTACCCAAAACGCAAAGGCGGTTTGGGCCAAAGTGGACCCGAAACAAACGATTTACATGGATACAAACATGAACAACAACAGTTTAACGCTGGACCCTTCTACAGCGCCGGCAGCTAAATTTGCTGCGAAGTTTTTGTTCTGGATTGAAAACTGGATGCAATGGCTGGCCTGGCTGGCGTAACTTTTGACCACTTTTAGTAAGCAGATGACCTTCTCCGAAATAACCGACCTCCTTGCCGCTCAGTTTGGTCCAGATTTTCAAGTTAATACCCAAAATATACAGCCATACTTCACTGTTCCGGTTGAGCAACTGGTTGACGTATGCCAGTTCCTGCGTGATGATGAGCGACTCTTTTTCGACTTATTAGCCTGTATCACAGCCATCGACAACGGACCACAGGTCAACACAATGGAAGTCATTTACAACCTTACGTCTATTCCCTACGAACATAATCTGATGCTGAAGATCGTTGTGCCGCGCAATGATACTAATAAAGCTTTACCCTCGGTGCCGAGTATAGCCCATATCTGGCGAACAGCCGACTGGCATGAGCGAGAAGCGTTCGACCTCGTAGGAATTCATTTTGACAATCATCCCGACCTGCGCCGAATTTTGCTTCCTACCGATTGGGTTGGGCACCCACTCCGCGTCGATTACGAGGAAGAAGAGCAATATCATGGTATAAAAACGAAATAAGCCGTCGTCATTTTAACATGATTCTTGACTGTTTGTCAATTTCGTTTGTTATTGTTTTATCTGTTTTCCTAAAGCAATGAAAAACCTTTATAGAACTCTTTTTAGCTTACTGCTTACCGCCCTCGTTTTCACCCCTTTTATAAGCCACGCCCAAATCGACTCGGTTGTCGTGACAGGCCGCATCCGTCATCTATCGGCTCGGCTCTATCGGGAATCGCCTACAGTTCTTGTAAGCCGCAACAACATTTTGCAAGCCAGCCGCGAACTGGTTCGCCCGGCACCACTTAATGTGGACGGTACATTTCGGGTATCGCTACCCCTGATTTACCCGCTCGAAGAAATGTATTTCAATTACGGCCGTATCTCAACCGCTTTTCTGGCTGCGCCCGGTACGCTAAGCATCGACCTGGATGCAGACTCGTTGTTTACGGCGGCTGTCCCGTTTCGATTTGGGGGTGTCAACGCGCAGGTGAATGGACAATTCGCTCGTTATAAGGCATTTGAAGCAACTTATCCAAACAAGCCGGATGGCCAGAAACTGACCGGGCTGATTAGTAACCAGACGAGCAGCAAAGCCTATGATGTACTGTTATCGGCTTACCGCGCTCCTTTCGACAAGTTTACAACCAAAGAGAAAGTGTTTCCGCTTCTAGCGCGTTGGGTAATGGCAAACAACCGTTACAATTCGGCGGCCTTTTTGTACGATAAAGCGGTCTATGAGAATGAGAAAATCCCAGTTACATTAACTGATTCACTCCGTCCGGCCAACGACAACATTCTCACGGCGGCCCGTGCCTCGGCTATGAATCGCTTTGCCGTTTACGCGACTACGCAAGCGTCAACCCAAGCAAGTAATACCCGGTCGAACGGCCTTACGGTTCGGGCACTCTCTATTTTACTCGAACGATACGGTAAAAATCTAACCGCCGATGAGCATATTCGACTAAGTGACTACGCTTTGTCAAACACGGCCCGTGCCTCAGATTTGAAATTTTTCGACGGCTTAGTGAAGCGAAGCCCCGATACACTTCAGCGGTTGGTTAACTATGAAATGTTGATTCAACGCAGTATTCGGCAATTCGATAGTGTGGCTGTAAATTACGTAGCGGCCTATTGGTTAGCGACATCACTCCCCGGTCTAACGCTCAACTTTGCTCAGTTGCTCTATAGTTATGGCCGTCCGCAGGTGAAAGGTCCGGCCCTGGCACAGTCGCTCGATGAACTGTATCGTCTCGAAGTGAAAGACAGCACTCGCATTCGGGCAGCTATTCAAACACTAAAAAAAGCAGGTAACAGCGCATCAGCATTAGAAATATCATCTGGCGTTTTCGTGACAAAATCTACCCTTGGCAGTGGATCCGCACTTTTCGATCAGGTCATAAAAGCGAACCGGGGCAAAGTAATTTACCTGCTCTTCTTTTCGCCCTCCGACGATGCGGGTCGGCAAGCCGCGCTCGACGCCCAACGCCTGCGTAATGCTTACAGCTCACGCGATTTTTCCCTGATTTATTTGCCGCTTCCGGGTACAGATCAGTCGCTGTGGCCCGAAATTGCGACGCGCTACAATTTAACTGGCGACCATCTATTAGTAACTGATTCCCAATTGATAGACGCCGTTGACCAACTGCGATCCAACAGCGAACTCTCGGCAACGGTCATCAACCGAACGGGTAAGATTGTAAAACGAAACGCGCCCTTACCGAGCGCGTTCGAAGAAGCAAAGAAATTATTGGATAAAAACTTATGAGTTGCGAAAGCGTGAATAAAATAAAGGCTGCCTTTTTCAGATAAGAAATAATACGTCCGTAAAAGCTGGTCTACCTATGATGAAGTAAGAAAGCTAGCTATTACGGACGTATCAATAAAAAATACTGTGATCTATAATCCGTATTGATCTAGCAAATAAACCAGTGCCGCCATCGAAGCGGCACCAAGTTCGAGTTCGCGCTGACTGATCGCTTCAAACTTATCTACAGCCGTGTGGTGGTAATCAAAATAACGCTGCGAATCGGGTTTAAAACCGAATAACACCGTGCCTAATTGCGCTAATGGCCCAATGTCGGCTCCGCCACCACCGGCCCCAATATCAGTTAGGCCGTAGGGGGCCAGGAGCGGTTTCCAGGGCATAACTTTCTCCCGTTGTTCGGGTGTACCCACAATACCGAAACCACGCGGGGTAAATCCGCCATTGTCGGACTCGATGGCAGCGATATGTTTTTCGTTATTCTTTTTTGCCAGATCAGCGTATTGAACACCCCCACGCAACCCATTTTCTTCATTCATGAACATCACCGCCCGAATCGTGCGCTTGGGTTTAATGCCCAATGATTTCATAATTCGTAGCACTTCAATAGACTGAACACAACCAGAACCATCATCGTGGGCACCTTCGGCTATGTCCCACGAGTCCAAATGACCACCAACGACAATGATCTCATCGGGTTTTTCGCTGCCCTTTATCTCACCCACTACATTGTATGATTTAGCATCGGGCAACGTCTCGCAATTTTGCTTAAAATAAAAAGTGAGGTTAGGGTTCTCCGCGAGTAACTTACTTAGCAAATCAGCCCCGTTGGTACTAATGGCCGCCGTTGGAATTAGTGCCACCCCCGTACCATAACGCATTCCACCCGTGTGCGGATTATCGTCGTGAACATTGGTCATGGAGCGGACAATTGCCCCAACAGCCCCAAGTTTAGCAGCTTCTGTTGCGCCATTAGCCCGCTGATCGACCGCTCCACCGTACGCTTCGAATGTATTAATTTTAGTCGGGTCCATCGGGCGATTAAAAAAGACAATTTTACCCTTCACCTTATCGGCCCCTAATGCCCGCAGTTCAGGAAAAGTTTTAACCTCAATTATACCCGCTTCGACACCCTTGGCGGCTGTTGCCACAGAACCACCCAGAGCAGCAATCGGCACCGTTATTTTCTGCTTGCCATTATGAATAAAGGCTTCCTCTTTAGCACCGCGTACCCAGTGAGGTACCATCACATCCTGCAAAAACACCCGGTCGAACCCTTGCTGTTCCATTACTTGTTTAGTCCAGTCGACAGCTTTCTGCGCCCCCGTTGAACCGCTCAAACGCGGACCAACCTGTTTGGTCAAATGACGCAGCCACTCATAGGATTTGCCGTTGGCTAAGGCTTCGTTATAAATTTTCCGGATAGTGACGGAATCGGCATTTTGGGCCTGTGCGTAGCCAATAAATAGAGTAAAGAAAAGCGTAATCGTTTTTTTCATGACCGGGCGGTTGTATTAGTTAAGAAGGCAATATACAGAAAAGCCCGACCGCTTTCCAGCAATCGGGCCTTTGGGCTACTCCTCTCTATGCAAGATGAGATGAATTACATATTAATTGCCCGATTGTCCGTAGCTGCCAGACAGGCTTCTTTAAAGGCTTCGGTATAGGTTGGATGTGCGTGTGACATCCGTGACACATCTTCGGCAGAAGCCCGGAACTCCATAGCAACAACGGCTTCAGCAATCATATCGGCGGCACGGGCACCAATCATGTGAACGCCCAAAATCTCGTCGGTTTCCTTATGAGCCAGCACTTTTACCAGTCCATCAATGTCCATACTCGCCCGGGCGCGTCCCAGTGCTTTGAACGGAAACGAACCCACTTTGTAGGGAATGCCTTCCTGTTTTACTTCCTCTTCTGTGTAGCCCACTGAGGCAACTTCAGGCCACGTGTACACCACTCCCGGAATTAGCCGGTAGTGAATATGCGGTTTTTGGCCTACGATAGTTTCGGCAATGAACGTCCCTTCTTCTTCGGCTTTGTGTGCCAGCATGGCTCCGCGAATTACGTCGCCGAGTGCGTAAATATGGGGTACGCTCGTACGTAGGTAATTGTCTACCTCAACTTTGCCCCGGTTGTCAGTTTTCAGACCAGCCGCTTCCAGATTCAGCCCGTCGGTATACGGACGACGACCAACTGACACTAAACAATAATCGCCGGTAAGGGTAATCTGCTCCCCTTTCGGTGTGTCAATACTTACAACGACCTCATCGCCGGTGTTTTCAACCTTCGTAACTTTGTGGTTGAAATAAAAATCAGCACCGAGTTTTTTGATGACTTTCTGGAGCTCTTTGCCCATCGTTTTATCCATCGTCGGAATCATCGAATCGGCAAACTCCACGAAAGATACTTTCGAACCAAGCCGGGCATAGACCGAACCCAACTCTGCACCAATAACACCCGCGCCAATGACAATCAGGTGTTTTGGTATTTCCAGAAGTGTGAGGGCTTCAGTTGAGGTAATAACCCGTTTTTTGTCAATCGGCATCGAAGGAAACGACATAGGTTTCGAACCTGTCGCAATGATGATATTTTTCCCTTTGATGATCTGCTCCGAGCCGTCACTTTTAACGATTTTGATGGTGTGCGGGTCAACGAACGAGCCGACGCCGTGAAGCTCGTCGATCTTGTTCTTCTTCATTAGAAAGGCAATTCCCTTCGTTGTCTGATCAACCACATTTGTTTTACGGGCAATCATCTGCGCCAGATCAACCTGTAAATCTGCCAGCTTAATACCGTGCTCGGCAAACGTGTGGGATGCATTATAGTAATGTTCCGACGAGTCGAGTAGCGCCTTCGACGGAATGCACCCTACGTTGAGACAGGTGCCGCCCAGTGACGGGTATTTTTCGATAATGGCCGTTTTTAGTCCGAGTTGGGCACAACGAATTGCGCCAGTGTAGCCGCCTGGCCCCGAACCAATAACAATAACATCGTATTCCATAGAATTTGATAAAAAAACCTGAGAAGAAAGACGCCAGACAAAAGAAGAAAGGCATCGGCAAGGTCTATAATAGACAAACTATCCTTGTTTAAAGTCTTACTCTTTCGTCCAATAAATAAAGCATTCTGACTGCAAATTTGGTTCAGAATTCGATTGCCCAAACCGATTTGCAAAAAATCGTGTTGGTAGTTCCATAAGGCTCTCCCTATCCAGAGCCGTTTTGTCCTGATTTATGCGTTTCGTTTATCCTGTTCTTATTTTTGCCACCCTGTTAATCAGTAGTTGTACCGACCCCGCTCAGCAAAATCAACCCAACATGTATTACGACGTGTTAGGCTACGTGAACGGTCAGATTGCTGATTTATCTGCAAAAAAACCAGCTATCAGTAAGACGGTTGCAATTAACGAAAAACGAAATCAACAAACCACCCACGACATCAACTGGAGTCGTGAACTGGAATTATTTACTCAGGCAGACATCAACAAATCGGCACTTCGCAGCAGTTATCAGATTGCCCGGCCCGATTCGCTGACCTACCAGTACACCTTAAAAAATTCGGAGGAGCGTTTAACTGTCCGGTCGCTACGAGTAAAAGTAGATTCTATAACCCGCAAGCCACGCCAGATTGAAGCCGTTTTACAGACGAATAATCCTCTTTACTCATCGGAGCGGCACCTTCTGCTCGAAAGTGGACCTAATGCCAACCGGCAATGGGGCGTAAAGCATTATACGGTGTCAGGCTTCCAGAAGCTACCGTATTTCGACAAGAATGAGTTTCTGGTTGACGGGCGATTGCAGTAAAAATTCGGGCTTGATCAGACCGTTGTTAAGTTTGAGGAAACGGGTAGAATAAAAATAAAGGTGGTGCCCTCACCTACGCCGGAGTGTATCTCGTAACGACCCCGGATGAGGTCCATCCGGGCCTGAATATTATGAAGTCCCATGCCTGTTGCATCGGCAGGGTTCATGCCGCAGCCGTTATCTTTCACAATCATATTCAACTCATTGTTAAACTGCCGGAACAGAATATCGGCCTCAGTAGCTTCGGAGTGCCGGAGAATGTTGCTGCACAGTTCAATACAAATCGAGTATAAATTAAACTCAGTGGTTTTGTCTAACCGGGGTAGTTCTACATTGTCTAACCGAAACGCGACTTTTTGAGTAAGATTGAGTTTACTGACTAAGCGCGCCAGAGCCTCCGACAATCCCTGTTTTTCCAATTCATCGGGCTGTAGATTGTGCGACAAGTAGCGAATCTCAGCGAAGGCTTCTTTGGTCATAGTCAGCAGGTTATGGTAAATCTGCTGCTCCCTTTCGGCCATGTGAGCCGGATTGAGGGCCGACATACTGACTTTGATAGCCGCTAAGAGTCCACCGAGACTATCGTGCAAATCAGCCGCCATTCGCTTGCGTTCGAGCGTTTGTCCCCGCAACAAGGCTTCCTCAATTTCCCGGTTTTTAGCGCGTAGCTGGTCGTTAGCCTCCTTCAGTTCAACCGTTCGGGCCACTACTTTATCTTCCAAATCCCAATTCAATCCTTCAATTTCACGTTTCTGGCGATTGATTAAGCGATTTTTTCGGTAGTAAACAGCCACAAAACCAAACAGCATAGCTAACCCACCCACCAGAATTATCCGCATGAGGCTTGCTTGTTCAATGTCGTGGCTCAATTTATCGATATGAGCCCGTTGCTCCAATCGACTTTTCTGTGATTCAGCCTTTAGCCGCTCGGTTTCTATACGCTGCCGAAGTTGGTTCACCCGAGTTTCACTGGCCAATTGGTCACGTTCGGCTTCTGATCGTAAGCGAGCGATTTCCGCCTGTCGGCGAACATTTATTAACTGCTGCTGCTGAATAACGCGCTCCTTATCGGCGGCAAGACGCACCTGATTAATATCATACTTCTTCTGCACCGCCGACAACTCATCAATGCGTTTAAGATTCGTCAGACTATCGCGCAACATACAATATTCTTCATACATGGCCAGTGCCTGAGCAGGCTGATTAGCCAGCCGATAAGCCTGATAGAGCGATTGAGTAGCCATCTGCCGGATACGAACAAACCCCGATTTTCGCGCTACTGCAACGGCTTTTTCGCCAAATTCAATAGCCAGATTAGGCTTTTTCATTAACGTATATCCATCTGCTAGCCGAGCCCAAACAGCCGCTTGGCCACCCCGATCATTAAGTTGGCTCCAAACAGCAAGGGCATCGTCAAAAAATTTAATAGCCTGCTCAGGTTGATGTCGACTGAGAAAAAAATCACCTAATCGCTCATTGGCATAGGCTACGTTTATCTGCGAATGGACATCTAAGGCAATCTGTCGGCTCGCTTCGTATTGTTGACGCGCTTGCTCAAACTGGCCGCGAATTTCATAAACCTCCCCTATTTGTGTAATGGCCTGACTGGTTAGTAATTTTCGGTTTTTGGAAGTCAGTAAGGTATTCACACCCAGCAAACTCTGAGAAAGTTGATAACTCCGGAGCGCATTATCATACTCTTTTAAGAGCATATAAATATCGCCCATGTTCATTTGCACCTGCCAACGCGGAGAACTTCCACGAGGTAATTTCACACATAATTCAGAGGCTCGCTGATTAATACGGAGTGCCTGTGGGTAATCGCCCTTTACCGTTCGAAGGTAATGTTCCTGTAGCATCATACCACGTACAGCATACAGGGTATTATGATAGCGTAATGCCTGGTCTTCCAACTTCTGCGCATACAAAAAACTACTGTCGCGCTGCTGGCCATGCATTTGTTTAAATACCAAGGCCATAAACCGTAATCCTTCAAGACGTAAGGTATCGTTATGCTGGCTACGTGGCAAGAGACCAGCATTTTGCCGGTGTGTTCGGCCCAGAGTAAGCAAACTATCCATATAAATAGCATCGCCCCGCCGGTCGAAATTCAATTCCGGCAACTTAAGCCACAATTGCCCGAAGCAGGTTATGCATAAGCCAGACAATAAGATTGTAAGACAAAGTGATTTCATAGGGCGCTTACCAGCTTACCCAACAGCCGATAGGAACCCCTAAATTAAATATTTAGTCCAGTAAATCAATAAGTTGGATGAAAATCCATTCATTTTGCGTATCTTGTATTGAGATATAGTTGCCTCGATATAAAAGCAATCCTCTATTTATTAAACGGGCTAAAAATAGTGTCAGACAAATACTGGAGCCACATAAAAGAAGTATATAAAAAAATTGATATGATTTTAAACGGTTAGGCCTTAATTTGAATCTATAGTGTGTTGTCAAACGTAAGTACAATAATTTCCAAGAATAAGCTAGATTTGGCAAAAGCCTGATAATCCGACATTTTTCTTCCTAATAGATGAAGTTTTTAAGAAAAAAACTACCGTTTGGCAGATTTTTTGCAGCATTAATTTGCAATTAAGCCTATCTTTTTATTACTTTTAAGGCTGGAATAAGTAAAATTCTCAAAAAACATAACTATACCATACACTATCGGAACACTGCTCTACGTTACCTAATTGTCTTACTGAAAATGGAAAAAGCCCAGGTAAACGACAGTGAGTTGATTTCCCTGTATATCCGTGGTAATGAAAAAGCCTTTGCCAAACTAGTGCAACGGCACAAATCGAAGATTTACACCACAATTTATCTGATCGTTAAGGATCAGTACATTGCGGAAGATTTAATGCAAGACACGTTCATTAAGGCCGTAGACACCATTAAATCAGGTAAATACAACGAGGAGGGAAAATTTCTACCCTGGATTATACGAATCGCTCACAACTTGGCCATTGACTATTTCCGCAAGGATAAACGCTACCCCAGTGTGGTGTTTGAAGACGGAAGCAGTGTTTTCAATACGCTTGAGTTTGCGGAGGATTCTGTAGAATCACTCCAGATTCGGCAGGAAACACACGAGCATTTGCGCGAATTGATTCAGCGATTGCCGGAACAACAGCGTCAAGTACTTATTATGCGGCACTACGAGGAAATGAGTTTCCAAGAGATTGCCGATGCAACCGGCGTCAGCATCAACACGGCTTTGGGACGTATGCGTTATGCGTTAATCAATTTACGCAAACAGCTGAGCAAACGTTCGCCGAGTTATGATAAAAACCTTTACCCAAAATGATGTGATCCGGTATGTCTATGAGGAGACCTTACCCGAGGAGAATCTGCTCATAGAAAACGCCCTGATGTCAGAACCGGACCTGATGACGTTTTTTCTCGAAGCCCTCGAAATGCGGGCATTGATGAATAAGATAGAGCGTCAGCCACGTAGCAATACGGTTCAGCATATTCTAAACTATTCTAAACACCATCCGGCAAACCCACCTGCTCGCTTGCGGCATTCGTAGCGACTAGATCAGGGTTGTTGGTATCTGTACCCTGGATTTTATTTTAGGTGGCCTTTGGCTACCCCAAATAAAATCCAGGGTACGTATTACTATGCAAAAAAAAGAACGGTTTCGGCGGTTTCTGGATTACTTCACCCAGCATTACCCCGAACCCAAAACAGAGTTGAACTTTGGCAACTCTTATGAGCTGTTGGTTGCCGTGATTTTGTCGGCTCAGTGTACCGACAAACGAATTAATCAAATCTCACCCGCTCTGTTTGCCCGCTTTCCGGAAGCAGAATCCCTGGCAGCGGCATCAGTCGATGAAGTGTTCATGTACATTCGTAGTGTCTCCTACCCTAATAACAAGGCAAAACACTTAGTTGGAATGGCTACGGTTTTGATGGAACGATTTGGGGGCGAAATTCCGGCGACGGTAGAGGAGTTACAGACCTTGCCGGGGGTGGGCCGAAAAACGGCTCACGTAATTCTGTCAGTAGTTTATAATGAGCCAACAATGGCCGTCGACACCCATGTCTTTCGGGTATCGCACCGGATTGGATTGGCCCCTCTAACAGCCACCACGCCACTAGCTGTTGAAAAGGCACTTATGGCGCACATACCAAAGCAGTACGTTCCTAAAGCGCACCACTGGCTGATTCTACATGGCCGATATGTATGTGTGGCCCGGTCTCCCAAATGCGAAATTTGCGCATTGAAAGAATTTTGTAAATACTATGAGAATTTGCAAGGTAAGCCCGCGCAAACGACTCCACTACGCTATACGGGTTGATTCTTATAATTTGTATAGTCTAATGGAATCGTCGGCGTGGTCCTACGTTCATAAATCTATTAGTACAGTTCCGTCGCAGCAAAAAAGAAGTTGCCTTCTATTTCCGCATTTTCGTCTGAATCAGAACCATGAATCGCATTAGCTTCAATAGATTTAGCGTACAATTTACGGATAGTACCTTCCTCGGCCTGAGCCGGATTCGTCGCGCCAATAAGTTTACGAAAATCAGCTACGGCGTTCTCTTTTTCCAAAATCATGGGGACAATTGCACCCGATGACATATAGGTACGAAGGTCGTTGTAGAATGGCCGTTCGCGGTGTACCGCATAGAACTGACCTGCCCGTTCGCCCGTTAGTTGCGTTTTTTTGATTGCTACGATACGGAAACCCGCTTCTTCAATCATTTTAATAATTGCTCCTATGTGCCCGGCGTCTACAGCATCAGGCTTAATCATAGTGAATGTTCGGTTCGTTGCCATTTTAAATCTCTCTAGCCAAATTTTCTTTCCCTTTGTGGGTCAGACGCAAATGTAAGGTTTTACCAGCTAAAGGCCACGCCGGGTTTCTACAAGCTCTTAATAACGTGGCAAACATAGGCATCAAAATAGGTAAAGGTTAGCAAAGTTACCGGACACGATTCGAAATCGTCAATCGGAATTGGTATTATTCGTACTTTTGGGTTTCGATTATGGCTTCGGCCATTTGTATATGCAAGATATTGAAGCGATTGGTGCGGTTATAAGCAATCCACAAACCGTACTGATTACGACTCACCAAAATCCCGATGCCGATGCTATGGGGTCATCGTTGGGGCTGGCGGGCTACCTTCGCAAAAAGGGCCACCGGGTAACGGTTGTTACACCAACCGACTATTCGCAGAACTTACACTGGATGGCAGGCAATGACGGTGTAATCGCGTTTGATGAAAAAATACGTGTGTCGGTAAGCCAACTGTTTGATGAAGCCGATGTTATTTTCTGCCTTGATTTTTCGAATCTTGACCGTATTCGCGAACTGGCTCCGCTGGTTCGTCAGTCCCGTGCTCGCAAGATACTGATTGATCACCATCTCGAACCGGAGTCGTTCACCGACCTCTCGCTCTGGGACCCAACCGCTGCTGCCACCGCCGAATTAGTTTTCCAGCTTATTGGCGCTTTAGGCGATAAAGCATTGATTGATATTCCAATTGCCGAATGTTTGTATTCGGGTTTGATGACGGATACAGGGTCGTTTCGGCACCCGAATACCACCGGCAATGTCCATCGTATGGCGGCTGAGTTAGTGGACCTCAAGATTGACGTTAGCAGCATTCACCGGCGCATTTTCGATAACGTTACCATCGACAAATTTCGCTTACTCGGCTTCGTACTAAATGAAAAGCTGAAGGTTTTGCCTGAGTATAAGTTCGCTTACATTACCCTAACTGACAGCGAACTGAAACGGTATCGCTCTAAAAATGGCGATACAGAAGGTATGGTGAATTATGCTCTGGCCGTCGAAGGCGTGGTGATGGCCGCCATCCTGATCGATAGAAACGACGAAATTCGCCTGTCGTTCCGTTCTATAGGTAATTTTTCGGTACGAGACCTGTCCAACAAGCATTTTGATGGAGGAGGCCACCGAAACGCAGCGGGTGGTCGATCTAAACTCTCCCTTGCCGAAACAGAACAAAAACTATTAACCATATTACCCGAGTACCAGCAACTGTTGCAGGAAACTGTTTAACAAATAAAAAAGAGGTAATGTAAAAGAGGTTTTCCTTCTTTTAGTGACTTACGTCTTCAATTTTTACAATCAGCATAAACCAGTATTTTCTCATGTCTCTTAAAAATTTCGGGAAAGCCGCCCTACTTGTCGCTGTTGTAGCGGCCTGCGGTAAAAACCGCCAACAGGTGACGGACAACGGCCTGAAGTACAAAATGCACGAACAAACCGAAGGTAGCCGCAAAGGTAAAGTCGGTGATATTCTGACGCTGCACCTCACCCTGATGAATAACAAAGATTCTGTTCTGCGCGATACACACAAAGAAGGTGCGCCGTTTCAGATGCTGTTACAAGTGCCACCCTTTAAAGGTTCTTACGAAGAAGGGTTAACGCTGATGGGTAAAGGTGATAGCGCTACGTTCTACGTTAGTGCCGACTCACTCTTTACGCGGGCTATGCAACCACTACCACCGGGCGTATTGAAAGGTACCGACATTGGCATTGCGGTAAAAATGCTAAATGTACAAACGGAAGAAGAGTACAAAAAAACTCAGGCTGCTGACTTCGAAAAACAGAAGGGAGTCGATGCTAAAATTATCGAAAACTACATCGCGAAGAACGGTCTGGCCGGCAAAGCGCAGAAAACAGAATCGGGTGTATACTATGTTGTAACTCAACCCGGCAGTGGTCCAACACCAAACAAGGGCGATGTAGTACAAGTACATTACACCGGCAAATTGTTAAACGGTAAGGTATTCGATAGCTCACGAACAAATCCTCAGGCAGGCGGTAAGCCTGCCCAATTCCAGATTGGTGTTGGCATGGTTATTCCAGGTTGGGAAGAGGGTGTCAGCAAGATGCACAAAGGCGAGAAAGCCACACTGATTATTCCATCGACGCTGGCTTATGGCCCACGTGGAAATCAGGGTATTGCGCCAAATTCAGTTCTGTTGTTCGACATTGATCTGATCGACATTCAAAAAGGCCAACCCGGTCAAATGGGCCAACCTGGAATGCCACAGCCAAGTCGCTAAGGCTTAAACCTTTTCTTTATTTTCGAAGCCGTTTGCAGTTATCCCTGTAAACGGCTTTTTTTGTTTCCTATGGAACTCTGCTTCGCAACAAACAACCAACACAAATTGGATGAAGTCTCTGCCCGGCTCGGCGATGCCTTCACGCTCAAAACTCTCCGTGATATCGGCTGCACAGATGAACTGCCCGAAACATCGGGCACCATTTCCGGTAACTCACGCCAAAAAGCGGATTATGTCTGGACCCATTTCGGCGTCTCGTGTTTTGCCGATGATTCTGGTCTGGAAGTCGACGCGCTGAACGGTGAACCGGGTGTCGATTCAGCTTTTTATTCAGGTAGCCGGGATAGTGAAAAAAATATTCAGAAATTACAGAATAATCTAGCCACTGAAACCAACCGCAAGGCACGATTTATTACCGTGTTTACGCTGGTTCTACACGGGGTCGAGCATCAGTTTAAGGGAAGTATAGAAGGCGTAATTATAGCTGAATCTCGCGGAACAGGTGGCTTTGGCTACGACCCGGTTTTCCAGCCCGATGGGTATAACCGCACATTTGCAGAGATGAGTATGGAGGAAAAAGGTGCTATAAGCCACCGAGCGCAGGCATTGGTTAAAATGATAGCGTATTTAAAGGAGCAAATAAAGTAAGGCGGTAGCTGGCACGATAACGCCCACGCAACAACCGCTAAGATTATGTTACGTGAGATTACGAATAAAGTAGGAAGTATAAATAAGCACTGTTTCGCATTATAGTGTAGTATCCAACTTGGCGCAACCTCCCCCTTTTTAAGACGTATAAGCAATCCATTTATATAAACGGCATCAACGACTTTTGTAAAAAACGTTTGGGTACATGAGAAAGCTAAAACTACAAGTACAAATGACTATTGACGCCTACATTGGAGGAACCAATGGGGAAATGGATTGGCTAACTTTCGACTGGGATAACGAACTTAAAAACTATGCAACAGCATTAACCGAGTCTGTAGACTGTATCATTCTTGGGCGAAAACTGGCAGAAGGGTTTATTTCCTATTGGGCTTCTCATCCTGAACTAGAGGGTGCTGACAAAATTAATGAATTAAAGAAGGTCGTCTTTACCAAAACACTTGATCAATCAAAATGGGACAATACGGTCCTAGCTCAAGGTGAGTTGGTTGAGGAGATCACCTCATTGAAACAAAAGAATGGTAAAGACCTCATCGTTTATGGCGGTGGGAGCTTTGTATCAAGTCTAGTCAAACATGGTTTGATTGACGAGTATCATCTCTTTATTAATCCAACGGCCATTGGGAAAGGTCTGCCGATCTTTGAGGAGCTTGATGGCAAACAAGCTTTACTCTTAGTTAAGTCAACTGCGTTTGCCTGTGGCATTGTTGTTCTTCACTACGAACTGAAGCGTAACGCCTAGATAGCACCATGAGAAGGGAGCCTTTTAAAGATTGATTGTTGCTATTTCAGTATAAGACAGAAGCCCTATAGCCGGAATAAAAATAAAAGTAACCAGGGCGCATCAGGCTTTCGCCTACATAACTAAAGTACACAGCGGAAGAAAATATAGAGGTTTGAATACACATAAAAATGCCCTAGCCTGAAATCAGGCTAGGGCATTTTTATGTGTATTCAAAGTCAATTACAGACTAATAAAACTTCGACCGACGGTCTTCGACCTTAGCGGCTTCTTTGATAGCTTCATTGATGTAAAAACTAATTCTGGACGTATTATTTTGCTGAATTTGCGTCTTGTATAGCGCATAGTCAGCAATGACCGGAGCCGGGGTCAATGTGGTTGTTTCCATTACCAGAACGCCACCATCACTAACAAAAGGCTTCGTACGCTTGCCGGGCTTCAAACCGAAGGCTTTCCCTAATGCAACCGGGTCAACCCCTGCACTACGAAGAAAACCGGTTGCCAGATTCACGTCGTCAACGTTTTCAACCAAGGCACCCGCGCCATATTTCTGAGCTATCGCTTCGAGCGAACCACTAGCGTTGCCAAGTTTGCTAATGATTTGTTCGCCTTTCAATTCGTTACGGACTTTGGTACTCAGCTCACTCCGAAAATCATTTATATCTACTTTGTCTTTAGCCGTTTTGTTAGTCAATACAGCAATCACATATTGGTCGCCAACCTCAAATGGCTCCGAGACAGCATTAAGGTCGGTTTTGTCGTCAAACGCCCACCGTATAATTGGCCGTACTTCCGTACCCGTCAGCGCATTAATTTGATTAGCCCCTTCTGGAAGCCGGTCAGCCGTAGCAACAACCAGCGATTTATCCTCTTTTATTTTGGCATCAAATGCTTCTTTAGTCCGCACATCCGACGCAAACTGGTCTGCTTTACGCAGGGCTTCATCGCGGGTTGTCTGGCTCGGTGTAATTGACTTGCCAATTGCCGCTACACGATAAAGCACATTCGTTTTGGGCTGCGTAACTTTAATGATATGGTAACCAAATTCAGTTTCAACCAAGCGAGGAATTAATCCGGCTGATGTAGCGCCAAATATGGCTGACTCAAAAGGTTTCACCATCTGGCCATTATTCTTGAAATAGCCCAGGTCACCCCCAACCGACCGTGATCCGTCGTCGCTGTTCGTTTGTGCAAGCGCTTCAAAACTGGCTCCGCCCTGAATCTGTTTTAGTATTCCCTCTGCCCGACGACGAGCATCGGCTTTAGCAGAATCGGCCAGACCCTTCGTCTGAATCAGAATATGGCTGGCACGAGCCGTAAAGTTGGTGTCTTTCTTAGTACCACCGTATTTGTAAATAAAATACGTGCTGCCTTCACGGAAGGGACCGTAGATACCACCCGTCGAGAACGTTGGAATAGATGACCGAAGCTGTTCCGGCATTTCACCAGCCGTTAAATAGAGCGGTACGCGAACATCACTATTTTGCTGAGCAAAAGTCGAGTCGTTCGTGGCCGCACCTAGTCCACGCGCCAATAACTTAATCTGGTTATAGAGTGCTGAGCTATCGTCTTTAGAAGGAGATACGGAAAAGGTTACGTACTGAATTGAACGGCTATCCGATCCGGGATATTCATCTTTATGTTTCGTCAGATAATCCTGTAGCTGAGAATCCGTCACTTTTACCGTTGTGTCGTTAATTGTATAGTACGGCACAAATAAGAACTTAACGTTAGCTTTCGAATTTTGAGCCTGATACTCTTTCTGCGCTTCAGCGGTTGTAGCAAAAATTGACAGACGCATCAGCCCCTCGTATTTTTCGCGTAACCGTTCCGAACTTAAATTTTTCTCAAAACTTGCCCAGGCAGCCTGTTGCTGCACAGGCAGGTTTTTCAAGCCTTTGAGGTACGTAATGATTGAGCTTTTATCAAATACGCCCGTTTGCGGATTCGTAAATGCTTGACGCACAGCAGGACTGATATTGTTTCCCTGAACCATGTCTACCAGTTCTTCAGACGAAACTTTAAGACCAAGTTTATCGAACTCTTTTTGGTAGGCAATCTCAAATAACATCTGGTTCCAGGCTTGCTCACGAATCTGAGCCAAGTCCTGATCGGCAGGTGGCCGGCCGGATTGTTGTTCAAACTGTGCCCGAAGTTCATCCACTTTAGCATTGAACTCTTGATAATCAATGGATTGACCAGCAATCTCACCAACTTCCTGCTGGTTTCCGCCAAATAGCAAGCTACGGCCACCGAGCAAATCACCACCCACAATGAACAGAATCAAACTGACGGCAATAATACCAACAGCCAGCCCTGAACGTTCTCTGATCTTATTAATGACAGACATTTCGCTTTTAACAGTCAATTTAGCCCGCAAAATAACAATTTTCCCCGTTGGAATACAAGCACTAACTGTACATCCATCCCCAAAAGTGAGGAAAAGGCTCCACATTCTCTTATTAACGACAATGCCGACTTTTATTAAAAAGTCGGCATTGTCGTTATCGTTAAAAAAATGGAACGTGAGGTTTAGTTATCGTTCCGTTTAAGTTTGTCTCCGGCTTTGTCAAAGGCATCACCTATTTCGTGACCAGCTTGCTTGAACCCTGATTTTACATCTTTCCAGGCATCGGCAGTCGCATTTTTAGCCTTGTCAATATCATCGCCTAATTCTCTCCGCTGTACTTCCAACTTCGCTTTTTGGCGTTCCGTTTCGACCTTTGCCTTATCACTCTGATTATCAGCTTTCGCTTTCAATTCATCGATTTTTGCGTCTAATTTGTCCTTCTGAACGTTCATTTTGGCCACAGCCTCATCCCGTTCCCGTTTAAAATCAGCCGACACTTCGTCCGCTTTAGCATCTGCTTTATTACCCGTTTCATTCAAATCTTCTTTGGCGTCAGCTGCCGCATCCTTTGTATCAGCAGAAATAGCATCACCCGTTTTTTCAAGTGCGTCTTCGGTACGAGATTCCTTCTTATTGTCGGAGCCGCAAGCCTGCAATAGCGCCAGCGATCCCACCAGCATCATGGTACCGGCAACGTGTTTAATTCGGGTTAACATCAATGGAGACTTCTTCATAATTACTTCTGTGTAGTTTAACTACAGACGGAGTTGGCAAATGGTGTGCCAGAAAAAAGCAGAAAAGCTAAGACAGAGTTTGCCCTTTACTTCCATTTTATGGCGCAACCGATGGGTTTAGTGATGGGCGATTGCACAGGCCGACCAGCTAATAAACTGCTAACGGCCTCGTCAACGTACCGGCGCTGCACACCTGCCCCATCCTGCGGACTATCGTCAATCGTACCAACATATTCGAGAATAAACTGCCCACTGGTCTGTTTCAATACATAAACTTCGGGGGTACGAGTAGCGCCAAAAGCCCGGGCAGTTGTCTGCGTTTCATCCATCCCGTAGGGAAAAGGATAACCCTTGTCGCGGGAGCGGGCTTGCATGTTCAGGAATGAGTCATCTTCGTAAATCTTCGGATCGTTAGGCATGATTGCCAATACAGGGTAGCCTTGTGGGGAAAATTTACGATCCAAAGCCATGAGCCGATCTTCGTACGCTTTTGCAAAAGGGCAATGATTACTCATGAAAACGACAATCAGCCCTTTTTGCTCTTTGTAGTCAGCTAGCGTAATCTGGCGACTATCCACGTTTTTTAGCCGAAAGTCCGCTACAGCGTCACCCAGATTATAGCCTTTTGTGCTTTGCGCACCACCTGATTGAGTCAGTATCAGAACCAGCCACCCAGTTAACGACCAACTCAGGAATGATTTCATTGTAAATTTTGTGAATGTATAACTTTTAGATAACAAACGTATCAAAAAGATTAATACATACGCAAATTAGTTAACTATGCTCCCACTAAATAATTACCATCCAGCGCCTACGTATGTCGCATTGATGAAGAAAAGTGGTTTCCCGACGCGTATTAGCCACTTCGATAACTTAATTGCGTTACTCATCGAGAATGGACGGCATTTCCGTTTAGACAACCGCCCTATAAGCCTGATTGATTAGATTTAATCCTGAAAAGGAACATGTATCTTTACAGACCCTGTTAACGTGTTAACGCCGTTTCTTGTTACATGAACGTAACAGACTCTCACAGCGGGTGTTAGCCGCTTATTGGTCTATAAAACTGGATGGAAAGGAAAGGAGCAACGGCTCAAATAGCTACAGGTAAGCCGAAATTTATCGCGCTTAGTGAAAGCATCATTGAGAAGATAAAAAATGGAGAGCTACAGCCGGGAGACCAGATTCCTTCTGAAAACGAGCTCATCAAAACATTCAATATAAGTAATACAACGGCCCGAAAGACGCTGCTCGAGATTGAATCCAAAGGATGGGCCAGACGGATAAAAGGGAAAGGTACCTACGTTTTAAATCGTACGGAAGACCATCATTTACTACGCACACTCGGCTCTATTTACGCGACCCGACGCGGTTTTCACGATAGTCTGATTGCGGAAGGATTTACGCCCAAGAACATCGTTCTGGAGAAAACCGTTTTGCCGGACGGCATCTCGTCGGAGATCAACGGTCGGCATTTTATCATTGATGGCCCCGTTCTGAAACTACACCAACTCCGCTATGCCGACGAACTGCTGATTAAGGACGAAGTTAAATACATATCGCTGACGCTATGCCCGAAGATCAATAAAATACCAACCGAAGTTTCTTATTTCAAAGTTTACGAGAACAATTATTCCCTCAAAATCAACGAAGTTCAGCAAACATTCAGTGTAAAAATTCTGGAGCCTAATACAACTAATTTTGATCTTAGTAAGCCAACACCGGCCTTCGTGCTGGATAGTGCCGTTATCTGCACAGGCGACAAGGTAGTTGAAATTGAACAGTCCTATTATCACGGCGACAAGTATAAGTTTGCGGTTATTTCAAACCCAGAACACGATTACCGCTCTGCCAATCCAGTTATTTTATAAACCACTTCAGCACTTCATCCGCAATTATTTCGTGGCCTTCTTTATTGGGGTGGTTAACGTGTGACATATATTTTTCCAGCTCACCGCGAGCCGCTTTCTGTTTGAATTGCGAGTAAGGATCAGCTAGGCCAATGTGGTACTTTTCAGCCAACAACTTAATCTGCCGAACGTGCGGCTCTAAGGGATTCGTAGGCGATAGTATATCCAAACGCTGGTCTGGCGAGGGTGTCAGCAGGATTACGTTTACGTTTTGAGCAAGAGCAGATTGGATCATTTTCTCCCAGGCTTCTTTTACCTTATCAATCTCCGAAAAGCGGTCGTTCAGAGCGTAGTCGATAAACAACACATCGGGCTTGTGAACCAGTACGTCCTGTTCAAAACGAGTCTGGCCTTTTATTGAATTCTCCCCACCAATAGCCGTAACAATCACGTTAATAACGGCATACGGATATTGTTTCTTAAGTTTTGCCAGCACCAGGTTAGGATACGATTCCAGCGTATGTACTTCATGATCATGCCAATACCCAGCGGGTACCGAGTGCCCGTGAAATACCAGATTAATGGTGCGGTTTTTGGGCCAGACAGCAGTCAGTTCCTTCTTCACCCCGGCCAGATACGTGGCAGAATCGGCCATTGACGGTGATTGAGCCGTTACCTCTAGGGATAAGCCTAACAGCAAGGCGAATAACAAGCGTAGTTTATTCATTGTCTGGTAGCGGTCCAATAGCCTGTCTGCCTCATTTCTTTACTGCCGGAAGGTATTTCTCGAACCAATCAGCTACCACACCCAAATCTGACTCCCATGTTTCGTCCCAACCGTGAGCACCGCCCTGATGCACGATCAATTGAGCGGGTACGCCAGCACTCTTCAGTCGGGCAATGAACCGCTCTGATTGTTCAAGTGGCACCAGCGGGTCTTGTGTACCATGTAAAATAAGCACCGGGGGCGTATTCTTCGAAACAGCGTAGTACGGTGACAGACGTCGCATTACGTTCACTTGTTCTTCTCTGGGTTTACCCATAACGCCAAACTGAGGCCAGAAACGCTTTGTGGTATCGCATTCGACAAACAACCGTCCTGTATGTCCAAAATTAAGCAAATCGGTTGGCGGGAAGAAACAGGCTACGGCTTGCACCCGGCTGGAAACCCGCTCGACTGAGTCAACCGGAGTAGTGGTGTTGTTCTGCGGAATAGTATCGGATGGCATAGGGCGGTCTACACCAGTGCCTATCGACAAAGACAAATGGCCACCAGAACTCATACCTGATATGCCTAGTCGATCAGGGTTGACGCCATATTCAGCAGCATGAAACCGAATAAAACGCACAGCCCGATGAACATCCTGAATGACTTCATTAACCTGAAATTTGGGTGCCGAACTGTGAATGACTAGAAATACAGTTTGCCCGCGATCCGTGAAATAATGAAAGTGCTTACGTCGCTTTTCAATCATACTGATGTCGGAGTGCCAGCCCCCGCTCAGCACAAAAACGACGCCGATTCCACTGGGTTTTGCGGGCTTGAGAACATCCATTGTCAACGCCGTACCGAACTTATGGCCGTAGATAACATCCCGAATTTGGGTAGGTTCATCGGCGAATACCCGGCTTACCAGTCTCCATGAAACAGGTAAAACTTCAGCCGAAACGATTGGAGGAGTCAGCCCAATCAACGCTAATAAAAGGGAAACAAAGAAATTTCTCAAGGTAGTGTGTGCATAAGGATCAGCTTCTATCTCACCAAAACGCAACTAAATCGCCCGTCACATTTTCGACGACGTAATGCTTGCCGTACTTCTTATCGCCAAGTTTGAAAGCGGTTTTGCCTTTCCTCCAAGGATAAATTGAATTGGAATAGATATGTAAGCCCTGCTCGGTTATAGTATCATTAGGATAGACGCGGACGGTGGCATTCTTCAGCCCCGTCAGGCGAACACACCGATTCATGTGCTTCACGCCCGAGGTCATTTCCTGGCAGGACACAATACCATCGGCCTGATCAATGAAGACCCGGCTTTCCCGATGCCAGGCTTTTGGCATGGAATAAACAGAATAGCCGTTGGCTAGCTCCGTTTCGTAGCCCGTCAGAATAGGAGCGCCCTGGGGCAGTTTGAACCGGTGCGTAATGGTCGTATTTGGGCAATAACCGGAGAAGAAAAATCCGTTGCCAGCCCGCGAAATAGTCAGCACTGGATTCTTTACCGACGGATTTCGTTTGTCAACTCGGTAGTCCAGACCAAACTGATTCAGTACATAGCGCATCAGTAACGGCCCCGTGAATAACTCTTCAGGATTATCTGGCGTCAGAAGTTTTCCGCCCGTAAACTTGCTCGAATTGGTACCACGCACGTAGGCCACTTTACCCCCTTTCCATTCTGGCTTTTCGCGTACCCAAACCACATCGCGTTCGTTCTGACCCTGCGTCATTTTAGCCAGTACTTTGGTGCCAACATCGGCTTTGGCTTTCACCTGAGTAGCAATGCCGCCACCCGAAAACAGCGCATTATGAGCAATCTTATCCGGATATTTTTTCGTCAGTTCGTCAAGGGTTATGCTTGAGTTAACCTGAAATTCTCCGTCAAGCGCTTTTGTGTTTTGCAGATTCAGCAGGGTCAAAAAAGCGGCTCCAGCATGGTCGGCGGGGCCATAAATGAGAAGTTTCCCGCCATTCTGTACAAAATCAATCAGCGTTTTTTCAAGCGGAGTACCGGCTTCCGGTACAATAGAGACTAAAATCGACTCATTGAAAAAAGCCGGTTTTGTTGCTAAAACCTTCTGAAGCGAACCAGTTGACGTAATCGTGTTCAGCGGAAAACCGTTGTTGATAGCCTGCCGGATAAGCCAGTCTCCATAATAAATTTCGGGGAGTCGTTCGGGCTGTTTGTAGGCCCACGTATGATACTCATCAAAGGGATAGACCCACACCAGCGGCCCCGGAGCGGTCGGGGAATCGTAGCGTGCTTTCAAAATATGCGGAGTCACTTCATCGGGCACTTCAGAAGGCATTTCCCCGTATGAATTATCGGCAGTTAGAAAATTCAGGTGACTTGGCAGTCGAATCTCGCCCTTCGCGTTGATGCGGGCTACCGACATAGGTAGGTAAATATCATGCGGCTCCTGCCCATAACGATCCAGCCAGGGGCTATTCACCCACCACGGGTCATGAGTGTAGTAGCGAAATACATAACGCTCGTCGGGCAGTTCGGCCATCCGCGACATGTACCCAACCATCTCCAAGCCAAAATCACCGTCGAGGGCTGCCCAGGGCGAATTCGGTGGGGGTAGCATATTGTAGTTACCGCTGTAAATCTGCTTCAGATCAACCCCGTCGCGCGCTAAATCAATGCCCGTCGAGAGGTTTGTACCTCGCGTCTGAATCTGAAATTTGGGACATTCTTTGCGAAAAAGATTCCAGAAATTGGCAATTAACGCTTTGGTATCCGGCAACTTTTCGGGCTGAAACGCTTTACCGGTAAAAATTGCCCCGGTTGATGACCAGCCTTCAACACCGAAGCCAAATCCATTGCTAAACCAGATATAATCATAGCCTAAATCGACCATAAAATGCTGACTTTGCCGTCCAAAGAATGTTCCGAACGGCGTGTTTGCCGGAATGCCTTTGGGGAAACCAGCATAATCGTCTTTGTCGGCATTGAGTGTTGAATAGCAGCTCACAAATGTCTTGTGACCCATCGCATTGCCACCGAGAATTTCAGGGTGTTTTTTGTATTTAAACTCCGACTTGGCAAACTCAGGTCCTGGGTCAAACGTAGCGCCAATCCGGATGGGTTTACCCGTGATGCGCTTGCCGGTATCTTTCAGCGTTTGAATGATATATTTCAGATCGCCGTAGGTAAACACAGGCGGATTTTCGATGTACAGGTGTGCCCGTTCATGCAAAGACAATTCTTCGGGGCCGGAACCGACTTCGTGTTCTGTATTTGGATTACCAATGTACCGAGCCCACTCCAGAGGTTGATTTAATTTGCCTTTGTAGTCCAGAATTTCTGACCCATCGGCGGTCCAGAGCATAACTGACACCGTATCGGTGTGACGAAGTAAAGCGGCCCATTGCATAAACAATTCGGTGGCAACTTGCTGAATATAAGCTTTATCGTTTTTTTTGAAGGGCTTGAGCGAGGCTTCCAGCGTAATGTTATTGAACGATTTGCCTCGCAGGGTCGAGTTGTCCAGATTTGGCGTATCGGTAATTGTTAGATTCGAATACGTAAAGCCAAAAATGGCTAGACAAAGTACGACGAGTACGGGTAGGATTTGAGTACGCATGAGTCGAAGAGTTGGGGACAGGCACTACATTTTGTCCTGAGTCAACAGGACAAAAACACTCGTTCAAATTGAAACAGCTTTGTCTGTGGTGTCGGGTTTAAGAACCCGACACCACAGACAATTTCACCTTTATTAATAGCCCGGATTTTGCTTTACCAACGTCGGATTGAGGTCCACCTCATTTTGCGGAATCGGGAAAAGCAACTCGAAATCCTGCACGGAAAAACTCAGATTCAGGCTAGCATAATGGGCGTTCAGAACAGCTTTTGTCCGCCCGGTACGCAGCAAATCAAACCAGCGTTGTCCTTCGTATAAAAACTCAACCCGTCGCTCTTTCTCAATGGCGGTTCGCAGGGTAGCCTGTGTTAACCCGGCTAAATCAGGCAATTTTGCTCGTTGCCGAATTAGGTTGACGTATGGCAGCGCTTCAGTGGTTTTACCCTGTTCAGTCAACACTTCGGCATACATCATCAATACGTCGGCATACCGCAGGGCCGTAAACGTAATACTACCGTCAGAAAGGTCAATTGCTTTAAAATCAACGAATTTCAACCCGTAACGACTGTACGATTTTTTGCCCCCAATCAGCAAAACCGAATCATTGACCGATACCGCTTTTCGGGCATCGCCAATTTCATAGGCTTTAATCAAATCCAGCGTCGGTACAATTCGTCCTCCCCCCTGTAGATTGCTTGGAAAGATTGCCATACTGGTGATGGCCGGTGTAAACAAAGCCGAATAATTATTGCCTATACTTCGGCCTGACACATATTCAATCTCAAAAAGCGACTCGGCCAAGTTGTTGTTGCCGTTCGTGAACAGCGTTTGATAGTTGGGAATCAACGAATAAAATTTCGTATCGATAACCTCCTTCAACTTAACTGCAGCCTGATCGTAATTTTTTAAGGTGAGGTAGACTTTGCCCAACAACGCTTTTACCGTCGAACGCGATGCTTTTGTCCGGTCGGTATTGAGCGTAGCGGGTAACAACGTTTCGGCCTCGGCCAAATCTGCCAGAATAAGTTTATATACATCGGCCTGAGGTTTTAGAGCCAGATCAGCCGAAGCCACTTGCGACGGACTGCTAAAGGTCTGATTGATAATGGGAACATTGCCAAACAGTTGAACCAGATAGAAGTAACCATAGGCTCGCAGAAACTTTGCTTCGCCTTTGATACGGTCTTTGGCCGTCTGGTCGAAGGTGGCCCCATCGATTCGGCTCAAGATGGCGTTGCTCCGGGAGATCGTATACAGACAGGTATTCCAGGCAGTTTGCGTATATACATTGGTTGACGTAACCGCGTTCTGGTCCATCTGCATCTCGTCTGTCGAGGGCGATGACCATTGAATTTCGGTATTGTCGGTAGCCAGTTCCGCCAAATACAACAGGCTACTGCTACTAAATAAACCACGGAATGTGCTATATACGCCAATCAGCGACGTTTCGAAATCGTTCTGATTTTTGAAAAATGTCTGATCACTGATTTGGTATTCGGGGTTTAACGCCAGAAAATCCTTACAGGAAAATGCCGTGGTCGCTAGTAACAGAAAGATAACTAATTTCTTTTTCATGACAATATCAGTTTGACCATCAGTCGATTATAGCGTTAGGCGTAAGCCGAGTGTGTAGGTTCGTGGGTTTGGATAAGCGAAGAAGTCGATACCGCTACGGGCAATGTTGTCGCCGGTGGTGCTTCCTTCCGGATCATAGCCCGGATACTTCGTAAAGGTGTACAGGTTCGTTACGTCGGCATAAACCGAAAGTGCCTGCATGTTCAACTTGCCGACCAGCAGTTTGGGGAAAGCATAAGCCAGATTTACATTCCGAATACGAACGTAGGAACCATCAAACAAATACTTGGTTGTGCCCGAGCTGAAGCCAAAGGCGTAGTCGTTCCGGATAGCCCGTGCATATAGACCCGCGCCCGGACTCGTCGGCGATTTCCAGCGGTCGGCAACAACTGACAGTTGGTTCTGAACCCCCGCTTCATTCAAATTAACTTCGCCACCCTGGAAATAAATTTGGTTACCCTGCGATCCATTCACGCTCACGTTCAAGCTGAAATTCTTAAAGCTAAACCGGTTGCCGAATCCGAACGTAAACTTAGGCCACGGATTACCGACGATGGTTCGGTCTGATTGATTGATGGTACCGTTGCCATCGGTATCCTGATAACGATAATCGCCCGGTTGTACTCTCGGATGCTGCTTGGGACTATTATTGACCTCTTCCTGAGTTTGAAATACACCCAGAATATTGAGCAGCCGGAAACTGGAAATCGCGTAGCCAACCTGAGCCACCTGAAAGTCAGACGTTTGAATTCGGGACGTTGCCGAATTGAGCGCCAATACTTTGTTTCGGTTCCAGCTAATGTTAAAATCGGTATTCCACTGAAAAGGGCCTTTTGCGATATTCTGCGAATTAATTGTCAGTTCAAGACCTTTGTTTTCAACTTCACCAATATTCTGGAGCGAACTGCTAAAGCCGGATGCCGCAGGCAGAATTACGTTTAACAGAAGATTCTTTTTATGCGTACGGTAGGCATCCACAACAATCGAGATCCGGTTATGAAACAGCGATAGATCAAGCCCAAGATTGGTTTGTATAGATTGCTCCCAGGTTAGTACGTCATTCGCCAAACTTGTAGGAATAACTCCCGAAATTACCTGGCCATTTTGCACATTGCGCGAAATGCCTAACAGCCCCTGACTAGCATAGTTAGGAATGAGGTTATTACCCGAAATACCGTAGCTCGCCCGGATTTTCAAATCGCTGATAAACTCGACCGATTTCATAAATGACTCATCCGACAAGCGTTAAGCAGCCGAAATTGATGGAAACGTACCCCAACGATTTTGTGACCCAAATCGGGAGCTTCCATCCTTCCGAATCGTAGCCGTAAACAGGTATTTTCCAGCCAGCGTATAATTTACCCGAGCCAGCCACGATAGCATCGACCATTCACTTTTGTAATTCGTGCCCGACGTAACGGCACCCGCAGCTAAATAAGGCACATCATCAGTTGGGAAATCGGACGCTCCAGCCTGTAAAATATCATCCGTGTTTTTCTGCGCTGTAAACCCTACTAACGCATCGATATCGTGTTTGTCGCCGTACTTATGCCGGTAGTTTAATGTGTTTTCATTTAACCAGTTCAGGCTTTTAATTTCCGTGACCCCAGCCGTGGCAGCCCCCGTTCGGCTGGTAGAAATACCGACTTTCGACGACTTCCATAAACGGGTTACGTTGTTCGAATAGTTTACCCCGACCGAGGTTTTGAACACCAGACCGGGGGCAAATTCGTATTGCAGGTAATTGTTCGTAAAGACGTTGGTATTATTACGTTTATCCGAAAATTCGGCGGCAATAATCAGCGGATTCTCTACCGGAATGCCCGTTGGACTGGAAAATTCAGAATACGGCGTGCCATCAGGATTATAAACCGGAATCGTCGGATCACTGGCCAGCGCGGCTGATATCAGTCCACGAAATTGCAGGTGCCCTTCAGCCCGGGCAAAATCACCGTAGGAGTGAGCACCGGAAAAGGAAGCGCCAATTTTCAACCGCTCGGTCAAGTGCGCATCAATGTTGGTGCGGAGGGTGAATTTTTTAAAGTTAGAGCCAATAACAATTCCTTTCTGATCGAAATACCCGCCCGAAACATAGTAGCCAACATCTTTACTGGTGCCACTGGCCGATAGCTGGTAGTTCTGAACCACCCCTTGTTGAAAAATAACATCCTGCCAGTCAGTCCCGTATCCTTCATTGGCAAACTGATCCAGATTTCGGAATTCGGGTTTCACCTGGGTAGCTGTACTCCGAATGCTGTTTGGGTCAACCGCTTTTCCACCTGCGAATACCCAGGCATTATCGCGCCCTTCAGCTACGAATTCGGCATATTGTCGGGGCGTTAATAACTTTAATTTCTTGGCTAGCTGCTGAATCCCTGTCGAATGCTCGAAACTGATCGTTGGTTTACCGATTTTGCCGCGTTTTGTGGTAATAATCACAACTCCATTGGCCCCGCGAGAACCGTAGATAGCCGTTGCCGACGCATCTTTTAACACCTGAATCGACTCAATATCAGCCGGGTTGATCGTACTCAATGGGTTAATCCGGTTGGTTGAACTACTACTGGCAATACCGCTGGCCGAATAGGAATTAGAACTAAACGTGCTCAGATCAGAGCCTCCCCCACCCGTACCGATGGCGTATCCATCCACGACATATAAGGGCGAGTTTCCGCCCGTAATAGAGCTAATGCCGCGAATCACGACATTGACATTGCCACCCGGCGCGCCCGACGTTTGCGTAATCTGCACACCTGCTACCTTGCCCTGCATCATCTGGTCAACACTTGTAGCCGACGGAACGGGCACTAAGTCTTTGCTGGTCAGGTTGACAATGGAGCCCGTCAGATCTTTTTTCCGTTGCGTACCATAGCCCACTACCACCACATCCTGTAATTGCTGCTGATCTGTTTTTAAGGCAACATTGATCGTCGAACGATTAGTAACGGGAAATTCCTGGGGCGTGTAGCCAATGAAACTGACCACAAGTGTCGCCTTTGCCGACACATTGAGTTTGAAGCTTCCGTAAACATCCGACGTCGTTCCATTGGTAGTTCCTTTTTCGGTTACCGTCGCACCAACCAGGGCTTCACCATCTTCATCAGCGGTTATTTTACCACTAACCAACTCTTTACCAGTCGATTGGGCAATCACAACATTTACGGTGATCAACACGCTCAACATGATGCCGATCACCAGAAGTCGCAGGTGATCAAATAAAAAATGGTTCATAATTAAAGGATTAAGGTTCAAGATTTTAGGCGAGTTTTATCCGTTGATAAGTACGGATTCAATCTTCAGGTAGTCGGCAATCGTCTGTATCGTTTCTGCGTGATGCCCAATACCCAGCGCAAAGTGGTGCGTCGGGCCTTCGTTAATCCAACGTTTAAGAAACGTCCGGACATCGGGTTTAAAAAAACCTCTGGTATTAGTATTTCCCGTTGGCGGAATTGATCCGGCAATCGATTCCCCTTCGGCGATAACAAATTTCATTTTCCCATCATACGTCGAGTTGATACTCAGCATCGTAATTGGCCCTTCCTTGATTTTAAACTCGACACCAGCCCCAAAACCCGGTTTGCCGTGGTATTTTTTGAGGCTACGTAGAACGGGTTGCCCTTCGGCAATGGCGATATTGTGCGGTCCGTCGTGCCCCACCAGTACAAAATCTTCAATAAAATCGACCGGGTGAAACTCAGCAAAACTTCCCCCAATGCCCAGGCGCTCCATGATGAGCATGGCAATGCATGTTTTCAAATCTGATTCGCCACACATTGGAAAGCCTGCACCCGTCAGCAATGAGTTGCCGACAATCAGGTTCGACATAACAACTCGTGTGTCGCTGTTATCCGGTCCATCGTAGTAATAGGCAAGGCCATCAAGTTTTTTCGCCTTCACAAATTTTTCCAGCGCCACGGCTGCCTGAGCCGCAATGTGCAGGTCGGAGTCCCGCAGTTTTTCGGAGATCGGATCAGACACAGGATCGGGCGTATCGAAAAAAGCCAGAATCCGATCTTTAACTACGTCGATTTCTTCGGCTGTAGCCTGCTGATAGAACGTGACAATTTCGTGGGCTTCGCACTGAACAATGTGGGCACCAAAATGAGCCGTCAGCATTGTCGAATCGGAGTGCATGTCGAGCATAGCTTCTATCGGGTGCCCAATATGACCGATTTTAGCCGTCTTCAAATCATGCAGAACGGCGGCAATCCGGCAGTATTCTTCAATCTCGGCATCAGCCGCAGGGTCGTCGTATAGGGTACCAATAATCATTTTCGGTACTTTCTTACCCATTCGAACTGCCACACCCGCAAACTCCGGCAGTGAGCAGATGTCGTCATTATATAGCTGTAGATACGTAGACGCTTTGCTGTAATTCATCGCCTTGTCGGGCTGTAGAGCAACCAGCACAATCGGAATATCAATGCTTTTGATAATAATGCCGAATGTGCTCGACGTTGCGTACGTTAGCATATCGCAGAAAATCAGATCAAGATTGGCCGCATTGAGTTTTGGGACCATCTCGTAAGCTTTCGTTACATCATCTACCAGACCAAAGTCAATAATGTCTACGGAGTCAAGTGCTTCAACTTTCTCAATGAAAACCGATTGCTTCTTCAGCATATCTTCCAGTAAGCCGTCGAACTGCCCCCAATATTTAAAGTAACCCACGCCAAACACCCCAATTCGAGGACGCGTCTTTTTTCGTTTTATAATACCGGCCTGATTCACCGCTATACCATTCATAGATTGATTTTCCATATTTTTCAGTTTATGCTTTTATCAAGTTAAGTTAGTGCACTAAGTTAACTTGACCGAATTTTCCGGATACTGGTTAATTCAGTTGGGTTTTAACTGGCTTGTAAGGGTATAGTCTGAGTTATATTATCCTGATTACTACCCAGATTTAAGCTCTTAATGGTGGGAATAAGCAGAATAAGTAAACAAAACGCCAAGGGATATAGCAACCCTGACGCAATCCAGAGAGGCTGGTATGAGTATTTCTGAATGATGGCACCCATTAGTGGATTGAGTAATAGACCAGAAACAGCCCCAGCCGTCCCCGACAGGCCAACGACCGTGGAAGTAGCCTTTTGACCAAACATATCCGAGATGGAGGTGATGTAATTTGTAATCCAGAAACCGTGGGCAAACATGAACACCGCCATGAGTGCAACGGCTATTTCAACCGACGAAACCCATTCAATGGCAGGCGCTGACAAAGTCAGCAGAGCGGCAATGCCCATCACGGTTTTTCGCGCTTTATTGACCGAATAATTATGAGCGATAAGCTTGCCAGATAACCAGCCGCCAAGTATGTTGGCAATACCCAATGCCAGAAACGGTATCCAGAAAAGCTTGCCAATCTCTTCAAACGAGACATTTCTAACGGAGCTAAGGTATTTCGGAATCCAGAACATCATGAAATAAAAGACCGGATCGAGCAGAAACCGAATGAGAATAAATACCCAGGTCGGTCTCTTTTTGAGCAACTCCAGAAACGAAACCGTTTCGGTTGGTTCTGATTTGGTTTTTTTATCAACAACCAGATTTACACTTTTCCAGGGAGTTAATAGCCAAACGATTACCCATACAATACCGATGAGACCGGGAATCAGAAAGCCACCCCGCCAGCCATATGTGCTCGATAACCAGATAGTTAATGGCGGAGCAACTACTGCCCCTATAGCTGATCCGCCAATAGCAATACCGTTCGCCAGGGCACGCTCTTCTTTATCAAACCAACGATAAACCGTCCAGGCCGCTCCGGGAAAACAGCCTCCTTCCCCGATTCCCAACAAAAACCGAAAGGCCAGCAATTGCGGAAACGTGTTCATCACTGCGTGCAGACTATTAGCCACTGACCACACCCCTACTGAAATAGCCAGCCCAACTTTACCACCAACCCGATCAATAAGCCATCCCCCAAGTGTAAACATAATGGCATAGCTCATCAGAAAGCTGGTGTTGATCATACCATATTGAACATCTGTAATATGGAATTCTTCCTGAATCTTGATGATTGCAATTGACAGTACCTGCCGATCAAGAAAGCTTAAGCCCGTGGCAATAAAAAGTAGGAAAACGATCAACCAGCGAATGTTCTTTTGCATACATCTTAACGCACTAAGTTAATGGATGTAAAGATATAACCTTGATAAATTAAAAGTCAATTAATATGGCATTTTTATTTAATTAAATAGAAATAATTCTATAGTTAACTGTCAAGCGAGCGAACCTCGGCTCACACGGATAATTACAAGCATTTCAGTAAATCTTCATCGTTACTTAGTCACTAAAAAGCCGCGTCGTTCATGTGAATGACGCGGCTTTTTGTTTTCTTAGTTGATTACCGCACAACTACTTTTCGCACTAATCGCGTTGCGCCTGCATTGGCCCGGAGCAAATACACACCCGGACTGAGCGATTGGGAAGGCGTGAACATCATTGATCCGTCGGCCTGGGTTTGGCCTTGAACGGGAAGTTCGCGCCCGGTAAGGGTTGTTAGGTGATAAGTGGCGTTGGGCAAATTGCGGACAGCCACATGAATAGCCTGATTGTCAGTTGGGTTGCCAAGTAATTCAAAAGCAGGTGTCAGATTATCCAGCACGACCGACACAATTTTAGAGTAGGCCGTTTGTCCGTCAAGGTCAACTTGCTTCAGTCGATAGTAGTTTGTTCCGCTCAATGGGTGTTCATCGAGCAGGCTATAAACTTTGGTTGACTGTGCTTCGCCCGCAGCCGCAACACGACCAATTGCCCCAAATTCTATGGCATTAGCACTGCGCTCAACGTCGAAATACGCGCTTTTTGTTTCGCTGGACGTTGTCCAGGATACCGCTACATTTTCGCCAACAGCTTTTACCCCAAACGACGAAAGCCGGACAGGTAAGGCGGCAGCTATGTTGAAGCGGGCGAAAGTTGGGTAGTGGTCGGAGGTGGTGGTTGCGTAGTTGACAACAGCTGGACGGACGGAGGCTACCGACCCGGCGATATAGGCTGGGGCGAGTTCATTCGATACAGTAATATGGTCAATAGCATCGGTGAAATTAGCGTCTGTATTGCAGCTATTGTTACTCAGTTCTTTCGAAATGACCGTGTAATTGGCATCGCCCACAAAGTTGGCGTAAGACGAAGGATTACCAGCCGCAATGGATTGGTCAACATCATCGTTGTAATCACCAGCCAGAATCAGGTTAACATTCCCATAATTCGCATCCAGTTCAGCCTTCAAGTCTATAATATCCTGTTTCCGCCGATCATAGTCATCCTGTGCTGAACCTGATTTAGCGTGGATATCCACAATATATAGTTTCCGGGTCTGGCCGTTTACGGTGGCGTTCGCAACGAACAGATAAGGCAACCGGCCCGATGCCCAGGCGCTACTGCGGGAACTGGACGTGTAGTCGTACTTGCTGGCTAACAACGGTTTACTTTCCGCAGGAATCATCGAGATGACGCTCGTTTTGTACATCACACAAACTTTTTGATTAATGCTGGTCGGATTGAATCCCTGCGGATTACCATTCGCATCGCACAAATCCTGAAAAAAGTAAGATGTGTATTGATCGGAACAGCTTAAGGCATAACCCGGTGGGGTGTTTTGTACCAACCGGTCCTTGTCGCTTACTTCCTGCAAAATGTAAATGTCAGCATTAAAGCCATCCATTACAGAGCGAACATTTTGTGCCTGTAGCGCTTCATTGGTTGGCCCATTATCGGCATAGGTTCTTGAGCCATTAGTGCATGTGTAAGTACCGCCATCGAAGCCATACCATTCAAGATTCCAGGTTACCACGCTCAATGTTTGGTCATTGTCACTAATATCACGGCTGGCAGGGCAGGTCGTAATCGTCGGTGGTGGCGGGGCAACTTCCGAGCCGGGAATGTCAATAATCGCCCGGGGATTAAGCTGCACAACATTCTTCGATGCGTCGGTTGATATAAAACGGTCAGCAATACCAGTTGCCGTTAATGCAGCAGTAGGTTTGGTAGCGCCGACCAAATTAGACGCACTCGTCACAAATAATTCTCCTGCTCCGTCGGTGGTGGTAAGCGGATAGGTACCCGCCGAGCCACCCTGAAACGTACCGCCCGACCCGCCAATAGTAGCGTTTTGAATCGTAACTAACTGTCCTTCATACGTACCCGACGTAAGCTGAGTTATGGTAACAGTCTGAGGTGCCACGGGTTGATTCGTATTGTCCACCTTCATAAAAGCGACAACACCGTTTATTTCTTTTTTACCCTGGAAAAGAGCCACCGGACCTGTCACTTGAACCAAGTCGCCGAGTTGTATCTGATTCCCATAACTTGTCGTTGCGTCGTAAACAGCAATACCACCCGTAGCATCCTGAATATAAAATAGTTTACCACCAAACTCGCTGCTAACGGTTGCGCGCCCCTGAATGGTTACGGTTGTACCCACCTGACCCCTCGCCGTACCAATAGTCGTTGGCGCATTGGCGTTATTAACCGTTCCGCTGACAGTCACATTTTGGGCCGTAGCGCCTGCACTCTCGTTCGCGACATTGCCGCTTACGGTACCACTACCAGCCCCCGTCAGCCGGACACTAATGGTTGTACTAGCCACTACCCCACCCGATTGAGTCAACGTCTGAGTACCGGCGTAACTCCCGCCATTGTCCTTACTCACTTCGTATCCTGTTGGGGTGGTTATAGTTATGTCAGCCGTCAGGTTTAAGCCAGAAACAGTATATGATTTAGCCGACGAAGGCGTGCCGGAAACGGTTGCGAAATTGGCGAGAGCAGCCGGACTAATAGAAATAAGTGGAGCCGTCGAATTGATTGGTGCTACCACGCCACTTAGGGTTATATTATCAAATCGCCATGTTCCGCCCGAACCACTGGCACCGTACCCGTAGATACGTAAGGTAACCGGCGTACTCAGGTTTTGAAAAGATGTATTTGCACTAAACGAGACAGTTCGCGTGGTAAACGAACCGTTCGACGTGGGCGAAGTCGTTGACGTAGGAGTCGTATTAAGATCAGTGAAAGTGGCGAAGTTATCCAGACTTGATCGCAATGCCCAAGTAGTAGGCCCTGTGCCAGACCGCTGCTCATCAAAGGTGAGTTGAGCAATTGACATCGTATAACTGGCTGCCGGACTTAAATTAACCTGAATATATTTATCAGCATTCAGGCTGGGCACGTTCCAGCCAGTTCCTGTGTAAGCTCTACCGCCACCATTACCGGCCACGTAGGTCGTACTGGTTACGGCTGTACCAAAAGCAGCATTTCCGGCGGTAATGTTAGACGCAACTGCTGCTGTCAGCGACCCAGGTGATCCCTCAAAATTCCATGAGGCTAAAGTCGTTTGGGCATAAGCGGGTACGGTTATTACCCACAATAATATACTGGCAAATGTTAGTTGTAAAAATCGGATCATAGTTGAGTTCTATTTATCAATTGAGTAATCAAAGATATAGTACGAACGATTATGCCAGTGTTAAGTTTTTAACTTAATAGGCCCGTACGCTCATTCAGCCGCATCTAAACAGAAAAGACCAGCTGTCTAGCTGGTCTTTTCTAAAGTTTATTTGTCATCAACAATTACCGAACCAGCACTTGTGTTGAGTGTTTCTGGCCGTTTGTCTTTACTTCTAGCCAGTATAACCCTATTGGCAATGGCTGCGCGAATACAAAATCGGCCTCACCGGATTTGCGTTCTAATCGTCCATCCATAAGCTGTCCATTGGTTGCCAATAGTCGCACAGTTGCATCGTCGGCGTTCCAGAGCCGTAAATGAATTCGGTCGGAACTTGCCGGGTTAGGATACACGGCTATCACCGGCTCGTTGGCTCGAATGATGGTTGATATTGCTTTGTAGCTATGAATTGTACCGTTGAAGTCGATTTGTTTCAGACGGTAATAGTTCGCCCCGGTTTGGGGATTGAGGTCGGTCAGTCCATAATATTGCCGCTCGTTAGTGGTGCCTTTGGCCGCAACTTTATCTACAAGTACGTACTCGTTTAAATCAGCACTTCGCTCGACGATAAAGTGGTCGGTGTCGCGTTCAGTCGATGTTGCCCAAGCCAGTTGAACCCGGTCGCCCTCAGGTTTTGCCGTGAACGAAAGTAAAGTGACCGGCAGAACCGTAGCATTAATTTGAATTTCATCTAATTTGAGCGTTCCACCTCCGGCAGTTGGGTTGCAGGCATAAATGCGGAAGGTTATCGAACCCGATTGATTGGTAAACTCAGAGCTACTCAAAGCAATAGACGCTACCTGATAATTCGTTGTGACGGCCTGCGAGAAGATATCGCTGCTAAATCCATCAACACTCGACCGAACGGTAAGTTGCTGCGGCCCCTGCGCCGAACGGGCAAAAGCGAACGACAGGGCGGTCAATGTAATTGTAGCTGTGCCAAGAGGCTGCACTGAAATCTGAACATATTCGGTCTGATTGCAAACCGAGGTGGACCAGTTTTGCACATTGACCCCTAAATTGACATAACCCGACGTATATGGATTTACCGCTAATGGATTCACACCTGAATAGTCGACAGAAGAAGCGGCTACTAATCCACTCGATGATGCCCCGTTGCCACTACCTTCGAAATTCCAGTTAGCTGTAAATGGCGTTGTCTGTGCCGTGATTATCTGAATGGTTATGAACCAGATGAGCGCAAAAACTACGTAGTACTTCTTCATATAGGCGCCATTGTGTAGAACACACGTTCCGCCTGCAATGTATTTAGAAAACCACTAAGTCACTCAATAAATAAATTCACCTACTCCGCTTCGTATGGTCACTTGCTTGCCTTCATACGCTTCAACCCGACCAATTACCTGCGCATCAATGCCGAATGACGTCGCTATCTCAATTACTCGTTGTGCGTTTGCTTCAGACAAATAAACCTCTAGTCGGTGCCCCATATTGAAGACTTTATACATCTCCTGCCAACTCGTGCCACTTTCTGCCTGAATCAATCGGAACAGGGGCGGAATCGGAAATAGATTGTCTTTAATAATGTGCAGGTTATCAACAAAATGCAAAACTTTGGTTTGCGCCCCACCCGAGCAGTGAACCATACCATGAATCTGCGGACGAAGTTCATCCAGCAGCACTTTCGCGACGGGCGCATACGTTCGGGTGGGCGAGAGAATAAGCTGCCCAACTGTGATATCGCCAATTGAATTGTCGGACCACCCGGTCTGCACTAAATCGGTTAATTTTTTCGAGCCGCTATAAATCAATGACTTGTCGATAGCAGGATCGAAGCTTTCGGGATATTGGTTAGCGAGGTAGTGAGCCAGTACATCGTGGCGGGCCGAAGTTAGCCCATTGCTGCCCATACCGCCATTGTATGTAGTCTCGTAAGATGCCTTCCCAAACGACGCTAGCCCAACGATAACATCACCCGCCTGAATCTGGTCGTTGCTAATGACCTGATCGCGTCGCATTCGGGCAATTACCGTACTATCGACAATTACCGTACGAACCAGGTCACCCACATCGGCGGTTTCTCCTCCGGTACTATAAATGTCAATGCCATGATCGCGTAGCATCTGTAATACCTCCTCCGTACCGTTGATAATTTCGGCAATGACTTCACCCGGAATCAGATTTTTGTTCCGCCCAATGGTAGACGATAGTAACATGGGGCCAGTGGCACCAACACAAATCAAATCGTCAGTATTCATGACGATTGCATCTTGAGCAATACCCCGCCAAACGCTCAGATCGCCCGTTTCACGCCAATACAAATAAGCCAACGCTGATTTTGTTCCAGCACCGTCAGCATGCATAATGGTACAAAAGTCAGGATCTCCCGCCAATATGTCGGGCACAACTTTACAGAATGCTTTTGGAAAAAGCCCCTTGTCAAGCTGAGCAATGGCATTGTGAACGTCTTCTTTACTGGCGGAAACTCCGCGCTGGGCATAGCGGTCAGTCATGCCGCAAAGGTAAGGAGAAAAGGAAGAGAGAGCGGTTCGCCATTGCGGAAAAGAGCAGGAGACTACTTTTCACAATGATGAACCGCTTCTGCTTTTTAGTAAATAATACCCGCTTCGACCCGAATAGCGTCCAATAGTGCCATCAAATTCAGGCTGTCATCAAGCGACCACAGGGGACTTTCAATCAAGCCTTCGGCCAAACATTGCATCACATGCCGGGCTTCGTAATCGTAGCCGTGTGTCGTCCGGGTGAAGTCAAAGGTGGTTGGTTCCTGATCCTCCGGGATAAGCGTGATGCCCATTGTTTCATGAAAACGGCTGTGAATACGAATCTGACCTGTTTCACCCTGAATCAAACCAACACAATCGGTTTTTGCCTGTAACGTGCTATCTAACAGGGCTATCTGGCCATCAGGGTACGTCAATACGATACCGCACTGCTCGTCAACGCCGGTTGATCCGAAGATTGCAGATGCTTTAATGGTTGTCGGCTTTCCTAAAATCAGGTACGATAAAAACAGGGGATAAATGCCAATATCGAGTAATGAACCACCGCCCAATTCTTTATTAAAAAGCCGGTTATCCGGTACGAATGGAGCTTTAAAGCCAAAATCGGCCTTTACCGAAACCACCTTACCAATGACCCCCGATTGAACCAATTCCAGCGCTTTTTCAATGCCAGGCATGAACCGACTCCAAAGAGCTTCCATCAGAAACAGACCCTTCGTCCGCGCGGTTTTGACCATTTCCTGAACCTGTTCGCCGTTCATAGCAAATGGTTTTTCGCCCAAAACGGCCAATCCAGGCCGGCCAGCCCCGCCGTTGAGCAACATCATAACATTCTCATAGTGTTTAACATGGGGGGTAGCCACGTATACCACGTCCAAATCGGGAAGTGTTAACAGCTCCTCGTAAGAACCGAACGCATGAGGTGCGTTATATTCTTTAGCAAACTCATCGGCGCGTTGTTGATTTGACGAAGCCACCGCGTATAGTTGCGCGTCGGGCAACGTTAAAAGGTCCTGCACAAATTTATGGGCAATGCGGCCCGGTCCTAAAATTCCCCAGCGAGTCATAGTAAAATGCAGATTTGATTGAAAAGGCTATTAAATAAATTGATCATCCAGCCAGCCGCTAAATGTATCTTTTTTTTCTAAGTTGCGCTTTCATCAATGCCTCTTTCTGTGAAATACCTTCAGATATGCTTCTTCTTGTATAGTTTTCTTTTCATTTATACTCACGCAAAAGCCCAAATTGTTGAACAGCCTGATCCCTTGCGGCCTTCTTTACCAGACTCAGGTAAAGCCAGTAAAGTTGATTCGAGCAAAACGGCAATTAGCCTACAGAAAACTGATACCAGCAAAAAGGCACTGCCAGTAGCACACATATTTCGCTACCGTTTTACTGCCGACGGCACTATTACAACGGGGAATGTTAATCGTACACTTTTACAACTAACCAGCGCAATTGACTACCAACTGAGCAATTACTTTAAATTATCGAGTAACCCGTCATTTGTGTATGGCAAACAAAATGGGCTACTCGCCGAACGCGAATGGTTTGGCGATTTTCGCACCACATTTCGACACGAAAAGCGATTATACTACATGGCCTTCGGGTCGTATGAGCGGAGTAACCTTCGGCAAATTAATCATCGCTGGACAGCAGCAGCCGGATTTGGCTACAAACTACTAAACCATAAACGCGCCTATATCTCTGTTACAGACGTTGTTATGCACGAAAGAACGGATTTTGTCGAGTTGGACGATGTTTCTATTATCCGTAATTCGGTGCGCTTATATGGCGAATACAGCTTTGATAATGACCGCTTTACCGTTACGCATACAACATTTTATCAACCCGCATTGGGTCAGTATAATGTCCGTTGGAACGCCAGTTTGAGCGTTCAGATGAAACTAACATCGGCCACCAGCCTGCGTACGACTTTAGCTAATGCTTATGAGAGTTTAATTGTGCCCGGTCGTCAAAATAATGACCTGCGATTTACGGTAGGGTTAGTATATGAGAGAAAATAAAAGGGAAGGGGTTGGTAAGCAATATGCTTACCAACCCCTTCCCTTTTATTTTTATTATTGCTTATCGGGAAAAGGAATAATCAACTTTTCGCCCCGCGTGGCAATATCTTTATCTTTCTTGTTAGCCCGCATAATAGCCTCCTTACTGACGCCATATTTCTGCGCAACTACCCGCAATAAGTCGCCCGGCCCAACCGTGTGAACGGCCATCGCTTTAACATTCAGCTTTGTAACACCCGCTTTAATATCGCCCTCCGACACACCAGGATTAAGCGCCTTCAGTGTATTGATTTTCATGTTGTACCGATTCGCTACCCCGTAAAAAGTTTCTCCACTTCCAACAGTATAGGTGCTTGATACGCCCCCCGGTTTGATTTTTGGTCGAACCACGTTCGGCGTTACAGCAGCCACTTCCGTTTTGGGACGGGTCGTGATTGGCTTCTCTACGGGTTTCTCAACTTTCGGCTTCTCAGGTACTGACTTTTCAACTTTTGGTTTTTCATCAGGACCAGGTTTACCGTCGGTAGTTTCGCGGTTATCTTCCGCTACTTCTTCGGCTTTGGCATTTGCTTCGGGCGCATCGGCGGGCGGTGTCGCCTGCGACAGATCGACGGGTGCCGGTTGCGAAGTAGTATCTTTTTCTTCAGGCGCCATCAGCATTTCGGGATCACTTTGTGCCAACGGCTGCTGTGAGGCCGTATCAAGAGCCACATTGGTCAACTCGTCGGAGCCATTGGTATCGTCGGTAACATATCCGTAACCAACGTAAAGCAACGCGGCAATCAGGCCCACTAAAACAATAAGCGTAATGGCGGGCAGACTGGAATTGCCAGCCGGACGCTGATTGGATGATTGGTTGTCGGCATCCATAACGTAACGTGTATTGGGTTAGGGTGTGGTTAATTGGCGGCTCATATCGGCCACTTTTTCTTTTAAATTCTCTTTGAACTGGCTAAGGTTACTGGCAACGGTCTCATCGAATGTTCCAATAATCTGCGCGGCCAGAATCCCGGCATTGCGCGCTCCATCGAGTGCCATAGTAGCCACCGGCACGCCACCGGGCATCTGAAGAATAGATAATACGGAGTCCCACCCATCAATTGAATTACTTGACTTTACCGGAACACCAATTACGGGCAGTATTGTCAGCGACGCCACCATGCCGGGTAAGTGAGCGGCCCCGCCTGCACCTGCAATAATAACCCGCAACCCCCGGTCGCGGGCTGATTTTGCGTACTCGACCATTTTTTCGGGCGTTCGGTGGGCCGACACAATGTCCATTTCCCACACAATGCCCAACTCGGTCAAAATGTCGGCGGCCTCCTGCATGACCTTTCGGTCGGAGAGACTACCCATAATTATACCTACCATTCAGAAGACTAAGAATTGACTCTCTGCGAAATAACGCAGTTTACAGGAGATTACGGTGGTATCGCAACGAAATCTTTCTCCCGGCCCTAAATCAACCGGTTTTATTCCTTCTTTCACTCATTAACTATCATACAATCTTTACTCCATCAAATTTTCGCCCTAAAATAGCAACGTCATCAGCACCAAGATAATCGTGGAGAAGCGTCGCATATATTTGCCGAAAATCCACTGAATACGTCAAATCGCCATCCGTCAATTTTGTGAGGTTGGGGGCTTCATTCAGGACGCGTCGCGAAGGTAGGCCGCCACCAATCAGAAATACATTGTTTGCGGTGCCGTGGTCAGTGCCATTGCTGGCATTTTGCTTCACACGTCGGCCAAACTCCGAAAAGGTCATCAATAACACATCATTCTGACGACCGGCGGCTTTTAAATCGGCCATAAACGCACCAACCGCTTCGGCGTATTGCCCCAATAATCGATCCTGCTGCCCCGGCTGGTTAATATGCGTATCAAACCCACTAATTGACACGTAGTAAACGCTCGTATCAACATCCGATTGAATCAGTTGCGATACCGTTTTAAGTCGATGCCCCAATTCATGATTCGGATAGGTTGTTAAGGTGGCATAAGCGGGGGCGGTACCGATATACTTGCCAGACCGACTTGCTTTTTCATAGACATACTCAGCCGACGATACGGTTTCAGCCAGAGTTTTGTAGAGATAAGCCACCGATTCCGGTTCGTGCGCTCCCGTAGTAGAATGTTTCTCTTTATTCAAGCCAGTTACGAAACTGCTGCGCGTCTGATTATACAGTTTTTTGGGGTCCATCACCGCCAACCCGTTCAACTCATTGCCTTTCAGGGCCAGACTTAGCGTATCATCTACTTCTATGGTACGAAATGGCTGTTGCGTCTTACCAGCACAAGCCGCATCCAAATAGCGCCCTACCCAACCCGTACGCAGGTATTTATCCGAATCACTAGCCGTTTGCCAAATATCCATTGAGCGAAAATGCGAGCGGTCAGGGTTGGGATAACCAACATTATTAATGACTGTCAACAAACCCTCATCATATAGTGCTTTCAATGGCGTCATGGCGGGATGCAGGCCAATTTCATCATTCAGCTGAAGCACTTTCTCAGGTCGGATGGCAATCGTCGGGCGTTCACGGTAATAAATATCGTTTCGGTAGGGTACTACAGTATTCAGACCATCGTTTCCACCCGATAATTGTACCACGACCAAAATTTTACCGTTCGAAGCTGGTAACTTCCCTAGCGTCTGCGTTTCGTAGGCTTTCAGAAAGTGCGGAATCAACATTGTTCCCGCCGTTGTGAAAGCTGATTGTTTAATGAAGTTTCTACGGTTCATATTTAGAAAGCGAAACAATGAACGAGCGAATTTACTAACGCGGCTTTTTCATTCTTTCTCCATTAAGTTAGTTGATACTCCGGTAAACTCATCAATGCAGCCGTTAGCGACTGAATGCGTTCAGGACGGGTTTGGCCGGGTTTAGATTGATTTTCTATTAACGTGTGTTGGTCTGGACGAAGCGGAAAGGGCAGCAGTATTGTAGCAAGGGCATTGGGCAGTTCAGCATCAGGTATTTTAGCAAACAAAGTCTCGAAATCGGTCCAGTTTACTGTCGTATGAAACTTGGCGTTTCCTTTCCGAGCCAGCAGTTGGGTATTTACATCACCATCGTCTTTGGGCTGCACCAATACCTCGGCGGCTTTCAAAACGTAATTGGGCAACTGCATCCGAAACAGCAAACTCGACGAGTCAATCCAGTTTTTACCACCCGGCCAGCCCGCTACGTTTGGTGGGTAAAATAGTACCTGGCCCAACGTTCGCTGTACAAAAATTTGCGGCTGCGGCTGATCGAACTGCACACCGAGCATATGGCGCATACCAACCAATAATTCTACCGGCGACTTGATATGAGCACCCACGTTTTTGGGATCGTAAAACCAGTCGGACGTGAAGATTGTCTCCATCAACCCACTAATGTCATAGCCGCTTTTGTAGAATTGTTCGGCCAATTCATCGATCTGCTTTTTGTCTTCTCTTTCATTGACTGAGCCGTCTGCGACAAAAAAATGATAAATTTTTGCCGTGATGAACCGCGCCGTTTGCCTGTTTTCAAGCAACATCGCGATGACATCCTCCCCGTTGAAAGTGCCTGTTTTTCCGAAGATTATTTTCTCGCCCTCGTCATGAATCCGCTCCCGGAAAACAAACTGGCCTTCGGGCGTGAATTGCCAACCCGTAAAAGCGCGGGCGGCTTCCTTAATATCATGTTCCGAATAATTCCCGCGCCCCAGCGTAAACAACTCCATTACCTCACGGGCGAAGTTTTCGTTGGGCGCGTTTTTTCGATTTTGTTGGTTATTCAGGAATTGCAGCATGGCCGGTTCTTTGGACACTGCCATCAGTAAATCACCGAACTTACCCAGTGCGTTTTGCCGAAGGGTATTGGCGTATTGCTGCATGAACAGCGGATTACGTCCCTGTGTCCGGCACGCAAAATGACCATGCCAGAATAGCGCCATTTTTTCGCGTAGGGCAGCTTTACCAGCCGCCATTCGGTCGAGCCATTGCAGATTGAGATCGCGTACTTTCTCGGTATTGAGCCGGATGCGCTCTTTCAGCATGTCTTTGTCGAGTTGCCCGTCACGAACCAGCCCTTTGAGTTGTTTCTTTGTTTCGTTTTCGTCGGGCTCAACTACACGCAATTCCGTTACGACTTCGCTGTCTTTAAACAGTTGCCGCACGACTTTCTTCAAGGATTTTCGCGAAGCTTCGTCTAACTCAGCGGGCGTGCCCCCGAAGCCCGCCCGCGCAAATAAGTAGCGGGTTTGTTGCTGTTTAGTCTGCTTATCCATGCCTATTGAGCGTTGGCTGTAGACGTAGGACAAGTTTAGGTGGGAATCGTTTAATTGGGAGGAGATTAAAGTTTATGGCAACTCCCTGTAAGTAATCGAGCAGAATTAAATGGGATCATTTTTTGTGACCCTGTAGGGGTCATACACAGCCGTAGAAAATTTACTTTACTTCTACTTAATTATTTATGTTGCAAATCATTTAATCCAACAAGAACCATTCGGTCTTTTCTATCGAATATTTTAAAAAAATGGACAAATGCAGGCTCTAGCGTATCTTTGGGAGTATCCCATATATAAATATTCCTCACACCTTGTGTTGTACTATAGTATATGTCATCCTTATATACATAAAGCCAAAAACCTATTGACGTATCATGAAAAACGCCTGTGATTGAATTACGTTTTAAAAATTTTATTAGGGAAAGTAATTTTACTACATCGTCCTTTTCCATGTTTTGAAATGCTTTGTTAGAAACGGATACAGAGTCGATTTTTCCTATCGACTCTCCATTAAACTGTAACGTACTATCACTAGCGCGTACATAACAGTTCATAAATGTTTTCGCTTCAACAGATTCACAGATTTTTCGCCATAGTATCATAGAGTCCTGTACAGATTTCGCGGGGTCTTTTAATAAGAGGTGTTGCCTGTTTTCTGGCATTCTATTTTTAAACAATAAAATGAAGTACATACATACCATAAAAACAATTATTCCTCCCAAAAACTTTACAATAAACATAATAAAAGAGTTTAGATAAATATAGTATTATGAGTAGTCCAATAGCTTATAGCAGATGAACTATTGGACTACTCATAATACGATTAAAAGTTTTCCTATGTTATAGATATGGAGTCCTTATAGTAATAAGAAAGCCTACTAAAATATTTATTATCTCCCTCCAGTCTGAACGGGATATTCACACCCTTCAAGCATTTGGTAGCTTACCATTTTATACAATCGGCCTACTCACAAATATACTAATCCACACGATACAGTAACTTTTTCAAAAATTGGAGGTTTAGTGGTAAGAGATTAAAAGGGCATGAGCCGGTTGAGTCGGTTAGTACTGTTGTTCACTACGCAACGGAAAGCATCTTTTTTTCGTACCAAATATGTACCTTCGTCATTGGGCCTACACCCGGTCCGTTCTATTCGTATGCCACAACGTTTATGGTCTCGCACAGGCTGGTTAACCGTTTTTTGGGGACTAGCTGCTATCACGCTTCTCCCCGCTCAGTCGTTACCTCAGTACAGTAGTCAGCAGCGATCACAGCAAAGAGAACTGCAAAGAACTATTGAGCAAGTACAAACCGAAAATTATCGCCAGGCAGTTGCCCAGGCTCAACGACTAAATCGCCCCATTAACCAGCTTTCTCCGTCGGGACGGGTAGTAAAACTACGGGGGATTAACAGCCGGGGCGAACTCCTGTACGATGCTACTTACAGCACGACAAAAGCGGCTATAAGCACGCACACAAATTCGCTCTACGCGGGTGGGAGTCTTGGTGTAGCGTTATCAGGCAGTACGCTGAAAGACAAACTTGGTGTCTGGGATGGCGGCAAGGTGCGCGATACCCACGTTGAATTTCGCAATGGCACATCGGGCAGCCGCGTCGTTCAGGTCGATAACGCCACTACGCTAGTTAGTCACTCGACGCACGTTGCCGGTATTTTGATGGCGGCTGGCGTAAATCCATTGGTGAAAGGTATGGCATTTGGTACCAACCTACGCGCCTACGATTTTAGCCGGGATGTAAGCGAGATGAGTGCCGCTGCGCCTAACCTCCTCATTTCAAACCACTCGTATGGGTCTAATGCGGGCTGGGTTTATGATGACACCCGCACAACTACTACGAAATGGGAATGGTGGGGCGACACAACGATCAGTAAAACAGAGGATTATAAGTTTGGAATTTACGATGACGCGGCTGCTTCATGGGATAAAATTGCGCAAAATGCGCCGTATTATTTGATTGTGAAGGCCGCAGGAAATGACCACGGCTCAGATGGGCCCGGCGCTGGACAGCCTTATTACCTCGGCACTAGTAATGTTATCAGCACCTTACCACGTAACAATCAGGACGGCTACGGGCAAGCCAGCACCTATAGTACGGCAAAAAATATATTAACGGTGGCGGCTGTTGGCAACTTGAACTTTGGCTATAATCAACCGTCTGATATTCCGTTAAGCGACTTTACGAGTTGGGGACCCACCGACGACGGACGCATTAAACCCGACATTTCAGGCATAGGCGTTGGCATTCTCTCGTCAAGTTCTGAAAACGACAGTGCTTACGTTGTGTATGATGGTACCTCAATGGCATCGCCCAACGTAGCGGGATCGCTTTTACTTTTACAGGAATTATATTCGCAACGGAACAGTGGCAAATACCTTCGGTCGTCAACTCTAAAGGGACTGGCTTTACATACCGCCGATGAAGGGGGTACAACACCAGGCCCTGATTATCAATTTGGCTGGGGCTTGTTAAACGCTGAGACTGCCGGACGCGTCATTCTGAATACTAATCAGAATTATTTGCTTGATGAACGAACATTAAATCAGGCAGAAACCTACTCATTAACGGTTGTTGCTTCGGGGCGAGGACCACTCGTTTCCACAATTTGCTGGACGGATCCCGTCGGAACGGCTTCTGTTCCCACATCAGCTACGGTGAATGACCGTACCCCTAAACTCATCAACGACCTAGACGCTCGCATCAGCGATGGGAAAGCTACCACTTTACCCTGGATTCTGGACCCCAATAATCCATCGGCGGCAGCTACGCGGGGCGATAACGTTCGCGACAATATAGAGCAGGTTTTGATTGCCAATCCGGTACCGGGCAAGTCTTATACCATCACCGTTGCCAACAAAGGCACGTTGAGTGGAGGTAAGCAGGACTATGCACTGCTCGTTAGCGGCATCGGCGGCAAAGCCTATTGCGCGTCGGGAGCGACCTCAACAGCGGATAGTAAAATTAGCCGGGTTCAATTTGGCAGTATCAACCAGGCCGGACCTGATGGTTGCACGTCCTACACAGACTTCTCTCAAACAACAACAACAGTTCAGGCCGGACAACAAATACCCCTGACAGTATCGCTGGGCACCTGTGGCGCAACCAAAAACGTTATTGTAAAAGCTTTCGCCGACTGGAATCAGAACGGAAGTTTTGATGACGCCGGTGAAACGCTGGCAACCTCAGGCGTTTTAGCTAACTCGGCTCAGTTTGCCACAACTGTAACGGTTCCGGCCAGTGTGTCGGTTAGCCAGTTTGTACGGCTACGTATCGTCGCGACCGAAACTGATAATGCCGCAACGGTACTTGCCTGCGGTGCTTATGGTAACGGCGAAACGCAGGATTATGTACTAAATGTAATTCAGACATCCAACGACGTTGGGGCAACTGCGCTTATCTCACCTGAAGCAAATTTCTGTGGTCAGACAGGTTCGGATATATCCGTGGCGGTTCGAGTGCATAATTATGGGGCCGTTACACAAACTAATGTGCCGGTCAGCGTAACAATAACGAATGCTGCTAATGTCGCTGTAACGACGCTCAGTGGCACAGTTCCTCAATTGAGCGCTTTCCGGGAAAGTGTTCTAACGTTAAAAATACCGTCAAGCGTTATTCTGGCAGCCGGGCAGACGTATCGTTTTACTGTATCTACGGGCCTTGGCAATGATCAGAACGCAGCAAATAACACGGTTACTGAAACTCGTGTAACGGCTCCAGCACCCACAAATGGTCTCTTTACTGTTACTCGTTGCGGAAGTGACACGACGATTTCGCTTCGTAATATCGGGGGTGGCACTGCTTTTTGGTACGATGCGCCAACGGGCGGTAATTTGCTGGCGGCAGGTAACCAACTCGCCGTTAAATCAGTGCCTGCTAGTGGACAGTTTTATGCTACCTTGAATGATTTTTCGGGGGCAATTGGCCCAGTTGACAAAAACGCATTTGGTGGTGGCTCCTACGGCACAGGCTTCCAACCCGCCCCTCTCATTACAACCCAGGTTCCACTCTTGATTGAAAGTGCCCGGTTGTATATAGGCTCAGCCGGAACACTGACATTTACCGTTCGCAAATATGATAACACGGCGGTTTCAAGTGTTACACTGGACGTTACACCCACCCGCACCCAGAGTTTGACCGCAATAACTGGTGGCACGTACCCCGACGACCCCGACGATCAGGGAGCGGTTTATGCGTTAAACCTACGTATTCCGGCAGCAGGCGACTACAAAATCACGATTGACTACGGCGATGGGGCGTCTATTTTTCGCAGTAACACGGCGGTAAGCGGCTTTCCCTATCAACTAAAAACGCAGACGAATCAGCCTATTGTAACCATTAAAGGCTCATTATTCAACAATGGCACCACAACTGACACGTTGAAGACAGCCTGGTATTATTTCTATAATATGCGCGTTCGGTCGCTCGATTGCCCCAGCCCACAACGTACAGCGGTCACGCCCGCAGCAGGTACGGGCACAACGGCCACTATAACGCCAAATGGGTCGACGAGTGTCTGTCAGGGAGCAAGCGTTCTCCTTGCGGCCAATACAGGTACCAATCTTTCGTATCAATGGTATCGAGATGGGCAAGTCATTACGGGGTCTACCAGCAGTACCATTCTGGCCGCTACAGCAGGTAGCTACGTAGTGCAGGTAGCCAACAACTGTTTACCGGTTAAATCAGCAGCCGTTGCGTTGACTGTTAAAACAGCCCAGACCCCGGTTATTGTAGCTAATGGCTTTATCCTTACCTCCAACGTCACAACAAATATTCAATGGTTAGTCGACGGTGTGCCAATTCCGGGAGCAACGTCACCAAGCTATACCGTTGCAAAATCGGGTCGTTATTCGGTAAAGGGAAGCGTCAATGGGTGTGGAGAATCTATTTCGGATGAAGTGTTCCTGACAATTCTGGCAACGGAGCCTATCATTGATGACAGCAACCTGAGTGTTTACCCAAATCCGGCCACGCGACAGGTAACGGTGTCACTTGCGGCCACATTGGCCTTACCGAAGCCACCGGCCGTTCGCCTGACTAATCTGAGCGGTCAGACGGTTCGTACTGCGACCTTACAGCGAGACGGAAAAAGTTATTCAACCATATTCGATGTCGCCGATTTGCCAGGCGGTACGTTTTTTGTAGTTGTAGAAGACGACCAGTCGCAAAGCATCCGGGTGAAACGGATTCGCAAGCAATAATCGTATACTTCTCTGCAACCTATATATCAGGGCATTTTATTAAGGCAAAACGAGTCACAATACGTAACCAGGGGCTTTTCTCCGGTCGTGTGGTGGCTCGTTTTGTATTTTACGATTGGTATAGTCAATCCTCTCAGAGCACAATCTCCTATTAAAACAGCCCCTTCAGACTGGCGAACCGAACTAATCCAACGGTATACTAAGCTGCGGAAAAGCACACTTCGGCTGGCCCGGCAGCACAATTGGCCCCTTAGCAAAAACTATTCCAATCAGCGAGTGCTTCAACTTCAGGAAGTTGACACCCTCGGTGAACCAATTTATTATACGCTTCATAATGGCGAAGCCGCACGGGGAACGCAAACACAAGCTTTGTATGGTACAGGATCATTACCAATTGCATTATCGGGAAATTCGGCAGTGATGGCGGGTCGATTGGGTTTATGGGATGGTGGTCGGGTGCTGGGGTCCCATCTGGAATTTGCCGGAGCAACAGCCGGTACGAACCGTATTAGCCAGAAAGATAACGTCACTACGCTGAACAATCATACAACTCACCTTGCCGGAACACTTATAGCCAAAGGTGTTAATGAACAGGCGAAAGGTATGGCTTACGGAGCACAATTATCGGTTTGGGATTATACCGACGACATGACCGAATTAACCATAGCCGCGCCGAAACTGCTCGTTTCCAATCATTCGTACGGACCAGTAGTAGGCTGGGTATATAATGGATTGCGGTTCGGCACTGATCCTAACCTGAAATGGGAGTGGTGGGGAAATACGGCTATCAGCGAAACGGAAGATTACTTGTTTGGTTTCTACACGACCAAAGCGCACGATTTGGATCGTATAGCGTATAACAATCCATTTTTCCTGATGGTACGTTCGGCTGACAACAAACGTGGTGAAACCGGACCACCTACGGGTACACCTTATTTTTTGAAAGCGACAACAACCCAAAGTAAGCTAAGTCGTAGTCGAAATGATGCCTACGACGTCGTCCCGGCAGAAGCAACGGCCAAGAATTTGCTAACGGTGGGTGCTGCCGATATATCGTTCACTAACCAAAACCAACCCGTTTTGCTGGAATCGACGGCCTTTAGTGGTTGGGGACCCACCGACGATGGACGCATCAAGCCTGATTTACTAGGTGTTGGGTCATCGGTCTTGTCGTCATTAGCCACTGCCGACACAGCCTACGGTATGTATAGCGGTACATCTATGGCATCGGCTAATGTGGCGGGGTCACTATTTTTGTTACAGGAGTTATACGCCAGCCAACGGGCCGCAGGATTACCCACTAGCGGACAATTTATGCGGGCAGCAACGTTGAAAGGACTAGCACTACACACAGCTAACCGGCCTAACCCGACGGCTGGACCTGACTATCGACAAGGTTGGGGACTTCTGAACACCGAAGCAGCGGCCCGCCTGTTGCTCAATGAAAATTTGGCCCATCTAATTTTAGAAAAAACCTTGACACCAAGTGGCACGTTCACCCAATCCCTTGTTGCACAAGGAAGTGAACCTTTACTTATCACCCTTTGCTGGACAGATCCTGAAGGCGAAGCCACGAGCGTTACGGCCAGTTCGCTCAACAACCGAACGCCTAAACTTATTAACGACCTCGATTTGCGATTAAGCAATGGTCAGTACAATGATTTTCCTTTCGTGCTGGACCCCGCTCGGCCTGCTCAGGCAGCTACGCGGGGTGATAACAGCCGAGACAACGTGGAGCAGATATATATTGCAAATCCCGTGGCTGGGCAGACTTACACTCTACGGGTCTCACACAAGGGAAAAATGACCTATTCCAGTCAACCGTTCTCTTTACTTATAAGTGGTTTGCGACGGGTAAACTGTTCGTTGGCCGTTTCTATTCAACCAACTCAGGCGACAACGATTTGCACCGGGATGATGCTAGTACTTCGCGCATCGAGTGAATCGGCAGGGGTACGGTATCAATGGCTACGCAACGGAGTCATTTTAACGAATACGATAACTTCCGTCTGTCAGGTTACCCAGACAGGTTCATATATAGTCCGTGTTATAAATGATCAGGGGTGTTCAGCAACCTCGCAACCGGTGCAGATACAAGTACATAGCCCACTTGCAACGATAGCGCCTAACAGCGACCAATGGCTTTGCGAGGCTAGAGAGTCCGTTGATTTTCAACTTACCAGCATAAGTAAAACCAGTTCTACAAATACCATAATTGATTGGCTTCGGGATGGCACACCCATTGATAACTCTCACACAACCAGTCTCAATATTACGCAGCCCGGCCATTATCAGGTGCGGGTAACGCAGGATGGATGCCGAGCTCTATCGGTCGAAACGGAGGTGTTGCGTTCATCCGTTAGCAGTCTTGATGTAGTACCCGAAGAAACATCACTTACCCTTCCGCAAGGGTCAAGTGTGACCTTAAAAGCATCCGTCGATACATCCTATCGCTACCAGTGGTATCGTAATGACCAGCCGCTAATTAACGACCGTGACTATCGTTTGTCTGTAACGCAGGCTGGTACTTACAAAGTGCAGGTAACGCAGCAGGGCTGCATTGGCTGGTCAACTAATCGGGTTGTGCAAACGTCCATTCTTACAGCCGTTACCGCCGACCCAACCGGCCAGTTTGTCGTTTACCCTAATCCAGCTGAACATACAATTTCCATTCGGTATGTGAGTTCGTTAGCAAAGCAGATTCAGGTTAGCATATTTGATCTTCGGGGTGTTTTACAGCAATCTCCGTTTCAACTGAACGACCAAAATGGGCAGTTTAAAGGCGATATATCCGTTCATGAACTACCCGCTGGTTCATACATACTTCGTCTTACGGATGGCTATACAACCCAAACGGGGCGATTTGTAAAAAAGTAAACCGGTCTATCTATTACCTTTCGGCAACGGGTAGACCGGTTTCGTAGCAGGATTACTCTACTACTACTCTACAAACTCTATTTCGCCTTTCCCGAAGCAGCTTCCTGGGCAAGCGCCAGTTTCACGGCTTCATATAAATTCACTACGCCACCCGTTTTAGATAATGTAGCAAAATCGACCATGTCGGTCGATTCCGGTTTAGTAACTTTGGTCGTGTAGGCTGTTGACGATTGCATAATGATTCGCTTAATGTCTGCATAAGTCAACTTCGGGAAGTATGATTTCAATACAGCCGCGACGCCAGCGACGACTGGTGAGGCCATACTCGTACCACTGTTGTTTTCGTATTTGCTGCCCGGCACAGTCGAATAAATATCCTTGCCTGGTGCAAACACATCTACATTCTGCTTGCCATAGTTGGAGAAACTGGCTACCAGATCAGCCGTATTCGGTTCGGCACTTGCCCCTACTGTAATAACATTCGGAATAGCCGAACCATCAATGAAGCGGGGTGACGGGTAGTTGGCTGCGGTATCAATATCTTTCCCATCATTACCAGCCGCGTGAATCATCAAAACCCCTTTTGTGAGCGCATACCGCTCGGCATCCTCAACAGTTTTACGCTGTGGCGAATATTCTTTCCCGAAACTCATGTTAATGATCTGTGCTCCGTTGTCAACTGCATAGCGAATAGCATTAGCAACGTCTTTATCACGCTCATCACCATCAGGCACAGCCCGAACGCCCATAATCTGCACAGCATCGGATATGCCCATCACACCAAGGTTATTCGTGCGGTCGGCACCTATAATTCCGGCAACGTGCGTACCATGATCGGGCCGTGAGCCAGCAATGTCAGGGTTTCCATAGTCGCGCTGAGTCAGGTCATTTGGGTTATCACCTACAATAGACCGGCTATTAAAGTCGGGATTGTAGTTGTACTCTGCCCGAGATTTAAGTTGCTCATTGGCTTTTTCGAGTTCGCCCATAACCACATCCGTATCGGCAGCCCCCTGCTGACGCAATACACGCAATATGCCAACTACGGGGCGTTTCAGCGCTTCATCGCTGAGTGTATCAGCCGCTCTGCTCAACGTAACTGTATCAAGCTTCGTAACGTTGAGAGCCTTTTTCAGGCTGGCAACAGCTGTTGAGTATTGGGTATAGAACTGACTAATACCTTGATACTGTGCCTTATATTGTGCCTGATTTTTTTCGACCTCAGCTTTCGTTTTCAGATACAGATCATACTCTTTCTGTTGTTCAGGCTTGAGACTTTTCCGGTCAGGCGCAACCCCGGTTTTACTATCATATTTAGGTTTCAGCTGTGCGTAAAGCCGAGTTACTTCAGCTGTTTCATAACCAACATTACGCCCGTCTTTACCACCAATGAAGTTCCAGCCATGAACATCGTCTACATACCCATTTTTATCATCGTCTTTACCATTTCCGGCAATTTCTTTCGGATTCACCCATAGTACTCGGCGGAGGTCTTCGTGGGTGGTGTCGATGCCACCATCAATGACCGCTACAATTACGGGTGTTGGTTTACGTCCATTAAGCAGTTCGCGGTAAGCCCGCTCAACACTGATACCGGCTGTTTTATCGGTTTTATCACGCAGATACCACTGCGTTTCCTGCGCAGATGCTGCTATTGAGAGCAGACACACTGACGCGCTGATAAGGAGTTTCTTCATGAATTTAGAACAAAAAATCTTTACAAATTAAGAAGAAACCGCCTTAAGTTTTACTTAAAAGTTGTTAAATGGCCCGTTAACTCGCTCAGGGTTTGCCATGATTGGCCGTTCGGTAGTGTTCCCGCAACAAATCTTCACCCCAATCATTGGTCAGATCCCGTACTACGGTATGAATATGGTTGGCGTTGGTTTGGGTATTATCATACTCGATCAGAATCGTAGGTCCGTGAATGCGATAATACCAACCTTTGCCCTCGCCAAGTTCGGGGGTAAGGTCGCCCGCCCAGGCAAACCGCAGGCTGTCTAACCCAGATTTTTCCAGTTTTGCCATCTGCTGCTTTGCCAGCGTAATGTGGTAGTTAGTCAAGTATACCTGCAATAGATCCAAGAATAATTTACGCTGATCAGCATTCATCTCAGTCAGCATCAATCCATCCATTTTCTCCAGTGATGCAACACGCTTATTACTTGTAACAATCTCAGGATAAGCTACCCCGGCTACTATAACCTTTTTCCGTTGTTCAGCATCAAGTGATTTCAGTAAAGCAAACGCCCGTTCGGTTTCCTGTTTCAGTATCTGTCTTCCCTTTTGCGGAAGATTAACGATACGTTCGTCGCCCATGCGTTTATCGGCCATATGTGTATCGTATTCAAGAATGCCCGGGTTACTACCAAAGAAAGTAGGGGTCTGGGCTAGTACCTGTCCTGTCAGCGACAAAAATTGTAGGGATAAATGATGGCCTTCAATGCGCCAACTCCACGGATTTTTATTTGCCGGTTCACCAAAAACGGTAAACGAATAATTTTCCGGGTCACGATAGGTGTCGTTTGGGGGACGATTATCAATGACACGCAACACATTCTCCATATCCATAATGGCCGTTGCTTTATCGTAACCCTGCTGACTTAGTCCCGTTTTTAGCATAGCCATTGCGGCTCGGCGCTGATCAGCCGTCATCTGTTTCAGCGGTAAACCTTTACGCTCTCGGGGAACAAAGTGCCAGTTGAAGCGCTCGACGTCATCCAGCGGATAAGCGATCTGTTTTCGCTGTTCTGCCGAGAGTGTCGCTAAAAACGTCGTTGCGGCATCAAGCATGTCATCTTTAATACGCTGCTGAGCGGGCGCAGGCTTGGGCGAAGGGGCTGTATGCTGAGCCAGGGCATGACCAGCTAGTAACCAGCAGAAAAGGAAGCGTTTCATAGACAGATTCTTTGTAGGTAATTCACAAAGTTGCCCACGCCTTGCATTTACTTATTTGCCGGTAATTACCGTTCAATCAAATGATTTATACGATATACAATCGTTTCGCCAACAACCGTAGTCCTTTGTCAGTTTACAGATTAACTCACTGTTAACATTACGCTAATGTCCACTCGCCCACCTAATAATGGCACCGGTCCATTCGACCACCTGGCACTGCGCTACCTGCGGCAGTCCCTTGATACGCCACACCCAGCCGATGAACCGTATGTGCTGAATCCGCTAGAAAGTCGCGTGATTCGAAGGACGAAAATAGTCACCCTGACAATGGCAGTATTACTCGGTATTATTGGGGTTTTCTTTCTTTACTGGCCTCAATACATGTGGCCGTATTTATTTATGAATACGGATATCAGGGTCTTCAACACGGTGTATGAACTTCCCCTAGTTACAACTTTTTATGGATTACTTCTGGTTTATCTTGAAGTCAAAATATTGATTATTCTGAACCTGCGAGGGGTGAATGCGATTATGCACATTTGCCAATTTCCTAGTGCTCACGATGCTCAATATGACCGGCACGTACAGTTATTGGCTAATGCAGCTCTCAAAAAAACAAACGGGGGAGTTTTTCGTCTTGGAATCGACCCATACCTGGACATGCCACGTTGGGGCTTACCGGTTTTCTTTTTGCTAAATGTAGTCAAAGCGGCCCTGAGTAATTTAGCAATAAATTTATTGTTAAAGAGGTTTTTGGGAAGCTCTGCACTACGCCAAGTCAGTAACTTGGCTAGTATGCCTTTTTATGCCTTTTGGAATGCCTGGGCTTCGTGGCAGGTGCTTCATGAAGCTCAAATACGGGTCATGGCTCCTACAACTATTCGCGAATTTGTGAATGAACTGCATGAAGAATGGGGTAAGAACGACCAATTTCTTCCGTTAATTCTGGAAGCCCTGCAATACGTTGCTATTTTGAAACGTCAGTACAATTATGCCCATTTTCTGTTAACCGAAACACTTGTAGACCGTTTCGACCTGCGGGCCGATAGCCCATTAACCGGCAACTTTCTAGAGCAGGCGGCAAAAGTGCCTGTTGCCATGCGTCATAGCCTCGAACGACTCATTGTTTTTGGTGTTCTTGTCGATGGAAATATATCGCTACGAGAAGGAAGTCAGCTGCGTAAATTGCGTAAAAATGGATTTCTCACTTACTCCGCTAGTGAAATCCGACGAATTGGACGTGAGTATAATCAAGGGCACGGATTGTGGGTTTGATTATATATACTCACTTCTATTCCCAATGGTTTTTTACATTTTTTTCCCTTCTGTAAAGATATCTTCCTGATCGGGCATGTGCGGGTTAACAAATACGTCGGCACCGTTTATTGTTCGTCGTATGGGGTCAACGTTTGGATTCTGGCGATGGTGTCGATAAGCCTTGTCGGATGAATAATGGCACACAAAGGACTTTCGTGTCAGGGATAAATTGCGAATTTCGTCGCCACCATGCGCTAGCGCTGCATGCCAAATCAATACGTCTCCTTTTTTGATAAGCAGCGTTTCTTTCTGCAATCCCGCTTTCTGACAGGTTTCGTCGAGATACTTCGCAAAATCGTTCGGATCCAGAGTCGATTTGTTGTTAAAAAATATACCGTTTCCGAAGTTGAACTTGCCAATTGTATGCGAACCAGGGTAGTAAAACAATGGTCCTGAGTCAATGTGTACATCTTCGAGCGCTATCCAGGCGGCTGCCAAATGACTGGGAATTTCGGATACGACGTAGGCAAAATCCTGGTGTGTCGATTGCTGGCTGCCATATTTAAATAATAGGCTCTGCATGCCAATTACCTTATCACCAAATACAGCTTCTAAAAAAGCCACAATATTCTTGTGAAGCATGATTTTCTTGCCAATCACCGAGTTATCGTGGAAATCGTTGAATTTTATATAAGGTCCATTCAAAACGGACTCGGGTATATCTTTTACGGGCTGAACTGGCTTTGATTGGTACTCGGGGAGGTCAATACGCACCAGCGTTTGGTACTCTTCATGGTGCTCAATTAATTCTTCGATTTCGCGCCAAAGTTGATCAAGCCAGGCGGTCTGAATGACTTGATCCAGAATAACATACCCATTTTCGCGCCAAAACTTCATTTTTTCTGCCAAGTCGTAAGGCAGATTTTTAGCAGCTGGATAGTGTTGAACGAACGATTCAACATCAGCATCCTTTTTATCAATCCACGGCAACGTATCGTATGCAAATTCCGTAACAGGTTCTGCTTTGCGTTCGGGCATGAACGTCTGTTTGGCAACCAACTTTAATTTATTAAGTAAACCAGCCATATAGTCAGTGCAGATAATTTTGGCTTAAAACTACCAAAAATTATTTACCCTTTAACTATGGCTACTTACCGCTTAATAAACTATACATCAAGTAGATAGTCCCACTTGTAACTGCTCTACAGAATCACTCTTTCTGACGCGTACCTCATTGATCCGTTTATCATCGGCTAACAAAACATGAAATATAAAACCGGCATAAATTACTTCTTCACCAGGTCTCGGCAACCGACTGAACAGTTCAAGCAGCAAACCTCCTAATGATTCACTATCACCCTGCACAGCTTCAAATGTCGTTGCATCCACATTCAAAATTCGGCATACGTCCGTAATTGGCATCTTACCCTCAAATACAACAGTCTGTTCGTCTTCGCGCCGATAGCCAACGGGGGTTTCGTCATCAAATTCGTCATTGATATCACCGAAAATTTCTTCGATAATATCCTCCAGTGTCACTAAACCGCGCGTTCCTCCATATTCATCTACTACGATAGCCATATGGACACGCCGTTTTTGAAAATCCTGTAACAGATCATCCACCTTCTTGTTTTCAGGAATGAAAAAAGCGGGGCGCAGTAATGATTGCCAGCGAAATGAATCCTCCTGGTGAATATGAGGTAGCAAATCCTTTATGTACAGAACGCCTTCAATCTGGTCCAATGACTCATGGTAGACGGGCACCCGCGAGTATCCAGATGCATTGATCTGAGCCAGTAATTCGCTGAATGTCAAATCATCTTCTACCGCCGAAATATCTAATCGCGCCCGCATCACCTGACGAGCGGTTAGATTACTAAAGTTGACAATGCCCTTAAGAATTTCTTTTTCTTCGACGGTTGCATTTGTACCCGTCAGTTCAACCGCCTGGCTTAGTTCCTCAACAGATAGTTTATACCCTTTCCGCTGAATACGACTGTCGACCTGATTGCTTAAGTTAACCAATACCATCGCCAACGGGCGAAATATAGTCAAACCAATTTGTGCCAGTGAGGCTGTTTTGCGAGCTACCATCAGATTGTTCTGACTAGCATAAACTTTCGGCACTATTTCGCCAAAAAGTACAATAGCAATCGTCGTTACCAGCGTTACAACGGGCAATACCCACCCCAACCCTTGTGATGCCTGAGATATCTCCCACGTTAGGTAAGTTACAATAACGACGATGGCAATGTTCAATAAGTTATTGAATATCACCAACGAAGCCAGAAGTCGCTTGGGGCGCTCTAACAGCATTGCAATACGCTGGTCGTCTGCCAAATTGCTATCCCGGCAGTGGGCACGATCATCAGGAGAGAGAGAGAAGAATGCTGCTTCGGAAGCCGACACTAAACTGGCCAACAGGAGCAACACTAAAATAAGGGCCGTATAAAGACCATATAAATCAAAATAGGTGCCCCAGCCGTCTGTAGCTAGGAACACCCGTCGAGGAAGAGGATCACTAAGGTCCATGTATATTAAATCTCGTTCAACAATTGAGCGTTCTGCATAGATTAGAACGGCAAATCGTCGTCACTACTGTTGCTCTCAAACGGTACTGGTTCCGGCTCCCGACGACGGTCTGGTGCAGCCTGTTGACGCGGAGCCTGAGCCGCCTGCGTTACTGGTTGCTGGCGTTCAGGCACACTGGCAGGTTGGGCTGGAGCCGTCTGCTGCCGCGGAGCTTCGTAAGAGGCATCGTCTGGACGGTCGCTAATTGGGCTTCCCAATAACTGCATTGTGTTGGCACGCACACGTAATGAAGTCCGCTCTTTACCTTCCTTATCTGTCCATAACTCCGTCCGTAAACGGCCTTCAACATAAACAGAATTACCTTTCTTCAAATATTTTTCGGCGACTTTAGCCTGTTCGTTCCATAGTTCAACCCGGAACCATTCTGTCTGCTCTACTTTTTCGCCATTTCGGTTCGTATATTTTTCGGTAGTTGCCACATTAAATGTTGCGACTACAGCACCACCATCCAGGTAGCGTACTTCAGGATCGGCACCCAAATTACCGATTATTGTCATTTTATTAAGGCTTGCCATGCTCTTTTCTTTGTTGGTTTTTACTGAAATGGGAAGTATTTAAGAAGACTAAAGATACTGAAATATACCGACTTATCCAAAATACTTGTCTAGATAGTTTGTAATCAAAACCGGCTTGGGAAGGCTGCTAATTTCCTCCGGTAGATACCACTGTAACTCAATAGGCAGGATATTAATGGCATCCATTGGCAAGTCAATCAGATAAAATTGAGCCCGTATCCGCTGGTGTGACAGTAGCTGAACTGACTCAATTGGCTGGCCAACTAATGTACCTTGTTTTAAGACATCATTAACCGGCTCAGGTAACAGTAAATCACGTAACGCAGTTTTGGGCTCATCGGTTTCCAGCAGGCAAAAATCATACAGGTTTTGCCAAATATCACGAGCAGTCCTTTCGCGAAGAGCCAGGCGTCCATCTCGCTGGAAAATAAGGTAATTGAAGAATCGTTCGCGCACCGGACCCTTTTTCGACTTAACGGGTAAACGGTTCTGACGACCAGTTAGATAGGCTACACATTGTTGCTGAACTGGACACAAGAGGCAGTCGGGAGAAGTGGGAGTGCAATGAATGGCTCCAAACTCCATAATTGCCTGGTTATAAGTAGCGGGATCGTTAGCTGATTGAATCAACTGCTTAGCCAAAGCTGCAAATGTTTTTTTAGCCGTATTGGTGGTGATATCTTCCTCAATGCCAAACACCCGTGCCAGTACCCGATATACGTTTCCATCAACAACGGGGACCCGTTCGCCAAACGCAAAAGAAGCAATTGCCGCAGCCGTATAAGTACCTATACCCTTCATTTTCAATAAGTCCTGATATGTATCCGGAAACTTACCGGCCAGTTTATCGGTTACATAGCGAGCAGTCTGATGAAGGTTACGGGCGCGGGAATAATAGCCAAGCCCTTGCCAAAGGCGAAGCAGTTCACGTTCATCGGCACGGGCCATATCGGTCACGGTCGGGTAAGCATCGACAAACCGTTCGTAATACGGTTTTCCCTGTGCTACCCGGGTTTGCTGAAGAATTATTTCTGACAACCAAATACAGTAAGGATCGAGGGTATGGCGCCAGGGCAAGTCACGTTTATTATGCTCATACCACCGTTCGAGTATAGGAGCAAATTGCGTTTCGATACTGTTAGAGTCTGATTGCCAATTCAAAATAAAAATAAAAAAAGCGTCGTTAGCATGAAAAAGGAAGTAGAGGGTTTTATAATTTATGGGAAACCCCTACCTTTGTGCTCCCATTTTTGAGACCCCAATTTTCAACAATACAGTAAACGTTAAAGTTTAAAAGTCGTGACGAAAGCAGATGTAATTGCCGAGATCTCCGATAAAACCGGAATTGACAAGGCAGAAGTAACAAACACACTGGAAACCTTTTTTTCAGTAGTTAAGGACTCGCTGGCCGAGGGAGAGAACATTTATGTAAGAGGGTTCGGCAGCTTCATCAATAAAAAAAGAGCCAAGAAAGTAGCCCGGAATATCTCCAAAAATACCGCTATGGTAATTGACGAGCATTTTATTCCGAGTTTTAAACCCGCTAAAGTATTTGTTGAACAGGTGAAAACCAGCGACAAGGCTAAGGCAACAGCTGAGTAAGACTGTTGTCTGAAAAGAACAGGACTGGACGTTTGCATCGTGATGATTATCCCATATGAATAAATCTGTGTTGTTTGTTATCATTCTGGCTTCGGCCCTAACGGTTGGGTTATATACTCGTCCGAAGGTGGTTGTACGCAATGAGGACAAACGGCTTAGTGCATCTACTCCGGGAGGACACACGATGCAAACGCCTACCCAATCTGGTGCTGATTCACTTAACGTAGCAGCAAGTAGAGATGGGACCGATCGCTCGGCAATCCATGAGAAGCCCGTTTCTGCGGAGCAACAGCTGCAAATATTAACACTGGAAACGGAATTTGCTAAAGCAAACTCTACTCGAAGAGAAGCTATTGGGGAAAAACTAATCGCAATCTTCCGCGACGCGACGCGCTACGACAGCGCGGCTCACTACGCGGAGGTATTGGCATTGGCTCAACCTGACGAGCGAAATTTGTTACGGGCAGGAGACGAGCATTTCGAAGCGTACACATTTGCAGTAGATGAGAAGAAGGTAGCTATATTGGGCCAGAAAACTCGCCAATTTTATCAACAGGCTCTGGCCAAAAACCCGAACCTATTGGCAGCTAAAGCTAATATGGCTATGACTTATGTTAATACCGATACGCCGATGCAGGGAATTATGCTGTTGCGTGAGGTATTAAAACAGGAACCAACTAACGAGCTAGCTCTTTTTAATTTAGGTTTGCTGTCCATGCGGTCGAATCAGTATGGGCGAGCTATTGAGCGATTCCGGCAAATTCTGGTGAATAACCCGACTAGTCGGAAAGCACAGTTTTATCTGGGCGTTAGTTTAGCCGAAGCTGGTCAGAAAGCGGAAGCGAAACAGGTATTTGTCCAAGTAAAGAAGCAGGAGAAAGACCCGCAAATTCTAGCTGCCGTGCGCGAGTACGAGGAGCGGCTAAAATAATGGATGTGCACAGAATAATGTAGACTATATAGTATCTATTATTCATTTTCATTCGAAGCTAACCGTCCCTGCGGCACATTGATTTCAAGGGCTTGATCGAGTGGTCGGCCGACACGTATTTACAATCATTAAACACTGTTTAACTATGCCTTGCGGTAAGAAACGGAAACGGCACAAGATTGCCACTCACAAGCGGAAGAAACGGCTCAGAAAAAATCGGCACAAGAAGAAATAGTAAGCGGTAGGTAGTTGACAGTCAGTAGTTAACTGATAACTATCCGCTGACAATTGCCTACTGTCTACTCGTTTTGGAAGCCTCGGCCGGTCTGTAAAGTCCGAACGTGGCTTCTTTCTTTTTATATAGCCATTCTAACCGTATATTCATCTTGTGAGTAATGAATTAGTTATCAGTTCGACTCAGAAAGGTGATCGGATCGCACTCTTGCAAAACAAGAGATTGCTGGAGTATCACGAAGAAGAGTTAGACAGCAGCTTCACCGTTGGCGATCTATACTTAGGAACAGTCAAGAAACTATCATCAGGCCTTAACGCTGCTTTTGTGGATGTTGGCCATGAAAAAGATGGTTTTTTGCACTATCAAGACTTAGGGCCGAATATTAATTCGCTCAATAAGCTTGTTAAGGACATAATTGCCAAGCGCGTCAGTACCGGACGGCTCAACGATAACCAGTTGGAGCCAGTTATCGACAAAATCGGGAAAATCGATAAGGTACTGACGAAAAATGCTCCCATTCTGGTTCAGGTAGTTAAAGAACCTATCTCAACAAAAGGTCCACGCCTTTCCTGCGACATTTCTATTGCGGGGCGCTATTTAGTCCTCGTACCGTTTTCGGATGGGGTTAACCTATCTAAAAAAATTATCGACCGTGGCGAGCGGTCACGGCTGATACGGCTGATGTCGTCGCTGAAACCAAAAAACTTTGGCGTTATTGTCCGGACTGTTGCCCAGGACAAAGATGTTGAAGAACTCGACCGCGATCTGCAAAATTCACTTGCTAAGTGGGACCAGGCTATAAAATCCCTCGCTGATGCCAAGCCCCGCGACAGGGTGCTGGGCGAAATGAACCGTGCCTCCTCCATTCTGCGGGATATGCTCAATGAATCTTTTGAGAGCATCACCGTTGATACCCGTGAGTCGTTTGACGAAATCAGAGATTATATCCACACAATCGCCCCCGACAAAGAAAAAATCCTTAAACTTCATACTGGGAAAACAAAAGTTTTTGAAGCATTAGGGCTCGAAAAGCAACTTAAATCCTTATTTGGTCGGTCGGTAAGCTTGCCAGGCGGTGGTTATCTGATTATTGAACACACCGAAGCGTTGCACGTTATTGACGTAAACAGCGGCAATAAATCAAACTCTGAAGAAGACCAGGAGGCAACCGCAGTTAGTGTTAATCGTGAGGCAGCTAAAGAGATAGCCCGCCAGCTTCGGTTGCGTGACATGGGTGGTATTATCGTCGTAGATTTTATTGACATGAAGAAAGCAGACAACAAAAAGCTGCTTCAAGATATCATGCGCGATGAAATGAAACCCGAACGGTCGAAATTTACAATTCTTCCCCTGACGAAGTTTGGTCTAATGCAGATTACGCGCCAGCGTGTCCGGCCCGAAATGAATATCGTTACCCGCGAAGTTTGCCCAACTTGTGGTGGTACAGGTACAATTCAGGCCAGCGTCCTGGTAACAGATATCATCGAAAATAATCTCGATTACATTCTAACCAAGCAGAATGAACGCGGCATTTCCATTTCTATGAATCCATTCCTATACGCTTATTATACCAAAGGCATTTATTCCAAACAAGTGCAATGGTATATGAAGTATACAACATGGGTCAAGCTTGTGAAAGACACCTCGTTAGGTATTGTTAATTTCAAATTCTTTAATAAGTCTGGTGAAGAAATTGAAGTAAGTAGCAATGTTTAGGTGAGTGGTAAAATTTTACTACGTTTACTGTAAGCCAAGAGCCCGAATCAAAATCTTGATTCGGGCTCTTGGCTTATAAAGCTATCTAAATTTAATCAATGAAGGACCTCCATATCTATTAATTCTCCAAAAACTTCCTGACCAACTATGTCTTCAACTGACTCCACCGTGTTTATGTTTAGTAAAAGATCACGTAAGTCTTCAGTAATCTCATACGTTTGGTAGAGTTGACGATCAAAAAGAATGGGCGCCTGTTGAAGATCACATAACGAATATCTTGCTTCATTGAAGGCTGGCCGCAAAACGTCCTTTCTTGCACTACTATCTGTATGCGTTTGAGGCTCTAAGAATGAATGTATATAATTCCATCCTTCCCACTGTTCAGGATATCGAATTAGAAATGGCCAAAATTCATCATAAAGTTGCTGCATGGCCTCCTGACAATAAATCTCCCGATCACTTCGAACAATGGGCCGGATTGGCTTCAGACAATGCAATATGTTTGTCATATCCGGTTCGCGGTAACTCACGACGGGCACAATCGGTATACCGGTCGCATGAGATAAGTACCCGACCCCTTTGCGCGTCAAAACACGCCTATTACCAAGACGGACCGATAAAAACTGCGTCTCTTCACCTGCTTCGGGTGCTGTTTCAGCACTGCCATCAACAAAGACAATCAACGAACGGCCCGCCTTTAACTCTCGCAGAACTGTCAGTCCTGCCGATGGGCTACCAGCTTCAACCACGCGAAAAACATTCGTTAGTCCATGTTTTTTGCGCAAGCCCTCAATATGTTCTGCCATGCCATCGCCCTGAGTTCGATTCATGTTACTACCAACTAGTAGAACACAATCTATACCTTGGCGAAAAAGTACACTGGTCAAAAGTCGATACGAACCGAGGTGATAAGTACAATAAATCTTGGGCGTATCGGACTTCTTAAGAAGTTGGGACGCTCCGCGAAGTTTAACTAAATCACCAGCAGTCAGGCATTTCTGATCGAACGATGTAAAAATCTGCTGCAACAATAACTCCCTAAACATTGTTGCATGTTTCTGACGGGATATAGTAGGCAGGAAATTTTCGACAGTGGCAGAGAAAGTAGTAAACTTCATCAAGTACCCCCGTTCTTTTAGTAGATCTACCCGCTCGAAGTGGTCACGGCAGTGATCGAGCTCTTGTTTGTACAGTTGCTTTGCGGTTGGCATGGAACAAGCAGTTTAGCGAGTGGCTACCATCCGGGTAAGGTCCCAATCGTAGCAGCAAGGGCTTTTACCATCCTCTAACAAAAAATTAAAAAAATTGATTGATTCTTTTTTTGCAGCTTGCTGAGCAATAGATTTCAGAACTTGAACGGGTTTGATGGCGAATTGCTTTTTCATGATAATACGTTTGATTTGAAAGTTTGGTAGCTGTTGTTATTTGTTGGTCAGCACATTTGCACTGCCTTTTGATGATACAAAGCTACCGCCTATCACAAGGGGCATCAATCATGAAAAAGTCACAATTACCTTGTTGTAATTAGTCAAATATTACCACTATCTTAGTAGAAGTTTTGAATAAGAACGCAGTATGAAGGAAATTCGACTCACGCGGGGCTTCCTGAGCAAACCACTCAACAGTGTACTCATACTGTTGAGTATTACGGTGCTGATTGAGGCTGTTTCCTGGTCAATCGGCTATGATATTAAGTCTTATAAAATGCAGCGGGCAGGCGGCTTTTTACACTATACTGGTCTACTGTTTCGCTCAATGGTTATTCCAGAACTCTTTACCATCACTATTACTATTGGGCTGGTCAATCAATTCCATAAATGGCTTACCATAACAGCTGTTCAAAATAACTGGCGATCGATTGGCCGGTACCAGCTACGGTTTCTCCCCGTTCTACTAGTTGCCTTTGGCTTGTTTAATCCTGCCACCCAAACAGTTCGCTTCTTATTGGACCAGTTCCCCAATTATTCTCTTAAGAATTACTGGGAGGGCTATATTATTCACACGTTCACCTGGTCAACCTATTTCAAGTATTTATTTCCAGTACTTTTAATTGGGTACATTGCTATTAATGTCTCGCTTCTTTCTGACTACTTAAAGCAGCGCCGGGAAGCTCAAGAGGCAGCCGAAGCAGAAGCAGCGAAAGCCGCTCAGGATGCTTTAGCGTTGTCTGCTACATTCTTGCCAAAACCCATCACACCTTCGCCTTACCTAAGTTATCTAAAAGGAAAAAATCAACTTGGCGAATTAGATTTTCCAGTTAATGATGTTTATTATTTCACCATCGAAGAGCGATTTTATTACGCAGAGTTAGCAAAAGGGCGCTATCTGATCAGCAAAACGTTGAATGAATTAGAAACTGAGTTAGACCCTACGCAGTTTTTCCGCATCAAGCGAGATTATATAGTCAACCGACAGGCTGTGTTAAACTATGCATATTGGGAGAATGGTAAGTACATTGTTCGGCTCAATACACCCGAAGGACATGATATTATTGTTCCACGCGCCCGGATGCACGAATTCAGAGAGTGGCTACAGAATAACCAACGCCCTTATACTAACACCGACTCTTTAGCACAGTCTCTTACAAGTAGTTTTTGACAGCAATACCGTATCTCGGTAACTGGCGACAGCCATTCAACTGCAGTTTCTTGACAATGTGTGCTTTATGGTTTACGGCAGTTCTGTAGCTGATATTCAGTTGATCGGCGATGTCGCTGGTGGTATGTCCATTAGCAACCATTCGTAACACTTCTTTCTCACGCTGGGTTAATCGCTTAAGTTCGTCGCGGGTAGTATCGGATATCACCTCCATACCAAAGTTTTTAAGCAGGTCCATAAAGCCATTACTATAGTAATAGCCCCCGTTACTAACGGTCTGAAAACAGCGGTATAATTCTTCCAGGCCATCAGTTGCATAGAGGAATCCAAAGAAGCCAATTTGCATAGCGTTAGAAATCATCCGCATATCGGGATTGCGGGTGTATAATATAAATTTCGTTTGTTGATTTGATTGTTGCATCTGCTCAACAATATCAAAACTGCGCTGTCCTGAAATCTCTGACTCTAATATTACGCACTGGGGGCGCTTCACTCTGATTTGCTGGAGAGTATCTTCTACCTCAACGGCACGACCCACAACATTATAGCCTTGTTCCTTTAAAAGCTGGCTCAACACCTCACAGTTGAATAGCTCTGATTGCGCAACGAGGATCGAAAAATCCCGGCGACGAATCGCGAATTTTTTAGTGGTGTCCTCACCACTGTCCAATTGATTCATGGTCGTTTACATGTATAGATGGATCAATGTAACACGGGTGATCTCCATTCAGTAACACCTCGTGGATGAAATCACCAATTCTCCAGATGAAATCAACCATTTAGTCTAAACTTTTTAGTTGATTTCGTCCGGAAAAATGGTGATTTCACGCAGAACGGTTTGTTTCGAGTCCCTAAACGGGTCTACTTTTGATTATCCAAGTGCAAAACACATATTTGACTATCGTATCATGAATCAGGAAGAATCAGCAACAACTTTCGGCTACGAAGCCTCAGAAGAGGAAATCCAAAAGGTGATTTTAGCATGGGCACAGGCGACAGAAGCATTTCATTGTCGCTTCGCTAAGTTGGACCGAATTATAAATACGTTACAGACTGCGGCCCGCCGGCAGCCAAAAGCAAACCGGGCACGTTTAAATCGGCTTGTAGAATTGCGTCAATATATGGGCGACGTTCTGATGACTTTATTGCTGGACATGTCAGGTCAGAAGAATGGCCAGTCGTCCCAACTTTCTAAACCCGGACAACTCTACTCGCATGCTAGTTTGCTTGATGAGTTGAACCGAAAAATCGATGCCGAACTGATTAGCGTCACAACGGTAGCTCAGGCTTAGTGTTCACCCTCCCCAATGATAAAGGTCAGCCCCAGCTATATAAGCTGGGGTTTTTTATTTCCCCATCTATTGCCTTATCCTGAGATTACTGTACCAAGAAGACTTGAGATTTCAATGTCAATTCGTTTGAAGTGCATATACTCTGTTAACAATTGATCAGCCTCTTCGGGCGCTTTGCTACCCGACTCACGCAGAAGTTGCTGCAGAGTCGTCATACGCTGTTCAGCCAGCATCTTTTTTATTCGTAAGATGTTTCGGTAAGCGGCATCAGCTAAAATACCAATTTCTGCTTCCGAAGGTACAATGATCTCGTGCTTCAGCCAGCCATCACTGATTTCGTAACGTGGAGTGGTCAAATGAATTGCCTGATTCTGAATCTCTATTCCATCAGGTGAACGACGATTCATAAAATCACCGGCCGTCAGGATATTACCCTGGCTGTAGGCTTCTCGAAATAAGGCTAAAATAAGATCAAAAGGCGAGGTTTGAAATTCAATTTCGTGTAACTCACTCAATACATACTGGCAGAGCGTAATACCTGGCTCCAGTTCGCGAATTCCATAGTTTATCAACAATCGGATACATTCTTCCTCCTGATACGACAGGGGCGTTCTGACGAGCTTTACAGAATCAATAATAGAGACTTGGCCACGGCTAGGTGGCGAGTCGGAAGAAGCCGCTTCAGGTGACTCAGTGCCAAACCCATCCAGCAGTGAATTTATATCATCAATAGAGGGTTCCGACTGAACTGATTTATTACTTAACGTACCACCAGACCGATTTTGCCGCTCTGAATCCTTCTTGCTTTGTTCCTGCTGTTTCCGAAGCAATCGATTTATCTCCGAGATAACGGATTGCTCGCTAACGTGAAACACCTGCGATACGCGTTGAGAGAGCGTCTGTCGCTTAAGTGGGTCTGGAATCTTGGTAATGCTGGCACAAACATCGGAAATGCCCTCAGCGCGCTTAAGTGGATTATCACCTGCTTCAGTTAGCCATTGGCTGGCTTTGAAGTCAATAAAATCTTTGGCGTTTTCTCGAATATACGTCTTGAACGCTTCAACCCCGACTTTATGCACGTAACTGTCAGGGTCTTCCCCATCGGGCAAAAGTAATAATCTCAGATTCAAGCCCTCCTCCAATACCATATCCAAACCACGGAGGGCGGCTTTGATACCAGCCGCATCACCGTCGTAAAGAATTGTAACATTAGGCGTAAAACGAGAAATCAACTTTATCTGCTCGGTAGTAAGTGACGTACCCGACGAAGCAACTACGTTTTTAATACCGGCCTGATGTAGCGAAATAACATCTGTATATCCTTCTGTCAAGTAACAAACATCTTCTTGCCTGATAGCCTGTTTTGCTTGAAAGATACCGTATAGAACCTGACTTTTATGATAAACGGACGTTTCAGGCGAATTGAGGTATTTAGGTGGAGCACTACCCGACTGAATCTTGTCGGTTTTAAGAATTCTGGCCCCGAAGGCAATTACCCGACCCGACACATTATGAATCGGGAACATAACCCGCCCCCTAAATCGATCAAATGTTTTTTTATCGACACCAGAAGTACCTTCTTTAATCAAAATTAACCCGGCCTTTTCGAGCAAATCGCGGCTATATCCCCGGCGTAGGCCTTCTTTTAAAAGCGCGTCCCACTGATCAAGTGTGTACCCCAGTTCAAAGGCTTCGATTGTGGGATTAGTGAAACCTCGCTCCCGGAAATAACTTAACCCAATGCTTTTACCTTCCTCTGTCGTTTGAAGTGTTTCCTGAAAAAATGTTTTGGCGAAGTTTAGCACAATAAGTAAACTCTCGCGTTCATTTTGCCGCAATAAATCTTCCGGTGTTTGCTCTTGCTCCTCAATTTCAACACCGTATTTTTTTGCCAGATAGCGCAAAGCCTCACCGTAGCCGATATTCTCAATATCCATCACAAAGCGCACGGCATCGCCCGCTTTACCACAACCGAAGCATTTATAAATTTGCCGGGTGGGATTGACGTTGAATGACGGTGTCTTCTCGTTGTGGAACGGGCAGCAGGCAATGTAATTACTACCCCGTTTTTTAAGCGAAACGAAATCGTTTATTACCTCCAGAATGTCGGTTGATTGACGGATTCGTTCGACAGTTTCTTCAGGAATACGCATTAGGCAAATGCAGATTAGTTTGATTTATCAAATGTACGGCGAAAGTTGGGCCGTTGCCTACCCCATGCATGAAAGCCGAAAAAGCGGCATCACTGTAATCTCATAAGTAAGTAGTAAAAGGAGTAAGAATACAAAAGCGAGGAGTGAGACAATGCTCATACACTAGGTATTAGCATTGTCTCACTCCTCGCTTTTGTAGAACAAAAATACTTAATAGGCTCGCACCAGTTTGCCTTCCATAAAATTTACGAAAGCTTTATTAACGACATTGTTGCCGCCGGGTGTTGGATAATTACCTGTAAAATACCAATCGCCGGAGTGGTTAGGGCAGGCTTTATGAAGATTTTCGACTGTCTGATATATAACAGCAACCTCAGCTTGTAAGTCGGGGGGTGTAACAATCTGAGCTACTTTTCGGGATAATTCTTCGTGCGTAAACGGCTCAAACAAAGCTTTTACATAATTCTGTTTGCTGGCATTACCCGACTCTATAGCCGATACACATTGCCCGTAAACTTCGTCCAGCAACTCCTCCAGTCCCCGCTCACGAAGCAGTTCGAGTGCGGCCCGGAAACCAACGAATTCCTTGAACTTCGACATGTCAATGCCATAACAGTCAGGAAAACGAATTTGGGGGGCCGACGAAACAATAATAATTTTTTTGGGACCTAAGCGGTCCAGCATACGCAGGATACTTTTTTCGAGGGTTGTACCCCGCACAATGGAGTCGTCTACAACGACCACATTATCCTTGCCTTTTTTTATAACTTCAAATGTAGTGTCGTATACATGCGACACCATATCATCACGCTGCGAATCATCAGCGATGAACGTCCGCAATTTTACGTCTTTAGCAACCAGTTTCTCGATGCGTGGGCGAAATGAAAGTACCCGATCTAGCTCCTCCTCAAAGAGGATGCCATCCATAATGGCTTTTTTACGCTGTTTGGCCAGATAATCCTCCAGACCTTCCACCATCCCAAAGAAGGCCGTTTCAGCCGTGTTTGGAATGTAAGAGAATACAGTATTCTCAAGGTCGTAATCAATTTCTTTGAGAATCTGCGGAATGAGCAGTTTCCCCAAGGTTTTGCGTTCGTTGTAAATATCGGGATCAGTAGCGCGAGAGAAATAAATTCGCTCAAAACTGCACGATTTCTTCTCGATTGGTTTTACAAACTCCTGCTCGGCATACTCACCATATTTATCAATAATCAGTGCATGGCCAGGTTTAACTTCCTGAATAGCACTGTATTCTACGTTGAAAGCGGTTTTAATTGCCGGTTTTTCCGACGCAACGACCACAACTTCGTCATCAGCGTAGTAATAAGCGGGACGGATACCAGCAGGATCACGGGCCACAAAAGCGGCACCGTAGCCGGTCATACCAACCATTGCATAGCCCCCGTCAAAGTCGCGGCAGGAACGATGCAAAACACGTTGCATATCGAGGTTATCTTCGATAATATCTGATAAAACGGGGTTTTCGTAAATGCCCTTGAATCGCTCGAATACGCGTTGATTTTCCTCGTCCAAGAAATGGCCGATTTTCTCCATTACCGTTACGGTATCAACCTTATCCTTCGGATGCTGACCTAGTGAAACGAGTTTATCGAACAGTTCTTCAACATTTGTCATATTGAAATTGCCCGCCACAACTAAGTTACGACTTCGCCAATTGCTCTGCCGAAGCATTGGGTGACAATTTTCGATTTCATTGGCTCCGTGGGTGCCATAGCGCAAATGACCCATCCAAACTTCACCCGTAAAGGCAATGTTTTCCTGGAGCCATTTAGCATCTTTGGCCTTGTCTTTATTGCCTTTGAGTGCCTTGCGAAATTTTTTGTTGACCTTTTCGAAGATGTCCGTTACAGGTCGCTGATCGACTGAGCGGTAGCGACTAATGTAGCGATGCCCGGCTGGCACATCGAGTTTAATGTTGGCAATCCCGGCCCCGTCCTGACCGCGATTAACCTGCTTTTCCATTAGCAGGTAGAGTTTGTTGGCTCCGTAGAGCGCAGTCCCGTACTTATCAATATAATATTGGTACGGTTTGCGGAGCCTAATTAGGGCAATACCGCACTCATGTTTGATGGCGTCGCTCACGAGAGAGTTTGTCGAAACACGTTGATTTTAATCACTAATGGGGTAACGGCTCTACGTTGGCAATGGTTCGGCAGGGCGTCAAACAAAAATAGGAGAAAACAACAAACTAATTATTCTCTAAACGGTGCGATTTCGTAGCCCAACGGCTCATTAGCCTAAAAATAATGACCGATGAGAGGGTGCCAATCAAGGAGCCAACGAAAACATCTTCTACAAAATGTTGAAATAGATACACGCGTGAGTAGCCTGTCAACACACTTAGTGACAGCCAAAACCAGCCTCTACTCTTCCAGTTGTCCAAAAATGCCAAAAGGCCGAACATGGCAAAAGCCGTTATGGTGTGGCCTGATGGAAAACTGTTATAGCTGTAAATATCCAAACCTTCAACAATATGATAGTTGAAGGTTGAATGCTCAAAAAACTTAAGAGGGCGGGGCGAACCAAGAAAGATAATTTTCTTAAAAAACTCGGATGTTAATGATGATAAGACGAAACTTGCCAAAGCCATCAGCCCAATGCGCCAATTATAAACTGATAGAAGTATACAGATAACGACAAAAAAAATCCCATCGCCCATATAAGTAACGTATGGGAAAAGTATATCGGCAATGGAGCTATTACGACTATTAACCCACTGCATTAGCTGCTCCTGCGTATAAAACGATTGCAGGATACCAACCACAGCCAATAGTAGCGCGTAGGGAGCAAAAAAGAACCGGTTTTTACGTAACAAATCAAGTAACATCAGAAAATATAATCGAACTAATGGGTAGGAGCGGCTTTTTCAACAGTTATGCCTATACTCATAATGTTGAGCAGCGGATCCTGACGCATATACTGCCGAATTTGCATGGTGTACTTCCCTGTCTTAGGAAAGTGGTAATTACGCTTTATCAGAAACTTGTGATCAAAGAGATCACCGAGCCCATCGCCATTGGGTTTGCCGGTTTTGGGGTCCATTAGGACCAATTCATCCAATCTGGATTCAATTTCCTTACCGGTAGCATCGCGTAGATAGCGAGTCAAATAAAGATTAAAGTAGCCGTAAGACAGGCTGTTGCGAAGATTATAATAAATATTGTAGGGCTGAGACGCATCAGTGATCTCGAACGAGAACGAGGGCGCGTTTTTAATGTACCATTTCCCATCCTCGATATCGGTATATTCTTTATAAACTGCATTTGTGTCGCAGCCGCCGATCAGCAACGCTATACATAGTACCAATCCCAATCGTCTCATAAACCTAACTCGAAATAGTCTGCAAAGCTACGACGGGACTGCTGGCTTTTCAAACGGCAAAAAACTACTTGAATAGTTACAAAACGATAAGAATAGTTTAGATTTGTTTTATGGAAAAGTTAACCGCTAAAGAAGAGGAGGTAATGCAGGTACTCTGGAAAATGGAGCAAGGCTTCGTGAAGGATATGGTTCCACAGTTTATCAATCCTCCCTTGCACTATAATACAGTATCGACCATTGTTCGAAACCTTGAAGAGAAAGGCTACGTTGGTCACAAAGCCTACGGCAACACGCACGAATACTACCCTATTATTAGTAAAGAAGCTTACCAGAACCAGTTTGTATTGAAGAAAGTAGTCGATGATTATTTCGATAATTCATACAAAAACTTAGTGAGTTACTTTGCTCAGCATGAAAAAATCTCAGCCGATGAACTTCGGGAGATTCTGGCCATGATCGAGAAAAAGTAAGCAGATAGCAAAAATTAAGTTGACGAATCAGCAAAAATTAACCCCGACTAGTTAGATCGGGGTTAGTTATCAGGATATTTTATCGTTCGGTTCAGGCCTTGGTGAATTACCTTCCGGACCTCTGGACTTTTTCTTTTTCTTCTTAGCAGGCGTCCGGGCAGTATACTTGGCGTCCAACTTCTGTAGATCACTATTGAGAGTGGCTGCCGTAGCATGCTCCTTTTCGCCCACTGGTGTCAACACGTCAAACGATTCGGGAACAACACCGTTTTTGTTCAACTCAACAATTTCCAAGACACGAATGATAGGCAGTGGATACCAGGTACTTTCGGCTCCATAACCAAACCACATGAGTTTACGGAAAATGTCGGTCTTCTGTAAATAGGCCCGTCCTTTCTGCGTTTCCAGCGGTTTTTCAATCGTTGGAATATCACGTAAGGCATCCATGTAAGTATCTAATTCGTAGTTCAGGCAACATTTTAAGCGTCCGCACTGGCCTGACAGTTTCGCCGGATTCAGCGACAAGTTCTGATACCGAGCCGCCGAGGTAGCAATGTTTTTAAAATCCGTTAGCCATGTTGAGCAGCAGAGTTCGCGCCCACAGGATCCGATACCACCGAGTCGACCGGCTTCCTGCCGAAGACTGATCTGCCGCATCTCGATTCGGGCTTTAAATTCACCCGCCAGCATCTTGATTAACTCACGAAAATCAACACGCTCTTCCGACGAATAATAAAAGGTTGCTTTTGTACTATCTGACTGAAATTCGACGTCAGACAGTTTCATATTGAGCTTCAACTCACGGGCAATTTCGCGCGAGCGATATAGAGCTGGAAGATCACGTAGAACAGCTTGTTCGTGCCGTTCAAGATCTTTAGGGGTCGCAATTCGATGAACAACTTTCGTATCATCGGTAATCTTGACAGCTCGTTTTTTTACCTGTAATCGCACTAGCTCGCCTTGCAGCGAGACCGACCCTATATGAAAGCCCGATTGCATTTCAACCACAACATAGTCGCCGGTGGTAAGATCGAGCTGGTGAACATTACGGTGATATTCTTTCCGTCCACCCTTAAATTTCACTTCAATTACGTCGTATCGTTGGCCTGGCATGGCGATGTCACTTAGCCAGTCGAATGAGTTCAATTTATTGCAGCCTCCGGTGCTACACCCTCCGCTCCCACATCCGGTGGTGGCCGTTTTTTGACCATCGGATGCGCCACCTTGGGTTCCACACCCACCGGTTGCACATGATTTGCAAGACATATATTTATATATAATTTACGACGTACGGTACACGAATTAAAATCACGAAAATCGTAATTCACAACGGGGATCGCCCGCATGGTCGTGTACTGTAAATCAGTTAGTCGGAATACCGAATCAGGTCAACCCCAATATCTTTTCGGTACTGCTTTCCGTCAAATTGTACCATCCGGGCCGCTTCCTGCGACTTCCTGACGGCGTTTTCAAGTGAATTGGCCTGAGCCGTAATAGCCAGCACCCGCCCACCATTGGTCAACACGTGACCGTTTTTTTCCAGCGTTCCGGCATGAAACGCCATTACATCTTCTAAACGCCCTAACTCTGAAATGATTTTACCGGTTTCGTAATCACCGGGATAACCACCTGATACAAGCATCGTTGTTACAGCCGTTTGGGGTGATACCTGAATCACAACTTTGTCAAGTTCGCCATCAGCAGTAGCGGCCATCAATTCAACAAAATCGCTTTGAATTCGGGGCAGTACAACTTCGGTTTCTGGATCCCCCATGCGCGCGTTGTATTCGATTACATAAGGCTCACCGTTTACCTTCATTAAACCGATAAAAATAAATCCCTGGTACTTAATACCTTCCTGTTGCAATCCCGCCAATGTTGGTTTCACAACCTTATCCTCAACTTTCTGTAAAAAAGCTTTACTAGCAAAAACTACTGGCGAAACCGCCCCCATACCGCCCGTATTAGGACCTGTGTCTTCTTCGCCAATACGTTTATAGTCCTTAGCTTCGGGCAAAATTTTGTAGTTGACGCCATCAGTTAGAACGAATACCGACAATTCAACGCCCCGCAAAAACTGCTCTATTACAACTTTACTTCCTGCTTCGCCAAACTTTTGTCCGTCAATCATTTCACGCAGAGCTGTTTGTGCATCAATCAGCGTTTCGGCAATAATAACACCCTTACCAGCCGCCAGTCCATCAGCTTTTATTACAACTGGCAACGAATGTTTCCCCAAATAGTCAAGCCCTTCCTGAAGCGTTTCAGCCGTGAACGTTTGCGACGCAGCCGTAGGAATGCCGTAGCGGTTCATGAATTGTTTGGAAAAATCTTTACTTCCCTCTAATTGCGCACCATTTGCATCGGGTCCGACAATACGTAAACTAGACAAATCAGGTTGCTTACGAAGGAAATCGACAATGCCTTTCACTAATGGTTCTTCTGGACCAACAATCAGAAGGTCAATCTCCTGGTCTCGAACGGCTTTGGCAACTGCCGAAAAATCATTGTAGCCAATGGGTAAGTTGGTAGCTACCTGCGCGGTTCCAGCATTACCCGGTGCAACAAACAACTTGGTACACAATGGACTTTGCGCTAACTTCCAGGCAAAGGCGTGTTCGCGCCCACCCGATCCTAGTATTAGTATATTCATAGAAAATAATGACCGGGTCGCCGGTGCGATGATGAATTATGGCCGGGCTGGCATTTCAGCGAAAAATAACAGCTAGCCTAAGCTAGTTCATCATTCATCGCTGAAACGCCAGCCCGTCATTATCTATCATTTAGTTAGCTACTTCCGACAGGAATTTTATACGCATTAAGCGTAGATCTTGCTCGGTGAAATCGTCGCCCCCAAATTCGTGCATAGCCACCGCGATGTTGTCGCTTTCGGCCCGCATGAAATAGTCGAAAATTTCGTCCTGTCGGTCTTTGTCCATTACCTGATTAACGTAGTAATCGAGGTTGAGTCGCGTACCGGAGTAACAGATATGTTCAATTTCCTCCATCAAGTCTTCCATTGCCAACGACTTCGACTCAGCAATCTCGTCTAAATCAACCTTCCGGTCAATCTGCTGGATAATAAAAATCTTGACTTTTGATTTATTAACGGTAGACTTTATAACTACGTCCTTGTCCGTCTCTATTTCATTTTCTTCGACGTATTTCGTAATAAGGTCGATGAACTGCCGGCCAAATTTTTGGACCTTACCCATCCCCACGCCGTTAATTTGCGCCATCTCCTCACGCGTAGTGGGGTAGGTTGTCGCCATCTCCTCCATGGATGTCTCCTGAAAGATAACGTAGGGCGGCAGGTTCTTCTCTTTGGCGACTTTCTTCCTGAGGGCTTTGATCAGTCCCAGCAGTTGTTCGTCATACGCTACGCCACCAGACGACGGAGACGAATCTTTGTCTTCGTCGTCTTTTATATCGATAGCCTGTTGCTCATAATCATGATCCTTCGATAACATGATCGGGTATGGATCTTCGATGTAATTCAGCCCACGCTGTGACAGTCTTAGAATGCCGTAGTTATCAACATCCTTTTCGAGATAGCCATAAATCGTAATTTGTTTAATAAGCGAGCACCAATAGTGACACTCTTCATTGAACTCCCGTCCCTTACCGTATACGGGGAGTTTATCGTGTTCGTAACTAGTCACATATTGGTTACCAGTGGCCGTCAACACATCGGCTAAGTGGGCCACATCGAAACGTTGGTCCGTTTGCAGCACTGTTTGTAGCGCCAGAACAACCTCATGTTGCACTTTAAATTTCTCCGACGATTTCAGGCAGTTATCACAGAACCCGCAATCTTTATCCACAAATTCTCCAAAATAACCAAGTAGCTGCCGACGACGACACACACCAAGATTTGCGTACGAGACCATTTCGGTCAGCAGATGCTTTGCGTTGTCACGCTCGGTAACGGGCTTGTCTTTATTGAATTTTTCGAGCTTAACGATATCGTCGTAGCTGTAAAACATCAGGCAGTTGCCTTCCATCCCATCACGTCCGGCCCGGCCTGTCTCCTGATAATAACCTTCGAGCGATTTTGGCGCATCGTAGTGAATGACGAACCGAACGTCAGGTTTATCAATACCCATGCCAAACGCAATAGTGGCGCAGATAACGTCCACATCTTCGTTCAGAAAAGCATCCTGATTGTTCATTCGTGTTACCGGGTCCAAACCAGCATGGTAGGGTAACGCTTTTACATCATTAACGCGAAGGAGTTCTGCAATTTCTTCAACCGTCTTTCGACTCAGGCAGTAGATGATTCCCGACTTTCCTTTGTTTTGTTTTATGTACTTAATGAGTTGCTTTTTAGCGTCGACCTTCGGCTTTATCTCGTAGTATAAATTCTTTCGATTGAAGGATGTCTTATACAAATTTGCATCCTCCATTTGCAGGTTCTTCTGAATATCCTGCTGCACTTTGGGCGTAGCTGTTGCCGTAAGTGCTATAACGGGCAAGTTGCCGATATTATCAACGATACCCCGAATTTTACGGTACTCTGGCCGGAAGTCATGCCCCCATTCAGAGATACAGTGTGCTTCGTCGATAGCGACGAACGAGATGTTCGCTTTCTTTAAAAAATCCAAGTTTTCTTCCTTGGTCAGCGACTCGGGCGCAATGTAAAGCAACTTAAGGGTGCTGTTAAGCGTATCCCTTTTAACCTTATTAATCTCCGCCTTTGAGAGCGTCGAATTAAGGAATTGCGCATTAATACCAAACGCGTTTAGTTGATCAACCTGATTCTTCATCAGGGCAATAAGGGGCGAAATAACAACGGCGGTACCCTCGCTCACAATAGCGGGCAGTTGATAACATAGCGACTTGCCAGCACCCGTGGGCATGATAACGAAGGTGTTTCGACCTGCCAGAATGCTATGAATAATAGCTTCCTGTTCGCCCCGGAACTGACTATACCCAAAAATTTCTTTTAGCCGCTCTTTAAGTGTCGTATTGACCGACTGATCAACCTGCATCATTCTACAAATCGTACAAAAGTTACTTTACTCTATATGCTTGCCTTATCTTTGCTTTATAAAGTTAGCGAATATACACAGCAAACCATTCCTGATTATCAAAACTGACGTTGAAAGTAATAAAAAATCCCAAGACTATTGCCCGTTCGGTTTTGTTAGCCGAAGCCGAAGCAATCCGCAACGCTGTTGATTTGCTCGATGAACAATTCGATGCAACGGTTGAAACGATACTAAATACATCAGGTCGACTGGTGGTAACGGGTGTAGGAAAAAGCGCGCTTATTGGCCAGAAAATCGTGGCTACCATGAACTCAACGGGCACACCATCCTTGTTCATGCATGCAGCCGATGCTATTCACGGCGACTTGGGCATGATTCAGAATGATGATGTGGTAATGCTAATTTCGAAGAGCGGTAATACAGCCGAAATTAAGGTGCTGATACCTTTATTGAAGCGAATGGGCGTTTGTCTAATTGCACTTGTGAGTGCCCGCGACTCGTACTTGGCTCAACATGCTGATTACATTCTTCACGCCTATGCCGAATACGAGGCCGACCCGCTCAATCTGGCTCCTACTACAAGTACAACTGTTGCGCTGGCTTTAGGCGATGCGCTGGCTATTAGTCTGTTGGAAATTCGTGGGTTTACGCGGCAGGATTTTGCCCGTTACCATCCTGGTGGATCGCTTGGCAAAAAGCTATATTTGAAAGTGGCTGATATTTTTCCACATAATCAGTGCCCCCAGGTATCGCTCAGTACCTCTGTGAAAGACGTAATTTTCACTATTTCGGCCAATCGATTAGGCGCAACGGCTGTTGTGGATGAAGCCGGTTTGCTGGTTGGTATTGTAACAGACGGTGATATCCGGCGAATGGCCTACGATCATGATTTGTTCTGGCAACTCTACGCACAGGATGTTATGACATCCATGCCCGTTTGTGTGGGTCCCGACGAATACGCTGTAGCGGCTTTACAATTAATGCAGGAACGAGATGTTACACAGCTTGTCGTAACTGAAGAGCGTCGGGTACTGGGTTTTATACATCTACACGATTTACTACGAGAGGGGCTGGTTTAACCACCAGACAAGTGCGTTTTAACCCAGCAGAAGGCATTAAAATGCCTCTTCCGCATAGCATCCGCCAGCCAGGGCATCTGATGCTTAGATTAATTCTGTTTAATGTATTCAAAGAGTTGTTAAACAAAATCCACAGTGTGGATTCCCCACAATGGGGGAAATATTCCACAGTCTACACTCATACTTTATACTGTACAGGTAGCATAATCCAAATTTAATTTCCACTAAGGTTATGCATCACAGACACTTAGCCTAAATAGTTGTAGAGTTATTCTCTTTCAAAAAAAGACTGGTTCCGTTTTTGTCTATTGGATGAATATATCTGATTCAACAGAAAAACTTAAACAGCCATGACCGCTCTCGAATTTACTAACCATATTGGCAAAGTGTCTAAATCGTTACGTCCATTTGCCCTTCGTTTGACAAAAGATGTTGAAGATGCAAATGACTTATTACAAGATACATTGCTGAAAGCGTTCACCAATCGCGATAAGTATACAGACGGTACGAACCTGAAAGCCTGGTTATACACCATAATGAAGAATACATTCATCACCAACTACCAACGCATGGTGCGAAAGAATACCTTCATCGATACAACTGATAACCTGCACTATATCAACTCGATAGAAAGCAGTACTGATAATATGGCATACTCGTCATTTGCACAGGATGATATCAATCGCGCTGTGAATGGCTTAGATGACACTTACAAGACTCCATTTATGATGCACTTCCGGGGCTTTAAATACCACGAGATAGCAGCAAAACTAAACATCCCCATTGGTACGGTGAAGAACAGAATTCACATTGCCCGTAAGGAATTGAAAGGCCAACTAAAAGTTTATGCATATTTTAACGCTTAAGCGAGACTTTTTTGAAAGTCTTTCGTCTAAGATTTATTGATTGAGTAGTTTTTGGTTAAAAAAGAGGAAGGTTCGAAAGGTTGGGTAGATTTCTACCCAACCTTTTTATTTTTAACTAAGTCATATCGATACATTTTTGTTTTAAAATTTATCGAAAGCACAGGCTCTGCTTTCGATTTACGGCTAAAGCACTTTCTATAATTCCATTTGTAGCAGTTTTTAACTTCATAAAAAGTTCATGTAGCCCGAAGGGTGGAAATTTTAGGTAGTTTCGCTCAAACAAATATCTTCATCAATTGCTTCTTCAGTATTCCAATCAATTATTCCGCTATCAATGCCCAAACGCGTTCTTGTTATAGGAGCCGGGTTTGCCGGGCTGGCCGCTGCTACCAGTCTTGCCGATAAAGGGTACGACGTTACTCTCCTCGAAAAAAATAGTATAGCCGGTGGGCGTGCCCGTGTTTTTCAGGCCGAAGGCTTCACTTTCGATATGGGGCCAAGCTGGTATTGGATGCCCGACGTATTTGAAACCTATTTCGCCCGTTTCGGTAAAAAGCCGTCTGACTATTATAAGCTCGTTCGCCTTGACCCTTCCTATACGGTTGTCTTCGGACCCAATGAGGCTGTTGATTTACCAGCCGGTTTAGATAATTTAGAAGTCCTGTTCGAGCAAATAGAACCCGGTAGCGGTCTTAGGTTACGGGAATTTCTAAAACAGGCAGCCTACAAGTATGAGGTTGGCATGAATAAATTCGTTTGGAAGCCAAGCCGGTCGGTCACTGAGTTTATGAGCCTGAAATTACTGTATGACGTTACGCGCCTGGATGTTTTTCAATCATTTGCCACTCACGCCCGAAAGTTTTTCACACACCCACGTCTGTTGGAGATCATCGAGTTTCCAGCGTTATTTCTAGGCGCTACGCCCGAAAATACGCCCGCCATGTACAGCCTGATGAATTATGCTGAAATGGCGTTGGGAACCTGGTATCCTATGGGCGGAATGCACGAAATTGTGAAGGCTATGGTGAGTCTGGCCCAAGAGAAAGGTGTCAAGATTTTGCTAAACCAGACCGTTCAGAAAATCGACATATTCAAAAGTAAAGCGCACCGAGTTGTAACCAGCGAAGGTATTTTCGAAGCTGATGTCGTTGTGGCGGGTGCCGATTATAATCACGTCGAAACAAGCCTGATTGATAGCGTGAATCGAAATTACGATGATTCCTACTGGAAAACACGGGTAATGGCTCCATCATCATTGTTGTTTTATCTTGGTGTCAACAAACGCGTTCCCCGATTGCAACACCACAATCTATTCTTCGATGAAGATTTTAAACTTCACGCGCAGGAGATTTATGAAACGCCCCGCTGGCCTACCAAACCATTGTTTTACGCATCGGCTCCGTCAAAAACAGACCCGAGTGTTGCCCCGGAAGGCTGCGAAAACTTGTTTCTGCTAATTCCCGTTGCGCCCGATCTCACGGATGATGAAAGCACCCGCGAATACTATTTCGACCTAATTATGGACCGGCTCGAAACTTATGTTGGCGAGGATATTCGTAGTCATCTGGTCTTTAAACGCAGTTATGCACACAGCGATTTTAAGCAAGACTATAACGCCTTTCGGGGAAATGCTTATGGCTTAGCCAACACGCTTCGGCAAACTGCGCTACTAAAACCATCATTAAAGAACAAAAGGGTGAACAACTTGTTCTACACCGGTCAGCTCACTGTGCCAGGGCCGGGCGTTCCTCCCTCACTTATTTCTGGACTAGTGGTGGCAGACGAGGTTGCTAAAGAATTTAGTTAGTTTTAGAGCAAAGACCTAAGCCTCAACAATGAAGAAAATGAGTTCTGATTTCAGTTTTCTTTTTTGCTGACCTATTTTTTTCTGATTCCTCTATTAACCCTATTCCCTTAAAGCCGATGATGGCATTGTTCAACAAAACCGCGCTGGAATGCAGTAAATTAGTTACAGAGCATTACAGTACGTCGTTTACGTTAGGTATTAAAACGCTCGACCGTAAATTTCACTTGCCTATCTACGCCATTTATGGATTTGTTCGGTATGCCGACGAAATTGTGGACACGTTCCACGACTACGACAAGAAAACGCTACTCCAACGCTTCAAACACGATACCTATCAGGCAATAGAGGAAGGTATAAGCCTAAATCCTATACTACAATCGTTTCAACTAGTTGTTAGTCAGTATAAGATTGAACATCAATTGATTGATGACTTTTTGAAAAGTATGGAAATGGATCTGTACTATCAGGAATATGACGCCGATGGTTACAATGAATACATTTATGGTTCAGCCGAAGTTGTTGGATTAATGTGCCTGCGGGTCTTTTGCGAAGGTGATTGTACTGAGTTTGACCGTCTGCGCAAATCAGCCTGCAAACTGGGATCAGCCTTTCAAAAAGTGAACTTTCTGCGGGACATGAAAAGCGATTTTGTTGACCGAGGGCGTACGTACTTCCCCGGTGTTGATCTGAATAATTTCAGTCGCGATACCAAGAAACTTATTGAAGCTGATATTCAGCATGACTTCGACGAGGCATATGTAGGAATCATGAATCTGCCACGAGGGGCCAGAATGGGCGTTTATTTAGCTTATATATATTACCAAACGCTATTCAACAAAATTAAGCAGTTGTCGGCCGCTCGCATTCAGAGTGAACGAGTTAGGGTGCCAAATCCCCAAAAACTCGCCCTGCTAGCTCAAACGTATCTCAAATATCGGTTAAATGTGCTTTAGTCTATACAGTTCTGTAACTTGCTGTTCTGCCCCTATTAACGCTTAACCCTCCATGGCTTTTCGCTATCTTTGCCCAAAATCATTTACTTTATGTCAATGGTGGACGAAGTGCTTATCTCCCCGGAAGTGCTGTCTCAATACGAAGCCGTTATTGGGTTGGAAGTACACTGCCAGTTGCTTACACAAAGCAAAATCTTTGCCTCCGACGCTAATGCATTCGGAGCCGACCCAAATACGAATATTAGTGTCATCACGCTGGGACACCCAGGCACTTTACCCAAGTTGAATCGTAAAGCGGTCGATTATGCTATTCGCATGGGCTTAGCTTGTGGCAGTACGATTACACGGCACAACGTCTTTGCCCGTAAGAATTATTTTTATCCAGATCTACCTAAGGGTTATCAGCTGTCGCAGGACAAAGGACCAATTTGTGTTGGCGGAGGTATTTTGGTCAATGTAAAAGATCCTATCAGCGGACAGCCTTACCAGACAACTATTCAGCTTCATCACATCCACCTCGAAGAAGATGCCGGAAAATCCATCCACGATGGTGATGAATGGGTAACGCAACTAGACTATAACCGCGCCGGAACCCCACTTATTGAAATGGTAACCGACCCTTGCCTCCGCACAGCCGACGAAGCAGGTCAATACCTGACCGAAGTGCGACGGTTGGTTCGGTATTTAGACATCTGCGATGGTAATATGGAAGAGGGTTCGCTACGTTGTGACGTAAACGTTTCAATTCGGCCCAAAGGTGCAACACATCTCGGCACGAAGGTTGAAGTGAAAAACCTGAACTCAATCAGAAATGTAATGCGGGCCGTAGATAGTGAATTTTTGCGGCAAGTTGAACTAACGGAATCTGGCGGGCGCATTACGCAGGAAACACGCACGTTCGATGCGGCAAGCGGGCTTAGCTACGCCATGCGGGAGAAAGAAACTATGAACGACTATCGTTATTTCCCCGATCCTGACTTAACGCCAGTCGTTATTTCGGATGAATGGCTAGCCGATATTCAAACTCAGATGCCCGTGCTTCCAGCAGCATTACACCAGAAATTTACGACCATCTATGGTTTACCCGATTATGACGCGGCTTTATTGACCGATGCTAAAGAATTAGCTGAATACTATGAAGCTGTTTGTTTGCATACTTCCAACTACAAGTCTGCGTCAAACTGGATTATGGGTCCGGTGAAAGGTCAACTTAATGAAAAAGCTCTTCGCGACCGGCAGTTTCCAATTCCGGCAGAACAATTAGCGAATTTAATTGCGCTAATTGACAATGGAACGATAAGCCAAACAGCCGGTCAACACGTATTTAGCTTGATGATTGAGCAACCAGACAGGTCACCCGCCGATATAGCTAAAGCGCATGGTTTGGTGCAGAATCGCAATACAGACACGTTGCAAACGTTGGTAGAAGAGGTACTGGCAGCCTGGCCCGATAAAGTGGAACAATACCGCAAAGGCAAGAAAAATTTATTGGGTTTATTTGTTGGCGAGGTCATGAAAAAGTCGAAAGGTTCGGCCGACCCCAAATTGGTAAATGAGTTGTTAGTAAAGACATTACAGACAATATGAAAAACTTATTTCTTAGTGTGGCCAGTTTGGTGGTTTTCAGCCTCACGGCCGATGCTCAAACGACAAAGCCATTTACAGTAACGGGCAAAATCAATAAAGCAACGCCGGGCAGCTTTGTCTATCTGGAAACGAACTCTCAGCCAACTCACAAGCTCGACTCAACAAAAGTCGCAGCGGGAAACACATTTACCATAACAAGCAAAGTAGCCAATGGTGGTGAGATATTTGTGTTAAATGTGGGCGGAGGTCAAAAAATGGCTCTCCTGGTTGAAGGGGGCGAAACGTTGAACGTTATAGCCGATGGCTACCAGATGGACGCCAAAACCGGACAGGTTGGAAAAGCAACTATCACAGGCTCCAAAAACATGGAGTACTATGAAAAGTTAAATACCCTTCGCACTGATATGGAAGCTAAAGTGACCAGTTGGAATAAACAGGTAGCCGCAGCCACAGAGAAGAAAGACAACAAAAGAATTGCTCAAATTGAACAGGAGTACCAAACCGCTGAGCAGGATGTTGTGAATAAAGTCAAGACTATGCTACCTGCTATGGGAACATCTTTGGTATCCTTGTTCGCACTGAATTTCATTAACATCGAGAGCGATTTCCCTATCTACGAATCGCTGGCACAACGGTTTGAAAAAGAAAATCCAAACAGCCCACACGCCAAATCGCTGATTGGCCGGGTTACCCGAATCAAAGGCGTATCGGTTGGCGCACGTGCCCCCGAAATTAGCTTGAGCGACACAACCGGAACGCCGGTTCCGCTATCCTCTCTACGTGGAAAATATGTTCTGATTGATTTCTGGGCATCCTGGTGTGGTCCATGTCGGGCTGAGAATCCGAACGTGGTTAGAATGTACAACAAGTTCAAGGACAAAGGATTCGCCATTTACAGTGTCTCTCTCGATCAGGCAAAAGCCAACTGGACAAAAGCCATTCGCAACGATAATCTTACCTGGACACACGTTTCAGACTTGAAGTTCTGGCAGTCGGCAGCCGCTCAACAATATGGAGTTCAAGCCATTCCAGCTACGTTCCTCCTCGATAAAGAGGGTAAAATCATTGCCAAGAATCTGCGAGGACCGGCTCTGGAGCAAAAATTAGAAGAAATTTTAAAAGGGGGCCAATAGAGTCAATCGCAAGTCATTAGTTTTGTGGGTCAGGTTCGCGATTGTGAACCTGACCCTTTTCTTTTGTCACGGCACCGGCCACCCGGTCCCAAAGCAGGAGAAATTGAACGTACTGCCTAAAAAGGTTAAAGTTTCATCTTAACGTCGGACCCGGTGGCCGGAGTCAGGACAGGAAATTATGAAAATCGCTATCGTTGGTTGCGGCAATATGGGAATGGCTTTCGCCAAGTCGTTTTTGCAGTATGATTTGGTAAAAAAAGAAGACTTGCTCCTGATCGAAAAAAGCGCTGACCGATCCACGGCTCTTAGGCACGAAAAAGCAGGCGTTGTCGTCGATACAATCGGCCCGCGTGTTGGCGAAGCAGACCTGATTATTCTTTCGGTCAAACCCCAGGATTTTAACAGCGTTTATGAAGCACTTCGGGCTATTATAAAACCGACGCAAGTTATCTTGTCGATTATGGCGGGGATTCCCATTGCACAGATTCAGGAAAAATTAGGGCATATGTTAGTGGTACGGGCTATGCCTAATACCCCCGCCATGCTTGGTATGGGCATAACCGGTTTTACATCCGCCAAAGAAGTAGATTTAGCTAATTTACGCCGTGTTGAGAACCTGATTAATGCGACTGGCCGGTCTATTTTCCTCGAAGATGAGTCTATGCTCGATGCGGTGACGGCTCTCAGTGGTAGCGGTCCGGCTTACTTTTATTACGTTGTGAAGGCCATGATTGATGCGGGCAAGCAAATGGGATTCGATGATGCCGTAGCCGCTTTATTGGTTAAGCAAACCATGCTTGGGGCCTATCACCTTATCAATACGTCCGACAAATCGTTGGATGAACTCATCAAAGCTGTAGCTTCCAAAGGCGGCACAACCGAAGCGGCTCTACGCGCGTTTGAGACTGGTGCGCTTGCTGATACACTCGTTGCGGGAATCAAAGCTGCCCAAGCACGGTCAACAGAATTATCGAAGGGATAGTCGTTGTAATACCGCCTGTCCTGGTCGGCAAGGAGATAGCGTTTCCTTAACACCGACCGGGACGGAGATATCACAAACCCGTATATGTAAACGGCGTGATTGCCCGAAGTTCGGCTTTTATGGGTTCCGATACGTTAAGCTCTTCAATGAAATGACGGATAGTTTTTTCCGTAATTTTCTCGTTCGTTCGAGTCAGGGCTTTTAGCGCTTCATACGGTTTTGGATACCCTTCTCGACGAAGAATAGTTTGGATGCCCTCAGCTACCACAGCCCAATTGTCTTCGAGATCAGCAATAATTGCACTCTGGTTTAACTCAAGCTTACTAAGTCCTTTCAAAAGTGATTTTAAGGCAATAACCGAATGCGCAAATGGAACGCCGATGCTGCGCAATACGGTAGAATCAGTTAGGTCACGCTGAAGCCGAGAAATGGGAAGTTTGCCAGAAAGATGCTCGAACAAAGCATTTGCAATGCCCAAGTTTCCTTCTGAGTTTTCAAAATCAATCGGATTAACCTTGTGGGGCATCGCCGATGAACCTACCTCTCCTTCCTTCAGCCTTTGCTTGAAATAGTTCATGGATACATACGTCCAGATGTCCCGATCAAGGTCAAGCAGGATTGTATTTAACCGTTTGAACGAATCAAGCGTAGCCGCCAGCATGTCGTAATGCTCAATCTGGGTAGTAAACTGACTACGGACCATACCCAGGCTTTCTACAAATTTATCCCCAAATTTCTTCCAGTCTTCACCTGGGTAAGCAACGACATGAGCGTTGAAATTGCCTGTTGCACCCCCAAACTTAGCCGCGGTTGGAATATCGGATAACAAGTGAAGTTGCTTTTCAATCCGCTCAACGAATACCAAAAACTCCTTACCTAAACGTGTTGGCGAAGCCGGTTGACCATGCGTTCGGGCTAGCATGGGTATGTCTTTCCACTGTTCAGCCAACACTTGCAACCGCATAAACACCTCCCGGTATAAGGGAACAATCTCCGTATCAAGCGCATCGCTTAGTAGCAGTGGAATGGCCGTGTTGTTGATATCCTGCGAGGTTAGACCGAAGTGGACAAACTCCAGAAATGGTTCAACCGGCGAACCATCCAACTTCTCTTTTATGAAATATTCAACCGCCTTAACATCATGATTCGTCGTTTTCTCAATTTCCTTAATTCGCAATGCGTCGGCTTCGGTAAAGTTTTCATACAATAAACGAAGAGCCGGAAACTGAGATGGATCAATACCGGCCAACTGTGGAATTTGCCATTCGCAAAGGGCGATGAAATACTCAATTTCAATGCGAACGCGGTAATGGATAAGACCAAGTTCAGAGAAATAAGGAGCCAGCGCGTCAACTTGTGACCGATAGCGACCGTCAACAGGCGATATGGCCGTTAATGCAGATAATTCCATGTACTAATTTATGATTTACATTCTGATTAACGAATAGCCTATCCACGCTGTTTGCGGGCGGCTCCGATAGGCTTTTCGTAAATCAGAATGGGTTCAGATACAAACCAATGCCTATCCACGCCGTTTGCTGGCTTTCAAACTGGCTATAGGGTTTGAAACCTGAATAGCCTTCCAGCAGAAAAGTCAGGTTATTCTGGGTGCGCCCTAACTCAACGCCAACGCCCCCATGAATCCCTGGCCGAAAATCGGTCTGTTGCCAGAATTTGATATCTACGCCCCCTACCAACCGGGCCGCGCGAGTTGATGGTTTTTTGTAGAAGGCCCCCAATTGTGCACTCAATGGCTTTCTCTCTTCAGATTTACGTAACACAACACCGAGTCCGCCATATAACCGCCAGTTATTCACGACCCGACTATAGGTTGCATCCAGTAACTCATAGTTGACCGAATTAGGCGAGGGAGCGGTAATTTTATTACGGTAGATATAGTCGTCTCCAAGATGAGAAGAGAGGTGATAAACCCGAAAACGGTAGTTATTTTCCCCGCGCCGGATATTGTAAATTATGCTGATTTTGTAATCAGTATTCATAATTTGCCGACGCGCTTTGCCTAACGTATAGTCGTGATAAGCCTCAAACTGCGTAAACGAAGCTAAATCCAGTACCCACTCTTCAGAGCGGCCGGGTTCAGTGGTTCGACGGTAAAAAGGCTTGGCAAACCCAAAGGCAAATGGCACAATACTGCCCTTATATTTTTGCCCCTCGGTCCAGTAAGCGGGCAAAATACTACCGTAGGTTTGTGCTTCGAGGGGGTCCAGTAAAATCGGGTCAAATAAATGTCCTTTAGGCAGAAACTCGTGCCGAGGGCGACTAACTGTTAAGTCGCGGTTACCCTCGGATACAACAGCAACCGAATCAACTTGCTGGGGTTTCTTTTCCCGCTTAACACGTTCGGGCCGGGCTACTTTAACGGGAACTGGGGCCATTTCTATAGCTGGAACACTCGCAGGTGAAGAACTTGGTTCAGGAACAATATCTTTTTTTCTCCGCTCCTTTCGTGTTGGCTCGACAAGGGTCGGTACAGGTTCTGACGGCTTACTGACGGCTGGCGTTGTTACAGGCACAGTTGCCGGTTGTACTACCGCTGGTTGTTCAAGTACCTTTCCCGCTTTTTTGGCTTGCTTTTGTCTCTCTTTTTCGGCCTGTTTGGCTTCGTATTCACGCTGCTTCTGCGCCCATTCAGCCCGAATTTGACGTTCGCGCTGGACCTCGCGATCTATTTTTTCTTTTTGCCGCTGCTCAGCGGGTGTTAAGACGCGGGCAGGTGGCGTCGTAGGCGTTTGCGCCAGAGCTCCTGTTCCTACTAAATAGCTTAGTAAAAGAACCGACAGCGTTTTTTTCATAAAGTGAAGGGCGGGATTAAAACCTAAGCAAGTTGGTGGATACTTGGCAAAGGAAACTACTGTTTAAGTTCAGCGTAGTTTTTATAGAAATAAGGAATGGTTTCGATACCCTTGTAAAAATTAAACAGTCCATAACTTTCATTAGGTGAGTGCAGAGCGTCGCTGTCTAACCCAAAACCCATTAGAATGGACTTAATGCCTAATTCTTGTTCGAATAGCGCCGTAATTGGAATACTTCCCCCGCCCCGAGTCGGGATCGGCTTTTTACCCCAGGCATCTTCAAATGCTTTGCTGGCGGCTTCAAATTCAATTGAATCGACGGGTGTTACATAGGGCAAGCCGCCATGATGTGCAGTAACGGTAACTGTGACACCTTTGGGCGCAATGTCTATGAAATGGTTTGTAAACAAATCTGTAATCTCGTCGGGCGTCTGATTAGGCACTAAACGCATACTAATTTTGGCCGATGCTTTGGACGGTAATACTGTTTTAGCTCCTTCGCCTGTGTAGCCTCCCCAAATACCATTAACATCTAGTGTTGGGCGAATGGATGTGCGCTCGTTGGTCGAATAACCAGTTTCACCCCTAACATCATTAATACCCAAGTCGCGTTTGTAATCCGTCAGGTTGAAGGGAGCTTTCGCCAGTTCTGCCCGTTCTTCATCGCTCAAATCGGTTACGTTGTTGTAAAATCCAGGAATGGTGACACGGCCATTTTCGTCATGAAGTGACGCAATCATTTCGCACAGTACATTGATTGGGTTAGCCACTCCACCACCATACACGCCAGAATGCAGGTCACGATCAGCGCCTGTCACCTGTACTTCTACATAGGACAGGCCGCGCAGACCTATCTCCAGAGAAGGCGTTTCATTCGATATAATGCTCGTATCTGACACCAGAACGACATCGGCCTTTAACATGTCCCGATGCTCGATCACGAATAGGCCGAGGTGGTCGGAGCCAACTTCTTCTTCACCTTCAATCATCACTTTTACATTGCAGGGCAGGCCATCCGTTGCCATCATAGCTTCAATAGCTTTGATATGCATGTAAAACTGACCTTTATCATCACATGCCCCACGTGCGTAAATTCGTTCATTCCGGATCGTCGGCTCAAAAGGGGGCGTGTTCCATAGTTCGTAGGGGTCAGCGGGTTGAACGTCGTAGTGGCCATAAACCAGCACGGTTGGCTTGTTCGCGTCTACTATTTTTTCAGCGTAAACAATGGGATGGCCGGGCGTTTCGTAAAGTTGAGCATTATCCAAGCCAGCTTCCTTCAGTTTGTCTCTAACGAATTCGGCGGCCCGACGAACATCGCCTTTAAAGCTGGAATCGGCCGAAACCGACGGAATGCGCAGCAGTTCCAACAATTCGTCTAAAAAACGCTGCTTGTTAGTTTCGAGGTAAGTAGTCATCAAGTCGATAGCCAATGGTTGTCCGGTCATGTTGCTGGCGGACAGTCAGGGCCTTAAAAAGTTCGCCCCGAAGTTACGCACTTTTCGCGCAACGACGGGACGTTGATTATTATCTGGAATAGGTTTTTAGGCTTATCGCTTTTTCCGCAGCCGAATGAGGACAGTACGACTTTCCTGGCCGCGCAACAGTCGTCCAATGTTTTTTTGGTGCGTCAAGACAACCAATAAGAAAATAACAAAGCCAAATACGATCAGCAAAGGGCTTTCCTTCTGACCGAAAATTCGGAGCAGTAGCAACACCGGAAAAGCCAATGCTGCCATAATCGATCCCAATGATACGTACTGTGAGGCAATGACAACCAACAGAAAAATACCGATGCAGACAACTGCCATTTCGGGATGAGTTGCCAACATCATACCCAGCAGGGTGGCTACACCTTTACCACCTTTGAAGTTGGCAAAAACGGGATACAAATGGCCCATAACGGCCACTAAGCCAAAAACGATTTTGAAAGTCAGAATTTCATTTTCAGTAATTACATCGGCGTACCAAAGCAATGACGACAAAATTGCGGCCGTGTACCCTTTCAGTACATCGACCAGCATCACAATGGTTCCGGCCCGTTTGCCTAATACTCTAAGCGTATTTGTCGCTCCGGCATTACCACTACCGTGCTGACGAATATCAAGGTTAAAGAAGCCCTGTCCATACCAAACTGCGGTAGGAATCGAACCTAATAAATAAGCTATTACCGTTGTAATGCTAATGATGAGGATATTCATCAACAAAATAAGTGAGTAGTTACTAGATAAAAGGGCCCACCGACTGTTCAATCGCCCTTATGGAAACAATGTAACCCCAAAATTAAGAGATTGTTATTAAACGGCCAACCTTTGTAAACGATGAAAATCCACTATTGAATGAATTTTTCAATTATCTCTATTTTCCACCCACGACTACTTCGCGTAAACTATCGGTAGCAAGATAGTGAGTAGCAGTTTCCATAATGTCGGTTGGGGTAATCGCGCGCACTTTCTGGATGTAAGTCGTCAGAAAATCGGTGGGCATAGCATCCAGCAAAATCACTTTGTACCGGTCAGCGATTTCGAAGGGCGTATTGAGTGAACCAACAAACTCACCAGCCATATAATTTTGCACAGTCTCTAATTCATCAGTCGAGACCGGCTCTGTTTGCAGAATTCGGATTTCCTTGCGGATTTCGTCTAATGTTTGTTGCGTATTGTCTTTATTGACATCCGTACCGATCAGGAAGTACCCATCCCGCTGAAAGGATGGCATGTTTGACGAGATACCATAGGTAAGTCCTTTCTCCTCCCGAATATTCTTCATCAGCCTTGAGCCGAAGTAGCCGCCTAAAACTTCGTTAGTGACGAGCATTTTAAAAAAATCCGGATGCGACCTTGTAAACAGCCGCCGACCTACCCGAATTGACGATTGTATACTGTCGGGTTTTTCGGCGAGCACCGGCAAATGGTCATCAAGTGGCAGAGTACCGGCAAATGAAGGCAATATATCTGTGCGAACAGGCAATTGACCTAACTCACGATTAATGGCCAACACTTCATTTTCAGTAGCGTGTCCGGCCAGAATCACCTGAAAGGGCCGGTTACGAATAACCCGCTCGAAGAAATCCGCCACCCCTTGCCGGGTAAGGTTTTCAACTGCTTCCGGTCGTTGACTACGACCGTACGGGTGATCAGCACCAAACAGTTTTTCGCGAAAAATCACACCGGCGAGGTAAGCATTCTTCTCGTAATTGACCCGCAAGTTTTGAAGTGTAATGTTGCGAAGGTCGTCTAATTCTTTCTGTGGGAAAGTTGGTTCGGTAAGCATCTCCCGAAGAAGCGGCAACACATCAGGCAGAAATTTCGTCAGGCAATAAATCACGACATTAGCCCTATCGGGGCCACTGCTTAACTCTAAAAACGCGCCATACCGATCAATATATTCGTTAATCTGTGCCGATGAACGAGACGGTGTTCCCTCAGACAACATTTTCATGGCAAAAAACGCGCTGCCCGGAACTTGTTCATACCACGTTCCGGCGTTGAATACGCACTCTAATCGCAAAACTGGCTGTTGGGAAACGGCAATCAAATGCAATGGAATACCATTATCCAAGCGGTGAAATTGGACCGCTGGTAATTGTATTTCCTGAATAGCCTGGAAGTCAGGCGACTGAGTTCTATTTAGCGTCATTTGTTATAACAAAGAGCGAAATATGAAAACCGAGCCGCCAAAGCGGAGGGAAATAGTGGAGCCTGATAGTTCAGTTCACTCTTTCCCTCCGCTTCGATAGCCCGGCCTTTTATTTCCTCTTATTAATTAGTTGGAATCGTCTGTTAAGGCTTCATCGTCACCTATTTTGGTGCCTTTGTTAAAGTTCAACAGGAGTGAAATTCGAAAGGTTTCAGACAGGGGACTACCTTGTTTTACGGGAAGCAAATAGGAGAAGTCAACACCGAAGCGCTGTTGCAGTCTTAAGCCAATACCCGTCGTTATATATTTACGGCCACCTTTCTGGTTCGATTCGTTAAAATACCCTACGCGGGCCGCAAACTGATCGTTATACCAGTATTCAAGACCAGTTGAAATTGTAATTTCTTTTAGTTCTTCACTAAAGCCCCCCGGTGCATCAGCAAATGAGCCAAACACCGAACTAAAATAATCTTTGTTAGCATTTACATTCGTGAGAACCCCGTTAACAAGCTGAACATTAGGCGTTGGAACCATCAGTTTATTACCGTCCAGTACAAAGTTAAACTTGTTGTATTGATCAGCATATAAGGTCAGACTAGTTCCTAAACGCAGATTAGTAGGAATAAAATAGCTTTGGGTTCCGCCATAGTTTATCCGCCCACCAAGATTAGAAATCATGCCGCCAAAGGCCCAACCAATTCCTTTACCCGTAGCATTGTCGCGGGCTTCGTTGTGGTAATAAGCACTGATGTCAGCGGCTGCGGTCGACCCCGGTTTCAGACCTGGATTGCTACTTCCTGCGGCAAGGTTAGAACTGAGGTATTTTAGATCAACGGCAAGCGAAAAATTCTCCGAAAGGCGTTGAGCAAACGAAGCCGTAATGGCATACTCACGGGAGTTAAATGTACCCGCTGCCACGCCGGTAGCCGTTGTAAAATCAACTGTTCCTAAGTCAAAATACATCAATGAACCAGCTACCACCGAATTCTTACCCACTTTGCTGTAGCCGCTCAGATAAGTGTAATACATATCACCGATCAGATTACGCAGCCAGGGCGTATAGGAAATTGAAGCGCCTTTATCCTGTTTGGCAAAAACTAGTTTCGAAGGATTCCAGAAGACAGCATTGGCATCTGGATCACCCAGCGCTACACCAGCTTCACCCAGCGCACCAGAACGGGCATCGGGCGTGAAGTTCAGAAAAGGTACCGAGGAGGTTGGAATATTTAGCTGCTGGCCGTTAAGAGCAGTTACTGTAGCTTGGGCAGAAACGACTAACGGGAAAAAACTACAAACGCCAAGAAGAACATGGAAAAAATTGCGCTTCATATTAAGTGTGTTGGTCAACGACAGCGACCGGTGATAGTGAGAATGGCAGTCCTGTGCGGTCAAAATTACAATGAAAGGTTGGATTAGAAAAAACGAGATACTTTAAGTCTGTGAAATCATTTGGTTAAAAGTAACCGACACGTACCGTTAGCCACTGTACCATCTACCGCTGAACGGACTTGAAACTGAACAATATACAGACCATTTGGTAAAGACTGCCCTGAGTTGGTAAGGCCGCTCCAGGTTCCAGCATCTATTATTGCTTCACAATCTGTACACTGACCTTTTTGCTGATTTATCAATCGTCCGGTAAGATCATATATACTCGATGTCCAGTCTAGCGGCTCACCTGAGCGATTCAACTCGGCCACTAATGACGTTTGAGCAGTAACCGGGTTTGGGCTGGCTCGTAATCGGTTTACTTCCAGCCCTGGCCGTGCCGAAACTATTATGGTCAACGTGCCCTCCGCTGAATTATTGTTAATATCCCATGCTTTAACCTGAATCGTGTACGTTCCTGGTGCTACGTCCCGAAACGTGTACTGAACTTCACCCTGTCGTCCATCGGCACCATTGGCAACGTAGCTTTCGTTTAAAATAACTACAGGTTCAGCATTGAGCCGGGCGGTAAGTTCATGCCCCAAGCCCGACTGGGCAATATTGATTCCCCGATTATCGGCTAAACTAATCCGCAACGTTACATCTGGCCCCGCCACCCGTATGGCTTCGTTTTCAGGTGTTCCTCCAATTATCGAGAGGGACACTGTTGGCGGCTGATTATCTACACTATCTGCAAGAACACTGCCACCAACAAGAAGACTATCATAACTTCCAACCGCATCTAGTACACTATCGGCCTGTACAGCATAGAGATATACTTTCGCTTGGCCAACGATATAATCAATATCTTTAGGCATAGTAAACCTAACGGTAAATTGCCCTTGTTTCACGAGCACCTGTCCGGTAAAAATCGGGTTAGAAAACGCCTGATACGTCATTTTAGGGCTATCCGCTTCAGATCCCAGCGTTGTATGCGTAGTCGTTTTGTCATACAACGTTAGCCGGAGGAGACCCGAAAAGTTTGAGAGCCGTTGACCTTGTTGTCGGATTTCGCCCGACAGTTCAGCTGTTTGCAATGCCTTGAGCGTATCAATTCGGTTAGCCGTTACGGTTTTGTTATTCACTTGCGTAAGTACTGCCTGGGCTTGCGGGTAGGCCAGGCGCATAGATGGATCCCCGAGGAGTGCGAAGTTGCGGTTAACAGGACCACTTAAACTATTATTTTTTGTACTGCGCATTACCTCACCCAAACGAGGCATTTGACCATTAATTGGTTTAAAAACAGCCTCATAAAATGCCTGATTCAGTAGTAGATTGGTGTTGGCATACACGGGCCGCGTTGTCGTTAGCAGGCCAATTGCTCCGCCGGTTCGGCTCAATAGAGTCAATTCGGCACCAGACGTAACACTAGGATCATCATACCGTCCAAACTGACAGGTAGCAGTTACGAACAACGGTAATCGGCGATTTTTCCAGGAAAGAATATCCTGAAGTGTAACAATCTGTTCGTCGGCAAGGCCCAAAATTCCACCATGTCCGCTATAATTGATAATGAGTTGTCCGTCAGCCATCCCCTGATTGATGATTTGGTTTACGACCGGGACTTTCTGTCCATCACTTGTATTTTCTTGGGGATAATCATCCAGAAATACACGTTGCGGTCGATACGCCGGGGCTGTTCTCTCAACGCTTCTCACCATTTGATCGGCATCCTGCTGGTGAATATTATAATCACCATCATCGGCGACGAACATCAATCGACTTTGCCAGTCGCCCGTTAACGTTGGATCAGACGTATAGCGAATGAGTTTATCAACAATCGTACTGGCTTCGTCTACTGATTTTACAGGTAGCCGACCAACGCCAATATCCATTTTATAGTCACCAGTCTGATTTTCAGTCCATTCTCCTTCGCTGGTATCCATAAACCCAAAATAATCATCGGACGAATAACTCAGAACCGGGTGTAATGACTCTCGACTTTCATAAACCGGAACCATATTAGCCAACTGCGTTGGGCTAAGTAGCCCGCCTATGTTTCGGTAATTATAAGTTGCATCACCGAAAAGTAACAGGTACCGGATTTTAGTGGGTTGTTGCTGGTAAAAATATCTGGCCATATCCCGGATGGCCGTTGGGTCAGGTTGACCAGATCCAAACTCATTGTAGACTTGCTGCGTTGTGACAACCAAAACGGAAAGCTGATCATGGTCACGCCGAAACTGAGCCAATCGTTCAGCCTGTTCACGCCAGGAGGCCGGTGTTACAAGAAGCAAGTCGGGTACAGGTTGGGCGCGTATAGTCTGATTAGCTACTGTTATCAGCGATACGGGCGCTAAGTACTGCGCTTCAGTGAACAGAAAATAATCGCTAAGTCGGACAGCCGACCAACTAGCTGCTTGCGTAGCAGACAATACATATTCCTGCATACTAGGAACGAGTGGATTCGTTACATCCCAAACGCGCAAACTGGTACTTGCCTGCTGAACAGCGTATTGACCGGCCAACAATCGGCGTACCCAAATTGATTTATCGTATTGCCGGAGCTCGCGCCGAGTTTGCAACGAGAGAAAATTAAGATAACCCTGCGCTGAAGACTGTCCATTTTTCCGGAATGTCAATGCCAAACGAATTGGACTTTCGACCTTCGTTAGTTTAGCTAAAAAAGTATCTGTCCGCGCAACGCCCTGGTAATCATATTCGTAACCGGATATAGCTGACATGGCCATTGTGCCAACCAATTGGTCATTGGCTTGAAGTCGAAATTGAGTTGACGACGTAGCCCCGGCCACTACCGAAGCTGTCAATCGGAGAGGCAAACCTGACACAATTCCAGCTACATCAAAAGGAAAAGTCTGTGTCGTGTCGATAGTTAAATACTCGCCCAACCATTCCCGGCCAGAGCGTACCGACGGAACTTTCAACAAATCCTGCTCATGATACTGGTAATCGTCAAACGTTGTGATTGTAGGTGTTGCTAACAAGGAACCAGCCGGTCTATCAGCCATGCGTAGACCGGGCACCTCCCCAATTGTCAAAAAATAGAAGGTTGTGTCTGAATACACATTGATCTGATGCATGAAACGCCGGGCGGTCGAATCGTAGCGAATGACGTGCGGACTTTGACCAAAAAACAATAGAGCGTCGCCCGCATCGAATCGACCGTCAGCCTCACCTACTACCTGAATTGCATTTTCGGTTAAATCAGATGGACGTGGAATAGCATTAGGTTGGGGTAAAACAGCTCCTCCATTTCCATAAAGCCGTAACCGGCGTGGATCGGCAGTGGCAAAAGCAGGATTAAGCTGAGCTAATTGAGCTTGACTAATCCGGTACGCGCCCGATTGTGTAACGCCAATTTTCACCCAGAGGCCCGCCTTTAAGACTGACTGTGCCAACGTTTCTGAATGAATTATAAACACGAAATAATGTACACTGAAAACCACTGCCATCTTTGCCCAAAGCGGTTGCTTCAGCCTTTTCGCCAGTCCATTTATACATTTACCAATTTTCATTGTCCGTTAATTTCAACCCATGCGTGCGCCAGAATTGCGTATGATCTACCCGACGACACTTCTTTACAAACAACACGAGTTCGTCGAAGCGTACCTCGTATATATGTCTTTTTAGCAAACAGAAATGCCTTTCCTTCAGGCACATTACACAAAAGCACTTTGTTTTCTTCAACTGCATCCGTTACCACAACATCCAGTTGCCGTAATGCTATCATAAGAGCTGGATTGGCGTAGGTTGTGGCCGCTGGTTTAGCCATATAGCGTTGAAGTGGTTTCAGGATAGTCTCTGGAAAAACGGCTTCGGTCAAAAGCGGCTGCATAAGCCGTTGGAAAGCTGTTTGCCAGGCGTTACCGTGAGGCTGTACCCTCTTTTTATATTGACGGTTTACATCCGCATGGGCTACTTCGTGAACATAGGTAATCAAGAAAGCATACGGATTGAGGTTTGCATTTACCGTAATCTGCGTCTGAGCATGGGGAAGTGCTCTGAAATCACCCAGACGTGTCCGGCGCGGTTTAACAACTCGGAAGTTGAAGTTATAGTGCTGCCAAAGCTGACGACAATAGGGAGCAGCAATTGGAGGAAAATAGGTTGTAAACGGGTCGATCAAGGTGTGGAAAACAAAAAAGCCTTATAAAAATAAGGCTTTTTTTTAACTTTTGACGAGAAGAGAAATTACTTCTTCGCGCTATCAGCCGACATAGTCGAAGCTGAATCAGTCGACATGGTCGAAGCTGAATCCGTAGCCATCGTTGTCGTGTCAGTTGACATTACAGCTGTCGAATCTGTTGTAGTTTCTTCGGTTTTAGGTTTGCTCTGGCAAGCCGCGAACGTCAGCATGCTGCTAACGAACAATAATGCGAATAATTTTTTCATTATTTTTCAGTGATCTATTTTAGGTTCCTGGCCGCAAATATAGTTTTTTCCAGAGCAATCCAATCACATGGCCCACTAATTTCAATTAAACAAGGATTACCACTAGAATAATCCTATTTTAAATTGAATTAATTGAAGCAGGCTATTTTTATTAAAATTGTTTTTCTTCCTGTCTGGACGAGCGAGAGCGGATTTTATCATATACGCCTGTGTTGCGGAAGGTCAACATTTTATGACCGAAATAATTAGCTAAGAAGCTGAATCCCATACCAACAACGTGCGAACCTTTCTCGCGCCAGAACATACTAACTTTCGGAAAATGTGGGTTTGCAATCCATTCAAGTGTGGCTACAGCAACGCCCACCTGAACACCCCAGGCTATTAGCGCAATAATGCCAAACTTAATCATCTCACGCGCTGTATTACCCGTTTGTTGGGCTGAGAATGCGAAGAGTTTAGTAGGAACGAAACTAACAATTGTAGCCGTTAAATAGCCCAGAAAAACACTGGTAGAATAATCAAAAGACTTGCGATAGAATATCTGACTAAAAAAATTAACAGAGGCACCGAATAGAGCCGTCAAGAAGAACGAGAAAAAACTTTTGTAGTTTTTATATTTAGGCTGGTCGTTACTGCTCACTTTAGGTATTTTACTTGACAAAAAAATGTCCAACTTATTGTTGTTTAGCTACCAAACATTACAAAACTACACATTCAATAGCAAACTATAAATTATTACTTAGGGTACGGGACACCTATAAATTACATGCTATTTCAGAATAGACCTTGTAGGAGGCCGGGTGCTATACCCAGTCCTAGTGTTATGATTGTAGCCGCCAACAACACATAGCCATAAAATGGAGCTACGCGAATAGGCTCCGTTGCTCCGTCCCGGAAGTACATAGCAATAATGACGCGGAAATAGTAATAAATACCAACGGCCGACATAAGCACCGCGACGACAAGCAACCAGATTTGTCCCCGCTCAACAGCCGTTGAGAATATATAGAACTTACCCCAAAAACCGGCTGTCAATGGAATTCCGGCAAGCGATAGCATTGATACAGTCATAGCAAAACCCAAAAATGGATTCTGGCGGGCCAAACCATTAAAGGAATCGAAGTTTTCAGTTGCTATCCCTTCGCCAGAAATTGTTTGCGTACTACGTTGCTGAGCAATAAGTAACAATATTCCGAAAGCCGAAATTGTTGCAACCGAGTAGGCAAGCGAATAAAAGACAATAGCTTGCTTCGTCTGTGTTCCCAAAGCCGCTATACCAATCAGCAAATAGCCCGCGTGTGAAATACTGGAATAAGCCAACATGCGCTTGAAGCTATTCTGATAGACGGCTGTAACATTCCCCACTAGAAGTGTGATCGCTGCGATAATGGCCAGAAGGGTCCACCAGAACGTGTATACACCACCAAATGAAACAGACAACAAGCGGAATAACGCAGCGAAGCCAGCCGTTTTAACAACGGTTGACATAAATGCGGTAAAAATTGTGGGGGCCCCGTCGTAAACATCGGGCGTCCAGAAATGAAATGGCGCTGCAGATACTTTAAATAGCAAACCAATTAACAGCATCAGCAAACCAACATAAAGCAACAAAGAGAGTCCTACTTGTGGATGGGCGGCATAAGCACCGATGCCTGCTATTGTGAATGAACCCGTGGCACCGTATAGGAGAGCCATACCAAATAGCATAATGCCTGTGGTAAAGGCGCCCATGAGAAAATACTTCAGAGCGGCTTCGTTTGAGCGCAGGTTATGCTTATCGCTACCCGTTAATACATACATGGCAACTGACAGAATTTCGACACCAACGAACAGCATAATCAGGTTCTCGAAAGTAATCATCATGACTGCCCCGACCAACGAGAACAAAATAATAGCGTAATATTCGGCTGGTTGTGCTTCTTCACTTTCGATTAAACTACCCGACAACGCGATTACAAGGAATGCCGACCCCAGAACAATGGCGGTAAATACCATCGAGAGGTTGTTCGTTCGCAGCATATCATTGAAATACAGATATGTTTTATTCCAGTCAAGAAAGTTGACGGCCAGTATGATAAGCAAAAACAATAGGGTTGCGGGCAGTAGAATTGCTTTTGACTTCAGGAAGCCAAGAAACAGCAGCGCTATGCCAAAAACCGATAACAGAACAATGGGAAGCATGCTTTCAGTGGTTAGTCATTAATGGTATTGAGTGGCTAGTCGCTAATTTTCGACTCGGCTACTGATGGCTTATTTCATTGACACCGCCGTCGTGCCGATGTATTTCATCAGGTTCGCTACAGCGGGTTCGGTTACTTTCAGGAATGAGTTCGGATAAATGCCGATCCAGAATACCATTACGACCAGCGGAATAAATACCCAGCTTTCAGAAAGGGTTAGATCAGTAAATGATTCGGTTCGGGATGATGTTGGTCCGAACATGCTTTTCTGGAACATACGGAGCATATAAACGGCACCAAAAATAATGGTAAATCCAGCCGCTAAGCCCAGGTAGTGGTTATAGGTAAAGACACCGTGTAGCAGAAGGAACTCACCGATAAAGCCATTTGTAAGCGGTAAGGCCACACTACCTAACAGCATAATCATAAAATAAACCGTCAGTTTTGGTGTCGATTGGGTAATGCCCCCAAGTTGGTCGAGTTGGCGGGTGTTCGTACGGGAGAAAATAATATCGGCCACAAAAAACAGACCCACAACATTGATACCGTGCGCCAGCATTTGTACCAGTGCGCCCTGCATACCCGTTTCGGTTTGGGAGAATACACCAGCCGCCATCAAGCCAACGTGCGAAAACGACGAGTAAGCAATGAGTCGCTTCATGTCGCGCTGACGAATGGCAATTATTGCGCCATAAACGATTCCAATAACCGCTAAAATAATGGCAGTTTTTCCCCAGGTTTCAACGCCGAGCGGCACAATAGGCAGGATAAACCGAATCAGGCCATAGACACCCATTTTGAGCATGATACCAGCCAACAACATCGTAGCAGGCGTTGGCGATTCAACATACGTATCGGGTTGCCATGTATGAAAAGGGAACACGGGCATCTTGATAGCAAAGGCAATAAAGAACGCCCAAAAAACCCAGTTTTGTGATTCCGGAGTTAGGCTAAGTTTGTAGAAGTCAGCAATAGCCGATGAGTGGGCAGCTACGTTTGTCGCTGGAGTCTGGTAATAGAGATACACCAGAGCGACTAACATAAATAGGCTCCCGAAAATAGTATAAACGAAGAATTTGAAGGTGACTGGAATTCGATTTTCCCCACCCCACATAGCCGCCAGAAAATAAATCGGAATCAGCGCAGCTTCGAAGAAAAAATAGAATAGAAACCCATCGCGGGCGGTGAAAACGCCCATCAGCGCAGCCTGCATGAATAGCATAAGCGCGTAGAAGGTAGCGGGTTGTTTGTAGGTTCGGTTGAAGGTTGATAATATGATGAGCGGCACCAATAGCCCCGTCAATAAAACCAGCAACACGCTGATGCCGTCGATACCCGCGCTTAAACGGATTCCCAACGAGCCAATCCACGGATAATCGAAACCAAACTGCGAACTGGCATCGGGTCGAAATCCCAGAAAGGCATAACCGGCAAAAGCAAACTCAACTAAAGCAGCTACCATAGCTACCTGTTTTATCCGTTCTCCCCGAAAAGCAAAAATCAGGGTAGCCGCTATGGCAGGGTAAAGAATGAGGAATAGGGTGAGCATATTAATGATTTATGATGGGCAACCTGCACTACAGCGCCTGTCTGTTGTATATAACCTTATAACCGAATGAAGAACCGCAGGGCAAAAATGACAACAATACTAACGACCATTGCCAACACGTAAAAGCCAATTGAGCCGCTTTGTAACAATCGCAACTGCGCCGAACTTTTCTGAACAAGCCAAGCTATGCCATTTACAATGCCATCGACAAGTCCTTCGCCAAAACTATACAACACATCGCCCAGCCCACGAATTGGCCGGATAATGATAGCTTCGTATAATTCGTCTACGTAATATTTGTTGTACACAACTTGCTCTGGCAGCGATCGCTCAGTCGATTCAGAGGCCGGAATTGCCTGACGGCTGATATACATCACGTAAGCGATAATCAGTGCCAACAAGGCAACGCCCGCCGAAACGGCCATTAATATATATTCGGTACTAGACTCAACCGTCGATTCAGCAAAAGCTTCGGGGCTCACCTGCCGTGAACCTTCAAATAAGGGGGCCATAAAATGACTCAGCCAGCCATCGCCCGGCAGGTTCAGTGCGCCACCAGCAGCTGATAAAATGGCTAAGACAATCAACGGAATAGTCATCGTGCTGGGTGACTCATGCAAATGATGCCGTTGCTCTTCTGTACCACGGAACTCACCAAAGAAGGTCAGGAACAGCAGCCGGAACATATAGAAGGACGTTAGACCGGAACCAAAGACACCCAATGCCCAAAGCAATTTATTGTGCTCGAAAACGTGGGCCAAGATTTCATCTTTCGAGAAAAACCCGGCGAAGGGTGGCAGGCCCGAGATGGCAATCGTGCCAATCAGGAATGTAATGAACGTAATAGGCAACACTTTCCGTAGACCACCCATTTTTCGAATATCCTGCTCATCAGACATGGCATGGATAACACTACCGGCTCCGAGGAATAGAAGGGCTTTGAAGAAAGCATGCGTAATAACGTGAAACATGCCTGCTGTATAAGCCGTTGCGCTTAGTCCGAGGAACATATACCCCAACTGCGAGACAGTTGAGTAAGCCAATACTTTTTTGATGTCGTTTTGCAGCAGGCCAATAGTAGCCGCTAATAGAGCCGTCGCTATGGCAATGCCACCAATAATTTCGAGTGTTAACGGCGAAAGTGTATACAGCACATTAGAGCGAACAACCATATAGATACCCGCCGTTACCATGGTAGCCGCGTGAATCAGGGCCGAAACTGGCGTAGGACCGGCCATCGCGTCGGGAAGCCATGTATAGAGTGGAATCTGCGCCGATTTACCCATTGCTCCCACAAACAGCAAAAGCGTAATGGCAAGAATTGTCTTATCGCCTATTTCTAAGCTCGTAGCCTGTTTAAAGATGTCCAGATACTCGACCGATCCGAAGGTATTGATAAGCATGAAAATGCCCAGCAGGAAACCCAAATCACCAATTCGGTTCATGACAAAGGCTTTACGGGCAGCATTGTTAAAGCTGATATTCCTATTCCAGAAGCCGATAAGCAGGTAGGAACATAATCCTACACCCTCCCAGCCAATGAACATGATGACGTAGTTTGACCCCATCACCAGCAGCAACATGAAGAAGATAAAGAGATTCAGGAAGGCCATAAATTTACCAAATCCTTCGTCGTGGCTCATATAGCCAATGCTATACACGTGAATCAGCGAGCCAACACCCGTTACAATCAGCAACATCAGCAGGGATAGCTGGTCAATCTGAAACGAAAAGTTGATATGCAAATCGCCAACGCTAATCCAGTCAAAGAGTGTGGCAACTATGGGTTCGGCAGCGCCAGCCTGATTCTCATTGCCAACAAACGATCGGAACAGAATTACTGACAACACAAATGAGGCCAGCACGGCCACTGTTGCGATTCCTCCCGCCAAGCCCTTTGGTACCCGACGAAAGCCAATGCCATTGATAATAAATCCAATTAGCGGAAAGAGCGGAATTAACGCACAGAGTAATTCTAGTCGCATGAATAATAGTGAATGAGTGATTGAGCAAATGATTGGACCGCCAGAGCGGTGATAGACAGGCCAAAGGCCTCTACTAATATCCAATCATACATTACCATTTCAATTTATTGAGCAATCCTACATCAATAGAGCGGGTATTGCGGTAAATCATAACAATAATGGCCAATCCAACCGATACTTCGGCGGCAGCAACGGCCATAATAAAAAAGACGAATACCTGCCCGGCAGAGTCGGAGCGATACGACGAAAAGGCAATTAGTAACAAATTGACCGAGTTGAGCATTAACTCGATGGACATGAAGATAATGATGGCGTTTCGCCGGGTTAGTACACCAATAATACCAATAACGAACAGTGCGGTACTGAGAATCAGGTAGTACGTAAGCGGTATTTGTTGAATGACTTCCGGAATGAGGACGTCCTGCGTGGGTTGCATGGCTTGCCGGTTAATAGAAAGTATCGCAAAGGTAAAGATTATTCGGCATTGGTGTAAAGGTGTTTTTCGTCTCTATACAGGCTTATGACAAAACATTGGTAAAAACACTGTCATACTTGATGGGCTACCCAGTTACGGTAATCTGTTTTCCACTAGGCAACTATTGCGTATTCCGGGTACGAATAGCCCAATTATTCCGGCTGTATTAAAGTGATAGTAACATCAAAACAGGCGATAATTTATCGCTTCCCATTACTGGTACTGAACATTCGCAGTCGAATTTCGGTAAGCCGTCGTTTTGTATCAAGTGGAAACTCGCCTTTTAATATCCAGTCGTAGAAAGAAGGTTCTTTCTTGAGTACTTCTAATACGGGCACACCTTTATTTTTCCCGAAATTGAATACCTCTTCGCCTTTATCGTTGACAATCATTCGTCCAGCGAGGTCAATATTCGTGTTGGCGGTCAGGCTATGAAGCATGTCAACGTCATTTTCGAACACGACTTCCGCCCCGCTGTCAGATTTGGCCACCATACCCATATACCGCTGCACCTGTGCATTGAGCACTTCGAGGGTGGCAATTGTATCGGCTTCGGCGCCATGTGCGCCAACTAGTTCTTTGTTGCAATAAAAGCGGTAGGCCGCCGAAAGATTACGCGGCTCCATAAGGTGAAAAATTCGCTGGGCATCTACCAACCGCCGGTTTTTCATATCAAAATCCACGTTGGCTCGTAAAAACTCTTCGACCAAAAGCGGCACATCGAACCGATTGCAGTTGAAGCCTGCCAAATCGCAGCCATCAATAAACTGCGCCAATGTCCGGGCAACGGCCTTAAATGGGGGCGCATCCTGAACATCATCATCATATATACCATGAATCAGACTCGACTCCAGCGGAATTGGCATACCCGGATGAACACGCTGTGTTTTACTGACTGCCTCGCCACCGGGCAACGCTTTAATAATACAGATATCAATAATGCGGTCCTTGGCGATGTTGATGCCGGTCGTTTCGAGGTCGAAGAAAGCGAGCGGCTTTTTGAGTACAAGTTGATGTGTCATAACCAAACCGAGTTTTGCGCGGCCAGGTTACAAAGGTAAACACGTTTTGGAGGAATCAGTCTATTTTCAACACCTTCCCCCACTGAACTCCTTGCCGAACGGTTTCGACCGAAGGCATTCGGCCTTCCTGCATCAACTCCCGAATGGCAATAATGTCCTGATCGCGTTTAAGGCCGGCAGCCGCTTTTATTTGGCCATCCTGGACATATAATGCCAAAAATGCATCGTCTTTCTCCGGATCACCCTCGTAAATAATATCGTCCACCTTAGTAGCGTGACCGATGTAGTTAATCCGCTTACCCTGCTGATTGCTCCAGAAAAACGGCACCAACAGATAAGGCGTTTCTTTTCCGGCCATGTTCAAGCCCGCTATGTGGCCTTGCTGACCAGCTACTTTCCAATGCTCAATGCGTTGTAAACCACTGGATGTTGGGTAATGAGCAATGTCACCAGCGGCATATAGATCATCCGCCACGTTTAAATACGCGTCCGTTTTAACACCCCCATCTTTTTCAAGCGCAATTCCTTTCAGAAAATCAGTACGCGGTTTAACGCCTAAACCCAGCAAGACAAAATCGGCAGAAAGCCGTTCGCCGTTATCAAGTATTACTGCACTGACTGTGTCATCGCCTTCTAAATGATCAACTTGCCTACCGAGGTGAAATCGGATGCCTTCTTTCTCATGCCAACCCTGCACAACGTGGCCAATTTTCTCACCCAGGATTTTCTCAAAAGGAGTATTTTCCAAACCAACTACATCAACTTCACTACCTAACTTACGCAGGCTCATGGCTCCTTCCAGCCCAATAAACGAGCTGCCAATGATAACAACACGCTTTCCTTGTTGGCCTAATTTTCTCAAGGTATGACTATCGTGCAAACTACGGAGAGCATAAACTCCGTTTAAATCTGACGCTACTCCCGGCAACATGTTCGGCTTACCGCCTGAACACAGTAGTGCTTTGTCGTATGTGATCGTTTCGCCAGAAGCGAGTTCGATGCGTTTCATGACCGGATCAAGAGCCGTTGCATGCTGGCCTGTTCGGACTTCGATACCATAATCTTTGTAAAACTCATCCGTGCGAAGTGCCATCCACTCATCCGGTGCTTTGCCCTGGAGGTAATCTTTCGAGCAGTTTGGGCGATCATAGGGCCCTTCTGAGCTTTCGGTCAGCATCACGATTTTACCCGTAAAACCACCCTCACGCATTCCTTCGGCGGCAAATGCCCCGGCTCCCCCACTGCCAACGATGACGTAGGTTTCAGGATTAGCCTCATCGGGTGCAGACATTGGATTTTCCAGACTCTCTTTATCCGTAGTCAGCCGCACAAATACCTGATCGCCTTCTATGCGTACTTCATGTGTAGGCAACCCGTTCAAGGCCGGAGCTTCCAACCGATGACCATCTCTAACATCGAAGCAGGCATTGTGCCAGGGGCAAACGAGCCGGTGACCATTAAGCAAACCTTTTACCAAAGGACCCTGATAATGAGAACATTTAGGGTGGAGTGCATAATACTGGCCATCGGCACGAACCAATAATATATCAGTATCGCCCACGCGAACTTCTTTTAGTTCACCATCAATCAGATCATCGATATGGCAAACGGGGGCTTCGGTGTAGTCAGCTATCATGAGTGGTTAAGTTTGTTTTATTAAACCACAAAGACGAATGAATTGATTTAATCCAACAAAAAAGTCGGTGCATGTTTATGCACCGACTCGAAAGTATATCAACTCTTTAATTTAATTATTTCTTGGTGAACGACTACCGGTTTGTTACTGCCAGGCAATTCTGATGGTTATTTCGAGGTCGCCATTACCATTCTGATGTTCAGTTTAGCACCGGTTTGCAGTACATCTACCAAATCCTGTACCGTTAAGGTTTTGTCAAAACGCACCACAACGGTTGGTTCGGCAATACCAGCCATCATCGTTTTGAGTTCGGTTTCCAGATTAGCAGGCTCAACCGGTTTTTTATCAATAAAATACTTTTTGTTTTCGTCGACTGACAGCGTCACCTGCTTTTTGCTCAACTGTTGTGTCGCCGAAGCTTTGGGAAGCATCAGTTTGATTACGTTCGGGTTAGCCACCGTCGAAATAATCAGGAAGAACAACAACAGGAAAAACATGATGTCGTTCAGCGAAGAGGTCGCAACTTCGGCAGCAAATTTTTGTTTTCTTCGGAGTTTCATAGGTATAGAGCCAACCGTGACGGTCAGCTATTGCCAAATTAACGTCTTACATAACCAACCGTAACGGTCGGCTCTACCTTACCGCATTCGGGCAGGCTCAGTAGTTGGTTTCTGAAGCACTTCAATAAATTCGAAGGCATTTATTTCCAGCGCAAGCGTAAACCGCTCAATCATCATATTAAGCAGGTGATAGCCCGTATAAGCAATAACTCCTACAATAAGACCAGCTCCCGACGTAATCATTTTTTCGTACAAGCCACCGGCAATGATGCCAACGCTAATGTTATCAGACAGCGAAATATCGTAGAAAATACGAATAATCCCGGAAATAGTCCCGATAAAGCCCATCATCGGGGCGATACCGGCTATAATACCCAGATAACCCATATTCCGTTCTAAACGAGACAGTTCAATCTGACCAACCGTTTCGATTGTGCTTTCAATTTCACGGATAGGCGAACCAATGCGCCCAATAGCCTTTTCGAACACGCGTCCCATAGCCGTACGCTGGTTCTTAGCAAATGATTCGGCTGATTTGATATTTCCCTGAGCCACCATATCCCGAATATTATCGATGAAATTGCCCTCGTAACGACTCTGAGAGCGAATTACGAAATACCGCTCAAGGATTAGATAGAGAGCAGAGAAAAACAAAAACGCGATGGGAACCATGACCCAACCGCCTTTGGCTACCAAGTCAAATAGTTGCAAACTTTGGGGTTGAGCAGCCGTAGTGGCCGACAGTGATGCGGCCGTAGTATCGATAGCCGGAACCTGGAGCAAGAGCATACGAACGAGTCGGGTAAGTGGATGAGGGTAAACCAGTAGTCGTTATTGAAACAAACGCGCTGGTTTCTCCGTATATTGTTGTCAAATATAATGAAGCTCGCTTTAATCAAAATAGAAACTTAGCGAAAGTGAGCCTAGGGATCGCTAACATGCCATCAATAGCGAGTAGACTACGCCTGAAACCGCATCACGAAGGACAGGAGTTTACTAGGGTTTCATCAAAATCTTTCCCCGGCGTCCAGGACGTTCGGTATGTTCGATGGCTTCGACAATCTGGTCAAGTGAATAGGATGCTTCGACAGGTAATTGAATTTTTCCCGATGTCAGTAAACTAATTACGTTTTGGGCTACCTCCTGCCGGGTCTGGCGGTCAACCCGGCGCATCCAGTCGGTAAGCCAGAAACCCTTGACGGTTAATTCTCTAAATATTATTAATCCCGCATTCATTATAGGATCCTGCAAACTCATCAATCCATAAATAAGCATTGTACCACCTCTAGCCATACACTTGAAGGCTTCCGTAGCTGTATGACCACCAACAGAGTCGAGTACACAGGTTACGCCGTTACCCTCCGTGATTTGTTTGACGCGAGCCGCCATATTTTCCGTTTCCGTATTAATCACTTGTGTTAAACCAAGTGCTTTTAGTTCGTCGTTGAGATCGTCTCGCCGGACAGTGCCAATGGTCTTGATACCCCGCATGGCGCAGAGTTGAATGACTAGTTTACCGAAGGCTGATCCGGCTGCCGTTATCATGAGCCAGCCACCTTCTGGCACACCCGAGTCCTGCACCATTGCATAGGCAGTAAACGGATTTACAAATAATTGAGCCGCGACCTCATCCGACATAGCATCGGGTACTGGAATCAGACTCCGTTGGTGCGCAATAGCATACTCCGACCAAGTTCCAACACTGGTAAAACTCACCCGCATCCCCGTTTCCATCTGAACACCCTCGCCCAGGGCGTCTATAATGCCTACGCCTTCAAAACCCGCCCCAGAAGGTAACTGGGGTCTGATGCCATACAGGTTCTGCACGAACATGATGTCTGACGGATTTATTGGTGCGGCAATAACCTTGATTCTCACCTCATTTGGCCCCGGTTCAGGCAGTGTAACCTCAATGAGTTTGAGAATATTGGCGGGTTTGCCGATTTGGTCAAAAATGATGCTTTTCATTTGTTAATGAGCACGTTAGCAAACAGATGATTAAGCTACTACTGATACAGTAAAGAGTGAATCAACTGAGATTCTGGTTCAGTATTTGGAATGGGGTCAAAAATATCACTTAATTCGCACAAACTATTCCTAAACCTTGAATGAAGTGATTGATTGTTGGTGAGTATAGCTGGTGTAGATGATGCCTTATCTATAGCTCATCAACCCTCAATCACTACTCACTACTAATGCAAACGTCTCCCTTTTTAGGTGAATTAATTGGTACAATGGTGCTGCTTCTGCTGGGTAATGGAGTTGTGGCAAACGTGGTTCTTCGGCAAACAAAGGGTGAATCATCTGGCTGGATTGTCATTACGGCAGGCTGGGCTTTCGCTGTAGCGATGGGCGTTTTTGTTGCCAAAGCGTTTGGGAGCATAGATGCTCATCTAAACCCCGCCGTTACAGTTGCCTTCGCCGTAGCAACCAATGACTTTAGCCACGTAATACCTTATATCTCGGCACAATTAATGGGAGCTTTTCTGGGAGCAATCTTAGTTTGGCTACATTACTTCCCTCATTGGGCAGCTACCCCCGACCCGGCGGCCAAATTAGCCTGCTTTGCTACCAGCCCGGCCATCCGAAACAAGGGAGCAAATTTCCTGAGTGAATTACTGGCAACCTTAGTACTAATACTTGGTCTGGCGGGTATATCGTCAAAACATTTAGGCGAGCTAGCTATTGGTGTCGGACCGTATCTTGTCGGCATTTTAGTGTGGAGCATTGGTCTGTCTCTCGGCGGCACAACGGGCTACGCGATGAGCCCCGCCCGCGATTTTAGCCCACGTCTGGCTCATGCACTTCTGCCAATTTCGGGCAAAGGCTCATCGGACTGGGGTTACGCCTGGGTTCCCGTAGTAGGGTCGCTGGCTGGCGCTGTTGTTGGCGGTTTGCTGATTCGCTGGTTCACCTTGTAACGTTACCCGTTAGAAACTGTGTGAAACTATTTTTCAACTGGTCTCTCTTTCTACAACCATTCTCATGCCCCAGTATATAGCTGCCATTGACCAAGGAACTACCAGTACCCGTTGCATCGTATTTGACCGGCAGGGTCAGATTGTGACACTGGCTCAGAAGGAACACAAACAGATTTATCCGCAACCCGGCTGGGTGGAGCACGATCCCGAAGAAATTTGGCGTAACACATTAGAAGTTATTGCGTTAGCCCGCATTAAAGGAAAACTCTCTGTACAGGATATTGCCGCTGTAGGTATTACCAACCAGCGCGAAACCACCGTTGTCTGGAACCGCCGAACAGGAAAACCCTACTATAACGCCATCGTTTGGCAGGACATGCGCACCGCCGATCTGGTTACAGAATTTTCGGCTAACGGCTACGGGCAGGATCGTTTCCGTCCTCAAACGGGTCTCCCTTTAGCGACGTATTTCAGCGGACTGAAACTCAAATGGCTGCTGGATAATGTACCGGGTCTTCGAGTTGATGCCGAACAGGGCGAAGCGCTCTTTGGTAATATGGATACGTTTGTGGTCTGGAATCTGACGGGCGGCACAAATGGAGGTCTGCACCTTACTGATGTGACGAACGCCAGCCGGACACAGCTTATGAATCTCCAAACCCTTAGTTGGGATGACAGTTTGCTGGATGATTTTACAGTGCCCCGCGCTATGTTGCCACAAATACGGCCAAGTAGTGAGGTATATGGCACTGTATCGTCTGAAGTATTGCCCGGTGTGCCTATAGCGGGTATTTTAGGCGATCAGCAAGCAGCCCTCGTTGGTCAAACATGTTATGAGCCGGGACAGGCTAAAAACACGTATGGTACAGGCTGTTTTCTGCTCATGAATACCGGCACTGAAGCCCGCGTCTCCACTTGCGGACTGCTGACGACGGTAGCGTATCAATTTCAACATGAGCCGGTTCATTATGCGCTGGAAGGCAGCGTGGCTATTACGGGAGCACTGGTGCAGTGGCTACGGGACAATCTGGGCATTATCAAAAAAAGCACTGACATTGAAGCACTTGCCCGTTCGGTGGACGACAATGGTGGGGCTTATTTCGTACCCGCTTTTTCAGGTCTCTATGCTCCCCACTGGAAAGCCGATGCGCGGGGTGTTATCGCGGGTCTAACACGCTTCGTTACCAAAGGCCATCTGGCGCGGGCTGTTCTGGAAGCTACGGCCTATCAAACCGTCGATGTAGTTCGGGCGATGGAGAAAGATGCGGGTGTATCGCTTAAATCATTACGCGTTGACGGCGGCATGGTCGTCAATTCATTACTTATGCAGTTTCAGGCTGATATGCTCAATGGACCCGTCGTTTGCCCCCGTATGACAGAAACAACGGCTCTTGGCGCTGCCTATGCCGCTGGACTGGCAGTTGGCTATTGGCAAAATTTAGACGATCTGCGCCAGAACTGGGGTGTTGCCCGGACTTACGAGGCAAACATGGACGATGCTCAACGGATGCGGCTTATGCACGGCTGGCAAAAGGCTATTGAGCGTTCGTTTGGCTGGGAGGACTAAAATGCAGGAATGGCAGCTTCAGGAAACTACTTTCTCGTCCTTCTGGTCTTCCTTCGGCCGCAGTTCTTCGGCTAACATCAAGCGCGTTTGGGGAAGGCTTTGCGGGTATTCGTCGCGGAGAAAAGCGATGAGGTTTTCGCGCATGTGGCAGCGCAGATCAAACGCCGAGGGAGCATCGCGGGCCGACATTAATACCCGTACAACGATGCAGGTAGGCTGCGTGTCCGTTACCTGTACCGCAAAACTTTCTCTGGTCCAGAGTGGATCATTTTCGACCAGTTCGCGGGCCTTCTCCCGAAGTTTGTCGATGGCTACGTTATAATCCAGATATAGGAAGATGGAACCAATAATAGACGCATCGGAGCGAGTCCAGTTTTCGAAGGGAGTCTCGACAAAATAAGTAATAGGCAAAATCAGCCGACGACGGTCCCATATTCGAACGATAACACTCGTCAGGTTAATTTCTTCAATCCGACCCCATTCTTTTTCAACCACCACGGCATCATCCAGGCGAATCTGCTGATTAAAGGCAATCTGAATCCCAGCCAGCAGATTGGCCAGCGTTTTCTGTGCGGCAAAACCGATCACTACGGATACTACCCCTGCCGACGTTAGTACACTCAATCCCACTTTGCGACTTCCCTGAAAGGCAATCAGCAGTAGGGAGGCTCCAATAATCAAAACCCCGATAGCTATCGTTCGTCGCACAAACCGCACCTGTGTTACGAACTTCCGTTGCGATAAGTTGACGTCGTTAGTCGTGTCATACTCATGGATGAGTAGTAATTCGGCAACTTTTAGCAACCGAATAATTAACCAGATCGCAGCAATTAAAAATAGAATTTCGGCGGCTTTGTCGGCGATGGGATGCCGACGTAAAAATCGTTCTGATTGAATATTAGTCGCCAGCAGGAAAAATAACGACGGCATAAATACCCAGAATGACCAGCGAACGTGGGTCTTGAGAAAAGTCAGCGCCATATATGAGCGACGACGAGCAACGAACCGAATCGTCTGCGTCACAACCAAATCGACCGCTAACCCCAGTAATACGGCTATTATGAGTAATACCCAACCCGACAAATCGCGGTTAGGTACGTAGCCAAACCAGCGGATTAGGGCTCGTGTCCATGAATCAAGTTGTTGTAGCATGGCGCAAAAGTAAGACCTACAAAGTTTTTACAACCTTGTAGGTCCATTTTACAATTTATAAACTACCTCTCTCCTACGCCAGCAGCGGCTTTATTACCTTCCCATGTACATCGGTCAGGCGGTAACGTCGGCCCTGGCTTTTGAATGTCAGTTTTTCGTGGTCAATGCCAAGAAGGTGCAGTATAGTAGCCTGAAAATCATGAACATGAACAGGCTCTTTAATAACGTTGTACCCAAAGTCGTCGGTTTCGCCGTAAACCATCCCTTTTTTAACACCGGCACCAGCCATCCAGACCGAGAATGCTCGTGGATGGTGATCACGCCCGTAATTATCGCGGGTAAGTTTCCCCTGCGAATAGGCTCCCCGTCCAAACTCGCCACCCCAAATTACAAGCGTATCGTCGAGCAAACCACGCTGTTTCAGATCCATAATAAGGGCGGCTGAGGGCTGGTCAACACTTTTTGCCTGCGTTTTGATGTCGGTGGGCAAGTTGCCGTGTTGGTCCCATCCCTGATGGTATAACTGCACAAACTTTACATCTTTTTCAATTAGTTTTCGCGCTAGCAGGCAATTGGCGGCAAACGTACCGGGCTTTCGGCTGTCAGGCCCATACATGTCGAAAATATAATCTGGCTCCTTCGAAATGTCGAGGGTTTCAGGCACCGATGTCTGCATTCGGTACGCCATTTCGTACTGAGCCATCCGGTTATTAATTTCCGGGTCCAACACATGCTTGTATTGCTCCTGATGCAGTTTGGTTAGGTAATCGAGCATCCGCCGACGACTGGTTTTATCGACGCCGGGCGGATTATTGAGGTAATAAACCGGGTCTGGTCCCGACCGAAACACCACGCCCTGATGTACCGATGGCAGAAAACCATTGCTCCAGAGTTTGGCATAAAGTGGTTGATCGCCATTCCGTCCTTTAGAAAGAAGCACCACAAAAGCAGGCAGATTTTGGTTATCAGACCCCAATCCATAGCTAATCCATGAACCAATACTTGGCCGCCCCGCCTGTTGACTTCCCGTTTGGAAAAACGTTACGGCAGGGTCATGGTTGATGGCCTCGGTATGCAGTGAGCGAATAAACGTTAGATCTCCGGCAATACGAGCCGTATGCGGCAATAGTTCACTGAGCCACATTTGACTGGGACCATACTGGGCAAATTTGTACTTCGACGCTGCCAGCGGAAAACGACTTTGTCCGGCACTCATACCCGTCAAACGTTGACCATTACGCACCGACTCAGGCAAATCCTGCCCCCACATGGTTTCGAGTTTCGGCTTATAGTCGAATAATTCCAGTTGCGAGGGCGCTCCACTTTGGAATAGATAGATAACACGCTTTACTTTTGGTGGAAAGTGCGGCTTGCCCACAACAGGATTTTCGGATGGTGATGTACCACCAAATAGATTCGTTGGATTCAGCAGCGATGCCAGCGCAATAGTACCTAAACCTGCACTGGCTTGTCCCAGAAACGTCCGGCGGCTGAGTTGGTCATGAAGTTGATCCTGAATGTCCATTATTGTTTTTATCAACGGGTAGTAATTTCAGTGTCTAGTGACGATTATTACCGTTTAATTATTGCTTCGTCGAAATTCATAATTGTGCTGGCTACCACTGTCCAGGCCGCTAACTCAGATGGGTTGAGTTTTTCATCAAGGGGATATTTACCTACTGATAGTAACTCCCTAGCCCGTTTAGGATTTCGTTTAAAATCTGCCAGTTCTTCGGTATAAAATTGCTTCATTAGCGTCATTTCTTCGGGTCGAGCCGGACGGCTTATTACCGCTTTAAAGATTTGATTGATCAATTCCGATTTATCCGTTTCTCCACTTTCTTTCCGGCGCTGGACTAACACTCTGGCGGCTTCAACAAATTGAGGGTCATTGAGCGTAATAAGGGCCTGAAGGGGGGTGCTTGTTTTCTGCCGTTTGACTACGCAAGTGTGTCGTTCAGCCGCATCGAAATTAAGCATCATCGGTGCAGGCGACGAGCGTTTCCAAATCGTGTACATCGACCGACGATACAGGCTATCTCCCTGACTTTGAATATATTTCACAGCATTTCGTGTAGCCAGCGCTTCCCAAATACCAGCCGGTTGATAGGGGCGAACACTTGGTCCGCCCAGACGTTGGGTTAGCAAACCACTGGCTGCCAGGGCAATATCGCGCACCTGTTCGGCTGCCATCCGATAACTTGGACCACGCGAGAGGAAAATATTGTCAGGGTCATTTTCTCGCGCTTTTTCCGAAACACTTGACGACTGGCGGTACGTAGCCGACATAACAATTAGTTTGTGCATCGCCTTCGTATTCCAGCCCTGCGACCGACCGCCGTACGACGGGCTTCCCGTTTCACGAAACTTTATAGCCAGATAATCCAGCAATTCGGGGTGGCTTGGCAAAGCCCCCTGGTTACCGAAATCGTCGCTATTTCTAGCCAGACCCTGTCCAAAATATTGTTGCCACATCCGATTCACCATAACCCGACTGAAAAGCGGATTTTCGGGCGCTAGCAGCCACTTCGCCAACCCAAGCCGATTTTTGGGCATCGTTTCAGGAAATGGATTCAAGCTATGCAACACGGCAGGTGTCACGACCTCACCGGGCGCATCGTAGGCACCCCGTTTCAGCAAGTGCGTTTCGCGCGGCACCAATCGTTCCTGCATGACCATTACCTGATCGGAGTTGGTGTAAAGCTTGATTTGCTCACCGCGCAGTTTCATAACTTTGGCATAAGCTGCCTGATAAACGGGGTCTACCGTCTTAACATAATACCCGTATAGACCCGCTCGCTGCGCAGGTGTCCGGCTGGCAATGGGTGTCTGGAGAGCGGCCATGAGCGCGTCAGGCTGACCAGCCAATTTTGGCATTTCCAGCGGAGTCAGGCAACGACTATAGATGCGAAGTTCATCGACCGCAAAGTCTTTATAAAAGTAATCGTGCATCCGGCCCACATAAAACGGGTGTTGCACCCAATGACTTCGATCTTTGCCATACACCATGCTATGTAGCAAATGATCCGTTACCACTTTGGTGCGGATAGGCAGGCCGTTCAAATACAGAGTGATACCCTTTGCCTGACCCGTTCCATCATAGGCAAAAGCAACCTGAAACCACTGATGAACCGGTACTTTATCCATCGATTCAATGTCAATGGCATTAGCAGGCCAAACATGGTTAAAGGCGAGTTTCAGCCGCCCGTCGTCTAACAGGTCAAGTTGATAACCACGCTGTCCATCCATCGGTCCGGTGGTTCGTCCCATTAACGTAAGAGCCATACCAGACTTGGCCAGATTGAACCAACTACTGACCGTAAATGACTCATTTTGCTCGAAAGCGCCAAAACTTCCGGGTAATTCAATAAAACTGTCACCAGCCAAAAAGCGCGCCTTACCAAAACGACCGGGCACCGAATAGGGTACCTTATCAGGATCGCCCCCTAACCGAGCGGGAAGTGTGTCACTCACCGCATTGGCAAATGCATTGCGCGGGTCTTTCCACAGTTCTTCCTTCGTTTTTCGCTTATGAATTTCTTTCTTTTCCGGCTTCTTACCGTCGGACTTTGTGGCTTTATTTATGCCTTCTTTTTTACGTTTTGCTTCGTCGATCTGTTTTTTCTTTTCGTCCTCAAGTTTCCGCTTCTCGTTCTCCGCTTTTACAAACGCGCCGATATCAGTCCGGTCAGCTTCATAGAAGGTGTAATGGGCCAACAGGCCAGAATCCATTGACGAAACGGAGCGAGTTTGTGCCAACCATTGCCCGAAACGTTGTTGGTAATCAGGACGATTCGGGTTGAGTTGTTGCTGAATTGGACTAAGTTGTTCGCGGATAAATTTCAGTTTTGCATCCGTTTCAGGCTTTGTCAGAGTAATGGTGGGCGCGGCTTCGCCATTGTACGGAATCTGACCGCGTTCATTATTGCTGTTAAAAAAGGCAAACAGCGAATAATAATCCTTCTGACTGATGGGATCATATTTATGGTCATGACACCGAGCGCACTCCACAGTCAGGCCCAACATAGCTTTTCCAAACGTATTGGTTCGGTCGGCCACGTATTCTATCCGGTATTCTTCATCCACAATGCCGCCTTCCTGACTTTGCTGATGATTTCGATTGAAGGCAGTTGCAATAAGTTGATCCCGATTGGGATGAGTGAGTAAATCACCGGCTAACTGCCACGTAATGAATCGGTCAAATGATAAATTCCGGTTATACGCCCGGATCACCCAATCACGATAAGGCCACATCGTTCGCAAGCCATCATCCTGATAACCATCCGTATCAGCGTAGCGGGCCACATCGAGCCATTCAACCGCCTGACGCTCGCCATAGTGCGGACTACCGAGTAACCGATTTACAACTTTTTCGTAGGCATTGGGCGATTTGTCGGCCAGAAAAGCATCCACTTCGGCAGGTGTCGGCGGCAAACCTATCATGTCAAGAGTGACACGACGGATCAAGGTCGTCTTGTCAGCTTCAGGCGCGTGACTCATTTTTTGGGCTTCCTGCCTTTTTAGAATGAATCGGTCAATGTCATTTTTGATCCACTTTTCGTCCTTTATCTTCGGAATCTCCGGCATCGTCGGCACAATGAGCGACCAATGCTGTTTGTACTCCGCACCTTGCTCTACCCAGCGAATAAGCATCGCTTTTTCTTCCGTAGTTAGAGTAAGGTTCGATTTCGGCGTTGGCATCATCACGTCCGGATCGGTGCTGATGATGCGGTTAACTAGCTCGCTCTTGGCTAAATTTCCCGGAACAATAGCTGTATGGCCGCTTTTTGCCAGCGCTTCATAGGCACCTTCGGGCGTATCTAACCGTAAACCAGCCTGTTGTTTAGCCTTGTCGGGGCCATGACACGCAAAGCAACGGTCAGACAGAATAGGTTTTACATGTAAATTGTAATCAACTTTCTCGGGCAGACTAGCTTCGGCGACAACAATATCGGCTGGCTTTTCAACTGAACTTTGGCAGGCCGTTAACCAAATCGACGCACTAAACAGGCCAGCCGTGGCGCTGAGGAGAACGTACCGAAATCGCATGTCATACCAAGCGGGCATACCAAGGAACTGATTGATTGTGAAATGATTCTACAAAAGTAGCAAAGGAATATACGTAAAAATCGTACTATCTTATCTTGTTGCCAGCCTATTTTAGCGTTCCATAGGCTCCACTCAATGTTGCTGACAACGGATGGCTTTTATCTATAAAAAGAAGCTCACTGGCAGAACAATCCTCAGCACCTTTTCAGTTCTATTTCAAGATTAAACCATACATAAGTATGATTTTTCTAGTGCGCGGAGAACCCTAGATGGAATTTGAGCTAGTTTTTCTTCGAGTCACTAGCTTTTGACTCGGTCGATGTGGCTTTAGCGAATTCGGCAATAGTCTGCTTACTAATACCACCGATAATCTCAAGTTTAGGCATAGCTTTTTTCAGGTTTGCAATGCCTTGTTCTGTTACTTTGGTCTGCCAGAGATAAACGGTTTTTAAGTTTTTCAGCCCTATTAATTCGGTCAAACCAGCATCCGTAACAGCCGTGCCGTAAAGATTCAGATATTCTAAATTAAGTAAACTTTTTAGCTGTTTCAGACCCGCATCTGTCACGTTTGTTTCTTCTACGTGCAGTTTTTGAAGATTTTTCAGTTTGGCTACCTGCACCATCGTCGCATCCGAAATCTGCGTATCACCCAGTTTGAGCCAAACGATCTGAGCGCTTAGTTTGGGTAGTAAAGCCGCTTGAGCATCGCTGAAGGTGCGCGCATTAACGGCGCTTATTTCCAATTGGTTTTGTTCTTTCGACAGAGGTAGCACCAATAAACCCGTTTTCTTCAATTCGTCAATAATCGTTGGGTCAGCAGCCGGGACTTTCATTGTTAAAACGGGTGATTCGGGTGCGGGCGATCCATTAGTTGCCGCTACATTTGCGCCACTCGCGGCATTAGGCCCACCACCAAGCGCAGCCAGTACCGGACGGATAGCATCATTTATGGTAAGTTCGGCTACTTTTTTGTTGAACGGCGCACCCTGATCAATCCACCACGTCAGTAAAGCTATCTGAGATTCGTTTAATTGATTTTTGCCTTTGGGCGGCATATGGTGATCGTCTTCTTCGGGCAACAGGCAAACCTTTATCAATTCGCTACTTGTACCTTTTCCGGCCACGAACACCGGACCATCTTCTGATCCCTTCTTGATCATATCAGGCGTGTCCAATCGCAAACCCGCCTTCGATTTCCCGGCGTTATGGCATTGTACACAACGGCTATGCAGAATTGGATTCACAATCTGCTGATAAACCATCGCTTGGTTCAGATCGGTGATTGGCTCGAATTTTATTTCTTTCTGGGTAGGTGGCACGCCTGCCAGCGTCCGAATCGACTCAGGCATGTATTGCGTCAGGTAATCTGAGCCATGTGTGAGGTTACCACCCTGATGCCCGGCGGCCAGCAATAGAAGTAAAGACACACCTAAAACTGGCAGATATATCAGTTGCGCGAAGGGGAAAATACGGCCCAAATTCTCTGACTTCACCGACCAGGCAATCCAGGCAAATACAGCGACACCAATACCCTGCCACATGTGGTCGTTTAGCGTTTCGGCCTCGTAGCCTCCACCCAACGACAACATGTAGCCAAACACACAAGCCATCGTCGCACTGACAGCCGACCAAAACAGAATTAGTGTGATAGTATGCGGGCTAACGGAGTTGCGCCGAGTTAATCGGTCAAGTTCGAGGAGACCAGCAATCAGCAGAAACCCGATAGGCAGGTGAACAATCAGCGGATGAAAATGCCCAAAAAACAATACCCAGTCGGATGGGGATGAAGAATTAGCTTGCAATAAAATCAGCTTATTCATAGTTAGGCAGCACCATCAGGCAACTCGCTCCAGTTTGATAGGATATGTTTTTTTAGAAGCCCACTGAGCAACGTAAATACTATCATCTTCATCGACTGACACATCGTGCGGATGAAGGAAGACTGAACTACTACGGTCTTTGCGTTGCTCGGCGAGTTTGCCATCCTGATAAATCGGTTCGGAGCCACCGGGCGTTGAAATAACACGGTCATTCTTATCTAAAATTGTGATGTAGCCCGAATCAGGATAGGCATCGGAAGTACTGCGAAACACGGCTGCGTAAATAGTGGACCCATGAATAACCGGACGGCATACGTACGAACCCGGCAAAGCAATAGTAGATACGTATCTTCCATCGAGCGTAAACCGTTTTAGCGCATTATGCCGACGGTCAGTGATAAGCAGCGTTGGGTTAGCAGCCACACGGTGGTCAACTACAATACCGTGGCAGCAATCGAAGGTGTCGTTAGTCTCACCTTTGCCACCCCAATAGCGAATGAGTTTACCCGTTTTGTCATACTGCATCACGTAATTTAACCCGTAACCGTCCGCCACATAAATGTCCCCATTGACGGGATTGATAGCGGATTCAGTTGGTTTGTACTGCGCTGGATAATCATATCTTCCCGTTTCCTTCGGGTACTCTATTTTCATTAATTCGCGGCCTTTCAGATCAGTTTTTATAACCTGATGGCGATCAGTGTCGCAAAGAAGTAAATATTGATCGTTACCCTCTCCACCAAGTGTCAAACCATGCCCACCCGGATAACTGTGTCCCCAGCTTTCGAGTAATTTTCCTGATTTATCGTAAATCAGAATATTGTTTTTTGTCTCGTTCGTCAACAGGATAATTCGTCCTTTGGCATCCTGTACCATTTCATGGCAGTCATTGACGGGATTCTTGCCAGCGTCTAAAACTCCCCAACCCGGTACTACCCGATACTGGAAACCGTTATGTCCCAACACGGTTGGATCAAGTTCACTTTTGCGTGATTGAGCCGATAGTAACGTCGGCACCGTAATACTAGCCGCGCTTACTAACGATGCCTGTCTGATAAATAACCGTCGTGATAAGGAATAGGCCATGAAACGAGTACCAAGTTTCAGAGGAAAAGGAGGAAGTACGCAAGACATACTGTAAATGCAAACCGTACAAATTGTCCCTTTGCCAGAAGAAGCGACCAGATGCCAAACGTTAACTAACATTTGGCATCTGGTCGCTTCTTTTATCTGTTAACTCAGGTTTAGTTTTGATCCTTGACATCACTGCCACCATCTGGTCTGCCCCGGCCATTACGCATATGGCCTTTCATAGATTCGAGTTTGGTAAACTGGTCAGGTGTTAGAATGCCTTTTAGTTTAGCCTTAAAATCATCAGCATTCGCTTTCAGAGATTGTGCTTTCGCCCGATTATCATCGGAACTGGCCTGAATTGCATCTACCTTCTGAGCACGGGCTAATGTTACATCATATACTTTTTGCGACGTAGCCTGATCAAGCCCCAGTTGCTTCGTCATGCGATCAGTCATTTTTTTTGCGCGGGTGGCCGGATCGCCCATTTGCTGCTGCATAGGCCGACTTTTGCCCATCCGGGTATTGGATTGGACAGGCGCGTCGGGCGTTGCCGTTTGTTGAGCTACTAAAGGAAATGAGAACAAAGAGAGCAGTAATCCACTCAGAGCGATTTTCTTAAACATGGTTCTTGGCGGTTAAATCTGAACCTAAGACGATACGACCTGGTCTACGGTTTAACTACCGGGATGAATTTAATTACATATTAATTACCCACTCCTTAGTCAGAGCTTCGTTATCAACCCTGCAATCTGCTCTAACCCGGCTACGTCAATCTCATTGAAGTCGTTTACTAAATCACTATCCACGTCCAGCACCATCGTCACGTTCCCACCACGATCAAACACGGGGATCACTACTTCCGATTTGGAGGCTGAACTACACGCAATATGCCCCGGAAACTGCTCAACGTCTGGCACTAGGATCGTTTCCTGGCGTGTGTATGCGGCCCCACAAACGCCCTTGCCAAACGCAATGCGTGTACAGGCAATTGGCCCCTGAAATGGTCCCAAGACTAATTGATTGGCTTTTTTGAGGTAAAATCCAACCCAGAAAAAACCAAAAGCTTCTTTGAGCGCAGCCGCAATATTGGCCAGATTAGCAATTAGGTCCGGTTCGCCCTCAACAAGCGCAGCTATCTGTGGAATCAGGCTGTCATAAATGGCCTGCCGGTCTGTGGTTTGGGGAAGTGTGAGCGTTTCAGCCATGTTTTCAGCATTCGAATGAACGCTAATTTCGCGTAAAAAACTGAATTAATACAATGCTTACGGTTGTAAACAATGTGCTGGCTCCCACCCGAATTAGCGTTGGAATAATCAGCGTCAGACTGCTGGCTTCGATAAAAAAGAGGGCCGTGTGATGAACCAGAGCTAATATGAACACATATCGAAAAAAGGCACCAATACCTAGTTCCCGCAACGAAAAATCAATTCTTGTCTCTAAACCCGGTACATCAATTTGTGATCGAACAATCAATGGTCGACAATAGGCCATCAGCACCGTAGCGGCTGCATGCATGCCTAATGTATTGTAAAACGTATCGACAATAAGGCCCGTCACGAAGCCAATAAGCAGCAGCCATGTCAGGCTTATTTCATTCGGTAAAAGCAGGATACACGCAATGTAAATGAAGCAGAATGCGTAATCGAACAAAACCAGATTTCGCACCAGCAGGATTTGCAGTGCCAGATACAGCAAAAATAAAAACGACGTGGACAGAATTTCGCGCAGGGTCATTTTATAGTCTTATGGCGTAAGGGGTGAGTGTTAAAGAATACATGAATTACCTGCTTGCTCATTCACGGATGCCTTACGACCCTACACATTGCACCTATTTTTCGTTTTCAATTTGTTTTTCTAACTGCTCCTGCTCGACTTGCAGACGATTTTCAACAACGTACACAAAGGATAGATTGCTGAAATTGGTAGCCAGATTGAGCGTAATATCATGGAACGTCTGGTTCGGCTGAACACCAATCGTACGGACGCGACCAACCAAAATTCCGGGAGGAAAAGTTGAATTAAACTCCGACGTTACCACCGAATCGCCTTTACTAACGGGCTTGTAACGCGAGATATCCATCAGCTTAATTAGATGCGGGTCACCACCGTCCCACCGGGCTGAGCCAATTTCATTCGCTTTTGGCAGTTTCGATGATACTAAAAACTCCGAATGCAAAATGGACGTGACGACCGAAAAATGATGATTGCAAACTCGCACTTTCCCCACCACACCCGTTGGCGATATAACACCCATACCGGGTCTAATGCCATCGTCGGTGCCTTTATCAATTGTGATATAGTTGTTGGCGAACTGCGTTGTGTTATCAACCACTTTGGCTACGGTAAATTTAAACCGGTCGGCAAAAGCAGAATCGGCCCGATACTCTGCTGGAGCCGCTGGTTTGCTTTGGAGCAGTTTAGCCAGTTGCGTATTGAGTAATTGGTTCTCCAGTGCCAGATCGGCATTGACCTGTCGAAGCCTGGCGTATTCATTAGCCGCGTTTGACAATGCCAGTATTTGAGCAGCATACCGATTCGAGGTATTGAAGTAAGTAGCACTCCAGTAATTGCTGGTATTGATGATGAAGTAGAAACAAAGTACTTCCAGCAATACGAATAAAATGAAGTTCCGGCTTCGAACAAAAAAATCAACTAACTCTCCCATGTATATTACCGGATCGCCCGGGCGATCCGGCACTACATTAACTAATTAATACAGATCGGTACATTTCCAGATTCTTGATCACCTCACCCGTCCCTTTCACGACCGCCTTGAGCGGATCATCAGCAACGTGAATCGGCAGCTTGGTTTTAGCGCCCAACCGTTTGTCGAGACCATGTAGAAGAGCCCCACCCCCAGTCAGGTGAATACCATTCGTATAAATATCAGCTGATAATTCCGGTGGCGAAATTTCCAAAGCCTTCATCGTTGCTTCTTCAATCTTGGAGATCGATTTATCGAGCGCGTAGGCAATTTCGCTGTAGGTTACCTTGATTTCCTTCGGAATACCAGTCATCAAATCACGGCCCCGGATTTCGTAATCTGCCGGTGGGTTGTCGAGTTCGGGCAGAGCCGAGCCAACTTCCATCTTAATTTGCTCAGCGGAGCGTTCCCCAATGAGCAAATTGTGTTCCCGACGCATATAATCCACAATGTCGCGGGTGAAAACGTCGCCCGCGATACGAACGGACTGTTCACAAACGATACCGGAAAGCGCAATTACCGCAATCTCCGTTGTACCACCCCCAATGTCAACAATCATTGTACCGTTGGGTTGGGTAATGTCGATACCGATACCAATAGCCGCAGCAATGGGTTCGTGTACCATATAGACTTCCTTGGCTCCCGCATGTTCGCAGGAATCCTTAACGGCTCGTTTTTCTACTTCTGTAATGCCCGATGGTATACAAACGACCATCCGGTGAGAGGGCGCAAACAACTTGTTGCCCGTATCAATCATCTTAATCATACCCCGAATCATCAGTTCGGCGGCTGTAAAATCGGCAATAACGCCATCTTTTAACGGGCGAATCGTCTTAATATTTTCGTTGGTCTTTTCGTGCATTTGCATGGCCTTATGCCCAATGGCCAGCACTTTTCCGGTGAGCTTGTCCATTGCAATAATTGACGGCTCATCTACCACAATCCGATCCTTGTGAATGATCAAGGTATTTGCTGTACCCAGGTCGATAGCAATGTCGCTGGTTAAAAAATTGAAAAGTCCCATTATAGGTTGACGTAGAACGTCTTATTAACAAGTACAGTTTTATTGAATAGTGCACAAAAATATAGATTATTCAAGACAAACAGTGCCTATCCCCCTAATAGAATATTGCTTTTTTTAGATGACAGTAAGTCATATGATACATAGCAAGTAGCGAATGATTCAGTAAATCAATGCTTTCTACTCATCCTTATTCATTCATCATTCATCATTTAAATAAGCCTTACCTTTGTGCCATTATGGGAATTCGTTCAGTCGTAAGTAAGCCATTAGCCAGGTTAATTGTGGAACGACAGCAAGCCTGGATGTATCAACCCGCCGAGGCTCAACAACGCTGGTTTCGGCGATTGATGGATGGTGGCCAGGCTACGGTTTTTGGTAAGGATCATCGCTTTAAAGACGTGCAGACGGTTGAGGAGTTCAGGCAAGCGGTTCCTGTTCGGGATTATGAAGAATTAAAACCGTACATCGAGCAAATTCTGGCGGGTGGAACAGACGTGCTCTGGAAAGGAAAACCCCTATATTTTGCCAAAACCTCTGGCACTACATCCGGCACTAAATACATCCCGATTACCCAGGATTCCATTCCAAATCATATTAATTCTGCCCGCGATGCTTTATTGAATTACATCAATGAAACGGGGAACAGTGCTTTTCTGGACAAGAAATTAATCTTCCTGTCGGGTAGTCCCGAGCTAACCCAGAAAGCAGGAATTAATATAGGGCGGTTGTCAGGCATTGCGAACCACCACGTTCCGGCTTACCTACGCACAAATCAGTTGCCCAGTTATGAAACCAATATCATTGACGATTGGGAAACCAAATTGGAGCGAATCATCGACGAAACGCTGACTCAACCCATGTCGCTCATTTCGGGGATTCCGCCCTGGGTACAGATGTATTTCGACCGGATTCAGGAACGAACCGGTAAATTTATTAAAGACGTTTTTCCCGATTTTTCGGTGTTTGTTTACGGTGGTGTCAACTTCGAACCGTACCGCGCCAAACTATTCGACAGCATCGGCAAACGTGTAGATTCCATTGAGACCTACCCCGCTTCGGAAGGATTTATAGCCTTTCAGGATAGTCAGACGGAGGAAGGTCTATTACTATTGGTAGACAGTGGCATCTTTTTTGAGTTTATCGCTGCTGACGAGTACTTCACTGAAAATCCCCGCCGATTAACCATCAGTGAGGTTGAGTTAGGTAAAAATTACGCCGTTATCATCAGCAACAACGCGGGACTGTGGGGTTATTCGCTTGGTGACACCGTCAAATTTGTATCGCGGGAGCCGTACCGACTTCTGGTGACGGGGCGCATTAAGCACTTTATTTCAGCTTTTGGTGAACATGTCATTGGTGAGGAAGTTGAGAAGGCGTTGAGGGATGCGATGCAGAAACACCCCGAAACAGAAGTTGTGGAATTCACTGTTGCACCCATGGTTAGCCCAAGTGCAGGCTTGCCTTATCACGAGTGGTTGGTTGAGTTCGCAACGCCCCCGCACAACCTGTCAGCTTTCGCCCGTGATGTTGACGAACGTCTGATCGAATTAAACGTGTATTATGCCGACCTTATCACCGGTTCTATCCTGCAACCATTGAAGCTGACGAGCCTACCGCGCGGAGCATTTCAACGATATATGAAATCGCAGGGGAAGTTGGGTGGCCAGAATAAAGTGCCTCGTTTAGCCAACGACCGAAAAATTGCCGAGGGATTATTACAAACGGAACAAACGGTTTAAGAAATGAAGATAACCGTAGAGGATGCGAACAAGTCTAGCCAACAAGTACAGACGACTTGTTAAAAACCGACAGCAGTGCTCTTTATTACATCCGCGCCATCGAAGAAGAACTGAATGTTAAAGTCAATTTTGGCTTGCTAACAATTAAATGACTGATATAAAAAAACGCCATATCGCCATCCTCGGCTCAACCGGTTCTATAGGGACGCAAGCTATTGATGTGATAAAAGCCCACCCCGACCTGTTTCAGGTTGAGGTGCTGACAACTAACAATAATGCCGACTTGCTCATCCAGCAAGCTATCGAGTTGAATCCTAACGTTGTCGTCATCTGCAATGAAGACCGCTACGATCAGGTTTCTTCGGCCCTCGATCCACTTGGCATAAAAGTCTACGCTGGTGCAAAGTCTATTGCGTCGGTTGTACAGATGGATACAATAGATATGGTTTTGACGGCAATGGTTGGCTATGCCGGTCTGCTGCCCACCATCAAGGCAATTGAAGCGGGCAAGTCTATTGCGCTGGCTAACAAAGAAACACTGGTGGTAGCGGGTGAGCTTATAACCCGATTGGCTGCGCAAAAAGGGGTAAACATCTACCCGGTTGATTCAGAGCACTCGGCTATTTTTCAATGCCTTGTCGGTGAGTTTCATAACCCGATTGAAAAAATTATCCTGACAGCATCAGGCGGGCCGTTTCGTGGTAAGACGCAGGATTTCCTAGCAACGGTTACGAAGGCGCAGGCACTTAAGCACCCGAACTGGACAATGGGCGCAAAAATCACGATTGACTCCGCCACCTTGATGAACAAAGGGTTGGAAGTCATCGAAGCAAAGTGGCTATTTAATCTGACAGCCGAGCAGATTGACGTAATCGTTCATCCGCAGAGTATCGTTCATTCGCTGGTGCAATTTGAAGACGGGAGTCTCAAAGCACAAATGGGTTTGCCCGACATGCACCTACCGATTCAGTTCGCACTAGGATATCCTAACCGGCTAAAGTCTACTTTTCCGCGCTTTAACTTTATGGATTATCCGACGCTGACCTTTGAACAGCCGGACTTAAAAACGTTTCGCAACCTTCAGCTCGCCTTCGATGCGCTCAAGCAAGGTGGCAATGCGCCCTGTATCATCAACGCAGCGAACGAAATAGCGGTCGATGCTTTCCTACACGAACAGATCGGGTTTTTGGAAATCTCGGAAATCATTGAGTCGTGCCTGGCAAAAGCAACATTTGTTAAAAGCCCAACCTATAACGACTACGTTGATACCGACGAAGAAACTCGTCGACTGGCTACCGATCGAATTAAAAGTTTGGTTTAGCTGTTTGTATTATATTAGCCACGCTCAACGTTTTCATTCACGTGACTTATTGGATTTGGTTTATTATAGGTAGTATAATTGGCATAATTTTGTTTCGGGCCTTAAGGCAACGGCCTAACTAACAACAGTAGTTATATCCTCCTCAAATTAACATTAACACAACGGTCCGCCGTAGCGGTTCTGAATACATGGAAATTTTAGTAATGGCGGGTCAGCTCATTTTGGGCTTATCCATTCTGGTTGGTTTACACGAGTTAGGTCACCTACTGGCTGCCAAAGCATTCGGCATGCGGGTAGAACAGTATTTTATTGGTTTTCCGCCTAAAGTCTGGAGCATTAAACGGGGCGAAACTGAATATGGCATTGGCGCAATTCCACTCGGCGGTTTCGTAAAAATTTCGGGAATGATCGATGAGTCGCTCGATACAGCCCATACTAATACCGAACCACAGCCGTACGAATTCCGGGCAAAGCCAGCCTGGCAACGGCTAATTGTCATGCTCGGCGGTATCATCGTTAATGTTATTGTCGGCATCCTGATTTTTGTGGTAATAGCATATAAAAATGGCAATGCATATTTAGCTGCTAAAGACGCTAAATATGGTATTGTCGCTTACGATCTGGCTAAAAGTATTGGTTTACGAACGGGTGATAAGATTGTAAAAGTCAACGGAAAAACGATTACAGATTTCAACGAAATTCGCGGTTCCGACGTGTTTTTGGGCAACAATAGCTCTTATACAATTGAACGGAACGGCAAACTGGAAGACATCTTTATTCCCAATGATTTTGTCGATAAACTAGCTGACAAGAAAGCGGCTGGACAGTTTATTGAGCCTATTGAGCCATTTAAAGTTGCTGAGTTAGTACCCGGTCAACCAGCTGGAAAGGCAGGCCTGAAAGCGGGCGATGTGATCACAAGCATCAACGGCAAACCGATTCAATTCTACCATCAGTTTACCGAAGCAGTGAAGCCGTTAAAAAGTAAACCGCTGACTCTGGGTATCAATCGAAACGGGCAACCAACGACGCTTACGATGACAACCACCGCCGATGGTACCATTGGTTTCTATCCTGAATTTTTATTGCCAATCACTAAGCAGGACTACACATTCGGCCAAGCCTTAGGCGTGGGTACAACGAAGGCATTCCAGGTTGTATTCGATAATATCAAAGGGTTCGGCAAGATTTTCCGGGGCGAGGTATCAGCCTCAAAAGCACTAAGTGGCCCCATTGGTATTGCACAGAATCTCTTCGGAGGTGTTTGGGTTTGGGATCGTTTTTGGACTGTTACGGGCTTGCTCTCAATGGCTCTTGCTTTCATGAACGCCCTACCAATTCCAGCTCTCGACGGTGGACACGCTACGATTTTAGGCTACGAAATTATTTCGGGTCGCAAACCTTCCGACCGTTTTCTGGAAGGAGCCCAACGCGTAGGTATGGTGATTCTGCTTGGCTTAATGGCTTTCGCCATATTCAACGACGTTTTTAAAGCTGTTTTTTAATACCTTTTTTTGCGCAGAACAAGAAGAGGGTTCGCAGAGAAAAAGGAACTCTTCCTTAGCTCTGCGAACCCTCTTCTTGTTCGGGATTTATGATCAATTTACTAGTTCGGGTGGGCCTTCTAATCACGCTGGCGGGTCTATTGTCGGCCAGTCGGTCCGCACACGATTTCCACGCCAGCGTAACGCAAATGCAGTACGACCCGAAAGAACGGACCTTTGAGATCAGTATTCGGATATTCACAGATGATTTTGAAAAGGCTCTTGCAGAAGCGTCGAAGAGCAAAGTAAATCTAAATGCTACCGGGAAGAATGATCCATTGATCGAAAAATACATCCAGTCTCACTTCGGATATGTAAATGCGCAGAAGCAGGCCAAACCCATTAAATACGTAGGCTACGAGGTCGAAACCGATGCTCACTGGATCTATCTGGAAATGCCTTATATTGAGCCATTCCGGGGCGGTTCACTAAAGCAAAATGTATTAATGGAATTATTTGACGACCAAGTTAATATGGTTAATGTCCAATATCAGGGTCAGAAAAAAACGTTTGTCTTCCGCAAAAACCAGTCCATTCAGGACATTTCGGTCAATTAATAAATTTATGGGTCACTAAGCCCCCTAATTAGTTAATTTTGTACTTGTAACGAAGTGGTCCGCCACTTCGTCATGTAATTAGTGACTGGCACGGGCCTTGCACCTACCCCACTTACCTTGTCTTTCCTATACTTTAGGCACCAAATATTCAATGCTGCCAAGCTGGCAGTGTACTTATGCATTCAGACCAAGAATTAACTACCCGTTTGTTGATGACCGATTTCGATTCGGACAATTTAGAAATTGTGCCACTTGGGTCGCCAGAGGGGTTAGATGATGATTACGAATTGCCAGCCAACCTTCCGATTTTACCAGTTCGAAATACAGTATTGTTTCCGGGTATGGTTATACCCGTAACGGTTGGGCGGTCGAAGTCAATTAGATTAGTTAAGAAGGCATACAAAGGCAACCGTATTATTGGTGTATCGGCGCAGTTAAATCAGCAGAAAGATGAACCCACTGCCGACGACCTCTATCGATTTGGCACAATAGCCTATATTATCAAGATGATTACACTGCCTGATGGTAATATCACCATTATCATTCAGGGCAAGAAACGCTTCGAAATCCAACAGATTATTCAGGAAGAGCCTTTCATGACGGCACAGGTACGCCAAATTGATGACTCCTTCCAGAACGTGAACAAAAAGGAAGGAAAAGCCCTTCTCCAATCGTTGAAAGATGCAGCGTATAAGATGCTGCGACTAAATCCAGAAATCCCACAAGAGGCCCGCATCGCCCTCGACAATATAGAAAGTCCAACATTTTTGCTGCACTTCCTATCTTCTAATGTTAATGCCGATGTAGCTGATAAACAGCGCCTTTTAGAAACACTTGAAGGAAACCAGCAGGCTAGTTTATTGCTTGAGTTCATGCTCCGAGAGGTGCAGTTGCTCGAACTCAAACGCGAAATCCAGTCTAAAGCTTCATCAGACCTCGACCAGCAGCAACGCGATTACTACCTGCGTCAGCAGATGAAAGTTTTGCAGGATGAGTTGGGTATCGAGAATCCTGACCGTGAGATTGATGATTTGCGTATTAAAGCTGACCGTAAAAAGTGGCCATCCGACGTACGGTCACACTTCGACAAGGAACTTACTAAGTTGCAGCGTATCAACCCAATGGCACCGGAATATCCGGTTACAATGAACTACGTTGAGTTAATGGTTGATCTTCCCTGGAATGAATACACGAAGGATAATTTTGACCTGAAGCGAGCACAGAAGATTCTGGATGCTGACCACTTCGGATTGGAAAAAGTGAAAGAACGGATTATTGAATACCTCGCCGTTCTGAAACTAAAAAACGACATGAAAGCCCCAATCCTGTGTCTTTACGGCCCACCGGGCGTGGGTAAGACCTCGCTGGGGAAATCGGTGGCGAAGGCCCTTGGTCGGAAATACAGCCGGATGGCTTTGGGTGGTGTGCATGACGAGGCCGAAATTCGCGGTCACCGGAAAACGTACATCGGGGCCATGCCAGGAAAAATTATTCAGAATATTCGCAAGTGCGGAACCGCTAATCCAGTGTTTATTCTGGACGAAATTGATAAGGTTAGTTCTGATTACCGGGGTGATCCATCGTCGGCTTTACTTGAGGTACTGGACCCTGAACAGAATTCGACGTTCATGGATAATTACCTCGAAACAGAGTTTGATCTCTCGCGGGTGTTGTTCATCGCAACAGCCAACTCGCTCGATACTATTCACCCCGCCCTGCGCGACCGAATGGAAATTATCGATATTGCGGGCTATACCGTTGAAGAGAAAGTTCAGATTGCAAAGAAGTATCTGGTTCCGAAACAACGTAGAGATCACGGCTTAAAACCTAAAGATTTGCTGATTGACGACAAAGCCATTCTGCGGATTATTGAAGGTTACACCCGCGAATCGGGCGTTCGGAATCTGGAACAGAAAATTGGTGCTTTAATTCGGAAAATTGCCAAATCCATCGCGATGGAAGAGGAATACAACCACACGATTAAAGCAATTGATATTCCCAAAATGCTGGGTGCTGAAATCTTCGACAAAGAACTCTATGCCGATGATGATCTGGCTGGCATTGTAACGGGGTTGGCTTGGACACAGGTTGGAGGTGAAATTCTGCTTATCGAATCGAGCTTGAGTCGGGGTAAGGGTGTACTTACCTTATCGGGTCAACTCGGTGATGTGATGAAGGAATCAGCTGTTACGGCCCTCTCCTATCTGAAAGCTCATGCGGATGACCTGGACATAGATTACCGAATTTTCAGTCATTACGATCTGCATATTCATATTCCGGCTGGTGCTGTCCCGAAAGATGGCCCTTCGGCGGGAATTACAATGCTTACCTCAATGACCTCTATTTACACGCAACGTAAGGTTAAACCTTATCTGGCTATGACTGGCGAGGTGACATTACGCGGTAAAGTATTGCCAGTGGGCGGGATTAAAGAGAAAATTCTGGCGGCAAACCGAGCCGGTATCAAAGAGCTTATCCTATGCTCGAAGAACCGGAAGGACATTGAAGAAATTAATCAGTCTTACATTAAAGAATTAGTTTTTTATTACGTTGATACGGTTGATCAGGTATTAAACATCGCCCTATTGCCGGGAAAAGTTGGTAAGCCAATGAAGTTTATTCTGCCCGAAGACAAAGAGCAGCGCGAGATAGAGAAAGTGTATTAATTTTTGATTGTATAGACAGGAACGCGGGTCGAACCGATTAGGCAGGTTTTATAGGGATAAATAATATTTTAAAATCCGTATAAACCCGCCTAATCGGTTCGACCCGCGTTCCTATCTTTATACCGTGCTTGATTTTCAAAAACTCTCTGCTACTTATCATCAGGCTCTGCTCCGACAGGTCGTACCATTTTGGCTAAAAAATAGCCGTGATGAACGATATGGAGGCTATTTCGATCTATTATCAACAACAGGTGATATTATCGAAGGTGATAAGTTTGTTGCAATGCAGGCCCAGCAAGTATGGTCTTTTGCTTGGTTGTACAATACGTTCGACGGTCAACCCACCTGGCTTGAACACGCCAGGCACGGTGCTGTTTTCCTAAATAAGTTTGCCCACGCAGACACACTGGCTTGTTATGCACAACTCGATCGACTGGGTCATCCGGTTGCGCCTTCTTACACTAGTATAGCTGATAGTATTACGGCTATGGCCTATGTTCAGGTTCATCGCGCTACCGGAGAGGATGAATGGGCAATGCTAGCCAAACAAGTTTTTTCAATTCTACTCCAGCGCCGTGTCGTCGTTCGCACTGAACAAGCGACCACGATTGGTGGCTTCCGGCACCTTCAGCATCTGAGCGAAGCGGTGGCTATCCTAAAAATGGTGCAGGAGATTAAACCCTTACTGGATGAGGAAACGTGGAGACAAAACGTCGATCTGGCTTTGCAGGATATCCTATATGAGTTCATGGACCGTCGCACAGATACCATTCGAGAATACGTCTTACCAGAAGGTGCCTTTGCCAATACGCCAGAAGGTAGGCGATTGAATGTCGGCTTGACATTTCAGACGGCCAACTACTTACTGGATTTTTACGCCGAAAGTGCCTCACTCAAAAGTGGATTGACCATTAATAACAATCGTAAATTGGGTGTGCAGGTGGTTACATGGTGTCTACGTCTATGCGAGCAAGCATGGGACGAAACCAATGCCGGTTTAAATCAGTATGTTGACTTAAAACAGCAGCCCTTTATCTTCCCGGATTGGCAACAGAAATGGGCCTGGGTTCAGGTTGAAGCACTTTCGGCTCTTATAAAAGGGTATGTTTATACCCGCAACCCCGATTGTCTGAAATGGTTTAAGCGCATTCACGACTACACGTTCCAACACTTTCCTGACTCAAAACAACCGGGTTGGAATTTGGTTATTGACCAACATGTACAACCCATACTGTCAGCTAAAGCCATTCCTACGGTGGGTTGTTTTTCACTTATCCGGTGTTTAGCCGAAACGGGACAGTTACTTGCTAAATGCGGCCCATTGTATCAAAAGGAGCAAAGTGGGCGAACAGGTATGCCACTCAATTCATAACGTCTATTTTTGAGACTGGCTAAATCCGTCGATTGCTCCACGAACATTACCAAACTGCTTGAGTAATGCCTCGGCTTCCTCCCTATCAACCCCAATTTCGCTCATTACCATTTTAGCGGCCCGATCCTGTAATTTGATATTCGTCAATTGCATATCGACCATTTTATTGCCCTTTACACGTCCCAACTGAATCATCACCGAAGTTGAAATCATATTTAGAACAAGTTTCTGAGCAGTTCCGGCTTTCATTCGCGTACTTCCGGTAACGAACTCAGGTCCAACCACCACCTCTACAGGAAATTCAGCCGCCTGCGCCACCGCCGACCCGGCATTACAAACGATGCAACCCGTTAGTAGGCCAGCTTTCCGGGCCTCCTGCAAACCCCCGATAACGTAAGGTGTTCGCCCCGATGCAGCAATGCCAATAACTGTGTCATGCTCATCCGGCTGATAAGGCGCTATGTCTTTCCACGCTTGTTCGGCATCGTCCTCCGCGAATTCAACCGCTTTTCGAATAGCGCCGTCGCCACCAGCCATTAGACCAATGACCAAATCAGGCGGAACCCCGTAGGTAGGTGGACACTCCGAGGCATCGACTACGCCCAGCCGACCACTGGTACCAGCACCAATGTAAATAAGCCGTCCTCCTTCGCGCATGCGGTCAACAATCTGCGAAACTAAGGCGTCAATTTGCGGAATAGCTTGCTCAACTGCCAAGGGCACCGTCTTATCTTCGTTATTAATATTTGTCAGTAAGTCGTGAACTGACATTTGCTCCAAATGATCGTAATGGGAAGTTGTTTCCGTTGTCATACCCCAAAAGTAATACAGACCAATTTTAAGGAACAAATAATCTGTTTTTTCTTGCCTTTCCCGATAACATCAACTTTATTTACGGCGTTATTACACTATCAGCGAAATTTCGCTAAATGTTAATTATGCTTACCGATCAATCTACGACTGAATTAAATCGCTTTAGCCGCACCTTAACCCAGGAAATCAGTAATCCAGCCGCCAAAGCTATGCTGTATGGCATCGGCCTAACGGAAGCCGATATGCAGAAGCCGCAGATTGGCATTGCCAGTACGGGCTATGAGGGAAATACCTGCAACATGCACCTGAATGGACTTTCGGTATATGTGAAGCAGGGCATTCAGGCAAGCGGTTTAGTTGGATTGATTTTTAATACAATTGGCGTATCTGATGGGATGACAAACGGTAACGACGGTATGCGTTACTCTTTGCCCAGCCGTGACCTGATTGCTGACTCTATCGAATCGGTCGTAGCGGCTCAGTGGTACGATGGCGTTGTAACGGTAGTTGGCTGTGACAAGAATATGCCGGGTGCTATAATGGCTATGGCTCGCCTTGACCGGCCAGGTATTATGGTGTACGGTGGCACGATTCGTTCAGGACATTATAAAGGACAGAAATTAGACATCGTTTCGGCCTTTGAAGCACTTGGTAAAAAATACGCCGGTAATATTTCCGACGAAGATTACGAAGGTGTTATCCGAAACTCTATTCCGGGCGCGGGTGCCTGTGGCGGCATGTATACAGCTAACACGATGGCCAGCAGCATTGAAGCCATGGGGTTAAGTTTGCCGTTCAGCAGTAGCTACCCAGCTACGCACATAGGCAAGCAGGAAGAGTGCAAGAAAATTGGGGCAGCTATGCGAATATTGCTGGAACGTAATATTATCCCTGCTGATATTATTACACGAAAATCGCTCGAGAACGCGCTGACCGTTGTTATGGCACTTGGTGGCTCAACTAATGCGGTACTGCATTATCTGGCTATTGCACGGGCGGCTGGTATTCCGTTGACACTCGATGAAATTCAGGCTGTTAGTGACCGGGTACCTTTTCTGGCCGATTTGAAGCCAAGCGGCAAGTATTACATGGAGGATATGCTCGAGATTGGGGGCGTACCAGCCGTAATGAAATATCTTTACCAAAATGGGCTTCTTCATGGTGATTGCATGACTGTCACCGGAAAAACTATCGCCGAAAATCTGGCCGATGCCCCTGATCTGAATTTTGAAAAACAACAAATCGTACATCCGTTAAGCAACCCAATTAAGAAAACGGGCCACATTCAAATTCTTCGTGGCAACCTTGCGCCAACGGGATCTGTTGCTAAGATTACAGGGAAAGAAGGGTTACAATTCGATGGTATTGCGAAAGTCTGTGAGCACGAAGGTGAAGTCATCGATGCACTCCAAAAAGGCGAAATTCTGCCGGGTCAGGTAATCGTTATTCGCAATGCTGGCCCCAAAGGTGGCCCCGGTATGAGTGAGATGCTGAAACCAACCTCAGCGATCATGGGCGCGGGCCTCGGCGATAAAGTAGCTTTAATCACTGACGGTCGATTCTCGGGTGGTACTCACGGCTTCGTGGTTGGACACATTACGCCCGAAGCCTTCGACGGTGGTCCAATTGCGCTCGTCCACAATGGTGACCGCATCACCATCGATGCAACAACTCGCCAACTAACGCTGCACATTTCGGATGAAGAAATGGCGTATCGCAAAAGTGAATGGAAGCAATCTGCTCCTCCGTTCACCAAAGGTGTACTAGGCAAATATATTCGGAGCGTAAAATCAGCGAGTGAAGGATGCGTCACAGACGAAGCGTACTAACAAACGGGTAATTCGTTAGTGAAACGTTTGAGCACGTCAATCTGATAACCAGTAACACACAACAAACTAAAACGATCTTATAATCGATCACACGGTATGGAAGCAATTGCCAGCGTATCACCGGAAATCCTAGAAATACCAGCGGCCTCTGCCTATATCAACGGCTCACACGCGCTGATGAAAGCCCTGCTTGCCGAACGTGTGGATACTATTTTTGGCTATCCCGGCGGAGCTATCATGCCCGTCTACGACGCTCTTTATGACTATCAGGATCAGATAAATCACATTCTGGTACGGCACGAGCAGGGCGCTGGCCACGCGGCACAGGGGTACGCTCGCGTAACGGGCCGGGCGGGTATCTGCCTTGTTACATCAGGTCCGGGAGCAACAAACCTTGTCACGTCAATTGCCGATGCCCTGATTGACTCCACACCAATGGTTTGCATTGTGGGGCAGGTTGCTAAAAAACTGCTAGGAACTGATGCGTTTCAGGAAGCTGATGTAATGGGCGTCACGATGCCAATTACCAAGTGGAATTACCAGATAACGGATGCGGATGAAGTTCCCGAAATACTGGCTAAAGCGTTCTATATTGCCCAGTCGGGCCGACCAGGACCCGTCCTGATCGACATGACTAAAAGTGCACAAATAGAGCTAATGACGAAGCCTTTTGTGTACGAACGCTGCCAAAGTCTGGTGAGTTATCGACCACGTCGGGTGCCAAAGCAAGAACAAGTTGAAGCAGCCGCCAAGTTGATTAATTCGGCCAAACGCCCTTATGTACTTGTTGGACATGGCGTTCAAATTGCCAAAGCCGAAGAGGAACTACGCCTTTTTATCGAAAAGACCGGAATACCCGTCGCGACAACACTACTGGGCCAGTCAACTATCCCAACAAACCATCCGCTTTATGTAGGCTGGCTGGGTATGCATGGTAACTACGGGTCTAATGTTATGACCGATCATGCTGACGTAATTATCGCTATCGGTATGCGTTTCGACGACCGCGTTACGGGTGATGCCAGCAAATACATCAAACAGGCTAAAGTTATTCATATAGAGATTGACCCATCGGAGATTGACAAAATCATTCGGGCCGATGCGCCAGTTGTGGGTGATGCCAAAGAAGCACTCAATGCTTTATTGCCACTCGTGAAGCCCAACGATCACACAGTTTGGCGTAACGAGTTTCGGAAATACGATGCCATCGAGAACGAGACCATTACGGTTCCTGAATTGACCACTAAAGAGGGCAAGATCAGAATGGCCGAAGTGATTGATATGCTGTCAAAAAAGACCAAGGGCGAAGCTATTTTGGTAACGGACGTGGGCCAGCATCAGATGATGGCCTCCCGCTATTATCAATTCCGCCGGCCAAACAGCTTAGTCACATCAGGTGGTATGGGAACGATGGGTTTTGCCCTACCAGCCGCCTTCGGTGCGCAGGTTGGCGCGCCAGACCGTCAGGTGGTAGCTATTATTGGCGACGGTTGTTTTCAAATGACCTTGCAGGAACTTGGTACTATCGTGCAGAATAAACAGCCGGTCAAGGCGATTATCCTGAATAATAACTTTCTGGGTATGGTACGTCAGTGGCAACAATTATTTCATCAACGGCGCTATTCGTTCGTGGAGTTGCAAAATCCTGATTTCATCACAATAGCGCGAGGCTTTGGCATGGATGGACAAACCTGCAATGAACGGGATAATCTTTCAGACGCACTCGACACGATGTTGGCTCATGAAGGACCATTTCTGCTCGAAGTAATTGTTGAAAATGAAGAGAATGTATTTCCAATGGTGCCAGCCGGGGCAAGTGTTTCGCAGATTAGACTCAAATAAACACCCCGAACGATGACTACCTACACTATCTGCATATTCACCGAAAACAGTATCGGGCTGCTTAACCGCATTACGATAATCTTTACACGCCGACGAGTCAATATCGAGAGTTTGACCGTGTCAGAAACGGAACGCAAAGGGGTATCCCGGTTCACGATTGTCATTAAGCACGAATCACGTGAGGATGTCGAAAAACTTGTTCGTCAGATTCGTAAAATCGTAGAAGTGATGGCCGTATTTGGCTACCTCAACGATGAGATTGTTTATAATGAAATTGCGTTATTCAAGGTTTCGACACCGTTGGGCAGTAAATCGCTAGATGTTGAAACCATTAATAAGGAGTATAAAGCCTGGGTTGTTTACTGGGGTTTAGACTACGTCGTTATTGAGAAAACCGGCAACGATACCGATATTTTCGAGTTTTTCGCTTACATAAAACAGTACGAAATTCTGGAATTTGTCCGCTCTGGCCGCGTGGCGGTTGGCAAGACGGAAAAGGGCTTGGTCGAATACCTTCCCGAGTCGGAATGGGCTTACTATCTGTAACCAATAATAAACCTAAAATACGAGTACAAAAACCAATTAAACATGGCAACGATTAATTTCGGAGGAGTTGAAGAACAGGTTGTAACGCGGGAAGAATTTCCGTTAGAAAAAGCCCGCGAAGTGCTGGCAAATGAAACAATTGCCGTTATCGGCTATGGTGTACAAGGCCCAGGTCAGTCGCTGAACATGCGCGACAATGGCTTTAATGTCATTGTTGGACAGCGTAAAGGTAAAACGTTCGACAAGGCTATTTCCGATGGATGGGTACCAGGCGAAACATTGTTTGAAATTGAAGAAGCGTTAGAAAAAGGTACTATTATCTGCTTCCTGCTCTCCGATGCTGCTCAGATTGAGCTTTGGCCAACCGTGAAAGCTGCTCTTAAACCCGGCAAGTCATTGTACTTCTCTCATGGCTTTGGCATAACCTATAAAGACAAAACAGGTATTATTCCTCCAGCTGATGTAGATGTATTCCTTGTTGCCCCTAAAGGCTCGGGCACGTCACTTCGTCGGTTATTTGTCGAAGGTAAAGGACTGAATTCCAGCTTTGCTATTTATCAGGACGCTACTGGTCAGGCACGCACAAAAGCGATTGCCATGGGCATTGGCGTAGGTTCGGGTTATCTGTTCGAGACTGATTTCTACAAAGAAGTAACCTCCGATTTGACTGGCGAACGTGGTACATTGATGGGCGCTATTCAGGGCATTTTTGCCGCCCAGTACGATGTGCTACGCGCTAATGGCCACAGCCCGTCAGAAGCGTTCAACGAAACCGTTGAAGAGTTGACGCAGTCGCTCATGCCACTCGTAGCCGAAAATGGTATGGATTGGATGTATGCCAACTGTTCAACTACAGCTCAACGTGGTGCGCTTGATTGGTGGAAGCCGTTCCGCGATGCAACCAAGCCCGTTTTTGAGCAACTTTACAAGTCGGTGAAAGATGGTGAGCAGGCCAATATCTCCATTACCCGCAACTCACAACCCGATTACCGTGAGAAACTCGAAGTGGAATTGACCGAACTCCGGGAGTCAGAGATATGGCAGGCTGGTAAGGCTGTTAGATCACTACGCCCAGAGCGGACCTAAAACCTGAGGAGAATGTGGATTGAGCAGGTGTGTTAAAGTAAACCGTTTTTTTTACTTGTGTTAGCCCGTTACATCCGCTCAATCCGCATTCTCATTCCTTAGTTTGCGTAACTTTACAACATGAGCACCGTATTAGAAGAAGACAAGAAAATTACGTTTCCGGACCTCGACAATATCTATCTGGCAGCCGAACGGCTTCGGGGAGTGGCTGTGCACACCCCTCTCCAAGAGAACATTAACTTATCGGATCGCTACGGAGCCAATATTTTTCTCAAACGAGAAGACTTACAGGTCGTTCGGTCTTATAAGATCCGCGGAGCTTATAACAAAATGGCCAGCCTGTCTCAAGAGGCTTTGGCCAAAGGAGTTGTGTGTGCCAGTGCCGGAAACCACGCACAAGGTCTGGCGTATGCCTGCCGGAAAATGGCCGTTCATGGCACTATTTTCATGCCGACAACTACCCCTAATCAAAAGATAAAACAAGTCAACCTGTTTGGTAAGGAGTTTGTCGATGTCGTGCTTATTGGCGATACCTACGACGACGCTTATCACGCAGCGATGGAGTTTGTCCAGACACACGAGAGCATATTTGTCCATCCATTCGACGATGTGCAGGTTATGGAAGGGCAGGGAACGGTGGGGCTGGAGATTTTTAAAGATTCTAATTTTAAGATTGACTATCTGCTCATGGCCATTGGCGGGGGCGGATTAGCATCGGGTGTTTCAACGGTTTTCAAACAATTAAGTCCCAAAACCAAGCTTATTGGCGTGGAACCACTGGGCTCACCGTCAATGAAAGTGGCTATCGACGAAGGCCACGTGGTCACTCTTGATGTAATTGATAAATTTGTGGATGGAGCTGCCGTGAAACGCGTCGGTGATATGACTTTTGAAATATGTCGTAAGAACCTCAATCGCGTGTTACTGGTACCTGAGGGCAAGGTTTGCACAACCATCCTTCAACTCTATGACGAAGAAGCTATTGTAGCCGAACCAGCAGGCGCATTAACGATTGCCGCCTTGGACTTTCTGAAAGACGAAATTAAAGGGAAGAACGTCGTGTGTCTGGTTAGTGGCGGCAATAATGATATCACCCGAACAGAAGAAATCAAGGAACGTTCGCTGCTTTATGAGGGACTCAAGCATTACTTCATTGTCCGGTTTCCGCAGCGCTCCGGGGCCATGCGTGAGTTCTTAGACAATGTCCTTGGCCCTAATGATGATATTACGTTGTTTGAATACTCCAAGAAAACGAATCGCGAACGGGGTCCAGCCCTGATTGGTATTGAACTGAAAGCAAAAGCCGACTTCGATCCTTTACTAAGCCGGATGCACGAGGCTAAAATTCAGTTTGAATACCTAAATGACAAACCCGATTTGTTTGAGTTTTTGATTTGAGTTCGCTCACAACATCTGCACTGCGATTACCGCCGTTTAAGTTAAACAACAGGCTTTTGAGCGTATTCAGTCGCATTAATCAGCATTGAAGCTGTTCGGCTCTGCCCGATGAAGATTGTCAGAAAAAAGTAATATTGGTTTCCTAAGGCAGATAAAGCTGGCTTTTAGACTATTGATATTGTATTGCCTTGTGATGCTGTTCAGACAGAAGTCCTCATACTAAAGAATGGATTAATAGTGTTATTGAACAGGAAGAAATAAAACCATGAGCCACCCGACCACATTATTCGATAAAATTTGGGATGCCCACGTTGTCAAACGCGCAGAAGGCCATCCAGATGCAGTATTTATTGACCGGCATTTTATCCATGAAGTAACTAGTCCACAAGCATTTGACGGTCTGCGTCAGCGAGGTCTTGGCGTATTCAATACCAACCGTACCACAGCTACGGCTGATCACAACGTACCAACTAAAAATCAACATTTGCCCATTCTGGAAGTTCTATCACGGCATCAGGTAGAGACTTTACGTAAAAACTGCGCTGAATTCGGCGTTGAGTTATATGATTTAGGCCATCCATTTCAGGGAATCGTTCATATTATTGGTCCCGAATTGGGTCTAACCTTGCCGGGTATGACCATAGTTTGTGGCGACAGTCATACCAGTACACACGGCGCATTAGGCAACGTAGCTTTTGGCATTGGCACCAGCGAAGTAGAGCAAGTGTTAGGTACCCAGTGCATTCTGCAGTACAAACCCAAGCGAATGCGTATCAGTGTAAATGGTCAATTAGCAAAAGGCGTCACGTCAAAAGATATTATCCTCTATATTATCTCAAAAATCTCGGCCAGCGGAGCCACAGGCTACTTTGTCGAATATGCAGGCGATACAATTCGTAGTCTTTCGATGGAGGCCCGAATGACCATATGTAACATGAGTATTGAGATGGGTGCGCGGGGTGGCCTAATTGCCCCCGACGAAACAACTTTCGATTATATTAAAGGACGCCGGTTTGCACCACAAGGAGACGCTTTTGACCAGGCTGTTTCGCAATGGCGTGAACTCAAAACCGATGACGAAGCCATCTTCGATGTTGAACTGACTTACAATGCTGAAGATATTCAGCCGATGATTACGTATGGTACTAATCCAGGCATGGGTATCGGCATTGGCGAACACGTTCCTAACCTAAGTGAGATTCCAGCTCATGAATTGGCATCGTTTACCAAATCACTGGCTTACATGGGCTTAGAACCAGGTATGGAGCTTCGTAATAAGCCTGTCGATTACGTATTTATCGGCTCTTGCACCAATGCTCGTATCGAGGATTTACGCACCGTAGCCAATTTTGTGAAAGGAAAACAGAAGGCAGAAGGTGTAGAGGTTTGGATTGTACCAGGGTCGGTGCAGGTTTCCAATCAAGCCAAAGCAGAAGGTCTGGATAAGGTCTTTACTGAAGCCGGATTTGAGCTTCGCGAACCCGGTTGTTCAGCTTGTCTGGGTATGAATGAAGATAAAATTCCGGCGGGTAAGTATTGTATCAGTACCTCAAACCGCAACTTTGAAGGACGACAGGGACCAGGTGCAAGAACGTTTCTGGCGAGCCCAATTATGGCCGCTGCGGCTGCTGTAGCAGGACGAGTAGTCGACATTCGAGATCTGGTGTAGTACAGGAAAATCACTTTCATTTTTTGCAGATAAACCAATTATCAGGCATGTTTTGCAAAGGCAATTGACTTAACTCAGTAGTTTATTTAGTTTTAGGCACAAAATTTACTTTTGGATGAGCCAAGCAAAACAAACAGCCCAGAAAGTTGACTATAATGGCAGTGATAATTTAGCCATGATGTCCTTTGCCAAAAATTATAACGGGAGCTTGTATGAGTGGGTTAAGCAGGGAACAACAGCCAGCACGTTGATTCTCGACTTTGGTGCAGGTAATGGTGAATATGCAAATCGGTTTCCAGCAAATGCGGTTGATACGGTTGAAATTGACCCGGAACTCCTGCCCTTAATCAAGCAACCTGTCTATACTGATCTGAGCCAGCTTTCTCATCAATATGATATGGTTTATACCATCAATGTGCTGGAACACATTGAGTACCACCAGGCCATTGTCAATGATCTATTTAATAAGATTAAACCCGGTGGAACAATCAAAGTATTCGTACCGGCCCGCATGGAAATCTTCAGCCGTATGGACGAACACGTTGGCCATTACCGGCGATACGACAAACGTATGGTTAGTGAACTGCTAAAGTCGTCAGGCTTTCAGGTTACGGATTGCCGCTATTATGATTTTGCGGGCTACTTTATCTCACTGTTATACAAATGGTTAGGTAAGGATGGCCGTATCACCAAAGATTCGGTCATTTTTTATGACCGAATCATTTTTCCCATTAGCCGTGTATTCGACCAATTGACATCGGGGAAGATAATTGGGAAAAATGTTCTGGCTGAGGCCATTCGCCCTCGCTAATACCTACTACATTATGAGTAAAGAAACATTTCATACCCTCACGACTAAAGCGGTTCCGCTGTCGATTGAAAACATTGATACAGACCAAATTATTCCAGCTCGTTTTCTGAAAGCGACAACTCGGGAAGGGTTCGGCGAAAACCTCTTTCGTGATTGGGCTTATAACCCTGATGGCACCAAAAAGAGCGACTTTATCTTAAATAACCTGGATTATTACACGGGTGAATACAGTGCTAAAATATTGGTGGCGGGTCGCAATTTCGGTATGGGCAGCAGCCGCGAGCATGCGGCCTGGGCTATTCATGACTTTGGCTTTAAAGCCGTTGTCTCCAGTTTCTTTGCAGACATTTTTCGCAATAATGCCCTGAATACATCTGTACTGCCGGTACAGGTTTCTGATAAATTCCTGGGGACAATTTTTAACGTGCTGGCGGCTAACCCGGATACGCTGATAACAATTGACCTTCCATCGCAAACGATTTCCTTAGAAACCGGAGAATCAGAGCAATTTGACATCAATACTTATAAAAAAACATGTCTCCTGAATGGATACGATGATATTGACTATTTGCTTAGCTTAAAAGATGAGATCAAACAGTTCGATTTAGCCCACACAATTTAAAGCCCTGAGATACCGTAGCGAGAACAATAGACACCTCTTGCTGCCGTATATCTTGTCTTTCTCTTTAAAATGAAAAAACACATTGTAGTTATTGCCGGTGATGGTATCGGACAGGAAGTAACAACGGTTGGGAAGCAGGTTTTGGAAGCAATTGCCAAAAAATATAACCACGAATTTACTTTCGACACCGCCCTTATCGGGCACGCTGCTATTGAAGCCACTGGCAGTCCACTCCCAGAGGAAACCATTACCAAATCAAAAGAGTCGGATGCCATTTTATTCGGAGCGGTTGGTCATCCAAAATATGACAATGACCCATCGGCCAAAGTTAGGCCTGAGCAGGGTTTGTTGGGTATTCGTAAAGCACTGGGTCTGTACGCTAATCTTCGGCCAATCAAACTATTCGATGAGCTTTTAAGCGCATCAAGTATCAAACCTGAGATTCTAAAAGGAGCTGACATCTTGTTCTTCCGCGAACTAACGGGTGATGTGTATTTTGGCGAGAAAGGTCGTACAGATGATCGTAACACGGCCTATGATACCATGATCTATAGCCGTTATGAGGTTGAGCGGATTGCGGTTAAAGCGTTTGACGCAGCCATGACTCGACGCAAAAAATTATGCTCAGTCGATAAAGCTAACGTGTTAGAATCATCGCGCTTATGGCGGGAGGTAGTGCAGGAAATTGCGCTGCGCTATCCTGACGTAGACGTTGAGCATCAGTTTGTCGATACGGCTGCAATGCTATTAATTAAAGATCCTAAACGCTTCGATGTTGTCTTGACAGGCAATCTTTTTGGCGATATCCTGACCGATGAAGCTAGCCAGATTGCTGGATCAATGGGAATGCTGGCATCGGCGTCTATAGGTGACACAACGGGCTTATATGAGCCGATTCATGGTTCAGCCCACGATATTACTGGTAAAGGTGTAGCCAATCCGTTAGCGTCAGTTTTGTCAGTAGCATTGATGCTCGACATTTCGTTTGGCATGAAAGCAGAAGCAGATACCGTCGTTCAAGCTGTTGACTCTGTGCTTAAAGCCGGTTTCCGAACTCGTGACATTGCCGATAGCAGTACACCCGCTGACAAACTTTTAGGGACGGTCCAAATGGGCCAGCAAATATTACAGCGACTAACAGCCTAATGATCATTTATTTTTTGTTAAAAACTTTTCCTTGTTTGTAAAATTCTCAAAAACAATTATTTTTGTAGCGTAATTACGCGGACAGCGAATTTTCGCAGAAAAATATTATGAGCAACTTCCTACTCTGCCAACTGCAAGAATTAAACGTTTTTTAAGACGGAGAAGGATACGCTATACCGAAAAGCCCTTTCTCTAATCAGAGAAAGGGCTTTTTTATTACCAACGCATTATTTCTATTTCAATCAATACCGTATTATGAGCCAGCGAGTTTATATTTTTGATACTACTTTGCGCGACGGAGAGCAAGTGCCTGGTTGCCAGTTAACTACTGATGAAAAAATTGTAGTAGCTAAAGAACTAGAGCGCATGGGCGTTGATATCATTGAAGCTGGTTTTCCCATTTCAAGTCCTGGTGACTTTCGTTCGGTGGTTGAAATCTCAAAAGCGGTAACTGAACCGACAATTTGCGCACTAAGCCGGGCAGTAAAAGGAGATATTGATGCCGCTGGTGAAGCACTCAAATGGGCAAGACATGGCCGTATCCATACAGGTATTGGTTCATCGGATATTCATATTCATAATAAATTCGGTAGCACGCGCGAGAAAATTCTGGAACAGGCTATTGCTGCTGTAAAACATGCTAAAACCTACGTAGAAGACGTAGAGTTTTATGCTGAAGATGCAGGTCGTGCTGATCTAGTATTTCTTGCTCAATTAACCGAAGCAGTGATCAATGCGGGAGCTACGGTGGTTAATATTCCTGATACAACCGGCTATTGTCTACCTGATGAATACGGAAAGAAAATAGCCTACATTTATGAACATGTGTCCAATGTTCATAAAGCCATCATTTCCATTCACTGCCACAATGATCTTGGTTTGGCAACCGCAAATACGTTGGCAGGTGTCATGAACGGCGCACGGCAGGTAGAAGTAACAATAAATGGTATTGGCGAACGAGCCGGTAATACATCGCTTGAAGAAGTTGTGATGGCATTGAAAATCAAAAAAGAATTAGGTCTACACACAAATATTGATTCTACTAGATTATTTCCCGTCAGTAATTTGGTATCTCAGATGATGCGAATGCCCGTTCAGGCTAATAAAGCGATTGTCGGACGGAATGCATTCGCTCACTCTTCAGGTATTCACCAGGACGGTTTCCTGAAACATTCGGAGAACTACGAGATAATGAACCCGCATGACGTGGGTGTACCTAAATCTTCCATTGTGCTCACAGCGCGCAGTGGGCGTCATGCTCTAAAACATCGACTTGAACTATTAGGCTTCCGCTATGATAAGCCAACCCTTGACGGTATATACAATCGTTTCCTTGACATGGCTGACATTCGCAAGGAAGTAAATGATAAAGATTTAATGGAATTAATTCGTTGACGAAATGCCCACTTTAAAGTGGGCATTTTTGTTATAAAGTCGGAACTTGAACAAAATAGCTATACCTGCTGTTTCGCGAAAAGTAAGGATGAAGAACTAACTAAAATTTCAATGCTATGGCCCGTCCAACAGCTGAATTAATTAACGCACTCCGTCAAACGGCTTATAATCTAAAACAAGGAACTCCCTACCAATGGGGCCACATGGGCGGATGTAATTGCGGAAACCTTGCACAAGAGCTAACTAAGCTTAACAAGAATCAAATTCACCAATATGCGATGCAACGGCACGGCGATTGGAATGAGCAGGCTGAAGATTATTGCTCAACGAGTCAAATGCCCATAGATTTACTAATAAATGAAATGCTTAATGCCGGACTGATGCTTGAAGATTTGAAGCACCTTGAAAGGCTTGATGACAGACAAGTATTACTCCGTTTTCCGTTTGAAGAACGATTTTTAAAACACAATGTGCGAGAGGATGTCATCAAGTATATGAATGCTTGGGCAGAGCTGCTTGAAGAGCAATTGCTAGAAAAGATAACGTTACCCAGTATTGACGCCTTTGAGTGGGCATAACGCTCTAATTAATTAAAGTACTGAGTAAGCTAAGCTCGCAGCTTTATCATACACTATCAATTCAAGATAGTCTAAAACGCAAGAAGCCGTGGGTCTTTCGACTCACGGCTTCACAACGGCAGCTTGCACTGCG
>NZ_JBHUOM010000020.1:0-1231 GCF_042686045.1 Spirosoma flavum
TGAGTGCCGAAAGCTTCTGCGACCAGACCAGCTTCACCAACCAGCTCCGCTGGACACCCACAGCCTCACCCAGCTGCGAGGCCAACATTGCCAGCTACAAGATCTACTACGGGCGCTACCGCACCGACACGCTGGGCGTGCTGACCAGTGTGTCGGCTCCCGCCACCAGCTTCGACCACAGCAGTCTGAGCACGGTGGCGGGCTGTTACTACGTGACGGCCGTCAGCCAGCGGGGGCTGGAGAGTGCGCCCTCCAACAAGGTCTGCAACCAGGCCTGTCCGGAGCTGGTGCTGCCCAACGTGTTCACCCCCAACGGGGATGGCAAGAATGAGGTGTTTGCCCCCCTGAAGTGCCCCCGGTTTGTGGAGCGCATCGACTTTGTGGTCTACAATCGGTGGGGGGCCAAGCTGTATGCGGGCTCGGGGCCGACCCTGAGTTGGGATGGCAAGAGCAGCGATGGGACGGATCTGCCCACGGGCTTGTACTATTACCAGGCCACGGTCTACTATGCGATGCTGGACCGCAATGCGCCCCCCCAGGTATTCAAAAGCTGGGTCCAGATCATCCGGGAAAACATGAGCATGAAGTAAGTACCATAAAAAAGGTCATAGTAATAAAAGGAGAATGGGTTGGCAGGAAGTCATTTCCCGTTCTCCTTTTATCTTTTTCCCTTATCTTACCACGTGATATTAATACGCTTTTTACACACAAAAGCGTTTTACTAAAAATGTGATGATTTTATGCGATTCCTTTATATAATTGGGCTTTTAAGCCTTTTTTTGAGTGCTGTGCTTTGGCCCACCATTAGTCAGGCTACCCACGTACGAGCTGGGGAAATTACGACTAAACGAATCTCCCAAACTTCCCTGACATATAAGATTACCTTTACCGCTTACTTCGATGAGGTAAAAGGTAGACCAGCAGCAGATCAGGCAACCAATTACACCTTCTGTTTTGGTGATGGTACCACAGCCGATGTTGATCGTAGTAGTCGTGTTTACATTAATGGGCGCACGTCATCGGTTAACAGTTATACGGTTATTCATACCTATCCCGGTCCGGGAACCTATACCATCGGGGTAACAGTACCGAACCGTAATGCCGATACAAAAAATCTTCCACCAGCCGCTTCATCTGACCAAATTCGCTTTTTCGTTTCGACGACGATTTTGATCAACGCGGCCCTGCTGACCAACTCCACCCCCGTCATGCTCAACCCACCCCTGGACTC
>NZ_JBHUOM010000021.1:0-23604 GCF_042686045.1 Spirosoma flavum
CACGATGGCAGCCGACGGCTTGGTCAGTAGATGGGGAAGGAATTGATGCACCATTCGAATGGTACCCGAAAGATTTATGTCAATTTCAGCGGTGATATCGTCCAGACTTAAGCTGTGCTCGCGCAGATCGAGGTTTCGCATGATACCCGCATTGTTAATGAGCAAGTTAAGGGAAGAAAATTTCTTGGTGACGAAGGCGTATAAGTTTCTAATATCTTCGGGCTTACTGACATCACTTTGATAGGTATGGATCTGAGGAAGCTGTAGTTTAATCTGGCTGAGCCGGTCGGCGTGCCGGCCGGTGATAATAATGGTAGAAGCGCCCTGTGCCAAGCACTGTTTTGCCATTTCCAGACCAATACCGCTGGTTCCGCCTGTGATTAGGATCGTACTGTTTTTAATGTCCATTTCTAATTCATCTTTATAGGGACAAAGTTCGGCAGGTACGACCAGATGGGTTTAGCCAAATCTATGTATGGTTTAGTCAAATATGGGTTGAATAGGTAATAAATTCGAATGGTTGTTATGGACGTGTTGCTCAACTTATAAATTGGGCATTAATCATGGTTACTTAGGTCTTGTAACTGTGTATTACTTTAAAACGCTGTTTAACCGCCTTCGTTTTGGGTCTATGTGCATCGCCACTGTTCTTTATCCTGACCCTAACGATTATCGACTCTATAAACCGGTCTGCCCCTGGGCAAGATCCGGGTTTGTCTGCCAGCCTCCTTTTGGGCGTTAGTATGGTGGGGGTTGTTTTTATTACTACGGGTGGGCTGGCCTGGTATTATGCCGGACATGGGTACCTGCGCCCAATACAGATTTTGACCGCACTGATGCTCAAAGCAACGGCACTGCTACTGTAAACTCGGTATCGGTTTGGGTAACGCTGATTTCGCGTCCGCTCAGGTAGCTATACAGCGATTTCAGGCTGGCTAATCCCTGTTGGTTTGACGTTTCCACGAAGTCCTTTTTTTGCAGCGTATTTACTACAAACAAGGTGTCATCTTCCGTAAAAATCCGGACGTAAAGCGGGCTTTCCTCACCGAGAATATTATGCTTAATAGCATTCTCAAGTAGATTCTGGATCGTTACAGGTACAATTCGATGAGATAGGTATGCCGCGTCCACGTTGACACTAATTTGCAGGTCACTGCCAAAGCGGGCAGCCTGGAGGTCAATGTAGTTTTGGGCAAAAATCAGTTCATCCTGAAGACTAACGAGTTCCTTGTCTTTATTCTGCAGGATGTACCGATAAATCGTTGATAACTTCCGCAGAAATAGTGATGCATCTTTCGGCTTGGTAACGATCAGGCTGTTGAGAGAGGTCAGGCTATTGAAGAGAAAATGTGGATTGAGGTGGTTGATGAGGTTCTGGTACTGAATCTGGGCCTTATCTCGTTCGAGCCGGGTTGTCTGTATCTGAAAGTGGTGTAGCTGAGCCGTTTGCCGGGTGCGGTATAAGTATAGCCAGTACGTCAGTCCCAGCAACAGAGCCAACAGAGCTGTCCTGAACCAGCGCGTATTGTAAAAGGCGGTGTCAATGTGAATAGCCAGTGTCGTTTCGTCCGTTTCTGTTTTGCCCGCTACCGCTTTGACCCGGAATGTATAATCACCCCCCGGAATTTTGGTATAGTTAGCCACCGTGCGGGCGTCGGCCTTTACCCAGTGATCATCGTATCCCTCCAATGTGTAGAAATAGACGTAGTGCTGCTGAACGCGGTTCAGGACGGCATAGCTAACGCTGAAATTGGTTGCGCTTAAACCCAGCCGGATTGCTGGACTATGCGCCTGAACAAGCATCGTTGTATCAGGCAACGCGAGGGTGCTGATCAAGACGCTGGCGGGCGCAATCTGACGGTTGATCCGATGAGGCATAAACTCGACCACGTAATTTTTCTGGGTTGTGATCAGGTTTCCGTTTCTCAGGGCAAACATGTAATTGGTATACCCAATGTTTGATTCATTCAGCGCCAGTGTACTATTTTGTACGGATGAGCGGGCCAGGTTGATAATGGAGAACTTATTAAGCGAAGCCATCCAGATTTGCCCGTAGGCATCAGCGCAGACGGCTTTGCACTCGTTGGTGCTCAGTCCGTCCTGGTTAGTCCAGAGTCGTGACGTGCCTCGTTTCGGGTCCACTTCAAGTAACCCCTGCCCCGACGCGGGTATCCATAGCCGGTTCCGGGCGTCGATTGTGAACGGGAAGTGGTCTGAGTAGCCCATACCTGCCTGCTGGATCGGAAACGAAACAAATCGCTGCTGGCCCGCCGAAAACCAGATAAGCCCTTTATCTCTTACATCGGCCCATAAGCGTCCAGTTTTATCCAGTCCGGCCGAATAAATACGGTATTTCTCACCATCGCCAAAGGGTAGCGGATAGGTTTGCCAGCGGCCCGTTGGCAGGTGGCACTTGAAAATAACATCACTAGTACCAAATAACCACAGCCAGTCCCCCTGTCGTACCATACTGCGCAGGTCGCTGGCTTGGCTGAACAGTGACGGAGGTAAGGGGAACGGAGTAAACGTCCCGGTTCGCCTGTTAAAAATGCTTACTGCTTTTCCCTCCCGAATGTAGAGCTCATCCAGGTTCAGGCCCTGCAGTAAGGTCGACTGGCCTGACCAGGCAGTCTTCCGCATGGGTAAAGGCATCGTGTAAACGGTTAACTGACCGGAGACAGACCCGTACTTCAGCAACTCATGATCGACCGAGAAAAACCACCAGTTGCCGGCATTATCTTCCAGAAATGACGTTAGTCCCTGCTTGTTGGCCAGCGACGGATGTTGCCGGGCCAGATCGTGAATTTGATAAAAGGCGTTTCCAGGGTTGGTACAAGAGATGCCGTTCACCGTACCGAGCCAGATCGTACCATCGTTTTGCTGCCAGCCCGCCCAGAAAAAATCACCGGCAATCGAGGTTCGCTGAGCCACATCATGAAAAAACTCACGGACTTTATACGAACCGGCTTCGGCCGTAAACATGGTATAGGTCCACGAGCTGATCCATAACGTATGCTTCTTATCGACGAAGATTGTTCCCACCGGAAAGGCAGAACGGCCCGTCTGACTGGTTATCGAAATGCTGTTCGTGATCGTTTTACGGATCAAATCATACACCAAAATCCGCTGGTCGGTATTGTCTGAAAAAAGCAGTCGATCGGTGCTATCGAGCACTAGGGCCGACGTGTCGTGCAGCTGAAAAACAGGCAGTTGCTCCGGGTTATTCTTATGATTAAAAAACTTCCCGGAGCTGATGTCCAGATAGTTAAGTCCATTCTGTTCCGTCGTCAGCCATAGACCGTCCCGTTGAGGATCTTCCACCATGCCATTTTTACTAATGTAATCGCCGGAGAGTGTTGCAGGCCTGGTCGGATTGTTTTTAAACTGGGTACACTTCCCCGTTGCGGGGTCCAGCTGATACAACCCTTTGTTTAAACTGGAAAACCAGATGCGTCCCCTGCGGTCGCAGAGGATGTTCATGCATCGGCCGAGTTTTTCGGTACCCACCACGCGGAAAGCTGAAAATTGCCCGGTGCGGCTGTCGCGCCGACTAACACCATCGTCCGTTGCCAGCCACAAATCATTGGCGTTATCCTGGCATAAGTCGTGAACGACATTGTTCGGTAGACTACCCGCCCGGTGACTGGCTTTGAAGACCGTAAAATGGCTGCCGTCGAACCGGTTTAACCCTTCATAGGTGCCAATCCAGAGGTAGCCATCGCGGTCCTGCAAGAGACTGTTGACGACGTTATACGACAGCCCCTGCGACTCCTGGATGTGCTGAAACTCGAGTGGCAGGTTGACGGGTTGAGCCGCAACGGCATGAATACCGATGCAGGCCCAACTAAACAGCAGGGAAAGACGAAAAAACGAAGCGAGCCTCATTTCTCCAGCCATTTTTTAAACGAAGGAGCCTTGTCGCGGCTGATGTCGATATGTACCTGATGATTTGGTGTTTTCAGCACAAGTTGCAGCTTCAGATTCGCCAGTCCCTTTACGCTCTGTACGGCATTGATGTTAACCAGACAATGGCGGCTGGCGCGATAAAACAGGTCGGGATTGAGCATGGTTTCAATCTCATCCAGCGTATCGTAATCCAGAATGTAACGTTCACTGGTGTTGGTAACCATAAAGTTCAGTTCGTCGCGGATGATATAAGCGACATCGGCAATCTTAACGGGAACCCAGCTATTGCGAGCGTTGCCCAGAAAATGCTCTTTATACGAAGATTTGAGCGACGCTGGCGTGTTCAGTGCATCCATAAGTTTTTGAACATCGACAACTAACTTATTTTGATTTTTGGTCAGCGCGCGGGCTTTGGCAACGGCCTGCCGGAGTTCGTCCCAGTCCACGGGTTTAAGCAGGTAGTCGATGCCATTTACTCTAAAGGCCCGGATAGCATGTTCGTTATAAGCCGTCGTAAAAATGACGGGACAGGAGATTTTAAACTTCTCGAAGATGGTAAAGCTGATCCCGTCGGACAGTTGAATGTCAGCAAAAATTACGTCTGGCTCGGCATTCTCAGCGAACCACCGCAGGGCTGTTTTTACACTGCTAACCGTACCAACAATTTTAATGCCCGGATCAACCTCCGCAAGGCTAGCCGTCAGCTCAAGAGCTACTAATTTTTCATCTTCAATAATGAGTGCGTTCATGGCAAAGAGGATTGATCGGAGAATCTGACCTAAAACTCTCATTTTCAGAAAGGAATCGCAAGTTTCCGGTAATGAACCGTATTGTTTCCGGTTTTAATGACGCATAACTGATCATGAATCGTGTACGCTGTAGTTCAACAGCGACTGATAACTTCTTTCGTACGACTGATTACCCAATACCGGCGATTCATTGGAGAAAAGTTGGTCGCCTACCTATTTATTCGGTGATTTATCCGGTGATAAGGCCTACTATGTATTTATGGTGACGCAACAACAACTCCAACTCGTTAAACAAACCTGGAAACTCCTGCGTGAGATCGATCCGGCCGTGCTGGGTGACGTCTTTTACAGCCGCTTGTTTATCCAGTATCCCACCCTGCGGCCCATGTTTAAAGGATCGATGGAAATCCAGTATCAGAAGTTTGTTGATATGCTCAGTATTATCGTAGCCCGGTTAGACCGTCCGGATACGGTGGCGCAGGAGATTGGCATGTTAGCCCGAAGCCACGCAGGTTATGGCGTACAACCCTCCCACTATGAAGATGTTAAAGAGGCTCTGCTATGGACCCTGGAACGCGGATTAGGACTCGACTGGAACGTCGCTGTGCAGCAGGCCTGGATTGCCTGTTATGACGCCATCACCCAACTCATGCTTGAACAGGCCCACTGAGTCAATAATCCGGTAAGGCATAAACTATGAAATCTATGAAAATAAAACGCAGGGCCTATTTCAAGGATCAGGTAAACGATTTGGTCTATTTCAGGAGCTGGGTAAATCAGTTAGAAGCAGCTAATGGCAGGCAATATGAGCAATACGAACTTCACACGTCGCTGGGAAAAACGCACGTATGGGGATTGAACACAACGGAGGAAAATCTGGATAGCCTGGTTATTTTTCCGGGTGCCAGAACGACCTCGTTGATTTGGGATTTTGACAATGGACTTGACAATCTAAACCATAAGGTGAGACTATTCCTGGTTGAAACCAATGGGCTCCCTAACCTAAGCCACGGCGATACGCCAGCTATTGACTCGCTGGATTATGGCGTGTGGGCATCGGAAGTTTTTGAGGGTTTACACCTGAAGAAAGCATTCGTAGCTGGTGCTTCATTTGGTGGACTCATTTGCATGAAACTGGGCCTTGTTGCGCCTGAAAAAATCGAAGCCGCCTTCCTGTTAAATCCTGGCTGTTTACAACCATTCTCGCTATCGCTTAAAAATCTTTACTATAATCTATTGCCGATACTGCGTCCAACCCAAAGGAACGTGTCCACATTCCTGGATAAAGCGATCTTTTCAAATCCTAACCACCAACTATCCGAGACGGCCAAAAAGATGCTGGTTGATTATGAAGTTTTTGCGCTCAACCGCTACAAGGATAACACCCAAAAACCGTATTACATGGCCGAACAACTGTCTGAAGTCAAAACCGATACCTATCTTCTGGTGGGCGATCAGGACCTTTTGTTTCCCTGGCAACAATCCGCTGTAAACGCGAAAAAACACCTTAAAAATTTACGAGAAATCAAGGTATTCGAAAATGTAGGCCACGGTATCGAAACGTACCCTGAGGCCATGGCCTTCATTGGAGCTATTCTAAAACATCGTTAAGCGAATAACCATCCATAAAAAAGCCTTCCGTCGTTTGCGCCGGAGGGCTTTTTTATGTCGCTGAGTCAACGTAATGCTCACAAGTACACGGCATACATAAACGATTCATCGACAGTGGCATACAGTTCAATTATCAGATCACAGCCATTCAGGGCGAAACTTTTGTCCTCCCTTATTACACCTGCCACCTTTGGATCACAATACAGCAGGGAACGCTGAAAACCTGATATCGAGTAGGCACCAAATGAACAGTAAACAACAAATCCTAAACAACAAAAATCATGTCAACCAATTCCTTCTTCAAGAGCCTTTTGGCAGGCGCATTACTACTGGCCGGTTCGGCCACTTTCGCCCAAACGTCGGAAACTCCCGACCAGCTGCTTGTTGGGGTTTACCCGACCAGGCAGGTAAACAAAATTTGTCTGGCCGTTGAAAAACAACCCGACACCCACGCCTACGTGCAGTTGCTGGCATCCACCGGCGAAGAACTCTACCGCGCCCAGCTACCTAAGAAGGGCACCAGCTTCAATCAGATTTTTGATATGAACGAACTGGAAGACGGCACCTATACCCTGCGTGTCGAACAGGGGAAAAACGTCATTGTCAAGTCCATTCACCTACAGACAACTACGCCGGACCCAGCCGCACCAGCCCGATTTCTGACGCTGGGCAACTAAGCAGATCAGCGGCCAGCCCGCATTCCTAATTAATCAAATCCAAACTTAATCACGACGAACCCAGTACACATGAACTCTTTATTCTCAAAAAACGCCGTTTTTCTTGCCGTAGCAATCGGTTCTTTCAGTTGCCAAAACGATAGCCTGGTCAACCCTGTGAAACCCGAAGGAGTGGCTAATCAGGCCACAAACGGAATAATTCCGGACAATCTCCCGAAATACACGCTCATCAAAGACGGACCAGAGACGGTGAGTTACTACCCGGATGGTCGATTGAAGCGCGTAATTTACGGCGCAGACATACCGGGCAATACCAACGAACGTACAGACTACACGTACGAGGGCACCCAGTCTGTTAGAGTAGCTACCATTTACGGCAATAAGGTCTACAACGACGAAATATTCACGCTTGATGCCAACGGCCGCTGCTTCCAGTACAGAGCGTACACTTATCCCGATGGCGGGGCGACTAGACAGAGATACGTCTATAATTCGTCATACACCTACGACAATCAGGGCCGGTTAAAAACCTGGACCAGCTTCACTCCAAATGTTACGCTGCTGTATGAGTATTCCTACACAGTAGACGGTGACTTAAGTAAAGTAGTCAGGCACAATGGAGCTGTAGCAGACGAAGAGTTTACGTTTACCTATAAATTGCTGGAGGCACCCGCGCTTCTGCCGGATACGTATCCGCTGAACGCTCAGTTGAACTTTAAATGGTGGGGGCTGCTCAAGGATACGTATCTGGGAGTTTTTGGCACCGCCAGCAGTCATTTGGTGAAGCGCATAATCCGAAAAAATCTGATTACGAATCAGGTGGAGCAGGACACTAAATTTACCTATGTACTGAACGCCAATGGGTACGTATCAACTCGGACGAGCACTAATGCCCTCACCGGCGTTGTGCTGGATAGCAAGGCGTATGAATACGTGTCGGCCGACACCCCGCCAACTTTCTAACCCGCTCAGGTAGCCTGTCTCTACTGTCTCATCCTGGTTCGCAATGTCTGCTGACAGCGTACTATCTACAGATCAAAAAAGCTTCTGACATTCACGCGAGGGCTTTTTTGTTTGAACAGTACCGACTGAATAATGCAGTGGACAAGTATAAAGATGGTGTATACGACTCAAGGCCATTCCCGTACGGTTTAGCACCTTCCTACTACCACTCATTATCAAATTTTTGAGAAGCAGACATCCACCCGCCACTTTTACAGCATAATCGCCGACAAAGACCAACGACATCCAGCCATCAGACATACACTTATTCACTATCTCATACCCTACTAATCAGCACAACTAATGGAAGCTCTTACCTACACCCCAGGCACTTCGTTGATGAAGGCAGAAATCAAAAAACTGGTCCGTCAGGGCGGTCCCGACGTACAGGATTACCAGCACGTCGATAACCTGATGATCCGGCTAAGCAGCCAGCTACGGTCGGGTCTACTAACCGACGACGAACTTATCAGTATTCGGACGGAATTCGGCGCGACCTTATCAAACCAGACGATGCAGGGCTTTATGCTCAACAAACCGCACGGCTACGCGGGTGACTTCGAAATTATCGAGCGTATGTACACCTGGTACATCAGCCCCGACCAGCACTACACCAAGTGGGACCTGTTTCTGCAAAACCACGCTGCGTGCCGGGCCGTCCGAAACCGCAAAACGTATTTCAAAGAGGTGGTCAAGGCGTATATGCAGCGCCACAACCGGACGGAGATCCGACTACTGAACTTAGCCAGTGGCCCCTGCACCGAACTGGCTGAGTTAATTGCCGAAATTCCCGATTACCGGATCGTTGCCGATTGTGTCGATTTAGACAGCAATGCCATTGCTTACGCCAAACAGAAATTTGCCGCCCAAACTGACGATGTACGGTTCATTCAGAAAAATGTCTTCCGCTTCATGCCCGATCGTCAGTACGATATGATCTGGTCGTCGGGGTTATTCGACTATTTCAACGACCGGCAGTTTGTGCAGCTCGTCAGCCGGTTTGCCCAGTACCTGACTGCCGACGGTGAATTGATTGTCGGCAACTTCGCCGATAACCATCCGTCCAAATCCTACATGGATTTAGTAGCCTGGTCGCTTAATTACCGAAATACGGACCGGTTGCTTTATCTAGGGCGGAAAGCCGTCGGCGATGCTCGCACGGTTCAGGTCGGTCAGGAACCTGAAAGAGTAAATCTGTTTCTGCACATCGGGGGCCTGGCCAATCCAGCTCAATCCATCTAAATCGGGCAACTCAAGTCTGTCTGTGTTAAACGCTTATCCGTGTTTTATAGCCCAACCTCACATAACTAATCCAATGACTACCGAACAGAAACAACTCATCAAAGCGACCGTACCGGTGCTAAAAGAAAGCGGCCTGCTGCTGACCACGCACTTCTACCAGCGCGTTTTCTCGAACAATGCCGAACTGAAGAACACCTTTGACATGGCCAATCAAGAAAATGGCCGACAACCGATGGCCCTGGCGATGGCCGTACTTGCCTACGCTGAAAACATAGACGACCCGTCGGTCCTGCTAACCACGTTACAGCGCATTGGCCACAAACACACCAGCTTAGCCGTTCGGCCCGAACACTATCCCGTTATTGGCCGTCACCTGATTGCATCCATCAGCGAGGTGCTCGGTACGGCAGCAACCCCTGCCCTACTCGATGCCTGGACGACGGCTTATGAGCAATTAGCCCACCTGATGATCAGCATCGAAGCTGATTTATACGCGGCTCAGGTAACTAAACAGGGTAGCTGGACTGGCTGGCGTCCGTTTATTGTCAACGCCAAAATCGCGGATACCGGCGAAAAGACGACCGTCCACCTGTATCCGGCTGACGGGGCAACGGTGGCCGATTACGGCCCAGGCCAGTACCTGAATGTGCGCTTGTTTATGCCCGAGTTAAAACTGTTTCAGCCGCATCCGTATCGCATTGAAAGTGCGCCAAATGGTCTGTACTACACCATTTTGGTCAAACGCAAAACGAATAAGTTCGGTAGCGTCAGCAACCAGCTGCTCGACGAGGTGCAACCCGGCGACCAGCTTGATCTCAGTGCACCCGCCGGAGTTTGTCCGGTGGCGATACCTGTCGAAAAGCCAACCGTTGCTGTTCGTATGGGCGGTTGCCCAATGCATCAGGCTGCTTAACCCCAGAAGATCATCAATCTATAATAGTATTTCATAATCATTAAATCACACGACAATCAAGAACCAACAACCATCCGGAGCTTTCATTGCAGCTGCTTGGGCCGCCTTATTCAACGGGCTATTAGCCTTTAACATTGGGCTATGGAACGCGCAAATGCCATTGAATGTGAAAGCTATTTTATTTCACCGTGCTTGTGTATGGGCTGTATGCGGCCGTATCGGTGCAAAAAAGCGTACGCGACCGGCAGGATGGCATACCCGTTACCGCCATCTATTACGGCCTGAGTTTGGTATCGGTGCTGCTGTGCCTACTGCTGCTTACCGTCGGCCTATGGAATGCCACGCTGGAGCCGAGCGAAAAAGGCTTTTATGCCATGTCCTTTACGTTAAGCCAGTTTGCGGCGATTGCCGTTCAGAAAAACACGCGAGATACCCAACCCAAAGTACAGGGATAAGTTTTCGTATGATTGTCTACATGTCCTAGTTCCTATCCATACACCTATGTTTCAACTTCGCACTATGGCCACCTAGACCCGTTTTCTTACTTTGCTGGGTTTTTCCCCAACCGCTCAGAATCAGGCTAATTCGTTAGGGGTGAATGCCAGCACTGCGAAAAAAAGCAAAAACGATTGATGCCGGAATGACTACGATTCGACCATCAAATCAAGGCCAATCGCCGTAAAACTTTTGAAATGCAAGGTGTGCAGAAGCCAACTTTGACCCATAGGGCGGGAAAGAAATCTGTATACCCTCTGTCGCTTCATCGAATTACTATTTACCTCTTTTTTTATCAATTATTATGAAAAAACTAATTATATGCAAAACAACTACTATCCTATTTGGTGTACTGGCTATCGTCATACACTCTAGATCCGATATGACTATTGGCCACTTACCCAATAACAAGTTAATTGGAACCGTGCTGGGACTGCTCAGTGGTATTTCTGGAAGCCAGTGGATTGAGTACCAGAAGCGGCTGGATGTAACCCAATCCGGCTGGCCTATATGGGTACGGCGACTACTGTTCAGCAGCATACTATTACTAACGGTGTTGACCGCTCAGGCCCAAACCACTTGGACGGCCCATCCCCAAATGCCTGACCATTTTGAGTTAGTCGATGTGGCCTACGGGGCAGGCCGATACGTAGCTGTGGGCGACATTGGTGTTATTCGTAGCTCCACAGATGGGGAAGGCTGGAAGACACAACCAAAAGGGCCGCTTCAGACCGAAAGATTGAGCGGTATTGTATATGCCAATAACCGATTTGTGGTGGTGGGAAATAATGGCGGTGTGATGACCTCCATAAATGGCCTGACCTGGGCTAAGCAAGTTTCCGGCACAACCGAGGTTCTGAATGCCGTTGCATACGGTGGAGGAAGGTTTGTGGCCGTGGGCAGGAATGGCACCATTATCACCTCGACAGATGGGATATCATGGACAAGACAGACATCAGGAACAGCAGATAAGTTTACCGCTATAGCCTACGGGGGCAGTCAGTTTGTAGCCGTAGGTATAAATCTCATTAAAACATCCCCCGACGGCGTGATATGGACTACAAGAACATTTCCGAATCCCTTCTTTAGTTTGGGGGGTGTTACGGCCGGGCCTAAAGGAAGTTTTGTCGCCGTAGGCGACAATCACGCTGTCTTTACTTCAACAGATGGCATAACCTGGACGCCCCGCCCCCTTGCTGGGTCTGCTTTATATTTTGTGGGCATAGCTTATAATTCGATACTCAATAAGTATGTAGCAATATCCAGCGTAAGCGGCTGTGTTGTTACATCAGGGGACGGAGTAAACTGGAATACCGGCTCGTCCGGCACCAACCACCAATTGACCGCCGTGCGATATTTACAGGGTAAGTTTCTGGCTGTGGGAGAAGACGATACCATTCGCTCGTCGTCCAGTGGGCTTATTTGGAAGCCCGTAACACTTGATCCGCTTATTGCCTTGTACGGGGCGGCTTTTGGAAATGGACATTATGTAGCCGTAGGTGCTTATTCGCCCGAGTACTACACCTTCATGGCTAACGTGGCCCTCACATCGGGTGATGGCATCAACTACACTGTTGGCGAAACGATTCATGTACCCAATGGAGCGAAGCAGTTCAATGACGTTGCCTTTGGCAATGGGTTATTTGCCGCCGTCGGTACGAACGGAGTCATTCAAACCTCCGTCGATGGCAAGGTGTGGGACTTCCGCCATATGCTTGATGGGCAAACCCTCAACGCCGTCACGTTTGGAGGGGGGCAGTTTATCGCCATAGGGGATAATGGTTTTATCGCTCGGTCGAACAACGGGAAAACCTGGAATTCGGGATTTACCGGGCTGGCTAAGAACTTTAATGGCATCAGCTATGCGAATGGGCAGTTTACAGCAGTAGGGCAATATGGAGCCATCGCTACCTCAACCAATGGCATCATCTGGACGGCCCGCCCTTCGGGTACTACCAAGCAGTTGAAGAGCGTTGCCTTTGGCAATGGCATGTGGTTAGCGGTCGGTCACGATGGGATTTCCTGCCGGTCCCTAAACGGTACTACCTGGACGAGTTTTATAGTGGATGCCAGTGCCTATTTCAACCACGTTGTATTTGCCAATGGAAAATTCGTTGCCGTTGGCCTGGATGGCAAAATCTTTACCTTCCCCAGCGCTTTTATCTGGACCGCCCGTGCCTCCAAGACCTCCGCTCACCTGTGGCGCATCATTCACGGTGCTAACCAGTTTGTTGCCGTGGGAGAAACCACATCTCAGAACGACTGGAATACGGCCATTGTCGTCACCTCGTCTGACGATTATGAGGCAACGGCCAATGCACAGCCGACATCACTAACCTCCAACGCACAGGCACGTTTAGCCGCAGAAGAAAACGGGCCAGAGCTACTATTGCAGGCCATGACCTATCCCAATCCGGTTGAGGAGGAATTCACTATAAACATCGAAGGGGCCAGTGGGCAGCAGGTTCGGCTGTGGTTAGTTGACGGGCAGGGCCATACCATTGAGTACCGACAAATCCGGGTGGAGGAGAGTCAGCATAACGAGTCGATGCGTTTGGGCCAGCGCGAGCCGGGTATGTATCTGCTGCGGGTGAGTACAGCGGACCAGACAAAAACGCTGAAAGTGTTGAAACGCTAAGGTGGTCCACAGCCACAACGTCACGGTACCCATGCCTTTTTTGTTAAAATATGTTTCAACTACAAACAATGGCCACCTGGACCAGCTTTCTTGCCTTACTGGGTTGTTCCTCAACCGCTCAGAATCAGGCAGTTCGTGGCTCGCTAGCCATTAGCTATTTGCTAGAGCGGGATTACCGCCTGAACCTGTTTACCAACAATAGCAACGGCAACCTGATTGGCACGCATAAGACGTCCTATTTCAAGATCAACTACCAGGGTAAGCCCGTGATATTGACCGATAAGAAGGGCAAAAAAGCGCAAATCTGGCAGGTACGGTTTCTGACCGATGCTCCGGGAACCACCATTCTGGCCACCAGCAACAGGATCTACCTGATTACCGACGACAACGGACAGGTACGTACAGCTACCGTCATTGGTGAGGTGGGCGACTTGTGTACCTACCAGTGGCTCGACAGCGAACACGGGCAACCCGGCAGAGTACAGATCAGTACTCCGACGGATAATTCCGGTTCATCCCGATTTTTGTCGGGCGGGCGATTTTTACTGGTCGATGAGCGCAGTGTCCTGGACGTACGTACGCTGGCCATTTATCCCTTCGACCTGACTAGTGAGGCTTCGATACAGGGCACCGACGGTTTTGTTCGGGTTAGCTCCAGGCTGGTTAGTTTCTCTCCCGGCAAGACACAACTGGTATTTCTTGGCACCCGCTATAACATCCAGCGCAATCGGTCTGAGTACGCGCTGCTGGGGGTCGACTTCATGAAGAACCATGTATACGCTGTTCCATTCCGTCCGTCGGCTACGCAGTTTATCTGGGCTGAGGACGCAACATCGGATTGGTTTGCCACTTATTTCGACTGGACAACGGATAGCCAGGGTAAAGAAGCCTTGAGCGTACATCCCTACACGCAACACCCGCCCTGGCACGGTCGGTGGGCGCAGAATCCGGGTGAGGGTCAGCCGATTCGCTACGAGCTGAAACCGGTGCTTCCCGGTATGTTTGATCACTTCATAAACTGGGCCAAAAAACAGTATCCAGCCATCGAGCCAAAAGTCGAGCGCTCCGAGGGCCTGATCAGTGCCGTATTTACTATCAATGGGTCCGTGTTCAATTTATACGTTCGCGCCGACTACAAAAGTCTTGGTCTGGAAAGCACAGACCAGACACTGCTCAGAACCATCGGCGATCAGTTTGACGGGGAGTTGCGCAAAGGCCGGTTTCAGGATGGGTTTGGCGAGATGGACCCTGACTGATGCAAAATGCTCCTATCTTGATCGTTAATCTTCACCGGCAGCCTGTCATGCAACCGGCTCCTGCTTTTTGGAATACGGCCGGGCAGCGGTTCGAAAATCAGTGTATCAGCAAAACGGTTCGTATCCAATTAGTTACGACTGATTCACCAAAATCAGGCGACTCGATCTTAAATAATTGCTGAACGCTGTCGGTCTATCCACCTTCGTATTATCAATTCGCTCTGGTAGTAAAACATAGCTTGTAAACTATACCCCATCATGCGCTTCGTTCTTTTCATTAGTCTGCTCATTCTTTCGTACCCTAATCAGGCCCAGCCTAAAATTCAGGTTGTGTTACTGGGTATGTATCACCTCAACAACCCCGGTCAGGATGTGGCTAAAGTTAGGGTGGATGATGTTCTGGGTGAAAAACGACAAGCCGAAATCAGTCAGGTTGTCGATGCCCTGAAAGCCTATGCGCCTGAGCAGATTTTCACGGAATATAGTGCAAAGCAGCAAACGCGGGTGGACAGTCTTTACCGGGTATACATGGCCGGGGGTCGACGGGACAAACGGGGTGAAATGGACCAGATCGTCTTTCGACTGGCCAACCAGCTCGACTTGAAACCCGGTAAAATCATGGGGGTAGATGACACCGGCGATTTTCCTTACGACTCGCTAATGAAGGTGGCAAATGCTGCGGGTCAGCAGGCACTGCTAACAGAAATGAACCGGACCGTAACGGACTATACGAACTGGTTTAACACGTACCTAAAAGAACATACCGTCGGGGAGGTACTGTTGGCGCTTAATACACCGGAGCAGTACCGTTGGGATTTGGGCGGTTATTCCAATCTGGTCAGTCAGGTGGGCGGATTTGACAATTCCGTGGGAGCCTATATGACTGCTGAGTGGTACAAACGAAACATTTATACCCACAGCCACATTCTCAAACGCATCATACCCGGCACGAAACGTATTCTGGTTGTCTTTGGAGCCAGTCACGCGGCTGTTTTTAATCACCTGTTTGGGCTTAGCAATCGGCTTGAGGTCATACCACTGCTACAGGTTCTAAAGTAACGACTTCCAAGCAGTCGGTCGATTCGATGCAGATTAGTGCCTATTGTCGACGCATATACTCTTTCTGTATGTCTCATTTCATTCCAACCTTTTTCACTTGACCACCATGCGTTTTTTCTTCATTGGCCTGCTCATAGCCAGCCTCGTAAACCCAGGCTACGGAATCGTGGATTGCCCACCGATTATCACTAATGGAAAGCTACAGGGCATCCTGCCGGTAGTAAATCAAAAAGTAAGTTACTCAGAAATAGCCGACTGCGGGGCTGTTTCGCAAGCCGATCTGTTCCGGCGCGTCCGGTTGTGGGCCTTGCAGTCCTGTCACGCCCCCGGCGACACGTTTCTGCTAAGCGACAAAGAAACCGGCGATCTGGTCGGACGGGTGTCGCAGGTGATTACCCTGCCCCGTTCGGAGCAGTCGGCCGGTGGCGTCTATACGTTTCGGTACAGTTTTGTTATTGAGTGTGCTAACCGTAAATACCGGGCAATTGTCACCCAGCTTGACGTGCTGGAGAACGGCGGCAAAGCAACGCCAATTGAAACCTACTGCCAGAAAAATGAAGCCGACCTTCGGGCGATTTACGCGGCTCTCGATGGCCAAATCAGAGACCGGCTGGCATCACTTCAGGAAGGCGTGAAGAACTACAAACCCTTTTGATCACAGATCCTGTCCATTTCATTTATGAACCGCACGGCTGCTTTTCTACTCGGACCTGAACTGGTCTGGCTACTACTGCTGGCTACTGCCGGAATATTTGTATCTGCCAATCAACCGCTTACCGGCGCGGGTCGTGGCACCCTGGTTCTGATGAAGTTGTTTCTGCCTTCGGTGGGCGTCATGCTCGCGTTTGTGCCCCTATTCTGGGCACCGGGTAGTCAAAGCTGGTTTTTAGGGCGCATTGTCTTTGCCAGCTTAGTGGGGGTAGTGGGGTTGGTCTATTTTTTGAGTAGAGCAGCCAGCTACGATGACAGCCGCAATGTTGGCCTTATCCTGGGGTTTGTGGGCTTCGTGTTCATAGGCTGGACGGTTCTGGCCCTGATGGGCGGTGTGGCCACGCTGTTCCTGCTTTCTCACTGGCCCTTTCTACTCGTGTTGACATGGATACTCGTTCTCTTCGCGCTCTATATGATCGCACTGTGGATTATATGGACGTTCAACATAGGTTCTGGAAAAGCCCTAGGCGGGTGAGCCTAAAGCCAATTTATCTGCTTGATACATAAAATTACCTCATCCACTTTACCCGTATGACTACCGAAAAAACACTCCTCGACGAATGGTCCGTCAAAGACCTTGAAGACGGCTCTTCCCTGACCATCACCGTCCTTAGCTGCCCTGAATTGGGCAACCAGTCGCTGCCCGGCATTCAGGTGCTGTGCATGGGCACTATCGTAAACTTTGAACCCGGCATCGTGGAGCGCTGGGCGTATCAGACCACCAAAGCGGGTGTCGAAGAGTACTTGATCGAAGATAAATCCTGGCTGGTACACGAAGACCAGTTCGTGAAGAACTATTTGCTGCTCGGCTCACCCCTTAAAGCAAAGGTGTCGGTGAAAACCCGCAGTTCCAAAGTCATCAGCAGGGAGTACGACCTGCCATTCGACGTATAATTATAACCGGCACTGGTGAAAGCTCTTTTAATAGCTCTGACGTGGACTGCCTTGAATTGGGTAAGTTCGGATAGCCCAGCTAAGATCATAGCCAATACCCAATCCGATGCGGCTATTAACAGCGGTGTTTCCCCGGATGCACAGCAGGCCCGTCAAACGGTTGTCAGTTTTTTGACCTGGTACAAAAACCATATCCAGGAAGCGAACCGGTCTCCGCTGGTTAATCAGACCGGAGGGAAACCGTATTCGGTGAATCTGAAGAACGGGGAGCGGTACCTGACGTACCTGAAAAGCAGCCAGCTGCTGACTGATGCGTACCTGAACCAATGGCGAACGTTTTTTAAGGAACGGCAGGCAGGCTTCCGCCAAAGTCCGCAGTCCGAAGGGCCACCTACCGGATTCGACTACGATTTGGTGATGCTGAATCAGGACGTAGATATGCAGTTTGCAGAGCTCAAATCACTAAAAATGGGCAAAGTTGTGATTAGTAATAACAAAGCTACCGTGGGGTTTACCCTGCTGGATGTCTACGAATTTCGGCTGGTGCGGCAAAATGGACGCTGGCTCATCAACGAAATCCTGAACCAAAGCCAGGAGTAACGAAAAAAGTAACGATGGAACCGTCGACCATACAGGAACTTGACGAGTGGATGACGAAGCATTGCTACAACGACAGCTATGCCGTCGGGAGCCGGAATATCCACGAAGGCTACGGTTTAAGCACGGAAGAAAACGGATACGCCTGGTTTTACACCGAACGCGGAAAGCAATACACCATTCAGCATTTCGAGACCGAATCACAAGCCGTTGCCTTTGCCTTCGGGAAGATAACGGGCGATAAAACGGGGAACCGGCACCTGATTGGCTTCCTGAACGACAATGCCCTGGAACAGAAGCTGTTGACGGAGCTTAAAACAAGAGAAATTGCCTGGTGGAAAGATGAAATTCCATACGGCGGTCTGCACAACAAACGAAGCCGGATTTTTGTGTTCGGCTGTGATGTGCAGAAAGTACCGGACCTCCGGGAAAAATACGGACTGTAAAAACCTACCGCCCGTTGTTACGTAAACGCAATAAAAGTGTTGACTATCAGTGCACTAACGAATCAAAACCAATATGGCCATTCTAAAAATCATTACCCTTATCAACTGGATACTCATCAGTATTTATGGCTTAGGCGTACTCTATATACTTCCTCAACAGGGTAGTGGTACCGGCCATGAAATGGCAGGAGTAGGATCCATTTTAAAAGGCGTGACCTTATCTCTACTGCTCCTGTTCGTTTGGATGAACTGGCTACCTTACCTGTGGACAAAAATCACAGCGTTGATCTTTCTCGTTCTGCTCTTCCTGATAATTTATTATTACCTCAAGGATACTTTTTAAACAGGTCAGCGTATTGGTTGATCGATGACCTTTCATATAGCCTTACCCGGCTGAAAAAGAGATGTTTGTACTAAAAATCATAACCCCTATCAACTGGATATTGATAGCCATTTACGGAGTTTTTGTCATCATGGGGCTGCTGTGGCTGCGCAGAAACATTTTACCGTCAACGTATCAACCCTAAATACCTGTCATTCATGTACATATTCTGGATTTTTTGGGGTATCGACGTAGGTATTGCCCTGGTCCTCGTCTGTTTCTTTTTTGTTGGCCTTGGAGATGGTACCGTAGACTGGGACAATGGTATACTCTGGTTCGTCTTGTTAATCGGCATGGCTGCTTATCTGCTGGGTGGCTACTGGCTGTTTACGCATCAGTACACGATTGCCGCCATTCTCCTGATGGCGGTGCTGGTAATACCCGGCCTGTTTTACGGCCTTTACATGCTGCTCATGCTCACGGGGGACAATAATTCTAACTGGAAATGATTGGGAATCGGATGGCTACACCAGCCTACTCACACCAATCCAAACCCTGTAAAAATGACTACTATCAAAATTCTTAGCGGCATCAACTGGCTCCTTACCGGGGTGTATGGTGCCTTCGTCGTCTGGGCGTTACTACAAAAGGCGAACCCGGCCAACGATGCTGGGGGTGGTGAGCAGGAAGCCGCCCTGAAGGGCATTGGCGTTTTTCTGTTGCTTGGGTTGGCGGGGTTAAACTGGTTGCCGCATTTATGGACAAAAATCGTTGCCCTCCTGGTTGTTGTATTGCTCCTGCTGCTAATCTACTTTATCAGTACCAACTAATCCGTTGGCTCAACTCTATCCATTTCAAGCAAATAACCTTAATCATGCCATTCCTTCGTTACTTCTCTTTTCTGTGCCTGACCACTTTGCTAACCCAATGGACGATGGCGCAACCTAAAAAACAGCTTGTTTTGCTGGGCACCTATCACTTCGCCAACCCCGGTCTTGATATCGTAAAAGTCACGACCGACAACGTGCTTAGCGAACGCCGTCAGGCCGAAATCAAGGCCGTTGTCGAACGCCTGAAAGCGTATCAGCCCGACCAGTTATTCATCGAGTACCTGCCCACTGAGCAGGCGCACATCGACAGCCTGTACCAGCAGTACCGGCAGGGGAAACTCCGCAACCGAACCGACGAAGTAATCCAGCTCGCGTTCCGGCTGGCCGACGCCCTCAACCTGCCACCGGGTCAGATTCACTGCGTCGATAGTCCGGGCGATTTCCCCTATGATTCGCTGGTTCAGGTGGCCCAGGCGACCGGACAGCAGGCGGTGCTGGCGCAGTTACAGACGCAGATGGAGACCTTCAGCCGCTGGTTTGATGGCTATTTGCCAACGCATACGGTATCAGAAATACTCAACGTTATGAATACGACCCAGTTTCAACAGGTAGATTTAAATACTTATTCGGGCGTTCTCAACCAGATAGGTACCTCCGAAAACGCCGTGGGGTCATACATCACAGGCGAATGGTGGAAGCGTAACCTGCGGATTCAGAGCAACATTCTGCGGGTTATGGCCGGTGAGAAAGCCCGGAAAGGTCTGGTCATTTTCGGGGCCGGACACGTATGGGTCCTGAATCAACTCTTCACCCTCGACCCGCACTACAACCTGATTCCGGTCGCTAAAATCCTACACTGACCTTTCCCATGAAGCCACTCCACATTCTACTTTCTCTGCTGGGTCTGGGCATCCTGGGTGGCTGTAAAAAGTCTGGCTATCAGACCAAAAATGGCTCGGTGTATTACAAAGATTTCCTGATGCGTTCGGCTGATTACGGATCATTTCAGGCCTTGAACAGCGTTTTTGCCCGCGACAAAACCGGCGGCTATTACCGGGGCATTCCCATCGACAGCACCGACGGAACCAGCTTTGCCGCGCTCGACGACCATTATGCCAAAGACAACGCTACCGTTTATTTCTGCGATAATTACATTGATTTCAAACTGTTCGAAACGACCCGGAAGGATAGAATCGATCGGGTTGTGGCGGCTCATGCCCCTTCATTCGAGATTATCGGCAGCGAATACGCCTATGCCAAAGACAAGATTCGCGTCTATTACGAGGGCAGAGGTTTTGCGGTGGCCGATGTCGCTTCGTTTGTGCCGCTAAGCCCTCAGTTTGGTAAAGATAAGCGGGTGGGCTATTACCAGCAGGCCCCAATTTTGGGCAGTAATGGCGTATTCTTTACCATGGTAAGCCGGAATTTCGCGAAGGATAAACGGACCGTTTATTACTGCTGGAACACGCTGGATATACCCATTGGTGGCGTTACGTCGGGTGTTCGTGCGATCCAGAACGCGCTGCCCGACTCGTTCACCGCCGTGGGTATGTATTATGCAACAGACAAAAACCACGCGTTTTACAAGGATAAACTAATTTCCGAAGCGGACCCCATTACCTTTGCCCAATGGGGCGAGGTAAATGTGCATTACGCCCTCGACAGTACCCGAATTTACTTTCAGCATCACCGGATTAAAGGTGCTGACCGGCAGACGTTTTCGCTACTGACCGACGATTATGCGCAGGACAGCCAAACCATTTTCTACCAGGACCACCCCCTGCCAAACGCCGACCAAAAAACGTTTACGGTGCTGGAATACGGTTACGCCAAAGATGCGGGCAGGGTGTATTATGATAGAAAAGCACTGGCAACGGCCGACCCGGCATCATTCGCGATGGTAACCAACGAAGCCGACCGCGACGCTGCCGACAAAACCCATTCCTACGCAGCGGGCCTCCGAATTGAACGGACGGAATAGCCCAGGCAATCAACAACCGAAAAACGAACCTACCACAAACCCTTTTAAAACCAATAACATGCTAACCAATTCAGTACTCACTTCTCTGGTTACCCTTCTTATGCTATCGGCTCCGGGGTACGGACAGCCCCCAAAACCAGCCGTCAACTTTCTCGGGATTCAGACTCCGATCTTCGTTCAGAAAAACGGGTATCGGCTAAGTTGGTCGGCCCACCCGGATGCCTCGCTCTACAAACAGGAATACTTGGTTGCCGGTGATAATTTTCCGAAATACAAGTCGATGGTAACCATTGATTTTGTGCTGACCGAATCGACGGTAGACCAAGCTGTTGATACTAAACTGCGCGAACTGGAGGGCCTGAAACGGACGAATCCTATTGTTCAGCATACTATTGTCGGCAATGCCGCCACGTGCGAAAAAATCATCGACTGCCTGATCGGTAATAATGCGGCCGATGAGCAAAATAATCTGGTGGAGCGGGATGTGTTTCGGTTTAAAGCTATCAAGACCAAATCGGGTAAGCGCGGTATTCTGCTGTTCATGGTCAGCAACCGGAAATACGGCTCGGAGATTACGACGTTTCTGACCAAATTAAAAACGGACAAGCCGCTCTTGATCAACGAAGTAGCTAATCTAACGCTGCCAGCAATTCAATTATAAAAACCCTTTAAACCACACAAAATCGCATGAAATACGTTGGAATCGGGTTCTTCATCGGCATCGCAGGTTACGCCCTGACGGCCTTTATAAGCTATTATCTTACTGGTAAGTTTTCGTCCAACGGTCACGACCGGAGCGTGGAAGCCAGCATGACCAGCATCTTTGTTTTCGGCCCGATTGGCTTCATTTTATCGTTCATCATTGGCTACATCTGGGCGAAAAACTCGTTTTAAGGTTCACCGCATGAAAGATGACGTTTTTTCACCCAACCATGCCTACAAAGTGAGTTTCAGCAGCTACGAGGTCAGCATGAGTCACTGGATCGATCAGCCGTACCTGATCCGGGTGAGTGACAACGCCTGTCTGTTCAGGCTTAATGAAGATGCCTGGTCGGCCTGGGCGGTTCGCTGGTTAGATGATTTAATTGTTGAGCTGGACATGCGTAAATATCCCGGCCTGCTTGCCTGCACCGTGACGCTAAACGCATCGACCCATCAGGCAGATGCGACGAGCGGGGTCAGTTCGGTTGCGGGCGAGTTCCAGGCGGTAAGCAACTGGATTCTCGCGTTGAAATAATGGAGAATGAGTTAGTGGTAGCGTATGGTTATCGAACTGCTTCCGCTTTTTGAGTCATAGGTTGCCTCTATGTCTCCCCACTCAAAAGCCCCTTCGCGCCCCAGTTCGTTAGCCACCCAGATGCGCAGGTCGGTCAGGATGGCAAGCTCGTTAGCTTCTGACCAGTCGGCCCAGTTGGGCGTTAAGTCGAACCGGTCGTTGGCTACCATCAACTCGATCAGTTTGAGCACATTCGTATGAAAGCCGAGCGATAGGATGAAGTACTTTCCCTCCACTGCTACGTTTTTAATGGTCAGCCATTTCCAGCCGTTTCCCAAATCGGCTACCGTCTGAACCTCGCCCAACGGCAACCCGGATACCTCATCGAAAGCATCCCCCGCGCTAAGCCGGCGGGTGGCAGACAGGGTGATGGAGCCGGTTTTTTTATCTATCATAAGCTACCAAATAATCAAACGACCATGACAAAATTAACAACTTCAACCTATAACCTTAACGACGGAACCAGACCGCAGTTGCGCTATACCCAGGATGGTCGTGGCGGCACCATGTACTACAGCAGCCCCGAAACCAGCTTCGATATATGGTATGAATTCGCACTATCGCCTCCTTTTTGACTAAACTATACATAGATCTGGATAAACCTAACCGTAATGAATGCCCAATTTTGTCCCTCAAAACAAAAAGTCAGATGGACATCAAAAACAGCACGATACTCATTACCGGCGGAACCAGTGGCATTGGTCTGGAACTGGCTAAACAGCTACTGACCCAGGGCGCTTCTACCCTTATCATTACCGGCCGGGACGCCGACAGGCTCAGTAAGATTCAAACAGAACTCCCTCAGATTTATACCATTCAGAGTGATGTCAGTAAACCAGAAGATATTAGAAACTTATATACCTTCGTAACCAAGCAGTTTCCGACACTCAATATGATCATCAATAACGCGGGTATCATGCGCAACCTCGATCTGCGGGACGCTAGTCTGAGCTTGGAGAATATAACCGCTGAGATCGATATAAATCTTTCCGGTATCAT
>NZ_JBHUOM010000022.1:0-46062 GCF_042686045.1 Spirosoma flavum
TTTGTAAGTTGCCATTTGCACCAAAGAACAAATCTTTACAAGCCTACTCACTGATCAATAAGGTGTTTCATATTTTTGTCCGTAAATAATTATCATCAACACAGTTCAGCCATTACCAGACAATTCATATAATAAGATAAAACATGAGAGAGCCAAAATACTATAGCTTGGACGACATACTTGATTTTGGAGAAGATTATAAAGGAAGACGCATCAAAGATATTCTTTCTGAAAACAGAAACCGCATAGACTTTTATTTTAAAGAGGTGGACTGGTTTCTAATGGCTGATGATCTTTTGATTGCCTTTGCAGGAAATTTTTCTGATGTGATGATTCCAGAGAAAGGTTCTTTAACAGGAAAAGCTATGAAATATAAAGATTACTTACCGATATTTAATGAAGAGAAACTCAAGAGATTTTATGAAAAATATCCGGATTTCTTGAAAAATAAAAAAGGTCTTTGGCGTCCAGGAGATAGAAATACTTTCAGTAGAAATTATCTAAGCCAGCTTAATAAAGATGCTTTTTCAGACGGTGATGGTACAGAAGAATGGTCCTTTTCTGAAGAATAAATTACGTTTATTGTGCATAAAATAGAAAATGTATTTTTATTTAAACAATAAGCTATAAAATACACAAGGATTTTATTTAAAGTATATAGAGCCTGACGATTTATGGTAAGGCTTTATATAGGTTTTGGTTGAATTTTTTTATATCAATGTGCTGTACTTATTGTATGCATGTATAGAAAATTACCGTTCTTATCTCTAACCGGAGTTTCAGGATTGTTTTTATGTAAATCTTCATGGCAATCTTTGCATAAAACAGTAAACGAGTTATTAGGTTGGTTCCATATTTGAGTATTTTGTATATAATATTCATGGTGAACATTGATACCTTTTATATAATGCCATGTGATATCTTTGTTTCCAAAATCCTTTAAACTCTTGAAATATGAGTCTTGAAACTCTGGGTTATTTAATGAAGCTTCCTTATCTACATTTTGATTAAATACAAATACAGCAAAGATTTCAAATGAGTCATTATCATTTTTTTTGTAACATAGCATACCCTTTTTTGAGTACTCTCTACTTAATCTTTTAGGAATATTACTAATGGCATTATAAACTGATGATACAGCAGAAATAGGTATCTTATCTTGATCGCCGACAAGTAAAGTGGCATAACTGTAACTTGGTCGAGGTGTTGAACGCATGGAGAAAGGCTTTACGAGTGGAAATACCTGAATATACCTCTGATTTGAGCAGTCTCTACAAATCCATTCACGTTCTTGTAATATCTCTAGCCTTTTCTTTTTCCATTCTGGTGACTCAAGCTGTTGCTGGTAAGAAGCCATATTCATAGTTGTTATTAATTAGCCGTTTATAAAAGTTATATTCTTTACGTTCGTTTTGAAGAGCACTTAACTTTGTATACCCTTAGTTATGTTCATTGACCGTTAAATGAACTCATTTTAGGTAGTTAATAATCTTGTATCATATTTGTTTTATGAAATGATTCATGAGAAGTAAATATTTTTATGAAAAAGGTTTTTAGGAGCATTTCTCCTTGTTGCCAGATGTAAAAAATTAAACTATCAACGTTTTTTTATTTTTTGATTCCAGTCAGCAACCATATAGTCAAATTTTTTATTTCCTACAGGAACCTTCGCAACCATACTTGGAGAGACCAATTGAACGATACTGGCTTTGTTGTCAATTCGTTGGACTTCAGCTTTCCATTCTTTAAGACTTGGCCCTTTACCCCAGGTAGAATATACTTTGACGTCTTTGTTAGCATTGATGATGCTAAGAATCCTGTCCGTATTGTAATCTCTAATAACTGATTTATTAATTATTTTACTGTCGTTATAGCCCTTCCCTAAAATTTTGTCGACTCTTTCTTCAGGAGCCCTGACGGTGTGGATTAAGTCCATACAAGCAATGCCCGTTTTTTCAAGCAGTCGTTTGAGCTGATCAATATCAGATACGTTAAATTGTTCAATGAACAGCTTGCTTAAGATTTTCCAGGTTTGATTACTTTTTCGTCCATAGTAATAGTTGACTGGCTTGCCACCCATTGGGTTAAACGTACCTAAAAAAAGGTACTTCACCTTCCAGGTCGGTTCGTAAAAATCTCTTTGTTGGAACTGATGATGAATTGTTCTCATGATTTTTATTTAGGTCAATATGACTTAGTTACTTGTGCATATGTTCATCCAGGAAGTTAAATGCCTAGATCGACTAGGCATGTCTATCTTTTCAACTGTTTACTAGATTGGTCAAGTGCCGTCGCTATTCGAAATGGCTAAAGTTTCCCGATAAATACGCTGACAAAATCGAAGTGTAGTCAGCAAACTTCAAACAGGGCGTTGGCTCAATTCAGCAATCACTTCCGGTTGAGAGTACATCACACTTTATTGATTTGCAAATAACTGATCTCACAAGCTCGGCATAAACGCTTTTCCGGCACAAATTCCGCAATATCATAGCGACCGCTTGTCTTTTGATAAATATCCAGACCCCGTCCCAAAATGATCTTCCAGCCATTGTTAAGCGAAATCGAACGGTCATGAAGGGTAGCATTGAATTCGAACTTAAAGTCAATGCCAAGTGGTACTAATGAATCCGCTAATTCAAGCAGTGATTTACGGGATTCCTCCACATAGTCCGGAGTATTGTTTGTCACCAGATAAAACGTTATTTCCCCGTCAGCTTCTTTAGTTTGGGTAACCGTTCGAATGAATTCCAGCAAATTGCGAAATTGGTGTGGGTGACGAATAAACGGGTCGCAGAGAATGATCTCGGTAGCCCCCCGCAGGTACTCACCAAACAGGCTATCGAATGAGACCCCGGATTGATTATCGCGAATAACAAACTGACCAGGTAAATGACTTGTCTTCAATGAGTGATTGTTTCTCTCAGATACGTCAGTCAGCGGTTTATCATCCGGACTAGCCTCTTGCGGCATAGCCGTAGCGGGCGGTGTAGTCTGTGGAAGCGTTTCCAGCGTATCAACTGTTATAACTAGACCGGTTGAGCGCACTTGATAACTGAAGTCAACGGTTTCAAAGGTCTCATCTAGTTTTACTAATTGTTCTTTGACCCGTTTTCGGCATTCAATCGCGAACTCCATTAACTCCTGTGCTTCCGCTTCCGTGCATTGCCCGTTCGGGTAGATGACCTTCATTAACCCGGAAAAGGTCTTACTGATGCCATCCTTATCCCGCGTAGTGATACTGTTCGATAAATCGAAGTAGGGTTTATAGGTATGGGTAAAGTCTTCTCTACGAAGTTCTTTCAGTACCTCCGCTAAATAATCGACATTAAAGCCGTAATCAGCCGTAAACATTTCGTTTCGGAGTTTATTCACTTCCCAGCCAGGCAGGTAGGCGTGCATCCGATCCAGGAACGCCGGGTCGTAGTAATCGCGTGGCAGGGCTTCAAACAAATCACTGTGCTTCAACATGTACGGGACCGAGTGATCCGTATTGCCCACAAACACCATGGAGGCCGCAGCGCCATAGACATCCGTGCCCCGCGAAAATGATTTATTGGCCATGTAGTTCTTCAATATGTCAACCAGTCCTTTATCGGTCCGCTTATCACGACCGGCAAATTCATCGTAGGTGACCACATCCCAATACCCGACCAGACCAATATCACCGGAACTATTGTTGACAAACAGCTTCGCTTTACTCACCTCACCGCCTGAAATGAGAATGCCGTGGGGCGACATTTCCGAGTAGATATGCGATTTGCCGGTTCCTTTGGGCCCTAATTCAACCAGGTTGTAATTGTTCTCCGCAAACGGAATGAGCCGGGCTAGCTGAATCAACTTGGAGCGGAATGAAAATTCATCGGGATTCAATCCCACGGATTGCATCAGCACATCCACCCATTCGTCTTTGGTAAAGGCAGCCCGAGCTTCTTTATAGCCCTCCAGATCGGCATTGGCAATCTGGATGGGCTTCAGGCTTTCAATGACCCAGGGCGTCGCGTTGGGCTCATCGGTAGCGGCTATATACGCCATCGTAACGATGCACCAAACCCCACTCGATAGCAATTTTTTATGCTGCCGGATGAGCTCGTCGCCAATGGGAACGCGGCTCAGGCCCAGATTAATAAACTGCGCTTCGTAGACGTCCCGCTTATCGTTCAGGTGAACCGAGACTTTATCAATGATCCGGTGACTGCCCCGCTCCCGAATTTGCGACTTGATGTACTGGGCTTCATCGCGGTGCACAAAATGCCGGGCAATAATGTCCCTTACGGTCTGTACCCCATTTGTAATGGTATCTTCATCGTCCGTAGCGCAATACTGCCCCAGCAGATACTCCAGTACATAGGTGGGCACAATGGCATTGCCCTTTACCAGTTTGGTCAGGTCTTTCCGAACAATCTTACCCGAAAAATGATGGGTTAACTTCTGGTCTAATGCTTTCATTAATAGGGGGAAGCGTGGCCTTAAAAATTGTCAAAATCATTAGTGAAGGCAATCGTCAGCAGGTAACTGATGGTCTTATAGACCTTCCATTTGCTAGTCGTCTCAATTGGTTCTTCAAGCCGTAGCTGGATGGTCTGGTTATTATAGAGACTACCGGCCTTCTGACTTAACTGAAACCGATGCTTACTCTCCCGCAGCCGTTCGGATGTCTCAATAGAATCGAACCGATACGTGAACAAATCAGATAGCGGGGTGCCATCTTCAGCCGTAAACGACGCCCGGATCTGGCGCGGCTGGATACGGTCGTTGACGGCTTCCTGCTGCCAGAATGAAATAGCGACAATATTGGTCGTGATACGCTCCGAAGAACGGATCACATCAATATCGACCAACTGAAGGGTATTCGCTTTTTTCTTGGTGAATTTCAATAAGGGCACGACCACCTCCTGCAACGAAGCTCCTCCGTGCACGTAGCGGCTCCCCGATCCACTTAGCCGTAAGCGTTGCCCCCCCTTCGGTAACAGGACGTTTACATCGCCTGCCAGGCCGATTTGCCGACCCTCGAACCGATGAAAGCCCTCGCCCCCGGTTAAGGCCTGACCCAGGACATACCGACGCGCTTGTTTCCACACCTGGCCCGACACGGGTGCCGCTAAAAAGTCCGTATCATCCACGGGTTGTTGTTGATAGAGAAACCCATGGTCGGCCGTAACCCAGATGTGAACGCCGTTCATGTTGGCTACCTTGCGGATGATTTCCTGAAGAGTATCCAGTACCAGCTCCGATTCATCCATAACCTGTTGTTCAGTGGCCAGGGTGTCGCCAATGCGGTCAATGCTGTTGTGGTAGATGTAAATGATGGCGTACGGTTTTACCCAATCCCGTCCCTCTTTATTGGCATTAAGGGCCAGAAAATCCTCCGCCTTAATCGCCACTCCTTTCTGTTGAGCCAGTACGCCCGAGCGGTTGTCGGTACCCTGTGTGGGCAGACCATCAGCCAGCACGCTATCGGTTCCGGGCTGAATAGTAAGCTGCGTTTGGGGCAAAAGAGCCGCCATACCTAACTGGGTGTACGAGGGCAGGCCCGTTACCAGGTACGATTGATCTGTGGTGTAGCGGTTTTCGCTTTGCATCCGGTCGGCCAGTTCCCGCCCCCACTCGTAGCGCAACCCATCGGAAATGATCACGAATGTTCTGCCTTTACTGAGCTGGGGCTCGGCATGATACCGAAAGAAGTACCGCTGCGTATGAAGTGGACTAAATGTCCACTCAGGAGCCTGGTCAATAACGCGCTGCCATTGACTGCTCAGGGGCAGTAGCCATTGATTGGTATAAACGGCGTTGATCTGGGTCATGACCTCATCCAGAACCTCATGCTGCTCTGTTTTTCGATAGGCATATAGCAGCCGCCGATAATGGCTATCCACCCGGTACAATCGCTCGGTATACCGCTGGGGTCCCTCCGTCAGCGAGTCAAAGGGTTCGTTGGCCCAGGCAGCGACCAGCGACCGAATCCAGACGGCATTCAGGAGCACATCGTAAAAATGACGATAGTCTTTGTACCAGTATTTGTTTTCGCGTTGCTTTTGAATGGCTTCTACCCGATCGATTGTCGCCAGTTCCGTGGCCACTGCCTGAGCCAGTTCAGCGATAATCCGCTTTTCGACCCCCTCAAACAAATCGTCGTCCAGCAAGGCATCCAGCGTGGTGCGGGGCAGGAGGTTGGGCAGGTTTAGATCGACACTAACCCGCCGGGAAAGCTGCCGGAAGCTCTCCTGGTAACGCATGTTAACGCGCCAGCGATTGATCAGTACCCGGGCATCCGCCCGCAGGGACGTCGATAAAAAGGGAGAATTCGTCTCAAACAGCGCGAGTATAAACTCATAGATAGCGGGGGTGGCGGAGGTATAGCCAAACCGCTGGGCTACCTGCTGCCAAAAGGTATCGGCCAGCCCATACCGGTTCAGTTCTGTTCCCAACCGGTCCTCCGTACCGGTTGCTACGGCATGAGCATAGACCAACAGCATTTCACTCAGACTTAAACTATCCTGGCCAAAGACGACCGCCAGCATACGGTTGCGAAGGCCGGCTTGCGTCTCGCCGGGCGGGATACCCAGCCTGGCCAGCTTTTCCCGTCGGCGGCTGTTCTTGAAAAACTCGATGTGGGTGCTGACAAACTCGTGGTAGTGATCGTCCAGCCCCAATTCCTGCATAAACTGCGCCTGTAGATCCGTGCGAAATACATACCCGGCCAGTTGAACATCCAGCAGCCAATTTTGCTCATGGGGCGGCTGAGCGTACGGAAAGTATAGGAGAAAGGGCGTGGTCGGCTGCTGGCAATGAAGCCGGTATTTAACACTAAACTCGTTGTTATTCAGAGTTACTTTTTCAATGCCTAGTAAATCAAGATTATCGACCTGCTCGGTCATTTCCCGGGTTTCATCGTACCAGAAAATGACTCGGTAGGTATCGAACAATTTCAGTAGGGATGCTTTCAGTTTGTCCAATTCGTAAATGGGTTTGGCCAGATGACTTTACTCGATGGCACAAAATTGAGTTAATAACCCGATAATCCGATGAGCGCGGGCCGTTGCAAATCGGGACGGCAGGTGTGCGTATATACCTTCTGTGATGTCCGGTCGGGCTAAAAGCCGGGCGAAGGTCTCCCGAAGATAGGTTTGTACCCAGGTTGATCCCTCACTTAGCTGAGTTGCTAGGTTCGGGGCATTGTCTAACACAAAAACAATATCTTCAAAATCACTGCTGAGCCGTAAATCGCGCCCGCCCCGTCCCGCCAGGGCTTCCAGTTTAGCCGCCAGAAAATAGGGTAGTGAAAAGATGCGAATGGTTGTTTGCTCGTCCAGTGCGTAGTCAATGGCCCGCTCGTAGCCTTCAATATACCATCGGTTGCTGAATCCTAAAATTTCAGGTTTCGTCGGCATTACATCAACCACGACGTGTTCTATGACATCGATGAGCATGCCCGGCATTCGGTAGCGGCAGATGACCCCGGACATGATATCATTTTGAAACCCTAAGGCCCGTAGTCGTTCATCTAACTGGCTGTAGTTTGTATAGGATGCCAGTTCAATAATAACATCCACATCGTCTGTCGGTCGAATGTCCAGTGTGGCGTTTTCATCGACATAGAGCGAAACCGTAGCCCCGCCAACATACACCACCTGCTCATTCAACGGCCCCAGCTGGTTAGCCACTGCTTTCAACCGGAGACGGTTGAGGGCGTCCGGGTGGTACTCAGGCGACAGCATGGTGTAATAGATGCTCGGAGAGCTTTTGAGTGGCGAGTTGTACCTCACGGACTCGGCCCACGCGTAGCATTTCTACCAATGCCACTAGTTCATACAGCTGTGAATCGATCAGGCAGGCCTGGGGAACGGTAGCATATAAGGGCTCAATTTCATGACCCATGACCGTCCCTTCCGGATCTGCCCAGACATAGGCCATCTGGCTCACGAACTTACCCGCAAGCGTGGGGGCTGAATGGGCAGTCGGTATACCCCGTACCAGCCCGCCGGGCTGTACGGGAAAAACGTAGCGTAAGCCATACCGTAAAAAGTCCAGCAGGTTCTGGCGCATCGGATGTTGTTTAGTAGTATCCAGTAAGCCAGCCACTTGTGAACGGTGCAGCGATTCGCTGACTTCTGAATTACTAATGAATAATGTCTGCGCTAACTCTTTCTGCAACCACGCGGTCTCGTCAAGCGCAATGATCTTGAGCAGCACGATCACATCAATTGGACGCATTCCGTTGTGTTTACGCATGGCATTTCTTGATTTGCAATTTGCGATTTGCAATTTGCGAATTGCAAAAATAAATAATTTATCTAACAATGAACATTCGAAAGCCAGTACTTTCATGCTCGTCAGCGATTGATTAATGCCCTGCGGATCGAGTTGCTCAACCTGTTCGGCCATCACCCGGACTTCATCGTACTAGAGAATGACCCGATGCTTTGTGAACAGGTTGAGCAGTGGTGAGCTGCGTGGATGTTGAGAATTGAGCTGTAGTACTAGTTGGTGCTGGTTTCGACCTATCTGGTTTAGCATTAGCAGAGGTCGATACTGGGCTGGTTTCATGCGTTGGCTTTGTTATAGGAGCCGGATCAGGCACTCATAACAAAAGCAATAAACATGGCGATTTGATTACATTAGATCGCAGTGGAAGAGCCATCTGCTCATTAAACTGGATGATGGCCTTTAGGGCATCCTTTGTCAGAACACCGAGTTATGGTATCTCCAGGAACTGTATCAGATTCACAAGTTATAGTATCACAGTCAGGCCTGATAAACGCTCTAAAAGCAGCTTTACTTGTTGCTACATCTGGATTGTGTTCATGCTTTGACAGAAGTAAGCCATTAAATTTTAGACCAGAATCGCGTAAATCAGGGTTGCTGACAATAATTCGGTTTATATGCTGTATAATCGAAGGCATTTCTTCGTGTAAGGCATCTCTTGTTTTTTTGTTCATGGCTTTTGTATTTAGGAGGATTACTTGATATAAATTCTTGTTGTTGTTGAGGTAGTAATTCCCGTAGTAGCAGTACTGTTATTTGGCGTCGCAATTGTCGTGCTTGCTACTACAGTCGCATACCCCTTCTGCGCGTTGGCACCTGGTGTGTATCGAATAATTGCCTGCCCATTAGCATCCGTTTTTGCCGTTGAGTTGTTATTCAGAAAATCGCCAATTGTCGTACTGGATGGTGATGTACTTTCCGGTTGTCTAACGCTAAACTCCACGGGATGTCCAATACTCGGTTTGCCTCCATTCTCTGTTCGCAGGCTTGCAGTTAATGTTGTTTTATTTACGTACGGAGACGTAACTGCGAATGAGTCAACAGTTACCACAATCTCGCTGGGGTAAGCCCTTTTAAAAGTAACCTTTCGGCTATCAGGAGCTTCTACGGTAAGAATCTTTGCCGTTACTTCGGCTGTTGTAGCAATCAAACTTTTCAATTGGGCAGCTGCTGTAAAGTCTTCCATCGCTGGCACGGCAATTGAATCTCCCTTTCCTCCTACAAAAAAGCCTGAACTTGTTTTAAAAATAACTGTACGCCTTCCGGGTGATGCTTTATCTGAAATACGCACTTTTACTTCAGCCGCATCGACACCATCGGCGACTTTATCATACACATCAGCGGAAATAAAACTTATTTTATCGGTCGAGGAAGGTGGCGTGTCATAATCATCTGGATTGAAACACCCGAAAGCGAGTAAACTGCCTAAAGCAATACCTGCTAGTCTGCGTATATAATTCATTACTTAAAGAGTTTTGCAATGCCGCCAAAAAGATCCTGTAACTCAAAGTCAATCGATAAACCTACGAAGGGTGAGAACCGGGCAGGCTTGTTGGCCGATAATGGATTGGGGTCAACCGCTTTAAACCAAACCAAACCGGTTGTGGCTCGTAGATAATTGCCCATGCGGAACCCAAGACCCGTGATGAGACTGTACTTATCAAAAAAATCTTGTCGCTGATTGTCAATCTTCAGGCTCGTTAACGTAACCCCCGACATGAACGATAGCCGATGCCACAGCGATTTGTGATGAATTAATCGGAAGGGGATGTTTTTATCAATGGGACGGAATCCAAACTGAAAACCCAGGTAAGGCGTGAAGTCCTGAATGGCATAGGTATTATTCCCTTTGAAAAGGGCTACGAAACCAAAATCTGGTGAAATTTGAAATTTGGCCTCGCTTAAAAAATTGAATACAGACGTTGACCCCTTTGCTATTGGCTCGGCAGTTAATAGACCAAAATCAATTGTAAACCTGTTCTGTAGTGTGGCGCGGGCATCAATCTGGCTACCTAGCGCATCTTTTGCCGCAGCTAGCTGACTGCGAATGGCTTGTAAACACGCTAGTAAACTCCTGATCCTTGCGGCCTCAGCACGATGATAGGCCTCTTCTTTACGGGCAAATTCCATTAAATCATCAAGCAGGCCGATACTGGTACTCAGGTTATCCGATCGGACCTGAAATTCTTCGAGCCTAGCAGGGTCAGCCGATGGGTCTTTTAAGCTGTTCAATCCCAATAAACTGTTACTGAGTATGATGGCATCTTTGTCGAAGAGGAGTGAAATGGTTCGCATTAGATCATCTTTCTGCGTCAAGTCCTTAATGCCCTTTTCTACACATGGGCACAAACTGGCTTGTGTTAGCAAAAAGCCTAAAGTAGCCTGAGTAGTGTCTAAGCAGGAGGCTGTTAAAGAAGTGGGCAGTTGGGTAATGGTAATGGAAGTAGATTTAATTGTGGAAAGTAGGGCAAGTGGATTGTATTTGTCCAGCTCGATAAACACATCCGTGCTAGTTTGTAAATCCGGAGTAAACTTATAGGCAAAAGCTGGATCGGCTAGCAATTCAAGCTTTCCTAAATTAATAAGAAAATTTTCAGGAGCGTTTCTTTTCTTACTCCCTACCGTATTGAAAATCTTCGCAAATATGTTTTTTGGAGTATCATAGGTAGCCAATAGCTGGAGGCAATATTTTCCTTCCTTAAAAGGCTCTATTTCATTTCCATCTGTATCTTTTCTGGGTAAATTAATTAAGAATATTTGTGGGATTTTTTTGCCTGTAAATGACGAGCCATTGGAATTAGTACCAGCACTATTTAAATCAAGCAATGGCTTCCCTTCTGGCACAAAAAGTAATTTATAGTAATCAGGTTTTTTAGTGCCGATAGGCAGCAAAGTGCCCAAGTCGAAATTAAGTTTAAACTGGGTAATTCGTCGTTCGTAATCAGGAATGGTACCCCGGGTAATTATTACAGGATTACGTGTTTTTGCCTTTGCTATTGAAAGGGCATTATCTCGTTTAGCCTGATCTATTAAATTTTTAGCGGCAGCAGTTTGGCCTGCAACAGAATCCCGTTTGCTTTCAATGATTGCACTACTAATTTTTAATACCTCATCATACGCTTTATCATCACGACCAATTAATGTGATTTTATACTCACGGCCGGGATCTAAGGGCGTAATATGAAGATAAAGGTCTACCTTCTTTCCTTTAATTACTTTTTTAGTTATTTTAATTGGCCGAACAAAAGGTACCTCATTCAGGCTAGCTACCGTGATCGATTTTTTTTGAGTTTTTCTGTCTTTTTGATCCGGGTAGATACTTCGTAAAAGAATATTACGGTCACGCACTTTAAAGTTATTTTGGCCCTGTTTTCCAAGCGGAGTTAAGGCAAAACGTTCGACACTGGAGGTGGCGGGCAGAGTTACTACCAGAAAAAAACACCGGTCAAATGGTAAGGGTTGATCAGGTACAAATACGATGGTGTCTAACTTGACCGATGGCCCTGTAGGACAAAAAACTTCAAATGATTCCTGACCTTTGGCTGTTGGCACAAAAACCACTAAGCAGATACAGATGAGTAGTACTTGTAGAGAATGATGTATGTTTTTTTGGCCAATAGCAGGAAAACATAAAGAAACGTTCATGGCAGCCGGAAAGGTGATCGAGTGATGTGCCAAAACTAGACAGCCACCCGATCATAAATACCGGGAAAATTCCCCTATTTACGCATTAAAAACACTGAAACAATCGCTCTTTGTCCATGCTGACGATCTGCCTGCGGGTTTCTCTATGGGTATCGTGGGTGGAAACCCGCGAAGCCGTCAGGCTAAATCAGGATGACGTTGTTAGGCTGACGGCTTCGCGGGATAAAGGACCACATTCACTCGTCCTCACTCCCACCGGCCTTGCCAGTTAACCCTTTAGCGGGGGCCAGGGCGGCACCGAAGCGGTTGTAGTTCACCAGTACGCCGTCATCCAGATCCATCGTGATGGGCTCTGTGGCGAGGGGATAGATGATGTCGCGCTCGTATTGGGCCAGCTCGACCAGAACGCGCTCCAGTCGGTCGGCTTCTTTCTGGGCGCGGGTTTTCTCCCCGGCTGTGGCGGTGGCGCTCAGGCTGGTCGAAAGCTGCTGCTGACGCTGGTTGCGCAGTTTCTCCTGATACTCGCGCAGATAGCCGTTGAGCAGCCGCGCTACGGTATCCGGGGCGTATCGGTGCAGGTAGATAAGCGCGCGGAATGATCCCTTTGGCGACTGAAACAGCCAGTAAATGGGCCGACGCCGGTACCGTCGGATGTGATCGTCGTAGAAGTATTTGGTGAACCACTTGCGTAGGTCTATACCGAGGCTGTCTTCAACAAAAGCCAGATTCTGATTGTAATCTCCGTCCCCGAAGCTGGCTCGCAGAAAGGCTTTGAACCGCGCGACGATGTCGTCCGAAAACCAGTCTTCATCCAATACGGGAATAATGTTATCGGCATCGGGACGAAAGGAGTCGGGGGCATGGGGCGCGAGACCGGGAGTAGCGTCCGCAATGAGTTGTTCGTAATCAGCCAGGGTTTGGCCCTGACTGGCCAGAATAAGTCCGGTTTTATCTAGACTGTAGCGACCGAACATGCAGCCGACGGCATAGGACACAAACTGTGCCATGAGTTCTTTGCGGTCGAAGGTCAGCTTGCCTACACTGTCTGGTTTAGCCTCCTGCCCCAAAATGGTAATATCGGTCGGGTCGACCTCAGGTGTTAGCTCGTCCTGTAAGCCGTAAAGGTCAATGAAAATGCGGTTGAGTGCCTCTTCATTCTGATGAAGCTGCATAAACCGGCCCTGCCAGTGGACTTCGTAGGCTTGTACGGCATTGGCTAGTAAACCGTCTGTGCGGTGGCGCAACAACTCACTTGTCTCAAAATCCCACGACGTCTCGCGAGCATCCCAATCACATTTGGCTATCTGAATATTATTCCTAGAGAACTCGTCTATTTTACTAGTATTTTCATCCCTTCTTTCAAAATCAAATGGCAAAGCTCTTATATTCCCTATTTGATAAGACATTGTTGGATTAAGAGCGTATAAAAAAGTAGATGCGACTTTAGAATTTAAAAAAGTAAAGACTTTATTGAAAATATTTTGAGATGGAAATGCTGATGTTCCCTTCACATCATACATGAATCCATGTGGTAGGTATCTGCAAGAAAAGTCATTTGTGCTAACATCCGACCATGTTATCCCAGAACTAAAATAAGGATTACTCTCCTTAAGTACAAAATCTGTGTTTCCCTTTAAATAAGGGTATTTATTATTAACTAAATCTCTTAATACAGCACCTTTATCTTTATAGTGAATCACAGTAGAAATATTGCCATACCATTTTTTATAGCCTCCACCTTTCATATAAGGAAACCACTCAAAAGAAGAATTGAAAGCATCTTGCTTGCTAATAAAGCCAAATCCCACGCGATTAAATGAAATTTCAAACCAAAACCTTAGAAATAATTCGTTGTTAGTAGTGAACATGCCAACACTGGGCTTCATAACGTCTCCAACTTTCTGTCCCGAAAAAAGCCTTACGGCTTCTTTAGAGAGCCAGTAAGCTATAGGCTCACCCGGAATCTTTTTGAAGTTGTTCTGCTGGATATAGTGAGTTAGAACAGTGTTTGTTATACCAGCGGCTTTTTCAAAAGTGTTCTTAAAATCAACTAACCGCACATAGTGTCCAGCGGGAGGTTCGTTGTATGTCTGGTTCTGAAGTGTAAAAGCTACATTCTGTACCACTTCACCCCCAATTTCAGGAAACGTACGTGGCCCAAGGTGAAGTAGTGTATCGATTAATATACCGTCTATCAATTTTTTGCGCAGCCCCTCATAACTGCTCAAAAACATCCAGCTATGCTGGTTAATCATACCCACATAGCCATTTTCCTGACATTGACTCAAGGCACTTTCCATGAAACAGGCCATCAAATCGGCCTTGGAATCAGGGTATCGGCTCTTCACAAAAGTTGAGAGTGAACCATTCATTGCACCGCCACCCATATACGGCGGGTTTGCTGCTACGCAGGTATGCTTTTGGGCGAGTAGTGCGAGGTGTTGCAGGGATAGAACGAGATCTTCGGCCAGTGGTTTACGGAACAGGTCGGTGCTTTGGCGGGCGTAGGTCGTTAGGACGTCGGCGGCAGTTTGCAGACTGTCAAGGGGTGTTTCTGGCCGGATGAGTGCCCCGAGGTTGTCGGCCTGGGTCATGGACGTCAGGTCGCGCACGAGGGTATCCAGAAACTGGCAACCCACTTCATTGAGCAGGCTGCGCCAGTCGGCTTCGTTGGTATGGGTCAGTTTGTGCAGAGACACCACGCGGGGCAGCGTACCCCGTTTTAGAAAACGGCGGTCATACTGCCGGGCTTTCATGCTCAAGGCAAAGGCGGCCAACTGAGCCGCCCGCTCGTCGATGTCGAAGCCCGTGAGGTTGTGCTGTAGAATCAGGGCCGGAATCTCAGTGCGGCTGTAGCCTTCTTCTTCGTAGATATGCACCAGCAACTCAAAGCCATAGACCAGAATATGGCCGCTGCCCGCTGCCGGGTCCAGCAGGCTAATGTCCTGCGGGCGGGCAATGGGCAGGAACGCATCGGTTGTTTCAGACGGGCTTTCAAGGTAATACGGCATTTTCTCCCGCAGACTGGAGCTTGGATGATTGCGCAACCAGAGTTTACCCACGGTGTTCTGCACCATGTATTCCACCACCCAACGGGGCGTAAAGAGCTGGGTAGCCGCCGGGATGTCCTCGGCTTTCACCTTGCTTTTGGCCGCAAACACGGCGTCTTTACGCTCGCTGATGTAAAACTGATACAGCCAGCCAATGACTTCCACATGCTGGCAATCCTCAATTGTCATCCCCTCCCGTATATCGCCCAGCACCGATTGGGGCGACAGCAGATCATCGGGCATGAGCAGCTCGGTATAGTCAGCCAGCGGCTCAAACAGAAATGGCAGGGCACTGTTGAGGGCGTTGCAGGTGGCAATCAGCAGCAGTTGATAGACTTCGTTTTGCGGGTCGCGGCTGGGGAGTCGGCCATCGAGCAAATCCATTACGCGCCGGGTGTCTACCGGCAGGCTTTCGTCAATCTGACCGTTTTTGGCTTCATCCAGCAGTTGGGGTGTCGTAAACCCATCGGAGGGCGAGACAGCCCGAATACCCGTAGGCTGGTAGTCGTTGGCATCCAGAAAGCGCAGGGCCACAAAGCGGTTGAACCAAGTATAGGCCACCCGTTCGATGAGATCATTTTTAGGGGTACGGGTGAGCTCATCCCGGAGCTGGCGCAGCGCGTCGGCCTGTTCGCGCAGGGCGGGCGAGTCGCTACCGAGCACGTAACTGAGTTTGGCCGTTACTTGGGTAATTAGTTTCCGGCGGGCGGCTGTCGCAAATTTCTTAAGGGCGTTGGTGTTCATGAATAGTGTCGCCGGACTAAAGTCCGGCGCAAGAGATGGGTTGGTAGGATGTCTGTAATTTGCAGCGGACTTTAGTCCGGCGAAGACGATTGTTATTTGACGAGTAGGTAATGACAGATGTACAACGGACGGGGCCGCCCGCGCGGTGGTAATCCGTTGGGCATCTGTTATTACAACGAAATCCGCTTATTCTCCCGAATCAGGGCTTTATACGATTCTCGCATAGCTTCGACGTAGGCATCGACATCAGCATCGGTTTTTAGTTCGTGTTTGTCGTAGTCGACGGTCACACTCTGGCGGCTCACGTAGGTAACAACGGGCTCCTGTGCGGGCAACGGGTACACAACCGGTGCGCGTTCGGGCGTGGGGGCACTTCCAGTCGGTGAGGAAACAGGCCGGGGTTCAGTCTGGGGTGATGATGGCGCAGTGGTTGCCCCATTCATACCCGCCCCATTGCCCGAATTCACGCTTTCAGCTTTTGCGTGGGCCAGCCGCACAATCACGTTGAGCTGTTTTGTGTACAACTCCTGCTGAGCTAGCTGTGCCAGTGAGCTAATCGTGCCAATGTACCGTTGACTGGCAATTTCGTCGAGCATCGCATTCAGTGGCTTGAGTACCACCCGTTGCTGATCGGGCAGCAATCCGGCAAAATCGTCGTGCTGCTCAAGTCGGGCAATGCACTGCTGCACCACTTCCGACGCCTGTTGTCGGCGCTTACCTAGTTCAGTTTTTACTTTCTCGATTACGGCGTCCATGTTCGTTTTGGCTTCCTGCATCAGGTTGCCGCTAAACGGTTTAGGACTGTCGAAAAGGATACGGAGTCGATCCAGTTCAGCACTGTCTACGTAGCCGAAGTTAGACTGATCGCCCTTGATAAAATCGTGAAGTCGGTCAAAAATGCCTTTCTGCGGCCCATTCCAGAACGTTCGGATAGGCGCAATGAGGTCTTCTTTGGCATCGAGCAAGTCATTAGCAAACTTGACGGATGAATTCACCAGATACGCGTACTCATTTTGGGATAGTTTGCTCAATTGCTCGCTCAGCGGTGTTAGCGAATTCAGAAACGCGTATTGACTGGCATTGGCTAGCAGTGCGTCGAGTTCATTTTTTAAGGCAATCGCCCGTTTCTGAAAGGCCACCGCCAGTTCCTTGGCTTCGGCCGATGGGGCGGGTTCGTCGAACAGTTCGGTATACAACTCGCGCAGTTTTTTAACCTTCGCTGGGTCAAAGTCCTCCTGGGGTTCGAGCAGGGTTTTGTCAAAAAGGCGATTGTTCGTCATTGCCTCTTTCATGCCGGCATCGCCCTGAAGATTGGCATCCAGCCTCCCTTCCACTTTCCCCCGTTTATATAGCCTGGCCACCAGCGTAAGCGTAGCCGCCGGATACCAGCCATAGGGTTTACTGCCATAATAGATCAGCAGATCGGTTAGGGTAGTCCGTTCGGCGGCTTTTTTGCGCCGGTTCAGCGTCGCCAGCACATCCCGTTCGGCTTCGCCCAGGGTCGCGTCATCGTTTTTGAACAGATCATCGACCCGGCGGCTAAGTGTCGTTTTAATCGTTTCTTCCGAATAGCCCGTGTCGCCCAGCATCACCAGGTTGGGGTAGGCCATGCGAATCAGTTCCTGCGCGGCTGCATTGATGCGGTTCCGCCCTTCACCCGACACGCCCAAATCCAAAACTGAGCCGTTGAGCCAGATTTTACTGTCGGCCAGCAGTCGGTTGAGTTTTTGCTGCAAGGCCCGGCGTCGCTCACTATTTTGTCCCCCTTTCTCCCCGATAATGCGCCGGGTTGAATCAGTTGCCGCTGAGGAATTATTCTGCCGAACATATTTATCCGTTTTCAGGTAGGCCTGTACATCAGGAACGAGTTGGGCATCGGGAGCCAGTTTACAAAACAGCTGCGTACTGACGCCCATGGAATGCGCCCCAATGAGGGCTTCATTGTCGTAATTCTCGAAGCTGGGCGTTAGCATTGTAATGGCCAGCTCACGTTCGCGGCCATTGGTGGTCACCCCGTCAATCTTCTGGGTGAAGTCGTAATCCTGCTTGTTAAGCTGGTAGCGAATCTTCGTATCCCGGATAATTTCGCTAAACAGCAGTTCGCTCAGGAGCCGGTTCGACTCACCGGGTTCAAGACTAACGGACTTGATTTCATTCTCCACGTCCTTTTCTTCATCGGTCAGGAATTCGTAGGTATCGGCGTTTCGCTGAATGTAGGTCTGGGCTTCGAGCAGGTTAAGCGCTTCCAGAACGGCCATCTCGTGTACTTTGAGATTAGCCGACAGATCATCCGTCATCAGAATGGCCATATTGCGCAAGCTGGCTTTAAACTCCTTTACGTATTTGACCATAAACAGGGCGCGAAGCACCCGCTGGGCCAGTGGATTGTCGAGTTGTTTGGTGGCCAGGGTAATCGATGCCTGCGTTTCGCCCCGGATGGTCGAGCTAATTCCGTCGAACAGGCGGTCGAAGGTCACAAACGGACCCATCTGCTCATCAGCCATATGCTGCACGACCAGTTGAAATACGCCCAGCATGGAGCGCTCCCCTACCGAGGCATGTTTGCCCTGAAAGGCGTTATGCGTCGAAAGCCCCCGAATACTCCCCTGAAATAAATCGAACTGATAGGGTAGAAACGGGTATTTGGCCACAAAATCGGCTTCGTCGCGATAGCCTTTGTAAGAGAAGCTATCCACAAACTGAAAGACGGTTTGCAGATTGTGTCGATCCGTTTCATATCGTTTCTGCAACAGGGCAACGGCCTCCGCCTTTTTATCGAGCAGCCGTTTCTGGATCACTTCATCGACATTGGCCGAGGTCAGGTTCAGTTTGGTGGCAAAACGGGCCTGAATGCGCGAGAAGTCATTTTCCTGCCGGGCATTCATGTCCCCGATGATACGGGCCATATCTTCCTGCGCCGTGACCAACACCCACGACTGCCCTTTGGTACGGGTCGCCAGCGTTTCGGCAATGGTTTGCAGATTGAGCATCAGCTTGCTATTGTCGGCGATATACTGCCCGATCTCATCCACAAAGAAGTTGAGCCGAAAGCCTTTGGGTTGCGTAGCAATGTAGTCCTGTACCCGTTGGCAGAAATCATCGACCGACAGTTTATGATCGCGGTAATACACGTCCAGCACCGTGCGGTTATCGTCCGGCTTATTACCCCGTACGGTAGCCAGTGCCTGAGCAATGGTATCCTCCTCCAGACCATAGTCCATGCGGATGTCTTTCCAGGGCCGACCCGTCAGATTTAGGATAGCCTCCTGAAACGGCATGTATTGACCTTGCCGGTCCAGCGCCCGCTCAAAATCGGCTACGTGGCCCTGCGCCCCGTAATACCCGGCAAAGTCGTTGAATACTTTGTAGAATACCGATAGAATGGCATCGGGCTGCTGCTTATTGATCACATCGGCCTTCTGGTCAATATTGAACAAAATAGAGCAGGAGGGAATACGCGTAGCGCTCAGGATATCGCCCCGCAGCAGGGCATTGTCCTGCGCTTTCTCAGCGAAGACCTGCCCAATGGGTCGTCCATCGTAGGTTTTATTTTCGAGAACGTACGACAGAATTTTGAGCAAATGCGATTTGCCGCTGCCGAAAAAGCCCGAGATCCAGACCCCATTGGCGACCACCCCGGGAGAAGTATCTTTGTAGGCGGCAAAAAAAATTTCCAGTTTTTTTGACAGTTCCTGCGTGATCACATACTCGTCGACTTCCTGAGCAATGTGGCCGGTATCGTCGGCTTTGATAACAGTTTCAATCGGGCGGCCAATGGGCCGGGTAAAGCTATCGGTAAGGAGCATGGTTATGGATGAAGATTGGCAAGGTTAAAGGCGCGGTAGTAATTGTCGTCGTGCAGCAGGCCGAAAAGTTCGAGGGAACGGCCATTATACTGCCCTGGAAAAAAGATAACCAGGGGGGGCGTGGTAATGACGCGCTGCAGATTATTGAGTACCGTATGCGACCGGATAAAGGGAAACACCTGGCTCACACCCGTCAGAAAGACAACCTGGTGGGGTATTTGTGCCAGTTTGGCTTCGATGGCAGGTATCAGTCGCCCCTCAATACTGAGTGACGACTGGACAACCCGAAGTAGTTTATCTTTGGGCATTGTCGGCTCTCGATCTATAATGCGCGTCAGGCGATCCTCTTCGCCTAAAATGCCGATGCATATGTCGTACAAATTGATCTCGACTACGGAAACTCCCTGCTGCCCTAATCGACTGATGAGTTGCTGGGTTGCCCGTTCTACATCGGCTTGCTGGCTGGGCTCATAGGCATGGATAAAAAAGCCAATCTCACCACCCAACGCTTCTTTACGCAGAAACCCCTTTGACCGAATGATGGTAAACAGGTGCTCAAACTGGTCGGTAAGGGATGAAGTACCCGTCATAAATCACGATCGTTGAATAAAAGAAGTGGTAAATCGGCGGGTCGAGTCTGCCGGAGCAGTCCAGTGAGGGAGTCTAAAACCACCGGCCGGGTAATGGTTCGTTGCTGGGTTGACATAATATAGCCCGCCCCTTCCAGTAGTTGAAAAAGCACTTGCCGGATTTTGGCTTTTGATGAATCAGACAGCCGGTCCAGCTCGTCGTGCAGTGCCGCCTGCTGATCAAAATAACGGCGATAATCCGTTTCGGTAATATCGAATTCAAACCGCTGGTAATTAACCCGAACAACGTCCAATACGAACTGACGAACAAAGGCATAAGTCCGGCAAATGGCAATCAGGAGCAGGTGTCGCTGAGAGACGGTATCGGTTTGCAGTAAATAAGTCAGTTCCTCCGGGCTTAGCTGTTTCAGCCGATGAATTAATTCCCGACTTTCGCGGGTAATGGTAGCGGCCCGTCCCAGTTGAAGTGTATCATTCGAGAGAGCCATTGTTCGAACCACTTGCCAGTCAGCGTATTCCTGGTACATTTCGGCCAACCGAACACTTTCGGTCAGCCGAAACGCGGCTGCTGTAAAGGAAAGACGATACATGAAAATAAATTACAGTTTGATCATTCAAACCACAATAGTAGCCAAGTTCATGGGTCTTTACAACGACAGAGCTTCCGTTAATTTAACGCAGAGCCAGATTATCACCGATTGCCTTCGCCACCCGGCGGTTTAAGCAGCTTTACTTCATCTGGCGCATCGGTTAGGTCGATATATGGCCCACCGGTCAATGTATACTCTGAATACACAATTGGAAAGTAACCCCGTTCGGCCAGACCGAGCATATATTGGAACCAACCCGCGTAGGGAAAGTCCAGCCCACGTCCCTGCTCAACCAGTTCCGGAAACCGAATCATGAACTTAGAAGCCAGTTGGCGGGCGTTATCGGTCGCTGCATCGGTCCAATCAAAATACTGGTCTTTCATCCCCGAAACGTATAACACACTTCCCTCGTTTGATGTCATTATCGCACCATGATCCCGTTGCATCTTATCAACTGTTGTTATGTACAAACGCAAACCAATACCTCTATCCTGCGTATGAAAGCGTAATCGTTGGAAACCGGCCTTATGCAACTCCGCCAACATTGCCAGCACCCGAACGGCCCGACGCATATACGCCTGTTTGGGACGTTCCAGTAGTTGATTTGCCTGCTTAATCAATGAAATCCAGCCGCCCACCGATATAGCCCTGGGTACGGACTCAAATAAGCGTTCATACTGAGCCCCCGTTTTATTATTAACAATAATCTGACGAGAATCGTCTGTTTCGACTACTTTCCAGCCGCTATGTTCATACTGCTTCATGAAGACAAACTTATGAGTACTTGTTACGCCAGTTTTTTGATGAGGCTTTCAGGGCTGGACAATTAGCTGGTCTTGTAAATTTAAACGGGTGTTAGTTAATGAATTATTGCTACTCGTCGAAATAGGATTGTTTCCCATCCATAGTCCAATCGTTACTTAGTCTTACCTGTGATGATTGTCTATCCTTCTTACAGAAGAATCATGACTGGGGAATAAAAAAATCTTCAGCCATTATGTACAGGTTTATTCTACATTTAGCAATGATGCTTTTCGTTAAGCTACCAATTCTCTGGAAGTTGCGAAGCTCCGTAATTGACTAAAATAGGCATGAACCGAGTAGAGCATTTGTACAAGGCAGGCGATTACCCGTTCGCTTCGCTCGGCAGATGACCAGCTTCGAGCCGTGTGAGCGGCCGAATCACGGGTACGTTTGGCCATCGAAAAAGCATCCCGCAGTCGCTGACTGTGTCCGAATTGTACCCTATTGAGCAGATATCTTAGTTGGCCTAATCCTTTCGTTTGACCGCTTTGGTAGGCCTGATACTGCGCCGGGGCTGTCAGGTATAGAATTTTCAGCAGGTAAGGCTCTATCGAGGTCGCTATTTCACGCACGAGTGAGTGTTCAAAGTGTTCATCAGCCATGCCAGAGAAAAACTTCCAGATAAAAGCGGGCAACAAATCCAGTGCCTCCAGGTCGGCTTCGTCTGTTGTCAGTATCGCCACATTGAAAAAGACGTCCAGCGTTTCGTCCAGCGAATGCACCAGCATGCCACTCAGGCGCGGTGTCAATTTCTCGATGAGTTGGTTTTTCAGATCCGGCCAATGCTCGGTGGGTTCAAATGAAACGTCAGACGACTTGGGCATCGCCAGCAAGGTTACCGATTTCTGGCCACCGATCGACTCACTTTTCTCGAATAGGTGCGGGTTAGCCGAAACAATCTTGTAGAAAACTGATTTCTGGCCTTTTAAAAAAGAAAATTCTTTCTGGAGTTTTTGAATGATAACAGGCAGGGGTAACGTTTGCGTTTTCGTATTCAGCAGAAGGTCTGTAAGACTTATTAGTACCTGATCTTGCTGTAACGTCTTGTAAAAGTCCGTGTAATTCGTTTTCAGCCGGACAAGTGATATATTATTTTCCTTAAACAACTCGAGCATCGGGTTTCGAAAAAGGGTGCTGTTTACCGTTGAGCGTTTGTATCCAGCGGCCAGCAACTGCCTGAACACGACCCGCTGGGGCATTGTCTGATCAGGACTTTTTGAGAGCAAATCAATTAACTCAGCCCGGCCTTGCCCTTTAGGATTGCGTACCGGACTAGTCGCAACCTGTTCTGCATAGCGAGGGCCCCAGTTCTTAAGAATGTAGTTACCACGTGCCAAGCGAATCAGTTCGCCCTTGCCAATAAGGTAAGAGATGGTCGCACTGGTACTTTTCACATTATGGAAATCCTCCGCGTCTATAGCCGTCAGGTGTGCGTTCACATACTGTTCAATTTCAGTAAGTGAAGCCGCTTCTCCCTTATTTTCAATCGCCATCTTCACCAACTCTACCCTTGATTGGGCGTTCACAGCAGGCTGGATTTCCTTCGAGACCCATTCGTAGATACCTAACTTTCCGTGTGATCGAACCCGACCATTTCCAGCAAGCATCAGGCTACGAATACTTGGTTCTTCGAAGTTATCGTTCAACTGGTAAAGGACCGTCCGGTTTTGCATTTCGGCAATAACCTCTGATAAAGAGCGCCGACCCCCAATTTCAAACAAAATCCGTTCCGCACGAGCGGATATTGACGTCAGGAACGGATAGCGGATCTGATAGCGTACCTCAGCATCGGCAGCGACCGTCTCTATTTCAGGTAACTGGGCCAGGGCCGTATCCACAAAGTGATGGGGGATCTTCCCTGGTTTAAGGGCATGCTGGCCTTTGTAGCTTTTCAGGCTTTTGTTGACCCGGATGATTATATCAGTCCGATTAAGCGGTACGACCTCGTCTTTAAGTACATCCAGTAGCAGATTAGCCGTAACCATAAATGATTTATGATCAACCTCTGGACTCAGGCTGTAAAAGTCTGCTTCGGTAAAGTTGGTTTCAACCTTTCCACACCGGTTGATTCCGTACATGTCAAATAGTAAATCGATAACCCGACCCGACAAATCGTCCAGTGGGATCTGTTCATCCCCAAAAAAACGAAGCAGTTGCGTTTCCGTAACCACGTAGTTAAATTGGCTCTTCAGCTGTTCAAACAGCGTGTTTAGTTGTTGTTTCAACGCAGGCGTCAGAAAACATTTCGGAACCAGCTCACTGCTGGTTTTTTGCACCAGATCGGCAAAGCCATTTACCAACTCTTTTTTCAATTGGCGAACGCGTTCCTTGTGCAGTTGCAGTAACACGCCAACTTCCTCCATTGTATACAAACGATTCCCTGGCTTGTCGATGAAAAAGTACTCCAGGATACAGGCATAGTGGCGGTCAGTTTTACTTTCTGCGGTATGTAAAATCTGTTTAACATCGTCAACAACTCGTTTGAAATTGTCAATAACATTGTCCGTTTCGCTGTAAGCAAGGGGCAAATAGATATCCTTCTCTTTTTCAATGGCTTTCAGGTAAGGAGCTGGGTTTTGGGATAGGTTTTCGAAAAAAGCAGTCAGTTCCTGAATCACTTTTTGACCAACGCTGTGTGTCTTTCGCCGAAAAGCCGTAATAGATCCAAATTGCTGGTGGAAATCGCCGACGGTTTGCAGTTTGGCATCCCGGAACAGCTTATTGAAGAGTATATTAGACAGTAAACCCTGCCGATGAAGTAGTTCCAGGGAAAGCGATGCGATTTCAGGGGGCCAGACGGCCAGTGATTCCTCCGGAGAGTTGTCTGGATCTTTATCAGGCACTGTGAGCAGTACGTCATTGCCTTCAAGACTCATCAAAAATGCAACCAAGTCACTGGCCACTCGCTTCCCAGTACCTTTATTGCGGTCAACAAAGTCCTGAACAGAGCCATACTGCTGGCACAACTCATCAATACTCAGGAGTCCAGCCTGCTTAACTAGCTTTCTGTAAAGAAAGTAAGTCAGGCGATCTTGGTCCAGCAATTGGTCAAAAGCTAACTGCCTAATGGGTTGATCTATTGTGTCAAATGGGGAGTTCTCGGAGATGATCATCGACTAACGAGTAGCAAGGGTGTGGTTAAAGAAGCTGCATTTTAAGGGGTGGCTTGCTAAAAACTAATAAAATTGATTTTAAGGTTAGCCAGACGTTTGCCTTTCAGCTAAAACGTCATTGTTCTGAATCCAGCAACGACAATTCCTCTCCGTCGAGCAGTTCGTAGTCATCGAACTCCGCCAAGGTTAGGCCCGCGATGCCATTGATAGAGCCGACGATTCCCGTCAGGCCATACAGAATCGTGTCCAGCTGTTTTTCCCGGGTTTTAAAAATCGTGAGCGCCCGTTTTTTCTCGGCATCAAGGCCCTTTCGCATCATCCCAAACACTTCCCGGATGCTTACCAGCTGAGCCTTGAATTCTGGTCCGGTCAGGTAGTTATAGAGCAGTTTCATTTTGTCACCCTGGTTCAGCTGCACCAGTTGCACCTCTTCTACCTTGATCAGTTGCGCGCGCAGGGCCATCGATAGCCCCTTTACGTTGGTCATGGTGCAGATAAAAATATTGTCGTCGTGCCGGTGGTCCATATCGGCCACGCCTTTGGGCAGCACCGCCGTTACCAATACCCCAATCGGCGCATTGCGCTGAAGCATATCTTGCCGTAGTTTGGTCACCCAGTCTTCGCTGAACTGTTTGGCCCGTTTGCTTTCATACAGAATGGTGCCACAGCTTTTTCCGTAAAGGTTGCGTACCAAGTGGGCAACATCGGCTCCCAGTTCCCCTTTTTTGATTTCATCGACCTGGTCAAGCCGGTGCGTATCCCGAAGCAACTGTTCCAGCAGCACCTCCTGCACTTCACCCTGCACCTGCATGGAGCCCTGATTTATTTTTTGCTGCATGTCGTTTACCCGCTTAGTAAGCTGGTCGATCAGCAGTTCTTTTTCGCGGATCGCATACTGGGCCTTTTGCTGGGCTTCGTCAGCGAGTTGGGGCAGCAGTCGTCTCCGTTCGTCAGCCAGTCGTCTTTCCAGCTCGGCATCTATGCCGGCCTGGGCCTCTTCCAGTTCCCGCTGTTTCCTTCGCAGGTCGGTTTCTGTGCGAAGTAGCTCGCTGATCTTTTGAGATTTGGCCATCAGTTCATTCTCCAGACCCTGCTGCCGGGATGCTAGCTCCGTTTCCAGTTCCTTCCGAAGCTGTCGTTTAAATTCAGTAGCTCGCTCCTGTAACTTCTGATTAATGAGCGTTTCCTGTTGCGCCTTTTGCATCGTGACTGCCTGTTCGCGAAATCGCAGGTCTTTATCCTGTTGGGCATAGTGAGCGCGGTACTTGGCATCAAACTGATCAGAGAGAACGGCGTCAATATCGAATGGATGTTGGCACTGGGGGCAGGTAATGGGGTGTGACATACGCGGAAAGCAGTTTTAGGGTTAAAAATGATTACACTATCCATTGTGCAAGTCATGTGCCAAGCCTTAAACGAGCTTTCAGAGCCAATTTTTAGTTTTAAATATGTCAATTAGCAAAATATATATATCATTATTTGATACATTTAATGTATAGAAAACCTTGAGAAAGCAGTTCCAACTTACCCTTTTGTTCAAGAAATAACGTCAATACATGAAAATTTTACTATCCTGGTATGCCTACCAGCACGACTTTATCAGACAGGAGGGAGTGCGGGTCAACGAAGATGGCCCGACCATGCAATTTCATAAGTTGTTTTATGAAAAAGGAGGGTATGACAAGCACCTGTTGCTAACGACTGCCCGTGAATCGGACGGCGATCCAGCTATCGACATGCTACGAACAACCCTGCTGCGAACCTATCCCAAACGCATTATTGAACCGGTTTTTGTCGATGTTCGTGATCTGATTGATCTTCCCTCAATTAAGAGTAAGGTAGAACGTATTCTTCTGCAGAACCGGGAGGCAACTATTGATATTTTCTTTTCACCGGGAACATCGGCCATGCAGATAAGCTGGTACATATGCCATGCGTCGCTAGGCTTACGCACACGGCTTTTACAAACGCGACCGGCCCGTTTCTCGACCACCAAAAAACCGGAATTATTGGAGATTCAGGTTGAATCATCCACCATTCCCTATTCAGCGGTTATCGCCGAGCAGCAACAGCAGCGCCGATCACCATTGGTCGACTATGTGGTAACCGAAAGTTTAAAACCTGTTTTCGAACGGGCCCGTCTGGTAGCGCAGGCAGACCGGGTACCCTGTCTTATCAGTGGCGCCAGTGGAACCGGTAAAGAACGGCTAGCTCGCTACATTCACGAACAAAGCCCCCGCCACGACCGTCCTTTTGTTGCCATTAATTGTTCAGCGCTTGGTGATCAACTGCTTGAATCACGCCTGTTTGGTTACCTGAAGGGTGCTTTTACCGATGCCCGTGACGACCGAAAAGGCTATTTTGATGAAGCGGATGGGGGTACACTTTTTCTGGATGAAATCGGCGACATGTCAAGCTATATGCAGCAAGCCTTACTGAGGGTCTTGCAGGAGGGTGAGATTATACCCGTTGGATCGACCAAAGCCCGAAAGATCAATGTTAGAATTTTGGCTGCTTCGCACCGCAACCTTGAATCGCTATGTGAAGTCGGAACATTCCGGTGGGATTTATATTATCGACTTGCCGTGGTCGACATAGCGCTCATCTCGCTGCATGAACGCGGAGAGAAAGAAAAACTGGCCCTACTGGAGTTTTTTCTAAAAAAAGCAAGGAAGGACTTCGTTAAGCCCGCACTTTGTCTAAGCCATGAAGCTCAGCAAGCACTGCTGGTGTATTCCTATCCCGGTAATGTCAGAGAGTTAGAGAATTTGATTACTCACTTGGCCGTGTTTTCTGACGGTGAGATTAGGGTCACAGACTTACCGGCCCGGCTAACACGACCAACCCGATTAAAAAGTGAATCCTTTAATTGGGAAGAGGTAGAAAAGGATTTACTTGTTCGTGCTTTGGCGTATTATAAAGGTAACCAACGACGAGCCTGGCAGGCGGTGGGATATAAGTCCTTGAATACCTTCAAAAGTAGGCTAAAGGTGTATGGAATAGAGTTGTAACGGGTCAAAAAAAGAGTTACCTTTCTGTACACAGTCCCCTGACCTCGTGAGATTTTCTGGTATCCGGAGAGTTATCCCTCAATGGAGCGGAAGATGATTCGACGACATGAAAGCAAAGCCTATAAGAGTTATAAAGGTTACTGACAGAGTATGCGTATTTTTACAATATGGATCATCTACAAGAGAGTTTAAGCAACGTTAGCCCGAATCGGTTTGCTCGTCAGTGGGCCAACTCGCCGTCCAAGCCTGAAATAGTACTTATCCAAATTAAGGATAAGACTCAACAAAATGAATTAAAGCTGTCCAGTTTATAGGGGTTAAACCAGAATAGGCCTATGAAGGTGAAACCCCTTTTATTAACCTTCGTTTAGGAAGCTTTAATTTTTTAACGCTATTAAAAATGAGAACTACACTTCGTATAAAAAAAGTCTATTTAGATGAGATATTAACTTATAAGAAAACAGAAGAGTATAGAGATTTTACCCAGTATTACGTTAGCCGATTATGCGAAAAGGTAGGCGATGAAGTTACCGGTATTAAGCCTATTACAGAAGTTTGTCTAATTGCGGGTTACGCGGCTAATTCTCCCAGAGCAGTAGTGGAAGTTAAAGAGATAACAGTAGACCAGTATGTCGATGACAATGATAATTTGATTGACGATTACTATTTTACTATATTTTTAGGTAAAGTTTTAGAAACGAATTTTTTGGATTAAAGTAGCTTATTTAAACACAATATTATCAATACTTTACTGTACAGCGTCAGCCAAAAGTGGACAGACGCGGCCGGGCCGCCGGGGCTGTATTTATAAAACAACAACGAAACAGCCATCCCATTAACCAAGTGGTGTTCCGTTTTTCAAATCGGATGGCATAGGCCACCCTTCGTTTAAGCGAAGGGAATCTTAACTGATACATATATATTAAAACGCTGATAATCAGATTTTACTTATAAATCTGCCCTTTCGGATACTGTTAGCGAATTCAGTTTGTGAACTAATAAAGGTAGTTTCATAAACATTTAAAATCCGATTGCCTACGAACGATGCCTTAATCGACATCCCTAGTATAAATTTGCCAATAGTATCCTTTAGGCAGAAATACTTCTAAACCAAATCAATATTCACACAGTGACGCAATCTGAACTATTTCCGCGTACGCATACCCGTAAAACAGATCTGAATACTCTACTCTTTCCGGTCGCCTTGGAGCCAATTTATTTGGCCGGTGCCACTACGCCAGTCGATAATTTTAAGGCAATTGCCGGATTCCCCCACGATCTAGGTTACAAAACAGTTTTCTGTGTGGTAACAGACAACTATCAGTTGCTGACTAATTCAGATGCGTTAACTATAGCCGAGTCAGTATATCGACGCGTTTTTAAGACAGTCGATATGAAAGCGATGGAGGTATTCAATCTGATTTATCCAGAAACCAAGTCATTTTGCCACATTGATATCATAGACAAAAATTACGAGGTCAACCTGTGGGCAGAGGAAGTTTATCTGCCTTTTATTCGGGTTACAAATAGCTACAACCGTACACGAAAACTGATTTTCGAGTTGGGGTTCTGCCGGAAATTATGCGACAATGGGGTAATCTTTGAAAAGGAAACCATTACGTTTGCCTACACCCACACCAAGGGGCTATTGAACATCGATGCCATCGAGAAACAACTGGCGAATGACGACCGGCTTAGTCGCCTGGAAACCTCCTTTATTGCCTGGATGCAACAACTTAAAAACTATCCCGTTGCCGATAAGTACGTGCTGGCCTTGTGCGCCCGGATTATGGAAGTCCACTTTGACATCAACAATCAAGACTTAAAAAAACGCAAGAAGGAAACCGACCGAGCGGTATTGTTTCAGGATGACATCGAGCGACTGAAAAAGAAGTACTGGTCAGAAATGGGACAAACGGCCTACACTGTTTTCAACATGGCCACCGACTACGCTACGCATTCCACTAATACCCTGCATATCGATGGGCAGCAGGCACGGGTGGGCACCTGGTTAGGCGATTTTTGTAAAGCTGCAGCTGCCAAGCCTTTTTCGATGGATGACTACCTGAACGATTATCGGTACTTACTCAATTAAAGTACCTATGCTGGTGTTCGGGAAGAACTAATTTATGACAAAGAATACACGCTCGCGCTTACATAATTTGTAGAAATCTGTTCTGTACGATTCGGACGATATACCCCAAAGGTTCTTGTCAATGCTTGGGATGATTTGGCAAGTGCAAGTAGATTAATTTATCGTCGTATTTCGACAGAATGCTGCTCAAAATAGTTTGACTCAAGATTTAATGGATGAATTTCTGCACGGGAATGACTAAATTTAGTCCCATCAAGGGTTTGTTAAAAATAATTCTACTAAATTAAGTATTTCAAATAGTTCATTTAATGATACAATCCCTTGACTCCCTCCGTGTCCTGCTTTCTTATTTCTTAAATTATTTAGCCTTCCCCAGTCTTTTAATACATTATCGTCTTTTAAAAATTTATAAGCCAATAAAAACGAAATTTTCGCCAACGATTGTGGGGAAGATGCATCAGTTTTAATTTCAACACCCTTCATAAAATACTTCCAGCCGGATGAATCTTCAACAAGGGTCAATGACCATTTTAGTGACCCGCTAGAATCATCAATCACACGAATAGATCTATTATTTACGTAACATTCTTTCACTGAAATAAACCTAAAATTTTCACTCTGACCAGCATAATCCTCAAGTATCTGATAATAAGTTAAAAAGGTCAAATTTCGATATTGTTCATCAGTACTAATACTTTTCGCCAACTCAAATGCAACTTTTAAAGTAGCTTTTGCTCGACCATAAAGATTTCGAATACTCATGGTTCGTAACGATGTTTGTTCATCAATGAATTTAATACATCGTTGATGTGACTCGTCTAAAAGTCGTAAAAAACTACTCTCCAAGCATCGTTGGCTTTCTTTTTGAAAATTCTTAAAGTTTTCTTCCGAAAAACTTAAGGGAAAACCATATTCAGGCGACTCCTTAATATAATAGCCATCTGCTCCGTAGTCTAATAATGCCTTCAGATTCCATGCTTTGTTGGAGGCAGTAAACATTATAATTTGATTACCTTCATTATCCTTCTTTATGTGGCGCAAAATATCGGTACCTGAAAAAGCGTCAGGTTTTGCCATTGTTTCTTCGTCATTTCCACTCAATCGCAAGTCAATCAGAAATAAGTCTATATCTCCAGCAAGTATTGTGTCTTTTTCGTCCGGGTCAAGGTCATCCCATGTACTTATTTTTCGATTAATAACTTTGAAGTCAACATTGGGGTTTGTCGTTTTGAAAAGGACTCTTAAGGTCTCTTCCCAACCTTTATCTGCCTCATCATCAATCAACATAATCTTTTTACCCTGCGCAGTAACACGCTCCATTTTTTTAGGAAGGTCAATAAGGGTTACTAAAGGTTTTGTTAATTTATCATTATCATAATTCTTCGCAGATATGTACTTAAAATATAACTGCTTTTGAGCTTTTGTTATAAATGAGTTATTTTTCAATGCTCGTGTTCCCGCAACTTTATCGAGAATATAAGCACCCCACTGGTTTGCCAATGAGTGTCGGCCGCCACCTTCTTTAGCATCAGGTTCGGGCTGTAACTGGATAGTGTCCAGAAATTGATTCAATTCATCAACAGGCAACCCAGGCAAGTAATTGATTGACTTTTGAATAGCCTTAACGTCCGGCTGTTCTAGCGAACAACCTTCGGTAACAAGCAAGCGGCCCAAAACACTCTTCTGACGTAGTATAACTGCCAATGAATCAGACGAAACGAACACTATGGGTACTAGGCGTTTTTTATGAAGTTCGATGGTTAATCGAATATGCAAACCTATCTGAAGCGCATCGTAGCCGTTTTCTGCATCGATCAATATTATGAGACTGTCAAACGGCACAGGCCGTAGAGAAGCTAAAACAAAGTCATGCCGTTCTTCATCGTTTGTGAAGCGAGGAAGTTGAATGAATTCACAACTGAGTGAGGTTATATAAGCAGGCTTACTGCTCCCAATCATGTATGTTTTTTCCATATATTGTTAAACTTTCAACGACTGATTGAAGATTTTGAACGAACTTACCTACTGTGATTGGGTTATCTTCCAAGTCGTTAATGAATTCGTTGTATGGCGTATCATTTTTCATAAAGGCATAAAATCGCTCAAACAGCGTTAGTTCGGTTAGGAAACTCAGATCGAATAACTTATTTCGGTCATAGGCAGCTACATCATCAATTATTTGTTTCGCGTACCTACCAGCTTCAACGGCATAGAAGTTTTCGCCGTACACAATTATTCGCAACTCAATTTGGCCTGTTTTTTTGTAATGATTTAAAAATGGGTACAGACGTTCCTGATATAAAAGTGTTTTAGCGATAGCTTTTACATAGTTAGGCTCATTTTCGTAATCATAGCTTATTTCACCTGTCATCTGATTACTAAAAGCCACAAGGGGTATACTTTTTCCGTTATTGGCTATGTCTTCCTTTAAAGTATTTACATTGGTATTAGATTTACTGATGAAGTTTCCGTTTTCATCGCAATCATCGGTAGTTTCGTGAACTAAAAGACAGTCCGCTTCAGCCATGAACGATAAATTCGCATTTGCTGGTAAATGCGAAATCGCAGTTAGATAACCTTCAAAAGCTCCATTATCCACATAATCAATTTTAAATTTACTCTGTCTTATGTCGCCTTTGTTATCATCAAGTAGGTAGATCATCGATAATAAAAAATCAATGTGTGTGTAAAACCAGGCAAATCTCTTTCGTCTAAATCTTCAATTTCTACTTCAACATCATTGCTTATCATTGGTTCTCTTAAGAAGTGAACTCTTGCGGACTGACCAGCCCAGATGGTTTCAATATGCCAATCACAATATCCGAACAGGTTTTTACGAATAGTTCCAAGCTGTCCCCCCTTTTGTTGTCTGTATTTTTCAATTACTTCCTGTAGGGGCTTATTAGAATAAGAGCCATGTTGGCAAATTTTGATGATACGATGGCGATAATTATCAACAGTTTGACGGTCATATTTGATAGATACATGTGGACAATCAGGATATTGTCGAATTTCTTCAAAAATTTCTTCCAAAGCTTTTCTAAGATAATCAGCCTGTGTATAGAAATCGGCATTGTTTAAATCAATATATTCGAGTTTAAAAGGAAAGTTTAATTTTTTGTTTACCGCAGACTCTACAATTTTTTGTAAAGGAGTTGCCCATGATTTAATACGAGTAACTTCCCTAAATGACTGAATTGTTGTAGCAAAATCAGAATTATTCAAAGGGTGGCCATATTGCTCTGACCATGCTAACCATTCTGGAGTAAACCAGCCTTGTTTTATAGTCTGGCCATTAAACCACCATTTTGGCGATTTCTCAAAAGCGAAGTTGCGAATTACCTGGTATAGACTGTCAGGAATTTCATATTTTCTTGTATAATCACTAAAAACATTTTGAGCTTTAAATAAAAAGCTACGGGCATCAAATTTTTGATCTGGCAAATCAAAATCATGAGTCAAAAATTTCAGTTCATCCGGGTCGTTAAACAGTTTCATGAAATCTGCGACATCCTTTGGCTTGTGCATTTTAGAGTGTTTGGCCTTAATACTTTCTTCTTGTCCATTTTCACGATTAGATACAACTAACCCTGCGTCGAAAAGAGCAATTTTCAATGCCTTAACCTCTTCTATATTACCTCTTTGATTAGATAGAGTCCGAATGGCCTTGTCTAATCTCATCTTGAGTGCCTCCTCCTCCGTCATAATTTCCCGCTAGGGCTTCATATTTATTCATCACTTCGGTTGCCTGTGCAATATCGCCTTTTTTGCATAGGTCAATAACTCGCATGAGCATTTCTACCTGACCTTTAGCTATTGATTTAGATATGTCGTCAGGTAACGTTTTGGGATTGCCTGTTTTAGCAACTAAGCCAATGTATAGTTTCTGATACCTCTTGTACAAGTCGTCCTCTACTCCACGTACCATACGCAAATAGAGTAATTTGCCCATCAGCACGTTGGTAAGAATAGGGCGCTTTTTTACTGGAACGTTAAGATAATGCTTTGCCCAATAACAGTCCTGCGCCTTCGTTTCTCCTTGCTTGCTCCACAGGTTCAACAGTAACTTGATTTCACGCCAATATTGGCGTGATACGTTAACGCGTTCGTTTACAATCAGCCCAGTTACTTCCTGTCTGTAACCGCTCTGCTGCAGGCGCGTTTTGGTGGGATTAATTATGAACCCCTGTTCCGTTATGATCCGGTTAAGTTCACGACAAAATTCTCCATTCGAGTTGTACACATTACGGTAAGATGAAAAGGTTAAATCATCTGCATACCGTGTGTATGTTAAGCGGAATCGTTTCGCCAGGCCAGCAAGCCTTCGATCAAGTTGCTTACAAACTACGTTAGTCAAAACTGGCGACGTAGGGGCACCCTGAGGCAAAAAAGAGTGCTTGGGATCATTTATACTAGGTTCGCAGCATAAGTTTGCCATCATAAACGCCAACGGCTCCCGCTCACCAGTTAGGTTAAAGGGAGGGAGGGTTAGGCAGGCTTTCACGCGCCCGAAGCCGATACTCGGAAAGAAGTCTTTCAGGTCAAGGTTGTAGATAAACGGCTTATCAATGTGCGGGCGGGCGTTGTCCACGATACTTTTACCTGGTACAAAACCAGTGGCAGCATGATGGACGTAAGATTCGGCCATAACCTGAAAAGCTACATACAAACACCGCTGGATTGTCTTCAATGCACCAGTAGGTGCATGTAGCGTTCGCACTCCTCCTTTTTTTTTGGGTATAGTAAAGGCTTTATACCGAGCCAGAGGGAGTTTGGTGTTAGCAAAATATGTAATCGTTTGCAGCTTAATCGGCTTTTGCCTGCCTAACTCGGCCCGCTCTCCCTCTGCAAAAATTACAGATTTAATGTAATTCACCAGTAACGATAAGTCATCATTGGTTTGCATAGTATCAAACAAATCCTTGACCTGCTGTTTCTGCTCTGGTTTTAATTGCATAGGTTATAAAAAATCCTGAACTGCCCAATCCCGGTATTCTTCCTGTAAAGGTGTCACCCTATGAATACGTAGGGACAAAGAAGTATAAAAGATGTGTATTAATATTCGTAAGTTTATAAGCCTTACCTATACACATTTAGCCCTTAGCTTGCGCTTGAGCCACACGGCAAAACGCTCGTGCGAAAAATCAATACCGTTTGGGACGGGCAGTTCAGGATGTAAAAGAACGTGTAAAAATTGATATAAGAGTTGCTAACGTTGTTATGCCGAGCAAATCAACCGATTCCTTGCCCGCGTCACTCCAGTGTAGAGGAAGTTTAGGTTATAGTTGCCGTTGGGCGTCCACTTATTTAACAACACCGTGTCGAACTCACTGCCTTGGGCTTTGTGGCCGGTGATGCCGTAACCGTAGCGAAGGCGCATGGCTCCGAGGTACGGGTTCAGGTGGTTCTGCTTGTACTTGCTCTCCCGAAAGGCTTTGTCGGTGCGCATCACTTCAGAATAGAGCGTATTCTCCTGCTCCCGCATCAGTTCGGGCCTTTCGGCCTGCGTGAATTCCAGACAAACTTTGCCAGCTACGCGCTGGGATTGGCCCCGTTCATCGGTAAGTTCAACCATAACCTGCTGAAAATACAGTCCACCGAAGCGTTCGGCTCCGCTGACCAGTTCAACGACCGTGCCGAAATCGCCATTGAACGCGGTGTAGTCGGTACCAACGAAATTCTGGTGAAACACCACTACATCGCCAACCGCCAAGGTGTCGGTCCGGCCCAGCCGCTGCCGCACGGCCGTATTGAACTGAGTTAAAGACTTGTGGAAGGGCGCGATGTAGACAACCGAATCCAGCCGCTGCGGATTGAAGGCCCGCAAATATCCGTCAACAGCTCCTTTAAGGCCCCAGAAGTGTTCGCTCTCGATCTGCCAGCTACGGCCAAACCGCATGGCGTCGCGTAGCGAGGTGGCCGAGCGCAATATGCTGGAGCCTGCGGCCTGGCGTTTGACATCGGTTAATTCCACTACCCGACCGCTCAGGCCGAACTCCTCGCGAAGGTAGCTATCTGACAAGGCTGGTGGGGCTTGACCCGCTTCGTAGCCAATGGGCGGTAACTGATACACATCGCCAATAAGCAACACCTTGCTGCCCTTATTGCCGTTTTTGACATAGTGCAGAAAGTTATACAACAAGCCATGGCTCGCAATAAACTTGTCCTCGTCAGTAGCTCGATCAGAGATCATCGATGATTCGTCTACTATGTATAGCGTTGGCAGGGTATCGTCGTTCATTTTCAGGTATGTTTTCACCCGTCCGTCTTCCAGTGGTTCGATTAGGTAGATCCGGCTATGCAGGGTGCGGGCTTCGCGTTCCGTCTTACGCCCAATGATCCGGGCCGCCCGCGTAGTGGGTGCCGACAGAGAGCAGGGAATCTGTTGCTCGGTCAAGTAGTCGACGACCGCTTTAGCGATTGATGTCTTTCCCGTTCCCGCCGAACCACGCAGTATAAAGAAATCCTCATCGGATTCCATGAACTCTTCGATCTCGAACAGAAACTGAGCCTGCTCGGTAGTGGGATCAAATGGGAGAAGGTCAAAAATCGTAGCGGTAGTTGTCGTCATAGCCTGTTGCCGTTTGTTTCTGATGCAAGGTTAGGTCAGTCAACTACAGTTTTATTTACTTTGAGGAAAATTACAGTGCTATCAATGAAAAAACAGGGTGCGGTCAGCGATCTACGACTAAAACGTATTTTTGAAATCCATAAAGTACTACGAAAGACCCACCGGGGCTGGTCAGCGGAGGAACTGTGTGAGCTATGCAGGGAGGTTGACCCCAGTCTAAATCCTGAAGTGGATAAGAGAACCACGATGAATGATCTCAAATTTCTGCGGGAGGTACTACAGGCTCCTCTACCCGAACGTGCCAATAAGCATCACGGCTACTATTATTCAGAACCGTATTCTATCCTGGAGGGCTTAGACGATTCATACTTAGGTGGCCTGAATGAGGCGTTGGCATTGCTGCGGCAATTATCCAAGTCAAAAGAATTTATTGGCCTGGAAGATTTGCTGCTACGACTAGAACAGCGTATTACACTTACTTCGGCTGATCAGAATGTGGTGATTGAGTTCGACGAAGCGGAGCTGATAGGCCGTGAGCATTTGATTGGGTTGTATCAAGCCACCCAAAAGCGATCCTTCCTGAGAATCACTTACAAGACCTTCCAGGGAGAAGAGCCAATGAGCCGACACATCTTACCGCTACTGCTGAAACAATATAATAATCGTTGGGTGCTGATCGGCTGGGAGAATGGTCGACCTACTCCGCAAAATTTGCCTCTCGACCGGATTAAACGTTTTTATGAGACTGCCGAGGAGTTCGTTTACCCAAAAACGTTCAAAAGCCGAACCTATTTCCAATACCTTCTTGGTACTACTAAAACAGATGAAGAAGCAGTACCCGTAGTGCTGCATTTTAGTCCCGAACGCAGTAAGTACGTAGAAACAAAAATGATTCATCCGACGCAGGAAACAACCCGGCTCCCTGATGGCAGGTTGGAGGTTCGGCTTTTGGTGGAACTAAACCGCGAGCTGGATGCTCGAATCCTAGAGTTTGGCCGGGATGTAACGGTAATTGCCCCTTCACTGTTACGCGAGAGAATCAAAGAAAGCCTGATAGAGGCATTAAGGCAATACTAATTCGTAATCGCAACTACACAAACGTACCAGTTTCGCCTTGACTAATCCCGTTGCAAGCCGTTTTGTAAGCTACCCGTATCTTTTGCCAATGGACAAACCTATATCCCTGAACTAATTGTCTTAATGAGTGGCGGTGGCTACCTAATCGCATAAGCGGATGGCGGTGACCATTAACGCTGAGATCAATCATGCGTTCCTCTCACGCAAAATAATGATATAACGAGGATTTATGTACAATTCTGCAACACTACCCTAAGAATAAAGGGCACAAAAAATCTTTCTTGGCCATAGAGATAGATGGCTGTTTAATCCATTTTTTTAACTAAATATGGAAGTCGAATCTTGATAACGATCAGGCGGTCCAGCAGGGGACAGACAGATTTAAGGCGGAGTTTGGGCAATTCTATTGCCCAAAGGCGAGGCTTTCGCTCCGCACGATGATTTGAACGACCTGTTGTGGGCGCAGCGCACTACAACAAATCAGCTTAGAAAATGAAGCCAATAGTTGATTCTTGCCGGGAGTAAATTTCTATGCTGGCAAACAAAGTCGAATAGATCGTCAGCCGAAAGAACGGTTAAATCGTCTGAATCAGCTTGAACAACGCCATCCGTTGAGAACAGAAACACATGGTCCGCAATCCCGCGAAGTCGATCATCGAGGCCTACTTTCCCTTGCTTCACTTGCGCGATAGACGTTTTCGATGTGAGCGAGTGTTTTAGAATGAACTCGTAGCCGATAGTTGTCTGCTTACAAGAGCTTGGAATTAAGCAGTATCCCTTGATTTTTTGCAGGTAAAGCCCAACGACATCTTCGCAATCATCGGCTCCAATGAATCTAAAGAATGTCGTTTTGTTTACGCTTTCTATGGCCAGACCTGTTCCTAAAAAGTGACCGTCAGCCCCACCCGTGAAAGCCCATTTTGAAAAACTTTCCATCAAAGGGTCGTGGATCGCTTGAAAGGTTTTGGCAGGACGGAAACACGCAATGATTTTTCCAGGTACATTTTCTTCACTACCGATTTTTATCCACTCACATTTGCGTTGATTCGGTATATCCAGTTCGATGTGCAGTGGATCATTTGAGTAAAACCAGTCGCTTTTGATGCAGCCCAAATAATACTTTCCGTTTCGGTCACGCGCCCAGATATATTGCCCTGGAAAAGGATCATAAGCGAAGGGGATCGACGCGACACGAACCCCATATTCTGCCCGTGCTGCCTGTTCGTACTCGCTGGCATTTGTGACATTTGCCGACACGGGCCAGCCTATGCCAGCGACGTGATTCTCTATGCAATAATTCACCACATCATCATGGTTTTTGCCATTTTTTGGTGCGGGCCTAATGTGTAATCGCCAAAGCATTTTATTTGACCTTTCGGCGTTTTGATATCCGTTGAAAATTATTAGCAATACTCTGAGGATCAAGCAGAAATGGCAAAAATTTACGTTGCCACCAGAGAAAGGCCTTCTTCAAACGGGGCAGATTTACATGCAAAGCAACGGCTTTTATAATTAATAGCTGGCCAGACATTGATAATCAGTTTGTTATACAGAAGGTATCACAAAAGTAGACACAAAAATGGCCAATCTATTTAGTTAGATGGAGTGATTTACCTCACCAAAAAGGAATTCCTTTTTGATAAGCTGTCAATAATTGCCTGATAAACAGGCTTAACCAAGAAGTTAGTTTACGGACGAGTAAAATTGCTTCATTGGAATAAGAGCCCTGAGTAGAACAGTTTAAATTTAGAGGATCTGTGAATTCGGCAACAACCGTCCAGAAAAAGTTGTGTAGGTGTTCAAATCGTGAACGATTTAAATGAACGGGTTTATTGAACGCAAAAAGGGTCGTTTCAGCCCCTTTCCTACTACCTGACTTGTCCTGGAAAAAGTTGACCACAAACTGGTTAACTTATGGATCAACTCCGACTATCACCCATGCAACAGCATGAACTCACCATGCGTCAAATGGTGGAGCAAATTCACTTGGGCAAGCTCAACCTGGACCAAGCCGCTGTCCAGTTCAACGTCAACCGCAAGACGGTACGGCATTGGGTAGATAAGGTAGAGAAAGAAGCTGAAACAAATCGAGAAACAAGCTCTGAACTACCCAATCTGCCGCCCATTCGAAACAAAACGGCAGCCCGTCGCTCCCCATTACAGACTGAGGATCAACATGAATTACGAGCCAAGGTTTATGCGCTCGAACAAGAACTAGAAGTGGCTAAATTCAAAGCCTTGTATTATTCGACCCTGGTTAAAGTCGCTGAGCAGGAGTTAGGCGTTGATATCGAAAAAAAGTCCGTTACCAAGCCATCCGATTCATGCTCATGAATAACCCTAATCTGCACATTCGGCAGTTAGAAGGATGGCTTGGTTTTTCACGACAAGCCTACTATCAATATTGGCAACGCCAAGCGGGCCAGACCAATAACGAGCCCGACGTGATTGAACTGGTCAAGACACTGCGTCAGGATCATCCAAAAATGGGTGGGCGAAAGTTACATGACCTGCTCCAAGAGGAAATGACTAAAAAAGGCATCAAGCTGGGACGGGATGCACTTTTTGAGTTGTTGGCAGCTAATGGTCTGTTAATTAGAAGGAGGAGACGGCGAGTAACCACCACCTTCTCTAAACATCGGTTCAGAAAGTATCCCAATTTGATCAAAAAATTGGTCGTTGAAAGACCCAATCAGTTATGGGTCGCGGATATAACGTATTGGTTCACAAACTACGGATGCCTCTATATTTCCTTTGTGACCGACGCTTATTCGAAACGGATCATGGGGTATGAGGTAGCTGAGAGTTTACATGCTGTGCATTCAGTAGCGGCTCTACAGTTAGCCTTGGCACATATCAAGCCCCAGATTGGCCAGATGTTGATTCATCATTCCGACCGAGGGTTACAGTATTGCTGTGCCGACTACATTGCCTTATTAGACTCGTTTAACATTCAGATCAGTATGACCGAGACTGGTGATCCACTAGAGAACGCTATTGCTGAACGGGTCAATGGCATCATCAAGAACGAGTATTTAGGGCATCAATTGGTTTACTCTTTGGCCCAAGCCCGATCGGTACTTGAGCAAGCAGTCTTTTTATATAATTACAAACGGCCCCACTTAAGTTGTGACATGTTAGTGCCTGAGCAAGCCCACCAAAGGGAGGGGAAACTGAAGCGACGATGGAAGAACTACTATTACAAGAGAGAGTTAGAAAACCTTGTGGTCAATGAAAAACCGGACTAACTTAGACTGGTCAATATAAAAGGGGATTAATAACAAAACGGTCAACACTTTCCAGGACGGGTCAACCCAACCACCGTTCATTAAAACGTCCCATTCGTACAGGCTGGTTTGGTCATCATTGGTATTGGGGTAAACGCCACTCTTTCCAGGGTATGACAAGGATTAAACGGGGGGAAGGGCCTTTGTTGCCACGTATCTGATCAGCGTTTAACGGGAAGTCACTGGCATAACAGGCCATATCTAGACCAACGAAACAATGTTGGATTGGGCAGCACCTCGCCTGAAACTGATGCAGCCCAATAATTATTTCAAGCCGGTTGTCAAAGATCAAGACGACCCAAGTTTTTAGATTTCATACAGAAAAGTAATACTGGAAATTATACTAAATATAGTATAATTTCCAGTATTACTTTTCTACTAAATCCAGTCTGTAAAGACATGCAATAATAATACTGGTTTCAGTATTTGTTTCTTAACTGAAACCGATATTAATTGCGCTATCAAATCTCATACATGAAATGGTTATCGTTGTAGGTTCTCAGAAAGGCGGAGTTGGCAAGACAACCATTGCAACCAACCTTGCTGCTTGGCTAGTTAAGAAAGGGTCCGACGTTCTATTAGTCGATGCTGACGATCAGGGTAGCGCCGCCGATTTCACCGCATGGCGCGAGGCTAATCTTGATCAATGCGGCTACACACTAGTTCAGCTTACCGGATCGAATGTCCGCAAACAGATCGAGGCTCTCAAGCCCAAGTATGACCACATTGTTATTGACACGGGTGGGCGAGACACGACTTCGCAACGTGCGGCGATGTTCGTTTGCGACATTTATCTCTCACCGTTCGCACCACGCTCATACGATCTGTGGACAGTCACTAAAGTGGCCACTCTGGTTGATGAGATACAGGCGGGACGAGAGCCATTTGCTGCCTATTCGTTTCTAAGCCGCGCTGACATTAAGAGTGCCGATAACCGCGAAGTGTCACTGGCTTTGCAAGACTATTCGCAGCTCACGTTTTTGCCTTTTCCTATCAGCAACCGTAAAGCGTTCGCCAACTCCGCCAGCAAAGGTCTAGCTGTGTTCGAGATGGAAGAACCCGATAAAAAAGCAGTAGCCGAATTAGATGCACTTTTTAACCACATTATACATGGCAACGTCATTACCACCACCGCGCAAAAAGCAACTGTCTGAAACTGAAATTGAAGCCATTATCAATCGCGGGGGCAACGTTGCCCCTCAGTCTCCTGAACCTGATGATTCAGACAAGCCGAAGTTTTTCAACATTCGGATGACGGTTGGTATATTCGAGCGGATTGATAAACTACGAGCCAAGCGACCACGAAAGCCGGGAAGTCCGAAGTTAGGGGTTTCGACGCATGATTGGATTGTGGAGGCTGTTTTGGCAAAATTGACACAAGAGGAGGAAGGCTGACAGTCTATCAGGTCGTTAATTTGGCCCAATGACGGAGTAAAGCGTAAGAGTGGTGTAATACTTTTACCTAGGATTATAAATGGCTGTATTTAAGCTATTTATGAGCAAACTTTTGGAGCTATCCTAACAGAATAATTCAAAATGTATACTGCCTTTCTGGAAACTCAATAGATAAGCAGATTTTGTGAAATTTAATTGCGTAAACGGCATCATGAAACGTTTATAAGGGTCTGAGATGTGAAATTATTTCATTGTCTATCCGTCTCAGTCCATCGACCGTTATAATTGAATCTTGCTTACAACTACATGATTGTGAGTGAATTGACTGCTCTGTACGAAAGTATTGTACCACTTATACAGTATACCCGCATAGTGGAGAAATCGATACTATGAAGTAAGTAACTACGGTTTGATCTTCTTAACAATACTGCCCAGTATCTCTCCTATTTTCTTTGGGTCCTGATTTCGGGTGCCAGTTGACCGAGCAACTGGTTCTTTGGCATTCAGTTCTTTTGGTATCACTTTGCCAAATCCCAGCGACTGAGCGATATAGGCTGTCGGATTCTTCACTTCCCGCTTCCCGTGATGAATCTCTGTATGGAGACGAATAAACGTTTGCATTAAGGTTGAATCTTCCAGAATCTGACTTTGCTGCTTCTTCGTGAATTTATAATCATGGACTAGATTACGTGCTACAGCAGAAATTTCATGGGGCTGCATCGTTTTCGCGATAGACATATCTATGTCGATATCATCCTCAATAAGGTCTTTGGCTGATTTCACCTCGAAGCGCAACTCAACGACTGCTTTACCTTCTTTACGGGAGGGCGTAAACTCGAAATGCATACCAATCTTTTGCTGCATTTCCTGTTGCGCTACTAGCATGGCCTTGCGTTTGAAATCATAATAGTCATGATCAGGAGGGTAATTTAAAGCAGTACGCAGTTTGCTAACCTCATAGGTAAATATTTTCTGGCCCCGGCCATAAAACATCATAATGATCTCATACATCCGCTGCGCATATACAGACGATAGGGAGAGCATTAATTTCAGGTCATAGCTAGTATATCGTTTTCCAAGTTCAATAAACGAAGGTATAACTGCCGAAAGCATCATTAATTCTAGGTACCGTTTTCCATTATGTTTCAAACTTCTAACTCGTGGAAACGGAACAACGAAATCGAATTCGGGCGATTCAGGATTAGAAAAATCCTGATGCATTATTCGTTTCGTATTTAAAGAACTAGCTGCTGTAGATATTTTGTCGTGATGGTTGTCCGTTAATTCAGCATAAGGAATTAATAGGTTTATATTTTTTCCTTCTTCCCAGGACTTGGCAACATGACGCAGCTGGTTTATAGCCAGAACAACAATTTTCTTTTCCATTTCCGTAAATTCCTGCCTACTTTCGGTAATGACATTGGGCTGGTAATTATTCGGACGAAGCTCGAACGCTATTTGTAGCTGATCAGTTTGACTCTCCATGCAAAGGCTGGGTGGCTGAAAGACGAATTTACTACTAAAAACCGACTTCAAGACAGACAGGTCGGTTTTCTTTTTATTCAGCTCCCCCTAAAAGTCGGTTTTCTCACAAGTATATTTCATCTCGAGAATAGATATAGACACGGTGCGGATAAGAATATTATATATAAGGTCTTCAAAAAGTTGGCACTGAAAGCCTGCATATTAATTTTTCATGCTGCCTGTATATAAATAATACAATTATACTCTAAAAGTTTGCGATAAAAGTGAGAAAACCGACCGGAAAGATATAAAAGTCGGTTTTCTTATTTAAAACTTCCCCCTAAAAGTCGGTTTTCCTCCCCCCAAAAGTCGGTTTTTAGGGACCTAAACTTCCCCCTAAAAGTCGGTTTTCCTCCCCCCAAAAGTCGGTTTTCCTCCCCCCAAAAGTCGGTTTTCTCTTCGTAACCAACTGAAAATATGATTGTTAAAGGATACTAAATCAATCAATCAAAAGAGTTTGTTTGATAAAAGATCAAATTTTGATCACTCAGTATCTTGTTAGTATTGAAGGTAAAAGAATAGAATCAAGAAAATAAATCAGGAGAGATGATACTTTTAATAAAGTGTTTAGAAAAGAAATTGAGTTTCCCTTAAAGGGAAATATATTTGCCTATACTTTTACTATTCAATTATGGAAGAGCCCTTATCACACGCCAAGCGAAAACACTACGATCCCCAAATCTACGCTCGCTTGTTAGATGAACTAACTCAGCTCATGGAAGACGTACCCAAGCTAAGGCCCGATCGCAATGCCTGGGACATTGAGGGCGACTGGGCCGCTACCGGCACGATCTATTTTGTCGATGTGGTTCACCAACCTTTATTTGAAGCCATTCGACACTTTGACTGTCGAACCATTAAACTAGTCAACCTCGATCGACCCGCTGTACGCATTACCTTTTACCGCAAGCACCGCTATTGGCTCCTAAAAGACAAGGATTTACCCATACTCCAGAAGACCGAACAGATTCAAGCCCACATAGATGAGTTGACCGCTAAGGCCCAGCTGCTGGAAGCAAAACTCAATAACATGTTGCCCCAAAAACTAGCCGAGGCCAGAGGGCAAATCGAGCGCTACGGGCAACAGATCAAGACCTGGAATCAGATTATGACCAATCCCGGCCAGTACGAGATCGCCATCTCCAATTACAGCCGACAGCACTTCTATGTGACTATCAACTACAAGTACCGACTGCCGTCGGGTGAGTTTACCAATGAACAGGAACACTTGCTCAATACCCAGCGCGATCGGGCAGGCAACATTACCCAGGTCCGCTATAATATCGTCTTCATTGATCCCCTGGACATGCTTCGGGACCATCCCTATCAGAATCGCGAAGTCGAAGGCTATCTGAATAAGTTCCCCATTCAATCTGACCTGGGGCGACAAACCATTTATGCCCGTAGGCGACCTGAACCAACCGCCTTAAAGGCATTTGACTAAAGGAGTACGGGGCAACTGGTGGCGAATCGGTGGGGCCCGCCACGGCCTCGCCCTGGCGCATCACCCGGGCCCCTACCGGACGATTCGGAAAATCTACCCAACCTAGGCGCTCAATCGGTAAAAACCCAGCCAACGGGCTGATTGGCCAGAAAACGGCGGTCAACGCCCACAACAGGGGCTTAGACCCCCTACAGGGGTCATTCAACGCGCTACCAAGAGGAATTTCGTCAACCTAAGGTGTCATACACCCGTGTACTACACCCGGGTGTATGACACCCCCCTGTATGACACCCGGGTGTAGTACACGGGTGTCATACAGGCTTACAGGCATTTAAGGGCATATTACAGGGGGTATGACATCCGGGTACTATATCAGCGATGACCTCTTGGGTAAGCTAGGCCAGCGGCCCCACTCATCGGCCAACTACCCAGACCTAGGCCACGGACTAGCGGTGACCGAGACTAAAAGCGATCACTTGACCCGCCCTCGCGGTTGCCCAACCCTAAACGCTCATCACTTCTCAGCATGCCTGCGGGTGGTGATACGCCTAAACAAGTAGGGTCTTGACAAACCCAGGCCTGTTCTGATCCTTTTGTTCAAACAGGCCTTTTTGTCTGCTTGAACAAAAGGATCAGAACAGGCAACTACCCCTACTCGTACGCATGACTGTCTAGTAAGAGCGAACACCAGAAGGCTGTTGGCGGCTAAATTGACAAGGGCTGAGGTCGAACTTCCGAGCCAGGACGGGCCGTTTGCCGGTATACCCCATGGATTTCCTACGGCCTTGGGATTATAGCCTTTATCGGTTGGCAGACTCTCATACGCATCGCGAGTAACGACGTCGTGCCAGCACGCTGCTTTCGGAAAGGGTCGCCGATAATGCCAATAGGTTTCTTCGCTTAGGCAGGCGACGATCAGGACATCTTGGTCCCATCCTTCAACCCCTTGTTGACTGGCCATGACCCGCTCTTGATTAGGAGTAAAGTACGGATTGTATTACACTGAAATAGCTTGACACTAACCGTGTAAAGTTATGAAGGTGAGTGGGTTTAT